>JAEBEO010000006.1:0-374868 GCA_049998115.1 Amycolatopsis sp. cmx-4-19 | reverse complement strand
GCCCCCAACAGACCATTGGGTTGATAGGCCAGAAATGGAAGCACAGTAATGTGTTGTCGAGTTGACTGGTACTAATAGGCCGAGGACTTGCCCACAAAGATGTTACGCATCCACTCTACAGCTCTGAGACACCACACCACCACCAGTCGGCACAGGGTGGGTGTGGTTGTTTCACAGTGTTTCGGTGGTCATAGCGTCAGGGAAACGCCCGGTCCCATTCCGAACCCGGAAGCTAAGCCTGACAGCGCCGATGGTACTGCAACCGAAGGGTTGTGGGAGAGTAGGACACCGCCGGACTAACTTCAGGACAGGGTCCTGACCAGGGTCGAGAACCTCTGACAGGTTCTCCCCGGTCAGGGCCCTGTCTCTTTTCATGTCCAGGGACCGACTACAGTGGTCCGTTGGCGCGCCCAGTGGGTGTCGCCGGTATCGAAACTTTTTCAATAGTGGCAGGAGGCCAGGTGTCCGAGTTCGGTCGACGTGACTCAGATGATGGCGCGTCCGGCCGGTCGGGCCGCCGGGACGAGAGTCCCCGCGGAGGCCGGTCTGACGCGCAGCGAGGTGACCGGCGTGGTTCCGCCGGCGACAGGCAGGACCGAGGCGGTCGCGACGGCGGCTACCAGGGCCGTCCGCGCCGTGACGACCGAGGTGCCCGCGGTACGGGCAGCTACCCCGGCAAGCCCGCACGCAGTGGCGACGGTCCTCGCGACCCGCGTTCCGGCGGCAGCCGGTTCGCCGGCCAGGGACGTGACGACAACCGCCCGCGCTACAACAGCGACGACCGTCGCGGCCCCGGTGCCGGTGACCGTCGTGACGACCGTTCCGGTGGTCGCGACAACGACCGTCGCGGCGGCTACCGCTCCGACGATCGGCGTGACAGCCGCGGCAGTGATCGCGGCGGTTACCGCTCCGACAACCGTGGCGGAGACAGCCGCGGCAGTGACCGTGGTGGCTTCCGGTCCGACAACCGCGGTGGCGACAACCGCAGCAGCGACCGTGGTGGGTACCGCGGCGGAGACAACCGTGGCAGCGACAACCGTGGCAACGATCGCGGTGGCTTCCGCTCGGACAACCGTGGCAGCGACAACCGTGGCAGTGACCGTGGTGGCTTCCGGTCCGACAGCCGCGGCGGCGACCGTGGGGGTTACCGGTCCGACAACCGCGACAGTCGAGACAACCGTGACAGCCGGGGGGGCGACCGCGGGTACCGCTCTTCCGACAGCCGTCCCGAGCGTCGCTACGACAACCGCTCGGACAACCGGTCCGACAGTCGTTCGGACAATCGTTCCGAAAGCCGGTACGAGAAGCGTTCCGACAGCCGCCCGGCCCGTTCCGGCTATGGCTCGGACAACCGCGGCCGTTCCGACCACCGCCCGTCCGGCAACCGCTACGAAGGACGCCCCCAGGGCAAGTCCTACGGCGAGCGTGACACCAGGGACAACCGGGACAGCAGGGGCGGCAGCGACGATCGCGGCGCCTCGCGCTCCGGCGGTTACGACAGCGACCGCCGGGACGACAAACGTGGCCCCTCGTCGGGCGACCGTCGTCCCAGCGGTGGCGGCCACGAGCGCAAGTCCTACGGCGACCGTCCGGAGAAGCGCTACGACGACAAGCGAAGCGACTCGCGTGGCGGCTTCAAGCGCGACGACCATCCCCAGCGTGACCGGCCCGAGGTCCGCAAGGACTTCCGGTCCTCGCCGCGCACCGAGGACAAGCCGGTCGACGACGAGGCCTTGGCGCGCGAGCTGCTGTCGGCGCCGGAGCTGCCGGAGGGCATCGAGTTCTCCGACCTCGACGAAGAGGTCCGCCGCGAACTCCGCACCCTGCCCAAGGCACTCGCGGAAACCGTCGGCAAGCACCTCGTCGCAGCGGGCGGCCTGATCGACGAAGACCCCGAAGCCGCGATGGAGCACGCCAAGTACGCGAAGGCCAAGGCTTCACGGGTCCCGATCGTCCGTGAGGCGCTCGGCCTGGTCGCCTACCACGCGGGCAACTGGTCCGATGCCCTCTCGGAGCTGCGGGCCGTCCGTCGGATGACCCGGTCCGACGAGCACATCGCGATCATCGCGGACGCCGAGCGCGCCATCGGCCGCCCGGAGCGGGCGCTGGACCTCGCGAAGGAGGTCGACAAGGAGAGCCTGCCCAAGGCGACGCAGATCGAACTCGCGATCGTCGCCGCCGGCGCGCGCCGTGACCTCGGCCAGCTCGACGCCGCCGTCGTCGCCCTGCAGGGAGACGACCTCAAGGCGGAGAAGCGCGACCCGTGGAGCGCCCGGCTGTTCTACGCCTACGCCGACAACCTCGCCGCCGCCGACCGCAAGGACGAAGCCGTCCGCTGGTTCCTGAACGCGGCAGAGGCCGACGAGGAGGACGAGACCGACGCCGCCGAGCGCGCCGCGGAGCTCACGAATGGCTGACGCCCTCTCGGCCGGGTACGACGCGGTCCTGTTCGACCTCGACGGCACGGTCTATCGCGGCAGCACCGTGGTGCCGGGCGCTCCGGAAGCTCTCCGGGCCCTTCGGGACCACGGCACCGCCGTCCGGTGGGTCACGAACAACGCCTCCAAGGCACCCGCGGAGGTTTCCGCGCACCTGGAGGCACTCGGACTCCCCGCCACTCCCGACGAGGTCCACACGAGCTCTCAGGCCGCCACCGCCCTGCTGGGCGGGCGGCTGCCCGAGGGCGCGGTGGTCCTCGTCGTGGGCACGGAGTCGCTGGCCGCCGAGATCGAGTCGGCGGGGCTGCGGACGGTCCGGGAGGCCGGTCCGGACGTGGCCGCCGTGGTGCAGGGCCATTCCCCGGAGAACACGTGGGCCGCTCTCGCGGAGGCGTGTCTCGCCATCCGCGCGGGCGCGCTCTGGGTGGCGACCAATGTCGACGCGACCCTGCCGACCGAACGCGGTCTGCTGCCGGGCAACGGGTCGATGGTCGCCGCGCTGCGCCACGCCACCGGCCTCGAACCGCTGGTGGCGGGCAAACCGGCACCGCTGCTGTTCACGACGGCGGCGAAGGACGCCGGCGCGGAACGTGCCCTGGTCGTCGGGGACCGGCTGGACACCGACATCGAGGGCGCGGTGGCCGCCGGGATCGACGCGCTCTGCGTCATGACCGGCGTCGCCGACGCGGCCTCCCTGCTCGAAGCGACCCCCGAGGAGCGTCCGCGCTACCTCGCGGAGGACCTGACGGGACTGAGCGTCCGGGCGGATCTGCTCGAGGTCGGCCCCAAGGAGGGCTGGCGGATCACCGCACAGGGTGACGTGCTCGAAGCCGAAGGTGAAGGCGACTCCCTCGACCTCCTGCGCGCGTTGTGCGCGGTGGCCTGGGAGTCGGGGATCACCGAGGTCCGAGGTGTGGGCGACACCGCCCGCGCCGCGCTCGGCGAGCTGCGCCTCGGCTGACCGGCGCTGCTAACTTGGTGGGGTGCAAGACCACTTCCATCCCGTTCCGCGGCCGCCGGTACCCGGCCCTCCGCCGGTTCCTGTCGAGCAGTTCGCGCAGCAGGACACGGATCCGCGTGCCGGTATCGACGAGGCCGTCGCGGGTCTCGACGACCTGGCCGCACTGCCGCTCTCGGAGCACGTCGACCGGTTCGAGGCCGTGCACACCGAGCTGACGGTGGCGCTGTCCACCATCGACAAGGTCTGACCGCGTGCCCAAACGCGCCCGCTTGGACGCGGAGCTCGTCCGGCGGGGTCTGGCCCGCTCCCGCGAGCAGGCGTCCACGCTGATCGCCGAGGGCAAGGTCAGCGTGCGCGGGATGGTGGCCACCAAACCCGCGTCCGGGGTCGAGTCCGGCGCACCCATCGTGGTGCGGGACGGCGACGACCCGGGCTGGGCCTCCCGTGGCGCGCACAAACTGCTCGGCGCGCTCGACGCCTTCACCCCGCAAGGTCTTTCCACCGAGGGAAGGCGCTGCCTCGACGCCGGTGCCTCGACCGGTGGCTTCACCGATGTCCTGCTGCGCAACGGCGCCGCCACGGTGATCGCCGCCGACGTCGGCCGCGGTCTGCTGGACTGGCGCCTGCGCACCGACGACCGCGTGGTCGTCCTCGACAAGACGAACGTCCGCAACCTGACGCCGGAGGATCTCGGCGGGCAGGTCGACCTCGTGGTCGGCGATCTTTCGTTCATCTCGCTCAAACTCGTGCTGCCCGCGCTGGCGGCCTGCGCGCGGGACGGCGCCGATCTGGTGCCGATGGTGAAACCGCAGTTCGAGGTCGGCAAGGACCGGCTCGGCAGCGGCGGCGTGGTCCGGGACCCGGAGCTGCGCGCCGAATCGGTGCTGGACGTGCTCGCCGAGGCCGAGAAGCTGGACCTGGGCCTGCGTGGCGTCGTCGCGAGTCCCCTTCCCGGGCCTGCCGGGAACGTCGAATACTTCGTCTGGCTTACCCGCGGCGCGGGGGAGACCGTCGGCACCGATGCCGAACGGCTCGTCCGGACCGCAGTCCTGGAGGGACCCCAATGAGCGATCGCGAGGTGCTGCTCGTCGTGCACCCGGACCGGGACGCGACCCGGGACGCGGCACGCGAGGTTTCGGCCCGTTTCGCCAAGGCCGGTGTGCGGCTGCGGGTGCTCGACGAGGACGTCCGGGAGATGCTGGAGGCGGACGGCGGGATCGGCGCGCCCTGCACGGTCATGGCGCCGGAGCAGGACCCGGCCGCCGGGACCGAGCTGGTGTTCGTGCTCGGCGGCGACGGCACGCTGCTGCGGGCCGCCGAACTGGCCAGGCCGAACGGCGTCCCGGTGCTCGGCGTGAACCTCGGCCGCGTCGGCTTCCTCGCGGAGGCCGATTCGGACAAGCTGGCCGACACCGTGCAGCGTGCCGTCGACGGTGACTACCAGGTCGAAGAGCGGATGACCGTCGACGTGATGGTGGCCGTCGACGGCGAGGAGACCGTCCACACCTGGGCGCTCAACGAGGCGAGTGTCGAGAAGAGCTCGCGGGAGCGGGTGCTCGACGCGCTCATCGAGGTCGACGGCAGGCCCGTGTCGTCCTTCGGCTGCGACGGAGTCCTGTGCGCGACACCGACCGGCTCGACGGCGTACGCGTTCTCGGCGGGCGGCCCGATCATCTGGCCGGACGTCCAGGCGCTGCTGGTGGTGCCGAGCAACGCACACGCGATGTTCTCGCGGCCGCTGGTCGTCTCCCGTGACTCGGAGATCACCGTCGCCATCGATCCGGACGGTTCCCCGGCCGTCCTGACCTGCGACGGATCGCGGACCTTCGATCTACCCGCCGGTGCGGTCGTGCGGGTCACCTGCGGCAAGGTGCCGGTGCGCCTGATCCGGCTGTGGGAAGGTCCCTTCACCGACCGGCTGGTGCACAAGTTCTCGTTGCCGATCAAGGGCTGGCGGGAGCGACACGCCCGCTGACGGATGTCGGGAAAGGGTCGTTCAGGACAATTTCCGTCCTGACCGACCCGCTCAGGACGTGGCGGGTGCGGGAACCGTCGGGGTGGGCCGCTACGGTGGGCGTCGTGCTGGCCGAGATGCGCATCCAGGGCCTCGGAGTCATCGAGGACGCCCTGCTGGAACTGCACGCGGGCTTCACCGTCGTCACCGGTGAGACGGGTGCAGGCAAGACGATGGTCGTCAGCGGGTTGCACCTGCTCTCCGGCGGCCGAGCCGAAGTGTCCAAGGTGCGAACGGGAATGCTGAAGGCCTTCGTGGAAGGCCGATTCGAGCTGGGCGGTGCCGAGGGCGCCACCCGGATCGTCACCGACGCCGGGGCGGAGGTCGACGAGGACGGCAGCGTCATCGCGCTGCGCGCGGTCTCGGTCGACGGCCGGTCCCGCGCCCACCTCGGTGGTCGTTCGGTGCCGGTCGGCGTGCTGGCCGACCTGTCCGAGCAGCTGATCGCGGTGCACGGACAGAACGATCAGCTGCGGCTGCTGCGGCCCGCCGAGCAGCGCGCGGTGATCGACCGGTTCGCCGGCGAGGCCGTCACCGAACCGCTGGAGCAGTACCGCGCGGTCCGCGACGAATGGCTCGCCGTGGTCGCCGAACTGACCGAGCGGTCCTCCCGCTCCCGCGAGATGGCCCAGCAGGCCGACCTGCTGAAGCACGGTCTCGCCGAGATCGACTCCGTAGCGCCGGAACCCGGCGAGGACACCGAGCTCACCGAACAGATCAAGCGGCTCGCCGCCGTGGACGAACTGCGTGCCGCGTCGAGTGCCGCGCACGCCGCCGTCGCGGGTTCGGCCGACGGCGACCCGGACGCGCCCGGCGCGCTGGGCCTGATCGGCGAAGCGACCCGCCATCTGAACGGTTCCGAGGACGCCGTGCTGCGTGAACTCGGGCCGCGGCTGGACGAGGCCTCGGTGCTGCTGTCCGAAGTGGGCACCGAGCTGGGCAGCTACCTCGAAACGCTCGACGCCGACCCGGCACTGCTGGAGAAGGTGCTCGCGCGCCAGGCCGATCTGAAGCGGCTCACCCGCAAGTACGCGGCCGATGTGGACGGTGTGCTCGCCTGGGCCGACGACGCCCGCCGCCGGATGTCCACGATGGACACCTCCGAGGAGGCGCTGGCCGAGCTGGCAAGCCGTCGTGACGGACTCGCGGTGAAGCTCGCCGAACACGCCTCCGTGCTCTCGGACGCGCGCGTCGAAGCCGCCGCCGAGCTGGCCGAGGCGATCACCGCCGAGATGTCCGGGCTCGCCATGGGACAGGCCGAAATCGAGATCACCGTTGAACGGCGCACCGTCGACGAGAGCGACACGCACGCCGTGAAGGTCGGCGACAGGCTGGTGCACGCCGGCCCGGACGGTATCGACGACGTCGAGCTGCTGCTGCGCGCGCACAACGGCGCTCCGCCGCTTCCGGTGCACAAGGCCGCTTCCGGTGGTGAGCTGTCCCGCGTGATGCTGGCGATCGAGGTCGTCCTCGCGCATGCGGACACCGTGCAGACCCTGGTGTTCGACGAGGTCGACGCCGGGGTCGGCGGCCGCGCGGCGGTCGAGATCGGCAGGCGGCTCGCGCGGCTCGCGCGCAGCCACCAGGTCCTGGTGGTCACGCACCTCCCGCAGGTGGCCGCGTTCGCCGATCAGCACCTGGTGGTGGACAAGGGCACCAGCGGCGGGGTGACCCGCAGTGGCGTCCGAGTGCTCGAGCAATCGGAACGGGTCGTCGAGCTCGCGCGGATGCTCGCCGGAATGGAAAGCACCGAGACCGGCCGGGCGCACGCCGAAGAATTGCTGGCCGTCGCCGAGGCCGACAAGAGCGCGCCGGACAAGCCCAAAGCCCGTCGCGGGGGAAAGCGAAAGAAGGCGAAATAACGCTCCGAAACCGGGTGAACCCCTTCGTGGGACGTCCGGACCAGCCCGACCTGATGTGGGTTAATCGGCGTGTTTCGTTCGGCGTGGCGGACGCATAAGGCCATCCGGATTTGTCACTATCGGTCGCATGAAGCTCACCGGCTTGCTCACGCGTAACCAAGAGACCCTCCCCGGGATCACCGGCGTCGCCAGGGTCGACAGGCGTACGCGTGAACTGCTTCGCCGGCTGAGCCCGGGCGACATCGTCGTCCTCGACCAGCTCGATCTCGACCGCTCGACGGCCGACGCGTTGGTGGAGGGCGAAGTCGCGGCGGTGGTCAACGCCTCGCCGTCGATCTCCGGCCGGTTCCCCAACCTCGGCCCGGAGATCCTGCTCGAAGCCGGGATCCCGCTGGTCGATTCGGTCGGCGGCGAACTCCTGCGCAAGGTGAAGGACGGCACGAAACTGCGCCTGCACGAAGGCGTCGTCTACATCGGTGAGCGGCAGGTCGGGTCCGGGGTCCAGCAGACGCGCGAAAGCATCGCGGATCAGATGATCGAAGCCAAGGCCGGGATGTCCACCCAGCTGGAGGCCTTTTCCGCGAACACGATCGAATTCCTCCGCCGCGAACGCAGTCTCATTCTCGACGGCGTCGGCGTACCGGAGATCCGGGTTCCGTTGCGGGACCGCCACGCCCTCGTGGTCGCGGGCGGAAATGGACACGCCGAAGACCTCAAGAAACTGAAGAAGTACATTTCCGAGCACCGGCCGGTGCTGATCGGCGTCGACGCCGGGGCCGACACGCTGCGCGCACAGGGCTACCAGCCGGACGTCATCGTCGGCGACCCGCACGGGATCGGCGCGGAGACGCTGCGCAGCGGCGGCGAGGTCGTGGTCCCGGCGCAGCCGGACGGGCACGCGCCGGGCGTCGAGCGCATCCAGGACCTGGGGATCGGCGCGGTCACCTTCCCCGCCACGGGCAACGCGGAGGACCTGGCGCTGCTGCTGGCCGACGCGCACGAGGCCAGCCTCGTCGTCACCGTCGGTTTCCAGGCCACACTGCGGGAATTCCTGGACCACGGGCGGTCCGGGTCGAATCCGTCGACGTTCCTCACCCGGCTCAAGCTCGGCACGAAACTGGTCGACGGCAAGGCGGTCGCGACCCTGCACCGCAGCCGGGTGTCGATCGGCGCCATCGTGCTGCTGGTCCTGGCGACCTTGGTGGCCGTCGCGGCCGCGCTGCTCGTCTCCGACGTGGGTTCGGTCTATCTCGACTGGATCCGCGACACCTGGAACTCGTTCATCGCCTGGGGCAAGGGACTCTTCACGTGATTTCTCTGCGATACCACATCGTTTCCATCGCCGCCTGCTTCCTGGCGCTCGCCGTCGGGGTCGTGCTCGGGTCGACGGCGCTGAACGGTTCGCTGCTGTCCGGTCTCGCCGGGCAGAAGGAGGACCTGGGCACCCAGGTCGCGGATCTGGAGACCCAGCGCAACTCCCTCAACGCCCGGCTGTCCGACGCGGACGCGTTCGCCGGCGCGATGGGACCGAAGGTCGTCGCGGGACAGCTGGACAAGCGTTCGGTGGTGCTGGTGACCACGGAGGACGCGAAGCCCGCCGATCGCGACGCGCTCAAGCAGCTCGTCGGCCAGGCCGGGGCGTCCGTCACCGGCGAGATCCAGCTGACCGACGCGTTCTCCGACCCGATGCGGTCCGACCAGCTGCGTGACGTCGTGACCCGGTTGCAGCCCGCCGGTGTCCAGTTCCCGACCGCGGGGGATCCGGGCACGCTCGCCGGGGCGCTGCTCGGTTCGGTGGCGTTGCTGAACAAGGACAACGCGCAGCCGCAGTCCTCGCCGGTCGAACTGGCGGCGGCGCTCGGCGGCCTCACCGACGGTGGTTTCCTCAAGGCGGGCCAGGACGTGAAGCCCGCCCAGCTCGCGATCGTGCTCACCGGCTCCAAGTACACCGGCGACGGCGCGGGTGACCGTGCCTCGACCGTCGCCCGGTTCGCCGCGCAGCTCGACCGTTCCGGCGCGGGCACGGTCCTGGCGGGCGACGCCGGATCCGCCGACGGCACCGGCGCGATCGGCGTCGTGCGTGCCGACACGTCGTCGACCTCGATCCTGTCCACAGTGGACAATGCGGAGACCGCGGCCGGCCGGGTCACCACGATCATGGCGCTGCGCGAGCAGCTCGACGGCGGCGCCGGTCGCTACGGCATCGCCGGCAACGCCCAGGCCCCCGCGCCCGGTATCGCCTCCGAAGGCAACTGACCCCCCCGCGTTCAGTCCTCTAAATGCGGTACTTGCACGCGCAACTACCGCATTTAGAGGACTAAACGCGGGCACGAGCTACGGCTGTGTCGAAGGGGTCTGGTGGCAGGGGAAGGAGCGCGGCGGCCGCTGGCCGCGACCGGCAACGGGTCCGGGACGAGCTGCGCGAACGGATCCTCACCGGACGGCTCGAAGACCGGCCGGAGCTGCTGGACCCCGCCGACCTCGACCACGCACGCCGCGAATGCCTCTACGCCGACTTCGAACTGGTCAACCGCGGCCCGATCGAAACGCGACCTCGCCTTCACCGGTCCCGAGGACATCGAGGCGGACAACGCCGCCGAGGAGCTGGTCGGGTGCCTCGCGATGGCACCCGACCTGCCGATGATCGACCAGTGGCGCGGGACGCCTTTTGCGGGAGGGCTCCCTTAGCCGAGCATCGAGGTCCAGGCCTCGGCGAAGCCGGGGAAGGTCTTCCCGACCGTCCCCGGGTTCTCCACCTCGACCCCTTCGACCTTCAGCCCCAGTACCGCGGCCGCCATCACCAGCCGGTGATCGTCGTAGGTGCGGAACTTCCCGCCGTGCAGCGGCGCCGGTGCGATCCGCAGCCCGTCCTCGGTCTCGCGGACGTCGGCGCCGAGCGACGACAGTTCGGTGGCGAGCGCGGTCAGCCGGTCGGTCTCGTGGCCGCGAAGATGCGCCACGCCCGAGATGACCGACGGCCCGTCGGCGAAACACAGCAGCGCCGCGATCACCGGTGTCAGTTCGCCGACCTCGCGCAGATCCAGTTCGACGCCGGGGATCGTGCCGCCGCCGGTGACCGTCAGGCCGCCGGCGTCGAGTTCGGCGGTCGCGCCGAGCAGCGGCAGCAGGCTGCGGAGCCAGTCGCCGGGCTGGGTCGTCCGCTGGGGCCAGCCCGCGATCCGGACGGTGCCGCCGGTCGCGACGGCCGCGGCGACGAACGGCGCGGCCGTCGAGAGGTCCGGCTCGACGATGTACTCGGGGCAGGAGAGCCGGGCCGGGCCGACATGGAACTCGGCGCCCTCACGCTCCACGGTGGCGCCGAACCGCCGCAGCATCTCCACGGTCATCGCGACATGCGGTTCGCTCGGTACCGCGCCGCCGACCAGGCGCACGGTGACGCCCTGCTGGAACGACGGCCCCGCGAGCAGCAGCGCGGACAGGAACTGGCTCGACGCCGACGAGTCCAGATCGACCTTGCCGCCCCGCAGGCCGCCTTCGCCGTGGACGGTGAACGGCACCGCGTCGCGGCGGTCGTCGTCGATGCGGGCGCCGAGGCCGCGCAGTGCCTTCAGCAGCGGGCCGATCGGACGCCGCCGGAGCGCCTCGTCGCCGTCGAACAGGGCCGGACCGGTGCCCAGCGCCGCCAGCGCGGGGGTGAACCGGGCGACCGTGCCCGCGTTGCCGAGTTCCACCCGGACGGTGTCGTTCGGATGCACCCGGCCGGGGCCGAGCGGATGCACGAGATAGCCCGAGATGCTCTCCTGCGAATGGGCGCCGAGGGCGTAGATGGCGCCGAGCATCAGCCGCGCGTCCCGGGAGTCGAGCGGGGTCCTCACCCGCGTCGGCGCGCTGGCGAGCGCGGCGAGGAGGTAGGCCCGGTTGGTGATCGACTTCGAACCGGGGACACGGATGTCCGCGTCGAGCGGGCCTTCCGCCACCGGTGCGGTCCAGGTGTCGTGCGCGTCTGTCACGTCGCGAGGGTAGCGGTTTTCCACTCCATCGGACGCTTGCGGCGTGGCCGGTGAGCGCGTCGGCGGGCGTGGGATAAGGTGGAAGCCCGTGGGACTTCAGTCGCGGGCTACCAAGTATGTCTTTGTCACCGGAGGCGTTGCCTCCTCTCTGGGTAAGGGACTCACGGCTTCCAGCCTGGGTCAGCTCCTTACCGCACGTGGGCTCCGGGTCACGATGCAGAAACTGGATCCGTACCTCAACGTCGATCCGGGCACGATGAACCCGTTCCAGCACGGTGAGGTGTTCGTCACGGACGACGGCGCCGAAACCGATCTGGACATCGGGCACTACGAACGATTTCTCGACCGGTCCCTCGACGGCAAGGCCAACGTCACCACCGGACAGGTCTACTCCGAGGTCATCGCCAAGGAGCGCCGTGGTGAGTACCTCGGCGACACCGTGCAGGTCATCCCGCACATCACCGACGAGATCAAGGCCAGGATCACCGCCGCGGCGGGCGCCGACGAGGACGGGAACAGCCCGGACGTCGTGATCACCGAGGTCGGCGGCACCGTGGGCGACATCGAGTCGCTGCCGTTCCTGGAGGCCTGCCGTCAGGTCCGCCACGACGTCGGTCGCGACCACTGCTTCTTCCTCCACGTCTCGCTGGTGCCGTACCTCGCCCCCTCGGGCGAGCTCAAGACCAAGCCGACCCAGCACTCGGTCGCCGCGCTGCGCAACATCGGCATCCAGCCCGACGCGCTGGTCTGCCGCGCCGACCGTGAGCTGCCGGAGGACCTGAAGCGCAAGATCGGCCTGATGTGCGACGTCGACACCGAGGCCGTCATCGCCTGTCCCGACGCGCCGTCGATCTACGACATCCCGAAGGTGCTGCACCGGGAGGCGCTCGACGCCTACGTGGTGCGCCGTCTCGGGCTGCCGTTCCGCGACGTCGACTGGACGGTGTGGGGCGATCTGCTCGACCGCGTGCACAACCCGTCGGAGACGGTGCGGGTCGCGCTCGTCGGCAAGTACATCGACCTGCCGGACGCCTACCTCTCGGTGACCGAGGCACTGCGCGCGGGCGGGTTCGCCCACCGCGCCAAGGTCCAGATCGTCTGGGTCGCCTCGGACACCTGCGAGACCCCGGCCGGTGCCGCCGCCGCACTGTCCGATGTGGACGGTGTACTGGTGCCCGGCGGGTTCGGCGTGCGCGGGATCGAGGGCAAGGTCGGCGCGATCGCGTACTCCCGTACGCACGGCCTGCCGTTGCTCGGGCTGTGCCTCGGCCTGCAGTGCATGGTGATCGACGCGGCGCGGAACCTCGCCGGGATCAAGGACGCGAACTCGGCCGAGTTCGACGACGCGGGCGCGAACCCGGTCATCTCCACGATGGCCGACCAGCGCGACGTCGTCGCGGGTGAGCGCGACATGGGCGGCACGATGCGGCTCGGCGCGTACATCGCCAAGCTCAAGCCGGGCTCGCAGGTCGCGAAGGCGTACGGCAGCACCGAGGTCTCCGAGCGGCACCGTCACCGCTACGAGGTCAACAACGCCTATCGCAAGCGCCTTTCCGAAGCCGGTCTGGTGTTCTCGGGCACCTCGCCCGACGACCACCTTGTCGAGTTCGTGGAGCTGCCCGCCGACAAGCACCCGTTCTTCGTCGGCACCCAGGCGCACCCCGAGCTCAAGAGCCGCCCGACCCGGCCGCATCCGCTGTTCAGCTCGTTCGTGAAGGCCGTCGTGGACCGCAAGGTCGCCGAGCGGCTCCCGGTCGAGCTTCCCGAGGTCCCCGTGGTGGCCCGGTGACCGAGCCCGGCAAGCACGAGTTCACCGTCGCGTCCACAAGGGATGTCCACATCGGACGCGTCGTGGGGCTGCGGGTCGACGAGGTCGTGATGCCCGGCGGCGGCACCGCCCGCCGCGAGGTCGTCGAGCACCTGGGCGCGGTCGCCGTCGTCGCGCTCGACGCCGAGGGTTCGGTCACGCTGATCCACCAGTACCGCCACCCGGTCGGGCGGCGGCTGTGGGAACTGCCCGCCGGCCTGATCGACAAGGCGGGGGAGGACCCCGTCGGCGCGGCCAAGCGCGAGCTGGTCGAGGAGGTCGGGCTCAGCGCCGAGCGCTGGGAGACGCTGGTCGACGTCGCGGCGTCGCCCGGTTTCACCGACGAGGTCGTGCGTGTCTACCTCGCCCGTGAACTGTCCGAAGTGGACAGGGAGATCCTCGGCGAGGAGGAGGCCGACCTCGTCATGCGGAAGTTCCCGCTCGCCGAGGCCGTCCGGATGGCGCTGGCCGGTGAGCTGGTGAACGGGGCGACCGTCGGCGGCGTGCTGGCCACGCACGCGGTGCTTTCGGGGGCCGGTTCGTCCCGGCCCGCGGACGCGCCTTGGAAGGACCGGCCGACGAAGTTCGCTTCGCGCGGTCTCTAGGTCCTCGTGAGTGGTAAGGAAGGTGAGAACCGCCCTTACCACTCACGAGGTCGTGCGCCGCGGTATGCGCGGCGAACCCCCGCGAGCGCCCCCGTGGACCTAGAGTGTCGGTGTGTCACGGGCTGGGGGTGCCGGAGTCGCCCAGGTGGTCGCCGCTTACCTCGACCATCTGGTGGTCGAGCGCGGAACCGCCCGCAACACCCTCGACAGCTACTCCCGCGATCTGCGCCGCTACACCGCGTACCTCGGCGGCGCCGAGGTCGAACGGTTCACCGACGTCACCCCGGCGCACGTCACCTCGTTCGGCGCCGCCCTGCGGGAAGGCGACGAGGAGCACCGTCCGCTCGCCGCGTCCTCGGCGGCCCGCGCGCTGGTCGCGGTGCGGGGGCTGCACAAGTTCGCGCACGCGGACGGCATCACCGAGAACGACCCGGCCCGCGAGGTGCGCCCGCCGGCCGCCGCCAAACGGCTGCCCAAGGCACTACCGGTGCACGACGTGCTGAAACTGCTGGAAACCCCGCCGCCGGAGGGCGAGCGGCCGCTGCGCGACCGGGCGTTGCTGGAACTGCTCTATTCGACCGGCGCGCGGATCTCGGAGGCCGTCGGACTCGACGTCGACGACATCGACGACGCCGAACGGACCGTGCTGCTGGACGGCAAGGGCGGCAAACAGCGCATCGTCCCGATCGGCCGTCCCGCGATCGAGGCCGTGCACGCCTACCTCGTCCGGGCGCGGCCCGCGCTCGCCGTCCACGGTCGCGGGACACCGGCGCTGTTCCTCAACGCCCGCGGCTCCCGGCTGTCCAGGCAGAGCGCGTGGCAGGTTCTCAAGGACACGGCGGAATCCGCGGGCGTCACGGCGGGCGTCTCCCCGCACACGCTGCGCCATTCCTTCGCCACGCATCTGCTCGAAGGCGGCGCCGACGTCCGTGTCGTGCAGGAATTGCTCGGACACGCGTCGGTGACCACCACGCAGGTGTACACGCTGGTCACGGTCAACACGCTCCGCGAGGTCTACGCGACAGCACATCCGCGTGCACTCGGTTAAACGACCCCCTCGATCCCGGCGTGCCTCTTTGGCTCGATCCGCGAATCGCGCATAGGCTGCCGAGGATCCTGTCGAAGAGGAGCTTTCGCGTTATGTCGACACCGAACGAGCCGGCGAAGCCGTCCGCGTCCGCCGGTTCGGCCGCGGCGAGCCTCAGTCAGGTGACCATCGCCACCCCCGCCGAACACGACGGCGACGAACCGTCGGAGGACACGATCTCTTCACGCGGCCGCAAGGCCAAGCGCGCCAAGGAAACCAAGCAGCAGGAACGCGAGAACGACGGTATCGGCCCGACCGGCCGCCCGCTCCGCGAGATTCCCGAACCGAAGCCACTGGAACGGCACGGCCCCGCACTGGTGATGGCCATGTGCAACCAGAAGGGCGGGGTCGGCAAGACCACCTCGACCATCAACCTCGGAGCTGCGCTCGCCGAATGCGGCCGCCGGGTGCTGCTGGTCGACTTCGATCCCCAGGGCGCGCTCTCGGTGGGTCTCGGCATCCAGCCGCACGAACTGGACCAGACGGTCTACAACGTCATCATGGAGCGGTCGGTCAGCATCACCGACGTCATCCGGAAGACCCGGGTGGACGGCGTGGACCTGCTGCCGAGCAACATCGACCTGTCCGCGGCCGAGGTCCAGTTGGTCGCAGAGGTAGGGCGCGAACACACTTTGTTACGGGTCCTTCGTCCGGTCATGAACGACTACGACTATGTTCTTGTCGACTGCCAGCCCTCGCTAGGCCTGCTGACGGTGAACGCACTGACCGCCGCGGACGGTGTGATCATCCCGCTGGAGTGCGAGTTCTTCAGTCTGCGAGGCGTAGCGCTCCTGATCGACACCATCGAGAAGGTGCAGGAACGCCTCAACCCCAAACTGGACATCACGGGGATTCTCGCCACCATGTACGACCCGAGAACCCTGCACTCGAAGGAGGTCATGGCGAGAGTGGTGGAGGCATTCGGCGACATCGTGTTCGACACGGTGATCAACCGCACCGTGCGGTTCCCCGAGACGACGGTCGCGGGCGAGCCGATCACGACGTGGGCCCCCAAATCAGCAGGCGCGGCCGCCTATCGCGCGCTCGCCCGTGAGGTGATCGCCCGGTGAGCAGGCGAGCATCCCTGCCCGGAGCGTCCGAGCTTTTCAGGATCACCTCCAGTCCCGCCCTCGATCTCCCGCCCGTGACCGAGCCGCCCGCCCTCTCGGCGGGCGACGGCGACGGGCACGACACGGGGAACGGCGGCGGGCAGGCGCACAAGGACCAGCTGACCCGCGCCGCGCGCAGTGGTTCCGGCCGGACCAAGCACGACGCGAAGATCACCGTCTACGTCTCCGGCGACGAACTGCTGGCGATGGAGCAGGCCAGGCTGAACCTGCGGGCGAAGCACGGGCTCGTGCTCGATCGCGGCAGGCTGGTCCGCGAGGCGGTGGCCGTCCTGCTGGCCGATTTCGACTCGAACGGTGAGGAGTCGGTACTCGTCCAGCGCTTGCGGGCGGGCGCCGAGGACGGGAAAGAGACCGAGAACTGATGGACGACCCGGCCGAGGCTGCTGAGCGTGGCCCGGAGCCGGTCGAGCGGACAGCAGCGGAAGAAGAGACCCCCGCCGTGCACGAAACCGTGCACGGCGGGATGGTTCCCGAAGGACTCGCCAACGAAGAGCTGAGCACGTCGAGGTTCAAGGTGAACCTGGCGAACTTCCAGGGTCCTTTCGATCTGCTGCTCCAGCTGATCTCGCAGCACCAGCTCGACGTCACCGAAGTCGCGCTGCACCGGGTCACGGACGATTTCATCGCCTACACCCGCGCACTCGGCACGGAATGGAACCTCGACGAGACGACCGAGTTCCTGGTCATCGCGGCCACCCTGCTCGACCTCAAGGCGGCGCGGCTGCTGCCCGCGGCCGAGGTGGAGAGCGAGGACGACCTCGCCCTGCTCGAAGCACGGGACCTGTTGTTCGCGCGAGTGCTGCAGTACCGCGCGTACAAGCAGGTCGCGGCGTTGTTCGGCGAGCTGGAGGCGGGCGCGCTGCGGCGATACCCGAGGTCGGTCGCGCTCGAAGACCGGTTCATGGGTCTGCTGCCCGAGGTGATGCTCGGCGTCGACGTGGCGAAATTCTCGGAGATCGCCGTCGCGGTCTTCAAGCCGAAGCCGCCGCCGACGGTGTCGATCGCGCACATCCACATGGGACGGGTCTCGGTGCGCGAGCACGCCGCGTTGCTGCGGCTCAAGCTCGCGGAACGGGGCGAGGCGACCTTCAGTGAGCTCGTCGAGGACTGCGAGCACACCGTCGAGATCGTGGCGCGGTTCCTCGCGCTGCTGGAGCTGTACCGCGAAGCGACGGTCCAGTTCGAACAGCTGGAGGCGCTCGCCGAACTGCACGTGCGCTGGACCGGTGGGTCCGTGGCGGAGGCGTCGGTGGCGGCCGACCACGATCTGGCCGTCGTCGAGGACGAGGAGTACGGGTGAGCCCCGAAGAGACCGAGAACACCGAAACGCCCGAAGCGACCGAGACCGCTCCGGAACCGGAGCCGGTACCTGACGCGGAAGCCGAGCCGCCTGCCGGCGAAGGGCTCGTGGCGGCGGGCGACGGGGACTGTCCCGACGTGACCTCCGACGAGGCGCTCGAAGCCGCCCTCGAAGCGTTGTTGCTGGTGGTGGACTCGCCGATCAACGAGGAATCGCTCGCCGAGACCGTCGGCCAGCCCGAGTCGCGGGTGACCGTCGCACTGCGCACGATGGCGCAGAAGTTCACCGACCGGACCAGCGGAATCGACCTGCGCCGAGTCGGCGAAGGGTGGCGGTTCTACACTAGGGACGTCTATGCCCCGTTCGTGGAGAAGCTTCTGCTCGACGGCCAGCGTTCCAAGCTGACGCGAGCCGCGCTGGAGAGCCTCGCCGTGATCGCCTACCGGCAGCCGGTGACCAGGGCCAGGGTCGCCGCGGTCCGGGGTGTGAACGTGGACGGGGTGATCAGGACGCTGCTGGCACGCGGCCTGATCGAAGAACACGGGGCCGACCCCGACACCACTGGCACGCTGTACGTGACGACCGAGCTGTTCCTGGAGCGACTGGGACTGTCGTCCCTGGCCGACCTTCCCCCGATCGCTCCTTTGCTACCCGAAGTGGACACCATCGATGACATCTGACGCCCATCCCGACGGCATTCGCCTGCAGAAGGTCCTTTCGCAGGCCGGCGTCGCCTCGCGGCGCGCGGCCGAGGACCTGATCGTGCGCGGCCGCGTGAGCGTGGACGGCAAGGTGGTCACCGAACTCGGCCGCCGCGTCGATCCGGACAACTCCGTGATCCACGTCGACGGCACCCGCGTCCAGGTCCGCGAGGACCTCGTCTACCTCGTGCTGAACAAGCCCAAGGGCGTGCACAGCACGATGAGCGACGACCGCGGCCGCCCGTGCGTCGGTGACTACCTGCGCGGCCGGTACGAGGAGACGCCCGGCATCGTGCACGTCGGCAGGCTCGACGAGAACACCGAAGGCCTCCTGCTGCTCACCAACGACGGCGACCTCGGCCACCGGCTGATGCACCCGTCGTTCCAGGTGCTGAAGACCTACTTCGCCGAGGTCGAGGGCATCGTCCCGCGTGGTCTCGGCAAGGAACTGCGTGCCGGGTTCGAGCTGCCGGACGGCATCGTCAAGGTCGACCAGTTCCGGGTCAAGGACATGCTGGCGGGCCGGACGCAGATCGAACTCGTCATCCATGAAGGACGCAAGCACATCGTGCGGCGGCTGATGGCGGCCACCGGGCACCCGGTGCGCAAGCTGGTCCGGACCGCGCTCGGCGACGTCCAGCTCGGCGCCCAGCGGTCGGGCTCGATCCGGCGGCTGAACCGCGGCGAGGTCGGTTCGCTCTACCGCGCGGTGGATCTGTAAGCCCGGGCCCCGCCCCGCCATCAAGGCTGCGCCTGACTGTAAGACTTTCCGCTCTACTGCGCGACCGATCATCGCGTTTAGCTCTTCCTGACGGGCTTTCAGCCGACGGGGAAGGGCTCGACCGTGAAAACTGTTGTGCTGGCAGGGATTTTGGCGGTCGCCGCGGCCGTGGTCGTGGCGCCACCCGGCGCGGCGACACCGCGGGGCAGCGAACCGGTGTACGACTTCGCCCAGGCCGTCCGCGAGACGGCCTGGGTGGACATCGGGCTCGACGGGGACGGTGACGGCCGCTCGGACCGGGTCGCCGCGGACATCATCCGGCCGAAGGAGCCGGCGGCGCAGGGCAAGAGGGTCCCGGTCATCATGGACGCGAGCCCGTACTACTCGTGCTGCGGGCGCGGCAACGAGAGCGAGCTCAAGACCTACGACTCGGCGGGCAGGCCGGTCGGGTTCCCGCTCTTCTACGACAACTTCTTCGTCCCCCGCGGGTACGCCGTGGTCCTGGTGGATCTGGCCGGTACCAACAAGTCCCGCGGCTGCACCGACGTCGGCGGCCGCTCGGACGTCGACTCGGCGCGCAAGGTCGTCGACTGGCTCAACGGCCGCGCCACCGGCTACACGACCGCGACCGGATCGGCCAAGACGACCGCGACGTGGTCGACCGGCGCCGTCGGCATGATCGGGAAGTCCTACGACGGCACGATCGCCAACGGCGTCGCCGCCACCGGTGTCGACGGCCTCAAGACCATCGTGCCGATCGGCGCGATCAGTTCCTGGTACGACTACTACCGCTCCGACGGCGCGAGCCTGCGCCAAGGCAGCCCGGCCGGGCTGGCGCAGACGGTCTCCCAGCGCAACGGCGGCCAGAACTGCTCCGCCGCGAACCGGAAGCTCACCGAGGGCGCGACCGCGAACGGCGACTACAACACGTTCTGGGCCGAACGTGACCACGTGCAGAGCGCGTCGAAGGTGAAGGCCAGCGTGCTGGCTTCGCACGGCCTCGGCGACCTCAACGTCAAGATGATCAACTTCGGGCAGTGGTGGGACGCGCTGAACGTCGAGCGCAAGGTGTGGCTCACGCAGGCGGGCCACGTCGACCCGTTCGACTACCGGCGCTCGGCGTGGGTCGACACCCTGCACCAGTGGTTCGACCACTACCTGCTCGGCATCGACAACGGCATCGAGAAGACCCCGGGCGCGAGTGTGGAACGCGCCCCGGACGTCTGGGTGGACCAGGCGGCTTGGCCCGCGGGCAGCGCCGTCACCCTGCGTCCCGCGTCCGGGAGCACCCCGGGCGTCGGCACTCTCGGCACGACCGCGGGGACGGGCGCGGCGTCGTTCACCGACTCCTCCGGCCAGACGTCGAACGGCTGGGCGGCGCGGCCGACGGAGACCTCCAGCGGACGCGTGCTCTTCAGCACCGGTGCGCTCGCGAAGGACCTGCACGTGTCCGGGACGGCGAAGGTGACCGTGACCGCGACGCCGTCGACGTCCGCGGCGCGGCTCTCGGCGATCCTGGTGGACTACGGCCAGGCGACGATCCGGAACTACACCGGGGCCAAGGAAGGCATCAAGAACGAGACGACGCAGTCGTGCTGGGGATCGAGCTCGTCCGGCAATGACGCCTGTTACGTGAACACGAGCGCCGACTCGGTGTCGGTCGGGCTGAACATCATCAGCCGCGGCTGGGCCGACCTGGCCAACTACCGTTCGCTGAGCCAGGAGTCGCCGCTGACGCCGGGCCAGCCGTACACCATGACGTTCCGGCTGGCGAGTACCGATCATGTCGTCCCGCAAGGACATCAGCTCGCGCTGATCATCGGCGGGACGGACGGGTCCTTCATCGGCGGGCCGTCTCAGTACCCGAAGATCACGGTGGACCTGGGCAAGACGTCGCTGGCGCTGCCGGTCGCGGGCGCGGGTCCGTCGGCGGTCCCGGCTTCGCTTCCGGCGGCTCCGGTCCAGCTCGCTCCGGCGGCTCTCTCGGGGCTTGACCGCGGCTGAGGCCACGACGGCGCGTGAAGGCCTCCATCCCTCGGCTCAGCCGAGGGATGGAGGCCTTCACTACTTCCGCACCACCGGGTCAGCCGGTTTGCGAGGCGGGGCTCTTCGAACCGAAGGGACGCCGCTGCAGAGCGCGGGCCACCGGCTCGACGATCCGCGCGGCCGTCGGGCCGAGGACCGCCATCAGCAGCACGTAGGCGGTCGCGAGGGCCGCGAGTTCGCCGGTCACCGCGCCCGCCGCCACCGCCAGCCCGGCGATGACGATCGAGAACTCACCGCGCGCCACCAGCGCGGCTCCGGCGCGAGCCCGGCCCATCTTCCCGATGCCCTGTTTACGCGCGGCCCACCAGCCGGTGGCCACCTTCGTGAGCGTCGTGGACACCGCCAGCACGACCGCCCAGCCGAGCACCGGCGGGATCGACGCGGGGTTGGTGTTGAGCCCGAACACGACGAAGAACACGGCCGCGAAGAGGTCCCGCAGCGGTTCCAGCATGTGGGTGGCGTTCTCCGCGGTGGAACCCGAGATCGCGATGCCGAGCAGGAACGCGCCGACCGCGGCCGACACCTGCATCGCCGACGCGATGCCCGCGACGAGCAGGGCCGCGCCGAGGACCTTGAGCAGGAACACCTCGCGGTCCGGGCTGTCGACCGCCGCGGAGACGTACCGCCCGAATTTCAGCGCGATCACCAGCACGACGGTGATCACCATCAGCGAGATCCCGACGGCCTTCATCCCGCCGAGGAAGCTCACTCCGCCGAGCACCGCGGTGAGGATCGGCAGGTACAGCGCCATCACCAGGTCTTCGAACACCAGGATGGACAGCACCACCGGCGTCTCCCGGTTACCGAGCCGCCCCAGGTCGCCGAGCACCTTCGCGATGATCCCGGACGACGAGATGTAGGTGACGCCCGCCAGCACGATCGCGCCGATCGGCCCCCAGCCGAGGATCAGCGCGACGATCGCGCCCGGCGCCGCGTTGAGCACGATGTCCACGACGCCCGCCATCCACGAGCGTTTCAGCCCGGTGAACAGTTCGGCCGCCGAATACTCCAGGCCCAGCAGGAGCAGCAGGAGGACGACGCCGATCTCGCTGGCGAGGTGGGTGAAATCACCGATGTCGCCGAGCGGGATCAGGCCGCCCTGCCCGAAACACAGGCCGCCGATCAGGTACAGCGGGATCGGGGACATCCCGATCTTCCCGGCGAGGCGCCCCAACACGCCCAGCCCGAAGAAGACCGCCCCCAGTTCGATCAAGGACAGTGCGGTGTGATCCATCCGCGATCAGCCGTACTTCAAGATCTTGACGGCGGCTTCGAGGCCTTCGGAAGTGCCGACCGCGACGAGCACGTCGCCGGCGGTGAGGTTGAAGTCCGGGTTGGGGGAGGGGTGGACCTGACCGGCCCGCATCACCGCGACGACCGAGACGCTCGTCCGGGTCCGCATGGCGGTGTCGCCGAGCGTCCGGCCGTCGAACGGTGACGACGATTTGATCGGGAGCTGTTTGGTGTTGATACCCGGCAGATCCCGGTGTTCCTCGGTGAGCTGGGCGACGAGCTGGGGCGCGCCGAGCAGGTTCGCCAGCGCACCCGCCTCGTCGGCGCTGAGCGGAAGCGAGGCCAGACAGGCGTCGGGATCGTCGGTTTTGGAGACGATCAGCTCGACGTGCCCATCGCGATGGGTCACCACGCCCACGCGGCGGCCATTGCGAGTGGCGAAGTCCTTGCGGACGCCTATTCCGGGGAGCGGGGTCACTTCGACGTTCACGCTCTCAACAGTAACTCACTGTCCGTTTCGTGCCGGGCGGATCAGGAACAACCCCGAGATCACGACCATCAGGGCGCACGTCGCGCCGTGGATGCCGAGTGCGGCGGCGACGGAGCCGTTGTGGGTCAACACGATCAGCATGTCGCCGAACGGGATGAACGCCATCGCGAGCAGCGCCCAGCCCACCGCGCGGGCGTTGCGGAACAGGATCAGCGCGAGCAGCACGAGCGCCGTGCCGATGTCCCGGACGCCCTTCACCGCGAGGATCGGGTCACCGTCGGACGGCATCACCGGCAACCCGAATCCTCCCGTCTGGGTCATCGGGAAGAACACGTAACCGCTCCCGAAGTAGAGGACGAAAAGCACGAGGGCGACGGACAGGGCATAAGCGATCTTGATGCGGGTCATGGTCTCCGACTCCGAAAACTAGCAGCGCTAGGAACAAGAAGGACACTAGCGCTAGCGACGCTAGCTTGTCTAGCGGTGCTAGGATATTCGTATGGTCACGAACCCCCGGCGTGAGCGCGACCGCGCGCAACGCGAACAGCTGATCGTCACGACCGCCCGCGAGATCGCCGAAAACGAGGGCTGGGACGCGGTCACCACCCGGCGGCTGGCGGCGGAGATCGAATACAGCCAGCCGGTGCTCTACAGCCACTTCTCCGGCATGGGCGCGATCATGGCGGCCGCCGCACTCGAAGGATGTGCCGAAATGGCCGTGGACCTGCGGAAGGGAGCCGGGGAAGCGGAGGACGCGCGGGGCGCCTTGCTGCGCCTGGCCGAGAACTACTTCGAGTTCGCCGACCGCAAACCCGCGCTCTACGACGCGATCTTCACCCTGGCCAGTGAACTGACGTTCGCCAGCCCGGACAGTCCCGCCCCGCTGCGGGACGCGTTCGGCACCCTGCTCGAAGCCGCGGGCCCGGCGGCGGGAAGGCACGACCCCGCTCTCTACACCGAGACCTTCTGGGCCGCCCTGCACGGGCTGGTCACCCTCGAACGCAGCAGGCGGCTGCCGGCGCGGGCGCGTGCGGAACGCGTCGGCATGCTCGTCGACCGGTTCGCCGTGGGCGGCTGAGGCGGGTCGTTCGCCACCAGGCAGAATGGTGGTCGATCAGGTGAGCGACATGGCGAGGAGAGTTTCGGTGGCGGGAGCCCTGCGTGGTGTGGTCGCGATGGACGGCCCGTCCGGTACCGGGAAGTCCACGGTCTCACGGAAGCTCGCGGCGAAACTCGGCGCCGGCTACCTCGACACGGGCGCGATGTACCGCATGGTCACCCTCGCCGTCCTGCGCGCCGGGGCCGACCCGGCCGACGCGAGGGCCGTGATCGACGTCGCCGCCAAGGCCCGACTCGGCATCGGGACCAGCCCGGACGAGGCGACCGTCACCCTGGCGGGTGAGGACGTCGCCGCCGAGATCCGCGGCGCGGACGTGACCACCGCGGTGTCGCCGGTTTCGGCGGTCCCCGCGGTCCGCGAACTGCTGGTCACGCGCCAGCGGGAGATCATCGCCGAGGTGCTCGACCGGGTAGGCGGCATCGTCGTCGAGGGCCGCGACATCGGCACCGTCGTCTCCCCCGACGCCCAGCTCAAGGTCTTTCTCACCGCGTCGGCCGAGGTCCGCGCCGCCCGCCGCAGCGCACAGGACTCCGCCGCCGGTCGTGAGTCCACCGTGGACGCCGCGAAGGCGGCGGTGGAACGCCGTGACCGCCTCGACTCCACCCGGGCGACGTCGCCGCTGCGCGCGGCCGACGACGCCGTCGAGGTCGACACCTCGCAGCTGAACATCGACCAGGTGATCGTCGCGCTGGCGGAACTGGCGCTGCACCGCGGTCTCCTCGAAGGCAGTCCCGCCGAGGCGACCAGATGAGCGCGAAAGGCCTGCCCGAGGGCGCCAACGGCCCGATGCACACCTTCGGCCGGGGGATCTCGAAGTTCCTGGTCCGGCCCGTGTTCCGGGTCCGGGTGCACGGTGCCGAGCGGGTGCCGTCGTCCGGGCCGGTGGTGTTCATGGCCAACCACAGTTCGATGGCGGAACCGGCGCTGCTGTTCGGAATGTTCTCGCGGCGCACCGCGTTCCTGGTCAAGGCGGAACTCTTCACGGGTTTCGTCGGCTGGTTCTTCCCGAAACTGGGCCAGATCCCGGTGAAACGGGGTGCGGTGGACCGCAAACCGCTGATGATGGCGGTCAAGGTGCTCGAGGACGGCGGTGCGGTCGGGATTTTCCCCGAAGGCACCCGCGGCCTCGGTGACGCCGAAAACTTCGAGCGCGGCGCGGCCTTCCTGGTCCGCGCCGGGAACGCGACCGTGGTACCGGTCGCGACTCGGGGGACGTACAAACCCGCCGGCGCCAAGAGGCGCTGGCGGCCCCGCGTCGACATCATGGTCGGCGAGCCTTTCACTCCCGCGATCGGGAAGGGAAGGACAGGGCTGGAGGAGGGAACCGAGCGGCTTCGTGTGGCGCTCGCGGACCTCGTGAAGGCACTGGACGAATGGCGCTTGGAGCACGGGCTCCAAGACACGCGACAGAATGTGAAGTAACTGATGACTGAGCTAGACGGAGTCGGCGAGATCGACGGCTCCTGGTCCGACGAGTCCGAATTCACCGCACTGGACGCCCAGATCGCCGCGGGCGAGGCCGAGGAGGAGGCACAGCTCGCGCAGCCGGTCCTCGCCGTCGTCGGCAGGCCGAACGTGGGCAAGTCCACCCTGGTCAACCGCATCCTCGGCCGCCGGGAGGCGGTCGTGCAGGACGTCCCCGGCGTGACCAGGGACCGCGTCGCCTACGACGCTTTCTGGGCAGGCCGCCGGTTCACCCTGGTCGACACGGGCGGCTGGGAGCCGGACGCGACCGGGCTGCAGGCCTCCGTCGCCGCGCAGGCCGAGATGGCGATGGCCACCGCCGACGCCGTGCTGCTGGTGATCGACGCCTCCGTCGGCGCGACGGCGACCGACGAAGCCGTGTCCAAGGTGCTGCGCCGCTCGAAGAAGCCGGTGCTGCTCGCCGCCAACAAGGTCGACGACGACCGCCTGCTCGCCGACACCTCGCTGCTGTGGTCGCTCGGCCTCGGCGAGCCGTACCCGGTCAGCGCACTGCACGGGCGCAGCTCGGGCGACCTGCTCGACGCCATCGTCAAGGCGCTGCCGTCGATGCCGCGTGACGGCGACCGCGCCACCGCGGGACCGCGCCGGGTCGCGCTGGTCGGCAAGCCGAACGTGGG
Source organism: Amycolatopsis sp. cmx-4-19 (assembly GCA_049998115.1). GTDB lineage: Bacteria > Actinomycetota > Actinomycetes > Mycobacteriales > Pseudonocardiaceae > Amycolatopsis. Next base: position 349,280 of record JAEBEO010000006.1, on the reverse strand, counting down.
CAAGTCGAGCCTCCTGAACAAACTTTCCGGTGAAGAGCGGTCCGTCGTGGACTCGGTCGCCGGCACCACCGTCGACCCGGTCGACTCCCTGGTCGAACTGGACGGCGAGACCTGGCGTTTCGTCGACACGGCCGGTCTGCGCAAACGCGTCAACTCGGCCAATGGCGCGGAGTACTACGCGTCGCTGCGGACCAAGACCGCGATCGACGCGGCCGAGGTGGCGATCGTCCTGCTGGACGCGGCCGAACCGCTTTCGGAGCAGGACCTGCGGGTGCTGACCATGGTCGTCGAGGCGGGGCGCGCCTGTGTGCTCGCGTTCAACAAGTGGGATCTCGTCGACGAGGATCGCCGCCACGCCATGGTCCGCGAACTGGACCGGGGCCTGGTCCGGGTGCCGTGGGCGGACAAGGTCAACATCTCCGCGCTCACCGGGCGTTCCGTGCGCAAGCTCGCACCCGCCCTGCGGACCGCGTTGAAGTCCTGGGACCAGCGCGTCCCGACCGGCCAGCTGAACGGCTGGCTCGCCGACCTCATCGCCGCGACCCCGCCGCCGGTGCGCGGCGGCAAGCAGCCGAAGGTGCTCTTCGCGACCCAGGCGGGCATCCGACCACCGACGCTGGTCCTGTTCACCACCGGCTTCCTCGAGGCGGGTTACCGGCGATTCATCGAACGCAAGTTCCGCGAGCGATTCGGCTTCGAAGGCAGCCCCGTCCGGGTGAATGTCCGGGTACGGGAAAAGAAGCAAAGGCCCAAGGTCGGTGGAAAAGCGACGGGTGGAAAACCGTCGGGTAAAGCAAAATCGCGCTGATTTCTCACCATGTAGGTGAATATTTCACTGAGTGGACACGTCGATGACCTCGGGTTTCGGCGTGTCCCCGGTGAGGTTCGACACTCTGTCGAGATCCTGCCGAGATAGGGCGTTCGCCTGCGGTAAAGTTGTCGGTCTGCCAGCGGGCGCCTCATTCGGAGAGCGAGCCCGAATGACGCACTTCGCGAAAGGTGTGTGATGGGCTTGAGCGCCCAAGGGTCTGTTCTGCCCAGTTCCGTCTTGCCCGTGGTGACCGCCCGATGACACTGACCGCCGATTCCCGGCCGATCGCCTGTGTCGCCGACGTCACCGTCGCCCCGTCACCCACCCCCGTCGCCGACCGTGCCCTGTTCTGGTCCGGTCTCGGCGCCGGTGAACGCACCCTGATCGACATCGTCGCCGAGACCGCTGCCCGGCATCCCAACGCGGGTGCGATCGACGACGGCGAGACCACGCTGTCCTACCGCAAGCTCGTCGAGGAGATCGACGACTACGGCCGCAAGCTGACCGCCAACGGTGTCGGCGTCGGCGACCGGGTCGGCGTCCGGATCTCCTCCGGGACCGTCGAGCTGTACGTCGCCATCCTCGCCATCCTGTCCGTCGGCGCCGCCTACGTGCCGGTCGACGCGGACGACCCGGACGAACGCGCCGACCTGGTGTTCGGCGAGGCCGAAGTCGCCGCGGTCGTCACCGACGGCGGTGTGATCACCGTCCTCGGCACACCCGGCGGCATCGAAGGTCCGCCCGCGGCGTCCGACGACGCGTGGATCATCTTCACGTCGGGTTCGACCGGTAAGCCGAAGGGCGTCGCCGTCTCGCACGCCTCCGCCGCCGCGTTCGTCGACGCCGAGGCGGAGCTGTTCCTCACCGAGGAGCCGATCGGCCCCGGCGATCGCGTGCTCGCGGGCCTGTCCGTCGCCTTCGACGCGTCCTGTGAAGAGATGTGGCTCGCCTGGCGCCACGGCGCCTGCCTGGTCCCGGCGCCGCGCTCGCTCGTGCGCACCGGCGTCGACCTCGGCCCGTGGCTGGTCGCGCAGGGCATCACCGTCGTGTCGACCGTCCCGACGCTGGCCGCGCTGTGGCCCGCCGACGCGCTCGAAGACGTCCGCCTGCTGATCTTCGGCGGCGAGGCCTGCCCGCCCGAGCTGGCCGAACGTGTCGCCGTCGAAGGCCGCGAAGTCTGGAACACCTACGGCCCGACCGAAGCCACCGTCGTCGCCTGCGCCGCGCAGATGACCGGCGAGGGCCCCGTCCGGATCGGCCTGCCGCTCGTGGGCTGGCAGCTCGCCGTCGTCAACGAGGCGGGCGAGCCGGTCGCGATGGGGGAGACCGGCGAGCTGGTCATCGGGGGCGTCGGCCTGGCCCGCTACCTCGACCCGGAGAAGGACGCCGAGAAGTTCGCGCCGCTGCCGTCACTGGGCTGGCGCCGCGCGTACCGAAGCGGTGACATGGTCCGCGCCGAGGCCGAGGGCCTGCTGTTCCTCGGACGGCTCGACGAGCAGGTCAAGCTCGGCGGCCGCCGCATCGAACTCGGCGAGGTCGACGCCGCGCTCCAGGCCTTGCCCGGGGTGCAGGGCGCCGCCGCCGCGATCCGCCGCACGAAGGCGGGCAACCAGGTGCTCGTCGGGTACGTCGTGCCCGCCGAAGGCGCCGAATTCGACCACGACGAGGCCGCGACCCGGCTGCGCGAGCAGCTGCCGGCCGCGCTCGTCCCGCTGCTGGCGCTGATCGGTGACCTGCCGACCAGGACGTCCGGCAAGGTCGACCGGAACGCGCTGCCCTGGCCGCTGTCCACAGTGGACGCCGCCAAATCGGGCCTGTCGCCGACGGAGAGCTGGCTGGCCGAAGGCTGGGCGGAGATCCTGGGCGTCTCGGTCGACAACCCGAAGGCCGACTTCTTCACCAACGGCGGCGGGAGCCTGACGGCCGCGCAGCTGATCGCGCGGATCCGCACCCGGCATCCGCAGGTCTCGGTGAACGACATCTACGCCAACCCGAAGCTCGGCGCGCTGGCCACGTTGCTGGACGCGCTGAGCGGCGAGAAGACCGAACGCCGCGACATCGCCCCGACCCCGCGCAAGGCCGGGATCGTCCAGTCGCTGCTGATGATCCCGCTGATGGGCCTGGTCGGGCTGCGCTGGACGACGATCGCCGCGACGCTGTCGAACATCCTGTCGCTGGCCGGGTTCGCCTGGGCGCCGACGCTGAACTGGGCGTGGATCGCCGTCGCGTGGGTCGCGTTGTTCAGCCCGGCCGGCCGGATCGCGATCTCCGCGACCGGCGCGCGGCTGCTGCTGCGCGGTATCCGCCCCGGCAGCTACCCGCGCGGCGGGAATGTCCACTTGCGACTGTGGACGGCCGAGAAGCTCGCCGAGTTCAGCGGTGCGGACAGCGTCGCGGGCGCGTCCTGGATGACGACGTACGCCAAGGCTCTCGGCGCGCGGATCGCTAAAGACGTCGATCTGCACTCGCCGCCGCCGGTCACCGGCATGCTGAAACTCGGCCGCGGTGCCGCCATCGAACCCGAGGTCGACCTCACCGGGCACTGGGTCGACGGTGATCTCGTGCACATCGGCAAGATCCGGATCGGCGCCGACACTCGGATCGGCGCGCGCAGCACGCTGTTCCCCGGCGTGCGGATCGGCAAGGGCGCGGAGATCGCAGCCGGGTCGACCGTGCGGGGCGTCGTCCCCGCCGGGCAGCGCTGGGCCGGTGCCCCCGCCGCCCGCGCCACCAAGGACGCGCTGAAGTGGCCGTCGAGCCGCCCGCCGCGTTCGCGGTTCTGGTCTTCGGTCTACGGAGCGACCTCGGTCGCGCTGGGCCTCCTGCCCGCCGTCGCCGCGCTTCCCGCGGTCGCGGTGCTCGGGTACGCGATCGCCGGTGCCCCTTCGCTGGGTGCCGCTCTCGGCCAGGCACTGCTGTTCACGCCGCTCGCGACCATCGCGTACTTCCTGACCTACGCCCTGCTCGTGCTCGCCGGCGTCCGTTCGCTGAGCATCGGGATGATCGAGGGTTACCACCCCGTGCACGGTCGCGTCGCGTGGCAGGTCTGGGCGACCGAGCGGCTGATGGGCATGGCGCGTGAGGGGTTGTTCCCCTTGTACGCCAGCCTGTTCACCCCGGTGTGGCTCCGGATGCTCGGGGCGAAGGTCGGCCGCAACGTCGAGGCGTCCACCGTGCTCGCGCTGCCGAAGATGACCCAGGTGGACAGCGGCGCGTTCCTCGCCGACGACACCATGGTCGCCACCTACGAACTCGGCCACGGCTGGCTGCACGTCGCGCCGGCACGGATCGGCAAGCAGGCGTTCCTCGGCAACTCGGGGATGGCCGCGCCCGGTCGTTCGGTGCCCAAACGCGGCCTGGTCGGCGTGCTGTCCTCGGCGCCGTTGAAGGCGAAGAAGGGCTCGTCGTACCTCGGGATGCCGCCGCTGCCGGTCCGCCGGTCGGTCGGGGAATCGGACACGAGCCGCACCTACACGCCGCCGCTGCGGCTGAAGGCCGCCCGCGCGCTCGTCGAACTGTGCCGGATCGTGCCGGTGATGTGCGGCGTCGCGCTGACCGTGCTGGTCGCCGCCGCGATCTTCGCGCTCGCGGGGGCGTACGGCTTCCTGGTCGCACTGCTGCTCGGTGGTCCGCTGCTGCTCGCGGCCGGTGCCGTCGCCGCGCTGACCGCCACCGCGATGAAGTGGCTGCTGGTCGGCCGGTTCCGCGCCGTCGATCACCCGCTGTGGAGTTCGTTCGTCTGGCGCAACGAGCTCGCCGACACCTTCGTCGAGGCGTTGGCCGTCCCGTGGCTGGTCGGTTCGCTGGGCGGGACGCCGTTGCTGCCCGCGTGGCTGCGCACCATGGGGGTCAAGATCGGCCGCGGCGTGTGGCTGGAGACGTACTGGTTGCCCGAGTCGGATCTGGTGAGCCTGGGTGACGGCGCGACGATCAACCGCGGCTGCGTCGTCCAGACCCATCTTTTCCACGATCGGATCATGACGATGTCGCCGGTGACCCTGGACCAGGGCGCGACGCTCGGGCCGCACGGTATCGTGCTGCCTGGCGCGAGCATCGGCGCGCGGACGACCGTCGGACCGGGGTCTCTGGTGACCCGGGGCGACGCGGTTCCCGCCGACTCGCGCTGGCTCGGGAATCCCATCTCGGCCTGGACGAAGTAAGGGAAGCGGGGTTCTTCGCGGGTGATTTCGAAGGCCTCCGCGCAGCCCTCACCCGGCGCGGACACCTCCGGCGACTCCTATCTGCCCCATCACGGTAACGGCGGTTACCGGGTCCGGCACTACGATCTGGAGCTGGACTACAAGATCGGTCCCAACCGGCTGTCGGCCTCCGCCGTCATCACAGCGGAGGCGACGCAGGCGCTGTCGCGGTTCACCCTGGATTTCGGCGAATTCCGGATCAACCGGGTGCTCGTGAACGGCAAACCCGCCAAGTACGTCCGGCGCGGGCACAAACTGCAAGTGAAGCCGGCTAAGTCGCTGGCGCTCGGCAGCGAGTTCGTGGCGGAGGTCCACTACGTCGGCAACCCGCGCCCGCTTTCCGGGCTGTGGGGCGACATCGGCTGGGACGAGCTGACCGACGGCTCCCTCGTGGCGAGCCAGCCGGTCGGCGCGCCGTCGTGGTTCCCGTGCAACGACCACCCGGCGGACAAGGCGACCTACCGCGTCGCGCTGACGACGTCGTCGCCCTATCTCGTCGCGGTGACGGGGAACCTGGTCTCGCGCTACGAGCGGGCGAGCACCACCCAATGGGTCTTCGAACGTCCGGAGCCGACGCCGACGTACCTGATGAGTGTCCAAATCGGACGGTACGACGACGTCGATCTGGTCTCCGGCGCGCGGCACGGCTGGTTCTCGCACCCCTCGGCTTCGGCCTTCCGGCTCACCCTCGACGGTGATTCGGTGGTCGCCACGGTGCCGCAACGGGCGGCCGTCCCGCCGCGCCTGCGCCGGCCCTTCGCCCGTGATTTCGGGCGCCAGGGCCGGATCATGGACTCCCTGCAACGACTCTTCGGGCCGTACCCCTTCGGCGAGTACGTCGTCGTGGTCACCGACGACGACCTCGACGACCCGATCGAAGCCCAGGGCATGTCGATCTTCGGCGCCAACCACGTCGACGGACGGCGCACGCACGAGCGGCTCGTCGTGCACGAACTGGCGCACCAGTGGTTCGGCAACAGCCTGACCGTCGCCGACTGGCGGCACATCTGGCTCAACGAGGGGTTCGCGACCTACGCGGAATGGCTGTGGTCCGAGGAATCCGGTGGGCAGAGTGCCCACACCTGGGCGAAGACCTGGCACGCGCGCATGCGGCTGAAGCCTGCCGACCTGCGCCTCGCCGACCCCGGCGTGGCCCGGATGTTCGACGAGCGGGTGTACAAACGCGGTGGGCTTCTGTTGCACGCCTTGCGTTGCACGGTGGGCGATGCGGTGTTCTTCCCGCTGGTGAAGGCTTGGGCGGTGGAGAACCGGCACGGTCTGGTGACCACTGCTGCTTTTGTGGCGCTGGCTGAACGCTTCGCTGGGCGCTCGCTCGCCGGGTTCTTCGCGGCTTGGCTGGAGGCTCCTGCGCTGCCTCCACTTCCCGCGCTTCCCCAGTTCTGACGCGAGGATGTCGCGAAAGCCACTTTAGGGACATCTCATGTCCCTAAAGTGGCTTTCGCGACATCCGGCGAGTTATCCACAGTGGGGTCGGTTGGGGCGAGTTGTCCACAGATCGGGCAGGTGGCGATGGCGCGGGGAAGCCCAAGTTACTGACGATCGTGGGGTGAAACCTGGAGAGTGGGCTCGTGATCTTGAAGGGCTCTACCGGCACAGTCGTGGTGGCGTGATCACCGTCGCTCGGCTGGTGGAACTCGGCGTTCCATCAAGGACCTGTTATCGGCGTTGCAAGCCGGGCATGCCATGGCGTCGGCTGCTACCGGGCGTCCTCTTGCTGAACTCCGGCGAGCCGACGCGACGCCAGTTGGTCGACGCTGCGCTCCTCTACGGCGGGCCGGATGCGGTGGTGACCGGAGCCGCGTCCTGTCGTCGGCAGGGGCTTCGTGCACTGCCGGAGTACCCCTTTCGCGTCCATCTGCTGGTTCCGCTCGAACGCAAGGTCGGCAGTTCCGGCCCTGTGATCATCGAACGGACGACGAGGATGCCGCAACCGATCGTCGCCAGCGGAGTGCCGCTTGCGCCCTTGGTCCGCTCGGTGCTCGACGAGTGTCGCCGACTCAGCTCCAGGCGAGCGGTTTCGGCTCTGCTGGCCGAGTCTGTTCAGCGAGGGGCGCGCATTCCGGAGTTGTTCGCGGAACTGGAGGCGGGAAGCAGCCGAGGTACGGCTGTCCCGCGCGAGGCCTTGAACCGGATAGCGGAAGGCGCACGGTCGGTGGCCGAGATCGACGCGATGGCCGTCTGGAAGCTGACCGGTCTGCCCGAGCCGCTCTGGAATCATCAGCTTCGGGATGAAACCGGCGAGTACATCGGGACTCCCGACGGTTACTTCGCGAAGGTCCGGCTCGCGTGGGAGATCGACTCGTACGACTTCCATTTCGGCAAGCGGCAGTACGCGGCGACAGTCGTGAGAAACGCCAGGTATGCGGCCGAGGGCATCCTCGTGCTCCAGACGCTGCCCAGCCGGTTGCGGTCCGAGCCCGGGAAGGTCGCGGCCGAACTCGTCGCCGCATACAACGCCGCGGCGTCCCTAAGAGCTCTGGCTAAATCGGTGGTCGGTGCTCCAGTCGGCTCGCTATCGTCATCCCGACGAAGCCAGGGGAGGGGCGATGGGACGGAAGAGCCCGCAGGAGAAGAAACGGATCAGCTACGCCAGGGATCGTCGTAACAGGTACGGCGAGAACGACAAGTCCTCGCGCAAGAACATCCCGCGCCACAAGCGGCGGGTGAACCGGCTGAACCGGCATCGGCACCAACAGGTGCTCAACGGTGCCCGTGGTTCGGTGGACATCGACAGTGCCGCGACCACCGAGGAAAGTCTCCTGAAGGTCCGGCCGCAGCGGTGGCAGAAGTGGCCTGGCGCCACGCTCGGCGCGCTCGTCGGGTCGAAACTGAAGGCGACGGACGAGCGGCGCGAGTTCGAGGCGGAAACGTTGTCGCCCTTGGACGACGCCGAACTGCGCGCAATGCTGTCGGCCGCGGGGCGGCTGCTGCCGGTCAGGGACGCGGCGATCCTGCATCTTCTGTGCCACACCGGTGTCCGCGCCACCGAACTCTCCGCGCTGGATTCGCGGGACCTGACCGAGAAGGGGATCACCGTACGCGGGCGGCGACAGCGTACGGTCCCGGTCCCCTCCGAGCTTCGTCCCATGCTGGACGCCTGGCTTCGGGAACGCGACGGGGAGAGTCCGGCGCTCTTCTCCGGCACCTGTGGACGCCGCGTGCCGCCCGCCACGGTGAATCGTCTGGTGACCGTCTTCGGCGTCTTGATCGGCATGCCGGGACTGTCCGCGCGAACCCTCCGCAAGACCTTCGCCGTCAACCTCCTTCGCACCGGTATGACCCACGACGAAGCCGCCGGGATGCTCGGGCAGGCGTCGGGCGAGGCCACGCGTGCCTATCTCGCCAACTGACCGATAGGTCGGATGTATCTGCGGCTGCATGGGTGAACGTAATGGCCAAAGCACGACTGTATCTGGAAACATGCCGTTCGCCAGAGCTTGATCCAGGCGAAACATAGTATGTATCTGGAGGGCGTCCGATGGCTGAGCTGTCCAGGCGTTCGATGCTGATGGCCGCGGCGGGGACTGCCGCGTTCGGCGGGTCGTGGGTGCGGGGAGCCCCGCCGGCGCAGGCGGGAAGCGATGTCCACCGGCGGGTGGTCGACGACGCGCGCATGGTCTGGAAGCGGTTGCCGAACGGGTGGCAGGAGGGCCCGTTCCTCGCCAACGGCTTCCTCGGGGTCCAGTTCTCCGCAGGCGCGCAGCCGAACGTGCTCAAGGTGATGCTCAGCCATGCCCAGGTCCAGGACCAGCGCGGCCAGTGGGAAGCGGGCATCGGCCTCTCGCGGCTCCCGATCGGCTACCTCACCCTCACCTTCGCCGGGGCGATCACGGCGGTGGACTGGGAACTCGACCTCTACAACGCCGAACTCGGCGGCACGATCACGACGACGCAGGGCACGGCTCGGTTCTCCGCGCTCGTGCACAACGACCAGGATCTCCTGCTCGTCTCGCTCACCGGAGCAGCCACGACCTGGGGGTTCACGCCGTTGAAGTCGGCGACGACCAGGACGATCCGCAAGCCGCCGGAGTACACGGCCAATCCCGATCCGAAGCTCGCGAGTGCGGGCACGGTCCGGTACTGCGAGCAGCCGCTGCACGCGGGCGGCGGGTATACGACGGCGTGGCGCGAGCGGGCCGTCGGTACGCGACGGCTGCTGGTGGCCGGGGTCGCGTACGGTTTTCCGAAGCCGACCCACACCGCCGAGGCGATCACGAGGGTCCAGCGCGCGTCGGCGACCGACCCGGACGTGCTGGTCTCCGACCATCGACGCTGGTGGAACGCCTTCTACCGGCGCAGCCTGGTGTCCATTCCGGACAAACGGGTCCAGCGGTTCTACTGGATCCAGTTGTACAAGACCGCCTGCGCCACCCGCGCGAACGGGCCGGTCGTCGCCGAATGGGGGCCGTGGTTCCCGGAGGTCGGGAACAGCTGGACGGCTGTCTGGTGGAACCTCAACGTCCAGGTCGCCTACCCGATCGTCAACAGCAGCAACCATCCCGAACTCGACGCGGTCACCGTCACGTTCCGCCGCGACCACGCCAACCTCGAACTCTCGGTCCCTCCCGCTTACCGGGACGGCGACACCTACGCCCTATCGCATCCGGGTGACTGGCGGCTGCGGCCCGGCGGCACCCGGGCGGTCGGGATCCCCGGCCCTGCCACCAAGAACGACCAGACCGGCAACCTGATCTGGGGCCTGCACAACGTCTGGCTCGCGTACCGGCACAGCATGGACGTCCGCATCCTCCGCGACGTCCTGTATCCGACGCTCGCCAAGGCACTCAACTACTACCGCCACTTCCTCGCCACCGGTCCGGACGGGTTCCTGCACCTGCCGATGACGCGTTCACCCGAGTACGCCGACGCGGCCGATTGCACGTACGACCTCTCGCTGATCCGCTGGGCGGCGTGCACCCTCGTCGAGTCCGCGGCCAAGTTGCGCCTCGACGACCCGCGCGTGCCCGCGTGGCGGGAGATCGGCGAGAAACTGGTGCCGTACCACCAGGATCCCGATCGGGGAGTGCTGATCGGCGACGGTGTCCCGCTGGCCGAATCCCATCGGCATTTTTCACATCTGCTCTGGCTCTACCCGCTGCGCGAGAAGCTCTGGGATCGTCCCGGCGACCGGGACGTCATGCGCCGCACCTTCGCGCACTGGTCGAGTATCCAGGACAAGTGGCATGGCTACAGCTTCGCGGCCGCGTCGTCGATGAGCTCGGTGATGGACGAGCCCGAGGAAGCCTTGCGCTACCTGAAGACCTTCCTCGACGGCACCGTCGTGGCCGACACCCAGCTGACGCCCAACACGATGTACCGCGAAGGCTCGAACCTCGCCATCGAAAGCCCCATCACCGCCGCACAGTCCGTTGTGGACATGCTGTTGCAAGGTGACCACGGCGTGCTGAAGGTCTTCCCGTCGGTGTCGTCGAGCTGGCGGGAGGCGTCCTTCGAGAACCTGCGCGCCGAGGGGGCCTTCCTCGTCGACGCGTCGCGCAGGGACGGCGCGACCGAATGGCTCCGCGTTCACAGCGAGGCAGGGGAGCCGCTCACACTTCAGCATGGAATCCCAGGCCCGATCGAGGTCCGCGACGCACGCGGCCGGCAGCTCCCTTGGCGGAGCGAAGGGCCGGGAACGATCTCGATCCCGCTCGGCCGAGGTGGGACGGCCGTCGTCACCCGACGCGGTGCGCGGCCGGTCTTGGAGCCCCGCGACGTGCCCGGCGACCGGGAAACTCCGGCGTGGGGACTCGACGGGGAGGGTTGACGGATGGACATCACTCGCAGGACGGTGCTCGGCGGCGCACTGGCGGGTGTGGCGGCCGCCGGGTTCTCGCCGTCCGCCTCGGCGGCGGAGCCGGGTGACGTCGATTGGCCCGCTTTCCTGGGCTCCGCGGACATGCTGTGGCGGAGGACGCCGAAGGCCTGGTACGAGGGCCCGTTCCTGGGCAACGGATTCCTCGGTTCGGGCAGCTACGCCGAACCGGGCCGGAACGCCTTCCGCTTCACCGTCCAGCACAGTGAAGTCCAGGACCACCGGCCCGAGTTCGGTTCCCTGTTCGGTCTCGCGCGGTTGCCGATCGGCCATTTCACCCTCGAACCGGTCGGCGCCATCACCGGGATCGACTGGCGGATGGACCTGTGGAACGCCGAACTCAGAGGCACGATCACCACCGCCGCGGGCAGCCTTTCGCCGCGGGCGATCGTCCACACCGGACAGTCACTGCTGGCCGTCGAGCACGTGACGGCGTGGCGCGAGGTCACGTAGGGTTCGAAGCGCACGCTGTACACGTCGGTGACCTGGTCGCATCCGAAGAAGACGGCCGTCCGTGAGGCGTTGAAGACAGTCCGCCGGGCCGAACCGTTCAGCGCCCTGACGGCCGGGCACCGCCGTTGGTGGCACGACTACTATCGGCACGGCTTCCTGTCCATTCCGGACACTCGCCTGCAGGACTTCTGCTGGATCCAGCTCTACAGGATCGCTTCTGCGGCGCGTAAGGAAGCGCCGGTGATGGCGACCTGCGGACCGTGGCTCGAACCGACCCCGTGGCCCGCGACGTGGTGGGGCGAACTGCAGCGGCGCTACATCCAGCCGAACACGATGTACAAGGAGTCCGGTCCGGTGATCGAGACGCCGCTCTTCCCGGCCGTACCCGCGAAATGGGCGGACGCGGCGCTGCGTGACTTCCGGACGGAGGGCGCGTTCCTGCTCAGCGCCTCCCGGCAGCGCCGTGCGTGCTGCGTACGGACCTGGACGGCGAGCTGACCGTCCGCGACCGCTGGGGCAGGCCGAAACGCTGGCGGCGGCTGGCGAACGGGGACGTCCAGATCGACTTGCGACGCGGAGAGGAGGCTGTCGTGCACCGCGCGGGCGACCGGCCCGACCTCGAGATCGGGCCCGTCCCGGCGAACGGGGACGGCGCGCCGTGAGGGATGCCGTGACGCCGCGCCGGTGATTCGTGAGAGTGTTCCTTGCACTTCCTCGCCCCGGATGACAGGAGCACAGATGTCCCAGCAGCAGGGCTGGTACGGCGCGCCGCAACAGCCGCCGCCACCGTCGTCGAACAAGACGGCGCTCTGGGTCGGGCTGGGGGTGCTGGGACTCGTCGTGGTGGTGGCCGTCGTGGCGATCACCGGCTTCGTGGCGCCGGGGTTCTTCCTGTCGGACTCGAAGGGCAAGAGCACGGCCGCGGCGTCGTCCTCGGCGCCGACGTCGAACGCCCAGGACACGACGACCCAGAGCCAGGTGCAGATCCCCGCGGACAGGCTGCCGCTGCCGAAGCGCACCACACCGTTGGCGGATCCGACGGACTGCGCCTACCCGGCGAGCTCGAGCGGCGAGGTGCCGAAGAAGGCCACCCCGCCCGCGGCGGGCCCGACCCCGGCGTCCGGTACGACGGCGGTCACGGTCAAGACGACCGCGGGTGACCTCGGGCTGACGCTGGACCGGGGGCTCGCGCCGTGCGCCGTGGCGAACTTCCTTTCGCTGGCGCAGCAGGGTTACTACGACGGCACCTCGTGCCACCGGCTCGGCACTTCGGGGCTCCAGATGCTCCAGTGCGGCGACCCGGCGGCCAGCGGCATGGGCGGGCCGGGGTACACCATCCCGGACGAGGTCTTCCCCGAACTCGAGTACGGCCGCGGGATCCTCGCCATGGCGAAGACACAGGAGCCGAACTCGGGCGGCAGCCAGTTCTTCATGGTCTTCGGTAAAGCGGAACTGCCGCCGGAGTACACCGTGTTCGGGAGCATCTCGGACGCGGGCCTGCAGGTACTGGACAAGGTCGCGCGTGGTGGTGTCGACGAGGCCGGTGGTCCCGGTGACGGGACCGGGCCGCCGAAGATCGCGGTGACGTTCCAGTCCATCGCGGTGGGCTGAGGCGGACGGACCGAGTGGCAGCCACGTCGCACGAGAGGCCGATTCCGCCCGCCCTGAGCGAGGCCGTCCGGCGATGGCGGGAACACGGTGAACCGCCGCAGCGGGCGTCACGGTGGTCCCGCGGCTCGTGGCTCCGCTATTTCCCGGTTCATCACGCGTTCCTCGACTCCCTGCCGGACGGCATCGACCGGGACGAAGCCACCAGGCACGCCGCGGGGGCGGTGACTTCGGAAGGCGCTGAACGGGCGTTCCTGGCCGCGATGATCTGGGGATACGGACCGGTCGGTTACGGCCCTTGGCGTACCGCACGGGTGCTGACCGAGAACCCGCACGCGAGCGAGCGGCTGGCGGAGGTGGCCCGCGTCGCGCGGGATCGGGGCGGCGTCGCCGCTTTCCGCGAGTTGGCGAAGACGCGGCTGCGGTATCTGGGCGTGGCGTTCGGTACCAAGTACCTCCGGTTCGTCACGGCCGCGCTTTCCCAGGACGCCGCCCCGATCCTGGACGCCGTTGTCCATGGCGGCCTGCCGTCTGCGAGCACTACGTCGAGTCGTTGACGTCGTGGTCGAAGCCGCTCGGCCTGTCCGCGGACAAAGTGGAGCAAGTGATCTTCGGGGCGGCCATCACCCAGGAAGGGTCGGCACTCTGGGGTGAGGAGTGGGCGAACCCCGACGGGTCGGAGTCGCCCGCACGGATGGCGCGAGCCGCGCTGCTGGACCTCGAGCGACTGTTCGACACCGCGGACCCGCGAGTCGCGCTGGAAGCCAGGCATCACCTGGACGAGCTGGAGCGGATCGTCCAGCGCGGCTGGGTGGTGTGAAGGGCGCGAGGAGCGTCATGTCTTCACCTTTTCCGTCGTGTTCAGGCAGGAGGCCATCGCGATGACGGCGAGCACCGCGATCGTGACCGCCATCGGCACCGCGGAGTGGCCGTCGCCCACGCTGACGAGCGGCGAGACGACGGCCGCGAGCCCGAACTGTGTCGCGCCGAGGACGGCCGATCCGGTTCCGGCCGCTCCGGGTACCGCGTCCAGGGCGATCGCCGTGGCGGGTCCGAGGATGAACCCCAGCGCCGAGACCACGAAGAAGATCGGTACCGGCAGCAAGGCGACGCCGACCGGCAGCACCGACACGGCCAGCAACACGGCCGAGGCGGCAGCGAGCCAGAGGACGCCGCCGGTGAGGAGGCGGCGCGGTTCGGCGCGGTGCAGCAGCCGTGCCGCCGCCGCGCTGCTCAGCACCAGGCCGAGGGCGTTGAGCGCGAACATCAGGCCGTAGCCGACGGCGCTCATGCCGATGACCGTCTGGTACAGGAAGGGCGACGCGGAGATGTAGGCCATCAGCACGGCGAAGGAGAAGACGAGCGTGACCGTGGCGGACACGTACGCGCGGCTGCGAAGCGCCCGGAATCCGCCACCGCCGGAGGTGCCCCTTCGTTCCCGCGGCAGGCTTTCCCGCACCATCGCCGCGGATCCGGCGAGCATCGCCACGGCCAGTCCCGTCAGGACACCGAGGATTCCGCGCCAGTGGATCGCGTCGACCAGCAGGCTGCCCAGCAGCGGTGCGACCACCGGCGCCACCCCGCCGACGATCATCATCAGGCTGAACGCGCGGGCGGCGGCCCGGCCGGTGGCCAGGTCGGCGATGACCGCGCGGCCGATGACCATGCCCGCCGCGGCGCTCAGTCCTTGCAGGAGCCGTGCGGCCAGCAGGACGGCGATGGTGGGCGCGGTCGCCGCGAGGACGCTCGCGGCGACGAACACCGCCGAGCCGGCGAGCAGTGGCCCTCGCCGTCCCCACCGGTCGGAGACGGGGCCGAAGATCAGCTGTCCGGCGGCCAGTCCGAGCAGGAAGGTCGTGAGGGTCAGCTGGATCGCCGTGTCACCGGTTGCCAGGTCGACGGCCATCTGCGGGAACGCGGCGAGGTAGAGGTCGATCCCGAACGGGGCGACGCTGGCCAGCAGGGCGAGCACGAGCAGCAGGGGGACCGGGATGGTGCCGCGGGACGGAGCGTCCACCAGTTCTCCTATCAGATGATAGCTATCAGCTGACAGCAAATGTACCATTGCCTGGTGGATGAGGAACAAACGTCACGGCTGTTCGAACTCGCCGACCTGATCCTGGCGGTGGGCCGTCAGATCCACGCGTCCAAGGAATTCGCGAGCAGGGACTTCGCGTCCGAGTCGTGGACGCCGCTGGAGAGCGCCGTGATGCGGTTCATCGACCGGAACCCGGGCACCTCGGCCCGTGCCGCGGCGGAGGCCACCCAGCTGATCTCCAGCAACTTCAGCAGGGCGGTGCGAGGACTGGAGAAGAAAGGCCTCGTGCACCGCGAAACCGATCAGGACGACGCCCGGCGGATCCGGCTCTATCCCACCGCCCGTGCGCACGAGAACCTGCGGCAGCTCCGCGAGATCTGGAGCGGACTGCTCGACGAGACGGTGTCCGACCCGGCCGAGATCGAGGCCGTGAACTCGATCCTCCGGCGGATCGAAACACAGCTCGCCGCGAAAACCTCGGCCGCATCGGACACTCCCGGGAAGTCCGGATAGCGACAGGTCAGGGCAGGTTCACGTCGACCCGCAGGCCGCCGTCCTCGCCGGGAACGGCGGACACCCGGCCGCGGTGTGCGGTGGCGATCGAGTGCACTATGGACAGTCCGAGCCCGGCGCCGTCGCGGTGGTTCGTGCGATCGGCGGTGAGGCGGCGGAACGGCTGGAACAGCGAGTCGACCGATCCGGCGGGCACGCGCTCGCCGGAGTTGCGCACGCTCAGCGCGGGTTCGTCCCCGACGATCAGTTCGATCCAGCCGTGCGGGTGGTTGTACTTGATCGCGTTGTGGACCAGATTGACGATCAGCCGTTCCAGCAGAAGGGGGTCACCGGGCACGGTGCGCTCGGCGATTTCACGGCGCAGGGTGAGTTCGTGCTCGTCCAGCTGCTCGTCGAACCTCGCGAGCACCGAGTCCGCCAGCTCGTCCAGGCGCGTCGGAACCGTGCCGGGCAGACCCCGGTCGGCTTCGGCGAGCACGAGCAACCCCTCGATCAGCCGTTCGTTGCGGTCGTTGACCACCAGCAGCTGCGATGCCAGCCGAGTGACGTCGTCGCCTCCACCGGTGACCATCGCGACCTCGGCGAGCGTCCGCTGCACCGCGAGCGGCGTGCGCAACTCGTGCGACGCGTTCGCCGCGAACCGGCGTTGCCCCTCGAAACCGAGTGCCACCCGGTCGAGCATCCTGTTCACCGCGTCGGCCAGTGCCCGCACTTCGCCGTCGGTCTGCCCCAGCGGCATGCGCTGGCCGAGGTTCCGCGGCCCCAGCTGTTCGATGGTGGCGGTGAGATCGGGCAACGGCCGCAGTACCCACGACGTCACCGGCCGGCGTATCGCGATCAGGAGCGCGATCGCCGCGACCAGCGGCACAGACCACCACAGCCCGCCCGCCGTGTCGGCGCAACCGGTGCCCCGCGGGCAGAAGTCGTGGTCCACGAAGGTCCCGAGCACCATGCCCGCCGCCTTGGCGAACGGGTAGAGCAGCAGCAGGAAGGCGAGCAGAGCGCCGAGGAGAACCAGTTCGACGCGGCCGCGCACCGACGCCCGCGCCCGCCTCAGCCGCCCAGACGGTAGCCCGCGCCGGGCACGGTGTGGATCATCCGCGGTGCGCCGAGTTTCTTCCGCAACGTCATCACCGTGACCCGCACCGTGTTCGTGAACGGGTCGGCGTGCTCGTCCCATGCCTTCTCCAGCAGCTCTTCCGGGCTGACGACCCGTCCTTCGGCCCGCAGCAACACTTCCAGGACGGCGAACTCCTTGGGAGACAACGGCAAAGGCCGCCCGTCCCGCGACGCGAACCGCTTCGCCGGGTCCAGTTCGACGCCTGCCCGGTCGAGTACCGGCGGCAGGGCAGGCCGGGCTCGCCGGGCCAGCGCGTGCACCCGGGCGACGAGTTCGGCGAAGGCGAACGGCTTGGTGAGGTAGTCGTCCGCGCCGAGGCCGAGCCCGTCGACACGGTCACGGATGCCGACCGCGGCCGTGAGCATCAGCACGCGGGTCTCCCCGTCGCCTTCGGTGATCTTCCGGCAGACCTCGTCGCCGTGCACCAGCGGCAGGTCGCGATCGAGCAGCACCACGTCGTACCGGTGGACCACGACACGTTCGAGCGCGGCGTCGCCGTCGTAGCAGACGTCCACCGCCATGCCCAGGTGCCGCAGGCCCTCCGTGATGGAGTCCGCCAGCATCCGCTCGTCTTCGGCCACGAGTACGCGCATCAACCAATCCCCACGAGCCTCAGTAGAACGCCGGACGGATAAAGGCCCGATAAAAGCCGATCTTAACGGCCCGGGATCATCGTCCGATTAGACCTGCCGCATGATCTTCCTCGGAAAGAACGCGGCGACCGCGGGGCTGGGCGGGTCCGTACTGGTCGTGCTCGGCGCGTTCGGGCACGGCTCGTTCTTCACCGCCGTGCTTTACCTCGGCCTCGTTCTGCTGCTGGTCGCTTGGGTCCGGTTAGGACGGTCGACGAGTGCGCGCGAGGTCACGGGGGCGGTCTGGCTGTGGTGCGTGCCGCTGCTGTTCGCCCCGCCGTTGTTCAGCACCGATCTGTACACCTACCTCGCGCAGGGTGCGGTGGCACAGGCAGGACTCGACCCGTACACGCACGGTCCCGCCGAGGTTCCCGGTCCGATCACCGACAACGCCGCCGGTGACTGGTCGTACATTTCGTCGCCGTACGGGCCGCTGCACATCCTGATCGTGAAAAGCGTGCTCGCCGTGACCGGTGAGCACGTCGTCCTCGGTGTTTTCCTGACCCGGCTGGCGATGGTCGCCGGGTTGGCGCTGCTCTGTGCCGCCTTGCCGGTCCTGTGCCGGCATCTCGGTGCCCGGCCGGAACGCGCGCTGTGGATGACGGTCGCGAATCCGCTGATGGTGCTCTGCGTGGTCGCGGGTGGGCACAACGACTTGCTGATGATCGGACTGCTCGCGGCAGGCACGGCGCTCGTGCTCACCCGCGCGCCAGGGGCCGGGTTCGCCTTGGTCGCGCTGGCCGCCGCGGTGAAGGCTCCCGCGGCTGTGGCATTGCCGTTTCTGGTGTGGGTTTGGGCGGCGCGGCGATCGGACAGACGCGGTTTCTTCTTCGTCTTCGCGGCGGCGGTGTCCATTGTGGTCATCACATTCGGGATGTGCACCGTCGTCGCCGGGGTCGATCTCGGCTGGATTCGGACGCTGGGTGGAAATTCGAAGCTGGAACCATGGCTTTCGATCCCGACCGCGATCGGAAAGATCGGCCGGGCGGTGCTGCCCGGCTCCGTGGACGCCGTCGCGGCTTGCCGGATCGCGGGCTGGGCCGCCCTCGCCGGTCTGGTGACGTGGCTGTGGTGGCGCTCCCGGGCGGGTGGCGTGGCCGCGGTCCGTGCGGCGGCCGTGGCGCTGCTGGCGGCGGTCGTGCTCGCGCCGGTGGCGTTTCCTTGGTACTTCACCTGGCCGTTGGTGCTCGGGGCGGCGGCCAGGTGGCCGAGCTGGTGCGTCGCGGTCGCGGCCGCCGCCTCGACGTGGCTGGTGGTGAGCACCCATCCCGACGGGGCGACCCTGCTGCCGCCGTGGGGTTTCGGGGTGCTGGCGGTGGTCTCGGCCGGTATCGGTGTGCTGACCGCGCGGGTCGTCAGGGGAAGGTCAAAGGTGGCGTGTTCGTATGCGGCCGGGGTGGTCGTGAGTGGCGTTTCGGGTTATTCGAGAGTGGCGTGTTGGTTCGGCTGCGATAGTCGCGACTCGCCAGTGGGTCCGGCGCCTCCTGACTGTCCACAAAGGACTTAGTTCGAGGAGAATGCGTCCGTTTCGCGCTATGTGCCTGGATTCAGAGGAGGGTCGTGAGTGGCAATGAGGGTTAGAACGCTCAATGCCACTCACGACCCCCTCGAGAACCGTATATAAAAGTGCTAATCGGACACGCAAGCATCCTTTGTGGACGATCGAGGACTGCCCACGTCCTGTCATCCAGGCCGGATCTGTGCGACGAAGGTCTCCCGCTGTGAAATCGACCTCACGGCAGGGCCGGGCACGCCATGTTTGCCTTACCTCTCAATAACCCCCATCGCCACTCACGACCCTCGTCTCAATCCAGGCACATAGTGCGAAACGGACGCATTCTCCTCGAACTAAGTCCTTTGTGGACAGTCAGGAGGCGCCGGACCCACTGGCGAGCCGCCATTATCGCAGCCGAACCGGCACGCCACGTTTGACTTACCTCTCAAAATAGAACACGAATCGCCACTCACGACCACCCCGACTCACGCCTTTCGAGAGCGGCCACACGCCACGGTTGCCACCACTCACGACCCAGACCCAGCACTGTCAGAGCGGGTTGTAGGCCCCCAGCGGAGCGGTGCAGAACGGGCCGCCGACGTACTCCGCCGCCACCCCGGTCGGCTCGGGCTTGTCCGCGACCTGGTCGGCGTAGGCCTCCGCGTTGTCGAGGGACTTGTAGCCCAGCGCCTCGGCTTCGGCGAGCGAATAGATCCGGCGCGTGTTGTCGGAGACGCCCCAGATCAGCCGGTAGCCGGGGGAGGGGTAGCTCAGGCACGCCTCGAACAGGCGGGCGCCGTCGTCCGGGGAGAGCCAGGTCGCCAGGCCGCGCGGGCCGAGGACGAGCGGGTTCTCGAAGCAGGAACCGATGCGGATGACGATCACGTCCATGCCGAACCGCGAGTGGTACAGGCTGCCGAGTGCTTCGATGGCGGCCTTGCTGACGCCGTAGTAGGTGTCCGGCCGCGGGGTCGAGTCGGCGGGAAGGCCGTTCTCGCCGGCCTCGTCGTTGCGGCGGAACCCGACGGAGTGGTTGCTGGAGGCCAGGATCACGCGCGGCACCCCGGCCAGCCGTGCGGCTTCGAGGACGGTGTGGGTGCCGTTGATGTTGACGTCGAGCGTCGCTTCCCACGAGTTCTCGCGGCTGTGCCCGCCGAGGTGGATCAGCGCGTCGACGCCTTCGCACGCCTTCGCCATCGCCTCCGGGTCGGTCACCGACGCGGTGATCAGCTCGACGTCCTCGGCACCCGCGGCTTCGGGCTGCGCGGCCAGGTCGAGCAGCCGCAGCACCCGCCCGGGACGGCGAAGCCGCGTCCGCATGAGGGTGCCGACGATGCCCGCCGAGCCGGTGATCAGGACGCGCTGGTCTGCCATGGAAGCCCCTTGTCAGTGGTGGAAGTACGGAAGTTCAGCGGATACCGGCGCGGCGCAGCTGCTGGCCGAGTTCCGCGGTGATGTCGGCGAGGAGTTCGCCGACGCGCTGGGCGTCGGCGTCGGTGACTTCGGTGACCGGCATGGAGCAGCTGATCGCGTCCGTGCCGGGGATGCGGTAGGGGATCACGGCCGCCACGCACCGGACGCCGAGGCTGCCTTCCTCGATTTCCGCCGCGTAACCGCGTTCGCGGGTCTTCGCGCACTCGGCGTGCAGCGCGTCGGGCGAGGTGATGGTGTTCGGGGTCAGCGCCGAGAGGTCTCCGGTCAGGAGGTCGCTGATCTCGTCGTGCGTCAGTTCGGCCAGCAAGGCCTTCCCCAGCGCGGTCGCGTGGGTCGGCAGGGTGCGGCCGACGCGGGACACGAGGTGCGTCGAGTGCCGTGACTCGCGTGTCTCCAGGTAGACGACGTCGGTGCCCTCGCGCCGCGCGAAGTGCGCGGTGAACCCGGTCTGCTCCCGGATCCGCTCCAGTGCCTCGGTCGCGAACGGGACGACCGGGTCGCGGTCGAGGTAGGCCGTGCCGCAGATCAGCGCCCGGACGCCGAGGCGGTACCGGGCGGTGTTGGTGTCCACTTCCAGCCAGCCTGCTTCGAGCAGTGTGCGCAGCAGGCCGTGCAGGCTGGACCTGGGAAAACCGGTGCGCGCGTGGAGATCCGAGAGCGAAAGCCAGACGTCGTTCGCGGCGAAGGTCTCGATGAGGTCGATCGCCCGCCGGGCGGACTTGACCCCGGCCTGCTCCGGCGCGGCGGACGCGCCGTTCCCCACCGTGACGGCGGCTTCCTGCTGGGGCATCCGCACTCCTCCATCCGGCCGTTGACTTGTGA
Organism: Amycolatopsis sp. cmx-4-19; assembly: GCA_049998115.1. Taxonomy (GTDB): domain Bacteria; phylum Actinomycetota; class Actinomycetes; order Mycobacteriales; family Pseudonocardiaceae; genus Amycolatopsis. Next base: position 328,319 of record JAEBEO010000006.1, on the reverse strand, counting down.
CCTCGGCCATATTAGCGTCCCGAACAGCGTTCTTATGGATGAACATAATCACTATAACAGACTCCGTTCATGGATGTGAATAGCCGACCGCCGACGGCTGGAGTGCATCGACGTGGACGCGGAAAGGAGTCAGCGGTGCATTTGCTGGACTGGATCATGGTGTCCGCGTACTTCGTGCTGATGGTGGTGATCGGCCTGTGGTCACACAGCCGGGTCAACACCGTCAGCGACTTCTTCACCGCCGGCGGGAAGATGCCGTGGTGGCTGGCCGGGATCTCCCACCACATGTCCGGCTACAGCGCGGTGCTCTTCGTCGCGTACGCGGGCGTCGCCTACACCGACGGCATCACGGTCTACTTCTGGGGCATGGCCAGTATCGGTATCGGCGTCGGCATCGGCAGCTGGCTGTTCGCCTCACGCTGGAATCGCCTGCGCTCGAAGCTGGGGGTCTCCTCGCCGCTGGAGTACCTGGCGAAGCGCTACAACGTGCCCACCCAGCAGGCGCTCGCCTGGAGCGGCAGCCTCCTGAAGATCTTCGACATCGCGGCCAAATGGTTCGCGGTCGCGACGATCCTCAACGTCTTCGCGGGCGTGCCCTACACCTGGGGCATCATCATCACCGGTTCGATCACGCTGATCTACTGCACCGTCGGCGGCCTCTGGGCCGACGCGCTCACCGACTTCGGCCAGTTCGTCATCCAGGCCATCGCCGCGATCGTGATGCTGTGGGTCGTGCTGGACAAGCTCGGCGGCGTCTCCGGCCTGTGGACGGTGTGGGGCGAGCTCCCGCCGTCCCACCTCAACCCGACGACGTCGAAGTTCACCACCGTCGTGTTGCTCGTCTACGTGCTGGTCAAAACGCTGGAGTACAACGGCGGTATGTGGAACCTGGCGCAGCGCTACATGGCCGCGCCGAACACCTTCGAAGCCCGTCGCGGCGCGCGGCTGTCCTCGATCCTGTACCTGGTGTGGCCGCTGGTGATGATGTTCCCGATGTTCGCCGCCCCGCTGCTGATCCCGAACATCCCGAACCCCAACAACGCCTACGCGATCATGACCACGACATTCCTCCCGCCGGGGCTGGTCGGGCTGGTGCTGGCAGGCATCTTCTCGCACACCATGGCCATGGTCTCCTCGGACGCCAACGCGATCTCCGCGGTGATCACCCGCGACATGATGCCGGTGCTGTGGAAGAAGGCCAGGCGGTTCACCGATTCGCAGGGGCTGCTCGCCGCGCGGGTCTCGACGGTGGTCTTCGTCGTGCTGACCATGGCGGTGGCCACACAGGCCGAGAAACTCGGTGGGGTGCTGGGTATCGTGGTGCTCTGGGTCGCGGCACTGATGGGCCCGATCTCGGTGCCGCTGCTGCTCGGCATGCTCCCGTGGTTCCGCCGGTCCGGCTCCCGCGCCGCGCTGATCTCCTGGGCGGGCGGCCTGCTCGCCTACGCGATCGCCTACTACGGCTACAACGCCACCCTCGCGGTCACCGTCTCCACCCCGATCCTGGTCTCACTGGCGTTGTTCGTCGGCCTCGGCTACCTCATGCCCGAGCGCAAGGCCAGTACCGACGAGATCATCGACACCATCGACCGCGACGACGACGTCCTGCCCAGCAAGACCAAGGACGGCACCACCGTGCCTGCCTGACCGGGCCCGAACCCGGGACCGACCGCTAAGAACGAAAGAGAAATCCATGGTACAGACCAAAATCGAGCTCGACGGCCTCCTGGCGTTCCCCTTGACCCCCTTCACCGAGGGACTGGAACTCAACCTCGACGCGTTCGCGGAGAACGTCGAGAGCCATGTGGCCGCCGGAGCCGGGGCGCTGTTCGTCGCTTGCGGTACGGGCGAATTCAGCTCGCTGTCCCCGGACGAGCACGCAGCGATCCTGCGCAGGGCTCGTGAGGTCGTCGCCGGGCGCGTACCGGTGTGGGTCGGGGCGGGCGGCGGCGCGGCGTCGGCCCGTGCCGGGATCGCGGCGGCGGAGGCGGGCGGCGCGGACGGCGTCCTCCTCCTGCCGCCCTACCTGGTCACCGGTCCGCCTTCGGGATTGGTCGACCACGTCCGGTACGCCGTCGGGGACTCCTCGATCCCGGTGATCGTCTACCACCGCTCCACCGGCGTGTTCACCCCGGACTCCGCGGTGGACCTGCTCGGCATCCCGTCGGTGGTCGGTCTCAAGGACGGCTTCGGCGACGTCGAACTGATGAGCCGGATCATCACCACGATCCGCTCGGCCGGCACCGACCGGGCCCGCGAATTCCTGTTCTTCAACGGCCTTCCCACCGCGGAGGTCTCCGCGCGCGCCTACGCCGCGATCGGCGTCGCGCGGTATTCCTCGGCCGTGCACTGCTTCGCCCCCGAGATCGCGGCCCGGTTCCACCGCGCGCTCGCCGAGAACGACGACGCGGTCATGGATGCACTGCTGGCGGGGTTCTACCTGCCCCTGGTGGCGCTGCGGGACGAGGGACAGGGTTTCGCCGTGTCGCTGGTCAAGGCCGCGGCGCGGCTGCGGGGCGACAAGGCGGGCTCGGTCCGGCCGCCGCTGGTCGAGCCGACGGCCGACCAGATCGCCCGGCTGGAGAAGATCGTCGAGGACGGGTTCGCCGTCCTCAAGTCCGTCGGGACCGGTGCCTGAAGATGAAGGTTCTCGACGTCGTCCTGACCCCGGTCGCCTTCGCCGACCCGCCGCTGCTCAACGTGATGGGCGTGCACGAGCCCTTCGCGCTGCGCGGTGTCGTCCAGCTGATCTGCGAAGACGGCGTGGTCGGCCTCGGCGAGTCCTACGGTGACCTCGCCTTCCTCGAACAGGTCCGGAAGGTGCTGCCCGTACTCGAGGGACAGGACGTGTTCGACCTGCCCGGCCTGCGCCGGAAGGTCGCCACCACCCTCGGCGAGGTCGTCTTCGCCGACGCGCACGGGCTCACCGGCGGGTTCTCCGTCAGCAAGACCGTCGCGAGCGTGTACTCGCTGTTCGAGGTGGCCGCGCTCGACGCGCAGGGCCACTACCTCGGCAGGCCGGTGGTGGACCTGCTCGGCGGCAAGGCACGCGACGCCGTCGACTTCTCCGCGTACCTGTTCTACAAGTTCGGCGCCCACGTCGGCGCCGAGGAGGACTCGTGGGGCGAGGTGACCACGCCGGACGCGCTCGTCGGCGAGGCGCGGCGCATGATCGCGGAGTACGGCTTCGGCTCCATCAAGCTCAAGGGTGGTGCCTTCGACCCGGACCAGGAAATGGACGGCATCCGCGCGCTCGCGGAGGCGTTCCCCGACCACCCGCTGCGCATCGACCCGAACGCGGCGTGGACTCCCGAGACCGGCATCCGGGTCGCCGAAGAACTCGACGGCGTCCTGGAGTACCTCGAAGACCCGACACCGGGCATCGAGGGAATGGCGCGGGTGGCCGAGCGGGCGAGCATGCCGCTGGCCACGAACATGTGCGTCGTGCGCTTCGCGGACATCGAGCCGGCGTTCCGGCAGCGAGCGGTCGGCGTAATACTTTCGGACCATCATTACTGGGGTGGCCTGCGGGATACGCAAGCCCTCTCCACCACGGCGGAATGCTTCGGCGTGGGGCTTTCCATGCATTCGAACAGTCATCTCGGGATCAGTCTGGCCGCTATGGTGCACGTGGCCGCGGCGACGCCGCACCTGACCTACGCCTGCGACACCCACTGGCCGTGGAAGACGGCCGACGTCATCGCCCCGGGTGCGCTGGAGTTCGTCGACGGTGCGGTCGCGGTGCCCGACAAGCCGGGGCTCGGGGTCGAACTCGACCCCGACGCGCTGGCGCGGGCCCATGAAGACTATGTCCGCAGTGGACAGACCAAACGGGATGACGTGACGTATATGCGGAAGTTCGTCGGAACCTTCGAACCGAACACGGCGCGGTGGTGACGGGGTGAAGGTCACCGGATACGCCTACCCCTGGGACGTCCTCGACGATCCCGGGTTCGTGGAGCGGGTGCGCGAACTCGGCGTCGACGAGGTCGCCGTCGCGGTGTCGTACCACAGCGCCCGCGCCGCGACCCCCTGGGCGCCCGAGCACACGTCGGTCGTCGCACGGCACGCGGCGCTGTACCGGCCGGTGCGCGAGGAGGCATGGGGGGAGCTGCGGCCCGCCGAACCGGACTGGGTCGCGAGCCGCGACAGCGCGGGCGACGCCGTCCGGCTGCTGAACGAGGCGGGCGTCCCGGCCGCCGCGTGGCTCGTGCTGACCCACAATTCCCGGCTGGGCACGGAGTTCCCCGAGGCCACCGTGCGCAACTGTTTCGGCGAGCGGTATCCGTGGGCGTTGTGCCCGGCGCAGCCGACGGTGCGCGAGTACGCGGCGAACGTGGTCGCGGAAAGCCTCGCGGGGCTCGACTTCGCCTCGGTGATCCTGGAGGCGTGCGGCCCGCTCGGCGCCATCCACCAGCACCAGCACGAGAAGACCGACGGCGTCTGGTCGCCCGCGACCGCGCGGCTGCTGTCGGTCTGCTGCTGCGACTTCTGCCTGGACTCCTGGGCGGCGGCGGGCAAGGACCCGGTGAAGGCGCTGGGCAAGCTGCGCGCCGAGGTCCGGCGGCTGATCGACACCGGAGATCTCCGCGCCACCGAGGACAAGATCATGCCCACCCTGCGGCAGGTCCTGCTCGAATCCCGTCAGAAGGCGACGGACGCGCTCCGGCGCGAAGTGCTCGCGAAGATCCCGCCCGGGCCCAGGATCGTGCTCCACGGCGCGATGGACCCGTGGGTCACCGGCGCGCTGCCGGGACTGACGCCGTCGGTCCCCGAAGACGTCGACGCCGTGGTGCTGCAGAACTGGGTACCCGGGCACGCCAGCCGGGAGTCCGTCGCGACGGCGCGGGCGAAACTGCCGAGCAAGGTCGCCGTCGGCAGTTACATCACCGCGGTGGCGGCGAGCCCGGTGCCCGACATCGAGGCCTACACCACCGAACTCGGCAAAGCGGGCGCCACCGAATTGCACCTGTACCACCTCGGCCTCGCCGGCCCGGGGCGCTGGGCGGATCTCATCGCCGCCACCAGCGCCGCGCAAGAACTCTAGGAGAAGCAGGAAATCATGAGCCAGGCAACAGATCCCGCCACGCTCGAACGGATCCTCGCCGCCGCCGCAGCGGCAGGCACGACGGCGGCCGCGACCCCAGCCCAACGGGCCGGATGGCTGAACGCGGCGGCGGACGCCCTCGACGCGGCCGCCGAGGAGCTCATCGCGCTGGCCAACCAGGAGACCCACCTCCCGGCGTCCCCGCGTCTGCAGGGAGAACTGAAGCGCACGACGTTCCAGCTGCGCCTGTTCGGGGAGGTGCTGGCCGACGGCGCGTTCCTCGGCGCCACCGTCGACCACGCGGACGCCGCGTGGCCGATGGGGCCGCGGCCGGACATCCGCCGTCTGCTCACGCCGATCGGGCCGGTGCTGGTGTTCGCCGCCAGCAACTTCCCGTTCGCGTTCAGCGTCGCGGGCGGCGACACCGCTTCGGCACTCGCGGCGGGCTGCCCGGTCGTGCTCAAGGCGCATTCCGGGCACCCCGGACTGTCCGCGCGGACCGGCGAGGTCCTGCGTGAGGCGCTGGTCGAGGCCGGAGCCCCGGAAGGCGTCTTCGCGGTCATCCACGGCCAGCAGAACGGCGTGACGGCGCTGAAGGACCCGCGGATCCAGGCGGCGTCCTTCACCGGCTCGGTCCCGGGCGGCCGGGCGCTGTTCGACATCGCGACCTCGAGGCCGTCGCCGATCCCGTTCTACGGCGAACTCGGCAGCGTCAACCCCGTCGTCGTCACGCGGTCGGCGATCGAGACGCGCGGCGAGGCGATCGCCAAGGGCTACGCGGGCTCTTTCAGCCTCGGTGCCGGGCAGTTCTGCACGAAGCCGGGGCTTCTGTTCCTCCCCGAGGGACACGGCCTCGAAGACGTGCTGCGCGAAGCCGTCTCGACGATCCCGGCGCAGCCGTTGCTCAACGAGCGCATCGCGGCCGGATTCGCTGACGGCCTGGCGAAGCTGCGGGACGTCGCGGGCGTCGAGGTGCTGTCCGAATCCGGTGGCGTGGAAGGGATTTCGCATGGCGCGACGCTGCTCGCCACCACCGGCAAGGACTTCCTGGCGGACGACGGCACCGTTCGCGAGGAGTGCTTCGGCCCGGCGTCGCTGATCGTCACCTATACCGATCAGGACGAGCTGATCAGCCTGCTCGGCGCGATGGAACCCGGGCTCACCGCGACCATCCAGGGCGAGGAGTCCGATGTGGACTGGATCCGCCCGGTGCTCCCGTCGCTGACCCGCGTCGCCGGCCGTCTGCTGTGGAACGACTGGCCGACCGGCGTCACGGTCACCTGGGCGCAGGAACACGGCGGCCCCTACCCGGCGACCACCGCGCCGACGAGCACTTCCGTCGGCACCGCGGCGATCGAGCGCTTCCAGCGGCCGATCGCCTGGCAGGGCTTCCCGGACGCCCTGCTGCCGGAACCGTTGCAGGAGAACAACCCGTGGGGACTGCCCCGCAGGACCGACGGGAAACGCTAAAAGCTCGTGAGTGGTAAGGGCGGTTCTAACCGTCCTTACCACTCACGAGGCCCTAGACCTCGGGAGGCGCCCTGTCATGCACGTCACCAGACGAACCGCCCTGCGTGGAGGCGCGGCGGCCGCCGCTTCAGTCGCGCTCACGACCGCGATCGCCCGGCCCTCGTTCGCCCGGCCCGCGTCCCAGGTTCCGTTGGGTATGTCCTCGATCGTGACCGGCTACCGCCAACTGCAGACCGGGATCGACCGGCCGTCGGCGGAACGCGCCGCCGCACTGAGGAACCTGGACAGGGTCGCGAAGGCCTACAACGACAGCATGACCGTCGGCGGTGGTCCGCTGTGGAAGGATCTCCCGCTCGGCCCGGGCAGTGACTTCACGACGTCGATGTACGCCCGGCTCCGCGCGATCGCGGTCGACTGGGGTACCCCTGGCGGCGCGCTGGCGGGCGACACGGCCGTGCCCGGCAGGCTCAAGGCCGCGCTGGAACTGTTGTACACCAACGATCAGTACAGCGAGAAGACCGCCGAGATCGGCAACTGGTACACCTACGAGATCGGCGTCCCGCTCTACCTGCTGCACATCCTCGCGACGGTCGCGGACGAGCTGACCCAGGAGGAACTCGCCAAGTACCTGAAGCCGGTGCTGAAGTTCTCCGGCAACCCGAACCTCCGCACGAACAACCCGAGTGTCGTCGAGACCGGCGCCAACCGCGCGGACAAGTCGACGATCTCCATCGTCTCCGGGGCCATGCTCGGCGACGGCGACCGGATCCGGCGCGGGGTCGCGGCGTTCACCGACGTCGAGGGCGGGGGAGCGGCGAGCGTCGTCGCCAAGCTCGACCGCGCGGCGGGCGACGGCTTCCACACCGACGGCTCCTTCATCCAGCACGATTCGGTGCCCTATCCCGGCCACTACGGGATCGTCCTGCTCACCGCGGTCGCGGCCGCCGTCCACGTCACCGAGGGCACGGAGTTCGAATTGCCCGCCGACGTGCGCGAGGCGGCGTATTCACTGGTCTCCGACACGTTCGCGCCGTTCGTCCACGCGGGCGCGCTGATGGAGTCGGTCCGCGGCCGGTTCCTTTCCCGGCAAGGGGAAACCGCGCACGACATCGGGCATCAGCTCACCGGCGCCGTCGTGCTGCTGGCACGTTCGGCGAGCGGGAGGCACAGGGAAGAACTCGGCGGCCTCGCGGCGAAGTGGATCACCGAGGACACTTTCGCGCCCTACCTCGAGATTCCCGATCCCGAACGGTTCGCGCCGGGTCCCGACCTCGTCGGCGTTCCCGGTATCGAGTTCGCGCAGGAGTTGCTGGCGACCGGGATCCGGCCGACGCCGACCGTCGCGACGCACCGCGTCTTCGGCCAGCAGGACCGGATGGTGCACGTCACCGAGGGCTGGTCGGCCTCGCTCGGCGTCGCCTCGACGCGGATCTCGCGGTACGAATCGGTCAACGCGATGAACCTCCACGGCTGGTACACCGGCGACGGTTCGCTGTATCTGTTCCTGCCCAAGGCCAAGGGCCACTTCACTGACGCCTACTGGCCGACGGTCGACCCGTCGTTGTTGCCGGGCACCACCACCAAGACCGGCCCGACGCCGCCCCTGGAACAGGTACCGCTGACCGGCAAGGCCCACTGCGGCGGCGTCCGCTGGGACGCGCGGCACGGCGCGCACGCGCTCGACTTCGTCTCCCAGGACGGCACGCTGACCGCGAAGAAGTCGTGGTTCTTCACGCCGTCCGGTGTGGTCTGCCTCGGCGCCGGGATCACCGACGCGTCCGGCGAGCGGATCCGGACGACGATCGAGAACCGCAACCTCGGCGAGAACGGCTCGGGTGTCCTGCTGGCCGACGGCAGGCTGGTCGGCCGCTCGGAGTCGTTGCGGCACAAGCGATGGCTGCATCTGGAGAAGGTCGGCGGGTACGTCCTGCTCGACGCCGCCGAGGTGACGGCGCTGCGCGAAGACCGGACGGGGACCTGGCGCGACGTCGACAAGGGCGCCAACACCAAGGGCACCACGGTGCCGTACACGCGGCGCTACCAGAAGCTCGTGATCGAGCACGGCGTCAAACCCGCGGGCGCGAGCTATGCCTACGCCGTCCTGCCCACGGCGTCGGTGCTGCAGACGGTCGCCTCGGCGCCGGCTTGGCGGGTGCGGGCCAACACCGCGGCCGTGCAGGCCATCCGGCTGTGGGACGCGACGGTGCTGGCGAACTTCTTCGCGGCCGGTTCGGTCGACGAGGTGTCGGTGTCCGGTCCGGCTTCCGTGGCGCTGGGCCGGGTGCGGGACGGCTGGCAGCTGGCCGTCTCGGATCCGACGCAGCAGCAGGATGTCATCAAGGTGACGATCCGGCGCAAGACCGTCGAGATTCCGGTCGAGGGCACCTTCGGCGCCACACAGGTGGTCCGCGTCTAGGCGACCAAAGGGGCCGTATAGGTCATGATCTGTCCTATACGGCCCATACGGTCATTCCATGAACGACATCGAGCAGTTCCGCATCGACATCCCGCAGGCCGACCTCGACGACCTGGCCGAAAGGTTGGCCCGCACTCGCTGGCCGTCGACACTGCCCGGTGCCGAGTGGAGCCGGGGCGTCCCGGTCGCCTATCTCAAGGACCTGACCGAGTACTGGCGCGAGAGCTACGACTGGCGCGGGTGGGAGAAGCGGCTCAACGAGTTCCCGCAGTACATCACCGAGATCGACGGCCAGCGTGTCCACTTCCTCCATGTCCGCTCGCCGGAACCGGACGCGATCCCGCTGATCATGACGCACAGCTGGCCGAACTCGATCGCCGAATTCTCGAACACGGTCGGCCCACTGACCGACCCGCGGGCCCACGGCCTCGCCCCGTCACGGGCGTTTCACGTCGTCGCGCCGTCACTGCCCGGGTTCGGGTTCTCGCCGTTCCCGGAACCCGCGGACGAACGGCCGTGGGACATCGCGAGGGTGGCGCGGACCTGGGCGGAGCTGATGAGCCGTCTCGGCTACGAACGCTATGGCGCACACGGGAACGACGCCGGCGCGCTGGTGACGCCGCGGCTCGCGGTGCACGCGCCCGAGCACGTCATCGGCTCGCACATCACCTCCGGACTCGGCATCCCGATGGGTGATCCGGCCGACTTCGAAGGGCTCACCGAAGAGGAACAGGCGAGCCTTCAGGAGCTCGCGGCGCGGTTCGCGGGCGGTAGCGGCTACGCGCCGTACCTGACGAACAGGCCGCAGACGCTGAGCTTCGGTTTCCTCGATTCGCCGGTCGCGCAACTGGCGTACCTGGTCGAGCGGTTCAAGGAGTTCGACGGCTGGCCGGACGGTGCCGCGCCCGCCGAGCCGATCGATCGGGACCTGCTGCTCACCAACGCGACGCTGTACTGGCTGACCGCGACCGGCGGGACGTCGTTGTGGCCGTACTACGAGGGTCAGGCCGCGATGCCGATCGACCAGACCGTGGTGCCGACGGGGGTCTCGCACGGTGGTCCGTCCGCCCTGCGCAAGATCGCTTCCCGCAAGAACGACGTCAGGCGCTGGGCGGAGCACGACAGCCCCAGCCACATGGTCGCGATGGCCGTCCCGGACGACGTGGTGACCGAACTCCGGGAATTCTTCGGCGAACTCCGGAAGTGATGTCGAGCGGTGGCCATCGGCTCCGACCCACGGGGAAAGCTGGAGTCGACCGGACCTGTGGAGGACCCGATGACCTCCTCGTTCGAGATCGTGACCTCGGCCGACGGAACCCCGATCGCTTTCGAGCGCGCCGGTGACGGCGCGCCGGTGATCCTGGTCGGCAGCGCGTTCGACGACCGGACGACCGTCGCCGGGCTCGCCGCGACCCTGTCCCCGGACTTCACCGCGATCGCCTACGACCGGCGCGGCCGGGGTGACAGCGGCCCCGGTGCGGTCTATTCGGTGGAACGCGAGGTCGAGGACCTCGCCGCGCTGATCGAGCACGGGGGCGGTCCGGCCGCGGTGTTCGGGCATTCGTCGGGGGCGGCGCTGGTGCTGGAGGCCGCCGCCTGCGGCGTCGCCATGTCCGCCATCGCGGTGTACGAAGCGCCGTACGTCGTCGACGACAGCCGCCCGAAACCCGCCGCGGACATCTTCGACCGGGTCCGGTCCCTGCTGGCCGACGGTAACCGCGACGACGCGGTCGAGCTGTTCCTCGTCGAAGCGGCGGCCGGGGCAGGACCACCGTGTCCTGCACCGGCCGGACACCCTGCGCGGGCCACTCACCGAATTCGTCAGGTGACGACCTTCAGCGGCTCGGCAGGCAGGCCCGGCGCGGCGTAAAGCTCCCGCGCCGCCCGGAACTCGGTGCCTGCTTCCTCGCCGAGCGCGGCTCGGGCCTGGCCGATCCCGGCGAGAGCGCGGGCTTCCTGGAGGCGGTACACGATCAGCCTCACGCTGGTGCGTGAACACGGCAAGTGGCAAGTCGTCGAGGACACCGTGACCGACGTCCTGCCCTGAAGGGGACTCACGAGCGGGGCTGAGCCGGGGGAGGGCTTTCACGGACAGGATCCGTGGCCAACGCGGTCGGAACCGATGGTCGAGGGGCGCGACCGTCAGGGTTTCCGGCCCACCCCGGCGTACGGGAGCGAATTGATCTCCGGGTCGTCGGACATGTCGCCGGCGCCCTGGGGGTTCCACATCGCACAGCCGACCACGCCGGGCTCGATGACGTCGAAGCCGTCGAAGAACGACAGCACCTGGTCGTGCGTCCGGGGGATGGGGTCGTTCTGCGTGCCCTTGTACGCCTCGATGGCCTCGTCGAGCCCGCTCGACTCCGCGTCGGCGGCGACGTGCGAGAGGGCCAGGAAGCTGCCGGGGGCGATCCGTTCGCGGTACCGGGCCAGGATCGCGTGCGGGTCCCACGAGTCCGGCACGAAATGCAGCAGCAGCAACATGAACAAGCCGACCGGCTGATCGAGGTCCAGTAATTCCCCGGTTTCCGGCGCGGTGAGGATGTCGTTGACGTCACGCAGGTCGGCCTGCAACGCCGCACACCGGTCGTTGTCGCGCAGCAGCAGTTTCGCGTGCGCGACGGCGACCGATTCGCGGTCGACATAGACGACCCGGCAGGACGGGTCGGCTTGCTGGACGATTTCGTGCAGGTTGCCGACGGTCGGGATGCCGGAGCCGATGTCGAGGAACTGCCGCACGCCCGCTTCGACCATGTGCAGCGCGGCTCGGCGAAGGAAGGCGCGGTTGAGCCGCGCCGCGTCGCGGACGCCGGGCATGATCTTCAGTACCTGATCACCGAGCGCGCGGTCGGCCTGGAAGTTGTGGTCGCCGTCGAGCCAGTAGTCGTAGACCCGGGCCGGATTCGGCACGTTCGTGTCGACTTCCGGGGGGACCCAGCTCAGGTTGGAAGTCACCGTCGTCGCCGCCGTTCCGTGGAGAATCCGTGGGGGCACAGGATTCTAGCGGGTAACGGGGAACAGGTTGCCATCGTCCGATCGTGTGGATGTGCGACGGCGGAAGCCTGACCGTGCCCCGGCGGTCCTAAAGTGACCGCGTTCAGCGCCTATGGCACGGGAGACGAGCACGATGGCACCACTTCCGGACGTCCCTGTCGCACCCGGCGGCCTGCCGCTGCTCGGGCACACCGTGTCGATGCTCCGCGACCCGCTGAAACTCCTGTCGTCACTGCGATCGCACGGTGACGTCGTCCGGCTGGACTTCGGGCCGATGCCGGTCTACCTCGTCACCACGCCGGAACTGGCCTGGCGGCTGCTCGCCGTCGACGCGGGGAAGTTCGACAAAGGCATCGTGTTCGACAAAATGCGGCCGTTGTTCGGCGACGGGCTCGCGACGTCCAACGGCGCCTTCAATCAGCGGCAACGGCGGATGATGTTGCCCGCTTTCCAGCGAAACCGTCTCGAGCTCTACGCCGAAACGACGATGACGAAGCTCGCTGTAGATCTTGCCGACTCGTGGAAACCGGGCGAGGTGGTGGAATTCGACCGGCGGATGCAGGATCTCGCACTGACCATCTCCGGCCGCACGCTGTTCTCCGCCGAACTCGGCGACGACGCGCTGGCCGAGATCCAGCGGTCGATCCCGATCATGCTGAAGTACGTCATGGTCCGGGCGTTTTCGCCGAAGTTCGTGGAACGGCTGCCGATTCCGGCGAACCGCGAGTTCGACGCCGCGGCCAAGCGCCTGCGGCGAGTCATCGGCGACGCCGTCCTCGAGGCGCGGGAGTCGGGCGGCGACCACGGCGACCTGTTGTCGATGTTGTTGCTGGCCAAGGACGACGAGACCGGTGAGGAGATGACCGACCGCCAGGTGGAGGACGAGGTCATCACGATCCTCACCACCGGCGCCGAGACCACGGCCGTCGCGCTGGCGTGGTTCTTCCACGAAATCGGCGCACAGCCGGGGATCGAGCGCAGGTTCCACGCCGAGGTCGACGAGGTGCTGGACGGTGGGCCCGCACGGTTCGAGCACCTGTCGCGACTGGTCTACACCCAGCGGATCATCAACGAGGTCGTCCGCCGCACGCCGCCGGTGATCCTGATGCGGCGCGCGCGGGAGGACGTCGAACTCGGCGGGGTGCGGATTCCCGCCGGTACCGAGGTCGCGGTCAGCCAGCACACGCTGCACCGCGATCCGCGCTGGTTCCCCGATCCCGACCGGTTCGACCCGGATCGCTGGGAGCCGGCGCGTGCCGCCGCGATACCGAAGGGTGCGTTCATCCCGTTCGGCGCCGGCCCCCGGCTGTGCCCGGGCCACCAGTTCGCGCCGACGGAGATCGCCTTGGTGGCGGCGACGATCGGCGCGAAGTGGCGCCTGGTGCCGGTACCAGGGGTGAAGGTCTTTCCGAAGATCAAAGCGACGATGCAGCCGAACCGGCTGCCGATGACCGCGGTGCGGCGAAATCCGGGCTGACGGTACGCGTTCGATTACCCGGTGTAGGGTTCATCCTCCTTCCGAGCGTTACGATTCCGGAGAGGTCCTGTGCGAATGCCGCTCAAACTCGCCACGGCGATGGCAGCCTGTTGCGTACTGCTCGGTGGCTTCCTGGTCGCCGCGCCCGCCGAGGCCGTCGACGTCCGCTGTTCCGACGTGGATCTGCCGGTCACCGGTCCGCTCGGGGAGCAGGCCTCCGTGCACGGCCGGTTCTGCCTGCCCGAGGGCCCGGCGCCCGCGGCGGTCCAGCTGCTGGTGCACGGCGGCACCTACAACAGCGCGTACTGGGACCTGCCCTACGACCCCGATCGCTACTCCTACCAGCGCGACATGGCCAAGAACGGCTATGCGACCTTCGCGGCGGACCAGCTCGGGTCGGGCGGGAGCAGCAGGCCGCCGAGCCTTCCTCTTCTGTTGCCGGTGCTGGCACGATCGATGCACGAGGTGATCGGCCATCTGCGGGCGGGCCGGGTCGGCGGGGTGCCGTTCGCGAAGGTCGTCATCGTCGGCCATTCGGTGGGTTCGGGCATCGTCGCGGCCGAGGCGTCGACGTATCAGGACGTCGACGGTGTGATCCTCACCGGCATGACGCATCTGCCTTCGGTTCCGGCGCTGACCCTCGGCGTGCTTTTCGGGTTGCAGCCCGCGTTCGCCGATGACCAGCTCGGTTCTCTCGGCAGCGATCCGCTGTATTTCACGACGAAACCGGGAGCGCGTGCCGGACTGTTCTACGCGACGGAAAATGCCGACCCGCGGGTCATCGAAGCAGACGAGGCGACCAAGGACCAGGTATCGGTACCGGGAATGGGAACCGTCGCCGTTTTCGGCATCGTCCTGCCCGCGACCAAGGGGATCCGGGTTCCCGTTTTCCAGGCCGTCGGCGAGAAGGACATCCTGTTCTGCGGTCTCTTCGCGCTTCGGGACTGTTCGAGCGGGCAGACCCTGCGGCCGTCGGAAGCGCCGTATTACCGGCCGGAAGCCGAACTTTCCACGTATGTTCTGCCCGGTGCCGGTCATTCGCTGGCGTTGCACCGCACTGCGTCCGCCTATCGGGATGCCACCCGCGCGTGGCTCCGGGACAAGGTCGGAGTTGCCGTATCGTAGGGTTACCACCCGATTGGGTGACCGATTAACCGTGAGTATGGCCCGAGAATCGTGGAGGATGTTCCTCCACGACGGAATGCGAAAACGACCCCAGGACCGGCAGACGTGACTGCCCCATTTCCGGACGACGCCCCGTACCCCGCGTCCCCGAACGCCCCGAAGAGAACTGCATCCTCCGCTTCGCCCAGGAAGAAGAATGCCGCACCGACGAGGGCCACTCTCGCTCGCAAGTGGGCTTACCTGGTCACCAGTACGGCGTATCTTCCGTATACCCACGCCCAGATCGAGGAGCAGTTCGCCGCTCTGCTGGACGAGGTGTTCGCGGCGGTGCTGAGTGACGACGCCGAACCCGTGCAGGCCACCGAGGCCGGTGCGCGGCTCGTCGCGCTCCGGTGCGTCGGGCCGGACAGCCTGCGTCGCACGATGGACGTCCTCGGCAAGGGCCTCCTGCACGAGCAGGAGTTGCAGACCGTGAAGGCGCTCCCCGAACGGGTGTTGCAGGTGCTCGGCGCGCTCGCGTCCGGCTACGGGGAGGCTTTGCGCGAGAACATCCAGACGCAGCAAGAGGATCTCAGCCGTACGCTGGTCACCCTCGAACGCGAGACCCGGCGCGAACTGGTGCTCACGCAGGCACGCTTCGAGCAGCTGTTCGCCGGTTCCACGACCGGTGTGGCCGTCACCAGGGTCGACGGCCGCATACAGCGGGTCAACCCGGCGCTGGCCGAACTGCTGAACCGGCCGGTCGCCGACCTGATCGGCCTCAACCTCTACGACCTGGTCCACCTCGAAGACGTCGACGTCCTGCGCGAGAGCTACCGGAAGCTGCTCGAAGGCGAGAGCCAGCGGCTCGAACTGTCGCGAAGACTCATCGGCGACGAAGGTGACACGCTGTGGGCCGCGTTCACCGGCGCCGTCATCCGCGACCCCGCCGGTGCGGCGCAGCAGTTGATCACGCTCGTCGACGGCGACACCGACGTGGCCCTGCTCCAGCGGCAGCTGAGCCGCCAGGCACTGCACGATCCGCTGACCGGGCTGCCGAACCGGCAGTTCTTCGGCACCCGCCTGGAACGGGCACTGAGGCACGCCGACCCGGCTTTCGGCGTCACGGTCTACCACCTCGACCTCGACGGATTCTCGCTGATCGCGGGCGGGCTCGGCCAGAAACCGAGTGACGACCTGTTGAAGAACGTCGCCGCGAAGCTGCGGGCCGTCGTCGGCGGCGAGGACGCGCTCGTCGCCCGGATCGGCGGCGACGAGTTCGGCATCCTCATCCAGAACACCGCCACCAGCCCGGACGTGGCCACCGTCATCGGCATGATCAACCAGGAACTGTCCGAACCGGTCTACCTGGAAGGCGGGAGCGGCGTCGCGGTCTCGGCGTGCATCGGTGTCGTGCACCGGCCGCCGAGGGACATCGCGCCGACCGAGCTGCTGCGGGTGTCCGACATGACGCTGCGCCGGGCGCAGGCGAACGGCTACCGGCAGTGGGCGATGTCCGATTCCGCGCTCGACACCCGGGAGCGGCACGAGTTCAGCCTCGCCGTGTCGATGGCGGGTGCCTGGGAGACCGGCGAGGTCGAAGTCGGTTTCCGGCCGCTGACCTGGCTCACGGACAGCACGCCCGCCGGGATCGAGGCACGGCTCGGCTGGAACCATCCCCGCCACGGCCGGATCGGGCACGACACCTGCGTCCGGTTCGCCGACGAGACCGGTCTCATCGTCCCGCTCGGCGAATGGCTGATCCGCACCGCGTGCGAGGAGGCGGACGACCGGCTCCCGATGGTCGTGGGACTGACGCCGCACCAGGCCGCGGATCCGGATCTCGTCGGGATGATGCGGCGGATACTCGCCGAAACGGATCTGGGACCGGCACGGCTGAGGCTGGGCTTCCCGGCCGGTGCCGTGCTCGCCGAACTCGGGGAGACGGTCGACAATCTGCAGCTCCTCGCCGAGATCGGGGTGGACGCCGAACTGCAGGACTTCGGTGCGGCCTGCGACGTCGTCTGTCTCGTGGACGTGCCCGTGAAGACCGTCCGGATCGCGCCCCGCCTCGCCGAGCGGCGGACGGAACCGCTGGCCGAACGTTCGCTGCGGAACCTCATCGAGACCGCGAACCTCGCGGGCGCGACGGTGATCGCCGAGGGCATCGACAGCGCGGGCGACGCCGGCTGGTGGCAGGCCGCGGGCGCCGACATCGGGACCGGCAAGTACTTCGGTTAGGCCGTGTCCTGAGCGCGCGGCGGTTCGGGCTGGCCGGGGAGACCGCGCTCCTGGCAGGAGGAGGGTTCGCGACCTCGACGCCGGGAGGTCACGGTGGCGCCCCGGACATCGTCCTGCCCGCGGCCAGCCATCGTCCACAGTGGACACGGTCGGCGAACGCCGAGGCGACCCTCCCGGTCGGCACGACGACGCGCGGCCGCACGCTCGCGGTCCGGCTCACCGCGCGTGGACCTCGCGAGGATCATCGACGCGGACATGGCACGTGACGGCGTTCCTGACATCGGGTGATCGCGTGCGGGCCTCCGGACCCGGCGCGGGTCCCGATGGTTGAATGGCAAGGTTGTCGTCCGCCGCCCTGATCGTCGCCGAAGCGAGGCCCGTCGCCGTGTCCAACCCGTTGATCGCCCCCACCGAGGACTCGACGAAGTGGTTCACCGGTGTTTCCCTGCTGGAGAGCGCGGACGGGCTGAAGTCGGCGATCGAGTCCGGGGACTGGGCGAGTGTCGCGATGGGCGCGGTGGGGACCGCCCTCGACGCGTTGTCGATGGCACTGGACCCGTTCGGGGCGATCCTGGCGGCCGGGGTGGCCTGGCTGATGGAGCACGTCGGCCCGCTCAAGGACGCCCTGGACGCGCTGGCGGGCAACGCGGACGAGATCCAGGCGCAGTCGCAGACCTGGGCGAACGTGGCCAAGGAACTGGGCGAGGTCGGCGAGGAACTGACGGCCGCGGTCAAGAAGGACCTGGCGGAGTGGAAGGGCGAAGCCGCCGACGCCTACCGCAAGCAGACGACCGACACCGCCACGGTGATCCAGTCGGCGCAGAAGGGGTCCGAAGGCGCCTCTTCGGGAGTGAAGACCGCCGGTGAGGTCGTGGCCGCGGTACGGGCACTGGTGCGTGACATCATCGCCGAACTCATCGGGCACCTGATCTCGTGGGCGTTGCAGGTGGTGTTCACCCTCGGGATCGGGCTGACCTGGGTGGTACCGCAGGTCGTGGCGGCCGTGGCGAAGACGGCGTCGAAGATCGCCAACCTCACCACGAGGCTGGTCAAGGCGCTGAAAGCGCTGGTCCCGCTGTTGAAGAAGGCCGGTGACCTGTTCGACGACGCCGCGAAGGCGTTGAAGAACATCAAAGGCGGCAAGGTCAAACCGGCGGGCAAGCCGAAGGACCTGGACACGAAGCCGAAGGGGCCGCCGCCCAAGGACGGCGACGGCGGGTCCACCACACCCTCGGGTGACCATTCGACGCCGAAGGGCGACCCGCCGCCCAAGACGTCCGGCGAGCAGCCCTCGCCGCCGAAGAACGACCCGCCCGGCGACACCACGCGGGGTCCCGACGGGCCCGCGAAGAACGAGTCGACCTCGTCTTCCGGCACGAAGGAAACCGGTGGTGGTGGCGACAAACGGAACCCGAACGAGACCAAGCAACCCGGCTGCAAGGACGGCAGCGGCGACCCGATCGACGTCCAGAGCGGGGACGTGCTGGTCACCGAGAGCGATCTCGTCGTGCCGGGGCCGCTGGGACAGCTCGTCGTCCGCAACCACGTCTCGTCCTACCGGGGCGGA
The DNA here is from genome assembly GCA_049998115.1 of Amycolatopsis sp. cmx-4-19. GTDB lineage: Bacteria > Actinomycetota > Actinomycetes > Mycobacteriales > Pseudonocardiaceae > Amycolatopsis. The sequence continues at coordinate 310,003 of JAEBEO010000006.1, read as the reverse complement.
CGCTGGTTCGGGCCGTCCTGGGCGTCGCTGGTGGACGAGCGGCTGATCGTCGCGAACGGGACCGTCACCTACTACTCCGGCGACGCGATGATCCTGCGATTCCCGGTGCCCGCGCCGGGGACGGAGGCACTGGCCGTGCACGGCCCGGCGCTGCGGCTGCGCGGGAAGGGCGCCCAGTACCTTCTGACGGATCCCGATCTCGGCACCGAGCGCCGGTTCGCGCCGGTGGACGGGGACCCGAACCTGCTGCTGCTCGCGGAGATCCGCACCGGAGACGGGGCGTACGTCACGCTGGAGCACGACGACGACGGCGCGCCCGCACTGCTCAGCCACTCCGCCGGGGCCCGGATCGCCTTCGACGTCGCCGACGGCCGGGTCCGCGCGATCCGCGCGTTGTCCGAACCCGCCGAAGTACTTGTCGCGCGGTACGACTACGACGCGCACGGGCACCTCGGCGTGCGCACCAACTCCTCGCCCCGCCCGGCCCGCTACAGCCACGACGCCGAGGGCCGGATCACCGGCTGGACCGACCACGTCGGCGCCTGGTACCGCTACGTCTACGACGAGCACGGCCGCTGCGTGCGGGGCATCGGCGACCAGGGCTACCTCGACACCACGCTCGGTTTCGGCGAGCGGAGCACCACCGTCACCGACTCGTTCGGACGGCGCACCGGGTACGAGTTCGACGAGAACGGGAACATCGCGGTCCTGACCGACCGGCTCGGCGGCGTGACCCGCAACGTGTACGGGCCGCGTGATCACCTGCTCTCCCGCGTCGACCCCCTCGGCAGGCGGACCGAGTTCGAGCACGACGCGGACTGGCGGCTCCTCTCGGTACTCCGTCCGGACGGCACCCGGGTGCTGATCACGGAATGGAGCCACAGCGAGCTGGAGATCGAGGTGGCCGACGGCGATCGGGTGTTCCGGCGCCGCTACACCGCCCCGAACGTGCCGGACCCTTACACCGACCCGCTCGGCGTCACCGAGGACCAGCACCTCGAGCACACGGACGACGCCGAGCCCCTGCCGGACGACGCGCGCCTCGAACTCGACCTGTTCGGACGGCCGCGCGCGATCGAAGGTCCCGGCGGCCGGATCGCGTACGCCTGGACGGTCGAGGGCTCGCTGCGGGAAGTCGTCGCCCCCAACGGGATCCGGCAGCAGTGGACGTTCGACGGCGAGAACGAGGAAACGTCCCACACCGACGAGCTCGGCCGGGTGACCCGCACCGAGAACGGCCCGATGGACACGATCACCGCCACGATCGACGCGGCCGGGGCCCGCACCACCTGGCGCTACGACACCGAGCTGCGGCTCGTCGCCGTGACCAACCCCGCCGGGCAGACCTGGCACTACACCTACGACGCCGAAGGACGGCTGCTCACCCAGCGGGATTTCGCGGGCCGCGTCACGCGGTGCGAGTACGACGCCGTGGGACGGCGGGTCCGGCTCACCGGCCCGGCCGGGGAGAGCGTGGAGTGGCGGTACGACGCGCTGGGCAACCCGATCGAGCGGATCAGCCCCGCGGGCACGGAGACCTACCGTTACGACCCCGTCGGCCGCCTCGTGCGCGCCACCGGTCCCGACGGCGTGCTCGAACTGGCCCACGACGAGGAGGGCCGGGTCACGCGCCAAACCACCGCGGCCGGGACCACCGTCTTCGGTTATTCCGCCACCGAGAAGACGCGGCGTACCCCGTCCGGAGTGGACGTCCACTGGGGACAGACCGAGGACGGCGCGGAACTGGTGCGGATCGCGGGCACCGAGCTGACCCTCCGCAAGGACGCGGCGGGCCGCACGGTCGACCTCTCCGCCGGGCCGAACCCGGTGCTGCGGCAGGAGTTCGATCCGGCGGGCAGGCTCGTCGCGCAGCACACCCCGGCCGGCGTGAAGCGCTATCACCGGCGCCCGGACGGCAGCGTCGCCGCGCGGGAGGATCCGGCGGGCGGCGTGCGTTACGAGTTCGACACCACGGGACGTGTCACCGCGGCGATCCAGCACAGCACGGCCGAGCGCTACGCCTACGACGTGCTCGGCAACCTGATCTCCTCGTCGCCGGGGACCGGGCCCGAGTCCGGCCCGCGCCGGTTCGTGGACGGCGTACTGCTCGCCGCGGGTGCGGTGCGCTACGCCCATGACGCGCAGGGAAGGCTGGTCCGGCGGACCCTGCCCGCACCGGACGGGACCGAGCTGAACTGGGTGTTCGGCTGGGACGCGCACGACCATCTGGTCACCGTGCGCACCCCGGACGGCACGCGGTGGCGGTACTGCTACGACGCGCTGGACCGGCGCGTGGCCAAGGAACGGCTGGACATCGCGGGCGCGGTCGCCGAACGGGTCGACTTCGCGTGGGACGGCAACAGCCTTGTCGAGGCCCGGCACACCTTCGGCGGCGCGCCGGTGGAGACCCTGACCTGGATCCACCATCCGGACGAGGACCGGGTGGTGGCGCAGGCACGCACCCTGCCGGACGGCCGCACCGAGGTCTTCGCGGTGATCACCGACGAGATCGGCACCCCGACCGAACTGATCAGCCCGGTCGACGGCACGGTCGGCCCGATCCGGACGAGTGTCTGGGGGCTCACCGTGCCCGGCGCCCGGCCGGAGACGCCGTTGCGGTTCCCCGGCCAGTACCACGACCCGGAAACCGGCCTGTATTACAACGTCTTCCGCTACTACGACCCGGCCAACGCCCGGTACATCTCGCCGGACCCGCTCGGCCTGACGCCGGCACCGAACCCGGAGACCTACGTCGAAGACCCGTTCCTCGAAGCCGACCCGCTCGGCCTGACCAGGAACTCGGGCAATCAGCCCGCCAGCTACGCCGACGACCCGTACGCCTACCTCGACGACGACGCCACCTTCAACGCCCCGGCCCCGTGCACGGGCGCCAAGCGGAAGCCGCCGAACCAGAACCCCGGCCAGGGGAACGCCGGAAACGGCGCCGGTTCCAGCAAGAAACCCAAGTCGACCCGGTGGGAGCCCCCGCTCACCGGCAACGACAACAAACCGCACGGGAACTCCGACCGGCCGGTGATGGAGGGCGGCGGCAAGGAGGGCAAGGGGACGCTCGACGGATCCGGGAAGGGCGAGTACCCCGGCGGGACCGAACCCGCGGGCAACCACCTCACCGATTCCGACGCGCTCAACGGCAAGGGGCACGCGAACTACGACCCGCGGCTGCGGGCCGAACTCGACAAGCTCCGCTCGGCCGACCCGAACGACAAGATCGGGTACAAGCCCGACCACCCCAGCGGCTACTTCATCAAGGGGCACCTGCAGAACCAGAAACTCGGCGGTTCCGGCACGGCGGACAACATGACCATCCTGTCCCGCAAGGCGAACGCGCAGATGTCGGGCAACTTCGAGGGGAAGCTCAAGGAGGCCGACATCAAGATCGGCCAGGTCAAGGAAGCCGTCGGCAAGATGGGGGACCCGGAACTGCAGCGCAAGCTCCGGGACCTGAACATCACGATGACCCCGGCGGAGTTCCGGAGGGAAGCGCAGGGCCTGAAGGTGGACTATTCGGTCACCGCCAGTGACAACGTCAAATGGAAGGACGCCGTCAACCCCGAAGAGCGCGGCATCCGGGAGCACGTCGTGCTCAACGCCGAGTACCGGGGCCTCACCCCCGACCTGCAGACCTTCATGGACTACCGGATGAGGCCCGGCTTCCTGACGCAGTTCCCGCCGGTGGGCACGAAGATGGACACGATCAGCGGCAAGTTCGACCCGCCGCTGTAGTCAGGTGGCCGAGCCGTGCCCGGCGAACCACGCGACGAGCGTGTCGAGCAGGACCGCACGACGTCGCGGGCACGCTCGCGCCCAGGGTGGTGACCGGGGGATCGCCGAAGACGGCCACCCCCCGGCGGTTTCCGGTGGTGAGCGTGTCTGACAACCTAGGCCGGGACGAGCTCCGGTACGGCGACCACGGTTTCCGGGACATCGGCCGCGTAACGGGCATTCCGCTCGGTGAGCAGGACACGAAGTCGCGCCAGAGCCCGGAACTGGGCCACGCGCACGGCCCCGGCGCTGGGCAGGCCGAGCCGTTCGGCCGTCTCTTCCGCTGTAAGACCGAACACGAACCGCAGCGCGAGCACCTGCCGGTGCGGCATCGGCAGCCTGGCCAGCAGTACCCCGGCCTGCATCCGGTGCTCCAGCCGTTCGAGGTCGTCGGGGCCCGGGCGGGTCCAGCCGGTCAGGCCGTCGGCGATCTCCGGGAAGCAGGCGACCGGTTCGCGTAAGCGGCGCCGGTGGAGATCGGCGATCTTGTGCCCGGCGATCCCGAAGACGAACGCGAGGAACCGGTCCGGGCGGTACCGGTAGCGCGGCAACGCGATCAGGACGGCCTGCAGCACCTCCTGCGCGCAGTCCTGTGCGTCGCAAGCACCCGTTCCGCCGCGGCCGATCCGGCCCGCGCAGTAACGGAACACGTGCGGGGAAAGGAATCGGGCCAGCTCTCTGACCGCGTCCGGGTCACCGGCGACGGCCGCGCGGACCAGCCTGCTGTCCGGGTTGGGCAACCGCCCCGCCGTCGCGGCGGCGCGGGAGTCCGCGGGGACCGTCGATGGCGCTACCTCGTCCAAGTCGGCACTCCTCGATTCGGGGGCTGGCCGCGAAGGCGCGCCCGTCATCGGGGACTGGGACTTCGTGCGCGGTAATCCAGCTTGCCGTGTCGCGCAAGGGATGTCCACCTGTCCGGCCGGAAGTCATCCGAACCGCGCAATGTCTACTGTGGACGATCAGGGGGTGGAACCCTTCAGACAGGAGAGCACCGGGGGATAGGACATCTCGTCGGTGCCGAGGAGGTCGGTCGTCCAGACGAGGCAGTGCGCGAGCACCCTGATCCGCTGGGCGAGATCGGTGTTCTCGCAGGCCTCGTCGATCCCGTCGGCGCAGGCGGCCCGGTCGTCGCGGATATTGGCCGCGATCGCGCGGGCGATCGCGGCCACTCCGGGGTCGAGCCGGTCCGGCGGCACGGTCTTGCCCGCGGGGTCCCGCAGCCGGAGCCGGAACGGCTCGTGGATGTTCAGCGAGCGACGGCGATCCTTCGTCGCCAGTGAAAACGTGTCGACCAGTCGTTCGACGATATCGCCGAACGCCGGCTCGTGATCGGGGGAGGAAGCAGTGGACACCAGTTCGGTGGCGAGCCGGTCGGCTTCCCCGGATCTGGTGAGGGACAACAGATCACGGGCAACGGTGTTCGCCGGTCTTCTGCTGGATCTCATGTCGGACCCCTCGTCGGTGGTACCTCCGCCTACCCCATGTGGGGGCCGTTAAACACGAATGCCTGTCAGGTTGGGGCAGGCGGGGGCACGAATTGCGCCACCCGGCTCAGCGCGCGAGCAGGTCCCGCAGCGCTTTCACCACATCGGAGGGCGACTCCTCGGCCATGAAGTGCCCCGACGTGACCGTCCGGTGGTCCAGATCCGTCGCCCATGCCTCCCACAGCGCGACGGCGTCGTACCCGAGCGCCGCGCCCCAGTCCTGCTGGAGGACGGTCAGCGGCATGCCGAGCCGGTTGCCCGCGGCGCGGTCCGCCGCGTCGTGCTCGACGTCGATACCGGCGGACGCCCGGTAGTCGGCGACGATCGACCTCACCGCGTTCCGCGAAGCCTCCAGGTACGCCGCACGGACGTCGGCGGGGATGGCGTCGCCCCGCCGGGTCCAGACGTCGAGGAAGTGGCCGAAGAACGTGTCGGGGGCCGCGCCGATCAGGTGTTCGGGCAGGCCGGGCGGCTGCGCCATCAGGTAGAGGTGGAAGGCCACCGCGGCACTCGCGCCGTGCAGCACGTCCCACATGTCCAGCGTCGGCAGCACGTCGAGGATCGCGAGACGGCTCACCGCGTCCGGGTGGTCGAGCCCGGCCCGCAGTGCGACCAGTGCGCCGCGGTCGTGTCCGGCGAGGGCGAACCGGTCGTGGCCGAAGGCCCGGGCGAGTGCGACGACATCGGCCGCCATCGTGCGCTTCGAGTACGTCGACTCGGTGTCCGCGGGCTTGTCGCTCGCGCCGTATCCGCGCAGGTCAGGGCAGAGGACGGTGTGGTCGGCCGCCAGATCCGCGGCCACGTGCCGCCACATGAGATGCGTTTCGGGGAAGCCGTGCAGCAGCACGATCGGGCTGCCGGTCCCGCCGACGGCCACGTCCAGTGCCACGCCGTCCGCCACGGGGACGCGCTGGTAGTCGAATCCGGTGATGCGCATGAGTGCCTTTCCGCTCGTTCGAGGTCGTCACCAGCGTTCCCGGGCCGAATCAGCGCCCGGTCAGCACCGGCCGAGCGGGCCGGGCACGATGATCGCTGTCAGGTGCGTCCGGGGAGGTGGCGATGCGGTTCGGGGTGCTCGGCCCGCTCGTGGCGGCCGACGGGCGCGGCGACGTCGCGCTCAAGGGCCCGCGCCATCGCGCGGTGCTGGCCAGGCTCTTGATCGCCCGCGGCCGGGTCGTGCCGGTGGAACGCCTGGTCGACGACCTCTGGGCGCGGCCGCCCGAGGGGGCCGTCGGCGCCGTCCAGACCTTCGTGGGTGCCTTGCGCCGCGCACTGGAGCCGGACCGCGCGCCCCGCGAACCCGCGCGGCTGCTCGTCACGGTCGCCCGCGGCTACGCCCTGCGCGCGGAATCCGTCGACGCCTGGGATTTCGAGGACGCGGTCACCGCGTGCCGCGCGCTGATCGACGACGGCCGGCCGGACACCGCACTGTCGCGAGTGGACGAAGCGCTGGCTCTGTGGCGTGGGCCCGCTTATGCCGAATTCGCCGAAGAGGGCTGGGTGCGTGGCGAAAGCCACCGCTTGGCGGAACTTCGCCTGCTCGCGCGGGAACTCCGCGCCGAAGCGCTCCTGGCGTTGGGCCGGGCGGCCGAGGCGGTGCCCGGACTCGAACCGCAGGTGCGTGGGTATCCGTTGCGTGAGAACGGTTCCCGGCTGCTGGCACTCGCGCTCTACCGCTCCGGCCGCCAGGGCGACGCGCTGGCGGTGCTCAGCACCGCGCGTCAGGTGCTCGCCGACGAGCTCGGCGTCGACCCTGGCGCCGGCCTGCGTGAACTGGAGGCCGACATCCTCGCGCAGGCACCCCGGCTGGCGCCGTCCGCGCCGAAACCGGTCGCGAGGCCGCTGGTCGGGCGGGACGCGGAACTGGCGACGCTGGAGGATGCCGCGACCCGGTCGCGGCTCGTGCTGATCTCGGGCGATCCCGGCGTGGGGAAGACGGCGCTCGCGGAGGCGTTCAGCGCTCGCCTCGCCGCGCAGGGCTGGACCACGGCTTGGGGGAGCAACCCGGACGACGAGGGCCTGCCACCCGCCTGGGCCTGGAGCCGGGTCCTGACCACGCTGGCGGACGCCGGATACGGACCCGCACCGACCGCCGACCAGGCGGCGGAACGGTGGCGGTGGCATCAGGCGGTCGCGTCCTACCTGCGCGGTGCCACGCCTCTCCTGCTGGTGTTGGACGATTTGCAGTGGGCGGGGGAGGAGACGCTGGCGTTGCTGACGTCGGTCCTCGCCGAGCCGGTGCTCGTCGTCGCGACCTACCGCGGCACCGACCTTCCCACGCCGCTGGCCGGTTTCCTCGGCCGGGCCGCACGCGCCGAACCGGTGCGGGTCTACCTCGGCGGGCTGTCCCCGGCCGAGGTCGCGGCCCTGGTCCACGCGACGACCGGCGAGGACATCGACGAGCGGACGGCTGCGGTGATCCACCGGCGCAGCGGCGGGAACGCCTTCTTCGTCCGCGAACTCGCCCGTCTCCTGGCCGCCGAGGGGGCCGCCGGGCTGGACGCGGTGCCGCCGGGTGTCCGCGACGTCGTCCGCCACCGGGTCCAGGGACTGCCGGAGGACGCCCGGAACGTGGTGCGGCGGGCGGCGGTGATCGGCACCGACGTCGACCTGGAACTGCTGGAAGCCGTCGCCGGGGAAACCGCGTTGGAAGCGGCCGAGATCGCGGCCAGGCACGGTTTCCTGACCGAACCCGCGCCGCGCCGGTTCCGGTTCGCGCACGCTCTCGTGCGGGACACGCTCTATCACGACCTTTCCCGCACTCGCCGGGCCCGCGAACACGGCAAGATCGCCGAAGCACTGGAAAGCCTGCGCCCCGACGACGTCGACGCGCTGGCGCACCATTTCGTGCTGTCCGAGGCCGGCGCCGACCGCGCCGCGCACTACGCGCGTGCCGCCGCCGAACAGGCTGAAAGTCGTTTCGCCGCAAGCGAAGCCGCTCGCCTTTGGGATGTCGCGCTCACCGCGTACGACCGGTCCGGAGCGGCCGGGGTCGAAACGCGGCTGGAGCTGATCATGGGCAAGGCACGTGCGTCGGCGGTGTCGGGCGGCCTCGGTGAGGCCCGGCTGCACCGGGCCGAAGCGCTGGAACTGGCGGAAAAGCTGGACGATCCGATGCTGACCGCGCGGGTGATCGGCGCCTTCGACGTCCCCGCGCTCTGGACCGAGAGCGACGACCCCGCACTCGCCATCCGGATCGCGGACGCCGTCGAACGGACACTCGCCGCGTTGCCCGCCGACCGGACGGCCGAGCGGTGCCGGTTGCTGGCCACCCTCGCGGTCGAAGTGCGGAACGCGGGCGGGGAACGTGCCAGGGAAGCGGCGCGGGAAGCCGAGGTGCTCGCACGACGGCTCGGCGACCCGGCGTTGCTGGCGTTCGCGCTCAACGCCCGGTTCCTGCAGTCCTTCGAGCGTGCGGGGCTCGCGTCACGCCGGGCCGAAATCGGCGAGGAGCTCGTCGACCTGTCTTCCCGCCATGGTTTGGTGACCTTCGAGATCCTCGGGCACCTGGTTCTCATGCAGGCGAAGAGCGCGCTCGCGGACTTCGCCGCCGCGGACCGGCACGCCGCTTCGGCGGACCGACTCGGCGAGGAACACGGAAATCCGCTCGTCGGCGTGTTCACCCGGTGGTATCGCGCGATGCGGACCGCGATGACCGGATCGGGCGGTGAGGCCGCCTACCGCGCCGCGGCGGCCGGACTCGCCGGGACCGCGATGTCCGGAGTGGACAACGGGATCCTCGTACTCGCCCTGTGCTGCGACCGGATCCAGCGCGGGCTGCCGCCGGGATCGGTGCCGCCGATCGAGGACCCGCCCCGCGACCTGCTGTACGAAGCCCGGACCTGTCTGCTTGCCGTCGTCGCGATCGAACGCGGTGACCGGGCGACGATGGAACGCGTCCATGCCGAACTCCTGCCCGCCGCCGACGAGATCGCCGGTGCCGGCAGCGGGATGCTCACCCTCCGGCCGGTCGCGCACCATCTCGGCGACCTGGCCACCGCCCTCGGCCGTCACCAGGAGGCCGCCGGGCACTATCGGCAGGCGCACGCCCTCGCCGTCAAGGCGGGTTCGCCGCACTGGACGGCCGCCGCCCTCGACGCGCTGGGTTAGCGGCTCACTGCTCCCGCATGGCGCGGCGGATCTCGGCCAGCTTGTCCTTGGCCGCCTTGTCCCGGTCGGCGATCTTCTTGTCCAGGGATGCGACGTCCTCCTTGCCGCCGATCCCGGCGAGTTCGGTCGAGCCCAGCGACGTGGTGTACCGCTGCTCGATCCGGTCACGCACGTGATCGAACGACGGCACCCCGGATTCGCTGTAGTCCGGATCCGGGACCTCGACGGGGGCCACCGGGGTCTCGTCGACGATCTCGGCGTCGATCACCGCCGGGTTCTTCTCCGGACTGTTCTCGCTCAACGTCTGCTCCGTCCTTCGTGCTCCCTTCGACCATAGCCTCGACGGACGGCTCAACGGCGGACCTTGTACTTCAAGTGCAGAACCCGGTTGCCCTGGACCACGACGTCGGGGTCTTCCAGCAGGAGCTGCCCGTCGATGCCGCCGAAGAAGCGTTTGCCCGAGCCGAACACCACCGGCACCACGTCCATCGCCACCTCGTCCACCAGGCCCGCCGCGAGGATCTGGCCGCCCACCTCACCGGCGTTCACGGCGATGGTCCGGTCACCGGCGAGTTCCTGCGCCTTGGCGACCGCGGCCGTCACGTCGTCGACGAAGTGGTAGGACGCCTCCGGGTGCCAGCCCTCGGGTTTGGGCCGGTGGGACACCACGACCACGTGGTCACCGGCGGGCGGCTTCCCCGCCCAGCCGTTCACCAGGTCGAACAGGACACGTCCCATGATGATCACGCCCATCGACTCCCAGATCGGCCGGACGTACTCCGCGGACCCGGCCGAAACCCGGATCCCGTCCCCGGTCCCGGAGTGGTCGTACTCGCCGTCTTGGTTCCTGAGGAGCGGGACGGTTCCGCTGAAGAGCCACTCGTGGAGTGGTCCGACGTCGTCGTTCTTGTCGGCGATGAAGCCGTCCACCGACACCACGTTGTTCATGATCACTGTGCCCACGGGGTTCTCCTTGAGTCTCTTGCGTGTTCGCGTCCGATCTTGTCGCGCAGCGGGAACCGTGGCTTGTAGAAAATCACTCGGCGGGCAATGGCGGGAACTCCTGCTCGGCGGGGAAGCGACGCCGCAGTGCCAGGAAGTCCGTCGGGGTGCTGCCGGTGAAGTCCTTGAACTCCTTGCTGAAGTGGGCCTGATCGAAGTACCCCGCCGCGTGCGCGAGCTCGGGCCAGTCGACCGGAAGCCGGGCGTCGACGGACAGGATCAGCCGCGCGAAGCGGTAGATCCGCGCCACCCGCTTCGGGGTGACCCCGACGTGGGACTTGAACTGCGCGGCCAGGTGATTGACGCTGACCCCGGCGGCCTCGGTCAGCGCCCCGACCGGGATCGCGCCGTGGGAGAGTGCCAGCCGTCCGGCCGTGTGCAGGACGAGGCCGAGACCTCGTGCCGGGTCGGCGGCGAGCCGTGAACGCAGCTCGGCCTCCACCACCCGCAGTGTCTCGGCGGGCGACGTCAGGTCGCCGACCTGGTTGCGGATCCGGTCCAGGGATCGCCGCCAGACGGCGTCGACTGGAACCCAGCGGTCCCGCAGGTCGCTCGCGGGCACGTCGAGGAACGGTGAGAGTCCCCATGGCTTGAAATGCACCCCCACGAGCCGCACCCGCGCCGGGTACTCGACCAGGAAACGCCTGGTCCAGAGGCCCATGAACCACCCGTCGGCGAACACCTCCGGCGGCGCCGACGGGTCGGAATCCCACAGCCGGACCGGGTCACCCAGGTTGATGTACAGATGCGCCGACGGCATCGGCGGGACGTTCATCCGGCGGTGGTTCGGCACCCCGCTCAGGCAGTAGACGTCGTCGATGAACCGGTCGAGCGGCGGGGCGGGCACCTGGCCGACGTAGTCCATGCGCTCAGGGTGCGCGCCAGGGCACGGCTTCGGTCATCAAACCGAGCATTCCCGAGACCAGGCGCATCTGGTCGACCGTGCGGATGTCGGCCTCCACCAGCCGCGGCGAGCAGACCAAGACGGCCAGCGCCTGCGCCCGCGAGAGCGCCACGTTGAGGCGGTTGCGGGAGAGCAAAAAGTCCAGGCCGCGGGGCAGGTCGATCGCGGACGACGAGGTCATCGTGGTGATCACCACCGGTGCTTCCTGCCCCTGGAACCGGTCGACCGTGCCCACCCGCACGCCCGGATACCCGGCCTGGTCCAGTGTCCGCGCGACGACGCGGGCCTGGAGGTTGTACGGCGCGACGACCAGGATGTCCTCGTCGGCGAGCGGCCGGGGCGCGCCGTGGTCGGTCCAGGCGCGGCCGTGGAGCTCGGCGACGAGGGCGGTGACGGCGTCGGCCTCCTCGACCGAACGCGTCGTGTTGCCGTGGTGGTCGACCTCGGCGAGGTACAGACCCGCGTCGACCCCGTCGATCACACGCTCGGCCGCCGACGGATGCGAGTGCAGGCGCCCCGCGTAGGACAGCCGCGAAACCGGCGCGCAGACCGCCGGATGCATCCGGCGGGTCTCGTCGAGGAAGTAGCCGAGTCCGGCCGGGATGATGTCGGCCTCACCGATCAGATGCCCGAGCGCGGAGGCCTCGGCACCCGCGGGATGCGTGCCCTGGACGACCTGCGGAAGCTGCTGCGGATCGCCCAGCAGCAGGAGGTTCTTGGCGCACATCGACACCGCGAGCGCGTCGGCGAGGGCGAACTGGCCCGCCTCGTCGATGATCAGCAGGTCGAACGGCTCTTCACGGATCGCCGCGTTCGCGAACGTCCACGCGGTACCGCCGACCAGATGTCCGGTGTCGTGCTCCTCGCGCCATTTCACCAGCGCGGGATTGGTCTTCGGCTGCTCCCAGGGCGCGGCCGGATCCGGGGTCCGCTTGGCGCGTTTCGCGCATGGCAGGTCCGGCGCGTTCTTCAGTGCGGCCGAGAGGACGTTCTCGACGGCCTTGTGGCTGGTCGACGTCACCGCGATCGTCTTGCCCGCGCGGACGAGCTTCGCGATCAGCCTGCCCGCGAGGTAGGTCTTGCCGGCGCCCGGCGGGCCCTGGACGGCGAGCGCGGAGCCGTCCAGCTGCTCGACCGCGTCGATCACGGTGTTCACCAGGTCGGCGCCCGGTTCGGGCAGGGGCAGGTCGTCGCGCAGCCGGGGCGTCGTGCGGCGGAGCAGGTCGACGCCGGGGTGAGCGGGCAGCGTCGGCAGCGCGTCGACGACGAGCCGGGCGAGGTCCGCGACCGCGTCGTCCTTGGGGGAGGGGCGCACCGGGCCGCCGGGCAGCACCGCGACCGGGCGATCGGCCGTGGTCTCCTCAGGCGGGCAGCTCTCCTCGAGGGTCAGTTCCACGGCGGTGGCGGAAACGACCTTGGCGTCCCGCGCGGCGGCCCCGTAGCGCAGGCGGACGTCGTCTCCGGGCGCGAAGGGATGCGGCCGGTCGGGGTCACAGCGGAGCACCAGCGAGCGCTTGGCCTTGCGGACGCGGCCCGAGGGCGGCACCCATTCCCCGGCCTCCAGTGCCACCGGGACGGTGCAGGCGTTGTCGGTCTCCAGATCGCCGAGCGGGGCGGCGAGCTGGCGGAAGTACTCCCACCACGCCGGATTCGTCTCCCGGCGGTGGTAGCCGACGGACGCGGCCAGCAGTGCGCGGGCGCGGTCCTCGCCGGTGAAGTCGGTGGGATCGCCGGGCAGGCCGTCGAGCAGCGGATCGACCAAGGCGGCCAGCTGCGCGGCACGTTCTGCGCGTTTCCGCGCGGCGACGTCCTCTTCGGTCTCGCGCAGCAGAGCGTCCACATCGGACTCTTCCGGCGGCTCGGCGAGCGCGATCCCTTTCTCCGCGCGGACCTTGTGCAGGAACTCGAACAGCCGCAGCGTCGAGACGCAGTCGTATTCGTTGTAGTCGCTGATCCCGCGCAGTATCTCGTCCGCGTGCCCTGTCTCGCCGGAGGCGCTGAGCGTCAGGTATTCCTCGTAGGCCTCGATGCTCGAAACGGCCGTCTTCACATCGCCGTCGCGGGCCTCGGGCATGTACAGCGGTTCGAGGTACTTGATGGAGTACGACCGCTGCGAGACGCGGAGTGCCTTGCGCACCACGGCATACAGGTCGACGAGCCCGCCGCTGCGCAACAGGTGGTCGACGGCGTCCTCGCGGGTCCCGTGCACGGCGGCGAGCCGTTTGATCGCGGTGACCTCGTACGGCGCGTAGTGGTAGACGTGCGAACCGGGGTGTTCCGCCAGCCTCGCGGTGGCGAAGTCGACGAACTCCTCGAAGGCCCGCTTCTCCTGTGCCCGGTCGTGCGCCCAGAACGGCGTGAACTTCGTGTCGTCCCCGGCCGTCACCGCGCCGAAGAGGTATTCGAGCCCTTCGCCCGCCAGCGCGTACGGATCGCCTTCCATGTCGAAGAAGACGTCGCCGGGTGCGGACGGCGGCAGGGCGGCCAGCGCGTCCGGATCGATGACCTCGTAGGCGATCTCGCCGGTGGCGTCCTGGCGGACCTGGATCGCGGCCTGCGCGCGCAGCGTGGTGAACGACGTCACCGAGATGTCGCGCGGCCGGTCTTCCGGCGTGGCCCCGGCGAGCGCGTCGATGGTGCCGAGCCCGGCGGCGACGAACTTGCGCCGCTGGTCACCGCGCATACCCGCGACCAGGGAGAGATCGCGGTCGGCCTCGCGGGCGCTCGCGCAGTGCTGGGCGTAGGGGCAACCGCCGCAGGCAGGTCGTTCGTCGGCCCAGAGCGGGACCGGGAGGGTGGGCGGCCGGTCCCGCAGCCGGGCGCGGAGCCGGTCCACCAGCGGCAGGAAGTCGTCTACCTGGAACGAACGGGTGGTGTGATCGCCGAGCAGCAGGTGCATCCGTGGTCCGGCAGGCCAGCCCGCGCGGCGCAGGGCGTCGGCGTACGCGGTCAGCTGGACGACGGCGGCGGGCTTCGCGTGCCTGGCCAGCTTCGTGTCGTAGACCTCGTAGCGGCCCTCGTCGTCCCGCATCAGGAAGTCGGCGCGGCCGGAGAACTCGCCGTCGTGGAAGACGGCCTGGTAGATCACCGGAGCGCCGGCCCGCAGCGCTTCTTCGGTCGCCTTGGCGGCGACGGCCGGGTCGCGTTCGTCGATCTCGACGACGGCGCTCTTCTCGCCGCGCAGCTTGTCCAGCGTCGCGGCCTCGTGCGCGCGCCCGTGCGTGACCGCCAGCCGATCCGGCCCCGAGCCCGGCCGCGGCGCACCCGGGAGAGCGGCGGCCAGCGCCTGGTTGAGGACGCTGCGGTGCTCGCATTCGAGCAGGTCGGCGAGATCGGACGGGGTGTACATCGCCCGGGAGTCTGACATGGACACCCGCCCGGTCGACCCCCGGCACGCCGGGGGTCGTTAAATGGGGCAGGGGTTCTGCGGAAACGAGTGGAGTGCGGTGGACGAGCGGGATCGGCTGGCGGAACAGTTCGAAGAGCACCGGACGCGGCTGCGTGCGGTGGCGTACCGGATGCTGGGTTCGGCCAGCGAGGCCGAGGACGCCGTCCAGGACACGTGGCTGCGGCTGAACCGGACCGACGCGGCGGAGATCGAGAACCTCGGCGGCTGGCTGACCACCGTGGTGGCGCGGGTGTGCCTGAACGTGCTCCGCTCCCGCGCCCACCGGCGGGAAGAGCCCCTCGACGCCGTGGCCTCCGAGCCCGCGGACGCCTCCGCCGATCCGGCCCGAGACGCCGTCCTCACCGACTCGATCGGCCTGGCGATGCTGGTGGTCCTGGAGACGCTGTCGCCCGCCGAACGGCTCGCGTTCGTCCTGCACGACATGTTCGCGGTCCCGTTCGACGAGATCGCCCCGCTGATCGACCGCACCCCGGCCGCCGCGCGGCAACTCGCGAGCCGCGCCCGCCGCCGGGTGCAGGGCCGCTCCGCCGCCGCGGAACCCGACCTCGCCCGACGCCGCCAGGTCGTCGACGCCTACCTCGCCGCGGCCCGCGGCGGAGACTTCGAAGCGCTCCTCGAACTGCTCCACCCCGACGTCGTCCTCCGCGCGGACAAGGCCGCCGGGCCTTCCCCCGCGCCGATCTTCCTCCAGGGTGCCGGTGTGGTGGCGCGCGGCGCGACCGCCGCCTCGGTGCGGGCGCGGATCACGCAGCTCGCGCTGGTGAACGGCGGCGTCGGCCTCGTGATGGCCGACGAGGGGCGGCCTTCGGTGGTACTGGCGTTCGCGTTCGAGGACGGGAAGATCACCGAGATCGACGTCATCGCGGACAGGGAACGGCTGCGGGAGCTGGATCTGGTGATCCTGGCGGGGTGAGGCGGGGTCGGTGACGGAACGCGGGCGCGCCTCGCCGAGGCCTTCCGTCACCAGCCGCTACACGCCCCAGTCCGGCCGCAACGGCATCCCCGAGTCCCCGTCCGGGCCGACCTTCACGCCGAGCACCTGGTGCAGTTCGATCTCCCGCCGCTCGAACGCGAGACGGCACGCCGCCATGTACAGCGCCCAGACCCGGCTCCGCCCGGCGCCCGCTTCGGCGACGGCCTCGTCCCAGTTCGCGTCGAGGTTGGCGCACCACGCGCCCAGGGTGGTGGCGTAATGCTCGCGGAGGTTCTCCGAGTGCCGCACCTCCAGCCCGCTGTCGTGCATCGCGGTGGCGATCTCGCCGACGGACTCCAGTTCGCCGTCGGGGAACACGTACCGGTCGATGAACCCGCGTGAACGATGCGCCACCGACGTGTCCGGATTGGTGATGCAGTGGTTCAGCATCCGCCCGTGCGGCTTCAGTTTCCCGGCGAGGAAACGGAAGTACGACGGCAGGTTCCGGGCGCCGATATGCTCGGTGAGCCCGATCGACGACACCGCGTCGAAGCCGGTTTCGGTGACGTCGCGGTAGTCGAGGTGACGTACCTCGGCCCGGTCCGCGAGGCCCTTCGTCACGATGTCCTTCTGCGCCCACTGCGCCTGTTCGCGCGAGAGTGTGACGCCCAGCGCCTCGACGCCGTAATGCGCGACGGCGTGCTCGACCATCCCGCCCCACCCGCAGCCGACGTCCAGCAGCCGCATCCCCGGTTTGAGGTCGAGCTTCCGGCACACCAGGTCGAATTTGTGTGCCTGCGCCTCTTCCAGCGAGGCGTCGGCGGACGGATAGGCGGCGCAGGTGTAGGCCATCGACGGGCCGAGAACCAGTTCGTAGAACCGGTTCGAGACGTCGTAGTGGTTCGAGATCGCGTTGCTGTCCCGCGCCTTGGAATGCCGCAGCCCGTCGAGACCGCGCTTGAGCCTGCTCGGCAACTCCTCGGCGGGCGGGGCGACCCGGCGCAGATGCGTGCGGCCGAGTTTGCGCACCAGCCACAACCGGTCCGCGGGGCTGAGCTGGTCGACCTGCGCCACCAGTGCGCGCAGGGCCGAATACAGGTCACCGTCCACATCGAGCGCGCCGGCGACATACGCGCGGGCCAGCCCGAGGTCCCCGGGGGAGGACATCAGGTATGTCAGCGCCAGCGGCGACCGCACCTGGATCGACACCGGGGCGTCGGCCGGGCCGCTCGTGCTGCCGTCGTAAGCGGTGATGGACACTTCGGCGCTCGGACCGAGCAACCGCTCGAAGATCTTCCCGACGGACGTCGTCTCAGCCATGTTCGTCTCTCTTCTTCCCGGATCGGATCACCGCCGCCGCACGCACTTCGCGTACAGGTCGAGCAGGCGCCCGTCCGGGTCGTAGGCCGTCTTCAATTTCCGGTAGGCGTCACCGTTGTACAGCCGCCAGAACTCTTCTTCCGCATAGAAGCTGTCGGAGTACAGCGATTTCCGCCCACCGAGCCGGGTCACTTCGGCCTCGATCAGCCGATTGTGCGTATCGGGTTCCTCGCCGGCGTCCAGGGGCACCGCGGACCAGAACCCGAAGTTGACGTAGAGCGTCTCGGGGTCCATTTCGTACAGCGGCGAGTTCACGCCGCCCGGCCGCTGCTTCAGCGGGCAGACCCAGATCGGGCTGATCGGGATCTCGCGGCGGAAGAAGTCCAGGAACTCCGCGGCACGCGAAAGCGGTACCTCGATGTCCTGGACGACAGTCTCTTCCGGCGGGAGCCCGCGCAGCTTGAGGAGCTTCGCGGCGAACCCGAACCGGCGGTCGAGCGCCACCAGCTTCCAGTAGAACGACGACCGGAGCAGCTTCCGGCCCAGCAGCAGCCGGGGGAGCCTGCTCTGCACGCCGAACGCGCGCGAGCACCAGAACCAGTCCGTGTCCCAGCGCCACAGGTACTCCCGCACGCTCAGGAAGTCGGTCGCGCGTGCGCGGATCGACCGGTAGTAGATGTCGAGCCAGGTGTAATCGCTGGTCGCGGGCGCGGAGGTGGTGAACGTGCCCAGTGTCAGGTACTGCTCACCCGGCCCGAACACCGTCCCGTCCACGAAGTCGGCCGACCCTTCGCGACAGGCCTCGCCGAGTGCCGCGAAGTACTCCTCGGTGTCGTCGTACCGGACGTGGTCGAGCCGCACGTACGGCTTGACCGGCTCCAGCTCGATCTTCAGCCGCAGCGCGTAGCCGAGCGTCCCGTACGAGTTGGGGAAACCGTGGAACAGGTCGCTGTGCTCGTTGTCCGCGCTGGCGACGACGATCCGGCCGTCGCCGGTGAGCAATTCCATCTCCAGCACCGATTCGTGCACGAGTCCGTTGCGGAACGACGACGACTCGATGCCGAGCCCGGTGACCGCGCCGCCCAGCGTGATCGTCTTGAGTTGCGGTACGACCAGCGGCATCAGGCCGTGCGGCAGGGTCGCGTCCACCAGTTGCTCGTAGGTGACCATGCCCTCCACGTCGGCCGTCCGCGCCAGCGGGTCGACGTCGAGCACCTGCGTGAATCCCGAGACGTCCAGGCCGGGTGTGCTCGTCGCGGCCCGCGACCGGAACAGGTTCGACGTCCGCTTCGCCAGCCGGATCGTGCCGTGGAGGTCCGCCAGCTGAGCGCGGAGCGTTTCCGCGCGTGCTTCGTGCTCGGCGAACCGGACCGATCGAGCCGTCGCGCGGGTACCGCTGTCGCCGCTAGCCATTCCTGATCGCCATCAGCACATCGTGCCCCACGCGACGGTCTTGCGCAGCCCTCAATATCGCTACTTCAGCCGGTGCGGCGGGACCGCGGCCGCCATGGCGGCGAATCCCTTGTCGCCGGGGTGGAGGTGATCACCGGAGTCGTACTCCGGTTTGATCCGCCGCGGGTCGGCGGGATCGCGGATCACCGCGTCGAAGTCGACGAACCCGTCGAAGTGCCCGCTGGTCCGGATGAACCGGTTGACCGCCTGCCGGGTCTCCTCCAGCGCGGGGGTGTAGGAACCCCAGCCCTGCCACGGCGTGATCGTCGCGCCGAGCACGCGCAGACCGCGGTCGTGCGCCCTCGTCGCGATCTGCTTCAGCGCCGAGACGATCTTGTCCGGATCGGCCTGGTGCGGCGTCTGCTGGATGTCGTTGATGCCCTCGAACACGATCGCCGTCCGGACACCGGACTGGTTCAGCACGTCCCGGTCGAGCCGCGCGAGCGCGTTCACGCCGTAGGTGCCGCCGTCGAGCAGCAGCCGGTTCCCGCTGATCCCGGCGTTGAGCACCCCCATGCGCGTGCTGATCCGGTCGGCGAGCTGGTCTGGCCAGCGCAGGTTGGCGCCCCAGGTCGAGACGGCGCCGTCGGTGATCGAGTCGCCGATCGCGACGACACTGCCCTGCAGCCCGGGCCCCCGGACGTCCACTCCGGACACGTAGTGCCACACGGTGGTCTTCTCCGGGAACGCCGCCGCGGACTCGTCACCGGCTTTGTCGCCGTCGCGGGTGAAGTACGAGTTCTGCGTGGACAGCGGGTGGTGGGTGACCGGCCCGGACGGCGTCGGCGTGTACGTGGTCACCAGCAGGTCGCCGTCCCTGGGCACGTTCAGCGCCGCGCCGTCGCTGACGATGTCGGCACCCGGCGGGACGGTGATTCCGCGATCACCGCCGAAGGTCAGCGTGCGCATCGTGCCGGGGACCGCCTGGGCGGTGTCCTGGCCGGCGGCGACCGCGACGGTGACCCGCCCGAACAGCACCGGGATGCGGCCGAACGCGTTGGACAGCCGCACGCGCACCTCGCGTCCGCCGGCGCTGGTGTGCACGATGTTGCGGATCGAGAAGTTCGGGTAGCCGTTGTCGGTCCCGGCGACCCCGGCCGCCGGCGCCGCCGACCAGGTGCCCACCCAGCCGCTCGTCCCGGCGCTCTCCACCTGGCTCACCGGTGCCGCCGCGGCGGCACCCGGCACCACGCCCAGCAGCAGGATCCCCGCCACCACGAGGTTCTTCACGCGCATGTCAGTCTTGCCTCCACCCAGTCGGCATGATCCCCCCATCGTCGGGGAAGCACCGACAACCGGTCAATGCGCAGGACAGGACAGGTTTCTGTCCGACCCCGCGGTTAGGCTGATCGCATGAAGCCCGCTGCTCTGGAGAAGATCTGCCTCGGGTTCCCCGGCGCCCGCCTGGAATTCCCGTTCGACAAGGGCACCAGCGTGTTCAAAGTGGCGGGCAAGGTCTTCGCGCTCGGCCCGCTCAAGGCGAAACCGCTGCGGATCAGCCTCAAGTGCGACCCCGAGCTGGCCGTCCGGCTGCGGGCGGAGCATCCGGCGATCGTCCCGGGCTATCACCTGAACAAGCAGCACTGGAACACCGTCGAACTGGACGGTTCGCTGACCGACAGCTTCGTCCGCGAAATGATCGAGGACTCCTACGACCTCGTCGTCGCGGGCCTGCCGAAGCGGGAGCAGGAGAAGCTGAAGTGGGTCGGGCTCAGCCAGGAGTGAGCCGCGCGGTTTCATCCGGATTTCATCGGCCCGTGCTCTCCGGGCCTCCTACCGTGGGCGGAGACCGGTGCCGACCGCCGCACGATGACGCGCCCCGGGTGACTTCCTAGGCTGAGGGCGTGCTGGAGATCTTGCGCGACCGGTTCCGGGCGCGGGTGCAGGTCAGTCTCACCCGGGCCGGGCTGACCCTGCCCTGGTGGGGCGCGCTGAGCGCCACCATGGTGAGCGTCGTGTTCACGGTGGTCGCGTTGGTGCAGCGGGACGCCCTGTTCCCGCCAGGGCCGATCGCGCTGGCCGGGCTGCTCGTGATCTCGCCGTCGCTGATCTGGTCCGTCACCGGCTGGATCCTGCCGTGGGTGCGGATGGCCGCCCTGATCGCCGCCACCGCGATCCTGCTCGCCGAACCCGTCCTTCCGGATTTCGCGCCGTTGCTGCTGCTGGTCGCGGCCACCGAAGCGGGCAGTGTCCTGCGGACGACGACGGGGATCGCCGTCGTCACCGTCGCGGCCGAGGCCGTCCTGGTGGTGGCGGCGGCCTGGGGCGGGCTGATCGGCGGGCCGGTGTACATGGTCGCGATCCTGCTCGGCCTCAGCGGCGGGCTCATGGTCCGCTGGTACACCCGGGTACTGGACGCCGAACGCGGCAACCGGGACGCCTCCCGGGACAAGGCGTTGCTGGCGGAGCGGCAGCGCATCGCCCGCGAGGTGCACGACATCGTCGGGCATTCGCTCAGCATCACGCTCCTGCACCTGACCGGGGCGCGGCGCGCGCTGCAGCAGGATCGCGACGTCGACGAGGCGATCGAAGCGCTCACCGAGGCCGAGCAGGTCGGCCGGTCGGCGATGGCCGACGTCCGCCGCACGGTCGGTCTCCTCGCCGACGCCCCCTCGGAGACCAGCCCGCTGCCGGGCGTGGAGGATATCGCCGCGCTGGTCGAGCGCACCCGCGTCGCCGGGCTAAAGGTGCGCTACACGCAGGAGGGCGATCTCGCCCGCGTCGGCGCCTCGGAAGGATTGGGTCTCTACCGGATCGTGCAGGAATCACTCGTCAACGTCGTCAAGCACGCACCCGGTGCCACCGCCGAGGTCCGGCTGCACGCCGGGTCTTCCGGCGCGAAGCTGACCGTCAGCAACAGCCTGCCCGCCACGGTCAGGCACGCGTCGGAGGACGGGTCGGGACTGGCGGGGATGGCCGCCAGGGCGGCCCAGCTCGGCGCCGTGCTCAGCGCCGGGCCGAACGGAAGGCAGTGGATCGTGGAGGTCGACGTGCCGGCGTCGCGGATGGTGCGGGCGTGACCGCCACCGAGGAGATCCGGGTCCTGCTGGTCGACGACCAGGACCTCGCCAGGTCCGGGCTGCGGCGGATCCTGCGGCGCCGCGACGGGTTCGTCATCGCGGGCGAATGCGGCGACGGTTCCGAGGTGCCCGCCGCGCTGGCCGCGCACGAGGCCGACGTCGTCGTGATGGACCTGCGGATGAAGAACGTCGGGGGCGTCGAGGCGACCAGGCGGCTGCGGCGCTCCGGCGACCATCCGCCGGTGCTCGCGCTGACCACGTTCGACGACGACAGCCTGCTGGCCGACGCGCTGCGGGCGGGCGCCGCGGGGTACGTCCTCAAGGATTCCCCGGCCGAAGACCTGATCCGGGCCGTGCGCGCGGTGGCCGCGGGGGACGCCTGGCTCGATCCCGGCGTCACCGCCCGGGTGCTCGCCGCCTACCGGCAGGCCGCCGGGAACGGCAGTGGCGACCGCTCGCCCGAACTGTTGACC
Organism: Amycolatopsis sp. cmx-4-19; assembly: GCA_049998115.1. GTDB lineage: Bacteria > Actinomycetota > Actinomycetes > Mycobacteriales > Pseudonocardiaceae > Amycolatopsis. The sequence goes on along the minus strand of JAEBEO010000006.1, from coordinate 288,133 downwards.
CCGCGGGAACAGGACGTGCTCCGGGCGATCGGCCGCGGGCTGACGAATGCCGAGATCGCCGCGACGCTGGTGATTTCGGAGGTGACCGTGAAGAGCCATATCGGCCGGATCTTCACCAAGCTCCAGTTGCGGGACAGGGCGGCGGCGATCGTCTACGCGTTCGACAACGGGATCGTGGTGCCGGGCTAGTCATGCGAAACGACGGGGGAACGAAGACGATGAGGGGGGCTGGGGAGACGATGCCGGATTCGCGGCTTCGGTTCGAGGTGCTCGGCCCGTTGCGGGCCTGGCAGGGGGAGACCCGGCTGGACCTCGGTCCGCTCCGGCAGCAGGCGGTGCTGGCCGCGCTGCTGCTGCGCCCGGACGTGACGGTCAGCCAGTACGAACTCACCGACGGGCTGTGGGAGCGGCCGCCGGAGTCGAACGTGCTGCCGGTCTACGTCCGGCGGCTGCGGCAATGCCTGGACACCTCCGGGCAGCGGCCGCGTGACTCGGTGATCGTCTCCGACCGGGGCGGCTACCGGTTCGCCAGCGGTGACGTGCGGCTGGACGTGACGCGGCTCGAAGAGGTCGCCACCGAAGCGGCCGCTGCCGAGGAGGCGGGTGACCTCGTCACCGCGGCGGACACCTTCGCCGACGCGCTCCGGCTCTTCCACGGCGAGCCGCTGACCGGGCTGCCCGGCGCGTTCGTGCAGGGCGAGAGACGGCGCCTGGAGGAACGCAGGCTCCTGCTGCTGAGCCGGAAACTGCGGGTACAGCTGAAACTCGGCCGGTTCGACGACGTCATCGGCGAGCTTTCGGCGCTGGTGTCCGCCGATCCGCCGAGCGAACCGCTGGCCGCGCTGCTCATGCGCGCCCTGTACGGCGGCGGTCGCCAGGCGGAGGCGCTGGAAGTGTTCACCGACGTCCGCGAGCGGCTGGTGGAGCAGCTCGGCGTCGAGCCGGGCGAGGAAATGCGGCAGGTGCAGGACGCGGTGCTGCGCGGGGACGACGTGGTGCCCGGGGCAGCCCAGCGCAAGGAGACGCCGCGCCGGATCCGCAACGAACTTCCCGCCACCAACGGCGAACTGGAGGGCAGGGACCGCGAACTCGCGTTGCTCACCGAAGTCCGTTCCGCCGACACGGTTTCGGTCGACGCCGTCGACGGTGTCCCGGGAGCGGGGAAGACCACGCTCGCCGTGCGCGCGGCCCATCTGCTCCGGGAGTCCTATCCGGACGGCGCGCTGTTCGTCGATCTGCACGGGTGCACCGAAGGCCGCGAGCCGGTGACCCCGGAACGCGCGTTGCGGCGGTTGCTGCGCGCGGTCGGCGTCGAAGACGGTGCCATGCCGGACGACCTCGACGAACTGGCCGCGTCGTGGCGTGCGGCGACCGCGCAGCTGCGGTTGCTGCTGGTGCTCGACAACGCCGAGGCGGCGGGCCAGGTGCGGCCACTGCTGCCGTCCGGGCCGGGGAGCCGGGTACTGGTGACCAGCCGTCGCCGTCTGTCCGGTCTGGACGCCGACCGCCGCGTCTCCCTCGGCGCGCTGGGTCTCGAAGCCGCGGAACGGCTGCTCGGCCGGATCGTGGGCACCCCGAGGGCCGAGGGGGAGCGGTTCGCCGTGCGTGCGCTCGCGGGCCTGTGCGGACGGTTGCCGCTCGCGCTGCGGATCGCCGGCGCCCGGCTGCAGAACCGTCCGATATGGACGTTCAAGGACCTGGTGGACCGGATGTCGGACGACGAGCGGCGTCTCGGCGAGCTCACCGCCGAGGACCGCAGTGTCGAAGTGGCGCTCCGCCTTTCGTACGATCAGCTTCGGCCTGGGGAACAACGGACTTTCGGCATGCTCGGGCTTTCGCCGTCCCCCGAGTTCGACTGGCTTTCGGTGGCCGCATTGCTGGACTGCTCGCCCGCCGAAGCCGAACGCCATCTGGAAAGCCTCGTCGACGCGAGTCTCGTCCAGGAACCGGCGAGCGGCCGTTACCGGCTGCACGACCTGGTCGCGGTCTACGCGCGACGGCTGGCCGCACAGGAACCCACAGACGTCGTCGAGGCGGCGCGGAAACGGGTGTACGGCCTGTACTTGAGCGCCGCGCGTCGCGCGAGCGAATGGGGCGTCGCGCGCTTCCCGGTCGAGCCCGAGGGCGGGCCGTTCACCGGGCAACGCGACGCTTCCGCCTGGCTGGACGCCGCGGGCGACCTGCCCGAAGTGGTCACCCAAGCGGCCGAGACCGGCCTGGACGGCGTCGCGTGCTCGATCGCCGAAGCCTTGGTCGACTACCTCGTCCGGCAGCAGCGGTACCACGAATCGCGGGCGGCGCTGCAGGTCGTGCTGCCACTGGCCGAACGGGCAGGCGAACGGATGGTCTCGTCACTGCGGTTCTGCCTCGGCTACGCCCACGCCATGCAGGGACAGCTGGACCGGGCACGCGGCTGGTTCGACGAAGCGCTGCTGGCGAGCCGGTCCTCCGGTGATCGCGGCGTGGAGGCGCGGGCGCTGGGCGGCCTCACCATGGTGGACCTCATCGGCGGGCGGCACGACGTCGCGATCGCCGGGATGCGGCAGGTGACGGCACTGGCCGACGAGGTCGGGGACGGCTGGCTCGCCGAGCGGGCGATGTCCGCGCTCGGGTATCTCGCGTATCTGAACGGCGACAACGAGGAGGCGTTGCTCCACCTCGGCCGGGCCCGCGAACTGAGCGAGGAGATCGGCAGCGCCGGCATGCTGGCGAGGGTGCTGTGCCACAGCGGCACGGTCCGCCTCGAAGTCGGCAGGTTCGCCGAAGCCGCCCTCGACCTCCGGCGCGCTTCCGAACTGGCCGAGGAGACCACGGACGGCCTGCTGGTGGCGACCACCCTGGCCCGGCTGGGCACCGCGGAGCTCGAACTCGGGAACCTCGACGAGGCCTTCGACCTCCAGCGGCGGGCACTGACGGCGGTCACCGAGGAGACGATCGTCGGGATGGAGTCCGAGATCCGCAACCGGCTCGGCCGTGTCCACCTGTCGGCGGGCGACCCGGCAGGCGCGCGGGAGCAGTTCGAATGGGTGCTCACCATGATCGGATCCGACGGCGATTCGGTCCAGCGCACCCTCGCCCTGGAAGGTCTGGACCTCACCAGACGGTCGGCACGCCGGAGTTGACGATGGCGAACCGGTGCCCTTCCCTGTTCGCCCGCCAGCGCGCGAAGCAGGCGTCACCGGCGTCGGTCACGTGCACCCCGGCGGGGACTTCGTGGACGACGCACGCCCAGTCCGCCCCGTCGCACAGCACCAGTTCCCGCGGTGCCCCGCGCTTCCGCAACACCGAAGAGCACAGGGCGCCGCGGGAACCGACGTTGCCGTCGTCGAGACAGCGCCGGAGGTCGTCGACGGCCTCGGCGGCGGTCCCGAACAGCGTCCATCGGTACCTGGGGGACGGGCGCCCGGCAGCCCACGGCTGGTGGAACGCCGTCCAGCTCCAGCCGGGGCCTGCGGTCCCGTCCCGTTCGCCGGGACTCGGCCGATCGTCCCGAGGGACCACCGTGTTGTACGGGGTCCGGCTCGCCGGGCTCATGCACGCCTCCTCGTGGACCTCCGGCCCGCCACTGCGAGCCGTGCCCGGAACCGTAGGGCGGCGCCATGAAATCCCGATGAAACGGTCGCGTGGCCTCGCTGTCGGGTGATCAGGTGGCCGGGACGATGACCGAGGACGTCACCTTCGGGATCAGTTCGCTGACGAATCGCCCGTCGCCAGGCGGTTCGCTGCCTCGTCCGGACGACGAAGGCGGTGCAGGACCTGTCCGCGGGTTCCCAGGAGGTCGCGGACGGGAACAAGCAACTCGCCGACGAGTCGAAGGAACTGGCAGGGGCTGGCTCGAGTGGGGACCCTTGACCATCCACATAGGACGCTTTTCGAGAGGTGGATGCCTGCTTTGGATATTTTGCGCGGTTTCGCAAGGGGGTCGTGAGTGGTAAAGAGCGTTCTAACGCTCCTTGCCACTCACGACCTCGATCGCGAATTGTACTCATAGGTGAAAATAGGGCATTTCGCTACCAGAAAGGTCCAGACTCGCGCCGCCACCCGATCGGGGAACAAAGACCGCGAGAGAGTAAGCGGCAATGGGGCCGAAGAAACCGTTACTCACGAGACCCAGTAAGCGAACCACGCCCGGCCCGTCGCGCCGGAACCAGGGCCGCCACCGGGGCCGCCAGGATCGCCAGCCCCACCAGTACCCCCAGCCGTCCCCACGGCGGCGCGAACACGATCGCCTCGCCGCCGCCCGCGGCGACCTCCGTGATCAGCCAAGCCGAGCCGATTCCGACGAGAAGGCCGCACGCCGAGCCGAGGACGGCGACGAAGACCGATTCCGTCGTCAGGGCCGCGGTGAGGCCACCGCGGGTGAGGCCGAGGGCACGCAGCAGTGCCGATTCCCGCGTCCGTTCCAGGACGGACAGCGAAAGCGTGTTCGCGATCCCGGCGAACGCGATCAGTACGGCCAGCGCGGTCAGTGCCCACAGCAGGTTCAAGGTGTCGCGCAGCGGCGCGGCCGCGTCCTCCTTGATCTCCGCGACACTGCGCAGCGACGCGAACGGCGCGTCGGACAGTTTCTGCTCCAGCGACGACCTGTCGGTACCGTCTGCGACTCTGATCAGCACGCTCTCGTCGTGACTCTCCGGGGAGAGGGCGACCGCCTGTTGCTGCGCGACGTCCACCATCGCGAATCCCACGTCCATGACGCTGTCGTAGACGGCGACGACGCGCAGGGACCGGACGGTGTCGCCGACCGCGAGACCGGTCTCCTGGGCGAGGTCCTTGCGGATGGCGATCTCGCCGGGGCCGAGCCGGTCGAGGCGACCGGAGAGCACCTCCGGGCGCAGGAGATCACCGTGGACGGCGGTCAGCTGATAGGTGCCGTAGGGACCCAGGTCGCCCGAGAAGGACCGGCTGGTCCCCATCCCCGTCACACCGGGCATTGTCGCGAGGGTGTCGGCGAGCGTCGCGGGGAGTGGCCGGTTCGGGAGTATCGAGGTGACGGTGTAGTCGGCTGCCAGCTGGTCTTCGATCCCTCGGGTCCGGCCCGTTTCGACACCTGCCGCCACGGTGCTCGCGAGTGCGACGACGGCGAGTCCGATGGTCAGGGAGGCGGCGCTGGCCGCGGTGCGTTTCGGGTTGCGGTCGGCGTTGAGCGCGGCCAGTTTCGCGGGCTGTCCGGGGAGCGACGCGCCGAGTGCCCGCACCAGCGGTCCCGCCACCAGCGGACCGGCGGCCAGCGTCGCGCCGAGCAGCGCGACCATCGCCGCGACGGCGAGTCCGACGCCGTCCTCCACAGAGGACCGGAGTGCCGCCACACGCGCGCCGACGGCGGCGGCGAGAAGCACCGCCGCGGTGATCGCGCGGGGACGCCCGGCGCGGGCGGCTTTGCCCTCGACCGGGGTCCGGAGTGCTTCCACCGGCGCGACCCGGGTCGCGGACCAGGCCGGGATCGCGGCGGCGAGCGCGGTCACCAGGACGCCGATCGCGAGCGCGGCGATCACCGTCCGGGTGGTGAGCGGGACGTACACGTTCTCCTGACCCGCGACGGCCTGCAACGCGGCGGCGACGCCGAGCCCGCCGAACAGTCCGGCCGCGGACGCGAGGGAGCCGACCACCACCGCTTCGGCGAGCACACTGGCGAAGACCTGGCGTTTGCCGGCTCCGACACAGCGCAGCAACGCCAGTTCCCGCGACCGTTGCGCCACCAGGATGGTGAACGAGTTCGTGATCACCATCGCGGCCACGACCATCGCCAGTACGGCGAACGCGGTGAAGAACTTGGCCATCCCCGCCGCGTTCGGCGCGGTTTCGCGAAGCAGTCGCGCGGCGGCTTCCTTACCGGTGACCGCGGGGATTTTCAAAGCCTTCTCGAGATCGACGGCGAGCTGAGCCTGGCCGACGCCGGGTGCGGCCCGCGCGACGATCTCCCCGAACGTCGCGGCCGGATCCAGTTGCCGCAGTGTTTCCGGTGACACCACCAGGTTCGCGCCGCCCAGACCCGAGTCGGTCGGACGGCTGAACGTCCCGGCGAGCGTCAGGGAACGGCGCCCGCCGGAAGAGTCGAACACGGTCACGGCCTGACCGAGCGAGAAGCCTTCCGCACTGTGTCGTTCCATGGCGACTTCCCCTGAACCTGAAGGGAAACGGCCGTCCGCGAGGTCGTAGGGACGCAACTTCTCGTCGGTGCCCAACGCGGTCGCGGCGGCGTCCCGCGGTCGACCGGCGGGGTCGAGCATCGGCGCGCTGACGGTGGCGCGACCGTCCGCGGCGGCGACTCCGGGGACTTGGCGAACCTCGGCCAGCACGGTGTCGTCGAGTTCGACGCGCCGGGTGGCATCGACCGAAGCGTCGACACCGCGGGTTTCGAAGGCGACGGCTTCGCGCAGTCCGGCGCCGACGGCGTCGGTGAGGACGAACGAACCGGCGACGAAGGTGACGCCGAGCGTCACGGCGACGGCCGACAGCAGCAGCCGCAACGGCCGGGCCTTGAGACCGGCGAGCACGGTGCGCAGCATCACGCCCCCAGACCGGTGAGCGCGGCGAGTACGGTGTCGGCGGTCGGACGCGGGATCCGCGCGGCGATCCGGCCGTCGGCCAGCAGCACGCCGTGGTCGGTGTAGGAGGCCGCGATCGGGTCGTGGGTCACCATCACCACCGTCTGGCCGAGTTCCCGGACCGAGGTGCGCAGGAAGCCGAGCACCTCCGCGCCGGATCGCGAATCGAGGCTGCCGGTGGGTTCGTCGGCGAACACGACGTCCGGCCTGCCGACCAGCGCGCGGGCGCAAGCCACCCGCTGCTGCTGCCCGCCGGAGAGTTCACCCGGCTTGTGCCGCAGCCGTTGCCGCAGGCCGAGGGTGTCGACGACGGTGCCGAACCACGCCGGATCCGGGCGTCGTCCGGCGAGCCGGAGCCCGAGCAGGATGTTGTCCTCCGCGCTCAGGGTCGGCAGGAGGTTGAACGACTGGAACACGAAGCCGACCCGGTCCCGCCGCAGCCTGGTCAGCGCGGCGTCCGAGAGCCCGGTCAGCTCCGTCTGTCCGATGCGGACCCGGCCGCTGTCCACGGTGTCCAGACCGGCGAGGCAGTGCATGAGGGTCGATTTACCCGAACCGGACGGCCCCATGATCGCGGTGAACCGGCCCCGCGGGAAGTCCAGTGACACGTGGTCCAGCGCCCGGACCGCCGTGTCACCCCGGCCATAGCTCTTCACGACATCGACCGCACCCGCGGCGGGACCGTCCACTGTGTTCATTCCCCGATCATGGCGTGAACCACCTGAACGGTTCCTGAAACAACCTGAAGAACGCTTCAGGTGATCGGGCGGCGATCTGCGAAGATCGACCCATGCGCGTGCTCGTGGTGGAAGACGAACGGCGGCTGGCCGAGACCCTCCAATGGGGACTCGAAGCCGACGGCTACGCGGTCGACCTCGCCCACGACGGTCTCGAAGGGCTCGAACTCGCGCAGCTGTACCCGTACCAGGTGATCGTGCTCGACATCATGCTGCCGAAGCTGAACGGCTACCGCGTCTGCGCGGCACTGCGGGAACGGGGCATCACGACACCGATCCTCATGTTGACGGCGAAGAACGGCGAGTACGACGAGGCGGAGGCGCTCGACACCGGCGCGGACGATTACCTCAGCAAACCGTTCTCCTACGTGGTGCTCACCGCGCGGCTGCGCGCGCTCACCCGGCGGGGTGCGGCGGGCTCGGCCGGTGTGCTGGAGTTCGGCGACCTCGTGCTCGATCCGGCGAAGCGGACGTGCCGCCGTGCCGGGAAGCCGGTGTCGTTGACCACCAAGGAGTTCGCCGTGCTCGAATGCCTGCTGCGGCACGGCGAGCAGCTGGTGACGAAGCAGGACATCCTCGAACAGGTGTGGGACCTGGCCTATCGGGGCGACCCGAACATCGTCGAGGTCTACGTCAGCGCGTTGCGGCGCAAGCTGGACGCGCCGTTCGGGCGGCGCACCATCGCGACCGTGCGCGGCGCCGGATACCGGCTGGTCTCCGATGGGTAGGTGGTGGCCGGCGTCGGTACGGCGGAGCACCGCGCTCTCGGCCGCGTTGCTCTGCGCGATCGTCTTCGTCCTCGGCTGGCTGGGCACCCGCGAACTGCTGAGCGCGCAACTGTCGAACAGTGCCGTCAACGAGACGCGAACCCAGCTCGACCGGATGGCCGACGCCTACCGGATCGGCCTGCCCGCGCCGTCCGCCGTGCTCTCCGGCGACGCGTTGTTCGAGGTGGTCGACGACGCCGGGCGGGCGGTGGCGAGCAGCGAGAACCTCCGGCGCTGGGACCCGGCGTGGACACCGTTGCCGCCCGCGCCCACCGGGGTACCCGAGGACTGGACGATCACCACGAAGGCGACGCTGGAGCCGGGTAGCCATCCACAGTGGCGTGAATATCGCGAATACACCGTGGTGGGCAAGGTCGTCGACGACGGGCCGCGCCGCGTCACGCTGTACGTGTTCGTGCTGCCGTGGGACACGCTCCGGACGCTGGGGACCTTCGACGACACCCTGGCGTTCTTCGTCCCGCTCGCGGTGCTGGTCACCGCGCTGGTCGCGTGGCTCGCGGCCGGACGCGCGCTGCGGCCGGTGGAGGCGATCCGCCGTGAACTGGCCGAGGTCAGCGGCAGCAGGCTGGACCGCCGGGTGCCGGTGCCGCCGTCGCGCGACGAGGTCGCCCGGCTGGCCACCACCACGAACGCCACCCTCGACCGGCTGCAGCAGTCGCACGACCAGCAGGAACGGTTCGTCGCCGACGCCAGCCACGAACTGCGCAGCCCGCTCGCGAGTCTCCGCACCGGCCTGGAGGTCGCGCTCACCCACGCCGACCGTGCGGACTGGCCCGCCGTCGCCCGCCGGTCGCTGCTCGACATCCAGCGCCTGCAACGCATCACGGCGGACCTGCTGCACCTGGCCGTGGACCCCGGTGAGGTCCCGGACGGCGTCGTCGACCTCGCCGACGTGGTGAGGGAGCAGATCGCCGAACGCGCACTCGACGCCGGGCCCGCCGTCGTGTCCGATGTGGACGGCAGCGCGGTGGTGACGGGCGAGCCCGTCCAGCTCGAACGCCTGCTGCGCAACCTGATCGACAACGCGGTGCGGCACGCGCGTTCGTCCGTCACCGTGCGGCTGCGACGTGAGGACGGGGACGTGGTCCTCGAAGTGACCGACGACGGCCCCGGCATCCCCGTCGCCGATCGTGAGCGCGTGTTCGACCGGTTCGCCAGGCTCGACGACGCCCGCGCCCGGGACGCGGGCGGTTCGGGGCTGGGCCTCACCCTTGCCCGTGACATCGCGGTCAGGCACGGCGGATCGCTGCGCGTGGAAGACAGCGAGACCGGCGCTCGCCTGGTCGCCCGGGTACGGGCCAGGGGTATGTGACAGAAGTCGCTCGTTGATACCCCTGTGGGGTAGCGTCAGACCGTTGCGGTACCCCCCTGGGGTATGTACGGTGGGCCGCATGAACACAGCAGCGAAGCTCTCCGCCTACGGTGTGGTGCTCGCCCTGGTCGCCGGTGGCGCCTGGGCGGCCGGAACCGCTGTCGGTCCGTTCGCCGGTGCCGCCGCCCTGCCCGGCGGCGAGGACGCCGGACACGCGGACACCCACGGCGGCACTGTCGCGGAAGCCGCGCGGGGCGAGCAGGGACGCGAACCCGCCGGGCTCGCGTCGTCCAGGGGCGGCTACACCCTCATGCCCACCACCACGACGCTCACCCCGGGAACCACCGGTCCTTTCTCCTTCCGGATCCTCGGCGCCGACGGCGCGCCGGTGACCGCCTACGACGTCGAACACGAAAAGCGGATGCACCTCATCGTGGTCCGCCGCGACACCGCCGGTTTCCGGCACGTGCACCCCGAACTCGGCCAGGACGGCACGTGGACCGTGCCGCTGCCGGTGGGCCAGGCGGGCGCCTATCGCGTCTTCGCGGACTTCAAACCCGTCGGGGGAGAGGCGATCACGCTGGGGGCGGACGTCTTCGCGGCCGGTGACTTCCGGCCCGCCGAGTACCGGTCTTCGCACTCCGCCGACGTCGACGGTTACCAGGTCCACCTCGACGGCGAACTCGCACCGGGCACGTCGTCGAAGGTGACGCTGACCGTCACCAAGGACGGCCGCGACGTCACCGATCTGCAGCCGTATCTGGGCGCCTACGGGCATTTGGTCGCGCTGCGCGGCGGCGACCTCGCGTACCTGCACGTCCATCCGGACGGCGAACCCGGCGACGGCCGGACCGCGCCCGGGCCCCGGGTCACCTTCTTCGCCGAGGTCCCCACGGCCGGGACTTACCGGCTGTTCCTGGACTTCCGGCACCAGGGCAAGGCCCGCACCGCCGAATTCACCGTCACCACAGGGGAAGGGAGTCACCGATGAGCACACGGACCGAAGCCCCGATCGCGGAGGTGGAACTCGCGATCACCGGGATGACCTGCGCCTCGTGCGCCATGCGGATCGAGCGGAAGCTGAACAAGCTCGACGGTGTCACCGCGACGGTCAATTACGCCACGGAGAAGGCGAAGGTCAGCTTCCCGGCGGACGTCGAGCCGCGGCGGCTGATCGAGCAGGTCGAGGCGGCCGGGTATTCGGCCGCTTTGCCCGCGCCGGAAAAGGAAGAGCCCGCCGAGGAGGTGGACCCGACCGCGCCGCTGCGGCAGCGGCTGATCGGCTCGGCCGTGCTGTCGGTGCCGGTGATCCTGCTCGCGATGGTGCCCGCGCTGCAGTTCACCTACTGGCAGTGGATCTCGCTGACGCTGGCGGCGCCGGTGCTGGTGTGGGCGGCGTGGCCGTTCCACAAGGCGGCGTGGGCGAATCTGCGCCACGGCGCGGCCACCATGGACACGCTGATCTCGATGGGCACGCTCGCCGCGTTCCTGTGGTCGTTGTACGCCTTGCTGATCGGCACCGCCGGGACGCCGGGGATGACGCACCCCTTCGAGCTGACCGTCCAGCGGATGGCCGGTGACGGCAACATCTACCTGGAGGTCGCCGCCGGCGTCACGACGTTCATCCTCGCCGGGCGCTACTTCGAGGCGCGGTCCAAGCGGCAGGCCGGGGCGGCGCTGCGGGCGCTGCTCGAACTCGGCGCGAAGGACGTCGCGGTGCTCCGCGACGGCAAGGAAACGCGGATCCCGATCGGCGAACTCGGGGTGGGCGAAGAGTTCGTCGTGCGGCCGGGGGAGAAGATCGCGACCGACGGCGTGATCACCGAAGGCGCTTCGGCGGTCGACGCGAGCATGCTCACCGGCGAGAGCGTCCCGGTCGAGGTCGTCCCCGGTGACACGGTCGCCGGGGCGACGGTCAACGCGGGTGGCAGGCTCGTCGTCCGCGCGACCCGCGTCGGCGCGGACACGCAACTCGCGCAGATGGCGAAGCTCGTCGAGGAGGCGCAGACCGGGAAGGCGCAGGTCCAGCGACTGGCGGACCGGGTTTCGGCGGTCTTCGTGCCGATCGTGATCGCGCTCGCGGTCGGGACGCTGATGTTCTGGCTCGGTACCGGTGGTTCGGTCGCGGCGGCGTTCACCGCGGCGGTGGCCGTGCTGATTATCGCCTGCCCGTGCGCCCTCGGCCTGGCGACCCCGACCGCGCTGCTCGTGGGCACCGGACGCGGCGCGCAGCTGGGGATCCTGATCAAGGGTCCGGAGGTGCTGGAGTCGACCCGCGCGGTGGACACCGTCGTCCTCGACAAGACCGGCACCGTGACCACCGGCCAGATGTCGCTGGTGGCCGTCCACGTCGCCGAAGGGGTCGACACCGAGGAGACGCTGCGGCTGGCGGGAGCGCTGGAGAACGCGTCGGAACACCCGATCGCGCAGGCCATCGCCCGCGCGGCACGGGAACGGGCCGGGGAGCTCCCGGCCGTCGAAGGGTTCACCAGCCTCGAAGGCCTTGGTGTGCAAGGAGTCGTCGGCGGTTCGGCGGTACTGGTCGGCCGGAGCGCGTTGCTGGAGCAGTGGAGTCACCACTTGCCGGAGAGCCTGGCCGAAGCCAAGGCGGCGGAGGAAAAGCTCGGCCGCACGGCCGTCGTGGCAGGCTGGGACGGCGAGGCGCGTGCGGTGCTGGTCGTCGCCGACACCGTGAAGCCGTCGTCCGCCGAGGCGATCACGCGCCTGCGTGGACTGGGACTGACCCCGGTGCTGCTCACCGGCGACAACGAGGCGGTGGCGCAGGCGGTGGCCGCCGAGGTCGGGATCGACACGGTGATCGCCGAGGTGCTGCCGAAGGACAAGGTCGACGTCGTCAAGCGGCTCCAGGGCGAGGGCAAGGTCGTGGCGATGGTCGGCGACGGCGTCAACGACGCGGCCGCGCTGGCACAGGCCGATCTCGGCCTGGCGATGGGCACCGGCACCGACGTCGCCATCGAGGCGGGGGACCTGACCCTCGTACGCGGCGACCTGCGGGCGGCGGTGGACGCGATCCGGCTTTCGCGCCGGACGCTGCGCACCATCAAGGGCAATTTGTTCTGGGCCTTCGCGTACAACGTCGGCGCGCTTCCGCTGGCGGCGGCGGGTCTGCTGAACCCGATGATCGCCGGTGCCGCGATGGCCTTCAGCTCGGTCTTCGTGGTGTTCAACAGCCTGCGGTTGCGGGGTTTCCGGAGCATCGCTTGACGTGACGGAGGCGGTCTCGGCATGTCCGGCCGCGTGGCTGGTCGCGGCGTCGGTGTCGGGCTGACCCCGGAGGTCGCCGACCTTCGCGCGCAACCGACTTACGGTTTGGCTCCGCACAAGGAGATCCTGCCCGTGTTCGCCGGATTGCCACCCTGCTCGCGCGGTTCGGGAAAGCGGCCGGGGCCGGCGAGACCTGACGTGACCGCCTCGCCGGATACCTTCGCGGGTAAAGAGAACTGAGCAGGGTGTGCGGTGATGTCGAGGCGGCGGCGGCGATGCCGGCCGGTGTGTGCCACGAAACCGTGCTGTCAGGTCTGTTCCCGCCTGGTTCGGAGGTCGTCGCCGCACCGGCGGTCGGCGCCGTGGTCACGACGGTACTGGCGGGGATCGCGGCCGGAGGCACTCGTTGTCTGTTTGGCCGCGGGAGCGGGTGGGTTGATCCACGGACGTTCTGGGTAACCCACAAGTGCGACTTCAGCAGAGAGGCCGTGCGAGGGAGGGATGTCTCCATGGTCGGCATCGCGGAGCATCCGGTTCCGGGAACCTGGGTGCTGGACCTGCGGGCCACGACACCACGGGCGTTGCCCGACATGCGGGCCTGGGTGGTCAGATGCCTTCCCGACCTGGGCGAAGGCCACCGCGACGACGTTCTGCTCGCCGCCACGGAGCTGGTCGCCAACGCGTACGTGCATGGTGGTGGCACACGTCACATCCAGCTGTGGCGCGGTGTGTCTCCCTGCGCTGTCCGCGTCGAGGTCGCCGACCTCAGCGTGGAGCAGCCGAGAGCACGGCTTTCGCAGGTCGAGGATCCGGGCGGGCGGGGGCTCCTGGTCGTCGACGGGGTGGCCGTGCAGTGGGGCGTCCGGCGTGAGCCGGTACGCGGCGGCAAGATCGTCTGGGTACACATCCGTTGTGACGGCGGTTGCCCGGAAGCTCTACCGCGTGTTCGCGAAAAGCACTCCCGGAGCTGAAGACGTCACTTTTTCGCGCGGCCCTCGATGGCGGCTCGCGCGGCCTCGACCGACTTCCGGACGACGACCTCCCGTGAATAGCCCTGTTTCGTGAACACGCCGTCGAGGTGGAACGTGCCGTAGCCGTGTGCCTGGGTGAACAGCTGCTCCATTAGTTCGAGCCCGTCCTGCGGCCGTTCGGCGACGGTGAGGCAGAGCAGGACGAACTGGTCGGTCAGGCGCCGGGTCTGCTCGTGCAGCGCGGCGTGCTCCGGTCCCTGCAAGCCGTCCGAGTAGATGATGTTCATCCCGACGCGGCGGTCGATCAGGTAGCCGGTGTACGCGCCGGCGGCCGCGGCGAGTGCGGCGACGGGGTCGTCCTCGCCTTCGATGACCTCGTGCACCCTGTCGGCCAGCTGGCACGCGACGCTGGCCGCGATCGCCGCGAGCAGGCTTTCCTTGCCGGGAAAGTGCCGATAGGGCGCGCCAGGGCTGACTTTCGCGCGCCTGGCGACCTCGGCGACGGAGAACGCGCCCAAGCCTTGTTCGGCGATCAGGTCGAGCGAGACCCGCACGAGTTCGGCGCGGAGGTCGCCGTGGTGGTACTTGCCGCCCATGTCGTGGATCACACCGTCCCGGTCGCGGAATATGTAAGAGCCCTCTTACGCTAGTGTAAGCGACCTCTTACATGGTCTCACTGTCTTCACGGAGGGTTTCATGACGACGACCACGCACGCCATCGCCGCACCGTCCCCGGGCGCCGCCCTGTCGGCGACGACGATCGAGCGTCGCGACCTGCGTCCGGACGACGTCCTGATCGACATCGCGTACGCGGGGATCTGTCACAGCGACATCCACCAGGTCAAGGAGGACTGGGGCAGCGCCATCTTCCCGATGGTGCCCGGGCACGAGATCGCCGGCGTCGTCGCCGCGGTCGGTGCCGACGTGACGAAGTACCAGGTCGGGGACCGCGTCGGGGTCGGCTGCATGGTCGATTCCTGTGGCGAGTGCGAGTACTGCCTCGCGGGCACCGAGCAGTTCTGCCTCCAGGGCAACATCCAGACCTACAACGGAGTCGGTTTCGACGGCGAGAACACCTATGGCGGCTACAGCCGTCAGATCGTGGTGAAGGACGCCTTCGTCTGCCGGATCCCGGAGGGGATCGGCCTCGACATCGCCGCGCCGCTGCTGTGCGCGGGCATCACCACCTACTCCCCGCTGAACCGGTGGGGCGCCGGACCGGGCAAGAAGGTCGCCGTCGTCGGTCTCGGCGGGCTCGGCCACATGGCGGTGAAGATCGCGGTCGCCATGGGCGCCGACGTCACCGTGCTCAGCCAGAGTCTCAAGAAGCAGGAAGACGGCCTGAAGCTGGGCGCGAAGGACTACTTCGCCACCGGTGACGCGTCGACGTTCCAGACGCTGCGCGGCCGCTTCGACCTGATCCTCAACACCGTTTCGGCCACGCTGCCGATCGACTCCTACCTCGGCATGCTGCGGGTCGGCGGCGCGATGGTGAACGTCGGCGCTCCGGGCGAACCGCTGTCCTACAATGCTTTCTCGCTGCTCGGCGGCAACAAGGTGCTCGCCGGTTCGATGATCGGCGGCATCGCCGAGACCCAGGAGATGCTCGACTTCTGCGCCGAGCACGGGATCGGCGCGGAGATCGAGACGATCTCCGCCGATCAGGTGAACGTGGCCTACGACCGGGTCGAGAACAGCGACGTGCGCTACCGGTTCGTCATCGACGCCGCGACCATCGGCGCGTAGGAACCGTTACGGCGGCCGGTCTTCCCCCGAGAAAGACCGGCCGCCGTGTCACATCAGCAGCAGTGGCAAGGTGTTCATCGCGGTATGCGCGGCGATCGGCGCCCACAGGTTGCGGTAGCGCGACCACAGGTAGCCGGTGAACACGCCGAACATCCCTTGGAACGCCACGATCGCACCGAGGGTCAGCGGGAGCCCGCCCTGCCCGTGCGTCGGCAGGTGCAGCCAGGCGAACAGCAGTGACGCCAGCAGGATTCCGGGCCACCGGCCGAAAAGCGCCTCCAGCCGGGTCTGCAGCATGCCGCGGAAGAAGACCTCTTCGAGCACGTTCGCGGTGAAGAAGGTCAGGGTCGCGCCCACCGCCAGATACACCGGATCCGGATAGT
The DNA here is from genome assembly GCA_049998115.1 of Amycolatopsis sp. cmx-4-19. GTDB lineage: Bacteria > Actinomycetota > Actinomycetes > Mycobacteriales > Pseudonocardiaceae > Amycolatopsis. Next base: position 272,423 of record JAEBEO010000006.1, on the reverse strand, counting down.
CCTCAGTGGTGGGGAGCGGCGGGGCGAACGGGCCGAGGACGTGCAGCCAGCCGAACACGGCTACCGCCGGGATCGGTGCGAGCCACTGCCAAGTCCGCCGGGGCCGCCACGCGGGCCGCAGCCGGAACGGATCCGCTTCCCCTCGCGGGCGCAGGGTCTTCAGGAGAATCAGCGGCAGCACCAGGAACACTAAGGGCTTGGCGAGTGCCCAGATGTCGCGGACCAGTGCCTGATATCCCGCCGCGGCCACCAGGAACAACGCCAGTGGCCACCCGAAGGCGATGAGCACCAAGGCTTTCGCCTGTCCGGCCAGTCCGCGCCGGTCGGCGGTCGCGGGCAGCAGCACGGGTGCGTCGAGCGGGATCCCGTGCACCAGCAGCAGTCCGGCCAGCGCGGGAATCAGGGCGCCCCACAGGGAAAGCCCCGTGTCCGAATCCGAAGACGGCTTGATCGTGTCGTGCCCGGTCATCAGCAGCAGCGCGGGCGCGGCGAGGAACACCGCGAGTCCGCCGATGAGCACTCCCCAGGCGGCACCCTGCCGGGTGCCGGTTTTTTCTGTCACCGGGCAAGGATCTTCGAAGCGGCGCGAGTCCGCGTCATCACTTCGGAGGACTCATCACCTTTTCCAGGACCGCGGACGCGGCCGGCCCGCGTCGAGCAGGAGCCGCCGCTCAGGCGGAAGCGGCGCGGGCGCCCGGCATCTCCCGGTTGACCTCGTCGAGCCGGGAGGCGACGGTCCGGCACGGTTCGCAGCCCGCGAGGTGGGCGGTGATCAGGTTCGCCCGCCGGTCCGGCACCCCGCCGCGGAGCCAGGCGCCCATCCGGCGCCGGGCTTCGTGGCAGCAGGGCGTCCCCGCGTCGGGGACCTGTGCCTGGAGGAAGGCCTGGCGGAGTCCTTCGCGGGCACGCAACGCCAGGACGGACGCCCCGTTCGGGGACACCCCCAGCAGTGGCGCCACCACCTTCGGCGAGTCGCCCTCGGCCTCGGTCCGCCACAGCACCGTCCGCCAGCGTCCGGGGAGCGCGCAGTAGGCGGTCCACGCCAGCCGGGCGTTCGACCGGAGGATGACGAGTTCTTCCGCGCCGGCGGTCCCGGTGGGTTCCTCGGTCGCGGGGGCCGTGCCGTACAGCTCGACCCGGTTGTGGTGGTGGCTCCATTTGGCCACGAGGTTCCGCATGGTGACGGCGAGATACGGCCGCAGGTTCTCCCTCGGCCCGCCACCGGCGCGGATGATGCTCAGGACGCGGACGAAGGCCTCGGCGACCAGGTCGTCCCGTTCCGCGGGCTGGGCGAGCCAGCCCGCCGCGATCCGGCGGAGCGGTTCGGCGTGGCGGCGGAACAGCGCCTCGCCGGCGTCGATGTCCCCGTCCCGGAGGGCGTCGAGCAGCACGGCATCCGGTGCGCCGTTCTCCACGTCATGCCTCATCGTGGGTCTCCCGGACCACCCGAGAGAACACTCTCGGTGACAATCTGATGCCCAAAGTAACGAGTACGGTAGTGTACCGGTCAACTGGCTGCGGATAAACTCCGGGGGATGACGCCTGAAGCCGACGTGCCCCGGCCGGACGGCCGGGCGGCGCGCTGGGCGGGACAACGGGAGCGCCGCCGACGGGAGTTCGTCGACGCGGCGCTGCGCGCGATCGCCGAGCACGGACCGGAGGTCTCCACCGAAAAGATCGCCGACGAGGCGGGGGTGGCGAGAACCCGGGTGTACAAGCATTTCGACGACGCCGCCGACCTGCAGCGCGCGATCGCCGACCGCGCCGTCCGCCTCATCACCGCCGAACTGGCCCCGCTGTGGGATCCCGGCGGGACGCCGATGCAGCTCATCACCGTGGCGGTGGGCGCGCACACCGGCTGGCTCGCCGAACACGGGAACCTCTACCGCTACCTCGCCCGGCACTCCCAGGCCGGACGGCGCGGCCGCGACGCCATCACCGACGTCCGGACCGCGATCGCCCGGCAGCTGACCATCCTGTTCGAGCATTACCTCGACACGTTCGACCTCGACGCCCGGATCGCCGAACCACTCGCCTTCGGGCTGGTCGGCCTCGTCGACACGAGTGCCGCGCGGTGGCTGGAGAACCCGCGCGGCATCGAACTACCGGAGCTGGCGAGCCTGCTGGTGCGATGGATCTGGCGGGTCCTCGACGACACGCTCCGGGAAGGCGGGATCGAACTCGACCCGCACTCGCCGCTCCTCGTGCCCGGTGGGTAGCGGTCAGTCTCCCGGCAATTCCGGCAGCCCGAGGTGTTCGCGCAGTGTCGTGCCTTCGTAGGAGGTGCGGTACACCCCGCGGTCCTGCAGTTCCGGCACCAGCTTGTCGACGAGGTCGTCCAGTGCCGCGGGCACCAGATGCGGGCTGATGTTGAAGCCGTCGACGGCGCGGTCCCGGACGTAACGCGCCCATTCGTCGGCGATCTGGCCGGGGGTGCCGACGAAGGAGTGCTCGCGCGGCTGGACCTCCAGGACCAGCTGGTGGATCGAGAGGTTCTTGCTTTCGGCGAGTTCGCGCCAGTGGCGGATGCGGTCGAGCTTCCCGGTCCGGTGCTCGACCGACAGGGTGCCGCGTGAGGGATCCAGTTCCTCTCCGGTCGGCTCGACGTCCGGCAGCGGGCCGTGCGGATCGTAGTCCGACAGATCCCGGCCCCAGTACTGCTCCAGGAACGAGAGGGCGCGCTGCGGATTGAGCTGCCGCCGCCGGATGTCCTCGCTGCGCTCCGCCGCGTCGGCCGGGGTGTCGCCCAGGACCACGGTGGCGCCGGGCAGGATCCGGACGGCGTCGGCGGGACGGCCGTGTCCGGCCAGCCGTGCCCGCAGATCGGCGGCGTAGGCGATCGCCTTGTCGTAGGCGGTGTTGGCGGAGAAGACGACGTCGGCGTGCTTCGCCGCGAGTTCGCGTCCGCCGGGGGAATCGCCTGCCTGGAACAGGACCGGCCGGCCCTGCGGGCTGCGGGGGACCGTCGGCGCGGCACGCAGGCCGACGAGGTCCGTACGCCGTTCGACCACCGCGCGGTCGCCGGACCACAACGCCGAGGCGGCCTCGACGAACTGCTCGGCGCGCTCGTACCGTCGTTCGTGGTCGAGCCAGCCTCCGCGGCGGAAGTTGGCGCCTGTCCAGGCGTTGTCGGTGGTGACGATGTTCCAGCCCGCCCGGCCGCCGGACAGGAAGTCCAAAGTAGACAGACGGCGGGCGAGGTCGGCGGGGAAGCTGTAGGTGGTGTTCTGCGTGGCCACCAGGCCGATATGCGTGGTGGCGGCGGCGAGTGCCGAAAGCTGCGTGATCGCGTCGGGCCGCCCGGCGACGTCGAGCGCGAGGATCTGCCCCCGGTTCTCACGGACGCGCTGGCCGTCGCCGAGGAAGAACGCGTCGAACAGGCCGCGTTCCAGGGTCCGCGCCACCGAGACGTAGGTTTCGATCTCGGTGTGCGGCCCGTTCGACGGGTCGTCCCACAGGTATTGGGGGCCGACGCCGACGTAGAAGACGCCGAGGTGCAGCTGTGGGTGTTCGCTCACGATCATCCCCTCGAAGCGGCGAAACGGTTGACGGGGCGGGGCAGGCCGAGTGCCGCGCGCAGGGTGGTGCCCGGTCCGGGCAGGCTCAGCACGCCCTGCGTGCGGAGGTTCGGGAGCACGGTTTCGAGCAGGAGCGGCAAATCGGTCGCCAGCACCGCCGGATGCAGGCGGACGCCGTCGACGACCGTGCCCAGCCAGGCGAGCAGATCGGTGAGGCCGTCGGTGGAACCGGTGTAGCGCAGGCGTTCGGTGTGCTCCCAGCGGAAGGACGAGTCGAGCCTGCGCAGCCGGGTTTCCGCCGGCTCCTTCGTGTTCAGCAGCACTTCGACCTCGGCGAAGACCCGAGGCGTGCCGGATTCCCGCGCCCGGTGCGCCCGCTGCCGGAGGTCGTCGAGGCCGTTCCCGCCGATCAGGACGACGTCGGGGCGCGTTTCCTCCACCAGGTGCTCGGGGGCGATCACGACCGGCAGGCCCTGCGGCGGCCGGGGCGTGATCAGCGGACCCTTGACCGAGAACGTCGCGCCCTCGAAGTCGACGTGATGGACCTTGTCGGGATCCAGATACCGGCCGGTCGCGACGTCCTTGACGACGGCGTCGTCCTCCCAGGAGTCCCAGAGCCGCCGCACCACGTCGACGACGTCGGTGACCTCCTGGCTCAGCCCCGCCGGATCCAATGGTCCCGTGCCGACGGTGGCGAGGGTGTCCGGGTCGTTCGCGGCGCCGACCAGCCAGGCGGCCCGCCCGTGCGAGGCGTGGTCCAGGCTGGCCAGCTGCGTGGCGACGTGGAAGGGCTCGGTCGTGGTCACGTGCGTCGTCGCGCCGAGGCCGATCCGGTTCGTCCGCGTGGCCACGTACGCCGCCCTCGCGAGTGCTTCCAGCCGGAGGCCGTTCGGCGGCGGCAGCGGCGAATCGTCGAAGGTGACCACCGTGAATCCCGCGATCTCCGCCGCCAGGACGAGATCGACCAGCGAACGCGGGCCCAGCCGTTCGGCGGGCGGGCGCTCGTCGCCGAGGCCCGCCGCCGGATGCGCACCGTCGCCGTCGAGTTCGACCGCGAGCCGCACCGGGCCACCGGATGTCCGGGAAGTCATCGCCTACCGTCCCTCCTCCAGGGCTTTCGAGAGTGATCGGCCGACCCGGTTCCGCGCACGTGTGTTCAGGATGTGGGAGCGGGAATGAAAACCCGCCCGGCGCTGTCGCAGCCGTCATGGTCACCCCTATCGACGACCCCACGTGGGCATCGCTGACCGGTCCGCACGCGCGTTTCGCCGAACGGTTCGGCCAGGTGTTGCGCTATCCGGTCGATGTCGCTCCTTTCTTCGCCCTGCCACCGGAACCGGACGACGGCGTCTGGGACGACGTCGCGGCCCTGGCGGGCCCGGGCGAGACGGTCACCGTCCACAACTCCCTGCCCGTCCCGGCGGGATGGGAGGTCCTCGGCAGGATCGCCGGGGTCCGGCTGGTCGACGTCGCGCTCGAAGCCCGCGAAGACGCCGAAGCCGTCCGGCTGGGGCCTGACGACGTGCCGGAAATGCTCGACCTCGTCGAGCGGACCAAACCGGGCCCGTTCCGGCCCCGGACCATCGAATTGGGGACATACCTGGGAATCCGGCGCGGCGGCGCGCTGATCGCGATGGCGGGGGAGCGGCTGCACCCGCCGGGCTGGACCGAGATCAGCGCCGTCTGCACCGATCCCGCGTATCGCGGTCAGGGACTCGCGACGCGCCTGGTCCGCGCGGTGGCGGCGGGAATCCGGGCACGCGGCGAACGGCCGATGATGCACGCGGCGGCCACCAACACCTCGGCCATCCGGCTGTACCTCTCGATCGGTTTCGAACTCGTGCCGCGGCCGGACTTCGTCTCGGTCCGCGTCCCGGGCGACGTCGCGGCCCCCGGGAAATCGGCGGCCGAGCTCACCGGCTCAGCGCGCGGTACCTCCTAGCGGCCAACGGCAGGAAGAGCGCGGTGAGCACGGCGGGCCAGAGCAGGGCGAGCGTGACGGAATGCGCGCTCGCCCAGTCCGTCGCGCCCCAGGTGGGGTTCCCGAACAGGTCCCGGATCGCGGTCGCGGTGGCGGACAACGGGTTCCAGGTGCCGATCGCGCCGAGCCAGCCCGGCATGGTCGACGGCGAGACGAACGCGCTGGACAGGAAACCGACGGGCCAGACCAGGATCTGCACGGCGACGGCCGACTCCGTTGTCTTCAGCAGCAGGCCCAGGTAGATACCGACCCAGGTGAAGGCGAACCGCAGCCACAGCAGGAGGCCGAACGCGGCCAGCGACGGCAGCAAGCCGCGTTCCGGCGTCCAGCCCACCAGCAGCCCGGTCACCACCATGACCGCGAGACCGACGACCGCGTTGAGCAGATCGGCCACGCCGCGTCCGGCGAGGATCGCGGTCGTGGTGACCGGCATGGCGCGGATGCGTTCGGTGACGCCTTTCGCGGTGTCCGTGGTGACGGCGACGACCATCGCCTCCAGCCCGAACAGCATCGTCATCGCGAGCATGCCGGGGATGAGGAAGTCCAGGTAGTCCCCGTCGGGAACGGCCATCGCGCCGCCGAAGAGGTAGCCGAACATCAGCACCATCAGGACGGGGAACAGGAACCCGACCAGGATCGAGCCGGGCCGTTGCCGCCAGTGCAGCAGGATGCGGCCGGCGAGGGCGGTGGTGTCCATGATCGCGGTCATACGGGCTCCCCGGTGGTCGCGGTGTGTCCGGTGAGGTGCAGGAAGACCTCGTCGAGGGTGGGTTTGCGGGTGATCGTCTCGACACGGTCGGGCCCGACCTTCGCCTTGAGTTCGTCCGGCGTGCCCGCCGCGACGACGCGGCCCGCGTCGATGACCGCGATCTGATCGGCCAGTTGATCCGCCTCCTCCAGGTATTGCGTGGTCAGCAGGACCGTCGTGCCGGAGCCGACCAGATCCTTGATCGACGCCCAGACCTCGATCCGGGCGCGCGGGTCGAGTCCGGTGGTCGGTTCGTCGAGGAACAGCACCGGCGGCGAGAGGATCAGGCTGGTCGCCAGGTCCAGCCGCCGTCGCATCCCGCCGGAGTACGCGGCGACGGGCTTTCCCGCCGCCTCGGCGAGGCCGAATCGTTCGAGGAGCTCGTCCGCCCGGCGTTTCGCCGCTGCGGCCTTCAGGTGGTAGAGCCTCGCGAACAGCACGAGATTCTGGCGACCGGTGAGGATCTCGTCGACCGACGCGTTCTGCCCGACCAGCCCGATCCGGTACCGCACCGACTTGGGGTCGGCGAGCACGTCGTGCCCCGCCACGCGGGCGCTCCCGCTGTCCGGGCGCAGCAGGGTGCTCAGGATCCGCACGGCCGTGGTCTTCCCCGCCCCGTTCGGGCCGAGCAGACCGCAGACCGTGCCCGCCGCGACGGTGAGCCCGAACCCGTCCAGTGCCACCTTGTCCCGATACCGCTTGCGCAGGTCGACGGCTTCGAGCGCCGCTTCTTCGTATGGCATACGAAGAAGAGTAGCACAAACTTCGTACGGGTTACGGAGTAAGACCCCTATGATGGCGCCATGACGGAGATCAACGGCAGCGATCCGGCACGGACGATCGCCACGTTGTGGGGCACCCGGCGGCTGCCGCGACGCGGGCCGAGACACACGCTGACCAGCGAGCAGGTCATCGCCGCCGCGGTCGAACTCGCCGACGGGGACCAGGATCTCGCCACGCTGTCCATGCGTCGGGTCGCCGAGTCGCTCGGCGTCGGCACGATGTCGCTCTACACCTACATCGCGTCCCGCGACGAACTCCTCGAAGCGATGCTCGACAAGGTCTATGGCGAGGCGGTGCGGGAACTCGGCGAACCCGGCGAACACGACTGGGCGGACGGGCTGCGCGAGGTCGCGCGGGTGAACTGGGACCTGTGCCTGCGGCATCCGTGGTTGCTGCAGGTGTTCACCGGCCGTCCGCCGCTCGGGCCGCAGTCGATCGCGAAGTACGAACGCGAACTCGCCGTCGTCGACGGGCTCGGCCTCACCGACGTCGAGATGGATTCGGTCATCACGCTGGTGCACGACCACGTCCAGGGGACCGCGCGCCGCCGGATCGAAGCCGATCGCGCGGTCCGCCGCACCGGGATGGACGACGAACAGTGGTGGGCGAAGGCGGGCCCGGCGCTCGCCGAGGTCTTCGACCCCGGACGTTTCCCGCTCGCCGCCCGCGTCGGCCGGTCGGCGGGGGAGGCGCACAACGGCGCCCACGATCCCGAGCACGCGTACGCCTTCGGGCTGGCCAGGTTGCTCGAAGGCGTGGCCACCCTTGTGAAGACACGCTAACGAGGGATTTCAGAAACTCGCGATGGACCCCGCAGCACGCAGGGGCCAGACTTCGCGCCATGAAGGCATTGGTCAAAGCCGACCGAGCACCGGGGCTTGAACTCACCGACGTGCCGGACCCGGCCGTCGGGCCCGGCGACGTCGCCGTCCGCGTGCTGCGGGCGGGGATCTGCGGTACCGATCTGCACATCGACTCGTGGGACGACTGGGCGTCGCGCACCATCGCGGCGCCGCTGGTCATCGGGCACGAGTTCGTCGGCGAGGTGGTCGAGATCGGCCGGTCGGTGACCAGCGTCAAGGTGGGCGACCTGGTCAGCGGCGAGGGGCATCTGGTCTGCGGCACCTGCCGCAACTGCAAGGCCGGACGGCGTCACCTCTGCGCCAGGACCAAGGGCCTCGGTGTGCACGTCGACGGCGCGTTCGCGCAGTACGCGGTGCTGCCCGAGATGAACGCCTGGGTGCACCGCACGAAGGTCGACCTCGACATCGCCGCGATCTTCGACCCGCTCGGCAACGCCGTGCACACCGCGCTGTCGTTCCCTGTCATCGGGGAGGACGTGCTGGTCACCGGCGCCGGCCCGATCGGCATCATGGCCGCCGCGATCGCCCGCCACGCGGGCGCGCGCAACGTCGTCGTCACCGACGTCAGCGAGCACCGCCTCGAACTGGCCCGCAAGGTCGGCGTCGACCTCGCGCTGGACGTCTCGTCGGCGACCATCGCCGACGCGCAGGAACGGCTCGGCATGGCCGAGGGCTTCGACGTCGGCATGGAGATGAGCGGACGGCCAGAGGCCCTGCGCGACATGATCGGGAACATGTCGCACGGCGGCCGCGTCGCGCTGCTCGGCCTGCCCGCCTCCGACGTCTCGGTGGACATCGCCTCCGTGGTGCTGAAGATGATCCAGATCAAGGGCGTCTACGGCCGCGAGATGTTCGAGACCTGGTATTCGATGTCGGTGCTGCTGCAGGCAGGACTGGACATCTCGCCGGTGATCACCCACCGGTTCGGGTACCAGGAGCACGCGAAGGCGTTCGCGACGGCGCGGGAAGGCCGTTGCGGCAAGGTCATTCTGGACTGGACGGAGAACTGATGTACGGCGCGATGCGCGACGACCTCAAGGCCGGGCTCGCCGAGATCCGGGAAGCCGGGCTGTACAAGGGCGAGCGGGTGATCCAGGGGCCGCAACGGGCTTCGGTCAGCGTCGCCGGCGGAGACGTCCTCAACTTCTGCGCGAACAACTACCTCGGCCTCGCCGACCACCCGGCGCTGGTCAAGGCCGCGCAGGAGGCCTTGGACCGCTGGGGCTTCGGCATGGCGTCGGTGCGGTTCATCTGCGGGACGCAGCAGCCGCACAAGGAACTCGAGGCGAAGCTTTCGGAGTTCCTCGGCACCGAGGACACGATCCTCTACAGCTCGTGTTTCGACGCCAACGCCGGACTGTTCGAGACGCTGCTGACCGACCAGGACGTCATCATCTCCGACGAGCTCAACCACGCGTCGATCATCGACGGCGTCCGGCTGTGCAAGGCGAAGCGGATGCGCTACCGCAACCGCGACGTCGCCGACCTGGAGCAGCGCCTCAAGGAGGCGTCCGGCGCCCGGTACCGGCTGATCGCCACCGACGGCGTGTTCTCGATGGACGGCTACCTGGCGCCGCTCGACGAGATCTGCGCGCTGGCCGAGCGTTACGACGCGCTGGTGATGGTGGACGACTCGCACGCCGTCGGCTTCACCGGGCCGACCGGACGCGGCACGCCGGAACTGTTCGGCGTGCGGGACAAGGTCGACATCCTGACCGGCACCCTCGGCAAGGCGCTGGGTGGCGCGAGCGGCGGCTACACCTCCGGCCGCGCGGAGATCGTCGAGATGCTGCGTCAGCGGTCGCGGCCGTACCTGTTCTCGAACTCGCTGGCGCCGTCGATCACCGCGGCCGCGCTCGCCACGCTGGAACTGCTGGACGAGTCGAGCGAGCTGCTGGGCAAGCTGCGTGCCAACACCGAGCTGTTCCGCCGCCGGATGACCGAGGCGGGTTTCGACCTGCTGCCCGGTGAGCACCCCATCATCCCGGTGATGATCGGCGATGCCGCCCAGGCGGGCAAGATGGCGGATCTGCTGCTGGAGCAGGGGATCTACGTCGTCGGGTTCTCCTACCCGGTGGTGCCGCACGGTAAGGCCCGGATCCGGACCCAGATGTCGGCGGCGCATTCGACCGACGACGTCGACCGTGCGGTGGACGCGTTCGTGACAGCCAGGTCCATGATGGAGGGATGATCGATCCGCGACGGCTGCGGGTACTGCGCGCCCTCGCCGACCACGGCACCGTGACGGCGGCGGGCCAGGCACTGCACCTGACGCCGTCCGCGGTCTCCCAGCAGCTGGCCGCACTCGAAGCCGAGTGCGGCCAGCAACTGCTCCGCCGCCGGGGCAGGCGGGTTTCGCTGACCCCCGCGGGTGAGTTGATGGTGGTGCACGCGAACGCCGTCGCCGCCGAACTGGAACGGGCGCGGGCCACCCTGGCGGCACTCGATTCCGGGGTGCGGGGGCAGGTGCGGCTGGCGAGTTTCGCCTCGGCCATCACCATGGTGGTGGCGCCCGCGATCGCCGCGTTGCGGGCCGGTTCGCCCGGCGTTTCGGTGCGGGTGCAGGACGTCGAGGGACACGCGAGCATCCCGCTGCTGCTCGACGGCGAGATCGACCTGGCGATCACCGAGGAGTACCGGCTCTCCCCACGAACGGATGAAAGCAGGCTCACCCGCTTCCCGCTGTACGTGGAGCCTTTCGACGTCGTGCTGCCCACCGGGCACCGGTTCGCGGATGCGTCCGAAGTGGACATCGACGCACTCGCCGACGACGACTGGATCGCGCCGAAACCGGGGAATCCCTGCCGCGACGTGCTGATGATCGTCCGCGCCAACCCGGAGATCCGGCACGTCTCCGACGACTTCCACGCGATCACCACTCTCGTCGCCGCGAATGAAGGCGTGGCTTTGGTGCCACGCAACGCTTTCACCGCCGTGCCCGGCGCTGTCGCCGTCCCTCTGCGCGGGGAGCCGCCGCTGCGCCGCGTGTTCGCCGCCGTCCGGCGGGGGAGCGCGGACCACCCGTTGCTCGAGACCGTCCTCGCGGAACTGCTGGAAGCGTCGCCGGGTCACGCGCATGCGGACGCGGGGAACCGCCCTTAGGATCAGCGCACCTGCCGCCGAAAGAAAGACAGGGCGCGAATGCTCCAGATCGATGGCCTCACCTGGACCGTCACGATCGGGCTGGTGCTCGCGCTGCTGGCGCTCGACCTCGTCATCGCGGCCGTCCGCCCGCACAAGGTCGGCTTCGGCGAGGCGGTGGCCTGGTCGATCGGCTACATCCTGGTCGCGGTGGCGTTCGGTGTCTGGCTGACCCTCGCGCACGGCGGCGACTTCGGGCAGCAGTACTTCGCGGGCTACATCGTGGAGAAGAGCCTGTCGGTCGACAATCTTTTCGTCTTCGTGATCATCATGAGCACCTTCGCCGTCCCGGAAGAACACCAGCACAAGGTGCTCACGTTCGGCATCGTCGTCGCGCTGGTCATGCGCGCGATCTTCATCGCACTCGGCGCGACGCTGCTTTCGTTGTTCTCCTTCATGTTCCTGCTGTTCGGATTGCTGCTGATCTACACCGGGATCCAGCTGTTCCGGCATCGCGACGAGGACCCGGACATCGAGAACAACGTGGTGGTGCGGACCGCGCGGCGCCTGCTGCCGCTGTCGAAGGAGTACGACGGCGGGAAACTGTTCACCCGCCTCGAAGGCAACCGGGTGGGCACACCGCTGGTGGTCGTGCTGCTCGCGATCGGCGGGATCGACCTGCTGTTCGCCCTGGACTCGATCCCGGCCGTCTTCGGCGTCACCGACGAGCCGTACCTGGTCTTCGCCGCCAACGCCTTCGCGCTGCTGGGCCTGCGCGCGCTGTACTTCCTGGTGAAGGGCTTGCTCGACAGGCTCGTCTATCTGTCGGCCGGGCTCGCGGTGATCCTCGGCTTCATCGGGATCAAGCTGATCCTGCATTGGGCGCATGTGGATATCGACGACTCGGTGCCCGAGATCTCGACGCCGGTCAGCCTCGCGGTGATCATCGGCATCCTGATCGTGGTGACGGTCGCGAGCCTGCTCAAGACCCGCAACGACCCCTCCGCCAAGGCCCATCCGGGTTCGCTGCGCGCCGCACGTCCCCCGTCCGAAGAGGACTAGCGCCAGCCCTGGGTGAGGAGGTCGAAGATCGCTTCCACCTCCTTGCGCGGGTCCGGCCTGCCCCGGGTGAGCGCCGGGATGTCCAGGACGAATCGCGCGAGCGCGTGGCAGGAGATGTCGTCGGGGGACAGGCCGGCGTCCTCGGCGATGGCCAAGCCGAGGGCCGCGGCGTGCCGGGTCCACATGCGTTCGCCGTACTCCTGCAGGGCGGGGGTGCCGCTCACCAGCGCGGTGAACTCGGGGTACTGCGGATGGGTGGTGAGGGGGACCCAGGTGGCGAGCACGTATTCGCGCAGGGCCTCGACGACGCTTTGGTCTCTTTCACGCTCTCGCACGGCGGCGATCAGATTCGCTTCGCGGTCCTGCGCCTCGTCGAAGACCAGGGCCTCCTTGCCGGGGAAGTGCTTGAACAGCGTCGTCGTCGACACGTCGGCCGCTTCGGCGATGTCCCGGATGCTCACCTGGTCGTAACCCCGCTCCAGGAACAGTTCCAGCGCGGCGTCCGCCAGTGCCTGACGGGTCGCCGCCTTCTTGCGTTCACGGCGGCCTGGTGTCTGCATGAGCGCAGTCTAGCGCATGAGTTGCCACGGTCACTAAGTTGACTCGTTGCACTTTTTTACTGATTCTGCTTTTCTGGGTGCATGACGATCAGCATCATCGGAGCGGGCCCCGGCGGCCTGACCTGCGCCCGCATCCTCCAGAAGCACGGCATTCCCGTGACGGTCTACGACCGCGACCCACATCCCCAAACCCGTAACCAGGGCGGCACGCTCGACCTGCACGCGGACGACGGCCAGCTCGCCCTGCGCGAAGCCGGCTTGCTCGACGAGTTCTTCGCCCTGGCGCGCCCGGAGGGGCAGGAGATGCGCAAACTGGACTTGACCGGCCGGATCCTGGAGCACCATGTCCCGGCGGAAGACGAACTCTTCAAACCGGAGATCGACCGAGGCCTGCTGCGCGGCCTGCTGCTGGACTCGCTGGAGCCGGGTACCGTGCGCTGGGGCCGGACCCTGGACAGGGTGGGCGACCCGGGGCGGTTGCACTTCACCGACGGGACGACGGTCGAGACCGACCTGGTCATCGGCGCCGACGGCGCCTGGTCGCGCGTCCGCCCGGCAGTGTCGGCCGCCGTGCCGCACTACGCCGGCATCACCTTCCTGGAGGCCTGGTTCGACGACGTCGAGAACGCGCACCCCGAACTCGCCGCCCTCGTCGGCCAGGGCAGCGCCACCGCGGCCGACGGCGACCGCTGCCTGTTCGCCCAGCGCAACGGCGGCGACCACCTCCGCGTCTACATCATCCAGCGCCTGCCCGCCGACTGGATCGGCACCGGCGACACCGCGGAGATCCGCGCCCGGCTGCTCGACGCCTTCTCGGAGTGGTCGCCGGAGATGCTCCGCATGATCGCCGACAACGACGGCCCGTACGTCGATCGCCCGCTCTTCGTCCTGCCGGTGCCCCACACGTGGGGGCACTCGCCGACGGTGACTTTGCTCGGCGACGCCGCCCACCTCATGCCGCCGCTCGGCGTCGGCGTCAACCTGGCCATGCTCGACGCCTGCGAACTCGCCCTCGCGCTGGCCGGCTCCGCCACGCTCGCCGAGGGCGTCGCGGCGTACGAAGAGACCATGCTTCCGCGATCGACGGAGATCGCCGGGCAGCTGGAGAACGCGACCGAAGGGCTGCTGGACCCGGGATTCTCGCCGGTGAGCTGAGTCGCCGTTGCCGTTTCGCGGCGACAAGCGTTTGGGCATAAAACTTGGCGCTTCGTCGGGTGTCCCCGCCCCCGCATCATCCTGGTCCGTGAAGGCCTCCTTGCCTACCCTGAAGGTAGGGAAGGAGGCCTTCACGGACCGCGTGGTCCAGGTTCCCTCACGACCAGCCCGGCCCGCGCGATCCCTAACCCAGGAACTCGCGCACCCAAGCGCTCGACTCCGGCCGGCACTCGTCGAAGTAAGCGTGCCGGGCCCCCTCGAAGACTCGCATCAGCGCGCCAGGAATCCGCCCGGCCAGCAAGGGCGCGTTCCCCGGCGGGGCCAGCACGTCGTCGTCGCCGTGAAGAACCAGCGTGGGCGCCGTGATCCGCGGCAGGGCGTCCCAGGCATCGTGATCCTTGCTCGCCACGAGATGCCCGCGGACGGCGTGCGGTGGCATCCCGTGGGCGCCGAGGACGGTGTACGGGCCGGGGTTCGCGGCGCGCCAGGCCGGTGTGTACATCATGTCCTCCAAGGCTTGCCTGGCTTGGAGTGAATGCCTTCGGGCGAGGGCGAGCCGGACCTCGTTCGTCCGTTCGAGACCGTGCGTGCCGCCGGGAGAGGTGCAACCGAGGACGAGTCGCCGGACCCGCTCCGGGTACCGTGCGGCGACCCATTGCGCGACGCGGCCGCCCATGGAGGTGCCGTAGACGTCGGCTTCGGCGATGCCGAGTCCGTCGAGGACGGCGATCACGTCGTCCGCGAAACCCGTTGTGGCGTAAGGGACGTCGGGCGCGTCGCTGTCCCCGGTGCCGCGGTAGTCCATGGTGAGTGTGCTCGGGAAGTCCCCGCGCGTGCGGTTCCACCAGGTGTGGTCGTTCGCCTGCCCGGCCAGCAGCACGAGCGGCCTGCCGGTGCCGTGCCACTGGTAGGCCAGCGGGTGCCGTCGGCGGCGACGGCGTGGCCGGTACGGGGAGGCGTGGGCATGCTTCTCCTGCTCGCTCGGCACGGAACCGGCATGATCATAACCGCGCGGGTGAGCCATTCCGACCAGCCGGATGGGGCCGACTCGCCCTGGCAGTGCCCGCCGGGCGGCGGTAGCGTTCCGGTGGCGGACTTTTCGTTACGGCGAACGGAAAGGAGGCGTGGCCGGAGTGCACGAGCCCGAAGTGACGGAATTCGCGACCACCGATCCGGAACAGGCACACGCCCTGATCGCCGAGGCGTATCGCGACAACCGGTTGCGGGTGCGGGGAACCGTCGAGAACTACCGTTTCGAGCACAGACGCTGTGACCTCGGGGACGTGCATCTCGACTTCCTGCACAACACGCTGACCACCGACATCGTCGTCCAGCCGCTGGGCAGGGTGGTGCTGCTGCGGGTGCTGGGCGGCGAACTGGAGATCGACGACGGCATCAGCGACCGCAGGCTGGTCCCCGGCGACGTGTTCGTCGGCCCGCACCCCGGCCACGGCTACCGGACGGGGATGCACGGCGCGCGGTTGCAGGTCACGGGGATCGACCTGTCGCTGTTCACCGACATCGACCCGGCGCAGGACGGCGGGGTGGTCGAGCGGCTGCGTTACGAGCCGGTGAGCAGGGAGAGGGCGTGCCGGTGGCGCCGGACGGTCGACTACGTCACCGGGCTTTTCTCCGAACCCGGGGAGATGTACGGCCCGCTGGTGCTCGGCTCGGCCGGACGGCTGATGGCCGCCGTGGCGCTGGACACCTTCACCGCGGGCACCGGCGAAGACCGGCCCGGTGACCGCCGGGACGCCGCTCCGGAGGCCGTGCGACGCGGGATCGCGTTCATGGAGGCGAACCCTGATCTCGATCTCGGCGTGGCGGACATCGCCCTGGCCTGCCGGGTCTCGGTGCGCGCCCTGCAGTTGGCGTTCCGGCGGCATCTGGACACCACGCCCATGGCCTATCTGCGCCGGGTCCGGCTGGACCGGGTCCGGGCCGAACTCAGCGACGCCGGACCCGGCGACGGCACGACGGTCACCCGCGTCGCGGCGAACTGGGGGTTCCTGGACGGCAGCCGGTTCAGCGCGCACTACCGCGAGGCCTTCGGCGAGTCGCCCAGCCGCACCCTGCGTGTGCGGTGACGTTCGTTTTCGTCGGTGCGAGTCTGCGTTTTCGTTGCTAGACCCCCGGCGCCGAGAACGGTTCCATGGAATCCGGCCACCAGTTTCGCCGAGTCCCCGCTTACTGGTGCGTCGTAACCGGACCGGCCGGCCGGCTCTGCCTATTCGCGCGTCGCGATGCCGTCGTACATGACGCGCCGGACGGCCCTGCTCATGGCGGCCTGGCCGTCAGGGGACGGGTCCCGCAATCCGGAGAGCACCGACGCGAGGATCATCCCGTTGATCGCCCGCGCGGTCGCGTCGACGTCCAGATCCGCGTGCAGGTAGCCGAGCCGGACCCCGTGGTGGAGGTATCCGGCGGTCAGTTCCGCGGCGGTCTCGTAAAAATCCAGCACGCGCTCCCGCATTTCGGCGTCGATGCCCGCCGCTTCGAGCAGGAGGAACCGGGCCATCCTCGGGTCGCTGCCGAAGATGCGCGCGAGCGCGTCGCCGATCCTCGCGCTCTGCTTGCGGTACTCGGCCAGGCTGCTGACCGCGTCCGGCGCGTTGTCCGCGGCCAGCGAGGCGACCACCTTCTCGACCAGGTCGGTGATGACGTGGTCGACGATGTCGCGCTTGTTCTGGAAGTACCGGTAGAAGGTGCCGTGCCCGATGCCCAGCCGCGCGGCGATGTCGGCGATACCGGTCGCGTGGTAGCCGCGTTCGGCGAAGCAGTCGAACGCGGTCTCGACGATCTCGCGCCGTAGTTCCTGCTTCTTCCGTGCGGCCCTGCTGACCGGGGTCTCCGTCGTCATACCGGTCAGCTTATTGCCCAAGACGTTTGAATGACATACCGTTCCGAAAATGACACGTCATTCCGCAAGGGCTTTGGTGCTCGGCTGCGGCGGCACCCTGGGGTTCGCCTGGACCGCCGCGGTCCTCGACGCGCTGCACACCCGGGCGGGCTGGGACCCGCGTACGGCCGACGTACTGGTCGGGACGTCGGCCGGGGCCGAAGCGGTGGCCATGCTCGGCGCGGGGATTTCGCCGAGGGCGATCTTCGGCGCGCTGGCCGGGACGTCCGAGGGTGATCCCGTGGTCGCCGCCCATGTCCGGCGGGTGCCGGACCGCTTCCCGCGACTGCCGTACCCGCGATGGCCCGCCACCGAGCTGGTCCGGGCCGCCGTCCGCGGTGACGTCGATCGACTGGCCGGTCTCGCCGGTCTGCTGCCTCGCGGCAGGGGAGACGCGCGGTGGCTCCGGGATCTCGGGGACGCCCTGGCGCCCGGCGGCTGGGTGCCGCATCCCGCGACCTGGCTCGTGGCCACGGATCCGGCGGGCGGCCGGGTCGCGCTCGGCTCGCCGGACGCGCCGCCCGCCCGGCTCGGCGAGGCGATCGCCGCCTCGTGGGCGATCCCCGGCTGGTTCCCGCCGTCCGTTGTGGACGGACGCCCGTTCCTCGACGGCGGGACGGTCTCCCCGACGTCGGCCGATCTGCTTCTCGGGCACGACGTCGGCGAGGTCGTGCTGATCGCGCCGATGAGCAGCGAAGGCGGGGCACCCGCCCGAGGCCCGGCCCGGCTGGAACGGCTGTTGCGGACGGCGATGACGCGGCGCGTGGACGACGAGACGCGGCGGCTGCGCGCGGCGGGTGTCCGGGTGGTCCGGATCGAACCCGGCCCGGCCGACCTCGCCGCGATGGGCGCCAACTTCATGGACGGACGGCGGCGGGAGCACGTGCTCGCCACCGCGCTGAGGACGGCGCCGGACCTCGTCGCCGAGGCCTTCGAACGAGAAGGAGTACGCGCATGAGCAAGTACCCGGTCCTCGACCTCGACGGGGCGCATGTCGCGATCACCGGCGCGGGACAGGGCATCGGCCGCGCGACCGCGGAACGGATGGCCGCCCGCGGCGCCCGCGTGTCCATCGGGGACCTCGACCTCGAAGCGGCCGAGCGCACCGCCGCGGACATCGGTGGGACTGCGCACCATCTCGACGTCGCCGATCCGGTGTCCTTCGCTGCCTTCCTCGGCGAGGCCGAGCAGGCCAACGGGCCGCTCGCGGTACTCGTCAACGATGCCGGGATCATGCCCAACGGCGGTTTCCTCGATCTCTCGGACGCGCTGAACCGGGCGACCATGGAGGTCAACGTGTTCGGCGTCGTCCACGGGATGCGGCTGGCGCTGCCCGGCATGCTGCAGCGCGGCCGCGGCCATGTCGTCAACGTCGCGTCGCTGGCCGGGAAGTTCCCCGTCAAGGGGCTCGCGATCTACAACGCCAGCAAGTTCGCCGTCGTCGGGCTGACCGCGGCGACGCGGCTGGAATACGCGCCGCACGGTGTCAGCGTCTCCGCCGTGCTGCCGTCGGCGGTCGACACCGCGCTCGCGTCCGGGCTGGGCATGCGGCCGATCCCGAAGGTGAAACCGGGCCGGATCGCCGACGCCGTGGTGGAGTCCGTCCGCACGCGTGCCGCGGAGACCGCGGTGCCCGGCTACGTCGGCGCGCTCGCGAGCCTCGCCGGGGTGACGCCCGAACCCGCGCTCAACGCGTTCCGCCGCCTGATGCGGGACGACCGGGCCCTGCGCCCCGATCCGCCCGAGCGGGCAGGCTACCGCGCCCGTCTCGACCAGGACACCCACCGGGAGGAAAACGAATGAACGCGCAGTACGACGCCGTCGTCGTCGGGGCCGGTTTCGGCGGGATGGGCGCGGCGATCCAGCTCAACCGGCTCGGCTACGACAACCTGCTCATCCTCGAACGCGAGTCCGATCTCGGCGGCACCTGGCATGTGAACCGCTATCCCGGGCTGGCCGTCGACATCCCCTCGGCCACCTACTCGTACTCGTTCGAACCGAACCCGCACTGGTCGCGGTTGTTCGCCCCGGGCGCGGAGCTCAAGCGCTACGCCGAACACGTCGCGGACAAGTACCGGCTGCGGCGCTACATGCGCTTCGGCACCGTCGTCACCGGCGCGGTCTGGGACGAGGCGAACGCGCACTGGACGGTGTCCCGGGCAGGCGACGAGCCCGTCACCGCGAAATACCTTCTGACGGCGACCGGATTCCTTTCCCAGCCCAAGAAACCCGACATCGCCGGAATCGGCACCTTCGGCGGCAAGGTCATCCACACCACCGCGTGGGACGACGGCTACGACCTCGCGGGCAAACGCGTGGCGGTGATCGGCACCGGCGCGACGGCGGTGCAGCTGATTCCCGAGATCACGAAGGTCGCACGGGAACTCACCGTGTATCAGCGGACCCCGATCTGGGTCAGCCCGAAACTGGACTTCCCGGTGCCCAAGGCGGTCCGGCGCGCGTTCGCCGCGGTCCCGCTCACCCAGCGGGCCGCCCGGCTGACCGGGACCGCGCTGCTGGAGCTGATGATGGTCTCCGGCGTGCTGCACTACAAGCAGCTGCCGATCGCGAACCGGCTCGGGAAGATGTGGTGCCGGGCGCATCTGCGCCGTCAGGTCCGCGATCCGGGACTGCGTGCCGCGCTGACGCCGCGCTACTCCTTCGGCTGCAAACGCCCGACGTTCTCCAACGAGTACTACCCGGCGTTCACCAAGGACCACGTGCGTCTGGAGACGACGTCCATCGCGAAGATCGACGAGACCGGGATCGAGACCGCGGGCGGTGGGCGGCAGGACGTCGACGTCCTGGTGCTGGCGACCGGATTCGATCTGTGGGAGGCGAACTTCCCGGCGGTCGAGATCATCGGGCGCGACGGGCGGGACCTCGGGAAGTGGTGGCGGGAGAAGCGGTTCCAGGCCTACGAAGGCGTCGCGATCCCGAAGTTCCCCAACTTCATCTCGCTCAACAGCCCGTATTCCTACTCGGGACTGTCCTACTTCACCACCATCGAGACGCAGATGCGGCATATGGACCGGCTCTTCGGTGCGATGAGGCGGCGGGGAGCGACCGGTTTCGAGGTCACGCAGGAGGCGAACGACGCGTTCCTCGACCGGATGACCGCGCGCCTCGGTGACTCGATCTTCACCCTCGGGAACTGCGCTCCGGCGAACAGCTACTACTTCAACCCGCACGGGGAGGCGACCCTGCTGCGCCCGTCCTCGACGCTGAACGCCCTCAAGGAAGCGGGCAGTTTCCCCCTCGAGGATTACACCTTCGCCTAGCGGGAACGGGTGCCGGGACCCCGCGCGATCCCGGCACCCTTGCCGACCGCTGCCTGCCTACTGCCTGCGGAGCCGCAGGGTGACGGCCGCGCCCGCCGCCGCGAGGAAGACGGCGCCGAGGGCGTACGGCCACCACGGCAGCGAGGAGTCGCTCGCCGGGGAAGGCGCGCCGTAACCGCCGGCCGCGCCGGTGCGGTCGTAGGTCGATCCGGGCAGCTTGTCGCCGTACCGGCTCTGCAGGGCTTCGCGGTAGGCGGCGAGGGTCATCTTCTCGCCGGTCTTCGCGACGGTCGATCCATCGAGGACGGTCACGGTGTCGCCCTCGACGGAGTACCAGGCGCCGGCCTGGGGCTCGCTCAGGAGGTAGCCCTTGCCGGTCCGCGTGGCGAGGCGCTTCTCGAGGTCGCCCGAGGCGATGTTGAACACCGACCAGCCGGAGCCCTCACGCTGGGACCACACGGTCGCCGCGTCGCCGTTGCCGAGGGTGGCGGGCGTGGCGACGTAAGCGAGTTCGGCGGGCACCTGGGAGGTCCCGGCGATGAAGCCCGCGGTCGGCTGGTAGACCGCGACCGGAGTGCGCGGATCGGCCTTGGCGATCCGTGCCGCGGCGGCGGTGTCCGCTTTGGCGGCACCGGGGAACTCCGCCTTGGCGAGCCGCTGGGTGGTCGCGTCGCCGGTGACCACTGTGGACACCGCGGCGAGGTCGGCGGCGCTCGGCGCGCCGGCGGGGGAGTCGGCCGCCGAGGACTGGCCGCCGAGTGCGAGCGAGAGTCCGATGGCGAGGATCGTGGCGCTGAGGAAGGTTCGCTTCATGGTGTCAGTCCTTGATCCCGTAGACGGTGTGGGTCCAGGTGAAGGAGTTGTTGGACCGGTACGCGCTGTAGCTCATCTGGTTGTACCGGGGGCTGGAACCCCAGGGGTCGCCGTAGTACACCGTCGTCGCGCCGTTGGTGTTGTCGTAGCCGTAGAGCACGTGCATGTGGCCGCCGCCGTTGCGCCAGCCGATGCGCGTGCCGATCGGCTGCCGGGCGTCGACCTGGCTCTTGATGGTGGCGAAGCTCAGCGTCTGGCCGGACGAGTTGTAGCTGCCGACGTTGCTGAAGCCGAGCCACCGGAACACCCGCTGCTGGTCCGAGAGATAACCCTGGTCGTTGGCACAGTCCGATCCGGACTCGTTGTGCGCGACCTGGCAGAACTTGGTCTGGGTCAGGGAGTGACCCCACCAGGCGGCGATGGTGTTGCCGCTGGCGTCCCAGCACCAGTTGCTCTTCTGCTGGGCTTGCATGGTGATCGGGATCGTGGTGGCCGCCGTGATCGTGGGCACCGCGGAAGCGGGCGCCTGCAGGGCGACCATCGCGGCGACACCGGCGCAGGCCGTGGCCAGCCCGCGCCTGAATGAACTCTTCACCGTCGGAACACTCCTAACTGGATGGTCGAAGCGGGAGCACATGCGGGCGGTGACCCGGAAGGGACATGAGTGAAATTCGGCTACCCGATTGGGTGGCCGCCCGGCACGAGCGAGGGACTAGTGCGGTGGCGATGTAACCGAGGGGTACTGCGAACAGTCTGAGATTCACCCTCAAGTGGCATCGGTGGCAAGGCGTGCGGTAATACCTAAGGGTCCGTATTACGGAGGCGGGGGGACGGAGCGAGCGGGGCCGCCCGCTGATCGACGTCGCCCGATCGAGTTAACGGCGTCGCGATGTCGTGACTCCGGTGGTGTGGACCAGCGGAAAGTGTCCGGTTCATGGTCACTGTTCGTGTTCCCGCCTTTCGGCGGGTGTCCGATCGGTATGGTCCCGGTCATGCCGACACTCGGTGCGGCACCGGTGTTCGTGGCCCGCGACACCGAACTGACCGGACTGGCGCGTGTGCTCGCGCACCCGCCGTCGGTCGCCGTCGTCGAGGGCGGACCGGGTGTGGGCCGCAGCCGTCTGCTCGAAGAAGTCGTGGCGAGCCCCGGGATCGCGTCGCGGGTGGTCTGGTCCGCACGCTGCGGTTCCTTCGACCGGCCCTGTCGCCTCGCCCCGCTGGTCGACGCGCTGCTCTCCCGGGGTGACGTCGCCGCCGCACACGCGGACGGCTTTTCGGCGGTGACCGGTGTGCTGCGGCGGCTGATCCCCGAGTGGTCGCCGTGGCTGCCGCCGTTCCCCGAAGACGTCGACGCGGAGACGGTGCGGCAGCAGGAGTTCCGTGCCGTGCGCGAGGTACTGGCGGGGTGCGGTCCGGCGGTGCTGATGCTCGACGACGTCCACGCGGCCGACGACGACACGTGGGAGTTCCTGCGCGGTCTCGCGGCGTCCCCGGCGCCGGCGTTGAGCGTGGTGCTCGGCTCGGTCGCGTACGGGCGGCGGCGCTTCCCGCCGCTGCGCGGGATCACCGCCCATTTCCCGCTTTCCGCGTTCACCGCCGCCCAGACACGCGCGGTGCTGGACGCGTCCTTCGGCCACCGCGAACCGGATTTCGCCGAAGCGGCCCACCTGCGGACCGCGGGGATCGCCGTCGACCTGATCGCTCTGGTGCGGAGCCTCGACTCGCTGTCGGTGGACGGGCTGGCGTCGGCGACCGTCCCGCCACTCGTGCGGAGCCGGGTCGCCGAACTGATGGAGTCGATCGGCCCGGCATCGCGAGACGTCGTCCGCGCGGCCGCGGTGCTGGGAACGCCCGGCGGGGAACCGGAGCTGAGCGCGGTGGCAGCGGTGGGCGACATCGCCGACGCGGTCACGGAAGCGGTGGAAGCGGGACTGCTCCAGGACATCGGCCTCGGCCGCTACGCCTCGGGGAGTCCGCTGATCGCCGAAGCCGCCTACGCGCTGCTGCCCGGGCCGAGGCGGTGCGCGATGCACGGACGCGTGGCGTCCTGGCTCGCTTCCGGCGGCGAACCGTTCCCGCCGCTCATCGCCCGGCACGCGCGGCTGGCCGGGGATCTCGCCGCGTGGACACAATGGACCGGTGTCGCGGTGGACGACGCGATCGAGGACGGCCGGACCGAAGACGGGACCCGTCTGCTCGAAGCCGCGCTACGGGATCCGGAACTGCCCCGGACCGCGCGCGAGTCGTTCGCCGTCCGGCTCGGCAGGGAACTGCCGCGCGGTATCGCCCAGGCGGGCACGGTCGGGCTGCTGCGGGACATCCTGCGCGAATGGCCGCTGAGCAAGGCCGCGCGGGGCGAGATCCGGGTCAACCTCGGCCGGGTGCTGGTCAACCAGGCGGGCAAGGTCGAGGCGGGCAGGCTGGAGATCGAACTGGGCGCGGCCGACCTCGGCAGGCGGCAGGCCGTGCTCGCCAGGGGACTGGTCACTTTCGCGCTGCCGCATATCGGCCTGGCGCCGGTCGAGGAGAACCTTCGCTGGCTCGATCAGGCCGAACAGGCCAGCGAAGGCGCGCAGGACGCCGGGGTGCTGGCCGCGATCACCGCCAACCGGCTTTCGGCGCGGATGCAGATCGCCGATCCGGAGGCGTGGCAGGACGTCGCGTCGCTGCCGAGGGCCCCGGAGTCGGCCGAGGTCTGCCGTCAGGTCGCGCGCACCTACATCAACCTGGCCGACGCGGTCGCGTGGAACGGCCACTACCCGGTGGCGAGGGCGTTCCTCGCCACCGCGCGACGGCTGGTCCGCGACGACCACGAGCCCTACCTCGACGCGCTGGCCGACGGTACGGAACTACGGCTGGACCTGGCGATGGGTGAGTGGACGGTGGTCGCCGAGAAGGCGCGGGCGATGCTGACGCGGTTCGACGCCGACAGCTCCCTGGCCGCCGAACCGTTGCTGGTGCTCGGCTGGTACGAGTACGGGCAGCACCGGCCGACGGCGGCGCTGCGCAGTTTCGACGCGGCGTTCGCGCTTTCGGCGGGCAGTGTGCCGGTGCAGGCTTCGGCGTACGCGGGCCGGGTCGCGGTCCATCAGGCGGCCAAGGACCTGCAGGCGGCCCGACGGCTGGCCGAGTACGGCCTGCAGACCGTGCGCCGCAAGAACAACTGGGTCTGGGCGGCGGAACTGATGCCGTTCGCCGTCCGGACCATGCTCGGGCTGGGACGACTGGTCGAGGCCAGGGAACTGCTCGCCGAGTACCGGCAGGGCATCGACGGCAAGGACGCGCCACTCGCCGACGCGGCGGCGTTGCTGTGCCGGGGTTTGCTCACCCGGGCCCGAGGGGAGACCCTCGCCGCCGGAGACCTCCTGCTCGGTGCGGCGCAGGCCTACCACGCGCTGCCTTTCCCGTATTTGGCCGCGTACGCCGACGAACTCGCGGCCGGCTGTTTCGCCGAGGCCGGGGAACGGGAACGCGCCGTCGGGTCGTTCACCACCGCGGAGACGGCGTACGGCGGTCTCGGTGCCGCGGTGGACGCGCTCCGCTGCCGCCGGGCACTCCGGCGCTGCGACCCGGAGCGGCCCCGGCGCGGCCGCAAGGGATACGGCGAAGCGTTGTCCCCCAGGGAACTCGAGGTGGCCCGGCTCGCCGCCCAGAACCTCACCAACCGCGAGATCGGCGAGCGGCTGTTCCTGTCGCCGCGCACCGTCGAGATCCACGTCGGGCGCGCGCTGCGCAAACTGGGACTGCCTTCACGCACCGTGCTGACCGAAGACCTGCTTCGCAACTAGTGGGCAGCGCGCTCTCCGGTGGCGAACGGCAACCCGGGTCCCTTCGGCACAACACCGGCAAGACCAACCTCGTCGGCGCGACGTTCGTCGACGACCTGCTCCGCGTCGAAGCTCACCTGGAAGGGCAAGGTCGAACCGGGGGAGAAGGCGACCGTCGTTCACGCCGTCACCGGCATGGACACCCGGGTGCCGCCGAAGCCGCCGGAGAAGCCGAACCCGCAGCCGCCGGACACCCCGCGGCCGCCCGGGCCGGCCGTCACCGGTTCGCCGGCGAGGACCATGTCGGTGCTGGCGCTCGGGATGCTGGCGATCGGTGCCCTGCGGGTGCTGGCCGGACGGAGGCGCCGGGAGTCCTGAGTGCTCTGGTCGCGGTGCCGTGTCACCGCAGTATCGCGACCAGCGTCTCGACCTCGACGACGAGGTCCGGCCTGGCCAGCGCCGCCACGACGATCAGGGACTGCGTCGGCCAGTCGCCTTCCGGATACCAGCGCGTGAAGGCCTCGCGCGAGGCGGTGCGGAAGCCGGCGAGGTGCTCGGTGCCGGAGAGCATGCTGAACACCTTGACCAGGTTCCCCGGTCCGGCGCCCGCGGCTTCGAGCAGTCGTTCGAGGTTGGCGAACACGGCACGCGTCTGGGTTTCGGCGTCGGGTCCGGCCAGTTCGCCGTCGGGCCGTACGCCGATCTGCCCGGCCACGACGACGAGTTCGTGGTCGGCCGGAACGCGGGCGAGATGGCTGTAGAGGCAGGCCGGGGCCGCGACGGTGTCCGGATTCCAGCGCTGGATCGTCGATCTCCTCTGTCCAATGGGGATTTTCAGGATATCGGCCACCGATGATTCCGGGCCGCGGCGAGAGTCTCCCCTTCGAACGACGAAGGCTGGAGGACTCCGGATGACGAACACAGGACCGAAAGCGCACGGGCGCGCCGCGACCGGGGTCTGGTCGCTGATCCACACCGAGCGGGAGGCGCTGGCGAACGACCTCGCCGGGCTCACCGAAGAACACTGGGAGACGCCGTCGTTGTGCGCCGGGCTGACCGTGCGCGAAGTGCTGGCGCATCTCACCGCGTCGGCGAGCCTCACCCCGCTGGGCTGGCTGGCCGGGGTCCTCCGCTGCCGGTTCGACTTCGACAAGCAGGTCGCCCAGCGGCTGGCCGAGCAGCTGGGCGTGGACGGCGCCGAGACGCTGGGGCGGTTCCGCCGTGTCGTCACGAGCACGACGAAACCGCCCCTGCCGAAAATGGCGATGCTCGGCGAAGTGATCGTGCACGGCGAGGACATCCGCCGTCCCCTCGGTATCCGCCGCGACCATCCGATCGCCGTCCTCACCTCGCTCGCCGGGTACTACCAGGGCGCCGACCTGGTGGTGATGGCGAAGGGACGCATCGGCGGGCTCCGGCTCGAAGCGACCGACGGACCCTTCGCCGTCGGGTCCGGCCCGCTGGTCTCGGGTACGACCCTGGCGTTGACCATGGCCATGACCGGACGAACGCCCTACCTGGCCGAACTCACCGGCGACGGGGTCCCGATCCTGCGGCACCGGGTCCCGCCGCCGTCCTGACCGTCAGGCCTGTTCGAGGGGCAGGCCCGCGTCGGCCCAGTCCTCGATGCCCTCCCGGTACTTGCGGACGTCGGTGTAGCCGAGCGCGGTGAGGCGTTCGGCGACCTGCCCGCTGTTGGGGCAGCCGGGGTTCGAGCAGTAGGTGACGATCGTGGCGGCGCGGTCCGGCAGGACGGCCGCCGCCAGGGCGTCGACGTCCGCGAGGACCAGGGGGACGGCGCCGGGCAGATGCTGCTTCTCGTAGTACTCGCCGCCCAGGGCGTCGACCACCGTCACGGTCTTCGCGTCGATCGCGGCCTTCAGTTCGTCCCGCTTGATGAGCGTGGTCATGTCGCTTCCTCCAGTTAATCGGACTATAGTCCGGATGTGCCCCACGACCATAACGGACCGCAGTCCGCTTCTGCAAAACCGCTGGAGATCCTGCGCACCCCGCCGCCCCGGGAACGCGCGGACGCCGCCCGCAACCGGGCCGCCATCCTGGACGCGGCCGCGGCGCTGTTCGCCGAGCAGGGTGTCGACGCGGTGTCCATGGATCAGGTGGCCGCGGCCGCGGGCGTGGGCAAGGGGACGTTGTTCCGTCGCTTCGGCGACAAGGCAGGACTGGCCGCGGCGCTGCTGGACGTGCGGGAACGCGTGCTCCAGGAGGGCGTCCTGCACGGGCCGCCGCCGCTGGGGCCCGGCGCCCCGTCCGCCGATCGCCTCGCGGCCTTCGCCGACGCCTACCTCGACTACCTGCTCAAGCATCTGCCGCTGGTGCGGATGTCGGAGACCGCCGCACCCGGCGCGCGCTACCGCATCGGTGCCTACCGGTTCTGGCACCGGCACGTGACGATCCTGCTCGACGGCGGCCCCGACCCGGAGCACGCCGCGCACGCCCTGCTCGCGCCGCTCGCGGCCGAACACGTGACCGCGTTGCTGCCGGAACTGGGGGAGGACCGCCTTCGCGCCGGAGTCGCGCGGCTGTGGCGGGACGCCGGCAGCAAGTAAGGTGTCGGCGAGAACCCGGGAGTGTGTCGATGACGGTGGAGCGCCGGACGTACCGGCCTGCCTGGCAGGCCGCGCTCGTGCTGCTCGCCGCCGTCCTGACCGCGCTGGGCCTGTTCTCGGCCCTGCGTTCCGTCGATTCCGCCGCGGCGGCGGGGCATCGCGGGACGAACGCGGTCGTCGACACTTCGGTCTCGAAGGCCGTGGCGCCGGTGCGCGCGGTCGGCAGGCTCGCGGCCGGACCTTCGCTCCTGGGTGTGCACGGTCACGGTGACCTCCCTCTCTTCGGCACCGTTCCGCACGGACCCGCCTCGACGACACTGCTGCGGCCGAGCGAACTCCACGCCGACAGCACGCCTCCTTCGCACGCGGCGCACCGCCTCGCGCCGGGCGATCGCGCTCCTCCCTCCGGTAGCCGCAGCTGAGCCCACGGGCACGCCGTTCCGCGTGCCCGCACCGGAATCCGCGCGCCCTCGGCTTGGCGCGCGTTCATCGAGGAGAAACCGTCGTGCCGCGCGAAACCGCGCGGCGAGGCATGACCGGGCGAGCCGTCGTCTCGCTGGTCGTCCTCGCCGCGACCGTCTATCTGCTGCTGACCACCGCCCCGCGGCTGGGGCTCGATCTGCGTGGTGGCACGCAGATCGTGCTGGAGACCAAGGATTCGCCGACCGCCACCGCCGGACCGGAGACCACCGACCGCACCCTCGAGGTACTCCGGCGCCGGGTCGACGCCCTCGGCGTCGCCGAGCCCATGCTCGCCCGCTCCGGGGACAACCGGATCATCGTCGAACTGCCGGGCGTGCGGGACCCGCGCGAAGCCGTCGAGGTGATCGGCCGGACCGCGCAGCTGTCCTTCCACCCGGTGCTCGGCGTGGACACCTCGGCCGGGGGATCGGACGGCACCCGCGTGCTGCCCGACGAGAGCGGGCAGCCGATCAAGCTGGGGCCCGCGGCGCTGACCGGGGAAGGCGTCGACGGGGCACGCTCGTCGATCGACCCCCAGGGCGGCGGCTGGCTCGTTTCCGTCGACTTCAAAGGGGATTCCGGTCGCGCCTGGGAACGCCTGACCGCGCAGGCCTCCTGTGCACCGGCGGGTGATCCGACCAGGCGGGTGGCGATCGCGCTCGACGACAAGGTGATCTCGTCGCCGCAGGTGGGCACGCAGGTCGCCTGCGGGGTGGGGATCGTCGGCGGGAGCACGCAGATCACCGGCCGGTTCTCACCCGCCGAAGCGAAGGATCTGGCGCTGCTGATCAACGCCGGCGCGTTGCCGACGCCGGTCGAGATCATCGAGCAGCGCACCGTCGGCCCCACGCTCGGTGCCGCCGCCATCGACGCCAGTGCCCGCGCCGCCGTCATCGGCCTGGCCCTGACCGCGTTGTTCCTGCTGGCGGTGTACCGGCTGGCCGGACTCGTCGCGGTGGGCACACTCGTGGCCTACGCCGCGGTTTCCTACGCCGTCCTGCTCGCTCTCGGCGCGACACTGACCCTGCCCGGGCTCGCGGGTTTCGTCCTGGCCATCGGCATGGCCGTCGACGCGACCGTCCTCGTCTTCGAACGCGCGAGAGAGGAACACTCGGTCAGACGGGGAGGTTCGCTGCCCCGGTCGGTCGGCCGCGGGTTCAGCGGCGCGCTGTCGGCGATCGTCGATTCGAACGTGACGACCCTGCTGGCCGGGGGGCTGCTGTTCTGGCTGGCTTCCGGTCCGGTGCGCGGTTTCGGGGTGACGCTCTCGATCGGTGTGGTCGTGGCGCTGTTCATCTCGCTCGTGCTCACCCGGCTGCTGCTGCACCTCACGATGCGCGGCGTGGTCGCGCGCAAACCCCGGTTGTCCGGGCTCACCCACGAGGGCCGGGTCCGCCGGTGGGTGAACCGCCGCGATCCGGACTTCCTCGGCAAGCCCCGGCGCTGGCTGACGGTGGCGGGCGCGGTCGTCGTCGCGGCGGTCACCGGGCTCCTGGTGGCCGGGCCGAACCTCGGCGTCGAGTTCACCGGCGGCCGGGTGATCGAGTACAGCACCACGGCGACGGCCGACGTCGAACAGGTCCGGGATGCCATTTCCGACGCCGGATTCCCGCGTGCCGTCGTGCAGACGTCCGGGGAGAAGGGCATCTCGGTGCGCACCGAGCCGATCGACGAGGCCGCCACCGAACGGATCCGGGCCGCGGTCTCGGGTGTCGCCGGTGACGCCACGGAGATCCGCGACGAGCAGATCGGCCCGAGCCTCGGTGCCGAACTGCGCACCAAGGCGGTGCTCGCGCTCTGTCTCGCCGTACTGGCGCAGCTGAGCTACCTGGCGGTGCGGTTCGACTGGCGGCTCGGCGTCGCCACGGTGGCCGCGCTGGCCCAGGACGTCCTGATCATCCTCGGGATCTTCGCCTGGCTGGGCAAAGCGATGGACGGCGTGTTCCTCGCCGCGCTGCTGACCGTGATCGGCTATTCGGTCAACGATTCGGTGGTGGTGTTCGACCGGGTGCGGGAAATCCACCGACTGCGCCGCGAGGAACCGTTCAGCCGCGTCGTCGGCGCGGCCGTGCTGCAGACGCTGCCCCGGACGATCAACACCGGGATCGGCGTGCTGTTCGTGCTCGGCGCGCTGCTGTTCCTCGGGGACGGCTCGCTGGCCGACTTCGCCTTGGCGCTGCTGCTGGGTCTCGTCGCGGGCACGGTGTCCACAGTGGCCACCGCGGGTCCCGTCGCGATCCTGCTCGACAGGCGCCGGCCGGGCGCCGGGCGTCCCGCCAGGAAACCCGGGCGGGCACGGAAGCGCGAAGACAACGGCGCGGTGGTGTGATCGGCGTTCCTTTGTGGACCGCCGCGGCGCGCCGCTCTCTATGCTCGTTCCCGGTGGCAGGGGAGTCCACCGGGAACGAGGGGCGGGGCAGATGATCCAGAGCGTGCTCGTCGGCGCGGTCGTCGTGCTGGCGTGGACGATCACGGCGGCGCGGCTGGAGCGGTGGCAGATCACCGCCCCGATGGCGATGGTCGTGGCGGGGCTGGCGATCGGGTTCAGCACCCGCAACGACCTCGGGAACGGGCTCAACACCGAGATCGCCCTGAACGCCGCGGAACTGATCCTCGCGCTGCTGTTGTTCGTCGACGCCACCGCCGTGAAGGGCGGCTACCTCGGACACGACGCGAAGACCGCCGTCCGGCTGCTGCTGATCGCGCTGCCGCTGACGATCCTGATCACGATGGGCGTCGGCCTGCTGGCCCTGCCCGGTCTCGGCTGGCCGGTGGTCCTGCTGATCGCGTGCATCGTCGCGCCGACCGACTTCGCGCCGGCGACGTCGGTGGTGCACGACGTCCGGGTGCCCGAACGCGTCCGGCATCTGCTGAACGTCGAGAGCGGCTACAACGACGGCGTCGTCGCGCCGGTCTTCATCTTCGCGCTCACCCTGGCGGGGAGTCACCACCAGGCGAGCACCCCGGCCGAGGCGCTGCAGGCCGCGATCCCCGCGGCGTTGCTGGCCGTGCTGGTGGGCTCCGTCGTGGGCGTGGTGGCCGCCGTGGCGATGAACGTCGCCGGCCGGAACGGCTGGGCAACGGTGCATTCGGCGCGGGTGGCGACCGTCGCGATCCCGCTGCTGACCTACACCGCCGCCGTCGCGATCGGCGGCAACGGGTTCGTCGCGGCGTTCCTCTGCGGCATCGCCTACAAGACCGCCCGGCACCCCAGCGGCGACGAACTCGGGCTGGCGGAGGACGTCAGTTCGCTGTGCGGGCTGGTGATGTGGTTCGTCTTCGGCAGTACCGCCGTGCTGGTGCTGGGCTTCGGCCTGACCTGGGGCGTGGTGATCGTCAGCGTCGTCGCGTTGACCGTCGCCCGGCTGATCCCGGTGCTGCTCACCCTGCTGAAGACGGATCTGCGCCGGCGGGACCGGCTGACCATCGGTCTCCTGGCACCACGCGGCGCGGCGTCCATCGTGTTCGGATTGCTGGCCTACAACTCCCTCGACGGCGACGCGGCGGACTTCGCGTTGAGCGTCATGGCGGTGACGGTGCTGGCGAGCGTGGTCGCGCACGGGTTCGGGGCGTCGGTGTTCCTGAACCGCAAGTCACGGGCCCGCTGATCGCCGGACTGTCCAGCGCGCGTCCTTCGGTTCCACTGTGCACACCGGCGACACTTCACGGTCGGCGGTCGCCCGCCGATCCGTCCGGGATTCCTTCACGTTCACGGCATCCGGTGCGGGATTCCTGACATCGATGGCATTGCGGCGTCCCCGGAACGGTTTCCGGCGTCAGTGCCTGGTCAGGCGCTTTTACCGCGCCGGAAGGGCCCGAATCGGTCCGGTGGTCGGCGGGGAAAACACAACCATTCGGCGCAATTACGCGCTTGGTCCAGTCCAGTTACGGCTCTAACGTAGAGGGATGGAGCTGGAACTGCGCCACCTGCGCATCATGTGCGCGATCGCCGAACTCGGGAGTATCACCAAGGCGGCGAACACGCTCGGGATGGCGCAGCCCGCTTTGACCGCCCAATTGAAACGCATCGAACGGACACTCGGCGGGAAACTGTTCCTGCGCGATCACACCGGGACGCGGCCGACGGCACTCGGCCTCCTGGTCCTCGACCGGGCCAAGATGGTGCTCCCCGCCGTCTCGTCCCTGCACGACGAGGCGGCGCGCCTCGCCCAGCACAACGGCACGGGCGAACCGGTGACGCTGCGGCTCGGCTCGGCGACGGGGCCGATGCTCGGCGCGCTCCTGCAACGCCTCGGCACCACCCATCCGGACATCCATGTCGCCACGCACACTTCGTGGTCCGCCAACAAACTCGCGGACATGACCGCCGAAGGCGCGCTGGACTTCGCCTTCGTCGGCGTCTGTGGCGACGCCGCGCCGCCACCCGAACCCGGTGTCCGGTGGCGGACGCTCGCCCACCATCCGGTGTTCGTGCTGATGTCGGCGCGCGACGAGCGCGCGCAGCATCCCGAGGTGGAACTGAGCGCGCTGGCGGACGAACGGTGGTGTGCCACGCCGGGAGACGGCTGCTTCGGCGACTGTTTCGCCTCCGCGTGCGCCAGGTCGGGGTTCACGCCGCGTTCGCTGTACGAGACCGATGTGCTGACCTGTATCGAGATGGTCGAATCGGGACACGCGGTGGTCTTGTGTCAGCCGTTGTTCCACGAGATCCCGGGCATCGTCGCCGTCCCGATCGCGGGGAACCCGCTGAGCTGGCGGAATCTCATCGGCTGGTCGGAGCGGGGGGAGATGGGCCCGTTCGCCGCGGAGATGATCGCGCTGTCCCGCGCGGTGTACGGCGAACTCATCGACCGGCGGCCGACCTACTCCAAGTACCTCGAGTTGAACCCGGGTTATGGTGTCGACTACACCGACGCTGTAGTGCGCTGACCTGCGAAAAAGTCGGTAAAAGGTCCAGTCCACTGGGGTGGATATGATCTAAATGGTATGTACCATTCGCGTGAGGCGCCTCGTACGGTTCGGGGACGAGATCCCCTTCCGGCACGTCGGTGAGGTAGCGCTGAACATGAACCGAAAGATCGTATCGGCCGCCGCGGCGGCCATCACCGGTGCCGGGCTGGTCACCGCCATCGTGCTGACGCCCAGCGCCAGCGCGGGCCAGACCGGCTCGGAGGCCGACCAGGTCCAGTCGGAGATCGTCACGGCCCTGTCGCGGGACCTGAAGATCAGCCCCGATCAGGCCAGGACCCGCCTCGCCGGTGAGCAGAAGGCGGCCAAGGCCGACAGTGCGCTCAAGACCCAGCTCGGTTCGTCCTACGCCGGATCGTGGCTGGACGGCACCGGGACCACACTGACCGTCGCGGTCACCGACGCGGCGTGGGAAGGCGCGGTGCGCGCGGCAGGCGCGACCCCGAAGACCGTCGCGCGGAGCGCTTCCCAGCTGGACTCGGCGCAGCTCGCCTTGGACGCCAAGGCTTCCAGCGCGCCGAAGTCCGTACCCGGCTGGCACGTCGACCCCACCACGAACTCGGTCGTCGTCCTGGCCCACGCCGGTGGCGAGGCCGCCGCGAAGGCGTGGGCGACCGCGTCCGGCGTCCGGGCCGACGCGCTGCGCGTCGAGACCAGTGTGGAGACCCCCGTCCCGCTGATCGACGTCATCGGCGGCAACGCCTACACGTTCGGTTCCGGCCGGTGCTCGATCGGCTTCTCGGTCGAAGGCGGCTTCGTGACCGCCGGGCACTGCGGTACCACCGGGACGCGCACCTCGAACCCGAGCGGGTCCGTCGGGGGCTCCAGCTTCCCCGGCAACGACTACGCGTGGGTTCGCGTGGACGCGGGCAACACCCCGCGAGGACTGGTCAACCGGTACCCGGGCACCGTGCCGGTGGCGGGTTCGCAGGAGGCCGCGATCGGCGCCTCGGTCTGCCGGTCCGGCTCCACGACCGGCTGGCACTGCGGCACCATCCAGGAGAAGAACGCCTCGGTGACCTACCCGCAGGGCACGGTCGCCGGCCTGACCCGCACCAACGCCTGCGCCGAACCGGGCGACTCCGGTGGCTCGTGGCTCGCGGGCGACCAGGCGCAGGGCGTCACCTCCGGTGGCTCCGGCAACTGCACGTCGGGCGGCACGTTCTACTTCCAGCCGGTCTCGGAGATCCTGAGCGTCTACGGCCTGCGCCTGGTGACCTCGGGCTCGAACCCGCCGTCCAGCACCACCACCCCGACCGGTCCGACGACCTCGAACCCGCCCTCCGGGACCTGGGCCGCGGGCACCACCTACGCCGCGGGTGCCACGGTCACCTACGGCGGCGCTTCGTACCGTGCCCTCCAGGGGCACACCGCTCAGGTCGGCTGGGAGCCGCCGAACGTCCCCGCCCTCTGGGCGCGCTCCTGACCACCTAACCGTCCGGGCCACACGCAGGGGTGCGCCCGGACCCGAACCGCCCCCGACGTCGTCCGTGCGCCGGGGGCGGTTCCCTTTTCCGGGTCAGTGCAGGACTTTCAGGCCCACCACGCACGCCACGATCCCCACGATCAGCACGATCCTGGCCAGTGACGTGGTTTCCGCGCCGGACCACATTCCGTAGGCGACGGTGAGCGAGGCCCCGATCCCGACCCACACCGCGTAGGCGGTGCCGACCGGGAGGTCCTTCATCGCGTAGCCGAGGCCCACCATGCTGGCGACCAGTGTGACGCCGAAGATCACCGACGGCATCGGCCGCGAAAGCCCTTCGGACTTGCCGAGGGCAGTGGCCCAGACGGCTTCCAGAAACCCCGAGACGATCAGCACAAGCCAGGACA
This sequence comes from Amycolatopsis sp. cmx-4-19, assembly GCA_049998115.1. Lineage (GTDB taxonomy): Bacteria > Actinomycetota > Actinomycetes > Mycobacteriales > Pseudonocardiaceae > Amycolatopsis. The sequence goes on along the minus strand of JAEBEO010000006.1, from coordinate 238,121 downwards.
TGACGCGCTCCCAGGGCGCCGTCTTGTCGCTGGCCGGGTACGGCACCCACTCGTCCGGGGACCTCGATCAAGAGGTTCCTTCCTCAGGATCGCACACGGCGCGCGCCGGCGGCCCGCGGGTTTGACGAGGATCACCATCCCGGGCCAGTGGGGTGAGGAATTCGTTGGTGAACAAGGAGTTCCTTGCGCATTCCGGACCGACCGGTGCACCCCCTTGCGCGGTGTAACCCTTCGCGGTCTCATGGCGACTCATCGGTGTTGGCGAGCGCTGGAGGAAACGTGGCTTTGGTCGGACGGCCCCCGGACACGATCGATCCCGGTACCGGGCGCCTGTCCCGTCGCGTCGCCCGGAGCACGGCCGCGGTGGACGCGCTCGGGGCCGAGATCGCCGCCTGGCTCACGAGCCGCCGCGGCGACCCGGTGTTCCGGCGGTTCTCGTCCCATTTGCAGACCCTGGAAACCGTGCTGACCCGGATGCATTCCCGGTTGCGCACGGAATTGGGTTCGGTTTCCGGGAACACCGCCGAGGGCTACGCGCATTGCCGTCGCGTCGACCGTGGTCTCGCCACGTTGCGGCGGCTTTTCCTCTGGTACGCGGAAAAATACGATCAGCGTGGCCAGAGTGGGCAGCAGGCCGTGCTTTCGGCGGCCGATGAGCTCGCGCGAAGCTGCTGGAGCGAGGGATTCGCCGCGGTGGGCCGGAAATCGCCGACGGGCCCGTTGTGTTTCGTCGACAACCGGACGGACGCCGTGGCACGCCGCCGGTGCGACCTGCCGACGGAACTCAAGCCGTCCGCCGACGATCCGCTGATGGAGTTCGTGGACCGGCTGCCCATCCCGGTGATCGCCCTGCCGGAGCAAGCGGTGCGCGAAGGCTGGTGGCTCGTGCTCGCCGCCCACGAGACCGGGCATCACGTGCTGCTCGACCTCGATCTCGGCGTTGCCGTGCGGCAGGCACTGCGCGGCGCGGTGCCGCAGGTCCTCGCCTCGTCGTGGGTGCAGTGGCATGTCGAGGTCTTCGCGGACGTGTTCTCGGTGCTCATGGTCGGCCCGGCGGCGGCGTGGGCGATCGACGAGCTGCAGTTCGGGCCGCGGGCGGAGATGTCGCTGGCGGCCGGGGGATATCCGCCGCCGCTGGTGCGGCTCGCGTTGCTGGGGGAGACGCTGAAGGCCTTGGGTGATTCCGCCGGGATTCCTTGCGCCGCCGAGGCTTCCCTCGTCGAGGACGCGAAGACGGCGCCGCATCTGGCCGTGCTCCCCGACGTCGCGGCCGCCTTGCTGGACCTGCCGCTGGCCGACGCGACCCTGCGCGAGCTGGCACTGGACGAGGTGACCGGGACCGGGGACCGCGTGCGGTCGTGGTCGCGGCAGCTGATCCGGCCCGAACCCGCGATCGCCGCCCTCGGGAACCGTCGGGCGCCACGGGTGCTGATCGCCGCCGCGGTCCACCGGTACCGCGCGCTCACCGCGGCAGGCGAACCGACCGGGGGCCTGCACACGGCGTTGCTGTCCCTGCTGGGGCGCAGCGGCGCGCAGGGCGTGCTCGCCCCGCCGCCGGAGACGGAGATCGAGGACCTGGCGGACGCACTCGGGGACCTGCTGGTCGAAAGGGCGGCCCAGGGTGAACCTGCCTAGAGTCGTCATCGACGTGGTCCGCCGGAAACCGGGCCCCGGCTGGACTGTCGCCGTCACCGGGGACGGGATCGAGGAGTACTTCACGCTCGACACCGTGACGGTGGACGTCGGCGGCCGCGAACTCACCCTGCCGCATCGCGGCGACTGCGACGCCGCGCTGCTGGCCGGCCGCCTGGCCAGGATCGACGACCGGGCGACCCTCGCGGGCGACGTCTACGCCTATGGCGAATGGCTTTTCCACAGTCTGCTGGAGCCGGTCTGGTGCGAGATCCGCAAGCTGCCCGCGGTCGTCGCGGCCCGCGGGGTCGAGCTGGCGTTGCGCTGGCCCGTCGACGACACCGAGCTGCACCAGCTGACCTGGGAAGCCATGTGTCACGAGGGAATCCCGCTCGCCAACGATCCCGATCTGCTCGTCGCGATCACCCGGCTGGTGCCGGTGAAGACCGGCGAGGTCCAGACGATCGAGCGGACGCCCAAGGTCCTGTTCGCGGTCGGCGGCGCGCTGCTGGACGACACGATCCGGCCCGGCGCGATGTTCATGGGCCTGGTGCGCGCCTTCGACGCGGACGGGGTCTGCGCGGCCAAGGTCGCGCAGAGCGTCGACAGCGACGAACTCGGCCGCCACTGCGCGGAATTCCGGCCGGACGTCGTGCATCTGGTCGCGCACGGCGACGTCGTCGACGGGCACGGCAAGCTGAAACTGGCCAAGGGCGAATGGGCGGGCGCCGACGTCCTCGTCCCGGCGATGACCAGGACGTCGCGGCCCCTGGCGGTGGTGCTGAGCGCCTGCCGCACGGGCTCGGGAGGGCTGGCGGAACCGACCCCCGCCGGACCGCTGGCCGCGGAACTGGTGGCGGCCGGGATCCCGATCGTGTCCGCGGTCGCGGGCGAGGTGAGCGAACAGGCCTGCCGTCTCTACAGCAGGCGGCTGGTGGAGGCGATCAGTGACGGGACGCCGCTGGCGAAGGCCGTCGCGCAGGGCCGCCGGGCGGCGTTGTCGAGGACGGAACCCGGGCAGCAGCTGGACTGGGCGATGCCCGCGTTGTTCGTCTCGGAGTCGGTGGATCCCGCGTTCCGGCCGGTGAACCGCGATTCGGCCGAGGTACTGGTCAACGCCGCGCGACAGCTGCAGCTGCGGGTGCCGCCGGTGTTCATCGGCCGTGACGCGATCCTCGGCCACGTGGACGACATGTTCGACCGCCGGAACCCGCTCGGGGTGATCGGCGCGATCCGCGAGGGCACGCTCGAAGGGCTGGGCGGGACCCGGTTGCTGCAGGAGATGGGTTACCAGTTGCTGATGCGGGGACATCTGCCGGTACTGCTCGGCCCGTACGGGCTCGGCGCCGAGCCCGCCGACCTCCGCAGGTTCCTGAGCGAGATCTACGAGAAGCTCAAGGACCTCGCCAAGGAACTCGTGCTCACGTTGCCCCGGTTCGAAATGCTCGACTACCCGGCCGCGGACGATCCGTCCAGGCAGGCCCGCTTGCGCGGCCATATCGTGGCCTTGGACGACTTCCGGGGTGGCACCGGCAAGCTGAGCCCGTCGCTGGCCAGGGAAGTGCTGGCGGCCGATTTCGCGAAACTGGTCACGGAGGCGAGCGGGCTGAACGCGCCGTTCGGCGAGCACACCAGGGTCGTCGTCCTCGCCGACGAGCTTCATCGCTGGCCGTTCGTGAACGAACTCGAGCCGTGGCTCGACAAGGCGAGCGCGCTGGGACTCGGGTCCGACGGCCACGCCGCCCCGTTCGTCTTCACCGCCTCGGCCCAGGAGGGCTGCGGACTGACACTGAAGTCGTTGAGCGACCGCAAATACGGTCAGCCGGGTTACGCGTTTCCGCCGTTGGACAAGCTCGAAGCCGACGAGGCCTTGCTGGGATTCCAGTGGATCCTGCTCAATCCGTGGATCAAGGGCGACGAGAAATGCCGCAAGGTCTACGCCGCGCGGCCGGACGCCGACTGGGAGTTCGTGCGGTCCGCGTTCGAGATCCTGGACGGGAAACCGGCCCTGGTCCGGGAACGCGTCTTCTACAAGGTGGCCCACATGCTGCTGCTGAGCCGGTCGTTCGTCGCGGACGACGATTTCGCCACCTGGGACCGATTTCTGGGGCTGGACCGATGAAGGAACACACGCCGGACGAGCTGCTCGGACTGCTGAGACAGTGGCGGGAAACCCCGGCCACCGAAATGCTGGACGAACTGGATCTGGACACCCGGACGCTCTGCCGGGTCAGCCTGCTGCCCGAATGGACGCCCGAACTGGCGGTCGGGCTGCGTCTGGTGCGGCCGGGTGAACTGCCCGGGCTGATCGACCGGCTGTCGGGTGCCGGTCTCCTCGAACAGCGGACCGCCCGCGGTTTGTCCGGCGACGAGCCCGGATCGTTCTGGATCCGCACCCGGCGACGGCGCGAGGTCGGCGACTACCTGCGGGACAAACTGGGCGTCCAGCGCCTGCAGGCCGAGTACGGCCTGTTCTGCGAAGAGGTCGGCAGGTTGCGGGACACCGGCCTCAAGACCTGGTTGCTGGTGTGGGGGTTCCACTCCGATCCCACCGGCTCGCTTCTGCTGGACCGCGTCGAAGGACTCTTGCGGGAGAAGGACGTCGCCACCGCGGCGACCACCGTCGCGACCACCCGAGTGGTCAGTGACGTCATCGGCGGCACCCTCGAAGACGCGGTGAAACGCGCGCAATGGCGGCTCGACCGCGAGTACCGGAAGAAAGACGACCTCGCCCATCTGAGCGGATACCACCGGCGGGCCGAGATCGAGGACATCCTCGAGGAACTGGTCGGCGGCCGCAACGGGCAGTGGGCGGTGCATCTGCTCGGGAACGCGGGTGTCGGCAAGACGATGACCATCCGCTATCTGGCTTCCGGCAGGCTGGCCGCGGACCGGGGGCTGGGGACGTTCCCGGTGGCGCGGGTCGACTTCGATCATCTCGACCCGCGGTACCCGGAGCGGCGTCCGGCGGAGCTGCTGGTGGCGATGGCCGACGAACTGCTCGGGTTCGTGACGACCCGCGACGCCGAGCACCGCTACCGCGCGGTCCGCGACGCCGCGGACGCCCTGCACGAGGAGCTTTCCCGGTCCTTTCCCGATCCCGAGGACGTGGGGCAGCTCCGGCTGGAGGCCATCGCCCGGTTCGCGGATTTCGTCCGGCCGCTCCCGGATCCGGTCGTCCTCGTCCTGGACACCTGCGAAGAACTCGCGAAACTCTACGCGCCGGGCGCGAAGGCCCCGGCCATCGACCAGACCTTCGACCTGCTGGAACGGCTGCACGACGAGGCGCGGCACGTCCGGGTGCTGTTCGCCGGCCGCCGCAGGCTGGTGCTGACGCCGGGCGACGCCCCGTATGGCGGTCCGCGTCTGGAAGAACGCCGCTACGTCCGGGTCGTGCCGACGTCCGGCTTCACCCGCGCCGACGCCGAGGGATATCTGGAGGAACGCGAGGTGCCGGAGCGGACGCGGCCCGCCTTGCTCGACCGGGCCGCGGAGGGCGACCGGTACAACCCGTTCGAACTCGCGGGACTCAGCGACTGGGTGCGCGACGAACCCGATCTCGATCTCGCCGGGCTCGCCGCCGCCACCAAGGATCCCTATGTGGAGCGCCGCATCCTGGCCCGGGTCCAGGACCGGCAGGTGAACGCCGCGCTCCCGGTGGCCGTGGCGTTCGGGGAGTTCGACCGTGAGCTGATCACCCCGGCGCTCACCCGCGCCGGAGTCGACGTCAAGGCCGCCTTCGACGGGCTCGCCGCGCAGGAATGGGTGAACGTCCGCAAACTCGGCCGGGACGGCATGCCCCGCGTGGTCGAGATCGACGAGCACCTGCGTGACCGGCTCCGCGCGGTCCTCGAACGTTCGCTGGAACGTCCTTCCCCCGACCTGCGGTCGCTTGGCCGCGACGCCGACAGGCTGATCAGGCAGACGCCGCTCTCCGACGTGGCGACGGAGACCGTGGTCGCGGCCGTGCGGCTGCTCCCGCCGGAAGAGGCCGCGGAACTGTGGCGGTGGCTCGACGAGGAGATCGCGCTGCGGCGTGAATGGGGGTGGGCGGAACAGGTTTCGGCCAGGGTCGCCGCGATGGAGCAGGCGCGGGTCGGTCCCCGGGGGCCGACAGTGCTCGCCGCGGTACTGGCGACCGAGGCCTCCGCCAGGGTCCACAGTGGACATCGGGACGGGTTGGCGGAACTGTGGTCGGCGGCCGAGACGTATGCCGCGAGGTTGCCGGGCCCGGATTCGGCGGCACTCGAGGCCAGGTCCAGACTCGGGCAGATGGCGGCGGGCGAGACCGTCCGCGGCGGTTTTCCCGGCGAGCTCCTGGACGCCCAGTACGTCGAGGAGTTGCCGGACTCCCTTCTCTCGGCACTGGAGACCGTGGGAATCCCGTCGTCCTCGTATCTCTCCGGTTATCCGGTCCAGCGACTGCTGGAACGCTTGAGCCGGGCACCTCAGACCCGGATCGCGGCCGGGGCGGCGATCATCCTGGGCGGGATCTGGCTCCACGGCCGGAGCGACCGGCCGGTGGCGGGCGATCTCGACAGCGCGATACGCCGGCTTCAGGACACCCGCCTCCAGGAGGACCGGAATCTTTGGGAGCCGCCCGAATACGCGGACTGGGTCGTTCCGCGAGGCCTTATGGAGCGACTCCGCCTGATCCGGGTCTTGATCGCTCTCTACGGTGGCGAGGTGCTGAGCCCCGAGGATCACCGAAGCTGGTCCCGCGAGCTTACGGTGGCGGGCAACGACATCGACGCGGATCGGCTGCGCGCCGCGCTCCTCGACTACGAACTGGCGTCCACGGTGGACGTCACGATCCCGCACCACCGGCCGGAGCGGCTTTCCGGGCGGCCGATGTCCTGGCTGCACAACGGTTTCGCCCGGCCGTGGGTGGCGGCGATCGCCGACGCGTGGAGCGTGCGGGGAGAGTACGACCGGGCGGCCGAACTGCTCGACGCGCAACGGAAGCTCGCGGTCGCCGAAGGGCATCAGGCAGAGCTCATCGAGACCTGCGACTTGGGACTGCTTAGGTTGTGCCGCCAGGAGGGAACCCTGCGGCACGCCCCGGTCCGGAACCTCGCCTACGAGGGCACCCCGCGGTTGCGGGACGAGGCGTGGCTCATCCTGCGCCTGTCCGGGAGTGAACTCGACGAGTGGAGGGAGCTCTGCTCGCCCCTCGGCCGCTGGCGCTGTGACCCGGCCGGGAAGCCGATGCCGGGGGCGGATGTCCTTCAGTGGGCGGCGGATCATCTCGATCGCTGGGAGATGAGTGTCCTCCGGTACGCACCGGACGATTTCCTGCTTCCGAGCATCGGGCGCCTGGCACTCGGGCGTGCCAGGCTCGCGGCGGGGGAGATCCACGTGACGCTCGGAAGCCCGATGAGGGCGCGGCAGTTGCTCGAAAGCGCCGAAGCGGACTTGTCGGGCAGCGGCTACGTCGAAGGCGCCGATCGCGCGAGGGTGTTGCTCAGGCCGGTCGGCAGGACCGTTCCGGCCCAACCGACCCTCCGCAGCCGGATCGCCGACTGGTCCTTGGATCTCGTGGACGGGATCGGCGGTGCCCTGCGGAACGTCGGCTACGGCGCCCGCCGCTGGGTGGCGGGACATACCGGTCGGCAGATCGGGTTCGCCGTTTTCGTGAGTGTTCTCTTCGGCGGGATCGGCTCCACGATCACCGGCGTCCTCGGCGGCCCGGTGGGCTGGGTGATCGGTGTCGGGCTGACGGTGGCGCTGGTGGGCTTGCTCGGCCGGATCGTGGTGATCGACGGCGACCTGAGGGTGCGGCGGCTGACGATCCGGTTCGAAGACGAACGTCTCGTGGCCACCGGCTATCCCGTCAACGGCCCCGGAAAGCTCGCCGTGGAACCGAAAAGGCTCCGCGAGAGGACCTACCTGTCGACCCCGATCTGGTCGGAGTCCTATGCGCTGGAAGCCGGCCCGCCCGCCCTCACCGGGATCGGCGCCCTGCTGGAACTGATGATGCCGTCCGCCATCGCGGTCGTCCTGCTGGAGATCCCGCGCGACGAACAGTACTTCGTCCCCTGGGAGAACAGGATCGGCGAGGCGATGCAGGCGAAGGACTTCCCACGGGTGGTCTGTGCCCGTTGGCTTCCCGGACCGCCGGTGAACGTCGATTCCCTCGCCTGGATCACGGCCGGACGGTCCCTGCACATCCCGGTCGGTCTCCTGCCCGACGGCGTCTGGGGCGACGCCCTACCGGGCTTCAACCGGCTGGTGCACGTCGTGGGCACGCCGGTGCGCACCAGGGCGGGATGGCAGTTCCGGGTGCGGGACACGACAGGTGATTCGAGCCGCGTGTCGAGCCGCGGCTCCGACAGCCGCGAAGACCTGCTCGATCTGCACTCGCTGACCAGGGACGCGGTGTCGCTGGTGGTGTTGCAGGCGGAGCCGGCGGACGGGCCGCCGGTACCGCTGGCCGGGGCTCGCGAGTCGTTCGTGCGCGCGGCGATGGCGGTGATGGACAACGCCGTCGACGCGGCGCTGGTGCTCCCGTCGATGCCGGACCGCCTCGCCAAGGACGTGATCGAGATGATCTGGCGCACGGCGGGCCGCAGAGGCGGGCTCACCGAGACCGCCTTGTTCAGTCTCGTCGCCGATCTGAAGACCATGGTGTACAAGGCGGAACGCGGATCCGGCACGCCGTACGCGTGCCTCGACGTCCTGTTCTTCTTGCGGGACAAGCGAAAAGGAGCGTCATGAGCGGAATCGCGCGCAAGGTCGGCGAGCGGGTGAAGAGCTGGTTCACCGCCAACTCGCGCCAGCTCACCCTGCGCTTCCATCCCGAACCGGACGCCGAACCCCTGGACCCGGGCGAAGGTTACGTCCGGTTGTGGCTCGCCGAGGGGTTCCTCGCGACTTCCCGGACTTGGGGGAACGACCACTTCCCGGCCCTGCACGGCGGTGTCACACTCACCTTCGCCGACCGGCAGACGCCGTTCACCCGGTTCACCAAACCGTCCGCGCCGTTGTCGGCCGGGGTCTACCTGAACTATCCGATGACCACCCTGCTGCCGTTCGTGGGCGGCACCGTCGAGGTCGAAGCCGGGCTTTACCGCGCGACGGTGGCCGGGCCGCTGGCCGCGGCGGTCGAGATCGGCGGCAAACTGGCCTCGCTGATCGGGCCGCCGCTGAGTGTCGCGGCCGACATCGCCGACAAGGTCTCGCAAGGGCTCGGGGTGGTGCTGGACGGCCACGACGAGGATCCGGTGCTCGGCCTGCACCACACGCTCGTCTCCGACGGCGGTGGCGGGCAGGTGCTGCGGTCCGGGAGCCTGGTGGTGATCAACGCCCAGGAGCACGAACTGCCCGCGAGCCTGCGCGTCGAGGACGGCAGGCTGCGGAGTGACGCCGGGCTCCTCACCGGATTCGACTACCTCGTCCTGCGGGTCGAATGCCGGACCGAACACGACGAACTGCGCTTCCCGCAGCTCGCCCTGCTCCAGCAGCGCGCCACCACCGAATGGCTGTCGGGGGAGGAGACGCGGTTCAAGCAGATCCGCGCGCTGGCCATCGCCGAGGCCGTCGGTTCCCCGGACCTCATCTCCCGCGACCGGATGAGGCTCGCGAAATACGTCGCGGACCAGATCGACCTGGTCAAGGACCTCGGCGCCGTCCCGGGAGAAGGCGGCGGCTTCGATCCCGTCCCACCGCACCTGCTCCCGGGCGCCGACGAGGTCTCAAGGCTGACTTTGGACGACCTTCTCGTGTGAGCCCGCACCGGCAGGCGAGCAAACCCAGTTCCAGTACGGAGAATCCGAGCAGCGCCCGGCACTCGGGAGCCAGACCAGCGCGATCCGATGAGGACGGGAGGACCAGCCCGGCGTAGGCGGCCAGGAACAGGGCGGCGAGCAGCGTCGGTGCCGGCGCCATGAACAGCCCCGTGATGGCGAACGCGGCGAAGGCCCCGATCGCCGACCCGACGAACGCGGGCCGCGCACTGGCGGGCAGCGAGACGCGTTGCGGCCGGTACGCGGTTCGTTCCTCCGAGCGCTCGACCGTCTCCGGCACCAGCGCGACGGCGATCGCCGAAGCCAGCAGCAGGACCAGGAAGAAGACGAACGGTGTGGTGAGCGGTTCGGCCGAGTAGCGCGCGAACACGCCGCCGAACAGCGGCCCGAGTGCCAGCCCGCCCTGTCGACCGCGGTCGCGACGAGACCCGCGCGCCCGTGGTCTTCCCGCGGCCGGGTCACGGCACGCAGTTCCGGCGGGTCGCCGATTTGCGCGCGGTACCCGCGTACGTGGCGGCGGGTCTCGGTATCGCCGTGGTGCCCGATCTCCGGCTGCTCGCCCGAACGCGGACGATCCCGCTCGAAGCCGAGGGCCTGGTGGGGCCGCTGACCATCGCCACCAGGGCGGGAGGTCCGCCGAGCCCGGCCACGCGGCTCCTGCTCGGTGACGGCGAGTTCTCGCTCGGCGTCCCGGTCCGGTCCTGAGCGTCACCCCGCCAGGAGCGTGCGGGCGGTCCTGCTCACCAGGTCGACGGTGCGCGGGGGCGGCGCCTCGCCGCGGTCGAGATGCCGTCGGACGGCGGCGTAGGGCAGGTCGATCAACGCCAGCATCAGTTCGTCGGTGCTCCGGCCGGTCAACGGGCGCAGTCCGCGCACGACCCTGGTGATCGCCGCGTCGAGCTTCCGGTTCGCCTCGTCGGCGCGGTCGCGGTCGGCGGGGGACCAGTCGTCGACGCCGAGCGCGCGGTTGCCCTCGTAGAGCAGTTTCCCTTCCGCCGGATGGGCCCGGCACCAGCGGACCACCTGCGCCGCCGCCTCGATGGCGGCTTCCACGAGCGGTTCCCGGTCCAGTGCTGCGAGATAACCCTGCTGGAAGCCGGTCAGAGTGCGGAGCCAGACGGCGGCGAGCAGGGCAGGGCGGCCGGGAAACCGGTGGTAGATCGACCCGCTCGGCGCGCCGACCTCGCGGGCGACCGCCGACATCGTCACCCCGGCGACCCCTTTGGTGGCGAAGATCCGGACGGCGGCGTCGAGGAAGTCGTCGGCGGTGTGCTGCGGTGGCCGTCCCATTTTCAGAGACTATCCTCTACTATGGTTTTAGGGGAAGGTCTCTAGAACTGGGAGGGCAAGATGCGCGTGTGGAACAGGCATACACGGATTCTCGCCGTGTCGCCGGGGCGCGTCGGCGCGCTGATCGACACTTTGTCCGGCGAGGACGACCGGCTCTGGCCGGCCGGGGCGTGGCCGGCGTTGCGGTTCGACCGGCCGCTCGGCGTCGGCGCCGACGGCGGGCACGGTCCGGTCCGGTATCGCGTCGAGACCTACGAACCGGGGAAGTCCGTGCGGTTCCGGTTCACCGCGCCGCGCGGGTTCGACGGCTTCCACGAATTCACCCTGCGTACCACGGAAACGGAGGAGACCGAGCTGGAGCACCTCATGGTGCTGCGCCTGCGACATCCCGCCTGGTGCACGTATCCGCTGCTGTGGCGGCCGCTGCACGACGCCCTGCTGGAGGACTGCCTCGACCGTGCCGAACGGGAACTCACCGGCACGGTCGCGACGCCCGCGCGCAGGAGTCCCTACGTGCGGTTCCTGCGGAAGCTGATCTCCGGCAACAAGCCCTTTCGCTTCAAGGCGAACAGGGTGCCGCCGAGGAGCACGACGGCGATCAGGTAACCCAGCGCCAGTGACACGGCGCCGCCGTTGGCGGGCGGCAGCAGGACGGCGAACACCGCACTGATCCCCGCCAGTATCCAGCGGCCGCGGTCGGTCGTGAGGCTCACCGCGAGCAACGCGACCGTCCACAGGAGATACCACGGCTGCACCACGGGACCGAGGACCAGCATCGCGGCGAAGGTCAGCCCCGCGCCGTACAGGGGGTGCAGCTTCTCGCGGTAGGTGAGCCACAGCAGCCTCGCCCCGACGGCGAGGCCGAGGACGGCGCCGACGAGCGAGAACACCTTGATCGCGCCGTCGGTCGGATCGGCTCCGAAGACCTTGCCGATCCCGCCGACGAGGAAGCCGAGTTCGTTCGTCGGCGCCATCCAGCTGTGGACCTGCCCGGAAACGCCGGAGAGCACGCGGACCCAGCCGAAGCCGATCCCCGTGCCGACGGAGATCGCCACGGTCACGGCGGCGAATCCCGCGGGCAGGCCCAGCGCCACCGCGACCCGGCCCGCCGGGGTCGCCCGGCGGAAGAGGTCGATCCCGACGAACAGCAGTCCCGCGACGGCCACGATCTTGATGTTCGCCGCCAGGCTCACCGCGATGACGCCCGCCGCGATCACCGACGGCCGCGCCGCGCCGGTCTTCGCCGCGCCCATCAGGACGAGCTCCAGCCCGGCGACCATCAGCCCGACCATCAGCCCGTCGTTGTGCACGCCCGCCACGATGTGCCACAGCACCAGCGGGTTGAGCACGCCGAGCCACAACGCGATCGACGGCGAGACCCCGGCGCGGCGCGCCAGCCGGGGGAGCGCCCAGGCCATCAGCACGATGCCTGCCAGTCCGAGCAGGCGGTGCAGCAGCAGCGTCGGGACCAGGTCTTCCCCGGCGATACCGGCGATCGCCCGCGCCTGCGCGACGAACGCGGGACCGTACGGCGCGGGCGTGTCCCGCCAGTAGTGGCTCACCGCCATCGTCACCGGCGAATCGGGGCCGAGTGCCTGCGCCGGGCCGACGAGATAGGTGTCGAACCCCTTGGCCGCGAGGACACCCTGCGCGAGGTAGCTGTTGATGTCGCCGCTGAACAGCGGGCGCGCGGCCAGCAGCGGCACGCACCAGGAGACCGCGATCCCGTACAGGCGTCGGTCCGGGAGCCCCGCGGCGAGCCGCCCGATGCCCAGCCAGGACAGCACCAGGATGGCCATGCCGAGCACGCCCAGCGCCACCACCAGCACCGGCGGCAGGCCGATCCCGGACGTGACGAGCACCAGCACGACGATTCCGGTGAATCCCGCCCAGTGCAGTGTCCGGATGTTCAGCCCGGTCTTCTCCGGCGCGGGCAAGACGTTCTGCATGCGGCCAAACTACTCCAACTGCGAAATCCGGTTCCGCCGATCGTCCGAGAAACGGTTCCTGGTGCTTCGACAGCCCCTCCGGCGGGTACCCCCGGGCTGGAAAGGCGGTGGTGGGCGTGAAGAATCGCTGGGTACGCCTCGGTGCGTTCGTCCTGGTCGGTGTGCTGATCGTCGGAGCTGCCCTGCAGTTCACGGGGCTGCTGTCGAAGCTCAACCCGTTCGGAACGTCCACTGTGGACCGTTCGCAGCCCGCGGTGCTGAAAGCCATGCGCGACCTGAGCCAATACCACGCGGCCGTCGGCGACTACCAGGTCGTCCTCGACATCGAGACGGACGTCAAGTGGGTGCCCGCGGTCATCGCCGGGGAACGGACGCTGTTCGTCGCGGCGGGTTCGGTCGACGCCTACGTCGATTTCGGCCCGCTCGTGGAAGATTCCCTCACCGTGTCGGAAGACCGGAGCACCGTCGAAGTCCGGTTGCCGGAGCCGCAGCTGGCGAAACCCAACCTGGACAACGAGCGCAGCTATGTCTTCGGCCAGGAGCGAGGCCTGGTCGACCGGCTGGGGGCGCTCGTGTCCGTGCCGCAACAGCAGCAGTTCTACGTCGCCGCGGAGAAGAAGATCACCGAGGCGGCGCAGCACTCGGGCCTGCTGGAGCGCGCCAAGGCCAACACCAGGGCGATGCTCACCGGGATGCTCCAGGCGCTCGGCTTCCGGGTGACTTTCCCCGCGGAACCGACGACCTGACGCGGCCGGCATTTGCGCGTATGTGCGCGCTTTGCCCCGCACCCTTGACGGTGCGATCGCGCGCTGGTGGGCTGGCAGCCGGCCACTGGGAGGTGCGGCGTCATGGTGACGAAGCCGAGGGACAACCTGACCTACAGCGAACCGATCGCCACCGGCGAGATCGCCGTCGACGCCCCACCCGAGACCGTGTACCGGCTCGTCAGCGACCCCGTCGCCATGGCGGAATGCGCCGAAGAACTCCACACGGCCCGCTGGATCCGCGGTGCGACCGGGGCCGCCGTCGGAAACTGGTTCTCCGGCAGCAACCGGAACGGCCTGCGCCGGTGGGTGACCCACGCCGAGATCACCGAGGCCGACCCCGGGCGCCGGTTCGCCTACCGGGTGCGCACCCCGTTCTTCGTGCCGATTTCCCGCTGGGAGTACGACATCACCTCCGAAGGCGACGGCAGCCGGGTCACCGTGACCAACTGGCTGCGGGTGCCGCGGTGGTTCATCCCGTTCGCCATCTTCATCACCGGCCAGCCGGACCGCGCCGGCACCAACCGGGCCAATATCGCCACGACGTTGCGGCGGGTCAAGGCGCGGCTGGAAGGCCGGGAGTGGCGCGGGTAGCCACCTGGACGCGGGTCAGCCCGGTTCCCGGGTGCGGTCGGCCGGGTGTTGCATACCCCGCCTCTCCAGCCGTCGCATCACCGGCCCGGACAGCAGACCGTGCACGACCACCGACACCGCGATGGTGAGGGCCGTGGTGCGCCAGAGCGAATCGGCCATCGGGAAGTCGCCGTGGTTCAGCGCGTACGCGAGGTAGTACAGGCTGCCGATGCCCCGGATGCCGAAGAACGCGATCGCCTTCGCCGCGGGCCGGGTGCCCGAACCGCCGATCAGGGCGAACGCGCCGAACAGCGGGCGGATGACGAGCACCGCGGCCACCGCGACGACGACCTCGACGAGCCGGACGCCCGCCAGCAGCCCGTCACCCAGCGCGACGCCGAGGCCGAGCAGGGCGAGCGCGACGAAGAGCCGTTCCAACTGGTCGCCGAACTCGTGCAGCACCCCGTGGTAGTCGTGGGAGCGTTCGCTCGCGCGGATGGTGGCGGCCGCGGTGAACACCGCGACGAAACCGATCCCGCCCAGCCACTGGCACAGCGCGTACGGAAGGAACGCGATCGCGAGCACCACGAGGCCGTCGGAGAATTCGCCGAGCCGCAGCCGGTCGCTCCGGACCCGGAACATCAGCCAGCCCAGCGCGCGACCACAAGCCAGACCGACCAGCACGGCGATCACGAGCGGCACGGCGACCTCGGTCAGCAGCCACGGCACGGCGGAGGTGGTCGCGGTGCCCACCATGGCGAGTGCGAGCAGGACGAACGGCATCGACAACCCGTCGTTGAGTCCGGCCTCCGTGGTGAGGGTGAACCGGATCTCGTTGTCCGCGCCCCGCCCGTCCCGGTTGTGCGGCGCGGGGACCTGCACGTCGGCGGCCAGCACCGGGTCGGTCGGCGCCAGTGCCGCGCCGAGCAGCAGCGCGGCGGCAGGCGACAGGGCCAGCGCCCACCAGCCGAGGAACGCCACCGCGAGGATCGACAGCGGCAGGGTGATGATCAACAGCCGCCAGGTCGAGTTCCACGAACGCCAGCCGAACAGCCGATCCGATTTCAGGCCGGCGCCGACCAGTGACACCAGGACGCCGAGTTCGGTGATCACTTCGACGACGTCCGCCCGCGGTCGCGGGTCCAGGACCCCCTCGCCGTACGGATACGGCAGGGGGAGCAGTCCGAAGACCAGCCCACCGATCAGCAGCACCAGCGGCATCGACAGGGCGCGCTCGTGCAGCACGTTCGGCAGGATCGCGGCGCACAACGCGAGGACGCCGATTCCGGCGAGCAGTACTTCCATCCCGCCCGGGTACCCGGCCTCGGCCAGCGCAACCGGACGTACGGATCATCCTTTGTGGACTGGAACCCGCCCCTGCCCGGGGAAGGGCAGGTCCGTGAAGGACTCCTTGAGGGACCCAGAGTCCCTCAAGGAGTCCTTCACGGACCACGGTGGAGCCTGCGGCGAAAGGCTGATTCTTGTGCAAAAGTTGTCTTTTACGCACTGAATCACCGATACGAGTGAGTTCTACGCAATGATCATGGCTTAGCGAGACAGCAGAACAGCGGATATCGTCGTCGGCATGAAGGTCGCCGTCCACCAAGGCCCCTACGCCGAACTGCCCGCCGCCGTCGAGGCCTCCGGTGCCGACCTCGTGGTCGCCGCCGAGATGATCACCACCGGCTATCACATCGGCGCCGGTTCCCACGAGCTCGCCGAACCGGCCGACGGGCCCACCGCGGACCGGATGTCCGCGCTGGCCAGGGAAACCGGCGTCGCGCTGGCCTACGGTTATCCCGAATCCGACGGCGCGCGGGTCCACAACAGCGTCCAGCTGATCGACGCGGGCGGGCGCCGCCTGGCGAACTACCGCAAGACCCACCTCTTCGGCGACATCGACCGCTCGTGGTTCGCGCCGGGCACCGAGGCGGTCGTCCAGGCCGACCTCGACGGTGTCCGGGTCGGCTTGATGATCTGCTACGACGTCGAGTTCCCCGAACTGGTGCGTCGGCACGCGCTGGCCGGGACCGAGCTGCTCGTGGTGCCGACGGCGCTGATGAGCCCGTACGAACTGGTCGCCGACACGGTGGTGCCCGCGCGGGCCTACGAAAGCCAGCTGTACGTCGTCTACGCGAACCGCTGCGACACCGAACAGGAACTGACCTACTGCGGGCGCTCCTGCGTCGTCGCCCCGACCGGCGAGGTCCTCGCCCGCGCGGGCGGCGGACCGGAGCTGATCGGTGCCGACGTCGACAGCGCCGCGCTGCTCGCTTCCCGCGCCGAGAACACCCACCTGACCGACCGCCGCCCCGAGTTGTACCGAGGACTCTCCACATGACTTCCGCCGTCCCGACCGCGATCCACCACGAAGAACCGGCAGGCAGGCCGATCACCATGTTCGGCCCCGATTTCCCCTTCGCCTATGACGACTTCCTCGCCCACCCGGCCGGGCTCGGCGCGATCCCGGCCGAACGCCTCGGCACCGAGGTGGCGGTGATCGGCGGCGGCCTCTCGGGCATCGTCACCGCGTACGAACTGATGAAACTGGGCCTGCGCCCGGTCGTCCACGAGATCGCCGAGATCGGCGGCCGCCTGCGGACCGTGAACTTCCCCGGCTGCCCGGACGACGTCGTCGCGGAGATGGGCGCGATGCGCTTCCCGCCCGCGTCGACCGCGCTGTTCCACTACATCGACAAGGTCGGCCTGGAGACGACGCCGTTCCCGAACCCGCTGGCGCCGGGTACGCCGAGCACCGTCGTCGACCTCAAGGGCGAGAGCCACTACGCGCGCACGGCGGACGAGCTTCCCCCCGTCTTCGGCGACGTCGCCGCCGCCTGGGACAGCACGCTGAACGAGCAGGCCGCGTTCGCGGAGATGCAGACCGCGATCCGCGACCGCGACGCGAAGACCGTCAAACGGCTGTGGAACGCACTCGTGCCGCGGCTGGACAACCAGACGTTCTACGGTTTCCTCTGCGACGCGCCCGCGTTCGCCTCTTTCCGCGATCGCGAGATCTTCGGGCAGGTCGGCTTCGGCACCGGCGGCTGGGACACCGACTTCCCGAACTCCATCCTGGAGATCCTGCGGGTGGTCTACACCGGCGCCGACGACGAGCACCGCGGCATCGCCGGCGGCAGCAGGCAACTTCCCTTGCGGCTGTGGCAACACGCGCCCGAGGACCTCGCCTTCTGGCCGGCCGGGACGAGTCTGGGTTCGCTGCACGGAGGGAACCCGAAGCCCGGTGTCGCCCGGTTGCACCGCACGGCACCGAACAACATCACCGTGACCGACACCGAAGGCCGCATCCGCACCTATCCGGCGGCGGTGTTCACCGCGCAGAGCTGGATGTTGCTCTCCACCATCGAATGCGACGCCGAGCTGTTCCCGATCGACCATTGGACGGCGATCGAGCGCACGCACTACATGGCGTCGTCGAAGGTCTTCGTCCCGGTGGACCGGCCGTTCTGGCTGGACCCCGATCCGGAGACCGGCCGCGACACGATGAGCATGACGCTCACCGACCGCATGCCGCGTGGCACCTATCTGCTCGGCGACGACCCGGATTCCCCGGCGGTGATCTGCCTCTCGTACACGTGGGCCGACGATTCGCTGAAGTGGCTGCCGCTCTCGGTGTCGGAACGGGTCGAGGTGATGCTGCAGTCGCTGCGGGAGATCTACCCGGGCGTCGACGTCCGGCGGCACATCATCGGCGACCCGGTGACGGTGTCCTGGGAGGCCGAACCGCATTTCATGGGCGCGTTCAAGGCGAATCTGCCCGGTCACTACCGCTACCAGCACCGGCTGTTCACGCATTTCATGCAGGACCGCCTGGAAGCGCGGCATCGCGGCCTCTTCCTCGCCGGCGACGACGTTTCGTGGACGGCGGGCTGGGCGGAGGGCGCGGTCCAGACGGCGCTCAACGCGGTGTGGGGCGTGCTGCACCACTTCGGCGGCGAGACGGACCCGGCGAACCCGGGACCGGGCGACGTCTACGACGACATCGCGCCCCTCGAACTGCCGGACTGAGCGCGGCGCCGCACGAGCCACACCGTCCCGAGGGCCGAGAGTGCCCCGGCGACGGCGCCGAGGGTGTTCATCAGCCAGTCGTTGGTGTCGCAGGCGCGGCCGACGGCCGGGACGAACGCCTGCAGCGCCTCGATCACGGCGGACAGCACCGAGCCAGCGGCGAGTGCCCCGAGCGGGCGCCGGGACGCCAGCGCGGCGAAGTACACGGACGGCAGGAACAACGCGACGTTGGCCAGGAGCTCCACCGAGCCGAGCGTCGGGAGGGCGAACTGGACCACGCAGGAGACCTCGTCCGTCCCGCGGCCGGAGGGCACCAGCGTCAGCGCGAGGACCGGCAGCGAGGACGTGCCCGCCAGCGTCCACAGGATCCCGGGCCTGGCGGCGAACAGGAAGCCCAGGATGGCGCAGACGAGCGCGACCGTGAGGAGCGCGACCGGTACGAGGGCGGAGTGGTCGAGCAGGAAGTTCGTGATCATGACCGGGCCGATCCTACGATCAGCCGCCGGACACGACCTCCGCGGCCGGGAGCACGCCCAGCGCGGCAGGGGACTCGGCTTCGGGGATCAGCAGGCGCGGGGCACCGCTGCCGTCGGCGGCGACGGCCCAGACGTCGGAATGGCCGGTTAGCCGGGGGAGGGCGTAGCCGACGGTGCGGTCGTCGAGCCACGCGGGCTGGTCGTCGACGCTCCGGGTTTCGGCCAGCGGT
This sequence comes from Amycolatopsis sp. cmx-4-19, assembly GCA_049998115.1. Lineage (GTDB taxonomy): Bacteria > Actinomycetota > Actinomycetes > Mycobacteriales > Pseudonocardiaceae > Amycolatopsis. Next base: position 219,433 of record JAEBEO010000006.1, on the reverse strand, counting down.
GTGGTGCTGCCGGTGGCCAGGTCCAGTACCGAGATCCGCCAGCCCTTGCCGGGATCGCCGTCGATGGCGGACTTGTAGGCGACGCGGGTCTCGTCGGGGGACAGCGATGGGCATTCGACGTTGTCCCGCAAGGTACGCACGGTCCTCGCGGCGGAGTCGCCCTCGACGAGGTAGCGGTGGGAGCCGGTGGACATGGTGGCGTAGAACCGGCCGGGCCGTTTGGTGAAGGTGATACCCCAGAAGTTGACGTCCGCCGCCCGGTACGGTCCGCCGTCCACCGTCACGGCGAAGTCCTCGAGGGTGCCTTCGACGTTGTCGGTGGCGAGTTCGAGGGTCCCGGCGCGGGTCGAGAACCGGCCGCCGTTGTAGGAGTCCCCGGTGACGAACACCGTCCACGCGAGACGGCGCCCGTCGGGTGAGACACGGGCCCGGTTGGGCACACCGACCAGCGGGATCTCCTGGGTGACGGCGAGACGGCCGTCGAGCACGGCCAGCTGGTAGGTGGTCAGGCCGGGTTCCGGGCGCAGGCAGATCCCGGTCCCGCCCGCGGCGTACACACGGGCGCAGGACAGCGTCGAGACCGCCCGCGCGCCGCCCGGGTCGGCCGTCGCGACGCTGGAGACGTGCCCGCGGTCGGCGTCGGCGGTGCTGCGGAACAGCAGCCGCGGCCCGTCGAGGGTGACCGCCCCGCCGAGGCCGGCCGAGGCCGCGTCCTGGTTTCGCGCTCCCGCGACCCCGACGTAGATCACGGCGGCCGCGGTCAGCGCGAGTACTCCGGTGACGGCGATCAGGACGCGGCTCCGGTTGGTCATCGGCTACTGCCACACACTCGTGATCGGCGACTTGTTCGCCGCGTTGGCGATACCCGGCAGGCCGAAGGCGGCCTCCATGGTGCGCAGGACCGAATAGTGGTTGATGGATTCGCTGTAGCTGCCCGGTTTCACACGGGCGCCGTAGAACGCGGTGTAGATCTGGTTCACCGACGTCCCGCTGTCTTCGTCGAAGTTCACGATCAGCAGGCTGTTGTGCGTTTTCGCCCACTGGGCGTAGGCGTCCAGGTTCTTCTTCAGCCACTTGTCGCCCGTGTCGACCGGGCAGTCGTGCATGTCGCTGCAGAGGTCGGGGGTCACGAAAGCGACGTGCGGCAGCTTCGTGAAGTCGCTCGGGAACGCCGAGAACCGTTTGTTGGCCGACGCCGGGACATTGCTGAAGCTCACCCAGCTGTTGTGCTTGCGGGCGTACTTGTCCTTCGTACAGCCCGTGTAGCCGTCGGAGGGCATGCTTTCCGCGTAACCGGTGAACGTCTTGCCGATCCCGGCCAGCTGGGAGGCGATGTTCTCCTTGTTGCCCAGGTCCTGGCACTTGTTGCTGTCGACCCCGTGCGTCGAACCCGCGAACTGCGCGATGTAGTTCGGCTGGCTCGGATGCGTCGTCCCGTACGACTTGGTGAACTTGGCGCCCTGTGACGCGAGCTTGGCGAAGTAGGGCGCCTTGGCGCTGCCGTTGATCTCCTTGTAGTCCTTGTTCTCGAACATCACCAGCACGATGTGGTCGAAGGCGGGCACCTTCGAGGCCGCCGGCCGTGTCGCCGCCGACACAGTGTCCTCATGCGACACGACCAGGGTCGCGGCCACGCCCGCCGCCGCCACCGCGGCGAACGCGATCCGTTTCCAGAACATGAATCCTCCCGGGAAAAGAGTTGAAACCTTGACGACCGGACCTCGGGTTCAGCGGCGCTCCGCGGACGGCGACAGAGTGAGACATCGGATGTCTCGAAGTGCATCTAAACCGCCGGGAGCGGGATAGCCCACCAAGATCGCCCGACTGGAGCAGTCCGGCGGCACGAAATCGTGCAAACCTCCCGTTCGGCCTTGGGCGGCGAGGGGCGGAAATAGGAACTCATTGCGGTTTGCCGATTCAGCGGGCCGACGGTTCGGCGACGTCGTGGCGGCTAATTGGTGATCCGGTGCCGCCTTTGGTTAAGCTCGGCGCCGTGAAGCCCGTTTCGTCGCGACCAGCCGGATACACGATCGAAGAACTTTCGGCGGTCGTCGGCATGTCGGCGCGCAATATCCGGGCACATCAGACAAGAGGGCTGCTGCCGCCGCCGGTGCGGCACGGCCGGTCCGCCTATTACGGCCCGGTTCACCTGCGGCGGCTGGAACGCATCACCGTGCTGCAGGGGCAGGGATTCAATCTGGCCTCCATCGCGGCGATGCTCGGTACGGCCACCTCGGGTGGCGAAGCCGGGCGGCTGGGCGACGCGCTGGCCGCCCTCGCGCGTGAGCAGCCGTTGCTCCTGGGCTCCCTGGAACGGCACGGGCTGCTCGGCAGGGACGAGACCGGGGCGGTCACGATCGCGCGCCCGGCGGCGTCCCGCGCGGTGTCGGAACTGGCCGGGGCGGGGATCCCGCCGGTCGCGGTCCTGCGTCTGCTGGGCAGGCTCATGGACCGGGTCTCGCCGGTGGCGGACACGCTGGTCGGTGTGTCCGCCGAACAGCTGGCCGCGGAGGGTGACTCTTCGGCGGCCCAAACGGCCTGTCTCGCCGAGGTTCTTGTAAGCGCTTTCAGGACCGCGGTGGAGAACGCGGTCGAACTCACTTTTCCAAACGCGGCACGAGGGACACCGCGGCCGAGGTGACCTGCGCGTTCGCCGTCTTGAGATCCGTGCGCTCGGGAAAGCTGGAGAGGACGACCACGATGTACCGGTCGCCGCTCCCGACGAGCCCGGTCGTGTGCGCGTCCACGGCGCCGTGTCCGGCCGCCCAGCCCTGCTTCACCGCCCACGGCCGGTCGGTGAAGGCCGACGGGATGCCGAAATGCTGGTCGAACCCGTCGGCCGCGATCTTGTCGGTCTCCCGCAGCGGCGTCAGGATCGCGGCGCGTTTGGCCTTGGGCAGCTTGAGGATGTGCTGGTAGATCTTGACGATGTCGGCCGCGGTGGACAGTGTGTCGCCCCAGCGGCCCGCGTCCGCGGGCGGGACGGTGTTCCGCAGGCCGAGTGCCGCCGCGGCGCGGGTGACGATGGCGGAGCCGCCGTTCTTGCTCCAGAGGGTGTTGGCGATCGTGTCGTCGCTCGTCGAGAGCATCCGGTGGAGCTGCGTCTCGTCGGCCTTCTTGCGGGGTCCTTTCCCGACGACGTCCAGCGCGATGAGCAGTTTCACCACGGACGCCATCCGGAACCGCTCGTCGCCTCTGCTGTCGACGACCTCCTCGCCGGAATGCCGGTCCACGACCACGCTCGCCGTCCGCCCCTCGAGCGTGCTTTCCGCGGTGGTCTGGAAAATCACGTAACCGATGACGCACATGACGACCAGGAAAGCGCCGAGGACCGTCGCGCGGAGACGCAGCCGCCGTTTCGCGCCGGGACAGGCGATCGGCCTCGTTCGTTCGTCGAACATGATGCCGATGTTCAGAGACGGTCGTCCTGATCCCGTCTCATTCATGTCATGAACGTGTAACGGCGGTCCGCGCGGCGAAAGAATGGATTCGTCGCCGGGCAAACACGCGGCGATATCGGCCGATCGGCCGAGGCGAAATGACTTTCCGGCCGACGGCGCCGCTCGGCCGCGCCGCGAAGTGATCTGATCTATCAGGGTGCCGTCCGCGCGGGTGGCGCGGACGGCACACGACCGAAGGGGCGACGGGGACTCGCGGAGCAACTGAGGCGTCTGGATCCACACGGCCCGAACACGACGCCTCCTCGCGACCCTGCGGAGACGTCGACCGCCCGACAGCTCACAGCAGTTCCGAGGAAGCGACCGAAGGCAGCGCCCGCAGGCGCTCCAGCAACGCCTCGACCTCGGGTTCCGCGATCAGGACGGCGCACGTCATGCTGCTCTCCCGGACCCCGTCGCGCACGTCGACGGACAGTTCGTGGACGGGGCAGCCGAGCGTGTCGATCAGGCCGGGGATCTGCTCGACGCCGCCGACGAAGTACGTGGCGACACGACGGCGGACCATCAGTGACGAGCGGGTGGCGGGAAACGAGGCAACAGACATCGTGGTCTCCGAAGGTGGGAGGGCCGGGCCAAGAGGGGCCAGGTCCCGGGAGAGACCACGAGGGGTCGCCGGACTGCACGCCGGCGACCTGGTTCAGCCGGCGCGCTGGACTACGAGTCGGAACGACGTCGAGTGCTGCACGGCGCCAGGCTAACACGTCCCGCCCGGAAGTCACGAGAGCCGTAGCCGGGCACCCTGGTCGCGGACGTGCGCGGCCGAGCCGGGAGTCCAGGCCGAGTTGCCGGCGCCGTTCCGCGACGAACGCCGGCCGAGCGCCGTGCGGTCCGAAGTGGACATCGTGCGCCGGAGTTCGTTCAGCAGTCCGCGTTCTACCGCACGGATCCCGGTGGCGGGAGGCGTTGCGCGCGGTCTCGATCGCGGACCTGGCCGACGACGTCCGCACTGGCCGACGGGCCCCCAATGTCGCCTTCGAGACGCTCAGTCTCCCCCATGCCGCAGGGAGGACAGCAGTTTCGCGGTGCCGGGTCGCATCAGCGCGGTGGTCGCCATCGTCGCGAGCACCAGTGCCGCCGCCAGCGAGTACGCCCGCACCGGGGAGTGCCCGTGCAGGAAGACGGTGCCGAATACCGCGATCCCCAGCGTCGCGCCCAGTTGCTGCACCGCGTTCAGCAGTCCCGCCGCGGATCCCGTCTCGTGGGGACGGACGCCTGCCAGCGCGGCGGTGAAGAACGGCACCGTGAACAGCCCCAGGCCGAGCCCGCCGATCCCGAGCGCGAGCGGTAGCGGACCCGCCATCGCCAGCAGGATTCCCGCGAGCAGCAGCGTCAGCCCGGCGAAGGCGACGCGTAGCCCGAACCGGGGCACGAGCCACTGGCCCGCCACCCAGGAGGACACCGCCAGTCCGCCCGACCACGGCAGCAGGGTCAGCCCGGACGCCAGCACGCCGCGGCCTTCGTCGAGTTGCTGGTGCAGGACGACGACGAGCATCAGGCCGTTCATCACCGCGAAGAACAAGGTCGACGTCGCGAGTGCCGCCGGGAAGCCGCGACGATGGAACAGACTCGGTTCGACCAGGGGATGCCGCCGCCCCCGCTGGTGGAATCCGAACACCACCAGCACGGCGGCGCCACCGGCGAAGAGGGCCCAGTTCCAGCGGTCGATCAGCGGGTACACCAGCAGACCGACGCCGAGTGAGGCGAGCACGGTGCCCGGCACGTCGAGCCGGACCGGCCGCGGGGCGCGGTCCTCCGGCAGCAGCCGTCCGGCCGCGAGTACCGCGATCGAGATCGGCACGTTCACCAGGAACGCCGCCCGCCAGGAGACCAGCTCCGTCAGCACGGCGCCGAGCAGCGGACCGCTCACCGCGGACAGGCCCACCACCGGCCCGTTCCAGCCGAGGGCCCCGGCCAGAGCCGGACCGGTGAACATGGCCTTGATCAGCCCGATGGTCTGGGGGATCACCAGTGCCGCCGCCGCGCCCTGCACCGCTCGCGAGCCGATCAGCACGCCGGTGTCCGGCGCGAGCGCGCAGCACAGTGACGCGAGGCCGAACAGGGTGACGCCGAACCGGAACACGCGGCGGCGGCCCAGCAGGTCGCCGAGCCTGCCGCCGGTGATCAGGAGTACCGCGAACGGGAGTGTGTACGCGGCGCCGAACCACTGGATGCCCGACGCCGGGCCGCCGAGATCGGCGTGGATCGCCGGACCGGCGACCTGGGTGATCGTCGCGTCCAGCACGTTCATCGCCTCGGCGGCGAGCAGGATGGCGAGCGGGGCCGACCGGTTTTTCGTCTCTTGCATGACCAGGATCGTGCGGGGAAGATGACTTCTGTTCCATGAAATCCGGCTGAGATGGAGGAAATCTTCCATGCTGGACGACATCGACCGTGCTCTGGTCCATGCGCTGCATGTCGACGCCCGCGCGCCGTTCAGCCGGATCGGCGAGGTGCTCGGCGTCTCCACGCAGACCGTCGCCCGCCGCTATCACCGGCTTCGCGCGGACGCGGGGTTGCGGGTGGTGGGCCTGCCCGACCCCGACCGGACGGGTCTGACACAGTGGCTCGTGCGCCTCACCGCGCAGCCCGCCACGGCGCGGACGCTCGCTCGTTCGCTGGCCGGACGGCCGGACACGTCCTGGGTCAAGCTGACCTCGGGCGGCACCGAGATCGTGACGATCGCGCATACGCCGAGGCATGCGCCGAGTGCCATGCTGCTGCACGACATCCCGCGCACCGCGAGCGTCACCGCGGTCTCCGCGCATTTCATCCTGCACACCTATCTCGGCGGCCCGACCGCGTGGCACGGCAGGGTCGCCGCGTTGACCGAGGACCAGCAGGAAGCGTTGCGGCCGCCGGAAACCGTCGCGGGCGACGAGCCGCTGACCTCGGCCGACCACGCGCTGATCGCCGCCCTCCGGCACGACGGCCGTGGGGGCATCGCGGATCTCGCCGCCGCGACGGGCCTGGCACCGGCGACCGCGACTCGTCGCCTGGCCGGCCTTCGCGCGCGAGGCGCGCTCTTCTTCGACGTCGAGATCAGTGCGGCCTTCTATGGCGTGACCACGCAGGCGTTCCTGTGGATGGCCGTCGCGCCGGCGGATCTCGACGAGGTGGCGACGACGCTGGCCACTCACGAGGAGCTGGCCGTCGTCGTCGCCACGACCGGGCCCACCAACCTGGCCGCGCAGGCGTTGTGCCCGGATCCCGCCGCGTTACATCGCTATCTCACCCAGCGGCTCGGCGCGCTGCGCGCGATCCACACGGTGCACACCGCGCCGGTGCTGGAAATCGTGAAGGCGGTCGGACCACTCACACACTGAACCGGCCGGCGTGCTCGCTCACCCACCGCGCGAAGGTCCGCGCAGGGCGACCGGTCACCGCCTCGACGGTGCCGACCACGGTGCTCGCCTCCGGCGGCGGCGAGGAATGCCAGCCGACGACGTATTCGGCGTCCGCCACCGAGACGCCGTCGGCGAGCAGCCGGTCGATCGCCCGCTGCCGCGTGATCTGCTCCAGAGCGATGTCGCGGCCGAGGGCGGAGGCGAGGATCGCGATCCGTTCGCGCGTGGTCAGTGCTTCCGGGCCGGTCAGGTTGTAGACGCGGCCGGAATGCCCGTCCTCCACCAGTGCGGTGGCGGCGACGGCGCCGATGTCGGCCTCGTGCACCACCGCGCTGGGCAGGTCGAACGGCTCGCGGACCACGTTCGCGGCGCGGACGGAATCGACCCAGGTCAGTGTGTTGGACATGAACTCCTGTGGTTCCAGGCGCGTCCATTCGACGCCCGAATCGGCCATGGCCTGTTCCGTGGGCCCGACGTAGCCGCCCCACACGATGGTCATCCGGCGCACGCCCGCGTCGACGGCGCGGTTGACCAGTTCGGCGCCGACGTCGGCGAGGCCCGCCGTCACGGTGATGTGCAGCTTCGTGACGCCGTCCAGGGCGCCGGTCGGCGTTTCCGGCGCGGTGTGCGTGCCCTCGACCAGCTCCACGCCGTCCGGAAGCCGCGCGCGGGAGGGCGCTCGGGTCAGTGCCCGGACGCGTTCCCCGCGGCGGACGAGTTCGGCCACCACGTGGCGTCCGGTATTCCCGGTGGCTCCTGTTACCAAGACGGTCATCGTCGACTTCCCTTCGTCTCCCGCGAAGCTAAAAGCTTCAGTAATGTAGAGGTCAAGGGAGCGATCAGGAATCGAGAAGCGGCGCAACCGGCGGCACTCAGTGACCGGATGTCGTGTCAAGTCTTAGTTCACGGCAAAAATTAATAGTCGCCGTACCTGTTCGAAACTCTTGACGCCGCCGCCGGGTCCGGTGAGGATCGGCCGGTCCCCACCTTCCGCAGAATGGACCAGACCATGGCCAGACGTCCTCGCGCGCTGTCCCGTGCGCGCCGAAGTCCGCTCGTCGCGTTGATGAGCCTGACCCTGCTGGGCGGGGTGGTGGCGGCCGCGCCGTCGGCGAACGCGGCCGAACAGCCCGTGATCGGGAAGCCCGCGCTCGACCGGGACGGGTGCGCCAAGATCGAGAAGAGCCTGCCGACGCTCGCCGACTGGCCGAAGGTCGAGAGCCGGTTCAAGGGCAAGGCGGGTGACGAGCAGCGGATCGCCCAGATCCTCAAGGGGATGACCCTGGAAGAGAAGGTCGGGCAGATGACGCAGCCCGAGATCGCCGCGATCACCCCCGACGAGGTCCGCCAGTACTCCATCGGCTCGGTCCTCAACGGCGGCGGTTCCTGGCCGAACAAGGACAAGCACGCGTCGCAGCAGGAGTGGCTGAAGCTCGCCGACGCCTACTGGGACGCCGCCAAGACCAGCCGGACGAAGATCCCGGTGATCTGGGGCATCGACGCCGTGCACGGCAACAACAACGTGTACGGCGCCACCGTCTTCCCGCACAACATCGGGCTCGGCGCGGCGCACGACCCGTGCCTGGTGCGCGACGTCTCCGCGGCGACGGCCCGGCAGATCCGCGCCACCGGCCAGGACTGGGCGTTCGCGCCGACGCTCGCGGTCGTCCAGGACGACCGCTGGGGACGGACTTACGAAGGCTTCTCCGAGGACCTGCGGATCACCCGCGCCTACGGCTACGAAGCGCTCAACGGTCTCCAGGACGGCTCGACCAAACGCATCGGCTACAACGGCGTCATCGGCACCGCGAAGCACTTCATCGGGGACGGCGGCACGCTCAAGGGACAGGACCAGGGTGTCAACCCGGCGTCCGAGGCCGAGATGATCAACGTCCACGGGCAGGGTTACTACGGCGCGCTCGCCGCGGGCTCCCAGACCGTGATGGTGTCGTTCAACAGCTGGACCAACACCGAACTCGGGATCGACGAAGGCAAGCTGCACGGCAGTGACAAGGCGCTGAACCAGATCCTCAAGGGCAAGATGGGCTTCGACGGCCTCGTCGTGTCCGACTGGAACGGCATCGGCCAGGTTCCGGGCTGCACCAACGCGTCCTGCCCGCAGGCGATCAACGCCGGCATCGACGTCGTGATGGTGCCCGCCGACTGGAAGGCGTTCATCACCAACACCGTCGCGCAGGTGAACAGCGGCCAGATCCCGGTCGCGCGGATCGACGACGCGGTCACCCGCGTCCTGCGCGTCAAGCTGCGCGCCGGCCTGTACGAGTCGCAGAAGCCGTCCGACCGTTCCTACGCGAACTCCGACGAGGCACTGCGGGAGACCTGGCTGGCACGTGACGCGGCCCGCTCGTCGCAGACGTTGCTGAAGAACAACGGCAACGTGCTGCCCCTGAAGCCGAAGTCGAAGGTCCTGGTCGTCGGCAAGAGCGCGGACAGCATCCAGAACCAGACCGGCGGCTGGACGCTGAGCTGGCAGGGGACCGGCAACACCAACGCCGACTTCCCGAACGCGACCTCGATCCTCGCCGGGCTCAAGCAGAACCTCGGCGACGTCAACGTCACCTTCGACGAGAAAGGTGACGCCGACCCGGCGGGCTATGACGCCGTCATCGCCGTGATCGGCGAGACGCCCTACGCGGAAGGCGTCGGCGACCTGACCCGCAAGACGCTGGAGGCCTCGAAGCTCTACCCCGAGGACCTGGCCGTACTGGACAAGGTCCGCGGCAAGGGTGCTCCGGTCGTCACCGTCTACGTCGGCGGCCGCCCGCTGTACATGAACAAGGAGATCAACCGCTCCGACGCGTTCGTGGCGGCCTGGCTGCCGGGGACCGAGGGCGGTGGCGTCGCCGACGTGCTCGTCAAGGGCGGCTTCAAGGGCACTCTGCCGTACTCGTGGCCCAAGGGCGCCTGCCAGACGCCGTTGAACGCCGGTTCGGCCGGATACGACCCGCTGTTCAAACTCGGCTACGGCCTCAAGACCGGACAGCGCGTCACCGTCGGGCAGCTGGCCGAGACCGCCGGCCCGGTGACCTGTGGCCCGACCGGTGGCGGCGGGACCGCGACCGAGGACCTCGAAGTGTTCAACCGCACCGATGTCGCGCCGTACAAGGGTTTCATCGGCTCCGCGGAGAACTGGGGCGGCACCGAGATCGGCCCCGACGGTGCCGCTTCGCACGCCGAGATCGCCGTCGTCCAGACCGACGTCAACGTGCAGCAGGACGGCTTGAAGTCGACCTGGACCGGCACCGGCCCGGCACAGCTCTACTTCCAGAACCCGGCCGGTACCAACGATCTGCGCGGCTACCTCAACGCCGACGCGGCGCTGGAGTTCGACACCGTCGTGCACGAGGCACCGGCCGGCCGGACGGTGATCAGCATGCATTGCGTCTACCCGTGCTTCTCCGAGGTGAACGCGACGAAGCTGTTCACCGACCTGGCGGGTGCGCCGAAGTCGACGGTGAAGATCCCGGTGTCGTGCTTCGCCAACGGACTGGACCTGGAGAACGTCAACACGCCGTTCCTGGTGTACACCGACGGGCGGTTCTCGGCTTCGTTCGCGAACGTCCGATGGGTGCCCAAGGGGGCTCAGGACCCCGACGCCCGGCCCTGCTGACCGGCGCGTCTCGTGAGTGGCAAGGAGGGTTTTAACCGCCCTCACCACTCACGAGCCGGGCACTCAGGAAGGCCGGTTCATGTCCGGGATCTCGATGTGGACCGGCCTGCCTCCCGAGAGCCACAGCTTGATGTACTGCCGGATCGCCTCGTCCAGCACCCAGGCGGCGGGGCGGCACCAGCGGCAGCGGGATGAGTTTCTCGTGGAACGCCACCAGCGCCGGGAAGGCGGTGGCGATCACCGGGTCCCAGAGCCGTTCCCTCGGGATGCCGTTCCACTCCGAGAACCGGTCGCCGATGAGGTGACGGGCCAGCGCGTTGACCATCGGCCGGTCGGCGCCGCCGGGGCTGGTCTGGTCGGCGAGCATGTCGAGGAGGATGTCGGTGAGTTCGACGCCTTCGCGCGTCGGTCCCATCGCCGGGTCCAGAACCTGCGTGGACTGCGCGTAGGCCGCGTCCCACGACGACGGCAGGTACTCGTCGCGGATGCCGAGCAGATGCCCGGTGACCTGCCAGCTGTGCAGATAAGCGGCGGAATGCGCGGGGGAGACCCGGACGCGCCAGTCGGTCAGTTTCCGCATCGTGTAGGTCGGCAGGGTGTGCCAGGTGACGAGCATGTCGTTCTGGCTGATCGGGATCCCCTGGTTCCAGTGCGGGGATCGCGGCAGCAGATGCCGGACGGCGGCGTGCACGAGCCGGGTCTTCACCGCGGAGACGATCATCCGGCCGTCGGGCCGGTAGGCGTCCAGCGAGCCGACGTCGTAGCCGAGTTTGGCGGTCTTCGCGACGCGGTCCTTCATGTCCGCGCCGCCCTTGGAGTAGTAGACCGCGCGGGCCTCGTTCGGGATGGCGGTGCTCAGCATCCCGCCGCCGAGGCCGTTCAGCAGGTCGACGAACCGTCCGCTGACCTTCATGAAGTCCGCGGCGGCGTCCAATTTGGACTGATCCGCCCATGGCGGCAGGCGCCGCGCGTGCTCGACGAACTCCCGCAGTTCCGGCGGGAGCCCGGACGGCGTCGGCTGGTCGTTCCGGGTCCAGGTCCGCAGTGCCCGGTTGACCTCCGCGACCTGTCCCCGGTCGAGGATCGCGGCCACCACCGGATCGGCCTCGGCGTCCCACACCCATTTCGGATCGGTGCCCGCCCCCGTCCCGGCCACCGAACCACTCGGACTCCACGCCCAGGCCGGCGTGGCCACTCCCATCGCCCCGAGGATGGTCGCTCCGCCACTGACGATCAGCATCTTGCGTCGATTGAGTTCGGTCATGCGCCAGTACTCCTCCTTGAGTCCCGGACCTGCGGATTGATACTGTGATACAAGTAGTGCAACCGCGTATCTCAAGGAGAGCACAATCGTCGCGAAGACGCCAGGCCCGGATTCGCTGCTGGAGCGCGCGCTGGCCGACGCCCTCGGCCCGGCCGAAGAGGTCGACGACATCGCCCTCCGGTTGCTCGACGCCGCCTACGAACAGTTCTGCCGCCTGGGGATCCGCCGCTCCACCATGGAGGACGTCGCCCGCCGGGCCGGGGTCTCCCGTATCACCGCCTACCGCCGGTTCGCCACCAAGGACGCCCTGGTCGAACAGGTCGTGCGCCGGGAGTTCCGTCGCTATTTCGATCGGTTCCTGCTCGACATCCAGCACGCCGAAACCGCCGCGGACCGGGTCGTCCTCGGATTCGCCAGCGCGCTGCGGGCGATCCGGGGCAACCCGCTGATCGGCGGCCTGATGACCGTCGAACCCGACGTGCTCATCCCGTCGATGGTCAGCGACGGCGGCAACACCCTGGCGACGGTGCAGCGGTTCGTCGCGGGGCAGCTTCGCCGCGAGCAGCGGGCGGGCACCGTCCCGGCGGACGTCGACGTCGAACTCGTCGCCGAACTGATGACCAGGGTTTCCGCGTCGTTCCTGGTCACGCCCAGCCAGGTCGTCGATCTCGACGACGACGAGCAGGTCCGCGAGGTGGCTAGGCGGTTCCTGGTCCCGATGCTGCGGCCGAAGTGAGCCCGACGACCAGGATGTCCAGTGCCTTGACGAAGTCCCGTTCCGGATCGACGGCCGAGAGCGCGGGCAGCGCGCGGCTGAAGTTCGGCAGGGCCGCCGGGTCGACCCGGCGCAGGTAGCGGTCCCGCTCTTCTCGCTTCGCCTCGCTGTCGGCAGCCGGGGCGAATCCGATGGTCGTGAGCAACAGCGAACCGAAGACGAGGCTGTTCAGGGCGCCCAGCGCCTGGCGGACCTCGTCGTCCTCGAAACCGGCTTCGTACAGCGCGCCGATGAGATCGTCGATCGGCAGCAAGGCCCGCAGTGAGTTCGGATTGGCTTCGTCGGTGGCCAAGGCCATCGGGACGACCGGATGGCGGGCGAGCGCGCGGTAGGTGTTGAGCACGGTGACCCGCACTCGTTCCGGCCAAGGCGAAGCGGGGTCGGCGCGCTCGATCGAGCTGTAGACGCGTTCCGCGATCCCGTCGAGGATGTCGGTCTTGTTCCGGACGTGGTTGTACAGCGCCATCGCTTCGACGCCGAGGGTCTTGGCGAGTTTGCGCATCGACAGCCCCTTGAGGCCCTCCGTGCCCGCCAGTGCGAGCGCCGCGTCCAGGACTTTCTCCCGGTTCAACGGGTCTCTTCGCGTCATGCCGGCGCCCTCCACTTGACAGATTTACACTGTATCTACCATATTTACAGTGTAAATGTACGCTGTAAATACGGGGGTGTCATGAACGACGTGATCATCGTGGGCGGGGGACCGGTCGGACTGCTGCTGGCCGGAGAGCTCCGGCTGGCGGGCGCCGATCCGCTCGTCCTGGAAGCGGCGGTGGACGGGGCCGCGCGCCGGAACCGGAGCTTCGGGTTGCGCGGTGTCAACGGCCGCACCGCGCAGTCCTTGCGCCTGCGCGGACTGACCGGGGTGTTGCGCGAGGCGCAGGATGAAATGTTCGACGCGTTCGCGGTGAAGGGCGCGGAGGACGACGCCGATGTCGCCCGCGGTCTCCTGAACCTGATGAAGGGGAACCGGGCCAGGGGGCATTTCGGCGGTTTGCCGCTCATCGAAGAGGAAAGCGAGGTCCGGCCCGGCGCGGCGGGCGGGTTCATCCTCAAACAGCCTGTGCTGGAACGGATCCTCGCCGACTGGGCGACCGGGGTCGGGGTCCGGATCCTGGCGGACCACGAAGTCGTCGACGTCGTGCAGGAGGAGTCTGCGGTCCGGGCGGTGCTCGCCGACGGCCGGGTCGAGCACGCCGCGTACCTGGTGGGCTGCGACGGTGGCCGCAGTGTCGTGCGCAAACGGTCCGGGATCGCCTTCCCGGGAACGGGCGCGACGATGACCGGGCGGACCGCCTCGGCCGAACTCGCCGATCCCGGCGCGGTGCGGTCGTCGATGCACGGGCCCGGTGGCCTGGTGAACCTTTCGCTGGTGCCAGGGGAGATCTCCACCATCGAGTTCGACGGCGGGCCGGACGAGCGCGACGCGCCGCTGACCGCCGCCGAGATGCAAGCGAGCATCCGGCGGGCCGGTGGCGTCGACGTGACGGTGACCAGGCTGGACGACGGAATCCGCTACAGCGACAACACGCGGCAGGCGGCAACCTATCGGCAGGGGCGAGTGCTGCTGGCGGGCGACGCCGCGCACGTGCACTCGCCGATCGGTGGTCAGGGGCTGAACCTCGGTCTCCAGGACGCGATGAACCTCGGCTGGAAACTGGGGCTGGTCGTGCGGGGCACGGCTCCGGAGTCCTTATTGGACACTTACACCACGGAACGGCACCCGGTCGGGGAACGCGTGCTGCGCAACACCAGGGCGCAGGTCGCGCTGATGCGGCCGGGGCCGCAGAGCGCGGCGCTGCGGGAGGTGCTGGCGGAGACGCTGGAGATCCCGGCGGCCAACCGGCATTTCATCGCGATGGCGAACGGGATCGACGTCGACTACGCGCCGGGCTCCGCGCAACCGCTGGTCGGCAGGTTCGCTCCGGTGCCGGTGCTGTCCGAAGACGGACGCGCGCTCCTGGTGGCGCCCACCGAGGAGATCCGGGCCGTGGTGAACGGGCACGCGGTCCGCGTCGTCGAGTCGGACTTCGGGCAGGCACTCCTCGTCCGGCCGGACGGCTACGTCGCGTGGGCCGCGTCGGACGGCGGCTCGGCGGGACTGTCCGAAGTGCTGGACGGCTGGGATAAAGTGAAACGTCCGTTCAAAATATAACGAGTGTTCAAGTTGTGAGGTATGCCCTGGCAGGCCAGTACCGGGAGTTGTTCTCCGCGGCGGGTTTGGTCGCCAGGATCCCGGTCCCCATGATGGGGATCATCGCCATGGTGTCGCAGACGCGGGGTGACTACGGCCTCGCGGGACTGGTCTCGGCGGCGTTCACGCTGTCGATGGCGCTGCTCGGGCCGCAGGTCTCGCGGCTGGTCGATCGCAAGGGCAGGGCAGGGCAGGGCAGGGTCCTGGTGCCGGTGACCGGGATCAGTGTGCTGGCGCTCGGCGCGCTCCTGCTCTGCGCCCGGTTCGGGGTGCCGGCGTGGACGCTGTACGTGTTCGCCGTCCTGGGCGGGTTCATGCCCAGCATGGCGGCGACGGCACACCGACGATCCGGTGCGGGTCGAGATGCTCGTCGGGCTCGTGGACGGGTTGTTGCTGCAAGGCCTGCTGCGGGACGCGCCCCCCCACCGCAGACCGGTTCGAACTGCTGCTGCGGACCGCTTGGGGCTCGTGAGTGGTAGGTGCCGTTAGAACGACACTCACCACTCACGACCACCCGGACCGGTGGGACAGGGGCCAGGTTGGTCGTGAGTGGTAGGTGCCGTTAGAACGACACTTGCCACTCACGAGGCGGGAGGCGACCAGGTCAGCCGCGGATCCGTCTGCACGAAACTCCCCAGCAGGGCGTCGATGCGCGTCAGCGCGTCGAGATCCAGCACCACGCCGGACGCCTTCGCGTTCTCGGTCACCTGGTCGGCGCTGCTCGCACCGGTGACCACGGAGGCGACGGTGTTGTGCTGCAACGTCCACGCGAGCGCCAGTTGCGCCATGGTCAGCCCGGCCTCGTCGGCGACGCCGCGCAGCATGCCGACACGGTCGAGCAGATCCGGCAGGAGCAGCGGCCGCGCTTCCCGTGTCATCGCCGCCCGCGAGCCGGGCGGGATGTGGCCGGCGCGGTACTTCCCGGTCAGCACGCCCTGCGCGAGCGCGACCGACGCGAACTGGCCGATTCCGGCGCGTTCGCACACCGGCATCACCTGCGCCTCGGCGACCCGCCACAGCATCGAGTAGTGCGGCTGGTTGGCGACGAGCGGGACGCCGTACCGCTCGGCGAGCGGCCTGGCCTCCAGTAGCTGCTCCGCCGTCCACTCCGCGGTCCCGGCGTAGAGGACTTTCCCCTGCCGCACCAGATCCGAGAGCGCGAGGAAGGTCTCGTCGAGCGGCGTGCGGTAGTCGAACCGCAGCAACTGGTAGACGTCGACGTAGTCGGCGCGCAGGCGCCGGAGCGAGCCGTGCAGCGACGTGACCAGGTGCTTGCGGCTGAGGCCGGCGTCGTTGACGCCCGGGCCTTCGGGCCAGAAGACGCCGGTGCACAGCACGAGATCGTCGCGGCGGGCCGGGGCCAGCGCCGCGGCGAGGTGTTCCTCGGCGGCACCGCCGTCCCAGGCCGCCGCGGTGTGGAACGTCGTGATGCCCGCGTCGAGCGCCGCCCGGACGCATTCCGCGCCGTCGGGATGGGTGAGCCAGTTGCCGTACGAGATCTCGCTGACGGACAACCCGCTCGCGCCGAGCCTGCGGTAGTCCATGCTCACCTCCGCCGCGTGCCGGTTTCGAGGATGGTGCGGTCGATCCATTCGTCGAGGCCCGCCGCCTTGCGCGCGTAGGTCTCCCGTACCGATTCGTGCGGCAGGATCAGGAACTCCTCCGACGCCAGGCCGTGCACCACGGATTCCGCGACGTCGTCGGGTTCCAGCAGCGGCGCCATCCCCGCGATCGCGAGCGCGGCGGGATGCCCGGCGGCGATCCCCGGTTCCAGCAACGCCGTCCGCACCCCGAGCGGGCACAGCGCGCTGACCCGCACCCCGCGCGGCCGGTAGGTGATCGCCAGCCATTCGGCGAGCCCGACGGCGGCGTGTTTGGTCACCGAGTACGGCGCGTCGCCGGGCGTGCCGAGCAGACCCGCGCCCGACGCCGTGATCAGCAGGTATCCGTGCCCTCGGGTCAGCATCGCGGGGAGCGCGACCTGCGCGGCGTGCACATGCTGCATGACGTTGATCGCCCACGAGCGCGTCCACTGCTCGTCGGCGGCGTGCACCCCGGTGCCGAACGCGGCTCCGGCGTTGGAACAGAACAGGTCCACCGGGCCGAACGCGGTACGCGCCTCGGTCACCAGCATCTTCAAGTCCTCTTTGGCCGCCGCGTCGGCCCGGAGCGCGATCGCGGCGCCACCGGCGGCGGTGATCCCGGCGACGACGTCCCTGGCCGCGTCGAGATCGAGGTCGGAGACCACCACGCCGTCGGCGCCCTCGGCGGCGAACCGCCGCGCCATGGCGGCGCCGATACCGTGTGCCGCACCGGTCAGCACGACGACTCGTCCTGTCACTTCCACATGCGCTCCATGGGTATTTCGTCTGCTCTCGATGACAATTCTTCTGTTTTGTTATGCCGGTGAGCAATATGTCGCGGAAAGCTGGAATGGGGATGATAAAAGTGCAGGTCAGAGGCTTGTTCTTTCCGTGTCGACATATTTGTTTCCGGCGCCGGACTTTAGCACGCGTTCCCTTGTTTTCCGAGTTTTGCCGCGAGAGTATTGCGCTCTCTGCGGCAAGTAGGTTATTTCTTGGGAATCCCGCTGAAGAT
This sequence comes from Amycolatopsis sp. cmx-4-19, assembly GCA_049998115.1. Classification (GTDB taxonomy): domain Bacteria; phylum Actinomycetota; class Actinomycetes; order Mycobacteriales; family Pseudonocardiaceae; genus Amycolatopsis. The sequence goes on along the minus strand of JAEBEO010000006.1, from coordinate 202,172 downwards.
CGCCGAACCCGGCGAGGTCCGACCAGCCCCAGCCGAACAGGAGGTCCGCCGGTGACTCATGCGACGGCGCGCACGCGGGTACTCGGCGTCAACCCGCTCGGACGTCCCGATCCGGGGCTGGTGACCGCCGTCGCCCGCGGCGGTGGACTCGGCATCCTCGACATCGCGGACTCCGGGTCCTTGGTGGACGGTGGCTTCCCGTTCGGCGTCCGGATCACGGACGGGCGCCGCGTGCGGCCCGAGGAAGTGCGGGAAGCCGGCGCGGAACTCGTCCTGCTGGCCGAAGGCGCGATGTGGCACGGCAGGGGCGAGTGTCCCGTGCTGGCCGAGGTGACCGGTGTCGAGCAGGCCACCCGGGTGCTCGACACCGGCGCCTCCGGGCTGGTGGCCAAGGGTGCCGAAGCGGGGGGCTCGGACCTCACCACGTTCGTCCTGCTCCAACGGTTGCTGGAACGCTTCGGTGACGACGTCCCGGTGTGGGCGTACGGCGGGATCGGACCGCGGACCGCCGTGGCCGCGCTCGCCGGCGGCGCGGCCGGGGTGGTGCTCGACGGGCTGGGCCTGTTCCCCGAGGCCGATGTTCCCGAAGCGGCCAGGAACGACCTCGCCAGGGCCGACGACGGGCTCGCGGCGTTGTTCGCGAACCGGTTCGACGACGCGGAAAGCGCTGTCAGGTCGGTGATCCGCGCTCTGTCCGCCCCCGCGGGCGGCGCGGATCAGGGCGCCCGGCTCCGCCGCACCCTGGGCACAAGGCTCCCCGTCGTGCAGGGACCGATGACGCGAGTCAGCGACCAGCCCGGATTCGCCGCGGCCGTCGCCGCCCACGACGGCTTCCCGTTCGTCGCGGTGGCCACCGCGGACGGCGCCAAGACCACCGAACTGCTCGGCCGCACCGCCGAAGTGCTCGGCGAACGGCCCTGGGGCGCGGGCATCCTCGGCTTCGTCCCGGAGGCTCTGCGCGCCGGGCAACTCGCGGCGATCCGGGCGGCGCGCCCGCGGTGCGTGCTGATCGCGGGCGGGAAACCCGCGCAGGCCAAGGCACTCGAGGCCGACGGGATCGCGACCTTCCTCCATGTGCCCTCGCCGATCCTGCTGCGGCAGTTCCTCGACGCCGGGATCCGCCGGTTCGTCTTCGAGGGCGCCGAATGCGGCGGGCATGTCGGCCCGCGGTCGAGTTTCGTGCTGTGGGAGCAGCAACTGGACGTCCTGCGCGACCACGGCGCCGCGGACGTCGAAGTGCTGTTCGCGGGCGGCATCCACGACGCCCGTTCCGCCGCGATGGTCGCGGCGATGGCGGAACCGCTGGCGGCGAAGGGCGCGGGTGTCGGCGTGCTGATGGGCACCGCGTACCTGTTCACCGCGGAGGCCGTGACGCACGGCGCCATCACCGGGCTCTTCCAGGACCGCGTGCTCGATGCCCGGTCCACGGTCACCCTGGAGACCGCGCCCGGGCACCTCACCCGATGCCTGCCCAGTCCGTACACCGACGAGTTCGCCACGGTGAAGGCCGGGTTCCGCGCGGAAGGCGTCGCGCCGCAGGAGAGCTGGCAGCGGCTGGAGGAGCTGAACACCGGACGGCTGCGGGTGGCGAGCAAGGGGATCCGGCGTGAGGGCCAGGCGCTCGTCGAGGTCGGCGAACAGGTCCAGCTCGCCGAAGGCATGTACATGGCGGGACAGGTGACGGTCCTGCGCGAAGAGCGCACCGACATCGCCACCCTGCACCGCGAGGTCACCGAGGGCGCGGCGGGACTGCTCGCCGCCCGCGTGCCCGTCGAAGAGTCCGTCGTGGACGGTGACATCGCCATCGTCGGCATGGCGTGCGTGTTCCCCGGCGCGCCGGATCTGCCCGCCTTCTGGTCCAACGTGCTGCGCGGCGCCGACGCCGTCACCGAGGTGCCGGATCAGCGCTGGGACAAGGAGATCTACGCGGACCGGTCGACGTCGAGATGGGGCGGGTTCCTGCCGCCGGTGGCCTTCGACCCGCTCTCCTACGGCATCCCGCCCCAGTCGATGGGCAGCATCGACCCGGCCCAGCTCGTGTCGTTGCAGACGGCGCGGCGCGCGCTCGAAGACGCGGGTTACGGCGACGGCGGTTTCGACCGCGAGCGCACCAGTGTCATCTTCGGCGCCGAGGCCGGGGGAGATCTGGCCAACGCCGGGGTCCTGCGCGCGCTCCTGCCGAGTTACCTCGAAGACGTCCCGGAAGAACTGCTCTCCCAGTTGCCCGAGCTGACCGAGGACTCCTTCCCCGGCACCCTCGCCAACGTCATCTCCGGCCGGATCGCCAACCGGCTCGACCTCGGCGGCACCAACTACACCGTGGACGCGGCGTGCGGTTCTTCGCTGGCGGCGCTCGACCTCGCGGTCAAGGAACTGCGGGCGGGCACCAGCGGCATGGTCCTGTGCGGCGCGGTCGATCTGCACAACGGCATCAACGACTACCTCATGTTCACCTCCGCGGGCGCGCTGTCGCCGACCGGGCGGTGCCGTCCGTTCGACGCGGCGGCGGACGGGATCGCGCTCGGCGAGGGCGTCGCGTGCCTCGTGCTGAAGCGACGGGCCGACGCCGAACGCGACGGCGACCGGGTCTACGCCGTGGTCAAAGGCGTCGGCGCGGCCAGTGACGGCAAGGCTCTCGGCCTCACCGCCCCCCGCCCCGAGGGACAGCGGCGGGCACTGGAGCGGGCGTACCGCGACGCCGGGGTCTCGCCCGCCGACGTCTCGCTCGTGGAGGCGCACGGCACCGGCACGGTCGTCGGCGACGCCACCGAGCTGACCACCCTCACCGAATTCTTCCTCGACGCGGGCGCCGGACCGGGCACCTGTGCGCTGGGTTCGGTGAAAAGCCAGATCGGGCACACGAAATGCGCCGCGGGACTGGCGGGCCTGATGAAGGCGGCGCTGGCGTTGTGGCACGAGGTCGTGCCGCCCACGCTGCATCTGGGCAAGCCGAACGCCGCCTGGGACGCGCGACGCAGTCCCTTCACCTTCTCCACCGGCGCCCGGCCGACGCCGGTTCCGCGCGGACGCGAGTTCGCCGGCGTGAGCGCGTTCGGGTTCGGTGGGACCAATTTCCACGCGGTACTGGCGGCGCCGCGGGTGCCGCCGGACCGGCGGCACGGGCCGCGTGACTGGGACGCCGAGCTGTTCCTGCTCCGGGGGTCCGATGTGGACGGTGCCAGGGCGGCGTTGCGCGAGCTGCTCGCGGCCACCGAAGGACGTCCGCTCCGGGAGGTCGCCGCCCTCGCCGCCGAACGCACCGGTTCCGGACTGGTGCGGCTCGCCGTCGTCGCCGGTGACCTCGCGGAACTGCGTGAGGCCGCCCGGGGAACGGGCGGACTGACCGCCGAGAGCACCGAGCCGGGCGCGGTCGCATACCTGTTCCCGGGTCAGGGCAGTCAGCGGACGGGGATGCTGGCCGACCTGTTCGTCCATTTCCCGGAGCTGGCCGACGTCCTGCGGCTCGCCCCCGACATCGCCGCCACGACGTTCCCGCCGCGCGCGTTCACCGACGAGGCGAGGACGGCGCAGGACGAGGCGCTCAAGGACACCCGGGTCGCGCAGCCCGCGCTCGGCCTCGTCGAATCGGCGCTCTGCCGGTTGCTCGCCGGACTCGGCGTCCGACCCGATCTGCTGGCCGGGCACAGCTACGGTGAACTGGCCGCGCTGTCGGTCGCCGGTGCCTTCGACACCCCGACCCTGGTGGCGCTCAGCCGGGCCAGGGCGCGCGCGATCGCCGAGGTCGCCGGGACGGACCCGGGCGCGATGGCCGCGGTGAAGGCCTCCCGGGAGGAGCTGGCCGCCGTCCTCGACCGGCCGGAGGTCGTGACTGCCAACCACAACGCGCCGGGCCAGACGGTCCTTTCCGGACCGACGGCCGCGATCGAGGACACCGTCCGCGTCCTGCGGGAACAGGGGATCGGGGCCAACCGGATCCCGGTCGCGTGCGCCTTCCACAGCCCGCTGGTGGCCGGGGCGAGCGACGTGTTCGCCGTCGACCTCGACAACGCCGAGATCGGCGAACCGGCGCTGCCGGTCTGGTCGAACCGCGCCGCCCGGCCGTACGGGCCCGGGAAGGTCCGCGCGGAACTGGCCGCGCAGATCGGTGCGCCGGTGCGGTTCGTCGAGCTGATCGAGGACATGTACGCGGCGGGCGCGCGGACCTTCGTCGAGACCGGACCCGGCCAGGTGCTTTCCCGGCTGGTCAAGGAGATCCTCGGCGACCGGCCGTATACCGCGATCGCGTGCGACCCCGGCGGACCGGGTCTGCGGGGCTTCCTGACCGCGCTCGCGCGCCTGGCGCTCACCGGGGTCGACGTGCGCACCGCACGGCTCTTCCGCGGCCGCGTCCGTGTCGGCCCGCTTCCCGCGCCCGCCTGGACCGTGGACGGCCGGACCGTCCGCGCACCCGGTGGCGAGGTCCCCGCCCATGGGCTCGTGCCCGCCCGCCGAATCCCGAGGACGACCATGAACCAGCCCGTACCCGGTCGTGACCAGGCCGTCGTCGAATTCCTCCGCACCAGCCGCGAACTGCTGGCGGCACAACGGGACGTGATGCTGGGGTACCTCGGCACCGCGCCGATCGCCGCCCCTGCCGTCGCCGCCGCGCCTGCCGTGCCGGTGCTACTGCCGCCGGTCGAGGCCTCGGTCGTCACCGTGCCCGCCGCCGTCCCCGAGCCGGTGTCCCCGGCGGCCGGGACCGACGTCCTCGCCACCGTGATCGGCGCGATCAGCGAACGCACCGGCTACCCGGCCGAGATGATCGACGCCGATCTCGACCTCGAAGCGGATCTTTCCATCGACTCCATCAAACGCACCGAAATCGCGGGCTCGCTGCTGGCGAAGCTCGGCCTCTCCGGACGGGTCGACGACGACGCCCAGGACCAGCTCGGCCGCGACCGCACGGCGAGTGCCCTGACCGCCCGCCTGCGGCGGTGGCTCGAACCGGCGGCCCCGGTCGCCGTGCCCCCGGCGCCTGCCGGGGGCCGGGCACCCGGCCGGTATCTGCTCGGCCGGGTCCCGGCGCCGCTCGGGCCGCCCGACCTCGCCAGGGTCGACGGCAGGACGATCGCCGTGAGCTTCGAACCCGGTCAAGAAGACCTCGCCGAATCGGTCCGGACGGTGTTCGCCGAGGCCGGTGCGAAGCCGGGCGAACGAGGCGACGCCGAGATCGTCGTCGTGCTGAATCCGCTCTCGGACGCCGAAGAGCCGGTCGCCGCCCAGGTCTTTGGCCTGATCAAGGCGGCCGCGGGCACCGTGGTCGTGGTGGCACGACCGGGTGCCGGGCAGAACGCCGGTCTCCGCGGCCTGGTCCGGGCCGCCGCCCGGGAACGGGACGAGCCGACCAGGCTCGTCGAACTGGAGTCCACGGTGGACCTGGCGAGGATCGTGCTGGAGGAGGCGATCGCCGGGGGACCGGCGACGGTGCGGTACGACACCGCCGGTCGCGCGACGTTCGAGCCGTCGGCGGGTCCCCTCGGTTCGATCGCCCACGCGGGCGCGGGCCCCGACGGCGGGGAGACCAAGGCACTCGGGCTCGACGCGGATTCGGTACTGCTGCTGATCGGCGGTGCCCGCGGGATCACCGCACGGGCGGCCGTCGCGCTGGCGGCGAGCGGATGCCGGATCGAACTGGCCGGGCGCACGCCGTGGCCCGCCGAACCCGGCGACGACGACCTCCCTGACGACGCCCAGGGCATGCGTTCCGCCCTGGCGGCCCGCGGTGGTTCCCTGGCGGACATCGAACGCCGGGTGCGGACCGTGCTGGCGCGGCGCGAGATCGCCAGGACGCTCGACGAGATCGCGGCCGCGGGGGGCAGCGCGGCCTACCGCTCGCTCGACGTCCGCGACGGCGCCGCCGTCCGGCAGGTGGTGAAGGATCTGCACACCCGCTACGGCCGTATCGACGGCGTCGTCCACGCTGCGGGCGTGATCGACGACAAGCTCATGGCGGACAAGGACGAACACTCCTTCCGCACGGTCTACGGGACCAAGGTGGACGGTGCGAGGGCTCTGCTCGACGCCCTGGAACACTTCGGCGTGCGGCCCGGGTTCGTCACGTTCTTCGGCAGTATCGCCGCCGTGCTGGGCAATCGCGGCCAGACCGACTACGCGGCGGCGAACGACGCGCTGGAAACCCTCGGCACCCGGTGGGCGGAGCGCACCGGCTGCCGGGCGCTGACCGTCCATTGGGGACCGTGGGCCCCCTCGGGCGACCACGCAGGCATGGTGTCGCCGGAACTGGCGCGGGAGTACGAACGCCGGGAGGTCGCGTTGATCGACCCGGACGAGGGCACCGCGGCCCTCCTGCGTGAGCTGGCCTACGGGCCGACCGACGTCCGCTCCGTGCTCTACACGGCCTCGCTGTGGTGAATCAAGCCGTGGAACCCGTCGCGATCATCGGCATGGGCGTGTTCCTTCCCGGTGCGTCCACCGTGGACGAGTACTGGCAGAACATCGTCTCCGGCGCCGACGCGATCACCGAGATCCCGCCGCACCGGTGGGATCCGACCTTCCACGACGGCGACGGCCGGACACCCGACCGCACCTACGGGCGGCGCGGCGGGTTCGTCGCGGACAGCCTGGACTTCGACGCGGCCGCGCTCGGTATCGCACCCAGTTCCGTCGCCGGGATGGAGCCGGATCAGCTGATCGCGCTGTCCGTGGCCGCGTCGGCGGTCGAGGACGCCGGTGGGTCGCGACGGCTGGGCGACCTCGAACGCGTCGGCGTGATCCTCGGCCGGGGCGGCTATCTGTCGCCCGGGCTCCAGCGGTTCGAGCAGCGCGTCCGGTCGGTCCGCCAGATCACCGGCACCGTCCGGGAACTCCTCCCGTCGGCGAGCCCGGAAGTGCTCGACCGGCTGCGGGACGCGTTGCTGGAACCGCTCGGCGAGTTCCGGCCCGACACCGCGATCGGGCTGGTGCCGAACCTGGCGGCGTCACGGGTGGCCAACCGGCTCGACTTCGGCGGGCCCGCGTACACGGTGGACGCCGCTTGCGCGTCCTCGCTGCTGGCGGTGGACCAGGCGATCGGGGAACTCGCCCGGCGTCGCTGCGACGTCGTGCTGGCCGGCGGCGTGCACCACTGCCACGACGACACGCTCTGGTCGATGTTCACCCAGCTCGGGGCCCTTTCGCCGAGTCAGCGGATCAGCCCGTTCTCCCGCGACGCGGACGGCCTGCTGATCGGTGAGGGCACCGCGATCGTGGTGCTCAAACGGTTCTACGACGCCCGACGCGACGGTGACCGGGTGTACGCCGTGCTCCGCGGTTCGGGGACGTCGAGCGACGGCAAGGGCGCGAGCCTGCTCAGCCCGGCGGTGTCCGGTCAGACCCTGGCGCTGCGCCGGGCGTGGGCGTCGGCAGGCCTCGACCCCACCGCACCGAACGCGCTCGGCCTGCTGGAAGCGCACGGGACGGCGACGCCGGCCGGGGACGCCGCCGAACTGGCCACCATCGCCGAAGTGTTCGGTCCGCCCGACGGTCCCCGCGCGGTGATCGGCGCGGTCAAGGCGATGATCGGGCACACCATGCCGACCGCGGGTGCCGCGGGGCTGATCAAGACGGCGCTCGCGGTGCACCACGCTGTTCTGCCACCCGCCCTGAACTGCGCCGATCCGCATCCGCTGCTGGACAAGACCCGGTTCCGCGTGCTGACCGAGGCGCAGCGGTGGGAGGCGGGCGACGTCCCGCGCCGGGCGGCGGTCAACGCCTTCGGCTTCGGCGGCGTCAACGCGCACGTGGTGCTGGAGGAGGCCGACCCGGCGCCCGCGCGGTCCCGCCGGGTCAAGGTGACCGACGAGCCGGAACGGGTGCTGCGGCTCGCGGCGTCCACCCCGGACGAACTCCGCGCCCTGCTCGACGACCCGGAGCACGACGTCGCGGGGGATGGGCCGTGCCGGATCGGGATCGTCGGGCCGACCGCCCAGCGGCTCGAAGCCGCGCGGCGGGTGCTGGCGAAGGTCGCGGCCGGGGGCAAGTCCTGGCATGGGCCCCACGACATCTGGTGCACCACGGCGCCGCTCCTGCACCAGCCGGGAGCGAAGACCGCTTTCGTCTACCCGGGGCTGGAAGCGGACGCGGAACCGCGCTGCGCCGACGTCGCCCGGCATTTCGGTCTCGACCGGCCGGAGTGGTCGACGACGAGCGTGCTTTCCCGCGCGTCCAGCGTTTCCCAGGTCGGGCTGCTGCTCGACACCGCGCTGCGGCGGCTCGCGATCACCCCGGATCTGCTCGCCGGGCACAGCGTCGGCGAATGGACCGCGATGCAGGCCGCCGGGATGTACCCGGGACAGCCGACGGAGGACCTGCTGAGCCGGTACTGGCCAAGGGGTTTCACCTTGCCCGACGCGGAGTTCCTGGTGCTGGGCTGCTCCGCCGAACGCGCCGCGGGGCTGCTCGACGCCGAACCGGAGCTGATGATCTCCCACGACAACGCGCCGCGTCAGACGATCGTCTGCGGTGACCCGGCGGCCGCGGCCCGGCTCGCCCGGTTGTGCACGCAGCACGGGATCGTCGCCAGGACACTGCCGTTCCGGTCCGGGTTCCACACCCCGCTGATGCGGTCCCGGCTCGGCCCGTTCACCCGCCTCGCCGCGGAACTGGACCTGCGGGCGCCGCGGGTCCCGGTGTGGTCGGCGACCACCGCGCGGCCGTATCCGGCGTCCCCGGTGGAGGTCCGCGAGCTGTACCTGGCCCATCTCGTGCGCAAGGTCCGGTTCCGGGAACTCGTCGACGCGCTCCACGCCGACGGTGTCCGTGTCTTCGTGCAGGCGGGAGCGGGACAGGTCGGCTCGTTCGTGACGGACACGCTGGGGGACCGGCCGCATCTGGTCGTCGCGGCGTCGTCCGGGACGAGGCCCGGCCTCGCCCAGTTGCGCCGGGTCGCCACCGCGGTCTGGGCGGAGGGCGGACGGCCCGCGTTCGACGCGCTGGAGCCACGCCGGACCCGGATCGACACCGCGGGGGCCCGGCTCACCGTCCCCGACGACGTCAAGGGCCTGTTCGTCGACACGGGTGGGAATCCCGAGCTGGGCGAAGGGGTTCCGGACGCGATCGTCGCGGAGTTCACCGCGTTGCTCGCCGAGACCCGGCAGGCGGCGGCGAGCGTCGTCGACGCGGCCGCACGGCGAACGACGGAGTCCACCGTGGACGTTTCGGTGGAGGCCATGCCGTATCTGGTGGATCACCGGTTCTTCCGGCAGCGCGAGGGGTGGCCCGAGGAGGCCGACTTCCGCCCCACCGTGCCCGCGACGACCCTGATCGACCTGGCCTGCCGGGCGGCCGAACGGGCCTGGCCCGGGATGATCGCGACCGGTGTGGCCAACGCGGCGTTCTCGCGGTGGCTGATCGCCGCCCCCGCTCGGCGCGTGCCGCTTTCGCTGACCCGCGAGGGCGATTGCGTCAGTGTCCAAATCGGACCGCACGCGAGTATGGACGTCCGGCTGGCGCGGCGATATCCGACGGCACCCCGGCCGTCTCCGCTGCCGGGACCGGAAACCGCGCCGCCGCTGAGCGCCGCCGAGATCTACTCGCGCCGGGAGATGTTCCACGGTCCGGCGTACCAGGGGCTCGCCCGGCTGACCGGACTCGGCGAACGGCATATCCGCGGCGACCTCGTCGTCCCGACGGCGCCCGGCGCGCTGCTGGACACCGTCGGTCAGCTGCTGGGCTGCTGGCTGATGGCCACCAAGGCGGACGCGTTGCTCGCGTTCCCGACGTCGATGGGCCGGATCACCTGGTACGGCCCGGAACCGGCACCCGGCACGCCGGTGCACTGCGTCGTCCGGGTCCGGCTGCCCCGGCCGGACGTGCTGGAGATGGACGCCGAGCTGGTGCGTGACGGCGCCGTGCTGGCCAGGATCGAACAGTGGCGGGACATCCGGTTCCCGTGCGACCGGCAGGCCCACCGGGTCTACGCGTTCCCCGACCGGCACCGGCTTTCCGAGGAGCACCACGGATCCTGGACGCTGGTCACCGACCGGTGGCCGAGCCCCGCCGCGCGCGACATCTACGCCGGCGTCTACCTCGGTTCGGAGGAACGGGCCGAGTTCGCCGCCTGCGCGCCGCGCGGGCAGCGGGGGTGGCTGCTGGAACGGATCGCGATCAAGGACGCCGTCCGCGCGCGGCTCGCCGCCGAAGGGATCGACGGGATCTACCCGGCGGAGATCCGCGTGGGCGCCGACGGCACGACGGTGTCCGGGAGACACGGCAGGACGTTGCCGGACTTCGCCGTGGCGGTGGCCGTCGCGAAGACCGGGGACCTCGCTGTCGCGCTCGTCCGCGACGCGACCGAACCGCCGCCCCGGATCGCGGTCCGGGTCGAGGGCGAACTGACGGGGCTGGCCGACGAGATCGGCGCAGGGGTGGAGTACGCCGGGATACCCGGGCACGTCGTGGCCTGGAACCACGGGTAGGAACAGGAGCAGCGCATGACCATCGAACAGCACAGCCCGGTCTCCGTTTTCGGCACGGTGGCCGAACTGCTCAGAGAACTCGTCGGTGACACCGACGTCCTCGGGATCGAGATCACCCCGGAGACCACCTTCCACGAGGACCTCCAGCTGGAGAGCATCGACCTGGTGACGTTCGCGAGCATCCTCGCCGAGTTCTTCGGCGCCGACGTCAACCTCGCGGAGTTCCTGGCCGAGAAGGACCTCGACGACGTGATCGGGCTGCGGGTCGGCGACATCGCCGACTACGTGACCGCGCGCCTCGGCGAACGGGGCTGACCCGGTGCCGACGATGACCGTCAACGGGCTGCGCACGAACGTGCAGCTCGTGCCCGGCGGCGGGACCGAGACCGTGGTGTTCCTGCACGGGATGGGTACCGACAGCCTGGCGAGCTTCTACCTCACGCTGGCCCCGCCGGTCGCCGCCGCCGGGGTCGACGTGATCAGCTACGACCTGCGCGGGCACGGCAAGACCGAACGCCCGGAACGCGGGTACACGATCGCGGATTTCGTCGCCGACCTCGACGATCTGCTGTCCCAGCTCGAGCTGGACCGGCCGGTGCATCTGGTGGGCAACAGTTTCGGCGGCACGCTCGCCTACAGCTACGCCGTGGCGAAACCGGAGCGGGTACGCAGCATCGTGTGCATCGAATCCGAACCCGCGACCGAGCTGTGGGCGGACAAGATGGCGCAGATCCTCGACCACACCGTGCGATTCCTCAAGGTCGAGGAGAGCTTCGACTGGATCGAGGCCAACTACAGCGCCCACCACCGGCGGCTCGCGAGAATGGCGGCCGAGCGGATCATGGCGACGTCGATGGCCGAGGAGGTCCCGCTCGGCCCGTTGCTGACACTGGACCAGGTGGCGGGGATCGACTGTCCCGTACTGTCCATTTTGGGCAGTCACGGGTACCAGGCCGACGACCTGAACGCGTTGACGTCCTTGCTGCCGCGTGGCGAGTTGCACGTGTTCGAGGGGCAGGGCCACTCCGTGCTCGTCGAGCAGCACCGGGAGGTCCGGGAGCTGCTGCTGGACTGGATCACCCGGCACGGGGGGCCACGCGGATGAGCCGGTACCTGCTGGTCGTCCCGCCGCTCACCGGACATGTGGCGCCGTTGCGCGCGGTCGCCGCCGAACTGGTCGCACGCGGTCACGAAGTCGCCTGGTGCGGACCGGAACCCACCACTTCGGAACTGACGCGGGCCGGGCGGGTGTACGCGGCCGGGGACGCGCTGGAGTTCGCCGTCGAACGGCGTCCCGAGGGTTTGCGGGGCTTCGCGGCGCTGAAGTTCCTGTGGGAGCGGTATCTGGTGCCGCTCGCCGACGCGATGGTGCCCGGGGTGGAGAAGGCTGTCGCCGCGTTCCGGCCCGACGTGGTGCTCGCCGATCAGCAGGCCTTCGCGGGCGTACTGGTGGCGAGCCGCCGCGGCCTGCCGTGGGCGACTTCGGCGTCGACGTCGACCGAACTCGGCGACCCGCTGGGTGCCATGCCGAAGATCGCCGCCTGGGTCGGCGGGCTCCAGCAAGAGCTCCGCGCCCGGCACCGGGTGTCCTGCGGTGACCTGCGATTCTCGCCGGATCTCGTCCTCGCCTTCACCACCGTGACGCTGACCGGGCGGATCGCCGACCCCGGCGCCGTCCGGTTCGTCGGACCGGCATTGGCGCCCGCGCCACCGGTCGGGTTCCCGTGGCACCGGCTCGACGGCCGTCCGCTCGTGCTCGTCACCCTCGGCACCGCCAACGCCGCCCTCGGCCGCCGTTTCCTGGCCGAATGCGTCGACGCCCTCGACGGGATGCCTTGGGTGCAGGGGCTGGTCGTCGACCCGGCCGGTGGCCTGTGCGGTGAGAACGTGCTGCTGGCCAAGCGGATCCCGCAGGCCGAAGTGGTGCGGAAGGCGGCCGCGGTGGTGTGCCACGGCGGGCACAACACCGTCAGCGAGACCCTCGCGTCCGGGCTGCCACTGGTGATCGCCCCGATCCGCGACGACCAGTCGATGCTGGCGCAGCAGGTGGAAGCCGCCGGTGCGGGGCTGCGGTTGCGCTTCGACCGCGTGAAGGCGCCGGACATCCGCCGCACGATCACGGACGTCCTGACCGGGCCCGCCTACGCCGCGGCGGCCGCGCGGGTGCGGGCTTCGTTCGCGGCGGCCGGGGGAGTCGTGGCCGCCGCGGACCACCTGGAGTCGCTGCGATGCTCCTAGCCGGGCCGGGTGTTGCGAAAGCCACTTTGGCAACGTTGAAGGTTGCGAAAGTGGCTTTCGCAACGTCCTGGCCGCGGCCACCGGTCACCTCGGGGTGTGCTCCCGAGGCGACCGGAACGTCTTCGCCGCGATCCAGCCGCCTGCCAGCGCCGCGGCCGCCGCGATGCCGAGCGACACCGGGATCGACCAGCCCGACGGACGGCCCAGCGCGAGTGCCCGCGTCGCGTCGATCGCGTAGGTCAGCGGGTTGATCGCCGAGACCACCCGCACCCAGGCGGGCATGGTGTCGAGCGGCATGTAGGCGCTGGACGAGAACATCAGCGGGAACATGACCACGAAGGACGCCATCTGCAGGGTTTCGGCCTTGCGCAGCCAGGTCGTGATGGCGACGAAGATCCAGCTCAGGCACCAGCCGACGACGAGCGTCAGCAGAAGTGCCGCGGCGACGCCGAAAACGCCGCCGGTGGGCCGGAAACCGAGCAGCACCACACTCGCGAACGCCGTCACCAGCAACTGGACGGCGAGCCGGGCGGAGTCGGAGATGGTGCGGGCCACCAGGACGGCGGACAGGGTGATCGGCAGGCACCGCAGCCGTCCGGTGAATCCACTGTAGATCTCCGCGAGCAGGCCGGCGCCTGAGCTCATGGCCGTGGTCATCGCGATGTTCACCAGCGTGGCCGGGACCAGGAAGTTCACGTAACCCTGGTAGGCCGCGACCCCGGGCAGCGTGCTGACGCCGTTGAAGACCTGGCTGAACAGCAGGAGCAGCACGATCGGCTGCAACAAGCCGAAGAACACCAGCCGCCGGTCGCCGAACGCGGTCTTCAGCGAACGCCCGGCGAGCACCCGGACCTGGGTGGCGAACGTGCTCGGCGGCCAGGTCGCCGGTTCGGTCAGGTACACCGGCACGGGCGCGCGGTGCCGGGCCTCGGTCATGACGGGACCGCCGGATTCCGGTGCAGGGAGAGGTAGACGTCGTCGAGCGTGGGCTCGGCGACGGTGAGGTCGCGCAACGGCGCGCCCGCCGCGTCGAGTGCGCGGACCAGCACCGTGATGTCGGAAGGGCCGGAGAGCGGAACGCCGACCACCAGCCCGGAGGCCGACGTCGTGCAGGGCATGCCGAGCCGGTGCAGGGCCGCGAGTGCCCGTCGGCTGGCGAGGTCGGTGCCGAAGGTCAGGGTCGCGGTCCGTTCCCCGAGGCGGGCCTTCAATTCCGACGGCCGCCCGGAAACGGTCACGTGACCCAGCCCCAGCACGATGACGTGATCCGCCAAGCGGTCGGCCTCCTCGAGATACTGCGTGGTGAGCACGACGGTGGTGCCCCGGGCGGCGAGCCGTTCGACGCCGTCCCAGAGACCCGCGCGGCTGAGCGGGTCGAGGCCGGTGGTCGGCTCGTCCAGGAAGAGGACGTCGGGAGAGCCGACGAGCCCCGCCGCCAGGTCGAGCCGTCGCCGCATCCCGCCGGAATACGTCTGCGCGGGACGGTCCGCGGCGTCGTCCAGCCCGAACATGGCGAGCAGTTCGGCGGACCGCGCTCGTGCCTGGTGCCGGTTCGCGCCCAGCAGCCGCGCGACGAGCTCGAGATTCCCTCGGCCGGACAACGCTTCGTCGACGGCGGCGAACTGGCCGGTGACGCCGATCCGCTTCCGGACGTGCTGCCCGGCGCGGACGACGTCGAAACCGCACACCTTGGCGCTGCCGCCACTCGGTTTGACGCGGGTGCTGAGGATGTCGATCAGCGTCGTCTTCCCGGCGCCGTTGTGGCCGAGCACCGCGAGCACGGAGCCGCGGCCGACCCGAAGATCGACGCCGGCGAGGGCCGTCACCTCACCGTACTGCTTGGCGAGGCCGGTCACCTCGATGGCAGCCTGCTCCATCGCCACTCCCTGGGTCGGTCCGCCGAACCTACCGAGGTATTCGGCACGACCGCAATGAACGCTCGCGGACTGCGATCGAGGATGACAATTCCGGCCGTCGCGTATGGCATGGGCGTCACAAGAACACGCGGGTGACAGTTCCGCGCCGCGCATCGATGAAACAGGTGACAAAAACGGGTTCCGGCGGGTTTCGATGCCAGTCCAGGCGAAGTCCGGCCTCATCCGGATGACAAAGAAACAAGGTGGCATTCGGGGTCCTTGCCGGTGCTGTGGGGCACAGGTAATTTACCGCTTTCGTGACGTGGCAGTTTCGGTCTTGTCACGCAATTTCTCCGAATCCCCGGGAGTGACCGTTGTGAAGTTCCCACTGAAATCGAAAAGATCCGTGCAAGCACTGGCCGCCGGTACGGTGGTCGCCGTCGCGGCCACCCTGGGCATCGCCGGCGCGGGTCTGAGCGAGGCGGCGCCCGCGTCGCTGACGCTGAAGTACACCTGCCCGTTCCCGCTGATCGGCGACCAGACGCTGGTCGTGAAGATCGACACCGTCCTGCCGGACGACGCCGTGGCCGGGAAGACGTCCACCCCGATCACGTTCGACGTCGACGTCACCGTCCCGGCGGACGCGACAGCGGGACTCTCGCTGGTCGGCGCGACCACGGTCGAGGGCAGCGCGAAGGCCGCGGCGGTGCTGAAGTACCCGGTCGACAAGACGCTGAACCTGGGCCTGCCGCTGGCGATCCCGGTCACGCCGGTGCCGGAGTCGGGCGATTTCCACGTCAAGACGAGTGGCAAGGCACCCGCCGTCACGTTCCCCAGCGCGGGCACCGCGTCGGTGACCGTCGGGAACTTCAGCACCACCATGACCCCGAAGAACGCGCAGGGGCAGCCGACCGACCTCGGCACCTTCACGTCGGACTGCGTCGTCCAGCCGGGGCAGAACCAGCTGCTGGGGACGTTCGAGATCAAGCCGGCCGGCGGTGGCACGACCACGCCGACGACCCCCACGACGCCGACCACTCCGACGACGGAACCGACTCCCACCACGGAGCCCACACCGACCACGGAGCCCACTCCGACGACTCAGCCGACGCCCACCACGGCGCCGACCCCGACCACGCAACCGACGCCGACCACCGAGCCGACGCCCACTCCGACGACCGAACCGACGCCGACGACCCAGCCCACGCCGACCACGGAACCGACGCCGACGACGTCGCCCACCCCGACGACGTCGCCCACTCCGACGACCGAGCCGACGCCCACCACGGAGCCGACCCCGACCACTCAGCCGACGAGCTCGACGACCGTGCCGACTCCGACCACGGAGCCCACTCCGACGACTCAGCCGACACCCACCACGGAGCCGACCCCGACCACCCAGCCGACGAGCCCGACGACCGTGCCGACCACGACACAGCCGCCGGGTGACACCCAGCTCGTCTACGGCGTCAAGGGCAAGACCACCATCGCGGGCCTGAACGCCAAGCTGCCGCTCGGTCCCGGCGAGTTCTCCGCGAAGCTGAACGCGCAGTCGGGCAAGTTCACCGGACAGCTCTCACTGCCGCCGTCGAATGTGCAGTTCCGCTTCCTCGGGTTCTTCCCGGCCTCGGCGACGGTGAAGATCAACCAGGTCGGCGACGTGACGGGCACCGTCACGGCAGGCGCGGTCAAGGCGGACGCGAAGGCCGACGTCAAACTGCTCGCGGTGCGGCTCTTCGGGTTCCCGATCCTGGCGAGCACGGCGTGCCAGACGGCCAAGCCGGCGGACATCCCGCTGGTTTCGGCGCACGGTTTCACCCCGCTGAAGGGCGGCAAACTGACCGCCGAGTACAAGCTGCCGCAGTTCCGCGGCTGTGGCCTGCTGACGCCGTTGATCAGTGCCATGGTTTCCGGTGACGGCAACAGCCTGGAAGTGAACCTCACCAAGAAGTGAGCGCACGGCTCGTGAGTGGTAAGTGACGTTAGAACGGCACTTACCACTCACGACCACCACGCTGCCCTACCCGAAAACCGTCACCCCCATCACAACCTTTCGCGACATTCCCTTTTCCCGTTCCCCCTTGCTTGTTTCCCTGATCTTCCGCCAGTAGCGTGCTGCACACGTTGGCCGTTCGGCCGGAAAAGTCGAAATGAGGAAGCCCGAATGTCAGTGCTGACCGGGCGCGTTCCGCGCGCCTTCCTGCTCCCGGCCGTGCTGGGGCTCGGGGCGCTTTCACTGGCTTCCGCCTCCGCCGAGCCCGCGGGGACACCACGCCCGGAGGCCGTCCCCGAGCAGTCGATCGCCGCCGGACTGCCGTTCGGTTTCTACGTCGGGGACGAGCAGCAGCCCACGACGAGCCGCGTCGCGAAACTCGGTTCGGACATCACGTTCCCGCAGGGCCGGTTCGACGGCGCGCTCCAAGGTCTCTCGGGCAAGGTGCCGATCACCGGCAAGCTCGCCATCCCGGTGACGTCGAGCTACTTCGTGTCCTTCCGGTTCATGCCCGCCACCGGCACGGTCGAACTGATCCCGGACGGCGACGCCACCGGGACGGTCGAAGTGAAGACCGGCGCCACGACCAACTGCAAGGCCGTCGGCACCAGCCTGTGCGGGGATTCCGACGTCACGTCGAAGGTGTTCATCAAGCTGTCCGACGTCAAGGTGGACGGCAAGACGCTCGACGTCGGCCCGAACTGCCGGACGGCGCAACCGACCGTGGTGAACATCAAAGCGTTGGTGCCCTTGGGTTTCCCCGCTCCGCCGGTCAGGACCACCAGCACGTTCTCGACGCCGGGGTTCGCCGGCTGCGGCGTGCGTGAAGACCTGAGCCCGCTGCTCACCGGCCTGGTCTCCGGGCCGGGCAACACCCTGGTCACCAATCTGAAGCTGCGCTGCGTCGGCTCGGGCCCGCCGCCCAACGGATGCGGGAGCTGACCATGGCGAACCCCGTCGCCCTCCTCGCGCGCGCCCCGGAGAAGATCGCCGCCGCGCTGCGCGAATTCGGCCGCATGTGCGCCATGGGCCTCGACGTCATCCTCGGGATCTTCCGCCGCCCGGTGCAGGTCCGCGAGTTCGTCCAGCAGTTCTGGTTCATCGCCAGTGTCTCGATCATGCCGGCGATCCTGGTCTCGATCCCGTTCGGCGCGGTCATCTCGCTGCAGCTCGGCTCGCTCACCAGCCAGATCGGCGCGCAGCAGTTCAACGGCGCGGCGAGCGTGCTGGCCGTCGTGCAGCAGGCGAGCCCGATCGTGACGACGCTGATCATCTCCGGCGCGGGCGGTTCGGCGATCTGCGCCGACCTCGGCGCCCGCTCGATCCGCGAGGAGATCGACGCGATGGAAGTGCTCGGTGTGTCGCCGATCCATCGGCTGATCGTGCCGAGGGTCCTGGCCGCCATCGGGGTTTCGGTGCTGTTGAACGGTTTGGTCAGTGTCGTCGGCGTGCTCGGCGGCTACTTCTTCAACGTCATCGTGCAGGGCGGGACACCGGGCGCGTATCTGGCGAGCTTCAACGCGCTCGCCCAGCTGCCCGACCTCGTGGTCAGCTCGATCAAGGCGTTCATCTTCGGGTTCCTCGCCGGTGTCGTCGCGTCCTACCGGGGGCTGAACCCCAGAGGCGGTCCCAAGGGCGTCGGTGACGTCGTCAACCAGTCGGTGGTGATCACGTTCCTGCTCCTGTTCTTCGTCAACACCATCCTGACCGCGCTGTACCTGCAGCTCGTCCCGGCGAAGGGAACCTGATCCCGTGACCAGTGTCCCCGAACGCGCTCGCGAAGCGTTCAAACGCCCCGGCAACAGTCTTTTCGAGCTGGGCGACCAGCTGCTGTTCTACGTCCGCGCGCTCGCGGCCATCCCGATGGCCGTCACCCGCTACTTCCGGGAAGTGGTGCGGCTGCTGGCCGAGGTGACCTTCGGCAGTGGCGCTCTCGCGGTGATCGGCGGCACCGTCGGCGTGATGGTCGGCTTGTGCGTGTTCACCGGGATCACGGTGGGGTTGCAGGGTTTCAGCGCGCTCAACCAGATCAACATCTCCGCGATGACCGGGTTCCTCACCGCGTACTTCAACACCCGCGAGATCGCGCCGCTTTCGGCCGGGCTCGCGTTGTCCGCGACGGTCGGCGCGGGCTTCACCGCGCAACTGGGCGCCATGCGGATCTCCGAGGAGATCGACGCGCTCGAAGTGATGGCCGTACGCAGCATGCCGTATCTGGTCACCACCCGGATCGTGGCCGGGTTCATCGCGATCATCCCGCTGTACGTGATCGGCCTGCTGATCTCCTACCTCGGCTCACGGGTGACCACGGTCGTCTTCTTCGGACAGTCCGGCGGTACCTACGACCACTACTTCTCGCTGTTCCTCCCGCCTGAAGACGTGCTGTGGTCGTTCGGCAAGGTACTGGTGTTCAGCGTCGGCGTCATCCTCACGCACTGCTTCTACGGCTACCGCGCGTCGGGCGGCCCGGCGGGCGTCGGGGTCGCGGTCGGCCGTGCGGTGCGGACGTCGATCGTGCTGATCAGCGTGCTGGACCTGTTCCTCAGCCTGGCGATCTGGGGCGCGACCACGACGGTGAAGGTGTCCGGATGACGACGCGGGTGCGGACGCAGGCGGCCGGGGTGGTCTTCCTCGTCGTCCTGGTGCTGTTCGGATGGCTCGCCGTCGCGATCTACGACAAGGACTTCGACCGCGCCGAACTGGTCACGCTCAAGACGGACAGGGTGGGCAACCAGCTGGCCCCGCCCGCCGAGGTCAAGGTCCGCGGCGTCCCGTTCGGCGAGGTCAGGGCGGTCCGGGGCAGTGCGGGCGGCGCCGAGATCGATCTCGCCATCGACCCGGCGAAGATCGATCAGCTGCCGCGCAACGTCTCCGCGCGGCTGCTGCCGAAGACGGTGTTCGGCGAGCGCTACGTCAACCTCGTCCTCCCGGACCGGCCCGCGGGCGGCTCGCTCCAGGACGGCGACGTCATCACCCAGGACCACTCGGCGAACGCGATCGAGCTGGAACGTGTGCTCGGCGATCTGCTGCCGTTGCTGCGCGCGGTGCAACCGCAGAAGCTCAACAGCTCGCTCGGTGCGATCTCGCTCGCCCTCGACAATCGCGGGAAATCCTTGGGGGACAGCATTGTCCAGCTCGACGACCTGCTCGGACAGGTGAACCCGCTGATGCCGCAGTTCAAGGCCGACATCACGGCTCTCGCCGATGTCGCCGACCTCTACACCGGCGCCGCGCCGGACATCCTCAAGGCCCTCTCGGACCTGTCGACCACGGCGAAGACCCTTGTGGACACCCGCGGCGACCTCGACAAGCTCTACACCAGCGTCACCACCGCGAGCGGAGACCTGAACAAGTTCCTGGTGGAGAACAAGGACAACATCATCGGTGTCACCGTCAAGAGCAGGCCGACGCTGGAACTGCTTTCCCGGTACTCGCCGGAGTTCCCGTGCCTGTTCGACGCGGTGAACCGGCTCAAACCGGTGATGGAGAAGGCCCTGGGCAAGGGTACGGGTGAACCCGGCCTGCATGTGACGTTGTCCGTCCACGAACCGCGGGACAAGTACCTCCCCGGCCGGGACGATCCGCGTTTCGACCAGAAGGGCGGCCCCCGCTGTCACGGCGGCGGTGGCACGTCGGCGGCGGTGTCGTTCGCCACCGACGGGGACCTCGGCCCGGCGAATTCGCCGGGGGAGCGAGGGCTGGTAGCCGAGATCCTGGCGCCGTCGCTCGGGGTGAAGCCGGCCGAGGTTCCGGACTGGAGCAGCGTGCTCGCCGGTCCGGCCCTGCGCGGAACGGAGGTGACCGTCCGATGAGGAGTATCGCGGGCCCGGCGCTCAAGGGTCTGACCTTCTTCGTGATCACCGCGGTGGCCACCGGCATCCTGGCCGTCACCATCGCGAACTCCGGGGTCGGCACGACGGTCGGCTACACCGCCAGGTTCACCGACGCGACGTCGGTCAACCCCGGCGACGAGGTCCGGATGTCCGGTGTCCGGATCGGCCAGGTCGATTCGATCGGCGTGGTCGACCGGCGGCTGGCGGACGTGAAGTTCTCGGTCGAGGACAAACGCCGGCTCACCGCGGGCGCCACCGTCACCATCCGCTACCGCAACCTGGTCGGACAGCGGTATCTCGCGATCGACCCCGGTCCCGACGGCCCCGCCGTGCTGACCGAGGGTGCGCTGATCCCACCGGAGCGGACGACTCCGGCACTGGACCTCACCGCGTTGTTCAACGGGTTCAAACCGCTGTTCCAGGCGCTGTCTCCGAACGACGTCAACCAGTTGTCGTTCGAGATCGTCCAGGTGCTGCAAGGGGAGGGAAGCACCATCGACAGCCTCCTCAAGCACACGGCGTCGCTGACGAACACCTTGGCGGGCAAGGACGACGTGATCGGTCAGGTGGTCGGGAACCTCAACACGGTGCTCGACACCCTCAACTCCCAGGGCGACCAGTTCGACAGACTCGTCGACGTCACCGCGCAGCTGGTCTCCGGGCTCGCCGGGGACGCCAAACCCATCGGGCAGGCGATCGGCGGGCTCGGCGAGCTCACCACCGCCACCGCGGGCCTGCTCCAGGACGGCCGCGCGCCGCTGAAGGACAGCGTCACCGCTCTCGGTGACCTGTCGAAGAACCTCGCCGACAACACGCCGGTGTTCGAGCAGTTCCTCGCGAACCTGCCGAAGAAGCTGGACCGCATGGGCGCGATGGTCTCGTACGGCTCGTGGTTCAACTTCTACCTGTGCTCGGTGAAATCGGACGCGGCACCCGCCCCGGGCGGCCCGCCGGTCGGCATCCCGCTCACCCAAGGAAGGTGCCGGTGAAAGCGCCCAGGATCAAGCCGTTCCGCAGCCGCAACCCCATCGCGGTCGGCGCCGTCACGGCGGTGCTGATGGCCGTGGCCGGTTCCGCGGTGTTCTTCTCCGACGACCTCCCGCTGGTCGGCGGCGGCACGACCTACACGGCGGAGTTCACCGAGGCGGCCGGGATCAAGGCCGACGACGAGGTCCGCGTCGCCGGGGTGAAGATCGGCGAGGTCACCGACGTCCTGCTCGACGGCGGACGCGTCAAGGTCGTGTTCCGGGTCAAGCACACCTGGGTCGGCAACCGCACCACCGCCGCGATCAAGATCAAGACGCTGCTGGGGCAGAAGAACCTGGTCATCGACCCGGTCGGCAACGCGGAACTCGACCCGGACCAGCCGATCCCCGTGGAGCGCACGAGCTCGCCCTACGACGTCACCACCGTGTTCAACGACCTCGCGAACACCGTGGGGGCCATCGACACCGATCAGCTCGCGAAGGCGTTCGGGACGTTGTCGGAGACGCTCGGCGCCTCGGCGCCCCAGGACGTGCGGACCGCCTTCGACGGCATCACCGCGCTGTCCAGGACACTCGCCTCCCGGGACGAGGAACTGGTGAAGCTGTTCGCGAACACGAACAAGGTGTCCCGGACACTCGGCGACCGGTCGCAGCAGATCGAGGCGCTGATCCGCGACGGGAACACGCTGCTGACCGAGCTGAACGCGCGCAAGGACGCCATCGCGAAGCTGTTCAGCGGTGTGAAGAACCTTTCGGTGCAGCTCAAGGGCCTGGTGGCGGACAACCAGAAGACACTCGGGCCCGCACTCGAACAGCTCGACCGCGTCGCCACCGTGCTGCAGCGCAACCAGGACAAACTCGGCGAGAGCCTGCGGCTGGCCGGGCCGTTCTACCGGCTGCTCGGCAACGCCGTCGGCAACGGCCGGTGGATCGACACCTACCTCTGCGGGCTGGTCCCGACCGGAAGCACGCCGGGCAGCTGCCTGCCCTCGAAGAACGGGGGACGCTGATGGGGCGCCACTTCACGCTGGCCGACCTCGGGACGCAGGCCCGTCGCCGGGCCTGGATCCGGCGGCTCGCGGTCGCCGTCGTCGCCGGACTGCTCGTGACGGCGGCCTGGCCGCTCGTGACGCGGGTGTCGGACCGGATGCTGACCGGGTACTTCACCGCGACGGTCGGGGTCTACCCGAACACCGAGGTCCGCGTGCTCGGCGTCCCGGTCGGCTCGGTCACCAAGGTCGAACCGCGTGGCACGACCGTCGAGGTGACCATGTCGGTCCGCCCGGACGTGAAACTCCCCGCCGACGTCGGCGCCGTGGTGATCACGCCGAGCCTGGTCGCCGACCGGTACGTCCAGCTCACACCGGTGTACCTGGGCGGGCCGGAGCTGGGCGGCGACGCGAAGATCCCGCGCGACCGCACGGTGACCCCGGTCGAGGTCGACGAGCTTTTGGGCAGCCTCAACCAGCTGATGACCGCGCTGGGACCGAAGGGCGCCAACAAGGACGGCGCCGTCAGCGATGTCCTGACCCGGGCGGCGACCTACCTGGACGGCAACGGCGGCAAACTCGGCGAGGCGATCAAGAACCTCGGCGAGTTCGCCCGGACGGCGAGTGATTCCAAGGACGACCTGTTCGACTCCGTCGACAACATCAGCAAGTTCACCGCGATGCTCGCGTCTAACGACGATCGGGTGAAACAGGCGATCCAGCAGATCTCCTCGATCAGCAAGATCCTCGCCGACCAGCGCGACCAGTTCTCCGGCGCGATGACCGAGCTGACCGAAGCGCTCAGCGTCGTGCAGGGGTTCATCAAGGACAACCGGGGCAAGGTCAAGTCCGATGTGGACAAACTGGCCGAGATCACCAAGGTGCTCGGCCGGCAGAAGGCGTCACTGGCCGAGGCACTCGACTCCGCGCCGAACGCGCTCGCCAACGTGCTCGGCGCGTACAACCAGGGCGCGGGAACGTTGGACGGCCGAGGGAACATCACCGAATTCTCGGGGGCGAAATGAAGTCCCGGCTCAAGTGCGCGGCGATGGTGGCCCTCACGCTGGCCGCCACCGGCTGCGGCGGCGTCGACGTCTACGACATCCCGCTGCCCGGCGGCGCGTCGCTGGGGGAGCACCCGATCCAGGTGACGGCGAGCTTCACGAACGTGCTGGACCTCGTGCCGCAGTCCGGGGTGAAGGTCAACGACGTCCCGGTGGGGCAGGTGCGGACGGTCGAACTCGCCCCGGACGGACGCAGCGCCGTCGTCGGGCTGCTGCTCAACGGGGACGTGAACCTGCCCTCCAACGCGATCGCGCGGCTGCGGCAGGCGAGCATCCTCGGCGAGAAGTTCGTCGAACTCGCTCCGCCGGACGACGCGACCCCGGACGGGCGGCTGGCCGACGGCGCCGTCATCCCGCTGGCACGTTCGTCGCTGACCCCGGAGATCGAGGAGGTCTTCGGAGCGCTGTCCCTGCTGCTCAACGGCGGAGGCGTCGCGCAGGTGCAGAACATCACCCGCGAACTCAACGAAGCGCTCGGCGGCAAGGAGAGCGCGGCCCGCAGCCTCCTGTCCAATTTGGACATTTTCGTGCGCGGCCTCGACGAGCACAAGGCGGAGATCACCCGGGCCATCGAGAGCGTCAACAAGCTCGCGGCGACGCTGAACGCGAACACCGGGGAGATCAAGGCGACGCTGAACGGTCTCACCCCCGGCATCGAGGTGCTCAACCAGCAGCGTCAGGCGCTGGTCGGGATGCTGAAATCACTGGACGGCCTCACCACGGTCGCGGTCGACACGGTGAACCGCGGCAAGGACGACCTCGTCGCGGATCTGAAGTCGCTGGAGCCGTTGCTGCGGAAGCTGGCCGAATCCGGGGACAAACTGCCCAAGGCGATGGAGATGATCTTCACGTTCCCGTTCCCCGACGCCGCGCTGGACGCCCTCCGCGGTGACTACCTGAACACCTTCCTGACCTTCAAGGACAAGGGTGGCCGCTGATGCTGACCAAGCTGGTCCGCGCCCAGGTGGTGGCCTTCGTGGTCATCGCGGTCCTCGGCGTCGCGTATGTCGGAGCGACGTACGCGGGCCTGGACAAGCTGGTGCTGGATCGTGGGTACACGGTGAAGGCGCGGTTCGCCACCGGCGGCGGGATCTTCGGCAACGCGGAGGTCACCTACCGCGGTGTGCCGATCGGCCGGGTGGGGGAATTGCGGCTGACCGCCTCCGGGATGGAAGCGGACCTGAACCTCGACCCGGGCGGCCCCGAGGTGCCCGCGGACACCGAAGCCGTCGTGGCCAACCGGTCCGCCGTCGGCGAGCAGTACGTCGATCTGCGGCCGCGTCGGGCCGAGGGCGCCAAGTTGCGGGACGGTTCGGTGATCACCGAAGCGGATACGAAGATCCCGCTGCCGGTGGACGTCGTGCTGTCCAGTGTGGACTCCTTCGCCGGCTCGGTGCCGAAACCGGCGCTGCGGACCGTGGTCGACGAGCTGTACAACGCGACGTCCGACGCGGGCCCGGCGCTGGACCAGCTGGTGGGCCGGGGGATCGAGTTCGTCCGGGAGGCGAGCGCGCACGTCGGCCCGCTGACCGGATTCGTCACCGACGCGCACACCGTGCTCGACACCCAGGTGGAGCAGGCGGACGCGATCCGGTCCTTCGGCACGAACGCGAAACTGCTCGCCGAGACACTGAAGGCCTCGGATGGGGACCTGCGGCGGCTGATCCCGGCCGTCCCGGCGGCGGCGAACGAGGTGAGCACGCTCCTGCGGGAGTCCGGTCCGAGCCTCGGCATCCTGCTGGCGAACCTGCTGACCACGGCGGATGTGCTGGAGTCGCGGCAGGACGGGATCGAGCAACTGCTGGTCACGGCTCCCAAGGCCGTCGCCGCGGGCCACGCGATCATGGGGCCGGACGGCGCACACGTCGGGCTGTCGCTGACGTTCTTCGATCCTCCGCCCTGCGTCACCGGCTACGGCACGGGGTATCGCGACGGGCTCGACACGTCGCCGCGTCCGCTGAACACGTCCGCGCGCTGTGCCTTGCCGAAGGGCGATCCGACGAATGTGCGCGGCTCGCAGAACGTGCCGGGAAGGTGACTCCGATGATTCGACTCACGGCAGTGCTCGCGGCGGTCGCCACCGTACTCGCCGCCTGGTTCGGCTACTCCTGGTGGGACGCGAGCCGAGACGACGGCGTCGCGCGGGCCGCCGTCCGCGAAGATGCCCTGCAGGCGGGCAGGCAGGCCGTCGCCGCACTGACCACTTTGGACTACCGGCAGGCCGAGCAGGGCTACCGGAACTGGCTCGGTCTCTCCGGCGGCGCGCTGCACGACGAACTCGCGCGAGACCGGGAGGGCGGCCTGGGCCGGATCGGGCAGGCGAAGACCGTCACCACCGGCCGGGTCGTCGACGCGGCGGTGACCGAAGTGGACAGTGGCGGCGGGACCGCCGAAGTGATCGCCGCGGTCGAACTCGAGGTCCGCCCCGAAGGCGGGGAAGCCGTGCCCAAACACAACCGGTTCCGCGCCGGCCTGAACCGGACGCCGGACGGGTGGCGGGTCACGTCGCTCGGCCAGGTGCCGGTGACCGACAGCGGAAAGCCTTGACGGAGGACGGCATGCCGACGAAACGGAAAGCACCCCGGCGTGGTGTGAAGGTGGCCGGGAAAAAGGGCGGGAGCACCCGGACGGCCGTACTCGAACCGCCTCCCGATGTCGTGGATGTCCTTGAAGCCGCCGATGTCGCCGAGGTTGCCGACCTCGTCGAGCCGTCGCCTGTGCGTCGTCGTCGGCCGCTGGTGTTCGGCGCGGTCGCGCTGGTGATGGCGGCGCTCGCAGGGTGGTTCGCGCTCGAAGCACGGGACACCGCGGCGGTGCTGACGCACAACACCGCGCTGACCGACGTCGCGACCACCGCCGAGGTGAGCGACCAGGTCGGCAAGGCGCTCGGCACGATCTTCTCCTACCGCTACGACGATCCCGCCAAGAGCGAGCAGTCCGCGAAGGAGGTCCTGACCGGGGTGGCACTGGGGCAGTACGACCAGCTCTTCGCGCAGGTCCGGACCCTTGCGGCGGAACAGAAACTCGTCGTGACCTCGACTCCGGTGGTCTCCGGGGTCAAGGTGCTGGACGGGGATCGGGCGTCGCTGCTGGTGTTCCTGGACCAGACGGGGGTGCGCGGGGACGGGCAGCGGAGCAGCGGTGCGGCTCAGCTGAGCGTCACCGCGGAGCGCTCCGAGGGGCGCTGGCGGGTCACCACCCTGGCCGCGGCCTGACGGCCTGTCCGTGAAGGCCTCCTTCCCTACCTTGAGAGTAGGGAAGGAGGCCTTCACGGACATTTGGCTCATTCCCCCGAGCCCTCAGGGTATGAGCTGCCCTCGGGGGCGGCCGCCTCTCAGGAAGGGGCGGCCCGCAGGGCCAGGATCATCTCGAACCGCCGCTCGGGATCCCGGAGGCCGTCCGCGAACAGCGCCTCCAGTTCCTGCGCCCGCGACCGTACGGTCTGCGGGTGCACCGCGAGCCGCTCCGCCACCTCGCGGACGTTCCCGCATGTCTCCAGCCACGCCAGCAGCGTCCCCGCCAACCGTGACTGCTGCTTACCCGTGAGCCCGGCCAGCGGCCCGAGCCGTTCCCGCACCAGTTCTGCGGCGAGGAAGGGCTGCTTGAGCAGCCAGAGCCGCGAAAGGTGATCGACGCACCAGGTCACCGGCTCGTCCGTGAGAGCGCCCGCTTCGACGAGCCGCAGGGCTTCCCGTGCGGCCTGCAGGGAACGGGCGGCGAAGACGGGTGGGACGGCGGGGCCGATCGCGGCTCGCCAGCCTGCCAGGCTCTCGGCGAACTGGTCCCGCTCGTCCGGTTCCGGCGCGGGCAGCAGCAGGCAGGGGGAGGTGCTCTCGAAGTCCGCCAGGCCGGCTGACGCGGCCGGTGGGACGTCGTCGGAAGACGGGTCGAGAGCGACGGCGACGAGGAGGTCCGGCAGTTGCCATCGGGCCAGGTCGGCGGCGTTCTTGACCACTTCGGACGGCGACGGCGGCTCGGCGAGCAGGAGTTCCATCAGGCGGCGCCGACGACGTTCCAGCGCTCCGGCGGCCTTCTCGCGTGCCTCCGCGTGGCCTTCGACGGACAGCGCGGAAAGCTCGTCGATGTAGGCGAAGATGGCCTCCGCGAGCAGGCACAGCGTCGCCGACGGGACACCCGCGCGCCGCCCGGCGTCGGCCACCCGGCGCCAGGTCACCCTGGCCCCGACCCGGTACGCGGCCTGGAGGACGTCGACGTTGCGACCCTGGTGGAACTCCTCGACGCCGAGGCTCAGGAACACGCTCCGCCGGTCCTCCGACTGCGCTTCGGGGTTCCCGATCCGATCGAGGAACTGCAGGAACGCCATCTGGACGCCGGTTTTGAGCGACTTCCCGAACGCGCCGTCCAGCGGCCGCGCGTAGTCGGGGATGGTCCGCTGGATCTCACGGACCACTTCCCCGGCCACGTCGGCGAGCACCGGCCGGAACACCGTCGCCAGTTCTCTCGGCAGCAGCGCCCACAGCTGGACGGGGCGCCCGCTCGTCCCGCCCGGCCGAGCGGGCGTGAGGAGCGGGCCGTACGTCGCTTCGATCCCGCTTCGGGCATCCTGCGGTCGGGTCACCTCGTCACCTCGTTGTGAGTGGGAAACGCTGGTCTCAGTCCTCGGCGAGCAAGGCCTCCGCGCGCAGGGCGATCTCCATGTCGAGCCGGTCGTCCGCGTTGTTCAGCCGGTCGCCGAAGAGATCGATGAGCTGGTGCATGCGATACCGGACGGTCTGCGGGTGGACCTTGAGCTTCTTCGCGATCTCCGGCGCGCTTCCCCGTGATTGCAGCCAGATCAGCAACGTCTCCCCGAGGCGTGCCCGCTGCTTCGGGGTGAGGTCGTTGAACGGGGCGAGACTGCGTGCGCACAGCTCACGGACCAGGAACTCGTCGGCGAGCAGCCACAGGGTGGACAGGTGATCGCTGTACCGCGTGACCGGGTTGTCCGGCAGGACCTGGCGCTGGACCAGCCGCAGGGTGCGACGGGCCCACAGCAGCGAGCGTGGCGCCTCGGTGAGCCGCACGGCCGGGCCGATCACCGCCCGCCAGCCGGGAAGCCGTTCGGCGAGGTCCTTCAGGTGTTTGTCGGGGTCGCCGGTGACCAGGCAGGGCTTGGGGCCCTCCAGGTCGACCAGCACGTCGGCGTCCAGGTCGGCGCTGTCGGGATCGAGCGGGCCGAGCCGCCGTTCCAGTGCGACGACCGTGACCTCGGCGGGCAGCGCCCACTGGGCGTTGGCGGCGTGGGACGCGATCGACTGGGGCGAGGACGGCGGGTCGGAGAGGATCAGTTCGAGCAGCCTGCGCCTGCGTCTCGCCTTCGTGCCCGCGGCCCGTTCCTGGGCGGCGGTGTACCCCTCGATCGACAACGCCGAAATCTCGTCCACGTAAGCGAAGATCGCTTCGGCGGTGGTGCACAGGAGATCGGCGTCCGCTCCGATCGCCTGGCCGAATTCCGACACGTGCCGCCAGGCGACGCGCCCGCCGACGCGGTAGGCGGTCTGCAGGCAGTCGAGACTGCGTCCCTCCTTGAACTCGACCTTCCCGAGATTGCGGAAGACCGCGGTCCACTTGTCGAGGGGCGCCGTCCCCTGACCGACGGTGTCGAGGCAGTGCAGGATGGCTTGCCGGACACCCTGCGTGATGATCTGTCCGAACGCGCCTTCCAGTGGCTGTGCGTATTCGGGAACGGCTCGTTGTACCTCCTGCAGGATGGCTCGGGCCATGGGGTCCACCCGCGGCCGGAAGCGCTCGGCCAGCTCGCGGGGCAGGGACGCCCACAGTCCATTCGCGCCGGTGCTGCGCACGGGTCTGTTCTCCACTGGGGTTCTCGGTGCCGGCGTGAAGGCGCGCGGTCGCTGGACCGGACCCGGTGGCTGGCGGTGCGGTGTGGCGGGGTGACGCACGTCGTGCCGCGAGAACCCGATATCCAAGTCGGTCATGTTTTTTATCCTTGCTGGCAACAAAATCAGCCTCTTCAACGGTGAAGCCGATCCAGATTTTGTGGCTCACGCAACATAAAATCCGGCCGAGAGGACTGTCAACGGCTGGCGGGGCCTTGATCGGCCACCTGGATGGACTACACCCGAACGGGTGGTCGGATCCGGCGGCAGGTGACATTTACCCACGCGGGGGATGGGGCCCGGATGACAACTTTTCCGGGGACTTCCGAGGGGCGTTTTGGGGCATTTCGACCTCGTTCGCGGCCGCGCTCGCCCGGACGAGCACCTCGACGACCTCGTCCAGGCTCAGCCGGGCGGGTTCGGTCTCGGCGAGGAAGCGCTCGATCTCGCCGCCGAACCGGGCCGGGTCGGCCGCATGAGGAAAGTGTTTCGCATTTTCGAACACCGTCAAGCGGCTACCTGGCAGCAGTTCGGCCGTCTTCCGGCCGTGCTCGACCGGGATGAGCGGATCGTGCGCGCCCCAGACGAGGAGCGTGGGCACCCGCTGGGCGAGGTAGAGCTTGTCGACGGCGCTCGCGCGCTGACCCCGGAGGTCGATGAGGCTGCGGGCGATGAACAGGAACGCCCGGCGGCGGCCGGCGTCGGAGAGTGCCGAAAGGTGCCGCGTCAGCTCCCGTGTTTCGGGGGCGAGTTTGCCGCCGAGACCCCGGCAGGCGGCGGCGAGGCCGCGGGCGATCGCCACGGTGGCCGGGTTGACGGCGGCCGCGAGTGTCGCCTTGGCCCCCGGCAGCGCCGTCGCGCGCAGCACCGCGGTCACCTGCGGGCCGAGGCCTGCGCTGCCCACGAGCACCAGCCGGGCGCACATCTGGGGGAACTGGTAGGCGAACTGCATCGCGATCCCGCCGCCGAGGGAGTGCCCGGCGATGGTCGCGTGCCGCGCACCGGTCAGCGCGAGGACGTCGCGGACCACGCTCGCCATCGCGCCGAGACCGTAGTCGGCCCGCGGGGTTCCGGAATCGCCGTGCCCCGGCAGATCGGGGACGAGGACGTGATGGCCGAACCCGGTCCGCTCGAAATGTTCCAGCAGCGGGCTCCAGGTCTCGCCGCTGCCCGAGATCCCGTGCAACAGCACGAGCAGCTCACCCGAATCGTCCGGTGCGGACGGCCGGTATTCCCGTAACCTGATTTCCTGGCCGTGCAAGGTCAGTGTGCGCGCTTCGAGGACCATGGTCCGCCTTTCCGTTGTCAGGCGTCAAAATAACGTGACGAACGGCCGGTTCGTCAGCGTGTCGCCGGGCACGTCCGGGAACTGCGACCGGCGTGACAAGAAAGCCGCCGTCACCCCCGAACCCCGGTGCTAAAACCTGGTATGCCGGAACAATTGCGCATCGACATTTCCCGACCGTCACGGTATTCAGGAAAGCATCGGTAAACACCTGTCACCAGGGAGAAGCACATGGCCTGCCGGGCGGATTTCCACTTCGATCAGCCCCGTGCCGGGCGCTCCCGCCGCGGCCTGCGCTGGGTGCTGCCCACGGTGCGGCCGCCGGAGCGGCGGGTCAGGCGGATCCTTCGTCGCGGTGGTGGGCGCGCATGAGCCGCTGGGCGCGCAGCGCGAGCTGCATGCCCAGCCGGTCGTCGGCGTCCTTGAGCCGGTCGCCGAACAGTTCTTCCAGTTGCCGCAGGCGGTTCCGCACGGTCTGCGGGTGCACGCCCAGCCGTTGTGCGATCTCCGGCGCCCCGCTGCGGGTTTCCAGCCAGGCCGACAGGGTTTCGCTGAGCCGCTCCCGCTGCTTCTCGCTCAGCGACGCGAACGGGTCGAGACTCCGCTTGGCCAGTTCGGCCCCGAGGAAGTCCTCGGCGAGCAGCCACAGCGTGGCGAGGTGATCTCGGCACCAGACGACCGGGCCGGACGCGTCCTCACCGGTCAGCAGTAACGCGCGGCGTGCGGTGCGCAACGCGGCCGGGGCGTCGGTGAGCGGGACGACGGGGGAGACCGCCGCGCGCCAGCCGTCCAGTGCGTCCCGCAGCCGCGCGAGGGCCACGTCGGGATCGGCGGTGAGCAGGTACGGCTCGACGCCGTCGAGGTCGGCCAAGACGTCGTCGGCCAAGAGGTGGGCGGGGAACCCGGGGGCACCCGGGGCCCGCTGGAGCGCGACCATGGCGGCGGTTTCCGGGAGCCGCCAGCCTGCCCCGTCCGCCAGGCTCGCGATACTGCACGCGGATCCTTCCGGTGCCTGCGCGATCAGTTCGAGCAGCCGTCGCCGCCGGAGCGGGATCGCGCCCGCCGCCCTGGTCTCGGCCTCCTGGTAGCCCTCGATCGTCGTGGTGCACAACTCGTCGACGTAGACGAAGACGGACTCGGCGGCACGGGCGATGACGTCCGCCCCCACGCCGAGACCGCGCACGATGGGCCGCATCGCGCGCCAAGCCGCGCGGGCCCCGATGGTCGCGCTGTCGTGCAACGGTTCCAGGCTGCGGCCTTCGGTGAACTCGATCCGCCCGCGCATCCGGTAGAAGCCGCTCCAGTGGTCGTGCGGCCGGTCCGGATCGCCGATGCACTCGACGTACTGCCGCACCGCCCGCTCGCAGGAGACGACCAGTACGCGGCCGAAGACACCGTGCAACGGCAGCGAGTACGCGGGGACCGACCGCTGGACCGCCTTGATCATCGCGGCCGCGGCGTGACCGGTATACGGACGCAGTTCTTCGCCGAGCGAACGCGGCAGCGTCGCCAGCATGCGGAAACTGCGGTACTCGACCACGAAGACCACCTTTGGTTTCGCCGGACGGGACGACGGGAAACGTGAATCCTTTTGCACGACCGGTTCGGGGAGACGGGAACGGCGCAGGGGGTGTTTCTACTCGATCGGCCGACGGCGTGCACCACGAATGTGACGGGAAATTGACGACGGAAAGTCGCGGTACTCTGCGCTGTCGACACGGACGGGTGTTTCGATGCACCGCCTTTTGACACGGATGTGGCGCCGGTTCTACGCTCCGTGCATTCGAGTGCGCCGGTGGCGCGCGGACGAAAGGGAATGGGTGCCCGAAATCGTCGGCCTACTTCCGAACAGGGGAGCACGCACTTGAGCTGGCAGCCCGTGGGGTCCTTGTGGGCGAGGCTGCCGAGGGAGCTCGGTGACGCCGTCCGGCCGCGAATCCCGGCCATCGCCCGGCACTGCGTCGAAGGCGTGATGGCCGAGATCGGCGAGTGCGCCGAAGTGTTCAGCGACAGCGACGCCCGCGCGGCGGCCGTCGAGCTGACCCGGCGGAGTATCGAACGCGCCATCGACCGGGTCGGTGTCCCCGAACTGCTCCAGAACGACCTCCTGGTGGATTTCCGCACCCAAGGCAGGATCGCGTTCCACCAAGGACTCAGCCGAGAGGCCGCGCAGGCGGCGTTCCGGGTGTCCAGCCGGGTGCTGTGGCGCTCGATCGCCGGGGCGGGCCGTGAGCTCCAGCTGTCCGGTGACGTCCTCTACGGCGCCGCCGAGTGCCTGTTCGGCGACGTCGTCGAGGTGACGATGGCGCTGACCGAGGGCTACAACGCGGCGCAGGCCGAGGCCACCGGACCCGCGGAGCAGCGGGCCCGGTTGTTCCGCCTGCTGACCGGTGGCGCGGGGTACACGCGGGCCGACGCCGGCGCGCTCGCCGTCGCGATCGGCTGGCGGTTCCCGGAACAGGTCACCGCGGTCGTCTTCAGCTCGGCCCCCGGGGCGCCCGCGTTCCCCGCCGGCCTGCTGCCCGCGGTGGTCCCCGCCGATCTGGTCTCCGACGTACCCGGAGCGCTGGTCACCTGCCCGGAGGCGGATCTCGGCGGCCTGCGGGAACTGCCGTCCGGATGGTCGGCGACGGTGGGGGTGTCCGTGCCGGTGGACAAGGCCGCCGAGTCGTTCCGGATCGCCCGCCGCGCCTCCGCGCTGGCCCAGCGGGGGATGATCACCACGGTCGGCCCGGTGCTGTGGTGCGAGGAGCACATCACCACGTTGCTCCTGCTCGCCGACGAATTCCTGCTGGACCAGCTGGCTGGCGAGGCGCTGGAACCGTTGTCGGGGCTGGCGCCGCGGCAGCACGAGGAGCTGGCGACCACCCTGCTCACGCAGGTGCAGACGCGGGGGAGCGCGCCCGAGATCGCCCGGCGGCTCGCCGTGCACCCGCAGACCGTGCGGGCACGGTTGAGACGGCTCACGGAACTGTTCGGGGAGCGGCTGGAGGACCCGGATCAGCGGCTGCGGATCGAACTCGCGCTGCGTGCGGAACGGATGCGGCCGGCGGACGTCTGACGGGCTCCCGCCACCGGGAACACCCAGCGGCGGTAGCCCCACCAGCGGAACGCCGAACCGGCCGCGGTGCCCAGCAGCATGCCGCTGACGAAGTCGGCGATCTCCTGCGTCAGGAAGCCCACTTCGGGGACTTCGAGGTGCAGGACGTAACGCGAGATCAGCGGCGGGCACAGGTTGACCGTCACGGCGATCGCGTTGACCGCGAAGAACAACGCGGCTTCGTGCAGCCGCCGCCTGCCGCCGCGGGTGTGGAACGCCCAGCGCCGGGAGAGCAGGTAGGCGAACGCCGTCGCCAAGACGGTCGCGATGGCCAGCGCCGTGACCGGCTTCTCTTGCAGGACGGTGAGTTTGAGCCCGTAGTTGGTCCCGAGGGTGAGGCCGAACGCGGCGAGCCCGACGGTGGCGAACCGGAGCAGCTCACGCCGCTTGCCCGTTCGCGCACCGCCGGACGCCGCCTCGTCCACAAAGGACTCGGGGGCGGTCCTGAGCACCGGGGGCTCAGCAGTTCGTCGTCGCCGGGACGCCCGCGACGCGGTCCTTGATGAAGGACAGCACGTCGGCGTTACCGGTGTAGACGGCCGTGATGTGGTCGGTCTCGAAGGTCTTCCACATCGTCTTGACCCCGGCCGCGCAATAGGTCTTGTGCAGCGCGTCGGCCTGGGCGAACTGCACGAGCTGGTCCTGGGTGGCGTGGTAGAGCAGCACCGGTACCTTGGGCGGCGAATTGCCGAGCTTGTTCTCGTTGAGCCGCTTCACCCATTCCGGCCGGACGTAGCCCGCGCTGGTCGTGTAGTCGGCGATCTTCTGGTTGGCGTAGGTGGTGAGCAGTTCGAACGTGCACGCGCTCTTCTGCATCTCGGCCAGTTTGAAGCGCCCGTTGTCGCTGAGGAACGAGTCCAGCTTCAGCTCGGGATAGGCGTTGTCCAGTCCGACAAGGGCGTAGGCGAAGACGCCGAAACCGGCCTTCCCGTCCAGTTGCAAGGTGACCTGGACGAGGTCGGCGGGCACACCGCCGGCGGTGACGCCGACGAGGTTCAGCTCCGGGGCGTAGGACGGCTGGAGTTCGCCCGCCCACGCCGCGGCGCCCCCACCCTGGGAATAGCCGCGGAAGACGACCTTGGCGTTCGCGGAAAGCCTCGTCTCCGGCAGGCGCTGGGCGGCGCGGACGGCGTCGATCATCGCCGGGCCCTCCGAACGGCCGACCACGTACGTCGTCTTCGGGTTCTGGCGGTATCCCTCGTAATCGGTGAGCGCGACGGCGTATCCGGCGTCGAGCAGGTCGTCGAGACCGGACTGCTCGTAGAACGCGCCGATGTCGATCATCGCCGACGGCGTGCAGGTGAACGCCGGGCCGTGGGTACCGGCGCCGAACGAGACGATGGGCGCCTTCGACGGGTCGGCGTTCTTGGGGACGAGCACCGTCCCGGTCACCGCGTCCGGCCGTCCGAGCGCGTCGGTGGACAGGTACATCACCTGCCACGCGTTGACGGAATCCTTGCGCGGCCCCGCTTTGGAGACGCGCGAGCGGATGATGTCACCCGGCTTGCCCGCCGGGAGCGGGGACGGCGGGGTGTAGAACGAGTCGTCGGACGCCGCCGGGGCGGCGGAGTTCGCCGGGCTCCCGCCCAGCGCGGTCAGCAGACCGGCGGTCAGGACGACCGCGAGCGCGGCGGCGAGCGGGCGGGGGAACGAGATCGGCACGGCCGGACCTCCAGGGAGCGCGGGACGGGTTTGTCGGGGGAGCGGAGCGGCGGTGAGGGGTGGGGGGCGCCTGCCTGCGTGTCGGCTCCGATGTCGCCAAAGCCACTTTCGGGACACCTGATGTCCCGAAAGTGGCTTTCGCGACATCGCCACTCCAAACGGGCGGAAAGAGTCCATTGTGGATATTCGAGGGCGTGGCCGGGCTTCTGGAGAGTGCGGGATGGGCGGAGGGGAACAAGGCGGTGTCGCGAAAGTGGCTTTCGCGACACCCGCCGGCGGACTCGCCATGCCGGGTCAGGCGTTGCCGTAGACCTGTCGGCAGGTCTTGGACTCGGCGAACGCGAGGTTCAGTTCCGGGTTGGCGCGCAGGGGCTTGATCGGGCCCTCCGGCTCGCTCAGCCCGCCCATCGTGGCGTCGGCGTCGGCGATCACCTTCTGCAGACCGGCCTGGTCGGTGACCTTGGCGTCCTGCATCTTCGCCAGTGTGGCGGTCACCTTCGACCTGGTCTCGCCGAGGGTGCTGGTGGCCTTGTCCACAGCGGACTGTCCATCCGGGACCGGTGGCACGCCCGCGTTCCGGATGCCGCCCGCCATGTCGTCGAGCGCGGCGGTGAGGGAGTTCAGGAAGCCGACCATCGCGGCCTTGGCCCCCTGCGGGTTCGCGGCGTCGAACGCGGGCGGCTGCGAAAGCTTCGCCGAGCCGTTGGCGACCCCGGAACACACCTTGTCCGCCCAGGCGAGCGCGGCCGGGTCGGCGTGCTGGGCGGAGTCGATGGGCGCGTCGGACCCGCAGGCGCCCAGCAGGGCCGCGGCGGCGGTCACGGAGACGGTGGCGAACGCGATTCGCGCTGCCGTGCGGCGCATTCTTTTCATGGTTTCCCCGTCGAATTCGGCGAAAGAGGCCGGCATCCGCGGTGGTCGGCGGTGACCGGCAGGCTGAACCGCGAGGTTACTCACGAACGATTCCGTCAGGCAAGCGGATCGGTGTGCGGGCTCGGCGGGAAAGGGGTGATTGGCATGCGCGAGATAATTTTTCGGATTGCGGTTGTCATCCGCGTCAGCAGTCTCCCGGCGTGCCTCAAGTGGCTCTGTGCTGGGGAAACCTACGTCCGCCTACTAGGAACCATGCGGTGGCACCGTGCCGGGGTGACAATTTACCGGGCGCCCGTCAACTTTTCCGGGTAAGCCCTTGATAGCGGCGTGGACGCGTCGTTAGTTTACGTTCGGTTGCGATCCGTCAGACATCGTCGCTACCCGGAGAATTCTCTCGGGCCGCTATTCAGTGCTCTGGGGAATTGTACGCCGTTTCGTATCATCGTTGATACCACGGAAGGACGATCGTGAGTCACCGTAGAGGAACAAAGAAGGCGGTCGCCGCCGCCGCTGCCGGTGCTGTGGGGCTTGCCACCGCAGTACTCGTGGTCGGGGCACAGTCCAGTGTCGCCGAGCCGATCTCGTTGCCGCTCAACTACCACTGCAACCTCCCGCTGGTGGGTTCCCAGTCGCTGAAGGTGGTGATCAACACCGATCTCCCGCTGTCGGTCAAGACCGGGCAGCCGACCGGCACGTTCGACATCAAGGCCGTCTCCACGATCAACGCGGACACGGTCAGCGGGCTGAACCTGATCGGTGCGACGACGCTGGAAGGCCAGGCCATCGCGGCGGCGACCGTGGCGGCACCGGGACTCAACCTCCCGGTCAAGGTGCCCAACGACATCGCCAAGTCGAACATCCCCACCTCGGGCGAGATGACGGTCAACGCGGCGGGCAAGACCCCGTCGCTCACCTTCAACCAGCCCGGTGAGGCGAAGATCAGTGTGGGCGACCTGCAGCTGAAGGTCACCCCGCGCAAGGCCGACGGTTCGGTCACCGGCATCACGCCGGACGGCACGATCGACGCGCCGTGCACGCAGGACCCGGGCCAGAACAACACCCTGGCCACGATCAAGATCGGGGACGGCGGCGGCACCCCCACGCCGACCACCACCCCGACCACGCCCACCACCACCCCCACGACGCCGACCACGCCGACGACGCCGCCCACCACCACGACCCCCGGTGGCGGAGGACTGAAGTACGCGTTCGGTATCAAGGGGCAGACCGCGTTGAAGGCGCTCGGCAGCACCGCACCGATCAACGGTTCCTTCGACGCGGACGTGGACCTCGCGTCGAAGACGTTCACCGGTGACCTGAAGCTCGACCCGTCGCGGACCGAATTCAAGCTCTTCGGCTTCGTCCAGGGTGCTTCGGACATCAAGGTCGAACAGGTCGGCAAGCAGACCGGTGAGCTCGTCGGCACCGGGTTCAAGGCGCACATCAAGTTCAACGTGTTCCTGCCGAGCGTGCAGGTCTTCGGGATCCCGCTGAGCAGCGACCCGAAGTGCGGCACGGTCACCCCGTCCACCAGCGAGATGACCACCGGGCCGGACTTCGATCTGCTCAAGGGCGGGAAGCTGACGGGCACCTATTCGCTGTCCGGGCTGCAGAACTGCGGTTCGTTCAACGACATGATCAGCCTGTTCACCAAGAGCGACGGCAACACGCTCGATCTGAACCTCACCAAGAAGTAGCCAGGCAAGCCGGTCCCCGCCGCCCGTGCGGCGGGGACCGGCGCCGTGCACGGGAAGGCGACCATGCCACTCCGCATCACCGTCCGGACGCTGCTCGCGACAGGCCTCGTCGTCGCGCTCACCGCGACCTGCCTGCTGTTCCCGGCGGCCGGCGGCGCCGCGGCGGGCACGCCCGTCGACAAGAGACTCTCCTACACCTGCCCGTTCCCGCTGATCGGGCTGCAGAAGCTCGACGTGAACATCAAGGCCGACTTCGACGTCCCCGCCGCTCCGGGCGGCACGCTCACGACGTCGGGGCTCACCATCACCGTGGGTGTGCCCGACAAGGCGGCGCGCGGGCTCGACCTCGTCGGCGCCACCACCATCGAAGGCACCGCCGCGGCGGGCGTGACGCTGGTCAACGGCGACGCGAAACCGTTCCCGGTGACCATTCCGCTGAACGTGGCCAAGACCGACATCCCGCAGACAGGCGGTTTCAGCCCGGTCGCGACCGGCTCCGTCCCCGCGGTGACGCTGGCGAAAGCGGGCAAGACCACGCTGACCGTCGGCGACTTCACCACCCGGCTCACGCCGAAGAAGGCCGACGGTTCGTTCACCGGTCTCGGTTCCTTCACGTCGGACTGCGTCCTCGATCCGGGCCAGGACGCGGTCCTGCTTTCGTTCGACCTCGGCGACAAACCCGCCGGACATCGCTACGCGGTCGCCGGGAAGACGACCGTGAAAGCGCTGAACGCCTCGGCGCCGCTCGCGGGCGGGTTCGACCTGAACCCCACCGCCGCGACGGTCTTCACCGGCGGCCCGGTGTTCGACAAGGCGCACACGGACTTCCGCCTCTTCGGCTTCCTCCCGGGCACGGCGGATCTCGAGTTCGTCGCCGACGGGCCACAAGGCGGCGACCTCGTCGGCACGGGCTTCGTCGCCCGGCCCCGGTTCACCACCGTCCTCCCGCTCGTCACCCTCGTCGGCATGCCGGTCAGCAGCGGTCCGGCGTGCCGGACATCGAGCCCGTCGACGGCGGAACTGCGTACCGGCGACGGTTTCACGATGGCGGGCGGCGGCACGCTCACCGGCGGCTACTCGCTCGCGCCACTGACCGGGTGCGGCGCGTTCACGCCGTACCTGAGCACGTTCGTCCAGGGTGACGGCAACACGTTCGCTCTCGTGCTGACGCCGCGCTGAAGACACCTGTTCCACCACCACACCAGTAGTCGGGCCGGCGGCGGGCCTGGTTCCCGCCGTCGGTAATCTCCCTCGCGACACCTTCCGGACGCCTGTTCCACCACCAGGGAACGACGGATCCAGGGGAGTGCCGAGAGATGACGATTTCCGCGCCGGTGGCCGACGAGGCCGCGGCCGTCCGCACGGTGGAACTGACCGTGTCGGGGATGACCTGCGCCGCCTGTTCGGCGCGGGTGGAACGCACACTGAACAAACTGGACGGTGTCCGCGCGTCGGTGAACTACGCGACCGAGCCCGCCACCGTGCAGGTCCCCGAGGCACTGGACGACGGCGTGCTCATCGAGCGCGTCCGCACACCCGGCTACACGGCGGAGATCCGCGGCGAAGAGGATCCGGACACCGGGTTCGCGCGCGTCCGGGATCTCCGGCATCGGTCGTCCAGCATGGACACCCTGGTGTCGCTCGGCGTGCTCGCGTCTTTCGCGTGGTCGGCCTGGGCGGCGTTCGGTGGCGGCGCGGAGCCCGGTTACTGGATCGGCTTCGGCCCGACGGCCGCGGGCGCGGACGCGATCTACCTCGACGTCGCTGCCGGGGTGACCACGTTCCTGCTGGCAGGCCGGTACTTCGAGAGCAGGTCCCGGCGCTGAACCCGCTGATCGCCGGCGCGGCGATGTCGCTGTCGTCCGTGCTCGTGGTGTCCAACAGCCTCCGGCTCAAGGACTTCGGCCGGGCCGACCGACGCCGTGGGTGACACTTCCGGGTGGTTTTGTACCATCGCCCCGGACAAGGGGGCCATCCGTGAAGCCGTTGAACACCGGCGAACCCACCGGCGTGGGGCGCTACCGGGTGTTCGCCGCGCTCGGTGAGGGCGGGATGGGCCGGGTGCTGCTCGGGCTGTCCCCGGACGGCCGCCTGGTCGCGATCAAGCAGGTCCACCCGGGATTCGCGCACGATCCCGGCTTCCGCGAGCGGTTCCGCCGGGAGGTCGAGACGTCGCGACTGGTCTCCGGCGCGTACACCGCCCCGGTGATGGACGCCGACCCGCACGCCCCGACACCGTGGCTGGCCTCGGTGTTCGTACCCGGCCCGTCGCTGTCCGAAGCCGTCGCGGCGGGCGGGCCGCTGCCGGCCGGGTCGCTCCGGCACCTCGCCGCGGGGCTCGCGCTGGCGCTGGGCGACATCCACCGCGCCGGGCTGATCCACCGTGACCTGAAGCCGAGCAACGTCATCCTCACCGGGGACGGCCCGAGGGTGATCGACTTCGGCATCGCCCGCGCCGCCGAGGGCGATTCGGAGCTCACGCACACCGGGGCGGTCCTCGGCTCGCCCGGGTTCATGTCGCCGGAGCAGGCCGAAGGCAAGCCGCTGACCTCGGCGAGCGACATGTTCTCCTTCGGCGCGCTGCTGGTGATGGCCGCGACCGGGACGAACCCGTTCACCGGGACGTCCACTCCGCACACCCTCTACAACGTCGTGCACGTCCGGCCCGATCTGCGCCACCTCGCCCCGGAGATCCGGCGGATCGTCGAGCCGTGCCTGGCCAAGCACCCGGCGGACCGGCCGTCCCCGGCCTGGGTGCTGGAGCGGCTGGGTCCGATCCCGCCGGTCGCGAGCCCCTGGCCGCCGGTGGTGCCGCATCTCATCGAGACGCAACAGGCCGAGGTGCGGCGCCTGCTGAACCCGCCGCCGAAGAAGTCCCGGCGCGGCCTGTACGCCGGTCTCGCCGCGGCCGCCGTCGTCCTGCTCGCCGGTGGCGTGGTCGCGGCGGTCTCCCTGACCGGGGAGGACCCGCCTCCCGCCGTCGCCGCGCCGAGCGCGTCCCCGCCGCCGGACGTGCCCCTCACCACCCCGGTCGACCCGGATCCGCTCGGCCCGGACAACCTGCGCAAGGTCGACCTCTGCAAGGTCCTCGACGGGCGCGACGTGCCCGGGTTCGGCAGGCTCGGCGTCAAGATCGACATCCAGTTCGATTCGTGCACGTATTCCTCGCCCGAGGGCGAGTGGCTGGAACTGGCCATCGTCGGCAACCTGATCGAAGGGAAAGCGGACGGGGAACTGGAACGACTTCCGCTGAGCAGCAAGAGCTCCGACAGCGCGTGCGACGTCGCCGTCGCCGTCACGGGGCTGCGGAACACGGTGCTCAGCGCCGGGGTGAACTCGGTGTCCACAAAGGATCAGATGTGTTCGATCGTGAAGGCGGCCCTCGGCGACGCGATCAAGCGGATCCGGGCCGGTGGTCACGAGCGCGACCTCCCGGCAGGCACGCTGGCACCACTGGACCCGTGCGCGCTGGTCGGCCCGGCGACCGCCGACCGGCTGGTGGGACCGGTGGTCGAGACGATCCGTGAGCATCTGCACCAATGCCGGTACGACGCGGTGGGCAGCCTGCGGGTCGACCTCGTGCGCGGACGCCCGCCCGTGGAGTCGAAGGACTCGTACTACTCCAAGAAGGCCACCTTGGATCTCGGCGGCACCAAGGTGTACCTGGCCCAGAACGACGACGGTGCCGCCCGTTCCACCTGCTCGCTGACCTGGCAGCACCGCTCGGTCAGCGAAAAGGACGGAGAGAACGTCGAACTGACGATGGGCACCAGTGGCTCGAAGCTGACCGCGGACGAGGCCTGCGACAAGGCCAAGGGCTTCGCCGAGGTGTTGCTGCAGAAACTCCCGAAACCCTAGGCTGATCAGTGAAACCGTTGAATCCCGGTGAACCCCGGCAGGTCGGTCCGTACCGGATCATCGCCGAACTCGGCGAAGGCGGCATGGGCCGGGTCGTGCTCGGCCTGGCCCCGGACGGCAGGCTCGTCGCGGTCAAGCAGCTGCACGCCCAGTTCGCGCACGATCCGCGCTTCCGCGAACGGTTCCGGCGAGAGGTCGCCACGTCGCGTCTGGTCTCCGGCGCCTACACGGCGGCGGTCATGGACGCCGACGCGGAGGCGGAAACCCCCTGGCTCGCCTCGGTCTTCGTCACCGGACCGTCGCTGAAGGAAGCCGTCGACACGGCCGGGCCACTGCCCGTCGAGTCCGTGCGACTGCTCGCGTCGGGCCTCGCCGCGGCGCTGACGGAGATTCACCGCGCCGGGCTGATCCACCGGGACCTCAAGCCCAGCAACATCATTCTCACGAGTGACGGGCCGAGAGTGATCGACTTCGGCATCGCCCGCGTGGTTGAGGACGCCCAGGACCTCACCGGCACGGGCGCGATCATCGGGTCGCCCGCGTTCATGTCCCCGGAACAAGCCGGAAGCGGCCAGGTCACCGGGGCGAGCGACGTGTTCGCCCTCGGCGCGATCCTGGTCATGGCGGCGACCGGACGCGGCCCGTTCACCGGCCCGACGGCACCGCAAACGCTGTATAACGTCGTGCACGGCGGCGCGGACTTCACGGACGTCCCGGCGGAAATCCGGCAACTCGCCGAACCATGCCTGGCAAAGGACCCGAGACGCCGCCCGACTCCGGGGCAGATCCTGAACCACCTCGGCCCGGTGCCGCCGGGAGCCGCTCCCTGGCCGCCCGCGGTGCACGCGAGGATCCAGCAGCAAGACCTCGAAGTGCGTTCGGTGCTGGCCCTGCCGCTGCCGATCTGGCGGCCTCCGCCGAAGAAGATGGCGCCTCGGACCAAGAAGATCCTGTTCGGCTCGCTCGCCGCGATCGTCCTGCTCGTGGTCGCCGGGATCGTCGCGCTCGGCCTCGTCATCGCCGACTACGCCAAACCCGACGATCCCGGCGTGACTTCGCTGTCGGTGTCCGAAGCACTCAGCCCGGAACGCCTGCGCCTCGCCGACCCGTGCAAGGTGCTCGCCGGCCGGTTCGTGCAGGAGTTCGGCACGCTGAAACCGGAGACGACCCAGTTGTACCCCGCCCGCTGCAAGTACACCGGCCTCAACGGTTCCGCCTTCGACCTCCAGCTCGGCGAGGGAGTGACCACCAGTGGTCTCGAACGCACGGACCGCACCGCCGAGGGACTTCCGTTGTCGCGCAGCACGATCAGCGGAGGCTGCGACTCGGTGGTCCAGCTGCCGTCGAACCGCGCGCTCGGGGTGCTCATCCGGAACACGAACCGGGACGGCGACCCCTGCAAGGCGGCCGACGACGTGCTCACCGCCGCTCTCACGCGCCTGCGCACCCACGACGTCGACCGCGCGAGCGACCCCGCGAGCATCCTCCCGCTCGACCCGTGCGCTGTCCCGGATCCCGCCGTACTCGCCAAGAACCTGCCCAACGCGCAGGTCGCTCCGCGCACACTGCGCATCTGCGAATGGGAGGGCGGCGGGGACACCCTGACCGTCGAACTGAACCGGGGCGCCTTCGGCCAGGAGGGCACCCCGGTCGAGCTGGGGAACGGCGTCACCGGCGGCCTGCGTGACGTCGGGGGGACGAGCTGCGTCGTGACGTGGCAGCACCGCCCCCTCCCGGACCGCGAGGCCGAGCACCTCGCCGTCCGCCTGTACGCCGGGGGAACGACCGGAAGCCCCTGCGACCGGGTCAAGGACATCGCGACGTCGGTCGCTTCGCGGTTGCCGAAGCCCTGACCCTGGGGCTTCGCAGGACAGGGGAACCCCTGTGCGACCCCGGAAACGGGTCCGCTAAGCTAGTGCCAGTACGAACAACTACACAACGCGCGTTTAGCTCAGCGGGAGAGCGCTTCCCTGACACGGAAGAGGTCACTGGTTCAATCCCAGTATCGCGCACCAGGTTCACTTCCCCGGTGAACCGGCGTTCGTACCGCGGGCGATTAGCTCAGGGGGAGAGCGCTTCGTTCACACCGAAGAGGTCACTGGTTCGATCCCAGTATCGCCCACCGTGTCAGAACCATAGACCGTTCGAGGTGGTTCTGCTAGGTTTGCTTTGTTCACGGCTGCATCCGTATTCGGGTGCAGCTTTTTCGCGTGGGTTGGGGATGGCTGCGCGAGTCCTGGCCGTGGTGTCAATTTTCGTATCACCAACTTGGAATCCAGGGCGACTCCAGTCAGCGTCGCCCTGGCAAAGTGACTACTATGGGACTTCGGTAGATGGGTGAGGTTTCACACCTTGTCTTGTTTCGAAGTAATCTGAGATAAGGCGGCTGTGGCT
Organism: Amycolatopsis sp. cmx-4-19; assembly: GCA_049998115.1. Taxonomy (GTDB): domain Bacteria; phylum Actinomycetota; class Actinomycetes; order Mycobacteriales; family Pseudonocardiaceae; genus Amycolatopsis. The sequence continues at coordinate 158,089 of JAEBEO010000006.1, read as the reverse complement.
ACTGGTCGTCTCTCTGAGATCCGCCTCCGAATTTCAACAGTGGCACGTCGAAGAGTTCAGGGTTGCGGACACGGATCATGTCCGGAGAACTAACTTCCACGACCAGCATCTCGGTGAGGAACTGGACGCGGGCAGACAGCAGATGGCTAGTGTAACCAGTCGCCGAACGCGCCTTCTCGCCCAAAGTTGTATGAATGTGCGGCAAGACCTCATCGCGCTCTGGGTCGTACGCGAGAGTGCCACAGCCCATCGCCTCTAGACCTGTCAGGTGGACTTTCGACCATACCGGGGCCAGCGGGTTCTCGATCTTCTCGCAGGAACCGACCACCTCGGCCTCGGCGAAACCTGCGATGAACATCGGGATATACCCTTGACGAACATGGTTCGTCAAACAGAATTTCTGCAACGCATCGAAGAAATCCTCGCCGTGATCAAACGTGACGCCAAAAGTCCGTCCAGTGGTCAGCTCATACTCGCGCAACCCGTCCTCCTCAATCAACTGTCAAATCAACTCGGTGTGCAGCGTGGCCACGAACGTGCACGCGGCGTCCAGTCCAGCCAAGGATAGATTGCCCGACCGTACCTGTATCAAGCGGCTCGTCTCGCAGCGCGCAAGTGCAGAACACCGGCGTAACAGCCACGCCCAATCTAGGCTAAGGTAACTAGCCAATCGGCGCAGTCGTCCGGCCGAGGTGGGCGCGTCGATCACAGAATGCGCGCCGACGTCTGCGGACACTTCAGTGAACTCGCGCACCTTCGACCTGCCGGCAGCGCAATCTACGTGCCATATTCCATCGCCACGCACCCAATTGGCAATGATCGCTTGGCGATTTGCCGCCACTACGAAACCTTCTGCCTCTGAATATTCCGGGTCTGCAGTGATTTCCACCCGAATCCTGAGTGACTCCATCAAGGCTGCGACGAGAAACAGCATTGTGCGTTCGTAAGCCGGCGAATCGATTACCGCACTTTCCGGAATGCAGAACCCGCGGCTGGCCGAGCCGTCGAGCAACGCCATGCTGCGCAGGTATTCGTATTTGTGGTCGAAAAATAGCCAAGAAATTGCTTCTTCGCCGCGCTGTTCTCGTGTCCAAAATGCAGGAAACTGTGGAAGGCTTGGCAATGCCCGTAAGATGTGGCGCGCGCAAAATTCCGATCCTAGCCACATATGGGCGACGGCATTTAAACCAGGCGCGGCTTCTTTGCTTACCGCTGATGACGATAGTTGTTCGTAAGCTTTCAGGTCATTTAGCGCCTCGGTTAAAGCGTAGTCGTCGGCAGACAAAGCATCGTCGAGATTTACCGCCGCCCACAGGATTCCGAATGTCAAGTTGTCCAGCTCGTAGGCTGTGGGGACGATCAGGTTGTACACCGACGACCCGGACTGCGACACGCGATGCGCAACCTTGCTGTCGAGCAGCAGAAACCGGGGGCCATCCGCGCCGTCCCAGGCTCCGACTATCAGCCGCCGCCCGGGCCGGCGCAGAAACTCTTGAGTACGAGTCGACCGCGGCACCGACATTACCGCTCGCTCCGCCTCCACCTGCACCGGGTGAAGTTGCAATGCCGCCTCGCCACCGAGAAGTGACCGGCCACCAGGAAAGATCATCGTCCAGTCGACGCCATAGCTTGGCACGGGGCGTGAGAGCCGTGTGTCCGGCCACTGCGTGCCTACTGTCGACGCGAAGCCGAACGGGTCGTCGAGTGGTGACGCTGACCGGTCGCCACCGAGGCCGACAATGAGCCCGGTGGCCACTAGAAACTTGCGACGGTCCCACTGTGCCCACACATTGTCCTCCTCATCCACATGCAGGACTACGGGCCGGCCCCCCGGAATCGTCGGACCAATGGTGGGGACCGTACCGCGTTCCCCTGAGCGAGAACCACGGCGTTCCAGGTCCACCAAAGGCCACAGTCGCGTGAGTATGCCTCCGGTGTCCAATGCTCTATCGCAGGACTCGGCCAAGATACGGGTAGGCCATCGCGTCGCCTTCTCGACCTTGCCGAGCGTGTCACCGCTGGCGTGTACCAGTCGGCCCAGCGTGTCCTGCGACAGTTCCCGCAGCTCACGCCAGTGACGCAACTCTGCACCGAAGAAGTCGAGCAGCGAGTCGTACGGGGAGAGCCTACGAGGGGTCTGAGCCATGTGTAGCTCCCGATGCGGACAGAAAGGGCAGGAAGGGCGATTGTCCCCATCATGCCCCTGGCGGCGCGCCCTCCGATCGAGTCACGGTAGTCCCGACAGACATCACTCCTTCGGGGCAAGACATCGACAGGAAGGAAGTGCTCGCCATGTGGATGCAGATCGCAATGTTGTTGATCCTCCTCGTCGGGTCCATCATCGGTTTCGCTGGTGGCCGAGCGTCCAAGCGCCAGGCGATCTTTGTCGAGCGCCCACTGGTTCGTGTATGCGAGCGCCACACCCAGCGGTTGCAGAGGGAGAATGAACAATGACCCTCGTCGTCGTGGCACTGCCTGTGCTTCTGCTACTCACGCTCGCCATTCACGACCGACTCCAGACTGAGCGTCCCGAACTGCGGGTATTCCCGATCATCGGCAGAGTGGCTGCTGCCTACCGCCGACGCCTTGCCGGCGACGTAGGTTACCCGTTCACCCGCGACGACCTTGTCGGCATTCGTGCCCGCGCGCTGACCGGCTCCACCACCAGCTCCTTCGGGGCAACGCGGCCACCCGGCGTCGGCCAGCCTGTGGTCGACTTGGCAATGCTGCCTGGTGAGCCCGCCCCGCTGGAACTTGTCCGCATCGGCGACCAAGCCATTCCACTGCTCAACTTCGGAGCGTTGGGCTTCGGTCCGGTAAGCGGCAACACCATCCTGGCCGTCGGTTCCGCCGCACGAGCGGTAGGCTGCCTCCAGAACACCGGCGAAGACGGTGCGACGGTGATACACGAAGACGGTGGCGCGCGGCTGGTATGGCAGATCGGCACCGGTTACTGGGGCTGCCGTGAACAAGACGGCAGGTTTTCACTCGCTGCGTTTGCTGACACTGCCGCCATGCCGTCGATCGAGTTGATCGAAGTGAAATTGACACAAGGGGCGAAGCCTGGTGCGGGCGGGTTACTGCCCGCTGTCAAGAATACTCCGCACGTCGCACGGATACTGAAGGTCGCACCTCATACCGATGTGGTATCTCCACCTGCGCATTCAGCGTGGGCCTCACCCGAGGCCATGCTGGAATGGATTGCGAGACTTGCCGACGTATCTGGGAAACCGGTAGGTATCAAGATGTGTATCGGTTCCGATCGTACGGCCGCCGAACTGATTCGAGCAATCGGTTTGACCGGGGTGGCTCCTGCATTTATCACAATCGACGGCGCGGAAGGTGGCAGCGGCGCGGCACCTGATGATCTCCAACTCCACGCGGGTGCGCCGGTGGATCATGCTGTCTGTGTTCTCGGCAGGCAGTTGACCGACGCTGGATATCGAGATCGGATCCGGCTGCTGGCCGCCGGTCGCGTACATACTGGTTATGATTTGTTCCGTCTACTCTGTAGGGGTGCGGACGGTTGCTTCTTTACCCGCGCACCGATGGTCGCGATGGGCTGCCTGCAGGCGAGACGCTGTCATACTGGCAACTGCCCAAGCGGCATCGCAACACAGGAGAGATGGCGTCGTAGTGCTGTAACTCCCAGCACGCAGGGTGAGCAACTGGCCCGGTACTATCGCACAGTCATGGAGAGCTACCGGCAATTGCTCCGAGCGTCGGGGCGGTCTGGCCGCAGTGAGTTGGATGTCGATTGTTTAGTGGACATCGACTGAGTCCCGATAATGCCGGGTATGAGATGGAAAGGCGGCAATACAGGATGGCCGACGGCAAAAATAATGTAAATTGCTGGGTGCGCGAGAACTTGCAGTGGCCCGCGACAGGCACTGGCTCCCTCGACGGGCTCAGCGTCGCGTTGAAGGATCTATTCGAGTTACCCGGCCATACCTCGTCCTTCGGGCACCCTGCCTGGCGAGACAGTCATTCACCCGGCACAACCATCGCGCCAGTGGTATCCACCCTGCTCGCGGCAGGCGCGTCGGTGGAAGGCCTGGCCAAGCTCGACCAACTTGCATACTCGCTGATCGGTAACGTCGGCGAAGATGAGCCGCCATGCAATCCGTGCTACCCGGATCGGTTCACCGGTGGCTCCTCGTCAGGTTCGGCCGCTGCGGTCGCGGCCGGTCTCGCGGACATAGGGCTCGGTACTGATACCGCGGGGTCAATCAGGGTGCCGGCCGCGGCCTGTGGTCTCGCAGGACTACGGCCCACCTATGGCAGCCTCGACGCAAGAGGTGTGCTGCCGCTCGCGCCGTCGTTCGATACAGTCGGCCTACTCGCACGCGATCCCGAGGTGCTTGGTCGAACCTTGGATGTGCTGCTAGATGTGCCCGCACCCCCCATTCGCGCCCTTCGATTGGCCGCTGACTGCCTCGACAGCGTCGACACAGACATCGCGTACGCCGTTCGGCGCGCTGCTGCAATGCTTGCACGCGACCTCGGCGTGAACCTCCTGGAAGGCGAGTTCGCCGAATTCACCAGCGTCGAATCGGCAGCGCTATTCGCCCGAATGCAGGCCCGCGAAATATGGGCAGAACACGGAGCATGGGTAGCCGAGCATGGTAGTCAGTTAGCGGCCGAGGTCCAGGAACGGCTAGCTGTGGCCGAGCGATTAAGCCCTTCGCAGGAGGAGGCCGAGGCGGACCGGAAGGCGTGGGTCACCTATCGCGAGCGATACGCGGACTACGCCGAGGCAGGCGTCATTACGGTCTTACCGGTGTTGCCGACCCTTCCGCCACTTCGAGAATCAACATCAGATGCCCTGAAAGAGTTCCGACTTGCAACTTTCAGGCTCACCACACCGGGAAGTCTTTCCGGCAGTCCGCAACTCGTGCTTCCAGTAAGGCACACGGCAAGCGGGAATACATTCGGCGTGGGATTCTTGGGAGTGCCTGGCGGTGACCGCACGCTATGCTCACTGCTCGCTACCCCACTCGTCCTATCAAGGTCGTGATTCGCCCGATCCCAGCTTGGCAACACTTGGATCTCGACATCCCAGTTCAGGGTCAATGCCACGTAGCTTACGTTGATCTTGGACAGGCCATGATCGCCAGCGGTGACGGCTGCCGCAGGTCACGCGCTCGGTTGCCCTGGCCGACAGGAGCCGACCCTGCCTCAAGCGGTCGTGAGTGGCAAAGGTCGTTCTAACCCTCTTTACCACTCACGACCCCCTTGCGCAGCTACACAAAGCACCCAAATCGGGTACCGCGGCCCGGATTGGCGTGCCTTGTGGACAGTCGCGCCCCAGATCCGCCACCGGTGACTTGTCCAGCCTGTCGATCAGGTCCGGCAGCCGCCGCGGCTCGCACCCAAGATCAACTTAAGCTACGTGGCATTGAGTTCAGTGTCATCAACCCCCGTTGCCGCCGTGGGGCCCCAGCCTTCGCCGCCTCTACCAGGGATACTCTTACCTTAGCCGGCTTTCGATCACCGCGTAGAGGTGTTGCCGCAGGCTACGGGTCAAGGGAACGGTGTAGCGAGGTTTGGGTCAAACCGTGGCGCGGGACCTCGGCGGTGACCGGGGCAATTTCGACGCTCGGGCTAAGGAAAAGCTTGCGTCCGACGAGGGGGGCGACGTCGAAGGCGCTCAGTGCTGGTTTCCAGCGCATGATCCAGCTTCGGCGCAAGGCTCGCGGCGGCAAGTAGTCCTCCAGTTGTGTTACTTGAGCGCTCAACAATCGCAACTAGAGGACTGAACGCGGTCGGGGGCGACGTGTCTCAGCGCAACGATTCGATCATCGGCGTGAGAGCGTCCATCGTCGCGGCGAGGTCGGCCTTCGCGTCGGGGGAGTGGGCGAGCCAGACGGCGGCTTCGTTCATCGCCCCGGAAAGCAGGCGTACCAACGGTTCCACCGGGCGCTTCGCCAGGACACCGTCGGCCATCAGGGCGGTGAGCGCCTCGGCGAGGTGCCGCGCGGAGGACTCGTCGTCGAGTTCACGCCAGTCGATCCAGCCGAGTACGGCCGGCCCGTCCAGCAGCATGATCTGCTGGATCTCCGGATCGGTCGCCGCGGTCAGGAAAGCGCGGCAGCCCGCCAGCAGTCCTTCCCACGGGTTCGCGGCGGCGTCCGCCGCGTGCGCGACCTGCTCGCCGACGTCGTCCTGTACGCCCGCGAGGACGTGCCGGAACAGTTCCGCCTTGCTGCTGAAGTGGTGGTAGAGCGCGCCTTTGCTCACGCCCGCGGTCTGGGCGATGGTCTCCAGGCCGACGTTGCCGTAGCCATGTTCGGCGAACAGGCGGCGTGCGGTGGCGGTCAACGCCGCCATCGTCTCTTCGCGCTGCTGCTGTTTCGTGCGGGCCATAGCCGGAATCTTGACATACCGACCGTCGGTTGGCTAACTTCCTAGAAACAAACCGCCGGTCGGTATTATTCGAGAGACAAGGTGCGCCATGCGTCTGACCAGCTTCTATCCCGTCGTCATGACCGAGAGGCTCACCGAGACGAGCGACTTCTACCGTGACCACTTCGGCTTCGAGCTCACCTTCGAGGCCGACTGGTACATCAGCCTCAAACGCGGCGAGTGGGAACTCGCGATCCTCGCTCCCGGCCACGGCACCATCCCCGCCGGATTCGGCAAGCCGGTGCAGGGGCTGCTGCTGAACTTCGAGGTCGACGACGTGGACGCCGAGCACCGGCGGCTCGTCGTGATATCGGGCCTGACCGAGGCGCTTTCCCTGCGCAGCGAGGACTTCGGGCAACGGCATTTCATCGTCGCCGACCCCAACGGCGTGCTCATCGACGTGATCCAGGAGATCCCGCCGACCGGTGAGTTCGCCGAGCAGTTCATCGGCTGACACGCAGGGAAACGAGCGTGGCCAGCACGAACAGTCCACAAGCGACTCCCGCCGACACCTGAAGCCCGGCGGTGCAGGCCGCCCGTGCCGCGGCGAGCACTTCGCCACCCAATCGCGGTGCGAGGTCCGAGACGGCGGTTTCGGCTTGGGCCGGGCCCGACAGCGCGAGCCGAAGCGCCGGTTCGGGGACGCCGCCCGGGACGGCCAGGTGTGCCGCGTAGACGGCGGCCGCCAGGGAACCGAAGAGCGTCGTGCCGAAACCCGCGCCCAGTTCGTAGCCCGTCTTCTCGACCGCGGCGGCGCCCCCGGCCCGGTCCGCCGGGGTCGCCGAAAGCAGGGTGTCGGTGCTGGAGGTGAGCGCGAGCGCCATGCCCAGCCCCAATCCCGCCAGTCCGCAGGCCAGCAATACCGGTGACGTCAGCGCGGCCGAACCCGCCGCCGGGACCAGAAAGGACACCGCCGCGACCGCGAATCCGGCCGTGCGGACGCGGGCGTTGCCGAACCGCCCCAGCAATCCCGGGGCCACCACGCTGCCGACGGCCGACGCCCCGAGGACCAGCAGCAGCCGTCCCGCCGCGGCGGTCGGGGAGAGGCCGAGCACCACCTGCAGGTACTGCGCGAACAGCAGGCCGAGCCCGACGAGGGTGCTCATCACCAGCAGCACCCCGCCGACGGCGGCCCGGACGCCCGGAAGCCGGAACAGCGAGAGGTCCAGCAGCGGCGGGTCGGTCCGGCGCTGGCGGCGCACGAACAGTCCGATGAGGACACAACCGGTCGCCGCCGCCGCCAGTGCCACTTCCCAGGAGCCCGGATGTCCGACGGCGAACGCGATCCCGAGGACACCACCCGCCGCGAGACCCGCGCCGAGCGCGTCCCACGGTCGCCGTCCCGGCGAATTCCGGGGCAGCCACCGCAACGCCAGGACGACGGTGGCCAGGATCACCGGCGGGTTCAGCAGGAAGGTGGCGCGCCAGCCCCACGTCTCGACGAGCACGCCGCCCAGGATCGGGCCGAACACCGAACCGGTGCCCGCGATCCCGCTGCACACCGCGATCGCCGTGCGGCGACGCCGCTGCTCGGGGAAGAGCTCCCGCAGCAGCGACATCGTCACCGGCATGATCATCGCGCCACCGCAGCCGAGCATCGCGCGGAAACCCAGCAACGCCGGGACGTTCGGCGCGAACGCGCAGCCGAGCGACGCGATCCCGAAGACGGCGTACCCGGCGACCAGGACCCGCCGCCGCCCGTACCGGTCGCCGAGCGTGCCGAACGGCAGGAGCAGCGGGGCGGCGGTGAGCGGGTAGATCGCCACGATCCACACCTGCGCCGCCGCACCCGGCCGCAACTGCCGGACGAGGTCGGGCAGCGCGACGTGCAGCACCGTCGCGTCCACCGCGACGAGGAAGAGCCCGGCGCCGAGCACCGCCAGCAGCGGCCAGGCGCGGTCGGCCGCCCGCTCGGCCCGGGCCGTGGTCACAGGAGTCCCGCCAGATGCCGGGCCACGACGTCGACGTGTGGCGGGTCGACCACCGACAGGTGGTGCGCGTCGACGGGCACGATCTCCAGTCGCGGGCACAGCTCCGCCCAGCCGGCCGCCGGATCCGTGCGCGAGTAGCGCGGTTCCATCGCCAGCCCGGCGGCGTACTGCTCGGTCGCCCGGTAGAGCACGACCCGCCCGTCGTAACGGCGGGGCGTCCCGCGTTCGGCCGCCAGTGTGTCCAAAAAGGATTGGCGCTGGTGACGGAGCACGCCGGGGCTCAGCAGGCCTGCCTCGGCGACCCGCCGCATGGCCAGGTCGATCTGCTCCTCCTCGGGCAGCGGCGCGAGTTCTTCGTGCCCCAACCGGACTTCCCGGCCGTAGGTGCCTTCGACGTACCCGGTGAACCGCAGGAATCGCCTGGCGGACGACGCCCGCGGGTCGAGGTCCGGCTCCGGCAACGGGAGCATGGTGTCGATCAGCGCGACGAACTCGACCTCCTCGCCCTCCTCGACGAGGCGCGCGGCGACGCCGTAGGCCAGCGCCCCGCCGAACGACCAGCCCGCCAGCCGGTACGGCCGGTCGCGCCGGTTCGCCCGCACCAGTGGCAGCAGGTGCTCGACACGTTCCTCGATGCTGACACCGGGAACGCGTTCGAAACCGAGGCACGGCACCGAAGCGGGCAGCCGCTCCAGCATCGGCCGGTAGACGGTGCAGGTGCTGCCGCCGGGGTGGAACAGCAGCAGCGGCGCGACGCCGGGCTCGCCGGGAGCCAGGACATGGACCGGTCCCTGTTCCTCCCGGGTGTCGAGGACGGCGCGGGCGACGTCGGCGATGGCCGCCAGGGAGTCGTGCCGCAGGAGATCGGTGGCGTCGATCGGGGTGTCGAGTTCGGTGGCGAGCCCCGCGGCGAGCAGTTCCGCCAGCCGGTCCGGCCTGGCGGTCTCCGTCAGCCGGCCGTACGTGCCACCCGCCTCGGCGCCGGTGTGCTCCTTCCACAGCCGCAGCACCAGGCGATCGGCCGCGTCCCAGGCACGACCCCGTGCGGGACGGGGTCCCTCGTCGTCGCGCGGTGCGAGATCGCGGTCGAGCTCGGCGAGGGTCGCGCCCCGGAGCACACTCGCGGTGTCGGGCTCGGTGCCGAACTCCCGGCGGACGGCCTCCCGGATCCGGTTCGCCATCAGGGAATCCAGCCCGAGGTCGACGAGCGGGACGTCGGCGTCGATCCGGTCGGGCCGCAGCCCCATGACGGCGGCGACGATCTCGGTCAGCCGGTTCCCGCCGGCGCTCCGCACGGGTTCGGGCCCGGTTTCGCGCGCCGCGTACACCGGTGTCTCCGCAGCGGAGGTGTACCAGTGCCGCTCGTGCCGCCACGGCATCGGCGGGACGTCGACCAGTCGCGCACCGTCGCCCGGATCGGCCGGGGTGATCCGGGTGCCCGCGCAGTAGAGTTCGGCCGCGGCCACACCCAGCGCCCGCACCTCGTCCTGGCCCCGGCGCAGGGTCCCGGTGACGACGGCGTCTTGGACGCCTTCAGCCGCGAGTGTCCGCGCCACCGAGCCGCGCAGGATCGGATGCGGGGAGATCTCGACGAAGACGCGGTGACCGTCCGCGGCGGCGGCCGCCACGGCCTGCCGGAACCGCACCGGACGGCGCAGATGCGCGGACCAGTACCCGGCGTCGAAGTTCGGCAGTTCCCGAGGATCGGTCAGCACCGTGTCGTACCAAGGGATCGCCGGACGTCGTCCGCCGAGTTCGGCGAGTGCCTCGCGCAGCGCGGGGAGGACGGGCTCGACCCGGGCGGAGTGCCCGGCGACCTCGACCGGCAGCCGTCGCGCGGTCAGCCCGGCGGCCTCCAGTTCCGCGACGAGCAGGTCCAGCACGAGGGCGTCCCCGGCCACCGTCAGCTGACCCGGCGCGGATTCGACGGCGAGTTCGATGTCCGGGTACAGGTCGAGTTCCTCCGGTGCCAGCTCGACCGCCGCCATCGCGCCGCCCGGTCCGAGGGTGCCGAGCAGCCGGGCTCGGGTGGCGACGAGGTGGACGGCCTCGTCGGCGGTCAGCACGCCGCTCACCACCGCCGCGGCCGCCGAGCCCAGGGAGTGCCCGACGACGGCCGCGGGCCGGACGCCGAGCGCTTCCCACTGGGCGGCCAGCGCGATCTGGGTCCCGAAGATCGCGGCCTGGGTTTCGGGCAGGGACAGGGGAATCGACGTCGTGAGCAGGGTGCGCAGCGACTGGCCGGTGTGCTCGGTGAAGAGGTCGCACAGCTTGTCCACCTGGGCGGCGAAAGCGGGTTCGGCGGCCAGCAGCCCGGTCCCCATGCCCGTCCATTGGGAGCCGTGCCCGGAGAACACGAACACCGGCCCGTCGGTGGTCGTGGCGGCACCGGTGACCGCGCCCGCCGGCAGCGGATCTGCCCCGGAGCCGACGGCACGCAGCAGCACCGCCAGTTCCGCGGTGTCCCCGGCGACGAACGCGGCCCGGTGCCGTCCTTCGTCGTCGCGGCGGAACAGCGTGTGGGCGACGTCGGCGAGGGAGTTCCCGGCCGCGGCCGGGGATTCCAGCCAGTTCGCCAGCTGCGCCGCCCGTTCGGTGAGCCGGTCGCCGGTGCGGGCGGACAGCAGCGAGATCCGCACGTCCGCGCGGTCCGGCGCGGGCTCCGCCGCCGGGGCCTGTTCGAGGACGACATGGGCGTTGGTCCCGCCGAAACCGAACGCGGACACCCCGGCCGTCGCCCGCCCGGAGTGCCGGGGCCACGGCGTGGGCTCGGTGACCACCCGCAGCCGCAGATCGTCGAACGGGATATGCGGGTTGGGCGCCGCGAAGTGCAGCTGGGGCGGCAGTTCGTCGTGTGTCATGGCGAGCACGACCTTGATCAGCCCGGCGATCCCGGCGGCCGCCTCCGCGTGCGCGATGTTCGTCTTCACCGAACCGATCAGCAGGGGAGCGCCTGCCGTGCGGTCCTTGCCGAGGACCGCGCCGAGCGAGCGTGCTTCGATCGGGTCACCGAGCAGCGTGCCGGTGCCGTGTGCCTCGACGTAGTCCACGGTGGACGGATCGAGTCGTGCGCCGTGATACGCGGTGCGCAGCATGTCCTGCTGCGCGAGGGGATTCGGCGCGGCCATCCCCTGTGAACGGCCGTCGGAGTTGACGGCGGTGGAACGGATCACCGCCAGCACCCGGTCGCCGTCGTATTCGGCGTCCGCCAGGCGTTTGAGCACGACGACGCCGCAGCCCTCGGCACGGGCGATGCCGTCGGCGTCCGCGGCGAAGGTCTTGCAGCGGCCGTCGCCGGCGAGCAGCCCGGCTGCGGCGAACGCGGCGGTGGGACCGGGCAGCAGCATCAGGTTCACCCCGCCGGCCAGCGCCAGATCCGCCTCGCCGTCGCGCAGCGCGCGGACCGCGTGGTGCACCGCGACCAGCGACGACGAGCAGGCGGTGTCGATCGCCATACTCGGCCCGCGCAGGTCGTAGACGTAGGACAGGCGGTTGGCGGAGATGCTGCCCGCCGCGCCGGTGGCCGTCCACAGGTCCACCTCGCCGCCGGACATCGTGAGATGCCCGTAGTCGTGCGTGGAGATGCCGGTGAACACACCGGTCCTGCTGCCGCGCAAGGAAACCGGGGCGATCCCGGCGTGCTCCAGCGCCGCCCAGGCGACTTCCAGCAACATCCGCTGCTGCGGGTCCATCGTGGCCGCCTCACGCGGGGTGATGCCGAAGTGGTCGGCGTCGAATCCGGCCACGTCGTCGAGGAAACCGCCGACGATCGGCGCGGCGTCGGCGTTCCAGCGGCCGGGCGGGGCGGTCCGGACGGCGTCCCGTCCGCCACGCAACAGGTCCCAGAACTCGTCGAGGCCGTTCGCCCCCGGCCAGCGGCAGCCGAGGCCGACGACCGCGATCGGATCGGTCCGGCGACGGTCCGTGTTCGCGGTTGCCTCGGGTTCGGCGCCGCCGGTGAGGCTGCGCGCGAGATGGTCGATGGTCGGGCTTTCCCACAGCAGGGTGGCGGGAAGCGGCGTGCCGAGCAGTTCTTCGAGGTCCGCGGCGATGCCGACGGCCTGGCGGGAGGACAGGCCGTAGTCGCTGAGGGGACGGTCGGGTTCGAGGCGGGTGACGTCCACGCCGAGGTGCTCGGCCACGGTGCCGAGCAGCCAGTGGCGCAGCGCCGGCGTGTCGAACGACGGGTTTCTCATCGCACCAGGGCCTTTCCGTAGTCGCCTGCGAGGTAACGGTCGCGGCAGGCGGCGCGCGCGATCTTGCCGCTGGACGTGCGCGGGACCAGGCCTGCCGGGACGAGGACGACGGCACGCAGCGAAAGGCCGTGTGCGTCGGAAACGAGCCGCCGGATCGACGCGGCGAGTTCCCGTTCGTCCTCGGTGGTCAGTCCGCCGTGCCCGCGGTGCTCGGCGACGATGACCGCGGCCTCGGTGTCGGTGCCTTCGACGGCGAAGGAGGCGACGCTGCCGGGCCGGATGTCGCGGTCGGCCGAGGCGGCGGTCGCTTCGACGTCCTGCGGGTAGTGGTTGCGGCCGTCGACGATGAGGAGGTCCTTGATCCGGCCGGCGATGTAGACCTCGCCGTCGTGCCGGACGCCGAGGTCGCCGGTACGCAGCCACGGCCCTTCGGGGAGTCCACCATGGTCACCGGTCAGCCGGGCGCCGAAGGTTTCCGTGCTTTCCAGGGGTTTCTGCCAGTAGCCGGTACCGACGTTGGGGCCGTGGACCCAGATCTCGCCGACCGACCCGTCCTCCAGCGCGACGCCGGTGTCCGGGTCGACCAAGGCCACGTGCTGTCCGACGGGGACACCGCAGGCGACCAGTTCGAGGCCGTCTCCCGCCTGCCGGGCGACACCCGCGCCGAGGGCGGCACGGTCGAACGTGGTGACGCGAGGGGGAACGCCGGGGCCGGTGGTGACGAAGACGGTCGCCTCCGCGAGTCCGTAGGCGGGACGGGTCTTCTCCGGCGTGTAACCGGAGTCGGCGAAGGCGGCGTGGAACCGGTCGAGGACGCCGGGGTTGATCGGCTCGGCACCGTTGACGATCGCGGCGACCCGGTCGAGGCGCAGTTTGGCGCGGTCCTCCTCCTTGACCCGGGTCGCGCTGTAGTGGAACGCGAAGTTCGGCGCGGCGCTCCAGCTGCCGTTGTGGTCGCCCAGCAATTCCAGCCAGCGCACCGGCCGCTCGATGAACGCCAGCGGATCCATCAGCACCGACCGCATACCCATCGCCAGCGGCGTGACCAGGCCGAGCACGAGCCCCATGTCGTGGAACAGCGGCAGCCAGGAAACCGTCGTCGCCGACGTCGGATCGATGCCGAGCCCGTGGACCGCCTGGCGGACGTTGGTCAGCACGTTCGCGTGCGTCAGCACCACGCCGGCCGGGGTACGGGTCGAACCGGAGGTGTACTGCAGATACGCCACGTCGTCGGGTGCCGCGTCCGGGGCGGGCCACGCGCGGACCGGCCCTTCGGCGGGCTGGTCGGCCGTGATGACCGCGACCCGCTCGCCGCCGGGCAGGCCCGCGAGGAACTCCCGGACGGCGTCCTCGGCCGCGTGGGTCGTGACGACGGCCGCGGGGGAGCAATCGGTGAGCACCGCGGCGAGCCGTCCTGCGTGCCCGGGCAGTCCGGGGTCGAACAGCGGTACGGCGATCGCGCCCGCGGTGATCGCGCCGAGGAAGCCGACGACGTAGTCCGCGCTCTGCGGGCACAGCACGGCCACCCGCTCGCCGGGCCGGACGGGGAGCGCCCCCGCGACGGCGTCGACGCGCTCCTTCAGCTGCCGCCAGGTCAGGGTCCGCCGCCGCCCGGCGCGATCGGTCGAGAAGTCGGCGAAGGTCAGCGCGGGCCGGTCGGCGGCGACGTCCGCCCAATGCCGGAGGCAGGCGGGGAGGGTGGTGCCTGCCACGGCGGGCAGGTTTTCGGGGGCCAGGGGCATGACGTCTCCTCGGGGTTCGGCGGTGTGCGGGGGTTCAGCGGCCGAGCGGTCCGGCGGCGTGCTGCCAGGCGGCGACGGCGAGCGCGTCGAGGTCGAGGCAGGTGGTCCCGGCGTCACGGAGTACGACCAGGACGTCGTCGGCGGCGATGGCGACGGTGCGCAGGCGCAGGCCGGGCAGCTCGGGGGGCTGGCCGGGCAGCGTCAGGAGTTGGTGGTAGGAAAGGGTTTTCGCGCCGGGAACGGCGGGCGCGGGGTGGACGGTGACGGTCGACTCCGCGGTACCGGCCGCGTCGTCGACCGTCACCTTCGAGCACCGCGCGGCCTGCGCGGCCCACGCCGTCAGGTCGGGCGGGTTCGTCGTGCGACTGACGAGTTCGGAGACCTGGCCGCCGGGGACCGCGGACTGGAAGCCCTGGCCGGTGGCGTCCGTGCCGACCAGCCTGCCGTGGACGACGTCGTCGCAGCCGTCGACGTCGATCCGGCTCTGGTCACGGCCCGGGGCGGACCGCGCGGCGGCGAGGTCGAAAGCGTCCCGGGCGGACGCGTGCGGGACGGCGTCCTCCGGCAGCAGGGCGGCCGGGGGAACGGCCGGGGAGGCGGCCTGAATCGATTCCCCGGGCACCCCTGAAATGGTGGCCGCCGCGGCCAGCGAGGCGGCGAGCGCGAGCGAGCGGGACGGCGGGAAACGGGAGGCACGACGAATTCGGGCAGTCATGAATAGCCCTTTCGGAAAGGTTGCTGATGGGTTCTCGGTCCCCGCGGTGGGACACAGGCGCCGGGGTCGCGTCAGGGGACGCCGAGCCCGGGCGGCATGTCGAAGGCTACGACGGGAAATCGAATACCGGAAGGTATCAAGAGAACGTAAATGTCTTTCGTGTACAGGGTGTGACCTGCAAGTTTCAAGGTTCTCGCTGGTGCGTGCCCGGGTTTGGTACCGCCGTGCCACAGTCGCTCACCGTCCGTGAGCGTGGCATCACCCTGATGGGGGATGCCGAGGCATTTCTTGTTTCCCTGGCATTCACATTGTCCTCCCGGATTGTGGGCAGGACAATTGCCTGGAGGGGGTCCTTCCGCTTAACGTGTCCGACACCCCGGAATTTCCTTTGCGGGTAATCGCCGTCACATTTTCGAATTCTGTCGAACGACCGGACAAAGGATTTACCCATGCGCATTGTTTCGAGGCGGCCGCGTGCCGTCGCGCTGCTGACGGCCGTGGCTTGCGCGCTGTCGGGTGTCGCCGTCACCCCGGCGTCCGCCGTGACCGGCGTCCCGGACGCCCGTGCCGACGACGGTTCGCACGTCGTCGCCCAGGCCACTGTGGACGGTGATCCCCGGATGCTGGATCTCACCGTGCGCTCGGTCGGGGTCGGGAGCTACGCGATGGTCCGGCTCATCCTCCCGTCCGGCTGGGACACCGAGCCCGCCCGGAAATGGCCGGCGGTGTACCTGCTCGCGGGCGAGACGCGGCTGCAGGACTACCGCGGCTGGACCGCCAACACCGATGTCCGCCGTCTCGCCGACGATTCCGGCGCCTTGGTGGTGATGCCGGGTTCCGGTTCCGCCGGGTTCTTTTCCGACTGGTGGAATTACGGCAAGGACATCGTGGCGAACCAGTGGGAGACGTTCACCGCGGTCGAGATCCCGCAGCTGATCGACCGCGGCTATCGCGGGGACGGCAGGCGCGTGGCGGCCGGGCTGTCGCTGGGCGGGTACGGCGCGATCGAGCTCGCCGCGCGACGGCCCGGCGTGTTCCGGTTCGCCGGATCCTTCAGCGGCAATCTCAACCCCACCGGCCTCTACGGCGAGCTGCTGACCAGCGCGATCGTCGCGTCCGCCAAACTCGATCCCGAAGCGCTCTGGGGCGACCGGCGGCGCGAGTCGTCCCGCTGGGACGCGCACGACCCGCTCGTCAACGCCGACCGGCTGCGCGGCACGGAGCTGTACCTCTCGGCCGGGAACGGCCTGCCCGGCCCGTTCGACGGCAAGCTCCCGATCGACGTCCTTCCCGGCGCGATGCTGCTCGAGTTCCTGTGCGGTGGCCAGACCACGGCGATGGCCGACCGGCTGAACCGGCTCGGCCTCCCGGTGACGTCGGACTTCTACGGGCCGGGCACCCACCAGTGGGCGTACTGGCAGGACCAGCTGCACAAGACATGGCCGCGGATGCTGCGAACACTGTCGGCGCCGGTGAAGGCGGGGGAAGCGTGGTGACGCGTCCGTCCTATGTGGTCACCGGCGCGTCGAGCGGCATCGGGCGGGCCTGTGTGGCCGAGCTCGTCCGGCGGGGTGCCCATGTCTGGGCCAGCGTGCGTGCCGACGCGGACGAAACGGAGCTCGCGCGCACGCACGGCGAAGCGGTCACCGTGCTGAGGATGGACCTCCGTGACCCGGCGTCGATCGCGGCGTGCGGGGAGCGGGTCACGGCGGCGGGACCGGTGCGGGGCCTGGTGAACAACGCCGGGATGGCCCGGCCCGGACCGCTGGAGCACGTCCCGCTCGACGATTTCCGGCAGCAGCTGGAGGTCAACGTCACCGGCCAGCTCGCCGTCACGCAGGCGATGCTGCCCGCCTTGCGCGCCTCCCCGGCCGCCCGGATCGTGACGGTCGGATCGATGGGCGGGCGGATCGCCGGGCCGATGGTGGGCCCATATCACACGTCGAAGTTCGCGCTGGTCGGTTTGACCGACAGCCTGCGTGCCGAACTGGCACCGTCCGGTATCGGCGTGATCCTCGTCGAACCCGGCGCGGTCGCCACCGCGATCTGGCCCCGCGCCCGCGCCGCGGCCGAGGAGGTCCGCGCCGCCTTGCCGGAGGCCGCGCGGGAAAGGTACGCGGCGCAACTGGACGAGGCCGAACGGAGCGCGGAGAAGTCCGCGCGGTCCGGGGTGCCGCCGGAACGGGCCGCACGCGTCGTGGTCCACGCGCTGACCGCCCGCCGTCCCGCGCCGCGGTACCTGGTCGGCCGGGACGCGCGGCTCGTCGCGGTGCTGGCGAATCTGCCGTTCCGGCTTCGCTACCGGCTGACGGCGGCGAAGCGATGAGCCGGCTCGTCGTGATCGTCGCGCCCGGTTCACGGGGCGACGTCCAGCCGTGTGTCGCGCTGGGCGCGGGCCTGGCCTGCCACGGGGATCGGGTGCGAGTGCTGGCGGCGGAACGGTTCCGGGCGCTGGTGACCGGGTACGGCCTGGAGTTCGCGCCCCTCTCGGCCGACCCCGGCGAAGTGCTCGGCTCGGCCGCCGGACGCGAATGGACGCAAGGCGGCCGCAATCCCGCGACGTTCCTGCGAGGCCTGCGAGGCGCGCTGGCGCCGGTACTGGAACGGCTCCTGGCCGACGTCGAGAGGGGCGGGGACGGCGCGGACCTCGTCCTCGCCCCGACGCTGGGCTTCCTCGGCGCGCATCTGGGTGCCTCGCTCGGCGTCCGCGACGTCGAACTGCACTACCAGCCCAGCGTGCCGACCCGGACCTTCGCACATCCGCTGCTCCCCTGGGCGGACAGGCTCGGGCCGTGCGGCCGGTGGCTGAGCTTCGACGTCGTCGACCTGGTCGCGTGGCAGCTGCTGCGACCGGACGTCGACCGCTGGCGGACGGGGTCGCTCGGCCTGCCGCCGTCGGGACTGCGTGGCCCCAGCCGGAAGAAGACCCCCGTGCTGTGCGGGTTCTCCGACGTCGTGGTGCCCCGGCCGAAGGACTGGCCCGCCCGGGTGCACGTCACCGGATACTGGTTCCTCGATACTCCCGCTGAGTGGCGTCCGGAGCCGCGCCTGCGCGACTTCCTCGCTTCGGGGCCTCCGCCCGTGTACGTCGGCTTCGGCAGCATGCGGCCTTCGGAGGCCGAGAGAACCTTCGCCGCCGTTCGCACGGCCCTGCGTCGCGTGGGCTTGCGCGGCCTTCTCGGCACCGACGCGTCGTTCGACGACGACGATCTGCTGACCGTCCAGGACGTCCCGCACGCGTGGCTCTTCCCGCGTACCGCCGGGGTGGTGCACCACGGCGGCGCGGGCACGACCGCGGCCGCGTTGCGCGCGGGTGTCCCGGCGCTGGTCTGCCCGGTCTTCTCCGACCAGCCGTACTGGGGTGACCGGGTGTCCCGGCTCGGCGCGGGCCCCCGCCCGTTGCCGTTGCGGGAGCTCACCGAGGACGCGCTGACGACGCGGCTGCTGGAGCTGTCCGGGAATCTCCTGTTCCGGCGCGGGGCGCACTACGTCGCCGCGCGGCTGCGCGAGGAGGACGGGGTGGCGCGAGCCCGCGCGGTGCTGCGGGAGGTGGGTTAGCACGTCCCCTCTCCTGGCGAGTCGCCAGTACGGTCGTCGCATGGACCTGCGCTCGGCACTGTGGCTGCCGATCTTCGACGAACTGGCCGACCCGGTGATCATCGCGCGCCTCGCCGCGGAGGCCGAAGAAGCGGGCTGGCACGGCCTGTTCGTCTGGGACCACGTCCGCTGGCACGAGCCGGTGCGTGCCATCGCCGACCCGTGGATCACGCTCGCCGCCGTCGCGTCCGCCACCGAAGACCTGGTCTTCGGCCCGATGGTCACGCCGCTCGCCCGGCGTCGCCCGGTCAAACTCGCCCGCGAGACGGCCACGTTGGACCGGCTGAGCGGCGGCAGGCTGATCCTCGGTGCCGGCCTCGGCAGCGACCGGTTCGGCGGAGAGTTCTCGAAGACCGGGGACGAGCAGGACGACCGGGCGCGCGGCGAGATGCTGGACGAATCGCTCGAGATCCTCACCGCGGCCTGGTCCGGTGAACCGGTGCGGCACCACGGAAAGCACTACACGGTCGACGACATCACCTTCCTGCCTCGTCCGGAGCGGCCGGTCCCCGTCTGGCTTGCCGGGTTCCCCGGCAAGAAGAAGCCGATGCGGCGGGCCGCCCGCCACGACGGGTTCTTCCCGGTGAACCTGCCGCACGCGGACGAGTTCGCCGAGACGGTCGAGACCATCACCTCGATGCGTGAGGACGCCGGGAAGCCCTACGACTTCGCGATCGGCGTGCCCGCGGGTACGGATCTCGCCCCCTACGTCGAGGCGGGGGCGACCTGGTGGATGGCGCAGTTCCCGTGGGACGACCTGTCCGTCGACGCGGTGCGCGGCGTACTGGGGGACGGCCCGGCGAACTGATCAGGCTCGGCCGGTACGCTTCGTGACGGTTGAGAAGACAGCCGTCTTCCATCGGGCGCCGGTGCGCCTCCGAACGGCTCACCGGCCGCAGGAAGCGCCGGTGAGGAAAGGTGGCTGTCGTGTCCAACGCCGTGCGTCACGGCGAGCAGTCCCTGCCTCATCGACCTTCGCCCCAGCTGGACCGGTTGCACGTCCTGCTGGTCGAGGATGACGACGGTGACGCGCTCCTGGTCGAAGAGATGCTCGCGGACGCCGCGGAAAGCCTCGAACGGGTCGTCCTCGACCGGGCCACCACCCTCGAGGAGGCGCTGGCGCGGCCGATCACGGCCGACTGTGTACTTCTCGACCTCCAGCTGCCGGACGCGACCGGGCTGACCGGCCTGACCCGGCTGCGGCAGCACGCGCCGTACACGGCGGTGATCGTGCTGACCGGCCGCGAGGACGAGGCTCTCGGGGTGTCCGCGCTCGGCGCGGGCGCGCAGGACTACCTGGTCAAGCACCACGTCGACGGACAGCTGCTGGCGCGGACCCTGCGGTACTCGTGGGAACGCAGCCGCGCCGAACGCGTCGAGCAGCAGCTGCTTCAGCACCAGCTGCTGGCCAGGGAGAACGCGCGGCTCGAACGCGGGCTGCTGCCGACGCCGCTGGTCACCGATCCCCGGATGGGGCTCGCGGTGCGGTATCGGCCCGGCCGGAACGGTGCCCTGCTGGGCGGCGACTTCTACGACGCCGTCGAACTCCCCGACGGCTCGCTGCAGCTGGTCATCGGTGACGTCTGCGGGCACGGCCCGGACGAGGCCGCGCTCGGTGTCGCGCTGCGGATCGCGTGGCGTTCGGTCGTGCTGGCCGGGCTCCCGATGGCCGAAACGCTGGCGATGGTCGAGAAGATGCTTCAGCACGAAGCACTGGGACCGCTGTTCGCGACCGTCTGCATGATCACCGTCGCCCCCGATCGCCGGTCGCTGCGCATGACGCTGGCCGGTCACCCGCAGCCGCTGCTGGTCGACGACGCGGGCGGCAGGCTCCTGTCCAGGGAAACGCTCGGCCCGCCGCTGGGTGTCGCCCCGGGCGCGGGCTGGCGTGAGCTGACGGTGCCGCTGGGGCCGCGCTGGTCACTGCTGCTCTACACCGACGGCCTGTTCGAAGGCCGGGTCGAGGGCAGCGGCGAACGCGTCGGGCTCGAGCGGATGGCCGCCGCCGCGCTGAGCAGCTTGAACTCCCAGGGAGGTTCGGCCGACGCGCTGGACCACCTGATCAGCGAGATGGACGTCCTCCACGGCGGCCCGCTGGACGACGACGTCGCGCTGGCCCTGCTCACCTTCGCCCCCGAGGAGCCGCCTCGATGAAGCCCGACTCCCATTCCGGCGTCTGGTCGATCAGCCGCTGGTCGGCGTTGTCCGGGGTGATCGCGACGTTGTTGCTCGGCGGCGCGATCGTGGCCGGGGCGCTGGCACTGGGGAACCTCACCGACTCCCGCTCCCGGCTGCTGGACGTGACCGGTCCACAGGTCCTGCAGTCCACCGCGATGTCGATGGCGCTGCTGAACCAGGAGACCGGCGTCCGCGGCTACATCCTGGCCGGGCGCGCCGAGTTCCTCCAGCCCTACCAGGACGGGCTGAAGGCACAGGACTCCGCCGTCGCCGAATTGCGGCGGCTCGGCGCCACCGCCGGCACAGCCAACGGTGACGATCTGGACCGGGTGCTGCGCGCCGCCACGGCCTGGCGCCAGCGGATCATCGAGCCGGTGCTCGGCGGTGCCCCCGCCACGGTCACGCTGGTGGACGCGAGCAAACCGCTCTTCGACGAGGTCCGCGGCTCCCTGGCCACGCTGCAGAGCCGTCTGGAAGCCGAGCGGCTGGACGCGAGGGAAGACCTGTCGTCGTCGGCCGACGTCCTCCGGGCGATGCTCATCGCGATCGCGATCCTGCTCTGTGTCGCGGTGGCCTTGGTGTTCTTCGTGCTGCACCGCAAGCTGATCACGCCGATCCGGCAGCTGGCCGGGGAGGTGCGTGACGTCGCGCAGACCGACATCCACCGCGAGGTCCGGGGTTCGGGCCCCCGGGAGATGCGCACGCTGGCGTCCGATGTGGAATCACTGCGTACGCGACTCCTCGACGAGGTCCAGGAACTGGAACGCACGCAGGAGACGGTCGCCGTCCGGACCCGCGAGCTGGAGCGGTCGAACTCGGATCTGGAGCAGTTCGCCTACGTCGCCTCCCACGATCTCCAGGAACCGCTGCGGAAGGTGGCCAGCTTCTGCCAGCTGTTGCAGAAGCGCTACCAGGGGAAACTGGACGAGCGTGGCGATCAGTACATCGGCTTCGCGGTCGACGGCGCGAAACGGATGCAGGCGCTGATCAACGATCTGCTCGCCTTCTCCCGCGTCGGCCGCCGGACGGCCGAACCCGCCTTGCTGGAGACCGGGGAGCTGCTGGACAGCGCGCTCGCCAACCTGGACGAGGCGATCGCCGCCGCGGGCGCCACCGTCACCCGCGGCGAACTGCCGGCGGTGCTGGGGGAGAAGTCCCTGCTGACGGCGGTGCTGCAGAACCTGGTCGGCAACGCCCTCAAGTTCCACGGCGAAGATCCGCCGGAGATCGGCGTCTCCGCCGAACGTGACGGCGACGACTGGCGCTTCTCCGTGCAGGACAACGGAATCGGCATCGACGCCGAGTACGCCGAGCGGATCTTCGTGATCTTCCAGCGCCTGCACGGCCGCGGCGACTACCCGGGCACCGGGATCGGCCTGGCGCTGTGCCGCAAGATCGTCGAACACCACGGCGGGACGATCTGGCTCGACACCACCGTCACGGCCGGGACCCGTTTTTGCTTCACCCTGCCCGTAGCACCGGCACCGGCAGACCACTCCACCGAAG
Organism: Amycolatopsis sp. cmx-4-19; assembly: GCA_049998115.1. Lineage (GTDB taxonomy): Bacteria > Actinomycetota > Actinomycetes > Mycobacteriales > Pseudonocardiaceae > Amycolatopsis. The sequence goes on along the minus strand of JAEBEO010000006.1, from coordinate 135,819 downwards.
GAACCGAAGCGGCATGACCGACCCCTTGGAACCGATCCACATCCTGCTGGTGGAAGACGACCCCGGCGACGTCCTCATGACCCAGGAGGCGTTCGAGCACCACAAGATCCGCAACACCCTGTCGGTCGTCTCCGACGGCGAGCAGGCGCTGCAGTTCCTGCGCCGGGAAGCGCCGTACGAGGACGCTCAGCGCCCGGGCCTGGTGCTGCTCGACCTGAACCTGCCCCGCAAGGACGGCCGTCAGGTGCTCAGCGAGATCAAGCAGTCCGAGGAACTCCGCAGCATCCCGGTGGTCGTGCTGACCACCTCCGAGGCCGAAGAGGACATCCTCCGCAGCTACGACCTGCACGCCAACGCGTACGTCACCAAGCCGGTCGACTTCGACCGGTTCATCGACGTGGTGCGGCAGATCGACACCTTCTTCGTCACCGTGGTCAAGCTGCCCCGCTGACTCAGGGGAAGCGCGGCACGGTGACCCCGGCCAGCACGAACAACACCAGCATCACCAGGGTCCCGCTGCTGCCACCCGACGAACCGGTCACGACCCGCTGTTCGGCGCCACGACGTGGCTGTGCGTCTCGGTGCTGCGGGTGCACGAGCCGTCGACGGCGCGCTTCGTCGTCGCGGCAGCGCGGCTGAGGCGCCCCGCGGTCCGCTGATTCCACCCGGGGGCGGCCGGTTCCCGGCGGCCGCCCCCGCCACGGGGACGTCAGGACTTGCGGTGCTTGCCGTCGTCGTCCGTGACCTCGAACTGCTCCTTGCGGACCGTGCCGGAGACCGTCTGGTCCTCGGTGACGGTCTCGGTCTTGAGCCTCGCCCGCTCGACCGCGACGGTCTCCTTGTTCACCACCGGTTTCTCGGCGTGCAGCACGACCTCGGTCTCGTCCTCGGAGATCTCGGCGTTCCCGCCGGTGCCCTGCTTGATCGGCTCCCGTTCGATGCGCACCTCCTCGTGGCTGACCGGGACGGTGATCTGCTGGTCTTCGGTGACGACGTACTTCCGCAGCCGGACGTGGCCGGTTTCGACCTGCTCGGTGCCGATGTTCAGCCGCTCCTCGGAGCGCGTCATGGTGCGGTCGGCGTCGTCCTTCGCGGCCTTGCCGGTACCGGCGGCCGCCTTGCCGGTGCCCCGGCCGCCCGCCGTGTCCATTCCGGACCTGCCCTTGCCCTGGGCCCGGTCGTCCATCCGGCCGTCCGGCGACGTCCGCGGCATCGGCAGGCCGTAGTGCTTGTACAGCCGTGCGCTTTCCTCCGTCGACAGGTGGCCGTCGGCGTCGATGTGGGGCGCCTCGGAGACGGCGTCCTTGTCGACGCGGACGTGTACTCCGTCCTCGTCCGCGTGCGCGCCCGAGAGCGGGACGAAACTCTCCTTCGTGCCGAACAGGCCCGACTTGACGGTGATCCATTCCGGCTGGTGCGTGGAGTCGGCCAGATAGACGTTGCCGACCTTCCCGAGCTTGGTGCCCGTGGAGTCGACCACTGCACTGTCGATGAGTTCCTGCGGCTGCATGGTCTTGGCCATCGGTCCTGCTCCTCCCGAAAATGTTCCCTGGTGAGAAGCCCACCGTCGGCCCGGCAGGTGATCACGGCAACCCTCGTGGTGTTCCTGTGGGTGACCCCTGAAAGTGCCAGTTTGAAGCCGCGCGTGCTGGCGAAGCCGACGTCTCGCCGCTGGTGGAGCAGGGGTGACCACGAGTCGCCCGCCGGGCAGGGTGATGGCGCGAAGGTGTGGATCTCCGTCCCGCTGGCGAAAACCGGACGCGCGGCCCCGTGCCGTCGTCCTACCCTGTGGAGCGTGACGCAGCACCTGCTGTTCCTCTGAGGGACAACCGCCTCCACCGGTACCGCGAGCCGCAGTACCGGATGTCGTCCTTCCTGCTCGTCACTTTCCGCCGGAGGCAGTTCCTTCATGTCGTCCCCTCTTTCCGCCGCGCCGGTGCGCGCGGCGCATGTCCGCCTGTCCGATGTCCACGTCTCGTTCGGCGGACGGCCGGTGCTGTCCGGTGTCGATCTCCTCGCCGCCGCCGGTGAGCGGCTCGCCGTCGTCGGGGAGAACGGTCGCGGCAAGACCACGCTGCTCCGGGTGCTTGCCGGTGAACTGCCCGCCGATCGGGGCGAGGTGCACCGCACGGGTTCGGTCGGCGTCGCCGACCAGCAGATCCCGCTCGGCGCCTCGGACACCGTCGGCGCCCTGATCGACCTCGAACTCGCCGCCGTACGTGGTGCGCTGTCCCGTCTGGAGTCCGCGACCGGGGCGCTCACCGACGGCCTTCCCGGTGCGGAGGACGCCTACGCCGAGGCACTCGCCGACGTCGAAGCGCTCGACGCCTGGGACGCCGACCGCCGGGCCGAGGTCTCGCTGGCCGCGCTGAACGCCGTCGACGACCGGGAGCGTCCACTCGGGACGCTTTCGGTCGGGCAGCGGCATCGGGTGCGGCTGGCCTGCCTGCTCGGGGCCGGACACTCCGTGCTCCTGCTCGACGAGCCGACCAACCACCTCGACGCCGCCGGGCTGGCACACCTCACCGAGCAGCTGCGCGCCCATCCGGGCGTGGTCGTGCTGGTCAGCCACGACCGGGCGCTGCTCACCGATGTCGCCACCACGGTGCTCGACCTCGATCCGTCCAGCGATGACCGGCCCCGGGTCTACGGCGGTGGTTACCCGGGGTATGTCGAGGGACGCCATGCCGAACGTGCCCGCTGGGAGGCACTGCACGCCGCCCAGATCGCCGAGCGTCAACGCCTGGCCGATGATCTGTCGGCCGCGCAGAACCGGCTGCGCGACAACTGGCGGCCGCCCAAGGGCACCGGCAGGCACGCTCGCGCCACCCGGGCGCCCGGGCTGGTCCGTGCCGTCCACCGGCGTCAGGAGGAGCTGACCGCGCAGGTGGTGGCGGTCCCGCCGCCGCCCACCCGGTTCTCGATGCCCGAACTACCGGTGCATCGCGGCGCGACCCTGCTCCGGGCCGCCGGCCTGACGGTGGCCGGGCGGCTCACGCGTCCGGTCGAGCTGACGCTGGAGAGCGGGGACAGGCTGGTGGTCACCGGGCCGAACGGCGCGGGGAAGTCGACGCTGCTGACCGCGCTGTCCGGCGATCTGGCGCCGGACACGGGCACGGTCATCGTCCCGCCTCCGGTCCGGATCGGGCGGCTGGGCCAGGAATCCGATTTGCCGGGCACACGCACGGCGAGGGAGTTGTACGAGGAGGAGCTGGCCCGTTCGGGTGTCGCGGGGCCGGGGCTGGGTGAACTGGGCCTGCTCGGCGGTTACGACCGGCACCGGCCGGTGGCCGAGTTGTCGGTCGGTGCCCGGCGGCGGCTGGACCTGGCGCTGGTGCTGGCCCGGCGGCCGCATGTCGTGCTGCTGGACGAGCCGACCAACCACCTTTCGGCCACGCTCGTCGACGAACTCACCGCCGCGCTCGGTACCACCCCGGCCGCGGTGGTGATCGCCACGCACGACCGGCAATGGGGGCGCGACACGGAGTCCTGGCCACGGCTCGCGTTGTGAGAACCGGGGGTCAGAAGACCCGGGAAAGCTGCGAAAGGACGATCAAGCCGCAGATGACCAGATTCTTGACCTTGTGGTCGACCAGGATGGCCACGAACTCGCGGATGGTGGCACTCGGCCAGAAGTACCAGGCCGTCGGCGAGCCGATGACCTGACCGCGCACCTTGGCCCGCCGGGCGATGAGGGCGGCGCGGAGCACGTGGAAGTTGTTCGTCACCACCGTGCATCGATAGCCGGCCCGGTGTTCCCGCATGATCTCGTCGCTGAAGGTGAGGTTTTCGAACGTCGTCCGGGACCGGTCTTCGAGCAGGACCCGCTCGCGGGGGAGCCCGGTCCCGGCCAGGAAGTCGGCCATCGCATGGGATTCCGGCAGCTCCTCGTCGGGTCCCTGCCCGCCGGAGGTGACCACCATCGGCGTCCGGCCCCGGCGGCCCTCGGCGTCGACGACGCGTTTGGCCCGCTTCAGGCGACTGGCGAGCAGCGGCGGCACCTGGTGGCCGTCCAGCAGTCCCGAACCCAGCACCACGATGAAGTCCACGCCCTTTTCGGGACCGATGCGGCCGTAGACGATCGAGTAGAGCAGGAAGCAGACGAAGAGGAACGAAACGTAGACGAGGATGCCGTTGAGGCTCCCGCGGAGGATGTCGAGCGGTTCCCAGGCGAGCCGGGTGACCGTCGCGTTGAACACGACCAGCGCGCAGATCCCGAGTCCGGTGAGGAGGGACAACACGTTGGCCGGGCTGCGTCCTTCGCGACGGAGCATGGTGATCCCGTTGCAGATCAGGAACACCGTCAGCGCCAGGACCGTCGGCACGATCAGCAGGACCACGCCCAGCGCGACGAACCCCGCCGCTTCGGGTGACACGGAGGCCAGCAGCGCGATCAGGGTGATGCCGAGGAACAGGAGCGCGAAGAAGAGGTAGAAACCGTTTCGCAGCCGACGCCGGTCACGAAGGAAGCTCACCAGGAACGCCGCGCAGCACAGGGCCGCGATGGCGAAAGGTACTGCGGCGGCCTCCACCAGGTCTCCAGCTTCCGTATTCGCCGACGGTGTACGACACGCGGTATCCACACGCGGTGCCGCGGAATTGAATCACACGCGACGTCACCGCGCCCGTTGTACCGGCCGTTCGTCCCACACCGGCTCCGTCGTCTCCCGCACCTTCCCGTCGGATCCGAACACGAGGTACCGATCGAAGGACCGTGCGAACCACCGGTCGTGCGTCACCGCCACCGTGGTCGCCTCCAGCGCCTCCTGCAGCGCCTCCGCCGAGGCGAGGTCGAGGTTGTCGGTCGGCTCGTCGAGCAGCAGGATGGTCGCGCCGCCGATCTCCAGCAGCAGGATCTGGAACCGCGCCTGCTGGCCGCCGGACAGTTTCTCGAACCGCTGATCGCCCTGGCCGTCGAGTTCGTAGCGGCGCAGGATGTTCATCGCCGCTCCGCGGCTCCGCGCGTGCTCGGTCCAGAGGATGTCGACGAGCGTCCGCCCGAGCAGTTCGGGATGCGCGTGCGTCTGCGCGAAATGCCCGGGGACGACCCGGGCGCCGAGCTTCCACAGTCCGTCGTGCGCGACGTCCTCACCGGCCAGCAGCCGAAGGAAATGCGATTTGCCGGAGCCGTTCGAGCCGAGGACCGCGACCCGTTCGCCGTAGAAGATCTCCAGGTCGAACGGCTTCATCAGGCCGCGGAGTTCGAGATCCGCGCAGGTGACGGCGCGGACGCCGGTCCGGCCACCCCGCAGGCGCATGGTGATCTTCTGTTCACGCGGGGGAGCGGCGGGCGCCCCCGCCTCTTCGAACTTCCGCAGCCGGGTCTGCGCGGCGTGGTAACGGGACGCCATCTCGTCGCTGCGCGCGGCGTACTGCCGCATGTCGGCGACGAGTTTCTTGAGCTGAGCGTGCTTTTCGTCCCAGCGGCGGCGCAGTTCCTCGAAGCGCTCGAACCGTTCCGAGCGTGCCTGGTGATAGGTGTCGAAGCCGCCGCCGTGCACCCAGACGTCGCTGCCGGCGGGCCCGGGTTCGACGCTGACGATCTTCTTGGCGGCCCGCGCCAGCAGTTCCCGGTCGTGCGAAACGAACAGGACGGTCTTCTGGGTCTCCCGCAGCCGCTCTTCCAGCCACAGTTTGCCGGGGACGTCGAGGTAGTTGTCCGGCTCGTCGAGCAGGAGCACGCCGGAACCGCCGAGGAGCAGCGCCTCCAGCACCAGCCGCTTCTGTTCACCGCCGGAGAGGGTGCGCACCTCCCGCCAGCGCGCCTTCTCGTACGGAAGGTCGAGTGCCGCCGTCGTGCACTTGTCCCACGTCACTTCGGCTTCGTAGCCGCGGGCGTCGCCCCAGTCGGCGAGTGCCTGCGCGTAGGCCATCTGAGCGGCCTCGTCGTCGCGCTCCATCAGCGCGATCTCGGCCTCCTCGACGGCGCCGGCCGCGGTGCGCAGCGCTTCCGGGGACACCGACACGAGCAGGTCCCGCACGGTCCGTTCGTCGCGGACCGACCCGACGAACTGCGGCATCACCCCGAGCCCGCCGCTGATCGTGACCGCGCCGCCGTCGGGTCTGAGCTCGCCCGAGATCAGCCGCAGCAACGTCGTCTTGCCTGCCCCGTTGGCGCCGACCAGCGCGCAGACACTGCCCTTACCGACACGGAACGAGACATCGTCCAGAAGCATCCGCCCGTCCGGGAGGTAGTACTCGACGTGCGCGACTTCCACATGACCCATGGCGACATCCAGACTCTCGTTCCCCGAACCTCGACAGACTGCCGCCGAACGCGGAAATCCCGCAACGCGATATCGGATTCTTCGGTAGAGTCGCGACGTGGAACGAACCCTCTTCGGTATACGGCTCAAGCTGATGCTTGCGCTGTTCCTGCCGGAATTGTTCGTCGTCCTCCCGGTCGTCGGCGGAAGCAACCCGCTGAGCCTGGTCACCGCGCTGACGGCCTCTGTCGCCGTCGCCAACCCGGTGGGCCTGGCCGCCGCGCTCACGGCGTCCCTCGCCGCGATTCTCGTCACGCTCGCGCTGCACTTCCGCCTGGAACCGGCTGCCGCGGCGATGAAGGTCCGCGCGATCAGCCTCCGTGAACGCGCGGAGTGGTTCGTGAGCCTGCGTGACCCTGACGCACGCGGCCGCACCCGCCCACGAGCTCCGTCACCGGGCATCGCGGCTGCCTGACTTCTCCTCGTTCGAAGGTGAGGCAGCCGCTCCTGCCCGCGTACCTTCAAACGACGGAGCGACCTCTTCATGTTCGACGTCTTCCTGTACCCCGTTTCCGCCATTCTTTGGTTCTGGCACAAGGTATTCGGCACCCTGTCGAGCCCCGATTCGGGGATGGCCTGGGTGTTGTCCATCATGTTCCTCGTCTTCACCCTGCGCCTCCTGCTGGTCAAACCCGCCCTCAGCGCCCTGAGGGCGGGAAGACGTACCCAGGCACTCGCCCCGCAGCTGCGGAAGCTCAAGGAGAAACACGGCAAGGATCGCCAGCGGATGGCGAAGGAAATCCAGAAACTGCACGCCGACAACGGTTCCAGCCCGCTGGGCGGCTGCCTGCCCGCCCTGATCCAGTTGCCGGTCTTCCTCTCGCTGTACTGGGTGCTGCGTGATTTCGCCCCCGGTGCCGCGTCGAATCACATCTTCGACCGCGAGGGCGTGCAGTCCTTTGTGAACGCGGACCTGTTCGGTGCGAAACTCGGCAACTGGCTTTCGCAGCCGTCGGCCGACCTGGCGGCGTTCGGCACCGATCAGACCCGGATGATCGCGGTCGGGGTGCCGCTGATGCTGATCGCGAGCCTGGCGACGTTCCTCTCGATGCGCGCGGGCCTCGCCCGGCAGACCGCGACCGCTCCGCAGTCGGCGGGGATCGCCAAGCTGATGATGTACCTGGCCCCGGTCGGGATGCTGGTCTCGGGTTCGTTCTTCCCGGTGCCGATCGGTGTGCTGCTGTACTTCCTGGCCACCAACGTGTGGACGCTGGGGCAGCAGCATCTCCTCACCAAGGTCGTCGACAGGGAAGAGGAGGAGGCGGCGCGGAGGGTCGTGAAACCGAAGGTGGCGGGGCCGCGAGCCGGGCAGAAACCGCGGCGCGGGCAGGACACGACCTAACCACCCGCGCTTCGCCGCGCCGCGAGGGAGTACCGCGCAGCCTTCCTCAGCCCGGGAAGGACGGTGTCGACGTGGTCCGCGAGCGCCCGGATAGCGCTCTTGTACGCGCGTTGTTCCTTGGCGCCGAACACGGTGTAGACGTCGCCTTCGACCGACAGCATGGCCAGGACCGCGTCCTCGATCGCGACGGTGGCGGGGTCCAGGCCACTCACCACCGCGTGCCGGACCCGTTCCCGCAGGGCGTCCACCTCCTGCGGCTCCGCGAGCGTGATGTCGCGGACCGGGAACAACCCCAGCGCCCGGTGCTTCTCGACCGAGATCACGCCGGCGTCGGTGAGCTGGTCGCGGACGATCCCCTCCGCCTTGTGCCAGTCGCGTTCGACGACGCTGAACCAACGTCGCGGCTTCTCCCCGGGCGCGTCGTCCAGTACCCGGGCCAGGAAGGGGTCTTCCGGGGTGAGCCCGGCCGCGGCGGTGCGTCCGGCCTTGCCGTCCCGATCGAGGAGCAGGCCGCCGATGACCAGTTCGGCCACCGCGGCCGCGCGCAGGAGCGAACCCCGCACCGGGACACTGGCGGGGTCGAGCCGGTTCTTGGCGGTGTCGTAGCCGAGCAGGTACATCCGCTGCGGTAGTGAGTGGTTCATCTCGTCCTCTCGTCCACGGGACCGGTCCCCGCCGTCAGCCTTATCCTCGGCCGGATGAACAGCTACTCGGCGGCGCACCTTCGGGTGACCGCGGTCCTCGCCGCCGGATGCGTCCTCACAGCCTGTAGCACCGCTCCGCCGGAGCCGCCGCCCGCCCCATCTCCTCCGCCGGTGCCCTCGTCGACGGGGCCGGATCCGGCCCTGGTGTCCTGGGCGGGCAGTTACTGCGGGGCCGTCAAGGACATGCGCCTGATCGTCTACACCCTGACCAAGGGATACGACATCAAGTCCGAGGCGGACGTGCCGCAAGCGGCGGCATCGCTGGAGAAACTGGAGACGGCACTGGCGGCGGCGATCACCGGGCTCGAAAAGCTGCCGCCGGTGGCGCAGGAGGCGAACGCGCTCTCCGCCGGAGAACTCACCTTCTACCGGGAACTGCGCGGGAAAGTGGCGGAGTACCGCGTCCTGGTGCCGAAAGGCGGTGCCCGCACGGCCAAGGCGGCACTCGACGTGACCGGCGTCGAACTGGTGTCGCATACGCCCGCCGTCGAGACCGGCAAGGTACCCGGGCTGGACCAGGCGATGAAGGCGAACAAGAGCTGCGAGCTTGTCGGCTAGATCACGACGATCCCGGCACGAACTGTTCGGTACCGGCATGTTGGACGGCGTCCGATCGGGAATCATCTCGCTCTGCCCGGGAACTGTTCCCGGGCGGGTGGGTGTTCCCGGCGCCATCCGGCGCCGGGAACGCATTTCAGTGTCTCCGCAGGTGGCGGCCGGTGACCGACGCCGGATCCTCGGCCAGCGCGGAAGGCGTGCCCTCGAACACGACGGTCCCGCCGTCGAAACCCGCGCCGGGCCCGATGTCGATGACGTGATCGGCGTGCGCGATCACCCGCTGGTTGTGTTCGATGAGGACGAGTGTCGCCCCGGCGTCGACGAGGTCGTCGCACAGGGCGAGCAGCCGGTCGACGTCGCTGCCGTGCAGCCCGGCGGTGGGCTCGTCGAGCACCAGGCGCAGTGCGTCCGCCGGACCCGCGTCGGCGAGGTGACGGGCGAGCAGCAGCCGCTGCCTTTCCCCGCCGGACAAGGTGTCCAGGCTCTGGCCGATCGTCAGGTAACCGAGCCCGACCCGGTCCAGCCAGGTCAGCCGTCGCGCGATCGGGGAGTCCTCGCCGAACAGGGCGGCGGCGTCCGCGGGGTTCATCGCCAGCACGTCGGCGATGGTGTGCCCGTCCAGCGTCGCGGCGAGCGCCTCCGGGTTGAACCTGGTGCCACCGCAGGCGTCGCAGGCGGTCTGGACGTCGTCGAGGAAGGCCAGATCGGTGACGATCACCCCCTTTCCCTTGCAGACGGGGCAGGCGCCGCGGCCGTTCGCGCCGAACCACGACGGAGGCAGGCCGGTGGCCTTGCCGAAGGCGTCGCGGAGGGATTCGGCGACGCCGAGCACGGTGGCCGGGGTCGACCGGATCCCGCCCCGCAACGGTGCCTGCTCGACGACGACGAATTCGGGGTACTGCCGGGGGAGCTCGCCCGCGATCAGCGTGCTCTTGCCGGAACCGGCGACGCCGGAAACGACGGTCAGGACGCCCAGCGGTACGTCGACGGTGACGTCCCGCAGGTTGTGGCTGCCGGCGCCCTTGATCGTCACGGTTCCCCGCGCGGAACGCGTTCGCTTCCCGAAACGGAGCGGCTCGCGGAGAACACGACCGGTTTCGGTGCCGGTCCCGGCGAGTTCGTCCGGCGTGCCTTCGAACTGGACGAGGCCACCCTCGGCGCCGCCACCGGGTCCGAGGTCGATGACGTGGTCGGCCGCCGTGATGACCGCGGGATGGTGCTCGACCACGAGGATCGTGTTGTGCGCGTCGCGGAGTTTGGCCAGCAGCTCGAGCAGCCGGTGCACGTCGTGCGGGTGCAGGCCCGTGCTCGGTTCGTCGAACACATAGCAGACATCGCTGAGCGCGCTGCCGAGATGACGGACGATCTTGACGCGCTGTGCCTCGCCGCCGGACAGCGTCCTCGATTCCCGGGACAAGGTCAGGTAGCCGAGCCCGACGGAGACCAGTGCGTCGAGCCGTTCCCGGATCGCCTGGAGGAGGGGCGCCACGGACGGGTCGCGTACGGCCGCCACGAGGTCGCGCAGTTCGCCGAGCGGCAGCGCCGACCAGTCCGCGATGGACCGGCCGTCGATCAGGCTTTTCCTGGCGGCCTCGCCGAGGCGGGTGCCGTCGCAGTCCGGGCAGGTGCCGCGGCTCACGACGTCGGCGAGCCCTTCCTGTTCCTCGGCGGTGAGCCGCGACGGCGTCTTGCGCAGGTACGAGTCGCGCAGCCGCGGGATGATGCCGTCGAAGGTGGCGTGTCGGGGATATTCGGGACCGGGATCGTCCAGGGAGAGCCCTTCCGCGTACAGCAGAGTGTCGAGCTTCTCCGCCGGTAACCGTCCTAAAGGGACACTCGGGTCGACGAGTCCCGAGTGGACCAGGCGCTTCCACCGGTAGCTCCCCGGCGCGAACGTCGGGAACCGCACGGCGCCGTCGCGCAGGCTTCGCGAGCGGTCGAGCAGCCGGTCGAGGTCGATGTCGTCGACCACGCCGAGCCCTTCGCAGCGTGGGCACATCCCGCTGGGGTCGTTGAACGAGTAGGCGGGCGTGAACCCGGCGCTCGGCTCCCCGAGCCGGGAGAACAGCAGGCGCAGCAGCGGGGCGATGTCGCTCGCCGTGCCCACCGTGGACCGCGCGTTCCCGGTGAATCGCCGCTGGTCGACGATCGTGGTGAAGACCAGTCCGTCGATGCGGTCGACCTCGGCAGGCGGGTGCTGGGGGAGCCGGTTCCGCACGAACGTCGGGTAGGTCCCGGTGACGAGGCGTTCGGCCTCGGCGGCGATGGTGTCGAACGCCAGCGACGACTTCCCCGATCCCGAGACGCCGGTGAACACCGTCAGGCGGTGCTTCGGCACCCGCGTCGACACGTCGCGGAGGTTGTGCGTCCGCGCCCCCTCCACGGTGATCCACCGGTCACGCTCGGATTTCGGTCCTTGAGTTTCCGACATGAGGTCAGGTTACGATCAGATGTGGCCGGTTTCCGGCCACAATTATTCGCGAGGCCGGGAGGCGCCATGACCGCACCACGGGAACGGATGCTCCGCCTGCTGTCGCTCCTGCAGTCCGGGCGGCACTGGCCCGCCGTCGAACTCGCCTCGGCGATGGAAGTCCCTCCCCGGACCCTCCGCCGCGACATCGACCACCTGCGCAACCTGGGCTATCCGGTGGAAAGCAGCCGCGGCCCCGGCGGCAACTACCGTCTCGTCGCCGGTGCCGCGCTGCCGCCGCTCATGCTCGAACACGACGAGGCGATCGCCACCGTGCTGGGCCTGCGCCTCGCCGCGGCCGGGGGAACCGGTATCGACCTCACCGCCGAATCCGCGGACCGCGCGGCCGCGAAACTCCGGCGCATCCTCCCGGCGCCCCTGCGCCGCAAGACCGACGAGGTCCTCGCCGCGGTCGAGTTCGGCCAGGGCGACCGGCCGTCGGTCACACCCGACATCCTGGGTGTCCTCTCCGCGGCGATCGCGGCCCATCGATGTCTCGAGTTCCAGTACACCGCGAAGGTCGGTCCGTCGTCCCGGACCGTCGAGCCGAGGCGCCTGGTGCAGCTCGGGCGGCGCTGGTACCTCTACGCCTGGGACCTGGACCGGCGGGACTGGCGCAACTTCCGTCTCGACCGGATCGACCGCCCGAGGACGAACGACGTGGCGTTCGAACCCCGCCCTCTCCCGGTCGACGACCTCGCCGGACACCTCCAAGAACGCTTCCACAGCCCGAAATCGCTCCGGATCGTCCTCACCCTGCACGTCGACGCGCGCGAAGCGGCGGCTCGTCTCCACCGCGTCGACGGGACTCTCGAAGCCGTCGACGACCATCGCTGCCGGTATGTCGCGTACGTCGATTCCTTCGAGTGGCTGGCCGTCGTCCTCACCGTCACCGATGTCGACTTCACGGTGGAGGAGCCCGCCGGGTTCCGTGACCACTTGGCGCGCACCGGGCGAAGGCTGCTGCGTGCGACGGAGTCCGGTTAGCGGGAATCCGCGTCGGATGATCCGGAATCCACCCAGTCACGCAAGTCTCCGAACCGGAGGCGTCCGCCGACGTGGTCAAGGTGGTCGACGCCGCCGTCTGCCCGCGCGGCTGACCGTCCTCAGCCGTCGACAGGATCCCCCTGGGGCCACTGCTGCCCGCGGGTCCAGGAGTCCAGCACCATCAGGGTCTTCGTCCCGGTCACCTGGTGGTGCCGCCGGATCTCGTCGATGGTGTGCTGCAGATGGCCCATGTCCCGCACCCGGAGCCAGACGAGCGCGTCGGGGTCACCCGCGATGGTGAACACGGCTTGGGCCTCGGGCATCCTGGTGGTCGTGCGGACGATCTCCCCGACCTTCGTGGTCCCGGTGAAGCGCAGTTCGGTGAACGCCTCGATGCCCCAGCCGAGTTTGGCGTGGTCGATCTGGACGGTGTACCCGACGATGACACCGTTCTCCTGCATGCGGTCGATGCGGCGTTTGACCGCCGCGGTGGACAGCGTGACCCGGGAGCCGATGTCGCCGAGGGTTCGCCGGGCGTCCTCCCGGAGCAGTTCGAGGATCTCCCGGTCGGTCTCGTCGATGAGCTGGTCCGCCATGGAGCGGATGATACGCATGCGCAACAGATATCGCCCAGTAGTAGGTTTCAGTCACATATTTTGCGTGTAGATCGCCGGGTGGCGGTTGCTTGTTGCGGTGGGCCGACCGGTCGGGTCTGCTGTCCGGAATCGCGCGGTGGCGGAGGAGGCAGGTCGGGTGGAGCAGTTCACGTTGGAGGACCGGTATCTGCGGGAAGACGGCACGGTCTACCTGAGCGGGGTCCAGGCGCTGGTCCGGATGCTGTTCGACCGGGCGCGGCACGACCGCGCCACCGGGGCGTCGCCCGCGGTGTTCGTCTCCGGCTACGAGGGCTCGCCGCTGGCCGGGTACGACCTCGAACTCGGCCGCCGGTCCGTCCTGCTGGACAAGCACAACGTGGTGCACCGCCCGGGCCTGAACGAGGAACTGGCCGCGACCGCCGTGATGGGCAGTCAGCTCACGAAGTCGATCGGCTCGTCGCCCGGCGGGGTCACCGGGATCTGGTACGGCAAGGCACCCGGTCTCGACCGGGCGACGGACGCCTTGCGGCACGCGAACCTCGCGGGCACCGACCCGGCGGGCGGGGCGGTGGCGCTGGTCGGCGACGATCCCAACGCCAAGTCCTCCTCGGTGCCGTGCGCCTCCGAACTCGCGCTGGCCGATCTGTCCATGCCGGTGTTCTTCCCGTCCGATTCCCAGGACGTGCTGGACTTCGGCCTGCACGCTGTCGAGCTGTCGCGGGCCAGCGGGCTGTGGTCGTCGATGAAACTCGTGGCGAACGTGGCCGACGCCGCGAGCACCGCGCACGTCCGGCCACAGTGGACGCCGCCGGAGCTGGCACTGCCCGCCTACCGGCACAAGCCCAGCTCGCGTTTGCTCGGCACCACGCTGATGGCGCTCGAACGCAGTCTCTACACCGAACGCCTGCCGCTCGCGCTGGAATACGTGCGCGCCGGCGGGATCAACCGGATCGTCCAGGAGGGACCCGCCGACCGCGTCGGCATCGTCACCGCCGGGAAGTCCTATTTGGACTTGATGCAGGCGCTGCGCTTGCTCGGCCTGGATTCCGACGCGTTGTCCCGCCACGGGATCCGGATCCTCAAACTCGGCGTCATCCATCCGCTCGACCCCTCGATCGTCCGGCGGTTCGCCGACGGCCTCACCGAGATCGTCGTGGTGGAGGAGAAGCGGTCGTTCGTCGAGGCGGCGATCAAGGAAATCCTCTACGGCACGGCCGGCGCCCCCGCCGTGTACGGCAAGACCGGCCCCGACGGCCGCACCCTGTGCACCGAACTCGGCGAACTCGACCCGGACACCGTCGCCAGGGCGCTGGCGACCCGTCTCGAGGCGCACCACGAGATCCCGTCGGTGACCGCGTGGGGGCAGCGGCGCCGTCGTAAGCGCATCTCCGTGCCGTTGCTGACCCGGACGCCGTACTTCTGTTCCGGCTGCCCGCACAACTCCTCGACCAAGGTGCCCGAGGGAACCGTGGTGGGCGGCGGCATCGGCTGCCACGCCATGGCCCTGTTCATGGAGCCGGAACAGGTCGGCGACGTCGTCGGCCTGACGCAGATGGGCGGCGAGGGCGCGCAGTGGCTCGGTATGGAGCCGTTCGTCGAGGCCTCGCATTTCGTGCAGAACATCGGTGACGGCACGTTCACCCACTCCGGCAGCCTCGCCGTGCGCGCCGCTGTCGCCGCCGGGGTGAACATCACCTACAAGATCCTCTACAACTCGACCGTCGCGATGACCGGCGGGCAGGACGCCGTCGGCGGGCTCCCGGTGGAACGCCTGGCGTCGCTGCTGCTGGTCGAGGGTGTCGCCAAGGTCGTCATCACCGCCGACGAACCCGGCCGGTTCCGCAAGGTGCGGCTCCCGGCCGGTGTGGAGGTCCGGCATCGCGATGAAATCCTGAGCACGCAAGAGGAACTGGCCACCGTGCCCGGCGTGACCGTGCTCATCCACGATCAGGAATGCGCCGCGGAGAAACGGCGCAAACGTCGTCGCGGCAAACTGGAGACCCCGGCGGCCAAGGTCGTCATCAACGAGCGGGTCTGCGAGGGGTGCGGCGACTGCGGCGAGAAGTCGAACTGTCTTTCGGTGCAGCCGGTCGCCACCGAGTTCGGCCGCAAGACCGCGATCCACCAGTCTTCGTGCAATGTGGACTATTCGTGCCTGGCGGGGGACTGCCCGTCGTTCCTGACCGTGGTGCCCAGCGGGCGGAAGCAGCGGCGGCAGGCCGGGGAGATCACCGCGGCCGATCTGCCCGAGCCCGTTCGCGCGGCCGGGACCGACTTCACCGTGCGGATCACCGGCGTCGGCGGCACCGGTGTGGTCACTGTCGCGCAGATCCTCGCCACCGCGGCCGTGCTCGAAGGCAAGCAGGTCCGGACACTGGACCAGACCGGGCTCGCGCAGAAGGGCGGCGCCGTCGTCTCGGATCTGAAGATCACCGCCGAGCCGACGGCGCAGGCCCCGAAACTCGCGGCCGGCGAATGCGATCTCTACCTGGCCTGCGACGTCCTGGTCGGCGCCGATCCGACGCATCTGGGGGTGGCCGACCCCGGCCGCACCACCGCCGTGGTCTCCACGACCGAGGTGCCGACCGGCCGGATGATCGTCGACACCACCGTGTCCTTCCCCGACGTCGCGGCCGTCCGCGGCGCGATCTCGGACAACTCCGCGCGCACCGTGGCGCTCGACGCCCGCGCCCTGGCGGAGACCCTGTTCGACGACGACCAGTTCGCCAACATCCTCCAGCTGGGCGCGGCACACCAGACCGGCGCGATCCTGCTGGACGCGGCCAGCCTGGAACGCGCGATCGAGCTCAACGGGGTCGCGGTCGAACGGAATCTCCAGGCCTTCCGGCGCGGACGGCAGCTCGTCGCCGACCCCGACGGCCTGCACGACGCGGTCACGCCTCCCGCCGTCGCCGCGACGCCCACGCCGTCGGCCGCCGCGCTCCGTGCCCGCGCCCTGGTCCACGCCGAGCCGGGTTCGGAACTCGCGCGCCTGCTGGACATCCGCGTCCAGGAACTCGTTCAGTACCAGGATGTCCGCTACGCGCGGGAGTACGCGGAGTTCGTCGAGCGCGTGCGCGTCCTGGAAGGGGATACGACCGTCGTCACCGAAGCGGTGGCCCGCAACCTGCACAAACTGATGGCTTACAAGGACGAGTACGAGGTCGCGCGGCTTTCGCTCGATCCCGCCGTGCTCGCCGGGATCGAGGCGGAGTTCGGTGAGGGCAGCCGCTACGCCTACCGTCTGCACCCGCCCTTCCTCCGCGCGATGGGCATGAAACGCAAGATCGCCCTCGGCCCGGGGTTCCGGCCGGTGTTCGTCGCGCTGCGTGCCGCGCGGAAGCTGCGTGGCACCCGCTGGGACCTGTTCGGCAAGGCCGAGGTCAGGAAGGTCGAGCGGGAGCTCGTCGGCCAGTACCGGGAGGTGATCCTCGCCGGTTTCGGCACCGGGGAAGCCGACCGGGGCCGGCTCCTGGCGCTGGCCGAACTGCCCGACCTGGTCCGCGGCTACGAGGACGTCAAGCTGGCGAACGTCGAGGCCTACCGCAGGGAACAGGCTTCGCTGCTCGCCGCGCTGGTGCCGGGGGAAGAGCTCGACATGATCAGATGACTGGTATAGTTATACCGGCTAATGCTAGGGTACCGGTATAACTATACCGACCTGGTGATGTGAGGTTTTCGTGATCGAACTGAAGGCGCCCGCCGAGATCGACCGCATGCGTGTGACGGGGCGTTTCGTCGCCGAGGTGCTCTCCGAAGTGGGCCGGCTGGCCGACGTGGGCGTGAACCTCATGGACCTGGAACACCACGTACGCGGCATGATCGAACGCTGCGGGGCGGACTCGTGCTACTGGGACTACTCGCCGTCTTTCGGCAAGGGCCCGTTCCGCAATGTCATCTGCCTGTCCGTCAACGACGCCGTCCTGCACGGCCTGCCGCACGACTACGTCCTGCGCGACGGGGACGTGCTCACCGCGGACTTCGCCGTGACCATCGACGGCTGGGCGGCGGACTCGGCACGCACGATCATCGTCGGGACCGCCGCCGAGGAGGACCTGCGGATCGTCCGCGCCACCGAGGAAGCCTTGGAGGCGGCCATCGAGAGGGCGCGCCCCGGCAACCGGCTGGGTGACATCTCGGCGGCGATCTGGGCGGTGGCCCGGGACTACGGCTACCCGGTCAACACCGAGTTCGGCGGGCACGGCATCGGCCGCACCATGCACGAGGATCTCCATGTTCCCAACAAGGGTCAGGCAGGCCGGGGCCTGAAGCTCCGACCGGGGCTGACCCTCGCGCTCGAACCCTGGTTCGCCCGCACTACCGACCGGATCGTCCACGACGTCGACGGCTGGACCATCCGATCGGCGGACGGTTCGCGTACCGCCCATTCCGAGCACACGGTGGCCGTCACGGAAAACGGACCCCTGGTGCTCACCAGGCGTGAAGCGGAGGAAATCGATTCCGCGGGCTAGAGCGGCCAAATCTTCGGTTTTCCCGATTTCATCAGGGTGGAGCGCTCGTTCGCGGGCAGTCGCGACCTCCATGCGGTGAAGCGCTGGGGGCCTTCCCGATCCGGGGCGACGCCGCGGCGAACGGCGAAGAGCGCGAACGCCAGGTCCGGTCCGTCGATCGGGAAGCACAACACGAGCCCGGTTTCGAGTTTGCTGGCCCGCAGTGTCGCGGCGCCTTCCGGATAACCGGCCAGCCCGCCTTGAAGGCTGTCGCGCGCGGAATCGTAACCGGTGAATCCCGCAGTGAATCGGGAGTCGCTCGCGAACTGGCCCCGGGGGTATTGCATCCACGGACCGGTGACCCGCATCCAAGCCCAGCCGTCTTCCTCGGCGACGCGGTCGAAATCGCCCATGTACAGGCTGCCGCGCTCTCGGTCGTACCAATAAGTATTGCCGATACCCGGGGGAAGCATGGCGCGAAGCGTAGCGCGATTGCCTTGGCCGCGGGCGTCCGATCGGGTGATGGCAGCCGGTTTCATTCGGATTTCATCGGTCACTGCCATGGTTGCGGCTATGTGCTGGAGCGACTACTCGAGTTCGTGATCGGCTCTGCTCACCTGGATAGGAGGCCGTGTGAAAGCAACTCCTCGTCGTCGAAGTACCACGTTGTGGCGGGTCGCGGTGATCGCCGCGTCCGCACTGATCGGTCTCGCGGCACCCGCTTCGGCGGCGGCCGCGCGGGAGTCGTCGTCACCGGCGGAGATCCCGGGCGGGTTCACCAAGGCGGACGCCGAGAAGGCCGAACGTATGCAGGCGGCGCTCGCGGAGCGTTCGGCGTCCGCCGCGCCGGGATGCCAGGTGTACTGGCCCGCGCCGTTCGAGGTGTGCGGCGCGATCCGCGACAAGTACAACTCCCTCGGCGGGCCCAACAGCTTCCTGCTCTGGCCCACCAGCAACGAAATGGGCAATCCCGACGGCGTCGGGAAGCGTTCCACGTTCCAGAACGGACCGATCTACTGGTCCCCGGACGGTGGCGCGCATCCGGTGGCGAACCACTTCTTCGCCGCGTGGCAGCGCAACGGCTGGGAGGCGGGCAGGCTCGGTTATCCCACCAGTGACGAGATCGTCAATCCCGACCCCGTCGCACCGATCGGACGCAGGCAGTACTTCCAGGGCGGCACCATCTACTGGCGGCTCAACGAGGCGTACTTCGTGGCGGGCGCGATCCGCGACAAATGGGGGGAAACCGGCTGGGAGCAGGGGTGGCTCGGCTATCCCGCCACCGACGAGACCGCGCTGCCCGACGGCCAGGGCCGGATGAACCGGTTCGAGAAGGGCAACGGCGTCCTCTACTGGTCGCCGACCACGGGTGCCTGGCCCGTCACCGGCTCGATCCTCGACAGGTGGGCCCGGGAAGGCTACGAGCGTGGTCCGGCCGGCTATCCGGTCGCCGACCAGACGAGCCCGGACGACGGCGTCACCGTCGAACAGCGGTTCCAGCACGGCACCCTCACGGGTGCGGGCCCCAAGACCCGCGAACTCGCCGAACTGAGTGTGTACATGACGCCGGACGAGGTACTCGCCGCGGCACAGCGCATCGCCCAGACCGGTGCCGCGACGGTGGTCGACTTCATCGAAGACGCGCTGGAAGAGGCCCGGCGCTCGATGGTGATCCCGGCGGGAGACCCGAGTCCTGGTGAGGAAATGCTGCTCCCCACCCCGCGAGGACCGGGGGACATCTTCTACTCCGAAGCCGCGACCGCGCGGGTGGCGCACGGCCACAACGGGATATTCGTGTCGCTCACGCACTCGGTCGAAGCGCTCAACCCAGAGAAGGGGGTGCGGGAAGTCGACAACACCGCGGACGGCGGCAGGAAGATGCGCAGCCCGCAGATGATGTGGGTCAACACCTCCAGTGGTGTGCGGTCGAAAGCGGTGGAGTTCGCGCGCAGCAGGGTCGGTTTCCCGTACAACAAGAACTTCCTCGCGAACAAGGACATCAACGGCAGCGACGGCGGGAACACCGTCGGCTACAACTGCTCGTCGCTGGTCTGGGCGTCGTTCAAATGGGCATCGGTCAACGCGCCGGACTGGGGCCAGGAGATCGATCTCGACGGTGACGGCGGCTGGGGTGTCTATCCACGAGACATCCGAAAATCCACCTGGGTCACGAAATATCCCTAGTTACCCCACGGAGCACGCCCTTCATGACGAGGTTCTCCCGTGTCGTGCGGCCGGTCGCTTTGGCGGTCGGCTGCACGATGGCGGTTTCCTGTTCCCCGCCCCGGCAACCGGACGGCAACGACGTCCTCCTCGGCTCGCTGCCGCCGGAAACCGTGGGAGTGGTCTCGGTGGGGCCGATCCAGCCGCCCATCCTGTCGCGCGAGGACCGGACCACGGTGTTCGCCTTCGACGAGAACGGTGCGGTGCTCGGCAGGCTGCAGGGTGGCGCGATCTACGACAGCCAGGTGCTCGCGGCGGAGCGGACGGTCGTCACCGCCTCGTCGGACTCGGTCACGAAGCTGTCCGCGTCGGCGAAGACGAGCACGGCCGTCGACGAGGACATGGTGCAGGCCGCCGCGATCGATCGCGCCACCGGCCGGGCGTCCGTGTTCTTCAACAGCGGAAACGTCGACGGCCGCTATTCCAGCCGGTTCGTCGCGCTGGGGAAGGATGACGCCGCGGTCTCCGGCACGTTGCCCGGTATGGCGCTCGCTGTCGGTTATTGCGCCGACAGGCTGTTCGTGGTGTCGGAGAAACGCGACGGACCGCCGGACGACAAGCGGCCGTACGACAGCGTGTTGTACGAGGTGTCCCCGGACGGCGGATTGGCCGAGCGGAGCGCTTGGGACTACCCCAATGGTCTGCGCCCGGCGACGAGGACCCTTCGCTGCTCACCGGATGGAACGGCACTGTTCCTCCTTTACGCCTCCGCGGAGGCCCGTGCGTCCGAGGTCGGGGAACCCGGCATGACCCTTGTCCGTTTCGCCACCGCCGACGGCGCACGGACGGAAAGGCAGCTCGACATGAAGGGCTTCACGTGGCGGGTCTCGCGGGGCACGGTGACCTATGCCCACGATCGGCTGTACTGGTCCACGGTCGACGGCGACATTCTTTCCGTCCCCGCCGACGGGTCCGCGAAAGTCACCCGCCACTGGCGTCTGCCCGCCTCGCATCTGCGGACGAACATCGAACTGACACCGACGACCGTCGCCCAGATCGACTATCAGGGCAGTCCGTCGTACTCGACCTTCGACCTGGTCACCGGAGCGCGGAGACTCGGCCCGATCCGCCTTCCCTGGCTGGAGACGCTGGTGGACTCGCCCACCGAAAGCAAGGAGACCACGTACACGATCACGGATATCGCTGTCGTGCGCGAGTGAGCTCCGCGCCGTCAGGACCGGAGCCAGGGCCCGGTCATCGCGGCGAGGAGGCTGTGCTGCGGGTCGTCGGCGCCCAGTTCCCACATCATCATGCCCGCCAGCCGTCGGCGTTTCGCGAACAGCGAGCGGTCCTGGATCGACCGCGGGTTCTCGTAGCTCACCCAGATCTTCTTCTCCGGGTTCCAGAGGTACGGCGAGCGCACGATCGGGTCCCAGCCCTTGCGGAAACCGGCGTCACCGGCCCACTCCGGGCCCATCAGGACCTTGTAGTCGAGGAACCGCATGGCCGTGTAGGGCTGGTACAGGCCGTCGTTCGCCGTCGACGTGACGGTGAAAGCGCGGCCGTAGAAGGGAACACCGAGGACGATCTTCTCGCGCGGCACACCGTGCTCGGTCATGTACTTCAGCGCGCCGACGTTGTTGTTGTACTCGTCGTTGGGATCGCCGGACCGTTTGACCAGCGGGTCGTTGAAACAGGAGAACTTCGAGTAACCGGTGCAGAAGTCGTAGGTCATCAGGTTGAAGATGTCGACGAGCCTGCCGACCTCGCGCAGATCGAAACTGTTCGCCGCGTCGTAGGGGGCACCCCCGGTGCCGGTGCCGTCGTCCTGGACACGGCCCGCCGGGATGTCCGCGGAGATCTTCATGGCGCGGGCGGGCCTGCCGTGCTCGCGGGCGTAGCGGTGCAGCTGTGCCCGGAATTCCTTGAGCAGCGAGGTGAAGTTCACGCGGTCGGCGGACGAGTTGCCGATGCTGGGCAGTCCGCCGGAGACCGGGAACTCCCAGTCGACGTCGAAGCCGTCGACCAGTCCGGCGGGGAAGGCGTTCAGCCATCTGTCCACACAGGACTCGACGAAGGCGCGCCGGGACTCCGCGGTCTTGGCGCCGGCGCCGAATCCGGGTGCGGCCCAGCCGCCGATGGAGATCAGCACGGTCAGGTCGGGATGATCGCGTTTCACCGCCGCGAGGCTCTCGATGTCCTCGCGCTGCTTGGCGTCCGGCGTGCTGCACCGGCCACCCGCCGGGGAGGCGAACCAGTAGCTGATGGTGTTCAGCATCTCCCAGGGCACTTGATCCGCGGGCGGTGTGCCGCCCCAGAACGCCTCCAGGACCGGCCGGTCCGGCGCCGGGACTGCCTCGGTCCCCGGTGTCCCGGAGGCGGGGGAGACGGGGAGCAGTAACAAGACCGCGGCCAGGCACAGCCCGAGTCGTGAGGTGAGCTTCTTCGGTCGCACGGGGGACCTTTCGTGAGGGGCGGGGAGTGAGGTGGGGGTGGGTGCCGGGTCGGGTGGGTCGTGAGTGGCAAGTGTCGTTCTAACGACCCAAAACACTCACGACCACCTTGCGAGGCGGGCCGGGTCACTGAACGCTGCGCAGTTCCCTGATCGGGCGGACCGCGAGCAGCAGCAAGGTGCAGACGAGCCCGAGCACGGCGGAGTCAGCGAGGTTCGGGCAACCCGGCGCGGATCCCGCCGAAGACCTCACGGAGCAGGGAGACGAGTGGACGGGCCGGGTCGCGCGTCCAGTTCGCCATCGCCGTACCGAGTCCGGCGCTGACCACGGCGGCCACGGTCTGCGGATAGAGGTCGTCCACCCCGGTCCCCGCGCGGTCGGCGATGGCGGCGGTCAGGTCGTCCTGCGCCGTGGCGTGGGCGCGGAACACCTCGTGCTGGACGGCGGGTTCGGCGAGGAGCTTCTGTAGCGCCGTCCCGTAGTCCGGTGCCGGGGCGGCCGCGCCCGGCGGCGGCTCGAACTGCACGACCACCGAGTGGACGAGCGCGTCCCAGAGCGGTTCGCCCGCCGGGCGTTCCCGCAGTACCTCGGCGATGCGCTGTCCCCGCTCGACATGTGCGGCGACGACAGCCTCCGCCTTGCTGGCGAAATAATTACGGAAGGTGCGATCGGAGACGTTCGCCGCCGCGGCGATCTCCTCGACCGAGACCTCGTCGAGCCCGCGTTCCAGCGCGAGCCGGATGGTGGCCTGGCTCAACGCGAGCCGGGTCTCCCGCTTCTTGCGTTCGCGCAGCCCGCCGTCATCCGTCCTCATGCCGTCGACTGTAGTAAACTTTCCAGATTTGAAAACTTTCCAGCCCAGAAAGTTTATCGGCTGAGCAGAAGGAGCGCGTAGCAGGCCAAGAAGTGTTCGACCGCGTACGCGCCGCCGGGTGACCTGCGGCAGTGAGGCTTGGACGTGGGCGGCGTCGGGGGATCGGGTAGCTGGCGTGTGGCAACGAGGACTCGGCGGATCTCCGCGGCCGGGACGAGATCGCCGTGATGGCGCAGCAACCGCAGCGGTGCTCCGAACATCTCCATGCAGGAGTGCCAGTCGAAACCACCGTAGAGGCACGGGTGCGCCTGCCTCGGGGTGACGAGGGGAACGCCGTCAACGTGCCAGTGGCTCTCGTAGCGAAGGTAGGGCAAAGGCGAACCTAGGCCGTTCGGCGCAGCGGCGATACGGCGATCGGCCCAACATCATCGCCGGGAGCAAAGGCGCGAGTTTGCCCATCGTGGTCCGGGGGCATCACGATCTCGCCCGTGTCCTTTGTGCGCAAGGAGTCCATGAGATGGCTTCATACAAGGTAAAACCCTCCAAGCCGATGGCCGTGTTCGGTGCGCTGTTCGGGGCGGCGATGCTCGTGGTCGTGCTCGTCACCGGGTTCGTGCGCAACTCCGCCTTCCTGTGGCTGTGGGTGGCGGGCTGCGTGGCGATCATCGGGTTCAACCTGTGGGCGGCGTTCAGCAAGCGAGGTGCCACCGAGGTCGTCGAGCATCACTCGGAAGGGTGACAAGGCCCACGTTTAACGAAAAAGACAATCGTTTTCATTAAGCTGCGGCGGTGCTTTTCTTTCGACGGCCGTCGCGCCTGCTAGCCACTTCGCTCGTCACTCTCTCCGCAGCCGCTCTCGTGGGCTGTGGCGCATCGGGGGCGTCAGGGGGTGCTCCCGACCGGTTCGTCGTGATCGACGCCGAAGAACTCGGCCGCTTCAATCCCTTGACCGGCCACGGCGGCAACGGCGAATCGAAGATCTACGAGAGCCTGTACCGGGTCGCGGAAGGTCAGGACGACCGGATCCCGGACGCGATACCGGTGCTCGCGGAGGGCGCGCCCGAGCCGGTCGACGGCGACCTCGGTCACTGGCGGGTACGGATCCGGAAGGGCGTCACGTTCTCGGACGGGACGCCCTTCGGGCCCGAAGACGTTGCCGCCACGTACAACGCCGTCGTCGATCCGAAGTTCGCCTCGCCGATCGCCGCGAACTTCGACTTCCTGCGCATCGCGCGGGTGGCCGGCCCGGACACCGTCGATTTCCTGCTGAACGGTGCGTACGGCGATGTGCCGCACCGGTTGTTCCTCGCGATCGCACCGTCGGAATCCCTGGTGACGCCGGGGCCGGCGGACAAGCTGGCGCTGGGGGACCGCCCGGTCGGCACGGGACCGTACGCCTTGACCGAGTTGCGGCCGGATCAGGTCGTCCTCACCGCACGCGACGGGTACTGGGGTGCCAAACCGCAGGTGAGAACCCTCGTGGTGCGGCGGACCGACGACGAAAAGGCCCGCGCGGCACAGCTCGCGGGCAGTGCCGACGGCACCCGGCTGTCCCCGGCGCTGGCCCGCGCCGTCTCGAAGGACGGCTACCGCACGGTGATCAGCAAGGCCAACGACTGGCTCGGCGTCACGCTTCCCAGTGGCAATCCGGTGGCCGGTGACGCGGCCGTCCGGCTCGCGCTGAACCTCGGCGTCGACCGCGGCGCGATGGTGCGTGACATCCTGCAGGGTGCGGGAACCCCGGTCTCCACGCTGGTCACCCCGCTGTTCGGCGACGCCTACGAGCCCGCGCAGGACTTCACATTCGACGCGGATCGCGCACGCAAGGTGTTGGACGACGCCGGGTGGCGCCTCGGTGCCGACGGTGTGCGCGTGAAGGACGGCCGCCGCGCGCAGTTCGACGTCGCCTACTACCCGACGGAGACCCTGCGCCGCGATCTCACGATGGCCACCGTTTCCGACGCCAAGAAGATCGGTGTCGAGATGAAGCCGGTGGCGGTGGAGAAGTCGACCATGACGCCGCAATACCTGGCGGGCACCGCGTTCCTGCTCGGCGGCGGCGGTCAGCCGTACACAGTGGACACCCAGTTGTACCCGAAGTTCCACTCCCGGTACGCGGCCAAGGGTGCCGGGTCGAAGTGGGACAACGCCTCGGATTACGTGAACCCCGACGTCGACAAGGCGCTGGAGGCGGCACGCGTCGAACGCGATCCGGCGAAGCGTGCCAAGCTGTACCGGGACTTCCAGACCGCCTACCACGCCGCGCCCGGCATGCTCGCGCTCGTCTCGGAGCACCACGTATACGTGCTGCGCGACAACGGTTGGCAGTTCGGGGCCACTGCGCTCGAACCGCACAGTCACGGTGTCGCCTGGGGTCCGTGGTACTCCCTGGCGCGCTGGACGCGGAAGTGACGCGGTCGCGCCGCGCCCGGATCGGTCGTCTCGCCGTACGCCGCCTGCTGTTCGGCGTCCCGTTGGTCCTCCTCGTTTCGCTGGCCGCTTTCGCGCTGGCCGCGGCGAGTCCGTTCGACCCGCTGGACGCCTACCTCGGCGGGGCGGGCGAGGGCTACACCGAGGCCGAGCGCGAAGTGCTCCGGCATACGCTGGGATTCGACCAGAACTGGATCTCGGCTTGGTGGCACTGGATTTCCGGTGCGGTGACCGGCGACTTCGGGTACTCGCGGGCGTACCACGAGCCGGTCGCGCGGGTCCTCGCCGAACGGCTGGGCTGGACGGCGTTGCTGGGCTTCGCCGGTGCGGTGGTGGCGGTGGTGGCGGCGTGCGCTCTCGGCGTCACGGCGGGACTGCGTGCCGGTGGCCTCGCCGACCGGGTGATCAGCGCGATCGCCGTGGTGCTCCAGGCCGTTCCGCCGTTCATCGTCGCCTTGGGCGCCGTCCTGCTGTTCGCCGTCACGCTCCGCCTGTTCCCCACCTCGGGGCTCACGGATCCGGGCGAACCGATCACGGCGGCGTCGGCCGCGCGTCACCTCGTCCTGCCCGCGCTGGTCCTCGGTGTTTCGCAGGTACCGTGGCTGGCGCTGGGGTTGCGGGAAGCCATTACCGGAGCCCTGGGCAGTGACGCCGTCCGGGGCGCCCACGCCCGCGGTCTCCCGAAGTGGGTCGTCCACAGTGGACACGTGCTGCCGATGGCCTCGGCGCCCTTCTTCGCCCTCATCGGCGGGAGGCTGCCGGAACTGCTCGTCGGGGCGACCGTGGTGGAGACCGTGTTCGCGTGGCCGGGCCTCGGCGACGCGACCGTGGATTCCGCCCGGGCACTGGACTTCCCGCTGCTGGCGATCGTCACCGTGCTCACCGTGGGGCTGGTCGTGGCGGGCAACCTCGCCGCGGACGCCGCCGCGATCGCCGTCGACCCGAGGATCGAAGCCGATGGCTGACCGCGACCGCGCCACTCGGTGGGCGGGTGCGGCCGTGGCGGTTCTGGCCGCCTACGCGATCGTCACCCCGCTCGTGCACCCGATCGACGAGGCCATCACGGATTTCGCGGCGGCCGACCAGGGACCCGGTGTGGGGAGTTGGTTCGGCACCGACACCTCGGGACGCGACCTGTTCACCCTGGTCGCGATGGGAATGCGGGTATCGCTGGGCATCTCGCTGGCCACCGCCCTGCTGTCCACGCTCGTCGGGCTCCTGGTCGGTATCGCGGCCGGGGCGTTCGGCGGCTGGTGGGACCGCGTCGGGATGCGCGTGGCCGACGCGATGACGGCCATCCCCAGTCTCCTGCTGTCGCTGCTGATCGTCACGCTGTTCCGGGGCTCGCTCGTCGCCGTCGTCGTGTCGCTCGTGCTCACGCACTGGACGGCGACCGCCCGTGTCGTCCGCGCCGAACTGCTTTCCCTGCGCCACGCCGAGTACGTCGAGGTGGCGCGGCTCAGGGGACTTCCGGGGGCGCGGATCGCGCGGATCCATTTCCTGTCCGTCGCGGCGGGCCAGGCCGGGGTGGCGGCGGTACTCCTCGTCGCCCACGCGGTGTGGCACGAGTCGACACTGTCCTTCCTCGGCGTCGGATTGCCACCGCACCAGGCCTCGCTGGGCACGTTGCTCGCCGAGTCCGGGGAGGCGTTGCTGCTCGGGCACTGGTGGCGGCTGGTGTTCCCGGCGGGCGCGATCGTCGCCGTCACCCTGGCGCTTTCGGCGCTGGGCCGGTCGCTGACCCGCCGTCCGGAGGCGACCGCGTGACACTGTCGCTCGAAGACGTCGGCGTGCGGATCCCCGTCGGACCCGGCCGTGAAGTCCACGCCCTCACCGGCGTCGATCTCGTCGCCGTCCCCGGCAGGCCGCATTTCGTGATCGGTGGCTCGGGTTCGGGGAAGTCCACGTTGTGCGCCGCCGTGACCGGACTTCTGCCCGGTACCGCGAGGCTGACCGGCAAGATAGTGGTCGACGGGTACGCGGAACCGCGCAGGGGGAGCGTCGTCGGTGTGGTGCCGCAATCCGCGATGACCTGCTTCACGCCCGTTCGACGGCTGGGCGGGCAGCTCGCGGAAACGGTGCGCCACCTTCGCGGTGAACGCGGACCGGAAGAGCTGCTCGAACTCGCGGGCCTCGAAGCCGGCGCGCTGAAGAAGTACCCGCACGAACTCTCGGGCGGCATGGTGCAGCGGGCGGCCATCGCCGCCGCGCTCGCGGGGGATCCGCCGGTGGTGGTCGCGGACGAACCGACGTCCGCGCTCGACCGCGAGCGTTCACGGGACGTCGTCGCCCTGCTCACCGGCCTGGGCGGCGAACGCGTCGTCCTCGTGGCCACCCACGACATCGACGCGTTGCCGGGCGACGCGGACCTGTCGGTGATGTTCGCTTCGCGCATCGTCGAGACCGGTCCCGCCGCCGAGGTCCTCGCGGCGCCGAGACACGCCTACACCCGCGACCTGCTGGCCGCGCTTCCCGAGAACGGGCTGCATCCCTTGCCACATCCCACACCCGACCTCGTCAACCTGTCCGCCGACTACCGATACGGGAGCTGACCATGCTTTCCGCCCGCTCCGTCGCGGTCGGTCACGGCCGGATCCCGGTGCTCTCCGACGTCGACCTGGATGTCGGCCCGGGCGAGATCGTCGGCCTGGTGGGGCCGTCGGGCTGCGGCAAGACGTCGCTGGCCCGGGTCCTCGCCGGGCTGAACCGGCCGCTCGAAGGCGAGGTGCGCGTCGACGGCCGGGTGGCGATGCTCTTCCAGTCGCCGCGCCGGTCCGTCGACCCCCGGCTGACCCTGCGCCGGTCCATCGAGATCTGCGCGACGGACTCCGGCGTCGACTGGGAACGCTTGTGTGCCAAGGCGGACCTCCCGATCGGGCTGCTCGACCGGTTGCCGCGCCAGGTGTCGGACGGCCAACTGCAACGGGCGGCGATCGCCCGCGCGTTCGCCGGTGCACCGGGATACCTGCTGTGCGACGAAATGACCGCCGCCCTCGATCCGGCGACGACCGCGGCCGTCGTCACCACCGTGCGCCGGGCCGCGGACGACGGCCTCGGCGTGCTCCTCATCAGCCATGACCTGCCCTTGGTCGGTGCCTGCTCCGATCGCGTTCTCGAAATCCGGGACGCGCGTGTCGCACCGTCCACCACCCTGTCCACAAGAAAGGCCGTCCGTTCATGAACCCCACACTGCACATCCTCACGCGCACGGATCTGCGGGATCTCGAACTGGCTCCGCATGAGGCGATCACCATGGTCGAAGACGGCTACCTCGCCTACGCGGCCGGAGCGTCCCGCAACCCGGCGAAGCTGATGGTGCCGATGCCGGATCCCACGCGGGACGCCGTCGCGTACTCGATGCTCGGCTACGACGGCTCGCTCGAACAGGCCGCGTTCAAGACGAGCTACCGGCAGGGCAGCACGTCGGCCGAGAAGTACTACACGACGATCACCCTCTACGACGACACCACCGGACTGCCGTTCGCGCTCATGGACTGCCACCGCGTCGGCGCCACCCGCACCCCCGCCAGCACCGCGCTGATCGCGCGGTCCTGTGCCCGGCCGGACGCGCGGACCGCGCTCATGGTCGGTACCGGGGCACAGGGGATCCGGACCCTGCCGTACCTGCTCACCGTGTTGCCGGGGCTCGAACGCCTGCGGCTGTCCGGCACGCACCCCGACGGCCTCCGTGACAGCGTCGCCGCGCTGAAGGACCAGTTCCCGGACCGTGAGGTCGAACTCGTCGACGACGTCGAGGCCGCGGCGCGCGAGTCCGACATCGTGGTCGCCGCCTCGGGTCGCGCGGCGCATCCGAAGATCCGTCTCGGCTGGCTCCCGCCGGGTGGGCTGCTGATCTCCGTCGCCAGCAAAGGGGTCCAGGAAGGCACGCTCGCCGAGGCCGACTACACCGTCGCCACCAGCGGTGCGCAGGTCGAGGTCACCGGGCGGCGGATGGCAGGCCAGGACGGCGTGTTCCGCATCGACGCCGAACTGCCCGAGATCCTCGCCGGCCGCGCGCCGGGCCGTCGCGCCGACGACGACCGGGTGTTCGCCTTCAGCAGCGGCATGATCATCACCGACATCCCGGTGGCGCACGCCCTGACCGCCCGCGCCATCGCGGCGGGCCGCGGCCGCGAGGTGGCGCTGTGGACCTGATCGACACCCTGTCCCCGCCCCTGCCCGCGCTCGAACGCCCCTGGGCGCACCGGTTGCGCGACTCGGAACTCCTGTGGGAGATCGCCCGCGGTGTCGGCGGCGGCCCGTTCCACGTCATCCATCCGGTGTCCTTCGCCGAAAACCTCGGAGGAATGGTCGCGGCGCTCGCCGCCGAGCGGGTGCCTGGCACCGTCTACTACGGGAAGAAGGCCAACAAGGCCGCCGCGTGGCTGCGGGAATGTACCCGTCCCGGCACCGGGGTCGACGTCGCGAGCGTGCCCGAACTGGTGCACGCCCTCGGCAACGGCCTGCGCGGGGAGTCGATCGGGGTGACCGGCGCCGCCAAACCCGACGGCCTGCTCTGGCTCGCCCTGCGGCACCGCTGTCTCATCGCGGTGGACGCGGCCGACGAACTGGAACGCGTCGCACGCCTGGCCGCGGAGATCGGCGAGACCGCCCAGGTGCTGCTTCGGGTGCGTCCGCCGTCGGCGCCGGGAAGCCGGTTCGGGTTCGCCCCCGACGCGCTGGCGGCGGCCGTGCGGCAGTGCGCGGACCCGGTCGTCCTGCGGGGGTTCTCGTTCCATCTGGACGGCTACGATCCCGCGCCGAGGGCGGAACTCGCCGCGTACCTGATCGACCTCTGCCGCGATGCCCGCGCACTCGGGCATCCCGCGTCGAAGATCAGCGCCGGCGGCGGGATCGCGGTGTCCTATGTGGACGCCGAGGCCTGGGAGCGATTCGAGACGGGCAGGAACGACGGCTGGTTCCACGCCCGCCGGAATCCGGCGCGGACCTATCCGTACCACCAGGCTCCGACCGGGGCGGCGATGGTCACCGCCATCCTGCGGCACGAGATCGACGGGAAGCCGCTCGCGGCCCTCCTGCGCGCGTCCGGGATCGAGCTGCTGCTCGAACCGGGCCGGGCGCTCGTCGACGGCGCCGGGTTCTCGGTGTTCCCGGTGCTGGGCTGCAAACCGGCCGAAGAGCACCTGATCACCACGGTCGCGGGCCTGTCCATGAGCCTGTCCGAACAGTGGAAGGGGAGCGAGTTCCTGCCCGACCCGGTCCTGGTGCGGCCGGACGGCCCGGATCCGCGGGACCGGCCGGTGCGCACCATCGTCGCGGGATCCAGCTGTATGGAGTACGACGTGCTGACCTGGCGCAGGGTGGGGCTGCCCGCGCGGCCGCGGACCGGCGACCTGCTCGTGTACCCCAACACGGCCGGCTACCAGATGGACAAGAACGAGAGCGGCTTCCACCAGCTTCCCTTGCCGCCCAAGGTCGTCCTCGACGGCGACCGCTGGCATGTCGACACCGATCACCCGATCCAGGAGATCCGATGACCATCGTCCAGCGCGCGTCCGACCTGATCGGCGGAACGCCACTGCTGGAGCTCGCGCGCACCGGTACCGGGACGCGCCTGCTGCTCAAACTCGACCACCTCAACCCGACCGGCTCCTGCAAGGTGCGCATGGCGCGGCAGATGATCGACGACGCCGAACTCGACGGCAGGCTGCTGCCCGGCGGGCGGATCGTCGAGCCCACTTCCGGCAACACCGGGAACGGGCTCGCGCTGGTGGCGCTGGAACGCGGCTACCGGTTCACCGCCGTCGTCGACCACCACGCCGCCCGCGAGAAGCTGCGAATGCTGAAAGCGCTGGGCGCGGACCTGGTGTTCGTCGACTGCCCGCCGGACGGTGGGGTCAGCTCGGTACACCGGCGGCGGGTCGCCGCCCGGATCGCCGCCGAAACCGGTGCCTACCATCCGGACCAGCACAACCATCCCGGCAACGGCAACGGGTACACCGGGCTGGCCGAGGAACTGGTGCGGCAGATCGGCTCCGTCGACGTGCTGGTCGCGGCGATCGGCACCGGCGGTTCGCTGTGCGGGACGGCCAGGGCGTTGCGCGCGGCGGGCGCGGGCACCCACGCGGTCGCCGTCGAGCCGGTGGGCTCGATCATCTTCGGGGGCGCGCCGGGGATCTACCACCAGACCGGCGCGGGCAGCCCGGCCGGGTTCCCGGTGGGGGACAACGTGGACCGGTCGGTGATCGGCGAGGCCCACCGCGTGTCCGACAGCGACGCCTTCGCCGGCGCCCGCGTCGTCGCGCGCCGCGTCGGCGTGCTGGTCGGCGGGACCACCGGCGGCGCGATCCACGTCGCGCTGCGACGGCTCTACGCGTACCCGGCCGGAAGCACCGTCGTCGTGCTGTGCAACGACGCGGGGGAGAAGTACCTCGACTCGGTGTACGACGACGAATGGCTGCGTGCGCGCGGAGTCCTGGACGAACTCGCCCACCGGCGGGTGGAGCGGTGGTTCACCACCTACGCCGTTTCCGTGCGGGCGGCCACGCGCGCACCGGTACCGATGGCGGTGAGCGCGTGAGCACGGCGGTGAAGGCGCCGCCCGCCGCGGGCGGCTACCGGACACTCGTCGCGCTCGCGGCGCCGATCGCGGGCATCCAGCTGGCGCAGGTCGCGCTCACCAGTGTCGACCTGGCCATGCTGGGGCTGCTGGGCGTGACGGCGGTGGCGGCGGGCGGACTGGCGATCCTGCTGTACAACCAGATCCGCACCATGTGCGTCGGCATGGTCACCGGTGTCGGGAACCTCGTGGCGACGGCGGCCGGTGCGGGGGAACTCCGCACCGGCACCGCCGGACTCGACGATCGGGCCAGGGCGGAGATCCGCTCCCTGCTGCGGTCGGCGCTGCTCGTCGCGACGCTGACCGCTGCCGTCGGCGCGGCGGTCCTCTGTGGACTCGCGTCGGCGCTGCCCCTGCTCGGCCAGAAGCCGGAGATCGTGTCGCTCGCCAGGGCGATGATGTTCGCGCTGGCGGGCGGACTGTTCCCGATGGTGTGGCTCAACGTCTTGCGCCAGTTCGCCGTCGGGCTGCGGCGTCCGGGATCCCTGCTCGCGGTGACCTGTGTGTCGATCGCGGTCAACGCCGCCCTCGACGCCGCCTTCGTCTACGGCTGGGCGGGCCTGCCCGGACTGGGCGTCACCGGGATCGGCCTGGCGACGACACTGGTCCAGTTCTTCACCCTCGCCGTGTTCGCCTCGGCCGTCCGCCGGGATCCGCTCCTGCGCCCGATGGTGTCCCTGGCGGTCTGGCGCGCGGATCCGGCGGTCGTCCGCCGGATCGTGCGCCACGGGACGCCGATCTGCTTCACCTACGGATCGGAAGCCGCGATCACCTCGATCGCGACGGTGCTGATGGGTGCCTTCGGCCCCGCGATGCTCGCCGCGTCGAATGTCGCCAACCAGCTCGCCTACATCGTCTACCAGGTCAACATCGGGCTTTCCCAGGGATCGTCCATCCTGGTCAGCCGCTCGGTCGCCCGTGGCGAGCGGCGGCGGCCTCCGGTGATCGCCCGCCAAGCGTTCACGCTGTCGTGGGCCTTCATGGCGGTGGTGAGCCTGGGATACCTGATGGTGCCCCAGATCCTGCTGTGGCCGTTCCTGCACGGCGAAACCGACACGGCGGTGCTCGCCACCGCCTCGGTGCTGCTGGTGTTCGCCATCGCGCAGCAGTACAGCAAGGGAACCCAGAACATCCTCGTCGGCCTGCTGCGCGGACTCGGCGACACCGCGTCCGGCCTCCGCTGCACCCTTGTCGGGTACTGGCTCGTCGGCGTACCGGCCATGGTCCTGTGCGCTCACCTGTTCGAGTGGGGCGGCTGGGGTGTCTGGGCCGGTCTGTGCCTCGGTTTCGCCGCGACCGCGGTTCTGCTCGGACGGCGTTTCGCCGCCGCGCGGTGACTGGACACTTCGCGACCGGGGTCGTGAGTGGTAACGAGCGTTAGAACGCTCTTTACCACTCACGACCCCCGGTCGCGAAGCGGTCAAGGCGCGCCCGCTACCGCCGCCGCTGGGCTCGCCACGCCACGGTTGACACGACGTCGTGCATTTCCCGGGCCAGCTGGGTGCGTTCCTTGGCGAGGATCGCCTGGGCGTCCGGCACCCGTTCGTGTTCGCGAGCCTCCCGGATCTCCGCCAGCCGCAGCGTGAGCTCGCGCTGGGTCTGCACCAGCCTGCCCAGGAAGATCGGCGCGGCGGGCGTGATGAGCGCGTAGACGGCGTCGATGACCAGGTCGGTGTCGCCGAACTCGAGATCGAGGCCTGGGAACAGGTAACAGGCGACGGCGGCCAGACCACAGCCGATGAGCAGGTTCCGGTTGGAGCGGGCCAGCGCCACGGCGTAGAGCGCGATGAGCGTCGCGATGACCGAGCCCGAGATCGCGAGTGCGGGCAGCGTGACGACGAAGACGAGGATCGGCCACCGGCGACGCAGCGGCAGGATGCCCAGTGCCACCAGCGCGGCGGCGAACATCAGCGGGTTGGCCTTGCCCAGCCCGGCGTCGATCGCGGCGACGGCGATCAACGCGGCGTCGACGAGCAGCGGGCGCACCCGGTTCACGACGAGCCTTCGCCGGTGCCCAGCAAGCCCGCCCGCTGCGCCATGAGGGCGGCCTGGACGCGAAGCTTTGTCCAGAAGACGTCATAACCGGAATGGGGTTGCTTCGGTGAGCCGCCATGGCGCGAAGCTGCCCGAAGGTCCTTCCCGTCTTGCCTCCACGGGCACGAAGCCCGCCTGCTTGGCAACCCTCCGGCTGACCGGCAGGCGGCGCGGACAATTTTCCGGGTGAGTGTCGGTTCGCGCCCGGCCCGTTCGTAGGCAAGGTGAGAGGCCGGCAACGGGCCGGCCGCCACTCATCGGGAGACCACGATGTCCGACCAGGAGAACCTCATCACCACCTCGACCGTCGCAGCACCCATCGCGAGGGTGTTCGCGGTGCTGGCGGATCCGGGGACGCATGCCGCGATCGACGGCACCGGCTGGGTGCGGGAACCTGTCGACCGGGCACCGCTGACCGAGACGGGACAGCTCTTCCGGATGGACATGTACCACGCGAGCCGTCCGGTCGGCGAGTACCGGGTGGTCAACAAGGTGCACGTGATCGAGGCGCCCCGGATCATCGGCTGGCTGACGGGGCAGGAGAAGGACGGCGGGAAACCGGAGTTCGGCGGCTGGTTCTGGCGGTACGACCTGGCATCCGCCGGGCCTGACGAGACCGAGGTCACACTCACCTACGATTGGTCGGCGGTGCCGTCGTCCATCCGGGAATACCTGACCTTCCCGCCGTTCGGTCCCGAACATCTCGGCAACTCGTTGCGCCATCTGGCCGAAATCACCACGGCGACTTCCAAGGCCTGATCGTCCGGGCGGGAACTTTTTCCGCTGCCCGTCCGACTTTTGGGGCATGTCTCCCTTCCACGGTGCCCGCCGCGCCGGGCACGTCCTCCTGACGGGCGTGCTCCTCGCGGCGGTCACCGCTTGCGGTATCGGGAATTCCGCGAGTACGGCTTCCCGTTCCGAGACGGTCCCTCCGCCACCCGCCGTGGCGAAGCCGACCGTGTATCCGCTGACCATCGACAACTGCGGGCGAAAGGTCACCTTCGACGCGCCGCCGAAACGCGTGGTGCTGCTCAACGGCACCTCGGTGGCCGAGGTGGAAAGCTTCGTGATGCTGGGGATCCAGGACCACATCCTGGCCAACAGCCAGTCGTACGGTGTTTCGGACGATCCGTCCCTCGTGGACAAGGTCAAGGCGATCCCGACGGCGAACCTGAAGCTGAACGAGAACTTCGAGGTCCCGCGCGAACAGGTACTGGCCCTCGAACCGGATCTGGTGATCTCCACCTGGGCGGGCGGTTTCGACGACAAGGTCGGCTCGGTCACCCGCGACCAGCTCGACGCGGCGGGGATCAAGAGCTTCGTCACGCCGTCCAACTGCGCGAACGGCGACACCGGTGCCCGGCCGGAGGACAAGGAGCGGTACGGGAAACAGTCGATCGAGTCGTCGTTCGAGTTGTTGCTGAGCCTCGGCGAGATCTTCGACGTCCAGCAGCGCGCCGCGGACCACGTCAACAAGTCCCGCGCCGACATCGCCGCTATCCAGCAGGCAGTGGCGGGCAAGGAACGCAAACACGTCCTGGTCGTCTACCCGGGGATGTCGATGATGAACAACAACGGCCTGCCCGCGGTGTTCGGCGGCGGGATCTACGACGACATCGTCGGCCGCGCCGGTGGCGTGAACCCGTTCGCGGGCAAGACGAACACGCAACTCGCCGAGATCAACGCCGAAGCCCTCGCCGCGGCACCGGTGGACGTCCTGGTGATCGGGTTGTTCCGGCCGGGGGAGAAACCGGAGGCGATGGCGCAGGAGCTGTTCGCCAAGTTCCCCTACTGGCAGGCGTCGAAGACCAAGAAGTTCACCACCGTCTCCGACAGTTTCTACCTCGGCCCGATCAACGCGATCGCCGTCCGGAAGATCGCCGATGCGACTCGTTGACCAGCGACGTCCGCATCCGGTGCAGGGCAGGGGTTTCCTTCTGCTGCTGATCGGGCTGGCTTTCGCGCTCGCACTGGCCGTGGCGTTCTCCGTCGGCGTCGGCACGGTCGACGTCCCCATCGCGCGGGTCGTGGCCGTGGTGTGGGCGCACCTGACCGGCGACACCGACGGTCTCGACCCGCTGACCGATCAGATCGTGTGGACGTTCCGGACGCCGCGGGTGCTGCTCGCGGCGGTGGCGGGTGCCGGGCTGAGCCTGGCCGGTCTGTGCCTGCAGACGCTGGTCCGGAACCCGCTCGCCGACCCGTACACGTTCGGCGTGACGGCGGGCGCGTCGCTGGGTGCCGTCGTGGTGATGACGACCGGGATCGCGGCCGGGATCGGTGTCGCCGGGGGCGCGTTCGCGGGCTCGTCACTGAGCCTGCTGGTGGTGTTCGTGATGGCGCAACGCGGTGGCAGGCTGATCGGCACGAGTCTCGTCCTCGCCGGGGTCGCCGTCGCCTACCTCGGGATGGCGGGTACCGGTCTGCTGCAGTTGCTGGTCGAGCCCTCGGAACTGCGTGGGGTGATGTTCTGGCTGCTCGGCTCGGTCGCCGGTGCCTCCTGGGCGGATCTGGCGATCCCGGCCGCCGCGACCGCGGTCACCGGGTTGTGGCTGATGAGCCGGGGCCGGATGATGAACGCGCTCGCGACCGGCGAGGACACCGCCGCCGGGCTGGGCGTCGACGTCAACCGGTTGCGGATCCTGCTGCTCGTCGCGGCTTCCTTGCTGACGGCGACGGTGGTGAGCGTCGCCGGGGGCATCGGGTTCGTCGGCCTGGTGGTCCCGCACGCCGTCCGATTGGTCGTCGGCCCGGACCACCGGAAGGTGATCCCGGTTTCCCTGCTGGGCGGTGCGGTGTTCCTGGTGCTGGTCGACCTGGCCACCCGCACGGTGAACAAACCGAACGAAATGCCGATCGGCATCTTCACCGCCGCGCTCGGCGCGCCGTTCTTCCTGATGTTGTTGCGTGGCCGGAGGAGAACGCTGCGGTGAAGATCCAGATCGACGACCTGTCCGTGCTGATCGACGACCTCCCGATCCTCGGCGACGTGAGTGTCGAGGTCGAGACCGGGACCGTCACCGGGCTCATCGGCCCCAACGGGTCCGGGAAGAGCACCCTCCTGCGTTGTGTCTACCGGGCCCTGAAACCGGTGCGCGGATCAGTCCACATCGGAGAGTCCGACGTCTGGCGCGGAAATGCCCGTGAAGCGGGACGGCGTACGGCCGTCGTCGTCCAGGACCATGATCTGGACAACGGTTTCTCGGTCGAGGAGACCGTCCTCATGGGACGGACGCCGCACAAGGGCATCCTGGAGCGGGACAACGCCGACGACCGCGACATCGTGCGGGACGCCCTGGAACGGGTGGGGATGGCGTGGGCCGCGCGGCGTGTCTTCACGCGGCTCTCCGGCGGCGAGCGGCAGCGGGTACTGGTGGCGCGGGCACTCGCGCAGAAGACCCCGGTCCTGCTGCTGGACGAACCGACCAACCACCTGGACATCGGGGCCCAGCTCGGTTTGCTCGGCCTCGTCCGGGAACTCGGCTTGACCACCGTGGTCGCCCTGCACGACCTCGATCACGCCACGACCTACTGCGACCGGCTGGTCCTGCTCCGGTCCGGCCGGGTGCTCGCCGCCGGGACGCCGCCGGAAGTGCTGACACCGGAGCGGGTCGCCGAGGTGTTCGGCGTGCGCAGCGCGATCGTCCCGCACCCGCTCACCGGCAAGCCGCATCTGGTCACCGCGGATCAGTGAGGCTCTTGGCGTCCTGCCTGACCGGCCACCGGGTGTTGCGAAAGCCACTTTCGCAACCTTCAACGTTGCGAAAGTGGCTTTCGCAACACCCGGGGCGCACCCACGCCCGGTGCTCAGTCGTCGGGACCGCGCAACGTCAGGACGACCCGGAGGACGTGCTCGACCGCGGCCGGGAAAGCCGCGCCGCGCAGTTCGCCGCGGCTGGCGAGCGTGCGCCCGGCGAAATCCAGCATCCGGTCCTCGCCCAGCCGACGGACGGTGAGCGTGGCCACTTC
This sequence comes from Amycolatopsis sp. cmx-4-19, assembly GCA_049998115.1. Taxonomy (GTDB): domain Bacteria; phylum Actinomycetota; class Actinomycetes; order Mycobacteriales; family Pseudonocardiaceae; genus Amycolatopsis. The sequence goes on along the minus strand of JAEBEO010000006.1, from coordinate 98,002 downwards.
CTCGAGGTCGAGGCCGGGATTGTCCAGGCGGGTCAGCGCGAACTCGACGATCAGCTGGTCGTCCGTCACCACGCCACCTCCCTTCGCGAACGCGACCCGTACGTCGTCCATCGTAGAGAAGTGCGGGGAAAGTGGTCCGTAGCCGTCCTGGCCGGAGCTGGATTGGCCGAGTCCCTCACCGACCCGGGCCGGGACGGGCCGTACCGCTGTCCGGCCTGGTCACCAGATCGGCGGGGAGGATCACCTGCGCCGTGACGCCGTAGGAATCGTCGGCGGTCCGCAAGCGCACCCGTACGTTGTGACGACGGGCCAGCTGCGCCACGACGTACAGGCCCAACCGGTGGGTGGCGCTTTCGTCGATCTCGGAGGGAACAGCCAACCGCTGGTTGAGCCGATCGAGTTCTTGCTGATCCAGCCCGATTCCGTCATCGACGATCTGGATGGTCAACTCACCCCCTTGGGTGTCGCGGACCCGGACACTGACTCGTGATTCCGGCGCGGAGAAGGCCGTCGCGTTGTCCAACAGTTCCGCGAGCATGTGCACGAGGTCGTTGACGCCGCGGCTGAGGACCTGGGCCCGTGGCATCGTCCCGATCTCCACACGCCCGTATTGCTCGATCTCCGCCACGGCCGCACCGAGGACGTCCGAAATCGGTACGGGATTACCGCTGCGCCGGTACTCCTGGTGCAGATCGGCGCCGGACAGGACCAGCATGTTCTCGAGATTGCGCCGTGCCCGGGTCGCCAGGTGGTCGAGTTCGAACAACTTGACCAGCCGGCCCGGATCCTGTTCGTCCGCTTCGAGCGAGTCGAGCAGGTGCAACTGCCGGGTCACGAGCGCTTGACTGCGCCGGGTGAGGTTCACCAGGAAACCGGCCAGGAATTCGAGCCGATCAGCCCGCCGAGTGGCGACCTCGACAGCTTCCGCGTGCGTTTGGCTGGACGGACCGGACGTCCGGAAGAACCGGCGACGAGCGGACGAGGCGCCTGGAGGGGTCCTCGCGGTCGCCCGCACCTCCGGATTCGTGTCCAGGGCCAGCTGATCCAACGTCGCCCGCGCGTGGTGCGAGAGCGCCGCGTTGTTTTCGGCGGCCAAGTCCAGCAGGTAGTGCGTCGCGGCCAGGCGGATCCCGGAAAGCGGGCTCCGCAGAGGCTGGACGATCTCGTCGGGAAGCCCGAATCCCAGTCGCGGTCCGCGTGGATTCGGTGCCACCACCAGGCGGCCGCTGAACTTGCAGTCGTAGCTGGGGTTCTGACGAGGATTGGTGGTCCGCAGCTCGTCGGCGACGTACCGGTGAAGCTCGTCGGAGTCGATCCAGCCGTCCCCGTCCAGATCGGCGGCGCCGGTCCGCAGCCCGTCGACCAGCGCCGAGGTGAAATAGGAGCGAGCCGGATCACCCGATGGGCCGGTGGCGCCGTCGGGTTCGTAGGCGAACTCCAGCGCGGTGGACGCGGTGAGGATGGCGCATCCTTGCCCGGTCAGCTGATCCAGTACCTCGACGCGGTGCTTGCCCCGCGGCAGCTGGCCCCGGGGGAACGCGCCGCCGAAACAGCAGTCCAGCAGGACGATTTTGCGACCACACCGGCTGTGATCCAGCTGCGAGCGGATGAACTGGGCGGCCACCATGGTGGAACCGGGCAGCAGATGTTCGGAGTCGATCGTGGCGAGATAGAGATTGCCCGCGTCGTCCCTGATGCCGTGGCCCGAGAAATAGAGCAGGAAGACATCGTCTCGCCGCGATCCGAGCAGCAGGCTCTCGATCGCTTTGGTGACCTGCGCGGCCGGGGCGTTGTGCAGGATCGTCACCTCGTAGCGGTACTCCGACGTTTCGGCGAGGGCCTCGGCCAGCGAAGCGGCGTCCTGAGCCGGTGTGCGCAACCGCTGGAAGGTGTGATCGGTATGGCTGTCCGTGGCGACGATGAGAGCGGTCCGCCTTCCGGCCAAGATGACGTCCTTCCCCCGGTGCCCGAGTGACCTGCCCCACCATAGCGACAGCGATATTTCGTTCCGCTGTGCGCGGTAACGTGCGTGAGTGACCGATGTGATCATTCTTCACGGAGCCTGGCACCAGCCCGCTCACTACGCCGGACTCGCCGATTTGCTGCGTGCCCGGGATCTGTCCGTGGAGGTGCCCGACCTCTGCGAACTGCCGCTCGCCGAAAGCACCGCGAAGGTCGAGGACATCGTCTCGGGTTCGTCGGAGCCGCCGGTGGTGGTGGGACATTCGTTCGGGGGTGTCACCGCCGGGACGGTACGGGGTGCCGCCGGGCTGGTCTTCCTCGCCAGCTGGATTCTCGACGTCGACGAATCCCCGGCCACGCTGCTCGCGGAGACTCCCGGCGAGCCCGGTGAGGGGCTGCTCGCCCTGCCTGACGCGGACGGGCGGCTTCGGCTGGACCCGGACGACGCCCGGACGAAGCTCTACGGCGACGTCGACGAACCGGCGGCCACGCGTGCGGTGGAGTTGCTGCGTCCGGAACCTCCTTCGATCTTCGGCGCCACACCTACTCGCGTGAGCTGGCGGGACACCCCGTCGATCTACCTTCGCGGGCAGCGGGACCGGACCATCGCGACGCCCCTCCCGGACCGTTTCGCCGCCCGCTGCTCTCGTACGGAAACGTGGGACACCGGCCATTCGCCCTACCTGAGCCGTCCGGCCGCCGTGGCCGATCTGATCCAGCGTCAGCGACGGTGACCAGTGAGGGTCTCGTAAATCCTGGGTCAATGTCCGGAGGCGCGGCATCGGCCGCGCCTGGACACGAGGACGTCGACCTGCCCGCGCGAGTTGCGAAAGCCACTTTCGCAACCTTCAACGTTGCGAAAGTGGCTTTCGCAACACCGCACTCGCCAACCGGTCAGTCCACAGTGGACACTGGCAGGCGTCGGGTCAGCCACCGATCCGTGACGAGGGATGGATGGGCGTGCCGGATTCGTAGAGCTTCAGGGGAAGCGACGAGAGGTCGACCGACGGCGTCGTGCTCGCGGGTGCCGTGCTCACCAAGGCGACGGTCCAGCACGAGTCATGCCGGTCGTCTCCGATCTCGTCGGTTCGATGCCGAGGGCACCGGCCCGTCAGGGAGGAATTCAGCACGGGAAATCGTCAGGACCGGAAGCATGCACGGACCGGACCCGCACTGTCCATTGTGGATCGACAGGTACGTGCCGGAATACGGAGGTCTCCCGGTCAAACCCAGCCGATTCGTTCGTGGAACGGGGTGATCCATGCCCGGAACCGGTCCCCGTGGACCTGCTGGGCAGCGGCCACCACGGCGTCCGGGTCCTCGGCCGGTGCCAGGCCGCGTTCCTGGAGCCAGGCGACGAACTCCTCGTGCGAGTCGCTGTGCTCGTCGTCGTCCTCCCGGAAGTAGTAGGCGGAGTCGTGGTCGACGGTGATCTCGACGTCGTGGCCCAGCAGCCGCAGGAAATCCCGGAAGTCGCGGGCGACGACATGTTCACCGCCCTCGTCGCCGAAGACCACGACAGGCGACAGGGCGAGGTCCGTCTCCTCCGCGGCTCGCCAGATCGCGTAGATCGAGCCGCTCCCGTTCGCCTGGGCGAAGGGGACCAGCCGCGAAAGGAACTCCGGGTCGCTCAGTTCCTGGGGGAAGTGTTCCTTGTCGTCGTAGTCGTACAGCTCGAAGCCGTCGGCGATGAAGCGACCGGTCGAGTCGTAGAGGCCCTTCAGGGCGTTCAGCTCAGGGAGTGGGGAGTACACGCGGCCAGCATATTCGGCGTGCGTCGAGCCCGAGGTCAAGCCGCCTCGGCGGTCGCGCCGTCCCCTCTCGTGACGAAGTCGGCCACCAGTGCCTTCTTGTCGATCTTCCCGATCGCGGTGGTGGGCAGGGCGTCGACCACGATAAGATGCTCGGGGAATTTGAACCTGGCGACGCCGGCGTGTTCCAGGACTTCGAAGAAATCCGCCAGCCCGACTTCGGGTGCGTCGTCGCGAACGGTCACATAGAGGCAGACCCGTTCGCCCAGTTCGGGATCCGGCACCGCGATCGCCGCCGCCAGCCGGACCGCGCCGAGCTGGTAGGCGAACCCCTCGATCTCCTCCGCGGAGATCTTCTCCCCGCCGCGGTTGATCAGATCCTTCGCCCGGCCCTCGACGACGAAATTCCCCCTCAGCAGCCGGACGATGTCGCCGGTGCGGAACCAGCCGTCGCCGTCGAACGCCTGCCGGTTGTACTCCTCGGCCCGGTAGTAACCGCGAGGGGTGTAGGGCCCTCGGGTGAGCAGGTGGCCCGGTTCACCGTCCGGCACCGGGTTTCCGTCGTCGTCGACCACCGAGATCTCGTCGTCTTCGCAGATCGGCCTGCCCTGGGTGTGGCAGACGACCTCGTCCGGGTCGCCGGGGCGGGTGTAGTTGATCAGCCCCTCGGTCATGCCGTACGCCTGCTGCAGGGTGCAGCCCAGCACGGGCCCGATTTCGACGGCCACGTCGTCGGCGAGTTTCGAGCCGCCGACCTGGAGGAGTTCCAGCGAGCCGAGGTCGTGGCGCCGGTCGGCGCGGCGGAACTCCAGCCAGCGGTGGGCGATCGCGGTGACGAGCGAGGTGACGGTGACGCGTTCGCGTTCGATGAGCGGGAACGCCTTCGCGGGTGAGGGCGACCTGCCGATCACCACCCGGCCGCCGGTGAGGAGCGTGCCGAGCACCCCGGGACTGCCGAGCGGGAAGTTGTGGCTCAGCGGCAGCAGCGCCAGGTACACCGTGTCCCGGCCGAACCCGCAGACCTCGGCGGTACGCCTGGCGTTGAACGCGTAGTCGTCGTGGGTGCGGGCGATCAGCTTCGGCAGTCCGGTGGTGCCACCGGACAGGAGCAAGGCCGCGACCGACCGGCTTCCGGGCGGGGCCGCGTCGAGTCCGGCACCGGTGGCGTCCGGATCGTGCGCGGGCGCCAGGATCTCCCGCAGCGGGACACCGCCTTCGCGCACGTCGGACCCGGCCACCAGCACATGCCGGACGGTGGGGGCTTCCCGCGCGACCTCGTGCCCCATGGCCTCCTGGTCGAAGTCCTTGACCTGGCCGCCGACCGCCAGCGCGCGGGCCTGCGCGTGCCGGGCGAGGTAACCGATCTCGTGGTGCCGGTGCGCGGGCAGCGCCAATACGGGCACCACACCGGCCCGCAGGCAGGCGAGGACGAGCGCGACGAACTCCCACCGGTTCGGCAGCGCCACCACCATCCGGTCGCCGGGGCGCAGGCCGAGCGCGCGCAGCCGGATCGCCCCGCCGTCCGCGCGGGCGAACAGTTCGCGGTAGCTCAGCCGGACGTCGCCGTCCACCAGGGCCGTCTCGGCGGGCCATCGCCGTGCCGCGGCCGCCAGCACGTTACCGAGCGACCGGCCCTCCCAATAGCCCTTCGCGACATACCGGGCGGCGACGTCGTCCGGCCACGGGACGGTATGCGCCTCGAGCGGGTCGATCTCGGTCATGGTGTGCTCCTTTCCCTGGGACAGCGGTGTTCTGGTCAGGCGGCCGTCGCGACGATCAGACCGGTGGACTCCCGGACCGCCCTGGTCTCCCGATGGGTGAACCCGGCGAGCTCCAGCAAGCCGGCGAACTCCCGTTCGGTCCGTTCCCGGCCCGGGTGCAGGGCGAGCATGATGATGTCGCGCAGTTTCCCGTCGTGACGGCTGCCGTCTTCGGGCACGACGGCGTCGATGATCAGCACCCGGCCGGCCGGATCCATCGCGCGGCGGATGTTGCGCAGCACGGTGACGGCCTGCTCGTCGTTCCAGTCGTGGAGGATCATCGAGAGCAGATAAGCGTCCCCGCCGGCGGGCACGTCCTGGAAGAAATCGCCCGCCACGAGGTCCAGCCGGTCGATCGTCCCGGACCCGGCCAGCGGGGCCTTCGCCTCGGCGATCACGTCCGGCCGGTCGAACAGCGTGCCGCGCAGCTCCGGATACCGCGGCAGGATCGTGCTCAGCAACCCGCCCATGCCACCGCCGACGTCGACGAGCCGACGTACGCCGGAGAGGTCGTAGGCGCCGACGGCGGCCGCGTGGATGGTCCGGCTCAGGTCGCCCATCGCCGCGCCGAACACCTCGGCCCGGCCCGGGTCCGCGCTCAGGTAGTCCCACCAGGACCGGCCGTGGACATGGTCGAAGGCGGGTTCCCCGGTCCGCACGCTGTGCACCAGGGCGCCGAACGCACTGTGCCGCTCCGGCAGGCCCCACAACCGGACCCAGTGGCGGACCGAACGCGGCTCGTCGCCGCGAAGCGCCTCCGAAAGCGGTGTCGGCGCGAAGACCCGCGGAGCCACCTCGTCGAAGATCCCGACGGTCGCCAGCGCCCGCATCACCCGGTACAGCGGCCCCGGCAGCGCCCCGGCGTCGGCGGCGAGTTCGTCGACGGGACGGGCCCCGTCCGCGAGCAGGCCGGGCAGATCCAGTTCCACGGCGACCACGAGCATCGGGGTCACCAGCGAAGCGTGGAGCAGGTCCATGAGGGCGGCCCTGGGGTCCGCCTGCCCGGTCACGCCCGCTCCCCGGTGGCGCCGAGCAGTTCGGTCAGGTGGTCGGCGACGGCCCGTACGGTCGGCCGTTCCCAGAGCAGGGTCCCCGGCACGGACAGCCGGAAGACCCGCCGGATGCGGACCATGATCCCGATGGTGAGCAGAGAGTCGACGCCCATCGCGTTGAGCGGTTTGCGGACGTCGAGTTCGGCCGCCGGGATCTTGATCTCGGCGGCGACGATCTCGCGCACCGCGTCGAGCACCCGACGGTGCAGGTCCGCACCCTGGAGATCCCGCCAGTCCCCGGTGTCCGCCTCGTCGTCGCCCGCGGTTTCCGCGGCGAGCACGGTCTCCTGCACCGCTTCGAACCGCGCACCGGTCATCCGGCAGCGGAGCTCACCGTCCACCGTGGTCACTTCGAGATCGACCTCGATGCTCTCGTCGGTTCCGGTTACCCGGCGCACGGCGACCAGGGCCTCGGCGGGCGGAGCGCCGGACACCGCCAGGGTGCCCACCGTTCCGGGCATGCGCAGCCGGGGGGCGCCGGGGAAGACCAGCGGGGCCACCGACAACGCGGCGTCGAACAGCGAGCCCCACGTCTCGGTCGCCTCGCCGGGCTCGGTCACCACGGTGGCGAGGATGCGGTCCTCGCCGCGCCACAACCGGGTAACCGACCAGGGGAAGCCGATCCCGTCGACGCCGATGTCGGTCAGCAGCCGCATCGCCGAGCCGGGATCGGCCTCCTCCGGACAGCGCCGTCGGAACGCGGCCAGGTCTGTCCCGGGACGGCCCGGGGGACCGGCGGCCGACGCGGTCGCGTGGGTGAGCCACGGTTCCTCGTCCGTGTCCCGTGCCCTGGAGCTCAGGAGCAGTTCGCCGTCGTGGGAGACGACCTGGACCTCGCGCGGCATCGTGGTGGTCACCGGCACCCGCAGGGACACCTCGCTCAGCGCGCCGGTGCGGGCGGCGTCGAGGAAGGTGGTGAGCAGCACCGCCGCCGGGATCACCTCCGTGCCCAGCACCCGGTGGCTGCCGGGATAGGGGCGGCTGTCGTGGTCGAGGTGGGTCTGCCACAGCGTGAGGGCCGCGGCGCCCTGAACGGCGATCTCGCCGCCGAGCAGGGTGTGGGTGCGCACGTCGTGCCGTCGCGCCCCGAGGGCCGCGTGCGGGGCGGCGTCGACCCAGTGACGGCGGTGCCGCCACGCGGTGGACGGCAAATCAACCAGTTCCCCGGCGGGCTGGAGCCGGGTCCAGTCCACCCGGACACCGTGGCAGTGCAAGGTGCCGAGGTTCTCCAGGAACGTCTCGCGCTCCGGGCGGTCGCGCCGCAGTGTCGGCACCGTGACAGTGTCTTCGATGTCTTGCGTGGCCAGGGTTTCCGCCAGTGAGTGGGTGACGACGGGATGCGTGGAGATCTCCAGGAAGGCCCGGTGCCCGTCCGCGACGGCGGCGTCCACCGCCTCGCGGAACCGGACCGGGTTGCGCAGGTTCGCGCCCCAGTAGCCGGCGTCGCGAGGGACACCCGAGCGGGGATCGGCCATCGCGGTGGAGTAGACGTCCACCAATGGCGGCCGGGCGGTCACGTCGTCGATCGCGGCGAGCAGATCCGGGAGCAGCCCGTCCATCTCGGCACTGTGGAACGCGACGTCGGAGTTGACCGGGCGGACGCGCAGGCCGTCCGCGGTGAGCAGGTCCACGATCTGCGCCATCGGCGCGACCGGTCCACTGAGGACGGTGGAGGTGGGGGAGGCGGCGATCGCCGCGGTCACGTCGCGGCGGTCGGCGAACCGCGCCTCGGCTTCGGCGAACGGCAGGTCCACCATGACCATCGCGCCCTTGCCCGCGACCCGCCGCAGCAGCCGCGACCGGCGGCACACCAGGCGGGCGGCGTCGCCGAGGTCGAGCATGCCCGCCGCCACGGCGGCCGCGATCTCGCCGACCGAGTGGCCGAGGACGGCGGCGGGGCGGAGTCCGTGGCCGAGCCAGAGCCGGGCCAGCGCGACCTGGAGGGCGAAGATCATCGACTGTGCCTTGTCCACCGTGCCGTAGTCGGCGTCGAGCACGGCTTGACGCGGGGAGAAACCCAGTTCGCGCCGGTAGATCTCCTCGAGTTCGTCCAGGGTCTCGCCGAAGCTCGGTTCCGTGGCGAGCAGTTCGCGGCCCATCCCCGACCACTGCGCGCCGTGCCCGGAGAAGACCCAGACCGCGTCGCGCGCGTCCTCGAGCACCCGGCCGGTGCTGACGCCCGCCGCCGGCTCGCCCGCCCCGAGCGCCGCCAGCCGTCCGGCCAGTTGCTCGCGGCCGGTGGCCACCACGGTGGCGCGGAAGTCGAGCGCCGACCTGCGGTGCGCGAGGGTGTGACCGACGGAGCCGAGGTCCGGGGCGCCGTCGGCGGTGAGCGTCTCGGCGAGTCGGGCGGCGTTGGCGAAAAGCGCGGCGGCCGAAGCGGCGTAAAGGGGGTAGAGCCGGGATTCGGCCGGTTCCTCGGCGTGGTGGCCGTGGGGTGCCTTCGGCGCCTCCTCGACGACGATGTGCGCGATCGTCCCGCCGTAGCCGTAGTTCGCGGCACCCGCGCGGCGGGGGCGGCCGGTCTCCGGCCACGGGGTCGTCTCGCTGACGACGCTGAGCCCCGAACGCGGCCAGTCGATCTCCTCGGTGAGTCCGGTGTGGACGAGGGTCGCGGGGATCTCGCCGTGCCGCATGGACAGCACCAGCTTCATCACCGCGGCCACCCCCGACGCGGACTCCAGGTGGCCGATGTTCGTCTTCACCGAGCCGATCAGGCAAGGCCGGTCCGCCGGGCGTCCGGTGCCCGCGACCTCGGCCAGCGCCTCGACCTCGATCCGGTCCCCGAGCGGTGTCCCGGTACCGTGCGCTTCGATGTAGTCCAATGTGGACGGTTCGATGCCCGCGGTCGCGCAGGCGAGCCGCACCGCCTCCTGCTGGGCCCGTCCGTTCGGCGCCATGATCCCTTCGGTGCGCCCGTCCTGGCGCACGGCGCTGCCCCGGACGACGCCGAGCACGCGGTCGCCGTCGCGTTCGGCGTCGCCGAGTCGCTTGAGCACCAGGATCCCGCAGCCTTCCCCGCGTCCGTAGCCGTCCGCCGAGGCGTCGAAGGCCTTGGACCGCCCGTCCGGGGAGAGCGCTTCGGCGGCGTCGAGGACCAACGCGAAGCTGGGGCCCGCGACCAGCATGATCCCGCCTGCCAGCGCGACCGAGGTCTCACCGAGCCGGAGGCTCTGGCACGCCTGGTGGATCGCCACCAACGAGGCCGAGCAGGCGGTGTCGACCGACACGCTGGGGCCGTGCAGGTCGAGACTGTAGGAGACACGGTTGGCCACCCCGCACAGCGAGGAACCGATCCCCATCCACGCCTCCAGGCGCGGGAGGTCTTCGAGCAGCCTGCGGCCGTAGTCGTCGGTGCACACCCCCATGAACACCGAGGCGTCGGTCCCGGCCAGTTCCGCGGGGACGATTCCCGCGTGTTCCAGGGCCTCCCAAGCGACTTCGAGGGTCATTCGCTGCTGGGGGTCCATCAGTTCCGCCTCGCGCGGAGAGATGCCGAAGAACTCCGCATCAAAGCCTGCGATATCCTCCAAATAGGAGCCGAGTTTCAACGCTTTCCGTGTTGAATCGGTGTAAGCGCCGCCGAATTCGGAATGATATTCCCATCGGTCCTCCGGTATCTCCCTGGTGGCTTCACCGCGGTCGGCGAGAAACTCCCAGAATTCCTCCGGTGACTCGATTCCGCCCGGGAAGCGGCACCCCATCCCCACGATCGCGATCGGCTCCTGGCCTGCTGATACGGGTGCTTCCGCTACCGATTCCTGATCTTTGGCCATCTGGTTTTCTCCACCCTTCATCGTGCCTTGGCGTCGGCCGATCCCTTGTGTTCAGCATCGCGAAACAGCGCCGAACGGACATCTCTTGAACGGCTCTCTGAATTGATGGCGAGATTCATGCCGATCGCTAGGTGAGCAAATAACGAGAAGGCTTTCCGTGCGGTGGCTGGCACGGTGAAGGGCACGAACGATGACGGACTCCGAATCCGATACAACCCAGAACCGGGGGCAGCACAATGGCCGAGAATGCGATCCCGACGCGTGAAGAACTGGTGCAGCGCGCAGCTGACCTGGTCCCCTTGCTGCGTGAGCACGCGGCGTGGGCCGAAGAGAACCGCGTCCTGCACGACGCGGTGATCGAGGGGCTGGCCGAGGCCGGAATGTTCCGGCTGCGCACGCCCCGCCGCTACGGCGGCTACGAATGCGGCGCCCGCACACTGGTCGATGTCGCCGCCGAACTCGGCCGTGGTGACGGCGCCGCCGCCTGGGTGACGTCGGTGTACTGGATCCCCACCTGGATGGCGTGCATGTTCCCGGACGCCGTCCAGGACGAGGTGTTCGCCACCCCGGACGTCCGGGTGTGCGGCACGCTGAGCCCCGGCGCGATGGCCGTCCCGGCGGACGGCGGTGTCGTGGTGAACGGGAAATGGGGTTTTATCAGCGGCGCCCGGCACAGCCAGTGGCAGGAGATCATCGCGATCTACGCCGGACCCGACGCCGAGCCCTATCCGGTGGTCGCGCTGGTGCCGATGGCGGATCTGCAGATCGTGGACGACTGGCACGCGTCCGGGCTGAGCGGTACCGGAAGTGTCAGTACCGTGGCCGAGAACGTGTTCGTGCCGCACGAACGCGTCCTGCCGTTGCCGGTGGTGCTCCAGGGCCAGACGGCGTCCCGGGCCAACACCGGGTCGCCGATCTACCGGACGCCGTTGCTTCCGGTCGCCTCGGCGTCGTCGGTCGGCACGGTTCTCGGCCTCGCCCGCGCGGCGCGGGAACTGTTCCTCGACCGGATGCCCGGCCGCAAGATCACCTACACCGACTACGAAAGCCAGCGCGACGCGCCGGTCACGCACCTGCAGCTCGCCGCGGCCACCGACAAACTCGACGAGGCCGCTTTCCACGCCGCCCGCCTGGCGTCCACAGTGGACGAAAAGGGGGAGCGCAACGCCGAATGGAAACTGGAGGAGCGGGCGCGGGCGCGGGGCGACCTCGGCTCGGTCGTCCGGCTCGGCAAGGAATCGGTGGACATCCTGGCCGCCGCCAGTGGAGGATCGTCGGTGTACCGCGACGTCCCGATCCAGCGGATCGCGCGCGACATCGGCGCGATCAACCTCCACGCGTTGATGCACCCGAACACCAACGCCGAGCTCTACGGCCGTGTGCTGTCCGGGCTGGAACCCAACAGTCTTTATCTCTGAGGCTGTTGACGGAGGGGAGCCGGTTCACCCGGTCGGGGGCGCAGCGGCACCCGACCGGGTGGGTCGGAGCGCGAGACGGCCACTCGACGTGCCGCCCACGTCGGGAAAGTGATTTCGTCACAGGGTAAGGCGTGATCGATTCTCTGGTGCGGGTACGCGGTCCTCACCACGCTGGTACGGCACATCCGTAAGGGAGGGAACGAGATTGTGAGCGAAGAAATCGATACGACGGCGCCTGTCACGGCGGACGTCTCCACCGATCCGCGAAGGTGGTGGGCACTGGCGCTGCTCGGGCTCGTGCAGTTCATGCTCGCGCTCGACATGACGGTCGTCAACGTCGCCTTGCCACGGATCCAGGAGACACTCGGCGTCAGCGACGTCGGGCTCGCCTGGATCATCAACGGCTACGTCCTGGTCGCGGGCGGCCTGCTGCTGCTCGGCGGACGGCTCGCCGACGCCTTCGGGCGACGGCGGATGTTCGTCGTCGGCGTCATGGTCTTCGCGATCGCTTCGATCACCTGTGGCGCCGCGGTCAGTGCCGAGATGCTGGTGATCAGCCGGTTCGTCCAGGGATTGGGCGAGGCGCTCGCGGCACCCGCCGCGCTCGGCATCATCGTGCTGATGTTCACCGACCCCGGCGAGCGGACGAAGGCACTGGGCATCTGGGGCGGGCTCACCGGGCTCGGCGGGACGGTGGGGACCGTGGTCTCCGGCAGCCTGACCGATCTGGTGTCATGGCGGTGGATCTTCTACATCAACATCCCGGTCGCGATCCTGGTGCTGGCACTGGTGATCCGCCTCGTGCCGCGCGGCGTCACCACACGCGGCGAGAGCCGCTTCGACCTCGCCGGCGCGGTCACCGCCACCGGCGGTCTGCTGGCCGTGGTCTACGGGCTCCTGCAGGCGGCCCACCACGCGTGGGGCTCGCCGCAGGTGCTGCTGCCGCTGATCGGCGGCGCGGCCCTCATCGCGGTCATGATCGTGATCGAGTCCCGTTCCGCGGCACCGCTGATCCCGTTGTCCTTCTTCCGGGACCGGACCAGGGTCTCCGGCTACGTCGTGGTGGTACTGCACACGGCGGTGTTCTTCTCGTACCTGTTCCTCATCACGCTTTACATGCAGAACGTGCTCGGCTACTCGCCGCTCGCCGCGGGCGCGGGTTTCCTGCCGCTCGGTCTCGGTGTGGGGGCGGGTATCGGCGCCAGCGCCAAGATCCTCGAACGGTTCGGGCTGAAGCTCACCATGATCATCGGCTTCGTGGTGGCCACCGGTGGTCTGCTGCTGACGACCGGCATCACGACCGAGTCGTCGTTCGCGGGCGGCCTGCTGCCCGGGATGCTGCTTTTCGCGCTCGCCACGGGAATCCTGATGCCCGCCACGATGAGCGCGACGCTCAACGGCCTGCGACCGCAGGACTCCGGTCTCGGCTCGGCTCTGCAGGGGGTCATGCAGCAGATGGGCGGCGCGCTCGGTCTCGCCCTGATGGTCGCGATCGCGTTGCGGATGGCAGGTTCCGCGATCGCGTCCGGATCGAGCCCGGAGGCCGCCGCGACCGGCGGCTACGTGTCAGCCTTCCAGCTGGCCGCCGCCCTGATGGTGGTCGCCGCTTTGGTGGCGGCGGGGTTCATCCGCCGCGAGGCACGTCCGGTACAGCACTGATCCGTCCCGGTTCGGCCGGGTGAGCGCACACGACCGGGAGGGCGTGATGGAGGCACTGGTTCCGGCCGACGGCCGGATGGCGTCCGGCACCGTGGAATCCGCGGACGGCACATCGCTGGTCTACGAGATCTCCGGCCGCGGGCGGCCGGTGGTGATCGTCGCCGGCGGACTCGGCGAGATCGCGACGCATCGTGAGCTCGCGGAGCTGCTGTCGGCTGAGTTCACGGTGCTGAACTACGGCAGGCGGGGACGCAGCGGCAGCGGGGACAACGGGCCGTACAAGGTCGGCAAGGAGATCGAAGACCTCGCCGTGATGCTCGCCCTGATGGGGCGCGACTGCGCGGTGTTCGGCAACTGCACCGGCGGGATCCTCGCCGTCGACGGCGTGGGGGGTGGACTGCCGATCAGCAGGCTGGCGGTCTACGAACCGCCCTACGTCGTCGAGGGCGGACGCCGTCCCGCCGGGCCGAACTACCTCCCCGTACTGGAACGTCTCGTCGACGAGGGAAGGCGTGGCGACGCGGTCGCGCTGTTCCAACAGGTCGCGGTGGGGCTGAGCGAGGACTTCACCGAAGAGGCGCGCAAGCACCCGATCTGGCCGTCGCTGGAGGCGCTGGCGCACACGCTGGTCTACGACGCGAAGATCGTCGGGGACGAGGCGCCGACCTCGGCGACGTGGGACGGGGTGACCGTGCCGAGCCTGGTGATCGACGGCTCGGAAAGCCTCGAGTGGCTGCGCGCCGCCGCGCGCATGGTGGCCGACGGCGTCCCGCACGCGGAACGGCACACCCTGGACGGGCAGTCGCATCTGTTCGCCGCCGCCGAACTCGCTCCCGTGCTCATCGACTTCTTCACCGAGTAGGGAGCGAAATATCGTGACAACACAAGAACCGATCCGGCCGTTCGTCGTGGACATCCCGGAGTGCGCAATGGACGATCTCCGGCGCAGGCTGGACCGGACCCGGTCCGCCCCCGACGTGCCCGGCGCGGGCTGGACGCGGGGGGTGCCCGCGGCCTATCTGTCGGAGCTGGCGCGCTACTGGCGGGAGGACTACGACTGGCGGGCCGCGGAGGCGGAGATCAACCGCCACCCCCAGTACACCACCGAGATCGACGGCGCGACGATCCATTTCCTCCACGTGCGCTCGGCCGTACCCGGCGCGATCCCGCTGCTGCTGAGCCACGGGTGGCCGGGTTCGTTCGTCGAGTTCCTCGACGTGATCGGCCCGCTCACCGCACCGGAAACCGCCGGGGCGCCGGCCTTTCACCTGGTGATCCCGTCGATCCCCGGCTACGGCTTCTCCACCCTGCCCGAACCCGGCTGGAACGCCGCGCGGATCGCGCGCGCCTGGATCACCCTGATGGACCGGCTCGGCTACGACCGCTACCTGACCCAGGGCGGCGACGCCGGTGCCGGCCTCTCCATGGAGATCGCGCGGCAGGCACCCGAGCACGTGCTCGGCGTGCACGTCAACATGTTGATGACCTTCGGTGCCACGGGGATCGAGCCCGACGAGGGCGAACTCGCCGTACTCGCCAGGATGGACCGTTTCGCCCGTGAACTGTCGGGCTACATGAAACTGCAGACGACCCGGCCGCAGACGCTGGCCTACGCGCTCACCGACTCGCCCGTCGGCCAGCTGGCCTGGATCGTGGAGAAGTTCAAGGACTGGACCGATTCCCGGGACGTCCCGGAGGACGCCGTCGACCGGGACCGGCTCCTGACCAACGTCACGCTCTACTGGCTCACCGCCACCGCGGGCACGTCGGCCCACTTCTACGCGGAAGGCGCGGAGGAGCTGGCGGACACCGCGGGCGGGGCGTCGGTCCCGCCGGTGCCGGTGCCGCTGGGCGTCGCCGTCTTCGCCCACGACATCCTGCAACCGCTGCGCCGGGTCGCCGAACGGGATCTCCCGACCATCGTGCACTGGAGCGAGTTCCCGGCAGGCGGCCACTTCGCGGCGATGGAGCGGCCCGGCGACCTCGTCGGCGACCTGCGCTCGTTCGCCGACTTGATCACCCTTCCGCAGACGGCAGGAGCGCCGAGATGACCCACCACAGCGAGGATCGCGCCGTCGTACTCGGCGCGGGCATGGCCGGACTGTTCGCCGCCAGGGCGCTCACCACGCGCTACGCCGAGGTCGTCGTCGTCGAACGTGACGACCTCGCCGGGGACGGCGTCCGCAAGGGCGTCCCGCAGGGGCGGCACGCGCACGCCCTGCTGGCACGGGGATACGAACTGCTGGAGGTGCTGTTCCCCGGCCTGCACCGCGAACTGGCGGACGCGGGCGTGTCGACCTGCGACCTCGCCGGTGAACTGCGGTGGTACTTCGGCGGGCATCGCCTGCGGCAGGCGCACTCCGGCGTGGCGAGCCTCAACGCCATGCGCCCCACCGTGGAAGCCCATGTGCGCCGCCGGGTCGCGGCGCTGCCGGAGGTTTCGTTCCGCACCGGCACGGCGGTACAGGGGCTGGAGTTCGCCGACGGCGGCAAGCGGGTCGTCGGCGTCCGGCTCAGCGGCCCCGGTGCCGAGCCGGAGGTGCTGCCCAGCGCGGTGGTCGTCGACGCGACCGGCCGGGGGAGCAGGCTGCCGGTGTGGCTGGGCGAGCAGGGTTACCGGCGCCCCGCCGAGGAGCGGGTGCCGATCGACCTCGCCTACACCACCAGGACCTACCGGCTCGCGGACGACCCGTACGGCACGGACTGGTCGATCAACTCCGTCGCGTCCCCGCGCAATCCGCGTGGAGCGTTCTTCGCCCGGCATCCCGGCGGGATCGCGCAGCTTTCGCTGACCGGCATGCTCGGCGATCACCCGCCGCGCGACGAAAAGGGCTTCCTGGAGTTCGCGCGCAGCCTCGACGCTCCCGAGATCTACGAGTCGGTCCGCCGCGCCGAACCGCTCGACGACCCGGTGACCTTCCGCGTGCCTGCCAGTGTGCGGCGCCGGTTCGAATCGCTCGACCGGTTCCCGGCCGGGCTGCTCGCGCTCGGCGACTCGGTCTGCGCGTTCAATCCCGTGTACGGGCAGGGAATGACGGTCGCGGTGATGGAGGCCGCGGAACTGATGACGCAGCTGGCCGACGGTGAACCGGACCCGCTCCGGTTCTTCGGGGCCATCGCGCCCGTCATCGACGTCCCCTGGGGTATGTCGACCAGTGGTGACCTCACCTTCCCCGGCGTGCCGGGGAAACGGGGCCTCGCCGTGCGGCTGGGGAACGCGTACATGGCTCGCGTCCACACCGCCGCCCGGCACGACGGACGGTTCACCGCGGCGTTCTTCCGGGTGGCGGGTCTGGTCGATCCGCCGCAGACCCTGATGCGGCCGGGGATGGTGCTCCGGCTGCTGCGCGCGGCGTTGCCGTCGCGCGGGCCCGTCGCGTCGGTCACCCCGCTGAGACCGCCGTCCGGGAACCCGGCCCGGTCCGACCGCGCCGCCTGAACGTTCCGACCGTGAGGAGTCCCATCGTGGAACCGTTCCGTCTGGACATCTCCGAGGCGGAGGTCCGCGACCTCCGTGAGCGGATCGAAGACACCCGCTGGCCGGGTGACCTGCCGGGCCTGGGCTGGCGTCGCGGCGTGCCCGAGAGCTACCTGAGGACACTGGCGGACCATTGGCACAGTGGCTTCGACTGGTGGACCGTGCAGAAGCGGATCAACCAGTATCCGCAGTTCCGGACCACGATCGACGGCGCCACAGTGCATTTCGTGCACGTGCGGTCGCCCGAACCGGACGCCACCCCGATGATGCTGCTGCACGGCTGGCCCGGCTCGTTCGCCGAGTTCCTCGACGTCATCGAGCCGCTGACCGATCCCCGGCGACACGGCGGTGATCCCGCGCGGGCGTTCCATCTGGTGATCCCGTCGATGCCTGGGCACGGGCCGTCCAGCCCGCTGCCGGGGCCGGGGTGGGGGACCGCCCGCACGGCGAGGGCGTGGGTGGAACTGATGGACAGGCTCGGCTACGACCGCTATCTCGCCCAGGGCGGCGACGTCGGCTCCGCCATCGCGCTCGAACTCGGCCGGATCGACCCGGACCACGTCCTCGGCGTGCACTTGAGCATGCTGCTCACGCCGCCGTCCGGGGATCCGGCCGAACTCGCCGATCTGAGCCCGGCCGACGCGGAGGCCCTCGGCGCGCTCGGCCGGTTCGACGCGGAGCTGTCCGGCTATCTGAAGGTGCACAGCACCCGCCCCCAGACACTGGCCTACGCGATGGTCGATTCGCCTGTCGGCTCGCTGGCATGGCAGGTGGAGCGGTTACGGGACTGGAGCGACTGCGAAGAGGTGCCGGAGGAGGCGATCGACCGCGACCTGATCCTCACCATCGCGAGCCTCTACTGGTTCACCGGCACCGCCGGGTCTTCGACGCAGTTCTATTTCGAGGACGCCGACCAGCTGCCCGGCGCGGGCGCCAAGGGGGACCCCCGTCCGGACATCACCGTCCCGGTGGCGGTGGCGGTCTCTCCCCGGGACGTCATCAAACCGCTGCGGCGGCTCGCGGACCGGGACATCCCGACCCTCACGCGATGGACCGAATTCCCGCGCGGCGGACATTTCGCGGCGATGGAGCAACCCGCCGCGCTCGTCGCGGATATCCGCGCGTTTCGCGGTATGTTGCGCTGAAGGAAAACCACGAAAAGGAGATCGAATGGCTTTGACCGACGCGGTCCTGGAAACGCGACTGCCGGCGCAGGATCTCGATCGGGCCAGGCGCTGGTATGCGGAGAAGCTCGGGCTGGAACCCGTCGACGAACGACCCGGCGGATTGCGTTATCGCTGCGGGCCGACCGTGTTCTGCCTGTTCGCTTCCGGCGGCGCCTCCGACGGTTCGTTCACCCAGCTGGCCTTCGAGGTCGACGACATCGAGGCCGAGGTCGCGCACTTGCGTGACCGCGGAGTCGTCTTCGAAGAATATGACTTCCCCGGCTTCCGCACGGTGAACGGGATCGTCGACATCGACAACAACTATCCGAGCCGGGGCAGCGGCGAGCGCGGGGCGTTCTTCCGCGATTGCGAGGGCAACATGATCTCGCTCGGCCAGCCCGTCGGCGCCCCGGCACCGGACAAGACGGGGCCGGAACTGCGCAGCACCAGCGTTTTGCTCGGCTCCGCCGATCCCGCCCGGTTACGTGGTTTCTACGAGCGGGTATTCGGTGTCGAACCCGTCGAAGGCTGGTTGAGGCTGGGCAGTATCGGCCTGCTCGTGGACAACCGCGACGACGTCGCCGCCCGCACCGCCGAACCGGGCCGGGTGCTGCTCACCGTCGACACCGACGACGCGAAAACGCTCGTGGAGCGGCTGCGGGCCGAGGGAGCGCCGGTGGTGAGCGACCTGGAGGAGCGTCCGGACGGTCACTTCGGCACTTTCGAGGACCCCGACGGAAACTACGTCCAGGTGATCCAGCTGAACGAGGCCTACTTCGCCCGGCTCGGCGACGTTCTGGCCTGATCTCGTGGCGAAGGCCTCTTTCCCCGGGCGACTGGGGAAAGAGGCCTTCGGCTTTCATGCCGCGCGCTGGGTCCCGTCCCGCCGCTGGACAGGCACGGCGTGGATCGCGGGCCCGGGCGCGGGTCGCCGGACGGCGTGCCGCAGGACCTTGGCGACCATGCCGGGCCGCATCAGCGCGGTCGGCGGATCCATCAGGCCGGCGACACGCAGGTAGGCATCGGTGACCGCCGGATTCTTGGCGGCGGCGTACTGCACACGTGCGATGAAGGAGTTCCCGATCCGCACCTTGGGTGTGCGTTTCCCTGCCACACCGGGGAAATCGAGGTCACCACCGGCGGAGATCTCCCACGGGACGTCCACGATGCGCGCGATGTCTCGCAGATAGGCGGCCGGGTCGACGTCGGCGCCGGTACGGTGGAGGTGATCCCGCAGGGTGATCGCCTCCAGTGCGGCAACGCTCATACCCTGCCCGTAAACCGGGTTGAAGCTGCACACCGAGTCGCCGAGGGGCAGCAGACCGGCAGGGAAGCGGGGCAGGCGTTCATAGCGGCGCCGGACACTGGCGGGGAACCGGAAGGTGACCGGATCGGTGAGCGCTTCGCCGTCGGCGACGGCCTCGTAGATCTCCGGGACGGGCAGCGAACGGGCGTACTCCAGGAAACCCTCCGGGTCGGTGGGAGGCTGGTCGCCGAGCAGCCCGGTGAGGGACAGGATGCAGACGTCGCGGCCGATCTGGCCGAAGAACGCCCCGCGCGGGTGTGCGGGGGAGGCGACCGGATTGATCGACTGCACTCCACCGAACCATTCCGGGCGGGTGCGGTAGGTGCGTGAGGTGTAGGCGAGCCCGACCGACACCCGGTCCTCGTCCGGACGCCGGTAGCCGAGCCCGGCCAGCCACACCGGCGTCCGCGAACCGCGTCCGGTGGCGTCGACGACCAGGTCCGCCGTCAAGTCCTGCTCGCCGGATCCGAGCACCTGCTTCTGGACCTTCACGCCGATGACGCGGTCTTTGCCCGGCGAGGTCAGCAATCCGGCGATGTCGTGACCCTCCAGGAAGGTCACGTTGGGCAGTGCGGCCACCCGCGCACGGACACTGCCCTCCAGGAACGGCCGCGGCGCGGTGACCGAGACCAGACCGGTACGCGCGGGCGCCAGTTTGCGGCCGTTGAAATACCAGCGCATCTCGCCGAGGTCGCCGGTCGGCACGCCCGCGGCGGACAGTTCCCCGGTGACGCCCGGGAACAGTTCCTCGAGGACGAGTTGCCCGCGCCCGTGCAGACTGTGGGCGTGCTGGGTGTGCGGAGTGCCACGCCTCACTTCGTGCACACCGACCACGGTGTCCCGGTCCACCACGAGCACTTCGCGGTATGCCTCGGCGAGCACACGTGCGGCCAGCACACCGGCGATACTGCCCCCGAGGACCACCGCCCGTTCTCCCGCGTAGTCACCCATCGGGCTTCGCCTCCTCATTGCGTGGATGGAGTGAATTTCGTCCAAGCGTGCGCTTCTTCGAGAGTGTCTGACCACTTCAGGTTTGCTTTACGAAAACTGGTCACATTCCGCGGTGCCGACGGCAGTGGAATCTGTATCGAGGCGAGGTTTCCGATACGAATTCGTCGTCTGCCGGGAAAAAGAAGCAGGCGAGGTCGAGACATTTCGTTCATTTTGGTGATCGACGCTTTGCTCATGCCGGGTACCGGAGTCGCGTGGATGGCGGGCGCAAGCCCGATGAGGGGTAAGTCGGGCATGGCTTGGCGGGTCCGGCGCCGGGGTTGCGAAAGCCACTTTCGCAACCTTCAACGTTGCGAAAGTGGCTTTCGCAACATCCCGTCGGGGACGTCACGTGGGCGATCGGCCGGGTTGCGCGGGTGCCCGGCGGTCGTGAGTGGCAAGGAGGGTTCTAACCCAATGCCACGTAACTTGAGTTGATCTTGGGTGCGAGCTGTGGCGGCTGCCGGAGCTGATCGACAGGCTGGACAAGTTCACCGGTGGCGGACGTGGGGCACGACTGTCCACAAGGGACGCCAATTCGGGCTGCGGCGCCCGATTTGGGTGCTTCGTGTAGGTGCGCAAGGGGGTCGTGAGTGGTAAAGAGCGTTAGAACGACCTTTCCCACTCACGACGGCTTGCGGCAGGGTCAGGCTCCTGTCGGCCAGGGCAACCGAGCGCGTGACCTGCGGCAGCCGTCACCGCTGGCGATCAAGGCCTGTCCAAGATCAACGTAAGCTACGTGGCATTGGTTCTAACCGCCCTTGCCACTCACGACCCCGACCAGGCAACGCCCGCCGCTATCGTGCTGGACCGGCTGGTCACCGACGGCTGGGCCGAGCACGACCGGGCGGAGATCCACCAGGGCGGGCTCCGTCGCTACTACCGGTTGACCGGGGCGGGCGACGCGGCACTGGCCGATCAGACCCGCGGGCCGGCCGCGAACGTCGACGCGGCCAGCACGGTGTTGCGAGCCCGCGGCCGGTGGCCCCGGGCTCAGCTGATGAAGCCCGCCGATTTGAGCCAGTCGCGGGCGACCGTGGCGGACTTCTGGCCGTCGACACTCGCCTTCTTGTTCAGGTCCGTGAGCGTCGCGGTGTCGAGCTTCGCGGCGATCGGCGTGAAGACCTCCTCCAGCTGCGGGTATTTCCGGGCGAGCGGTGTGGCGATCGTGATCGCGGGGTTGTACGTCGGGAAGAAGTGCTTGTCGTCGTCGAGCACGGTGAGCTGCTGCGCGGCCACGCGCCCGTCGGTCGAAGCGACCGAGCCGAAGCCGCAGGGATCCCCTTTGCCGATGCTCGGGTAGACGACGGCGTCGTTGAGCAGGTGCACCTGCGGGTCGGGCAACGTGAACCCGTAGGTCTTCGCCAGGCCGGGGAAACCGTCGTCCCGGCTCTTGAACTCCGGGCCCATACAGGTCGAGGCCGCGGCCGGGTCCCGCTTCACCAGGGCCGCGTAGTCGGACAACGTCTTGACGCCGGTCTTGGCCAGTGTCGTCGGGTTGCCGGCGAGCGCGTAGGTGTCGTTGGCAGGCGAGCGTGCCCACCAGGTGACGCCGTTGGCGGTGTCGGCCTGTCTGACCGCGTCGTACTGCGCCTGCGGGTCGCTGATCGGCTTCGTCTGGTTGAGGTAGCTGATCCAGGCGGTGCCGGTGTATTCCCAGTACAGGTCGACAGCGCCGCTGGTGAGCGCCTGGCGGACATTGCTCGAACCGGTGATGTTGGTCTTGTCCTGCGGGCTCGCCCCGGCCGCTTGCAGTGCGACGATGGCGATCTGGCCGAGCAGCAGCTGCTCGTCGAACTCCTTGGAGCTGACGCGGATCTGGGCACCGTTCAGCGCGTCGATCTTCTTGATGGATCCGGCGCCCACCTGGGCGCCGGTCTCGTCCTTGCCGATCGTGCAGCCCGCCGCGAGCGCCGCCGCCGCGACGAGCGCGAGCGTGGCGGCGGTCGTGCGCTGGAGCATCCGCATGGGTCGTCCTCCTTGAAGTCGGTCGAGCTACAGGCCGCGCGGGTGCAGGACCTCCTCGGCGACCAGCCCCAGCCAGTCGACGAAGAGCGCCAGTACGGCGACGATGATGCCGAAGGTCAGGCTCAGGATCGGGCGGTACAGCCCGATCCCGGCGACGAGCCCGCCACCGAGACCACCGCCGTCGATGAACGTCGCCAGCGTCGCGCTCGCGACGGTGAGCACCAGCGCGGTCCGGATCCCGGCGAGAATCACCGGGACCGCCAGGGGCAGTTCGATCCGCCACAGGATGGCCGTCTTGCCCATCCCCATGCCGCGCGCGGCATCGACGACTGTCGGGTCGACACCGTCCAGCCCGACGATCGTGTTGCGCAGCACCGGCAAGGTCGCGTAGACGACGAGCGCCGTCACCGCCGTCGCGGTACCCGTGCCCATCCAGAGCGCGAGCAGCACGACGAGCCCGATCGACGGGATCGCCTGGCCGAGGTTGCCCAGCCCCAGGCCGATCGGCCTGGCCCAGCGGGCGCCGGCGCGCGTGAGCAGGATGCCGAGCGGGAGGGCGATGGCGATGGTGCACGCCGTCGAGATCGCGGTGAGCCGCAGATGCGCGCCCAGTTCGGTGAAGATCTCACCGGCGTTGAGGAAACGCTGTTCGATCGAGTCGATCGGATGCGCGCGCACGATCACGTAGAGCGCCAGCAAGGCGAGGACCAGCAGGACCGGGCGCACCAGCAGGCCGAGCCGGCGCCGTCGGGGCCGCACGGGCACCGTGGTGTCCGGCCCCGCTGTGGGCGCCTCTTCGGGGTCCAGGATCGCGGGCGCCTCGTCGACGGGCCCCTCGTCGCCGGGTCTCAGCGCCGTGACGAGGCTGGGCACATCGCACACCCCCAGGGGTTGCGCGGTGCCGCCCTCGGTGACCACGACCGCGGTGCTGCCGGTCCGCACCATCACGTCCAGCACGTCCCGCAGGGTGGCGTCGGGCCCGACCGGAGGCAGGCCGTCCGGCCCGGCCGCCTGCCGGAGCTCCAGATCACCCACCCGGATCAGCGCGAGCCGCTTCAGGTTCCGTTTCGAGCCGACGAAGCTCGCGACGTAGTCGTCTGCCGGCGCGGCGAGGATCGCCTGGGGCGTGTCGTACTGGGCGAGCACCGACCGCGGCCGCAGCACGGCGATCCGGTCGCCGACCTTCAGCGCCTCGTCGAAGTCGTGCGTGACGAACACGATCGTCTTACGCACTTCCCGTTGCAGGCGAAGGAATTCGTCCTGCAGCCGGGCACGTGTGATCGGGTCGGTGGAACCGAACGGCTCGTCCATCAGCATGACCGGCGGGTCCGCGGCCATCGCCCGCGCCACACCGACGCGCTGTTGCTGACCGCCGGAAAGCTCGCGCGGGTAGCGGGTGCCGTGCTCGCGGGTCAGGCCGACGACGTCGAGCAGCTCGCGCACACGGTCGGCGACGCGTCGCCGGGTCCAGCCGAGCACCCGCGGCACCACGCCGATGTTGGCGTCCACCCGCAGATGCGGGAAGAGCCCGATCTGCTGGATGACGTAGCCGGTGTGGCGCCGGTGTTCGTCGAGGTCGAGCGCCGACACGTCGGTGCCGCCGATCGTGACGACGCCCGCGGTGGGCTCGACGAGCCGGTTGATCATCCGCATCGTCGTCGTCTTGCCGCATCCCGACGGACCGGTCAGCACGACGATTTCGCCCGCGGGGATTCGCATCGTCAGGCTTTCGACCGCCGGTACCGCTCGTCCGGGGTAGTGCTTGCCGACGTCCCGCAGCTCGATCGTCTCACCGCCCGTTCCGGCGGCTCCTCCCGTCGTCGCCGGAGCCGCCGCTGGGCGGGCACGGGGACGTCGCCATGTGGTCAGCTTGCCGACCACCACGAAGGCCAGGTCGAACAGCAGCGCCAGCACCATGATCCCGAGCGTTCCGGTCAGTACCTGGTTCAGCGAGTTGACCGCGCCGAACCGGCCTAGCCCGTCGAAGATCTCGTTGCCGAGGCCGGGGCCCTTGACATACGCGCCGATGGCCGCGATACCGATCGTGATCTGCGTCGAGACCCGGATGCCGGAAAGGATCACCGGCCAGGCGAGCGGCAGCCGCACCCGGAACAGCAGCCGTACGCGGCCGAGACCCATGCCACGCGCCGCGTCCACCACGGCCGGATCGACGCCGCGCAACCCGACGATCGTGTTGCGGGTGATCGGCAGAAGCGCGTAGAGCACCAGTGCGAACAGGACATTCGTCAGCCCCAGCCCGAACGGGCCGATCAGGATGCCCAGCAGCGCGATCGACGGGATGGTCAGGAACGCCGCCGTCGTCGTGGTCGCCATCGCGCCGAGCCATCGCCGCCGGTAGGTGAGCAGGCCGATCGTCATTCCGACCAGCACTGCCAGTGCCATCGCCGCCAGGGTGAGATCCACGTGGAGGATCGCGTCGTTCACGACGTCGATCCAGTTCTCCCGGAGGTACTCCGACAGGTTCAGGGCGCCGCTCCTCGACGTCGCAGGGCAGAACAGCCGACCACGTCAGGTCCGGCCGGGTCTCAGCCCAACACGTCCGCGGGGTTCCTGTCCACAGCTCGACGAAAAGATCCGGTTCGGCCCGGCCGCGGCCGAGGTCAGCCGAACGGGGTGCCCAGCAGCGGGACGCGACGCAGGTCGTCGAGTGTGCACGTGAGTCCCGCCATGGCACAGACGACGCGCATACCGATGGCGTAGTCGGCCTCGCCGGGTTCGGCGCCTTCGATGTCGAAGACGCCGGCAGCGTCGAAGGCCGCGCGCAGTTCAGCGGGCATGCCGGGGACGTCTTCTTCGAGATCGAGATCGTCCACGTCGAGGTAAGCGAGCTGTTCCCCGTTCACGGCGTAGCTCACGCTGGCGTCCGCGGAAGGTGCATCCGGCGTCGTCGTAGACGAAGGTCCACTCACCGACACGTCCGGTCAGCAGGGCAGCGGACCTTCCCGACCCGATGCCGAGGGCCGCGCCGGGTAGCGAGGTCTGCGCGTCCGGCCTCGTGGCGGGCAGCTCGCAGGACCGGAACAACCGCGGGTCGGCGCCGAGTCTTTCAGCGCTTCCGCCGGTTCGGGGTTCTTCACGACGTGGAGCGCGTGATTCGGGTCCTCGCAGGCCCGCTCGACGAGCCAGATCGGTTCGCCTCCGGGGTCGAGTGTGTCGGGTGGGAAACCAGGCGTTGACATCGGGATGACCGTAGCCCTTTTCCCGCCCCTGCCCACCGGATCCGGCGACGACTGCCCCCGACGGAGACGCGACAGTGCCCCAAAGGACCTTGCCGGCCACACCCACGTCACGTCCGCCGCGTCCCGGTCCCGCATGATCCGTTGGTAGCGCTTGGTTCCCGGGTTCTGCCGGAACGACCACACCCAGCCCTTCGGGACGACGTGGAGAGCCCGTGGTTCTCGTCGGCGGAGTGCGCACAGATCACCGCGAAGTTCCGGACGTCCCACCAGTAGGGTGCCCGTCCGCGGGCCCTGCCTCGGCGAGCTTCCGGCCGTACCTGTCGTCGGGTTCGACCCTGCCGACCCGGCAGTCGTGCCCGCCGTACCAGTAACCCCAGTGCCGGTAGAGCTTCTCCGCCACCTCGGGAAGGGTCCCGGTGTTCACGCCCTCTTCCCATACGGCGAGCGGAAGATCGCATACCTACGCCGGTCGACCACCGGGACGCCGAGATCCGTCCACTTCGGATTCATGTCGGCGGCCTGCTCGCGAATGGCGCGCTCGATCACCTCCGCCGTCGACAGCGCGTCCCGGTACTCGTCCACCATGTCCCCATCCTCCTTCTGAACCGAGAGGTACACGAAGGGGGTCAACAGCGGAGAACAGGTCATTCATGAGTGAGCGGGCGCGCTCGTGGGACTGCTCGAACAGGTGGCCGTATGTCTCGGACATGGTGACGAGGAAGCGTGTCCCATGCTGTCCCTTGGCGAGATGGCCGAGGTCGCGAGGTCCGCAAGTCCTAGCTTGGTCTGGTGGAGACGGGGGAAGAAGCTTACGAGCGCGTACTAGGAGACGGCATGAAGAAGCCCGATCTCGTTCACCCACGTTTGATCACGCTCGAGACCGAACAGGAGCGAGACCGCGTTTTAGCGGCCGTCGAGGCTGGTGAGCCCGATGTCTTCGCGCAGGGACCGACGTCCAGCTCTATTGATGCGGCGATCTGCCCGAACCTCTCCGAGGCCGCCATCGGCCACTTCAGAACTTGGGCGATCGAAGGCAAAACATCGACGCTGCGGGCTAACGCGATCTCCGTTCTAGGTTTCCTGCCGGGCAGGGAGAACGCCGAGGTGGTGGCGCAGGCCCTCGACACGGACCCGAAGGTACGGAGGCTCTGCCTGGCCTCTGAGATCTCCCGGTTGATGCAGTGGGATTGGACCACGTCGCTACAGGTCGCGGACGACCCGAAGACAGCACCGGACCCGAAGAAGCTTGGGGCGAAGCTGGCGAAGGAATCGATTGATCCGAAGGACTCGGAATCTCGCTGGGTTGCGGGGTGGCTGCTTCAGCGGTTAGCCCCGGTTCTCGGCTGACGACCGTTGGTTCGGACGCCTCCTGGCGAATCCCGTCTCATGATCCACGATACGGGGTAGGGGAGGCAGCTTGGACGACATCGAAGCTGTCGCCGCAGCGCTCCGGGCCGCTTCCGCAGCGGTTGAACAGGCAGAACAGGCGACGCGGCAGGCAGCCGGGGATTTTGGCGCGTCCACCACGCGCCTTGGGCAAGCCGTGCACGGCACCGGTGACCCCACGTCGAAACCCGGCTTGCGGTCCGGATGGCCCGAACGAACCTGCGTGACGTGACCGTTACCCTGAATCACGTCCCGTGCCCTGGGCCGTTTGGCTGCGACACCGTGTTGCCATCCGTGCTACCATCCGGCGCGACACTCACAGTCCACGGCGTCAAGGCCGACGGAACACCCGTCGTCAACCGCTGCACAGGAGCCTCTGAATGACCCTCTCAGCGTGGTACGAAGGCCACACGGACACTCCCGTCATCGTGGCCACCCCGGCGGAACTGGACGCCCTCCTAGACGACGTAGCGACCTTGGACGGCCCGCAACTCGTTCAGCTCTTGCAGGACGGCGACATGGCCAAGCCGGACCTCTCAGTGGGGTTCGACGGGGAACGTGGCGTCCTGCGCTACGCGGGCAAGGCCGAAGAGTTCTACAGCAAGGGTGGGACGTTCCCGCTCCCTGAGTACGGCGAGGTCATGTACTACTTCGCTACGGGCGAGTTCGAGTATCCCGATGACGCCGAGATTCCAGCCAAGGACGCGCGCGCAGCAGCGCACGAGTACCTGGCTTCCGGGGGTGAGCGCCCCACCTGCGTCGAGTGGACGCGGGAGGGGCCGACACTTGAACGAACGTGGTCGAGGTGCCAGGCACGCCAGAACAGCAGAAGCCGCCCACCTGGGCAGGGGCTCGACAGCTCGGGTACCGGTACGCCCTGGGTATACAGGGGCACAGACAAAGGTAACCGCCGGAACGCAGGGAGTTACGTCCCGGGCTGCGTTACACTCCACCGTGCCCAGTGAACTGACCGCCGAGATGCTGGCCGAGCTGACTCCGGAACAGCGGAAGGCCCGGCTCGGACAGGCTCTGTTGCCGCTCGTGCAGAGGCATCAGCCGGTGCTGGCGGTGCACGTCACCGGACTGCTCCTGAAGCAGGGCGACGACGCCCTGCTCGTCCTCCTCCACAGCGAGGCTCTCCTGCGGCAGAGGGTCGACGAAGCCACGACCGAACTCGCGCAACGGGTGGAACCGGAGCACTCCCGGCAGCATCCCGACACGTTCTGACCTCGTCCGCGTGTAACGGGATGGTCGTCGGGTCGGAGAGTGCCGACAATGACCGGGTTCGGGTGTGTCTGCTTTATGGCCACCACTCTGCTGGAGTAGATTTTCATTCGATAGCGTTCACGAAGCTTCATCATGTCTTTGTGGTCGCGCGGCGTCGGGGGACGCGTGCTGACGACCTCTCATCGGTCCTGAGCGGGAGTCCTTGTCGGTGCCGCCGGTCGGCGGCAGTAGTTTCAGGACTGCTGTAGGGCTCAAGGTTTCTATTGTGCGAAAGAAGGATTTTCATGGAGACGGCAGGGAAGACCCGCTGGCAAGAAGGACTGTCGAACGAACTGGAGCACTGGAGGATCTGGTTGTCGGGTGGTTCCGAGGCCTTCGCCGGCGGTGGGTTCAACGACTACGACTGGCGGACGAGTCCGGACTCGGACCTGCGGAATCAACCGCATCTGACGCGGAACCTCGAGCCCTTCGCGCCGGAGGGAACGACGGTTCGCATCCT
The DNA here is from genome assembly GCA_049998115.1 of Amycolatopsis sp. cmx-4-19. GTDB lineage: Bacteria > Actinomycetota > Actinomycetes > Mycobacteriales > Pseudonocardiaceae > Amycolatopsis. The sequence continues at coordinate 69,404 of JAEBEO010000006.1, read as the reverse complement.
CGACGTCGGTGCGGGCCCGCTGACCTGCGTCGGCAAGACGTGGCCCGGTCGAACGGTGGAGATCACTCCCGTCGACCCGCTCGCCGACAAGTACAACACCCTCCTCGGCGAGCTGAACCTGACTCCCTTGGTCGCCACCGAGGATGCCGAGGTGGAGAAGCTCACCGAGGTGTTCCCGGCGGACCACTTCGACCTGGTCTACTGCCAGAACGCACTGGATCACGTGTACGACCCCGTGCTCGGCGCTCGGCAGATGCTCGAGGTCGTCAAGCCGGGCCACGCCGCCGTGCTGATGCTCAATGTGAACGAGGGCGAACGCGAGAACTACTACGGGTTGCACCAGTGGAACTTCTGCCGCGAAGGCGATGATCTCGTCGTCTGGAATCACGACGGCCGGGTAAGCGTCAACGAAGAGCTGTCCGGGATCGCCGACGTTCGATTCGAACCCGAGTCCACCGAGACGTTGATGATCGTTTCCCTGGTCAAGAAGGCGTGATCAACCCGTGGAGGCCACCTTGCCGAAGGTGGCCTCCACGGACCTGTCCGGATACGCCCGCCAGGGCCCTCAACCCTGGTAGACAGTGCCTGCCTCGACGAAGCGTAAGAAGCTGTCGACCGAACAAGTACACGGCGAGATCACCGTCCGCCCGTGGGGAGAGCGTTCGTTCTCCGTCGACGACCCGTGGGAGACCTGGAGTGTCACCGGCCCGCAGGTGAGATAGCAGCGTGCGCCGGACTGCTGAGGCCGAGGACGCCGAGCAGCGTCGAGTCGAACGTGGCCACCCTGTCGATGTCCGCCACTTCGACGTCGAGACGGAACAGGATCGGCGCGTCCGTGGCGCCGGACTTCGGGTTCGGGTCGGTCATCGGTGTCTTCCCGTTGTCGTCGGCCGGTCGAACCGGCTGGGAGACCCCGCCTCTTTCGCCGGGTCGGGTGGGCCATCGCGGCGAAGATCCCGTCGTAGGCGGCGGTAGGCTCAGCGACCAGTGCCGACATCGAGCTGGGTGAGATCCGGGTTGTAGCGCGCCAGCAGGTAGAAGGCGCGCCCTGCCATGGTCAGGCTGTCCAACGATTCGATGCCGCGGTCCATCGCCGCCAGTTCGAGCCCGGCGCGGGGAGTCTGCCAACGTCGGGCGAACGACTCCAGGATCCGCTCGGGCGACAGATCGTTGATGTCGTGATCCGGGTTCTCCGCGAACACGCGATCGTTCACCTCCCAGGCGAGCCGGACGAGCCGGCGTGCATCCTTCCAGCAAGGCCGGCGCCACAACTGCCGGATCGCGAGCTCGTCCCCGGTCAGGCCGGGGTGCACGCGAAAGCCGCGGACGAGGAACGTGACCAGCTGATCGGGCAAGGACAAGGCGTCGCGTTCGGTTCGGGTCAGCCAGTGGGCGAGGAACTCGAGGCGGGCCGGTTCGGCCGGGAGCCGGTAGAGGCCACGGTGCTCGCCGTGGCGGAGCGCGATCTGTTCCGGACTCTCGACGTCCGCGGCGGATGCGGCCGGCCCGCATTCCCCGGCGCACGCCGCCTTCAACGCGTGGAGAACCAGTTCCCGGTGGAAACGGGGGTAGCTGTCCGCGAACAACTGGCAGGTACGCAGCGCGCCGAGGTGCCCGTGGCGCGGAGGGTCGCCGATTTCGAGACCCGACGCGGCGACCTGCCACAAACCGAGGAAGGACGTCCGGTTCACCGACGGGACAGCGGGCGGCGTCGAGCGCTCGGCACGGGTGGCCTGGCGCAGGGAGTCCAGCAACAGCAACGCGTCCTCGCGCTTGGGGTCGAGCCGATGCGTGCGGCAATACCGGCGTATCCCGCGGACGGTGTCGGTGTCGATCCCTGCTTCCCGGCCTGCCGCGACGAGGCCGTCGTAGGAGCGTCGTCCGAAGGGCCAGGCGGCCAGCGTTTCGATCAGGCGTGCCGCGGTCTCACCGTCGCAAACGTCGTCTTCCACCGCCCGGGACAGGGTGGCCCGCATGCACACCAGCGGTTCCGACAGCGGCCGGTAACGCTCTTCCGGCGTGCTGTGCAGCAGAGTGACCTCGTCGTCCGCTTCCAGCCGCTCGTCGCGGTAGTCCGCGTAAATCCCGCCGATTCCTTCCATGCCGAAGGAAACCAGTTCCGCATCAGCGCGGACGAGACCCGGCAGATCATTTCGAAGACCAGTGAGCATGTCTGGACCGATCCTCCGGGCGCCCGGCTGGTCGCGCGGATCCGCCGTGTCCGTTTTGTCAACGACGAGACCGTGACGCTCGACGGCGTCGAGGGGAGTTTGGTCGGTCCCTGACGGTGGGGCTGGAGGACCGAGCGGTCCTCGCCGTCTCCGCACCGGACTGTTCGCCGGTGAGGTCATCGAGGCCGAGACCGCTGTCAACACCGTCACCGGCACGGCATTCCATCGGGCCCGGGTCCGCACCATGGCCGCCACCGGACTCGGGCAGCCGCCCGCGCCCGGCAACATCGTGACGGGGACCACTTTCCTGACCGAAAGCTGGGACTGCGACCGGCCGCACGGACAGCCCGGCGAAGCGGCGGCGCGAAAGGGAGCATGTCGAGCAGCATCGGAGTCGCGGATCGTCCATAGAGGATGTCGGTGGCGCGGTCCGAAGTCGACGGTGGGGTGAAGTCTCCGGGAACGGCGTGGCACACCTCGCTGTGCTCCGGTTCCCGGCGTCGCAATGGGGCGCCTTTAGGTTGTTGCCGGTTCATCCGCGGTTCAACGGCCTGCCTCGAATCCCGAGGAGGGCTTATTTACCAACGGAAGGCCGGTTGTGCAAGCGACGATGGTCGTGTGACCGGTGCCGATCATTCCGTTACAGGCAACCGGGTGAATGCGCGGATTTCCGTTTTTCTCAATATTCGGAAAGATCAATAACTCGCCGGGAAAAGGTACCATTTCGACACTGCACGGCACGGTGCACGTGCGGACGGCCGTGCTGTCCGAATGGTGGGAGTCCGGTCATTCATGATCAAAGTGCCGTTTCCGCAGTTAATGGCCCTGCGGCGGACAAGTTGATGTTCCTTGTGGGCCTTTTACTGGTATTCCGCGTTTGAGTCGTCGCGCTGGTGGGCACCAGGAGGCGCTGCCCCGCAGTGATGTCGGCATCGGGTGGCCTGAACAGGAAAAAGGCGAAGAGAGGGGTTTTGCTGATTGTTGTACCGGGCGGTGGCCCGGTATGTGAAATGTTTGGTCTCGTCACTTCTCCACATGTCTGGCGATCGGCAGATGTGTTACCCCAGTCATGTCTCCAATGGTGGGGGTATGGACGCCCATTTCACGTCGTGAAGCGAATTGGCGGTCGGTCAATGAAGGTTTTCGGCAATCTTGTCACCTTGTGTGACGCCCGGCGCTTTTCGCCGGACGGTTGCTTCCCACCTTTGGCGGTACTGACGATCTCGGCTGCCCGGCAGCGTGTTGTTTCCGGCCCACTGTGGACTGAGGTTCCTGGGTTCGGTTATGCACATCAAGGATTTCCCACTGAACAAGGAGGATTCGGTCATGCGGCATGCGCGTGAAGGCTACGACCGCTCGAGCAGGCAACCGGTGACGGAACGGCAGCTTCAGGACGTCCTGACCCGCCTGGCCCGCCTGCACGAGGTGCCGGGAGCCCAGTTCGCGATGCTTCGGGACGGCCGGAAAACAGTGGTCCAGACCGGTGTCGAACATCAGGACAGACAGAGACGCATGGCCGCGTCGTCCGCCGTGCCGATCGGGTCGATCACCAAGCTGGCCACCGCCACGGTCGCGATGGTGCTCGTCGCGGACGACGATCTCGAACTCGATCAGCCCGCCGGTGAGGTGCTGGGTGTCGCCGGGCTCGACGAGCGGTACACCCCACGACATCTGCTGAGCCACACCAGCGGCCTGCCCTCCGACCCGGCCGACGTCGCCGCGGCCTGCCTGCGCGAGATCCGCGCGGCGGTCCCGGTGTGCCCACCGGGTTCCGCGTTCTCCTATTCCAATCTGGGCTACGCGCTCGTCGGCTCGATGATCGAGGCCGTGACCGGGATGACCTGGCGTGAAGCCGTCAAGGCGATCCTCCTGCACCCCCTGAAGATCGAGCCCGCGTATGCCGAGAGCCCGCGGACCGTCTCCGGACACGCGCACGCCACCGGTCAGGGCGGCGCCCGCCCGATCGAGCAGGCCTTGCCGCCGCTGCTCGAACCCGCGGGAGCGCTGGCACTCAGTGCCGGCGATCTCGTCGAACTGGGCCGCATACACCTCGGAAAGCCCGGCCTGCTCGATGTCGTGACCGCTGCGGACATGCACGGCCGGGTCCCCGGAGCCGAGCCGTTCGGTCTCGCCGACGGCTGGGGTCTCGGGATCGCGCACTACGACGACGAGGGCGACGTCTGGCTCGGCCACGACGGCACCGCCGACGGCACCTCCTGTCACCTGAGGATCGATCAGGCCGGTGCCTGCGTGGTCGCGTTCACCGCGAACGGCGCCGCGGGCACCCGTATGTGGCAGGACCTGAGCACCGAACTTCGTGCTCTTGGTCTGGACCTCCCGGCCCAGCGCCCGCCCGAGGTGAGCCGGCCCGTCCCGATCCCGGCGGGGGACTTCGGTACCTACCGCAACGGCGCCATCGACTACATGATCCAGGCCGATGGCGACGGCGGCGCCGTTCTCGTCGTCGACGGCGAGCTCTTCGCCGACCTCACCCTTCACGAGGACGCCACCTTCACGGTGCGCGATCCGGCCACCGGCGCCGCGACGCCTTGCGGGCGGCTGCGCGGTGTCCCCGGCGCGGCGACCGCGATCGAGGTCGGCGGCCGTCTCGCCGGGCGTCGCTGACGCCGTTCCCCCCTCCCGTTCCCTTGCCCACCGTCGGTGGGATCCCTTGTTGTGCCTGGAAGGTGCGAAAGACGATGACCGTGCGAGACACGACGGCCACCACGGACGCCGAGAGAACCGCCGCCCTGCCGGAGTTGTTCGCCGCCAGGGTGCGCTCGGCCCCGGACGCCGTCGCCGTCGACGGCGAGGTCCGGCTGACCTACGCCGAGCTGGCGGACCGGGCGAGGCGGCTCGCCGCCCACCTGATCCGGCTGGGACTGGGTGCCGAGGATCGGGTCGGGGTGCTGATCGAGAGGTCCGCCGAACTGGTCGTGGCGGAGTTGGCGATCGTGCTCGCGGGCGGTGTCTACGTGCCACTCGACCGCCGGGCGCCGGACGGCAGGTTGCGGTCGATGCTGGCCACCGCCGGGGTGTCGATGGTGGTGACCGACCAGCCCGAGCGGACCGCCGGTATCCACAGTGGACACCTCGTGGCCGCCGGGCAGCCGCTCCCGGAGCCGGATTCCGCGCCGCCGCGGGTGGACGCGGACCGGCTGGCGTACCTCATGTACACGTCGGGCTCGACCGGGACGCCCAAGGGCGTGGCGGTGCGGCACCGTGACGTCGTGGCGCTGGCGACGGACAGCCGCTTCAGCGGGGACGCCCACCACCGCGTGCTGTTCCATTCGCCCGCCGCGTTCGACGCGTCGACCTACGAGCTGTGGGTTCCGCTGCTCAACGGCGGGACGGTGGTGGTCGCCCCGCCCGGTGATCTGGACGTGGAGACGCTGGGGGGAACCCTGGCGCGGCATCACGTCACCGCGTTGTGGCTGACGGCGGGCCTGTTCCGGGTCGTGGCGCAGGAGGCGCCGGACTCCTTCCTCGGCCTGCGAGAGGTCTGGACCGGCGGTGACGTCGTCCCGGCCGCGGCCGTCCGGCGGGTGCTGCGCGCCTGCCCCGCCCTCACCGTGACCGACGGCTACGGCCCGACCGAGACCACGACCTTCGCCACGGCCCACCGGATGTCTTCGGCGGACGGCGTCCCCGACGCCGTGCCGATCGGCCGTCCGCTGGACGGCGTCCGCGGGCATGTCCTGGACCACGAGCTGAGGCCGGTCCGGCCGGGAGAGGCGGGGGAGCTGCACCTCGCCGGGGCCGGGCTGGCACGAGGCTACTGGGACCGGCCGGGCGCGACCGCGGACAAGTTCGTGGCGGACCCGGCGGGGGCACCCGGCGCCCGTATGTACCGCACCGGGGATCTCGTGCGGTACAACGACAACGGCGAGCTGGAATTCCTCGGCCGGGCCGACGAACAGGTCAAGGTCCGCGGGTTCCGGGTGGAGCCGGGCGAGATCGAGTCGGTGCTCGCCACCGCCCCCGGCGTGGGGGAGGTCGTGGTCGTCGCCCGCGAGGGGCGGCCCGGCGTGAAGAGGCTGGTCGCCTACGTCGTCGCCCGCCCTGGCGAGGTGCCCGGAGACCTGGCCGGAGTGGCCGCCGCGTCGCTGCCGGACTACCTGGTGCCGTCGGCGTTCGTCGTGCTCGACGCGCTTCCGTTGAGCGCCAACGGGAAGGTCGACCGCCGGGCGCTGCCCGCGCCGCAGGAGGATCGGGTGGCCGCTGAAGCCGCCCCGCGAACGGACACCGAACACACCGTGGCCCGGATCCTGGCGGACGTGCTCGGGGTGGCCGCCGTCGGCACCGACGACGACTTCTTCGCCCTCGGTGGCGATTCGATCCTCGCCGTGCAGGCGTTGTCACGGCTGCGCCGGACCTTCGGCGTGGACCTGTCGGCGAGGACGGTGTTCGACGCCCCGAGCGTCACCGAACTGGCGCAGCTGCTCGACGAGGCGCCCCGGGGCGGGGAAGCCGCGATCCCGGTCACGGCACCGTCGGACGTCCTCCCGCTGTCGCCAGCCCAGCGGCGCTTGTGGTTCCTCGACGAACTGACCGGCGGCAGCGCGGAATACAACACCGGTGTCGGCCTGCTGTTGTCCGGGCCGCTGGACCTCGACGCCCTGCGCGGTGCCCTGGACGCGCTCTGCGCCCGCCACGACTCCCTGCGCACGACCTTCGATTCCGTCGACGGCGAAGCAGTCCAGCGGATCGCGGACACCGGCGGGATCCCGCTGCGCGTCGCGGAGTCACCCGCCGACGACGCCACGCTGGAAGCCGAACTCGGCGCGCCGTTCGACCTGCGCACCGGACCGCTGAGCAGGGCGGTGCTGTTCCCCCAGGCGCCGGGCGAGCACCTGCTCGTGCTGTGCCAGCACCACATCATCACCGACGGCCGGTCGATCGGTGTCCTGACCGGCGAACTGCTGGACTTCTACGCCGGGATCAGCCCGCCTCCCCTGGCTTTGGGCTACCGCGACTACACGCTTTGGCGGCAGCGATCCGACGACGGCGATCAGCTGCGGTACTGGCGTGAAGTGCTCGACGGGCTCGAACCGCTCGCGGTCCCGACCGACCGGCCGCGCCCGGCCCAGCGCACCACCGAGGGCGCGGTGCACCGCCACGACCTCCCCGCGGACCTGGTCGGCGGACTCACCGCCGCCGGACGTCCGCACGGCGCGACCTTGTTCATGACGCTGACCGCGGCCGTGCAGGTGCTCCTGTCCACCTACGGCGGGCAGCGCGACATCGCCGTCGGCACCGCGGTCGCCGGCCGGGACCGGGCCGAATGGGAGGCACTGACCGGGTTCTTCGTCAACACCCTCGTCCTGCGCTCCGAGGTCGACCGCGCGCAGCCGTTCCCCGATTTCCTCGTGGGACTCCGGGAGACGGTGCTGGAGGCGTTCGCGCACGGCGACGTGCCGTTCGACCGCGTCGTCGAGGAGGTCCAGCCGGAACGCGATGCTTCGAGGACGCCGCTGGTGCAGGCGGTCGTCGTCCTGCAGAGCCCACTCGTGCGGCCGCGCGAGGTCGACGGCCTGCGGGTGCGCGAGTACGACCTGCCCCGTCCGTCGGCCCGGTTCGACCTGGTCATCGAGTTCTGGCCGCGGCCGGAGGGCCTGCGGGTCACCGTCGAATACGCCACCGCGCTGTTCGACGGCGCGACGATCGAGCAACTGACCGCGAGCCTGGAAGCCCTTCTCACCGGGATCGCCGCCGACCCCGCCCGCCCGGTGGGGGACCTGCCGCTGCTCACCTCCGACGATCCGCTCCCACCGGACGCGGCCCCGGCGGAAACCATCACGCGGCTGTTCGACCGCCAGGCCGAGCGACGGCCGGACGCGCCGGCCGTGCTCTTCGGTGACGATCGGCTCGGCTACGGCGAGTTGCGGGCCAGGGCCGACGGGCTCGCCCGGCGGCTGATCCGCCTCGGCGTGCGCCCGGAAGACCGGGTCGGCGTCCTGATGGACCGCTCGGCCGACCTGGTCGTGGCGGTACTCGGGATCCTCAAGGCCGGTGCCGCCTACCTGCCGCTGGACCTGCGTGCCCCGGCGGACCGGCTTCGGCTGCTCCTCGACGGCACCGCGGTCCTGCTCACCGACGAGACGTGGCACGAAACCGCGAGCACTGTCCACAACGGACAGATCCTGGTCCTTCCCGGCGGCGACGGCGGCGAATCCGCGCCCGGTGTCGAGATCGACCCGGCAGGCCTGGCTTACGTCGAGTACACCTCGGGATCCACCGGCCTGCCGAAGGGCGTGGCCGTCCGGCACGCGGACGTGGTGGCACTGGCCACCGACCCGCGCTTCACCGGCGGTGCCCACGAACGCGTCCTGCTGCACTCCCCGCTCGCCTTCGACGCCTCGACCTACGAACTGTGGGTCCCGCTGCTCAACGGCGGCACCGTCGTGGTCGCGCCGCCGGGAGACGTCGACGCCGAGACCGTCCGGGAGCTGACCGCGCGGCACGGGGTCACCGCGCTGTGGCTCACCGCCGGACTGTTCCGGCTCTTCGCCGTCGACACGCCGGAGTGCTTCGCGGGATTGCGTGAAGTCTGGACCGGCGGCGACGTCGTCCCGCCCGAGGCGGTGCGCCGGGTGCTGGAGAGCTGCCCCGGTGTCGCAGTGGTCGACGGCTACGGCCCGACCGAGACCACGACGTTCGCCACCGCGTTCCGCATGGCTTCGCCCGCCGCGGTCCCCGAGGTGATCCCGATCGGCACGCCGCTGACCGGCATGCGCGTCTACGTGCTCGACGAAGCCCTGCGCCCGGTACCGCGTGGCGCACTCGGCGAGATCTGCGTCGCCGGGCCGGGGCTGGCCAGGGGGTACGCGGCCCGGCCGGGCGCGACCGCCGACCGCTTCGTCGCCTGCCCGTTCGGCGCTCCCGGCGAACGGATGTACCGCACCGGCGACCGCGGGCGGTGGCGCACCGACGGGAGCCTGGAGTTCGCCGGCCGCGCCGACGACCAGCTCAAGATCCGCGGTTTCCGGGTCGAACCGGCCGAGGTGGAGCGCGCGCTGACCGCCGAGCCCGAAGTGGCGCAGGCGGTGGTGCTGGCGCGGGCCGGTGGCGGCCGCAAGTACCTCGTCGGCTACGTCGTCGCGGCAGAAGGCTCCACAGTGGACACCGGTGCCCTCCGCGGTGCGCTGGGACGCGTTCTGCCGGACTACCTCGTGCCGTCGGCAATCGTCGTTCTCGAGGCGCTTCCGTTGAGCGCCAACGGGAAGGTTGATCGGCGGGCCTTGCCGGAGCCACGTTTCGAAACCACCGGCGACGACCGCGTCGCGCCACGGACCGAACGGGAGGCGGTACTCGCGGGGATCTGGGCCGACGTACTCGGGCTCGACCGTGTCGGCGTCGAGGACAACTTCTTCGGCCTCGGCGGCGACTCGATCCTCAGCATCCAGGTCAGTTCCCGCGCCCGGCGGGCAGGGCTTTCGCTGACCACGGCCGACCTGTTCCGCCACCAGACCATCGCCGCCCTCGCCCCGACGCTGGCCGACGCGGCGGCCCTCGTCGACCACGGACCCGTCTCCGGCGACGTCGTCCCGACGCCGATCCAGCGCTGGTTCTTCGACACCGTGCGGGTCCCGGACCGGTTCGACCAGGCCATCGCGGCCGAGCTGGCGGAGGACACCGACGAGGACGCGCTCACGACCGCGGTCGCCGCGTTGATCGAGCACCACGACGCGCTGCGGACGACGTTCACCCGCGACGGCGACCAGTGGCGGCTGCACGTCGACGGCGTCGACGGCGAGCACTCGCTGCTGCGCTGGTCGCTGTCCGGCCCGACCGGGCGGCGGGTGCTGCGGCTGTCGGCCCATCACCTGGTCGTCGACGGGGTGTCGTGGCGGATCCTGCTCGAAGACCTCGACCGGGCCTATCACCAGGTCGTGCGGGGAGAGCCGGCCGATCTCGGGCCGAGGACGACGTCCTTCCGGGACTGGGCGGCCCGGCTGGCCGCGCACGCGGACGCCGGCGGATTCGACGACGAACTGACGCATTGGCGGACGCTGGCGGCCGCCCCGATCCCCGTCGACGGAACCGGCGCCAACACGGTCGCGCGGTCCCGCGCGGTGACCGTCCGGCTGACCGCGGGGGAGACGCGGTCGCTGTTGCGGGAGGTGCCGGAGGTCTATCGGACGCAGGTCAACGACGTCCTGCTGACCGCTTTGGGCCGGGTGCTGCGGGAGTGGACCGGACAGGTGCCGGTGATCGACCTGGAGGGCCACGGCCGCGAGGAGCTGTTCGACGACGTCGACCTGTCGCGGACGGTGGGCTGGTTCACCAGCCTGTTCCCGGTGGCACTGGACGTCGACGGGGAGTGGGGCGCGGCACTCAAGTCCACCAAGGAACAGGTGCGCGCGGTGCCGCGGCGGGGGATCGGCTACGGCGCTCTGCGCTACCTGACCGGCTCGGCCCCGGCCGTCGACCCGCAGGTCAGCTTCAACTACCTCGGGCAGTTCGACCTGCCCGGCAGCCTCTGCACCGGCCTGCGCGGCGACCTGACCCTCGACGCCGACCCCGAGGACATCCGTCCGCATCTGCTCGACGTGGTCGGTCAGGTCAACGGCGACACCCTCGACTTCACCTGGCACTACGCGGAAGGCGTGCACGACGAAGCCACCGTTGCCCGGCTGGCCGGCGGCATGCTGGAGAACCTGCGGGGACTCATCGAACACTGCGCCGAACCCGGTGCGGGCGGCCGGACGCCCTCGGACTTCCCGTTGTCCGGCCTCGACCAGTCCACTTTGGACGCGCTGGTCGGCGACGGCCGCGACGTCGAGGACATCTACCCGCTGACCCCGATGCAGGCCGGCATGGTGTTCCACGGCTTGGCCCAGCCCGGCGACCGCAACTACTTCGAACAGATCTCCTTCGCCCTCGACGACGTCCCCGACCCCGAAGCACTCGGCGCGGCCTGGCGACGCGTGGCCGAACGGACGCCGGTGCTGCGCAGCCGGATCGTCTGGGAGGGCGTTCCCCAGCCGTTGCAGATCGTGCGGCGCGCCGTCGACTTGCCGGTCTCCTATCCGGACTGGTCCACGGTGTCCACAGAGGACGCCGACGAGGCGATGCGCCGCCGGCTGGCGGACGACCTCGCCGAGGGACTCGATCTGACCCGCGGGCCGCTCATGCGGCTGGTCATCGCCAAGGACTCGGCCACCTCGGTCCGGGTGATCTGGACCTTCCACCACGTGCTGCTCGACGGCTGGAGCGTGTTCGGTGTCCTTTCCGACGTGCTCGCCCTGCTGCGCGGCGACGAACTGCCGAGCCGACGTCCGTTCCGCGACTACGCGGCCTGGCTCGCCGACCAGGACGACGCCGTCGCCGAAACCCATTGGCGGGCCGAACTCGCCGGGGTGACGCCGACCGCGTTACCCGGTGACCGCGGAGCCCGCGCCCATGCGGCCAGCTCCACCGCCCGCGTCCCGGTGGAACTCGACGACGCCGCGACCGCGGGACTCCAGGCGTTCGCGCGGCGGCACCGGCTGACCCTCAATACGATCGTCCAAGGTGCCTGGGCGGCTCTGCTCTCGCGCTACAGCGGCGAGCCCGAGGTGTGCTTCGGCGCGACGGTGTCCGGCCGCCCGGTCGAACTGCCGGGCGCGGACGACATCCCCGGCCTCTTCATCAACACGTTGCCGGTGCGGGTGCGAATCGACCCCGGGCGTGGCCTCGCCGACTGGTTGCGGGACTTGCAGGCCGCGCAGGCGGAATCACGCCGGTTCGGGCATGTCGGCCTTCCCCGGTTGCAGGCTTGGAGCGACACCGGTGGCAGCCTCTTCGACAGCATCATCGTCTTCGAGAACTACCCGGTCGCCGACCTTCCCGGGCTTCGCGACGTCCGCGCGGCCGAACGCACCAACTACCCGCTCGGCGTCGTCGCCTATCCCGGGCAGCGGCTTTCCCTGGTGCTCAATCACGATCCCGAGCTGATCAGCCCCGAACTGGCCGAACGGCTCGCCGCGCATCTCGAAACGCTGCTCCGCGGGTTCGCCGTCGCACCGCACGAGCCGGTGACGCGGGTGCCGATGCTGTCCGAGCCGGAAATCCGGGACCTCCTCCGCGAGCGCAACACGGCGGCCCCGGAAGTCCCCGGCGGGACGGTGCCCGGGCTGTTCGAGGCGCAGGTGCGCCGGAACCCGCGGGCCGTCGCGCTGGTGACCGACGACCAGACCGTCACCTACGGCGAACTCGACGTCCAGGCCAACCGCCTCGCGAACCGGTTGCGTGACCTCGGGGTCCGGGCCGAAGACCGGGTCGCGGTGCTGATGGACCGTTCGCCCGAGCTCGTCGTGGCCGAACTCGCGATCGTGAAGGCGGGCGGCGCCTACCTGCCGCTGGACCTGCGCGCGCCGGCGGACCGGCTTCGGTTGCTGCTCGGCGAAGCCGGGGCGGACGTCCTGGTGGCCGATCGGAACTGGCTCGCCACCGCCCGGGAAGTGCACAGCGGGGTGATCGTCACCGAAGCCGACGGTTTCCCGGAGACCTCGCCCGCCGTGACCGTCGATCCCGGGCAGCTGGCCTACGTCATCTACACCTCGGGATCGACCGGGAAACCGAAGGGCGTCGCCGCCCGGCACCGTGACGTCCTCGCCCTCGCGGCGGACCGGCGGTTCACCGCACACGACCGCGTGCTGCTGCACTCGCAGCAGGCTTTCGACGCCTCGACCTACGAGCTGTGGGTGCCGCTGCTGAACGGCGGGACGGTCGTCCTCGCGCCGCCGGGGGACCTGGACGTCCACACCCTCGGCCGGATCCTCACCACACACGCGGTCACCGGCGTCTTCATGACGACCGGCCTGTTCCGCCTCGTGGCGCAGGAAGCGCCGGAGATGTTCGCCGGCGTGCGAGAGGTCTGGACCGGCGGTGACGCCGTGCCCGCCGTCGCGCTGCGGCGGGTGCGGGCCGCGTGCCCGCGGACCCTGGTGGCCGACGTCTACGGCCCCACCGAGACCACCACCTTCGCGACCGTGCACCCGCTGCCCGGCGAGATCCCCGACGTCGTCCCGATCGGCGGCCCGCTCGACAACACCCGCGTCTACGTCCTCGACGACGACCTGCGGCTCGCCCCGCCCGGGGCGCCCGGCGAACTGCACATCGCCGGGGCCGGGCTGGCGCGCGGCTATCTCGGCCGGTCCGGGCTGACCGCCGAGCGCTTCGTCGCCGACCCGTTCGGGCCGCCGGGGGAGCGGATGTACCGCACCGGCGACCTGGTGCGCTGGAACGACGAGGACGCCCTCGAATTCGTCGGCCGGGTGGACGAACAGGTCAAGATCCGCGGTTTCCGTGTCGAGCCGAGCGAGATCGAGGCCGCGCTGGGCGAGCATCCGGACGTCGAACAGGCGGCCGTGCTGGCCCGCGCGGACGGCGGGGTGAAGCGGCTGGTCGCCTACGTCGTCGGCGAAACCGAAGGGCTGGCCGACTTCCTGGGACGGACCTTGCCGGACTACATGGTCCCGGCCGCGTTCGTCCGGCTGGAGAAGTTCCCGGTCAACGTCAACGGCAAGCTCGACCGCACCGCGCTGCCCACCCCCGACTTCGGTGTCCGCGACCACGTGGCGCCGCGCACCGACCGCGAACGCCTGCTCACCGGGATCTGGGCCGAGGTGCTGGGTGTCGAGCGGGTCGGCGCGACCGACGACTTCTTCGAACTCGGCGGCGACTCGATCCTCAGCATCCAGGTGGTGTCCAGGGCCCGGCACGCCGGGCTCGAACTGCTGCCCGGTGACCTGTTCGCCCACCGCACCCCGGCGGCGCTCGCCGTCTCGGCGCGGACCGCCACCGAAGCCGTCGCACGCGGCCCGGTCAGCGGCCCGGTGCCGCTCACCCCGATCCAGCGCTGGTTCTTCGCGACCCAGACCGCCGATCCCGGGCACTTCCACCAGTTCGTCCACTTAGGACCGGAGCGGGTGGACGCAGCCGCGGCACGCCAGGCCGTGGACGCGGTGCTGGAGCACCACGACGCCCTGCGGATGCGCTTCACCCACGCCGACGGCGAGCAGCACCAGGAGAACGGCCCCGTCGGCGCGGAGACACCGTTGATCCGCCTCGACGTCTCCGAGCACGACGTCACCCTCGCCGTGCACCACCTCGTCGTCGACGGCGTCTCGTGGCGCGTGCTCGGTGAGGACTTCGATCGCGGTTACGCCCAGGCGCTGAAGGGTGAGCCGATCGACCTCGGGCCGCGCACCACGTCCTTCCAGGAGTGGGCGACCCGGCTCACCGAACACGTCGCGAACGGCGGGTTCGACGACGAGCTGGAGCATTGGCGAGGGCTGCCCGGCGGCACCTCGATCCCGGTCGACGGGAAGGGCGAGGCCACGGTCGCCTCGATGCGTGAGGTCACCGTCCGCCTGCCTGCCCCCGAGACCGAGGCGTTGTTGCGGGAGGTCCCCGCGGCCTACCGCACGCAGGTCAACGACGTCCTGCTGACCGCCCTCGGCCGGGTGCTGCGGGACTGGACCGGTCAGGTCCCGGTCATCGACTTGGAGGGGCACGGCCGGGAAGACCTGTTCGCCGACGTCGACCTGTCGCGGACGGTCGGCTGGTTCACCAGCGTCTTCCCGGTCGCGCTGGACGTTCCCGGCGACTGGGGCGGGGCGCTGAAGTCGGTGAAGGAACAGTTGCGCGCGGTGCCGCGGCGTGGTGTCGGTTACGGCGCTTTGCGCTACCTGGCCGGGACCGTGCCGTCGATCGATCCCGAGGTGAGTTTCAACTACCTTGGCCAGTTCGGCTCCGGCAGGCTGGAATCCGACGAGAGCACGCGTTCGGCGCGGGCGCACCTGCTCGACGTCGTCGGCCGCGTCGAGGACGGCGAACTCGAACTGACCTGGTACTACGCCGAAGGTGTGCACCGGAGGTCCACTGTGGACCGCCTCGCCGCAGACATGCTGGCGGCGCTGCGCGAGATCATCGGCCACTGCACGCGGCCCGGCGCGGGCGGCCGGACCCCGTCCGATTTCCCGCTGGCGAGGCTCGACCAGTCCACCGTGGACGAACTGGTCGGTGACGGCCGGGCCGTCGAAGACGTCTACCCGCTCACGCCGATGCAGGCGGGGATGGTGTTCCACTCGCTGTCCCAGCAGGAGGAACGCCTCTACTTCCAGCAGGTCTCGTTCGTCCTCGACGGCGCGGGCGACGTGGAGGCACTGGCCCGCGCGTGGCAGCGAGTCGTCGACCGGACGCCGGTGCTGCGGACGCGGATCGCCTGGAAGGGCATGCCGGAACCGGTGCAGGTCGTGCGGCGGCGGGTGACCGTCCCGGTCGCCCGGTACGACTGGCGCGACCGCACCCCCGCCGAACGGGACCGGGCCTGGCAGGACGTCCTGGCGGACGACCGTGCCGAGGGGCTCGACCTGTCCGGGGACTCGTTGCTGCGGTTGACCTTGGTCCGGCTGTCGGATACCGAAATCCGGGTGCTGTGGACGTTCCACCACCTCCTGCTCGACGGCTGGAGTGTCTTCGGTGTGCTGTCCGACGTCTTCGCCGCCTACGCCGGTGACGTGCTGCCCGAGCGGCCCCCGTTCCGCGACTACGTGGCCTGGCTCGGCCGGCAGGACGACGCGGAGGCGGAACGGCACTGGCGTGGCGAACTGGGCGATCTCGTCGCCCCCGCCCGCCTTCCGGTGGACCGGGCCCCGGCCCAGGCCCACGGCAGCCGCTCGGCGGAATGGATCCGGGTGCCGGTCGAGAACTCGGCACGGCTGAGCGACGCCGCACGCCGCGCCGGGCTCACGATGAACACCGTCCTGCAGGGCGCGTGGGCGCTCGTGCTGTCCCGGCTCTCCGGGGAACGCGACGTCTGCTTCGGCACCACCGTGTCCGGGCGCCCGGTCGAACTGCCCGGCGCCGACGACATCACCGGCATCTTCATCAACACCCTGCCGGTGCGGGCGGGCATCGATCGTTCGCCGGTCGCGGAATGGCTGGCGGCACTGCAGACCCGGCAGGTGGAGTCCCGCAAGTACGGGCATCTGCCGCTGACGAAGCTCCAGTCGTGGAGCGGGGCGGGCGGGAGCCTGTTCGACAGCATCGTCGTCTTCGAGAACTATCCGGTCGACGCCGCCGCGGGGGCCGCGAGCGGGCTACGCCTGCGCGACGTGGACGCCGCCGAGACGACGAACTATCCGCTCAGCGTCGTCGCCTCGCCGGGGGAGCGGCTGACCCTCGACGTCGGCTACGATCCCGATCTGTTCGACACCGCGACCGCCGAGCGGATCACGCGGCAGCTCACCGGGGTGCTCGAAGCCTTCGCGGCGGATCTGCACCAGTCGCTCGACGACATCGACCTGCTCACGGCCGAAGACCGGCATCAGCTGCTCGTCACCTGGAACGACACCGCCCACCCGGTGCCGGAGGACAGCCTCGCCGGGCTCTTCGCCCGGCAGGTCGCGCGTACTCCCGGCGCCGTCGCGCTCACCGGCGACGACGTCCGGCTGACGTACGCGGAGCTGGACGAGCGCGCCGACAGGCTCGCCCGGCACCTGACCTCCCTCGGTGCCGGACCCGAAACGGTCGTCGGCGTGCTCATGGACCGCTCCCCGGACCTGGTGATCGCCGAACTCGCGATCGTCAAGGCGGGCGCGGCCTACCTGCCGCTCGACACCCGGGCTCCCGCGCCGCGGCTGACGGCCCTCCTCACCGGGGTGCCGATCCTCGTCACCGACGAGACCCGGGCCGGGTCCGTGGTCCACAGTGGACAGGTTGTCGTCCCGGCGAACCAGACCGCGGACGTGCCGCTTTCCGTCGCGGCGCCGGACAACCTGGCGTACGTGATGTACACGTCGGGTTCGACGGGGAAGCCGAAGGGCGTGGCGGTGCGCCAGCGCGACGTCGTCGCCCTGGCCGCCGACCGGCGGTTCGCCGCGCACGAACGCGTCCTGCTGCACGCCTCGCCCGCGTTCGACGCCTCGACGTACGAACTCTGGGTTCCGCTGCTCAACGGCGGCACCGTCGTCGTGGCACCGCCCGGCGACCTCGACGTGGACACCCTCCGGCGCGTCATCGCCGAACACGAGGTCCACGGCGCGTTCTTCACCGCCGGCCTGTTCCGGCTCCTCGCGCAGGAAGCACCGGACACCTTCCGCGGTATGCGTGAAGTCTGGGCGGGCGGCGACGTCGTCCCGGCCGCCTCGGTACAGCGAGTGCGGGAGGCGTGCCCGGGGATCGTCGTCGTCGACGGCTACGGGCCGACCGAGACGACGACCTTCGCGACCTCGCACCGGATCCCGGACGAGGTGCCCGCCACCGTGCCGATCGGGAAGCCGCTCGACAACATGCGGGCCTACGTCCTCGACGCGGACCTGCGGCTCGTACCGCGGGGCGCGTCCGGCGAGCTGCACGTGGCCGGGGCCGGGCTGGCCCGCGGGTACCACGGCGACGCGGCGCTGACCGCGGACCGGTTCCGGCCCGACCCGTTCGGGCCGCCGGGGGAGCGGATGTACCGCACCGGCGACCTCGTCCGCTGGAACTCGCGTGGCGAACTGGAGTACACCGGCCGCGTGGACGAGCAGGTCAAGGTCCGCGGGTTCCGGATCGAACCCGGCGAGATCGAGGCCGCGCTGACCGCGCATCCCGGTGTCGGCCAGGCCGCGGTGCTGACCAGGGAGGACCGCGGGATCAAGCGGCTCGTCGCGTATCACACCGGTGCGGGCGACGACCTCGCCGAATTCCTCGGGCGGACACTGCCGGACTACATGGTGCCGGCCGCGTTCGTCCGGCTCGAGGGCTTCCCGTTGAACGCCAACGGGAAGATCGACCGGCACGCCCTGCCCGCCCCGGACTTCGGCCGCACGGCCGCCCGGACCGCACCCGCGACCGAGGCCGAACGGGCACTGGCCGGGATCTGGGCGGACGTGCTCGGCGTGTCCGAGATCGGCGCCGAGGCCAACTTCTTCGAACTGGGCGGCGACTCGATCCTGAGCATCCAGGTCGTTTCGCGGGCTCGCCGGGCCGGGCTGATCCTGTTGCCCCACGACGTCTTCCGGCATCCGACGCTCGCCGCGCTGGCCGCCCATTCCGGCGGGGACGCCGGGCCGGGCGCCGAGCAGGGGCCGGTCACCGGGACGGCGCCGCTCACGCCGATCCAGCACTGGTATTCCGCCACCCAGCCCGAGCGGTTCGACCAGCGGGTGGTGCTGGAATTCACCGAGGACGTCGACGAAACCGCGCTGCGCCGGGCACTGGAGACCGTCTGGGCGCACCACGACGCGCTGCGGCTGCGGTTCGGGAACGACGGCGTCCAGCACGGCGAACCGGTCTGGCAGGCGGATCTGCTCACCGAGGAGATCGCCTTCGACCCCGGGCGGGGCCCGTTGCTGGCGGCGGTGCTCGACGGACGTCGCCTGACACTCGCCGCGCACCACCTCGTCGTCGACGGCGTGTCCTGGCGGATCCTGCTGGAGGACCTCGAAACCGCCTACCGCGGCGGGGACCTCGGGCCGAAGACGACGTCGTACCTCGCCTGGGCGAAGCGGCTCGCCGAGCACGCCTCGTCCGGCGGGTTCGACGACGAACTGGCGCACTGGCACGCGATCCCGGAGCCGCCCGCCGACGGCACCGGCCCGGCCACCATCGCCGACATCGGTGAAGTGACCGTCCGGCTCACCGCGGAGGAGACAGGCGCGCTCCTGCGGGAGGTGCCCGAGGTCTACCGCACCCAGGTCAACGACGTCCTGCTCGCCGCGCTGGGCCGCGTGCTGCGCGACTGGACCGGGCGGGTCCCGGTGATCGATCTGGAGGGCCACGGCCGCGAGGAACTGTTCGACGACGTCGACCTGTCCCGCACGGTCGGCTGGTTCACCAGCATGTTCCCCGTCGCACTGGACGTCCCGGACGGCTGGGGCGAGGCGCTGAAGTCGGTGAAGGAACAGGTGCGCGCGGTGCCGCGGCGCGGTATCGGCTACGGCGCCCTGCGGTATCTGACCGGCACGGCGCCGGACATCGATCCGGCTGTCGGCTTCAACTACCTCGGCCGCTTCGACGACACCGAGGACGGGGCGTTCCGGATCGGCGCCCTCGACGCCGACGTCGATCCGGCGGCCCCTGTCGCCCACGGTCTCGACATCGTCGGCCGCGTGACAGCCGGGGTGCTGGAACTGACGTGGGCACACGTCACCACCCGGCATGACCGTGACACCGTCGAGGACCTGGCCGGGCGGATGCTGGCCGCCCTGCGCGAGATCATCGCGCATTGCGCCGCACCGGACGCCGGTGGCCGGACGCCGTCGGACTTCCCGCTCGCCGCCCTCGATCAACCCGCGGTGGACACCCTGGCAGGCGACGGCCGGACGGTCGAGGACATCTACCCGCTCACGCCGATGCAGGGCGGCATGGTGTTCCACGGGCTGTCGCAGACCGCACAGGGCATGTACGTCGAGCAGGCGACGTTCGTCCTCGAAGGCGTCACCGACGACGGACGGCTCGCCGAGGCGTGGCAGCGGGTCGTGGACCGCACGCCGGTGCTGCGGACGGCGTTCGTCTGGGCAGGGGTGGAGGAGCCGCTGCAGATCGTGAGCCGCGCGGTGCGGCTCCCGGTTCGCCTGCTCGACTGGACCGGGGTGGACGACTCCGCCGAAGCCCTGCGTCGGCTGCTCGCCGAGGACCGTGAACAGGGCCTCGACCTCGCCGTCGCACCGCTTATGCGCGTGACGCTGGCGAAGGTTTCGGCGACCGAGGTCCAGGTGCTGTGGACGTTCCATCACGTGCTGCTCGACGGCTGGAGTGTCTTCCAGGTGCTTTCCGACGTCTGCGGCGCCTACGCCGGGCAGGCCCTGCCCGTCCGGCCGCCGTTCCGCGACTACCTCGCCTGGCTGGGCGGCCTCGACCACGCGGACGCCGAACGTTTCTGGCGCCGCGCCCTCGACGGGATCGAAGGACCGACGCCGATCCCCGGTGACCGGACCCCGGCAGGCGGGCACATCCCGTGCTCGTCCGACTGGCTGCCTGTCCGGCTGGACGAGGCGGCGACCTCGCGGCTCGACGCGTTCGTCAAACGCCACGGCCTCACCCACAACGCGGTGCTGCAGGGTGCCTGGGCACTGCTGCTGGCGGCCTACAGCGGGCACGACGACGTCGTCTTCGGCTCCACCGTCTCCGGCCGCCCGCCCGAGGTGGCGGGTGTGGACGAGATCACCGGCATCTTCATCAACACGCTGCCGGTCCGGGTCGGGATCGATCGTGGCGCCCGGGTGGCGGGCTGGCTGGCGGATCTGCAGGCGAATCAGGCCGAGGCACGCCGTCACGGGCATCTGCCGCTCGCGGTGGTGCAGGGCTGGGCGGATCTGCCGGGCGGGGTGAACCTCTGCGAAAGCCTGGTGGTGTTCGAGAACTACCCGATCACCGACGCCGAAGCCGGGCACGGCCTCACCGTGCGCGACCTCTCGGCGCGGGAGACGACGAACTTCCCGCTCACCGTGGTCGCCTCACCGGGCCGGGAACTGAACGTCGACCTCGGCTACGACCCGGTCTTGTTCGACGCCGCGACGGCGGCCCGCCTGGCCGGGCACCTGCTCACCCTGCTCCGCGAACTGGCGGAGGACGGGGACCGGGCGGTCGCGGCGGTGTCGATGCTGACCCCGGACGACGAGCGGCTCCTGGCCGGGTGGACGGCGACCGCCCCGGAACCCCCCGCCCGGTCACTGCCGGACCTGTTCGGCGAACAGGTCCGCGCCCGCCCGGACGCGATCGCCGCCGTCCTCGACGGCGAGCCCGTCACCTACGCCGAGCTGAACCGTCGGGCGAACCGCCTGGCCAACCGGTTGATCGGCCTCGGGCTGCGGCCGGAGGAACCGGTCGGTCTCGCCACCGGCCGGGCAGGCACCGTCGTCGCCGAACTGGCCGTGGTCAAGGCGGGCGGGGCCTACCTCCCGCTCGACACCCGCGCCCCGGCGGAGCGGCAACGGTCGCTGCTCGACGGTGTCCGGTTCGTCGTCGCCGACACGGGCCATCCGCATCCGCACACCATCCTCCTGTCCTCTGTGGACGACGAGTCGGACTGTAACCCGGCTGTCGACGTCGATCCCGAACAGCTGGCGTACGTCATGTACACCTCCGGTTCCACCGGCACGCCGAAGGGTGTCGCGGTGCGGCATCGTGACGTCGCCGCGCTGGCGACGGACAGCCGGTTCCGCGGCGGGGCGCACGAACGGGTCCTGCTGCATTCCCCGGCGGCGTTCGACGCCACCACCTACGAGGTGTGGGTGCCCCTGCTCACCGGCGGCCGCGTCGTCACCGCGCCGTCCGGCGACCTCGACGCGCACGGACTGCGAGCGCTCGTCCGCGAGCACGGTCTCACCGCGATGTGGATCACCGCCGGGCTGTTCCGGGTCCTGGCGCAGGAAAGCCCGGAGGCCTTCACCGGCTTGCGAGAGGTGTGGACCGGCGGGGACGTCGTGCCCGCCGAGGCGGTGCGGCGTGTACTGAGTGCCTGCCCGGGCCTGCGGGTGGTCGACGGCTACGGCCCGACCGAGACGACCACCTTCGCCACGGCCTACCCGATGGACGGGACGGTGCCCGACCGGATCCCCATCGGCAGGCCACTGGACGGAATCCGCGCCTATGTCCTGGATCCGGGACTGAGCCCGGTCCCGCCGGGGGTGCCGGGGGAGCTGTACGTGGCCGGCGCCGGCCTCGCCCGCGGCTACCGGGGACGTCCCGGGCTGACCGCCGACCGGTTCCTCGCCGGCCCGGCCGGACAGCGCATGTACCGCACCGGCGACGTCGTCCGCTGGACCGGTGAAGGGGATCTCGAATTCCTCGGCCGGGCCGACGACCAGGTCAAGCTTCGCGGGTTCCGCGTCGAACCCGGCGAGGTCGAGGCCGTACTGGCCCGGCATCCCGCCGTGTCGCAAGCCGCGGTCGTGGTCCGTGAGGACCGGCCCGGGGTGAAGCAACTCGTCGCGTACGTCGTCACGGACGCCGACGAAGACACCCTTCGCGCTTCCTTGGCCGGAGCGCTGCCCGACTACCTCGTTCCCTCGGCGTTCGTCGCGCTGGACCGGATCCCGGTCAGCGCCAACGGAAAGCTCGACCGGAAGGCGTTGCCCGCACCGGACGAGCCGGAGTCCGGGCACGTCGAACCCGAGACCGAGACCGAACAGGCGCTCGCCGGGATCTGGGCCGACGTGCTCGGCGTGGACCGGATCGGCATCGAGGACAACTTCTTCGCCCTCGGCGGGGACTCGCTGCGAAGCCTGCACATCGCGGCCAAGGCCAGTGCCTTGTTCGCCGTACGACTCACCCCGGCCGACGTCCTGACCGCGCGCACCGTCGCCGGACTGGCCGGAACGGTCGAGGAACTCATCTTGGGCGAGCTGGAAAACCTCGCCTCCGAAACGGAAGCGTGAGGACGTCACCATGACCTCGTCCCGACAGGACCGCATCGCGGCACTGCCCGCCCACCTGCGGGAGGTGCTGCGAGCGCGGATGGCGGGAACGGCCGGACCGGCGCCGGAGATCCCGGCCGCCGCCGACCGTTCCCGCCCGATCCCCCTCTCGGCCGCCCAGCGGCGGCTGTGGTTCCTCAGCCGCCTGCGCCCCGACGACCCCGAGTACAACAGCGCGTTCGCCTTGCGCCTGAACGGATCGCTCGACACCGCCGCGCTGGCCACCGCGCTTCGCCTGCTGGTCGCCCGGCACGAACCGCTGCGGACCACCTTCGACGAGGTCGACGGCGAAGGCGTCCAGCTCGTCCAGCCGCCGTACGACGTCGCGCTGCCCGTGGTGGACGTCGCGCGCGACGATCTCGAAGACATCCTGCGAGCCGAGTACACGCGGCCGTTCGATCTGCGCCGCGGCCCGCTGCTGCGGGCGACCCTGCTGCGGCTCGCCGAAACCGAGCACGTACTGCTGGTGTGCGTGCACCACATCGCCACCGACGGCGCGTCGATGGGCGTGCTGACCGGGGAACTCGGCCTGCTGTACCGCGACGGCGAGCGCGCGGACCTGCCCGCGCAGCCGGTGCAGTACGCGGACTTCGCCGTCTGGCAGCGCAACCGGCCGCCGCGCGGGGCCGGTCTCGACTACTGGAAAGAGCAGCTCGCCGACGTCTCCCCGCTGGAGTTGCCGACCGATCGCCCGCGGCCCGCCGTCCGGAGCACCGCGGGCGCGGTGCGGGAGTTCGCCGTCCCGGCGGAGGTGTCCCAGCGGCTGACGGAGCTGGCCAGGTCGTCGGAGACCACGCTGTTCACCGTGTTGCTCGGCGCCTGCCAGGCGTTGTTCGCCCGCTACACCGGGCAGGAGGACATCGCGCTCGGAACCGTCGTGCGGGGCCGGGAACGGCCGGAACTCGAACGCGTCGTCGGCTTCTTCGTCAACACCGTCGTGCTGCGCTCGGCCGTGGACTCCTCGGCGTCCTTCACCGAGCACCTGACTCACACCAAACAGACCGTCCTCGACGCCTTCGGCCACGACGACGTGCCGTTCGACGCGGTGGTCGACGCCGTGCGGGCCGGTCGCGACCCCGGCCGCAACCCGCTGTTCGACGTCATGGTGCTGCTGCATTCGGCAGGCGGCACCGGCCCGGAGTTCCCCGGGCTGGCCGTGGAACCGGCCGACGTGGCGCGGGACTCCGCCAACTTCGACCTCTCCGTGGAGTTCGAGGAGGCCGACGGCAAGCTCGCCGGACTCGTCGAATACAGCACCGAACTGTTCGACACCACCACGATCGACCGGATCGTCGGGCATCTGCTACGGCTGCTGGCCGGGATCGCCGCCACCCCCGGCCGCCGGATCGCCGATCTGCCGCTGACCGACGACGTCGAAGAACGCCGTCTGCTGGAGTGGGGGAGAAGCGGGCGGGAGGTGCCCGAGGGGACCATCGTGGACCTCCTCGACCACCAGGCGCGCACGCGGCCGGACGCGACCGCGCTGGTCTGCGGCGACGTCCGGCTGACCTTCGCCGAGCTCGCCGCCCGCTCCGACGCCGTCGCCGGGGAACTGGCCGTTCGCGGCGCCGGCCCGGACCGGGTCGTCGCGGTGGTGCTGCCGCGTTCCGCCGACGCGATCGTCGCGTTGTTCGCCGTGCTCAAGGCGGGTGCCGTCCATCTGTCGATCGACCCGGGCCTGCCACCGGAGCGGATCCGGGTGCTGCTGGACGACACACGTCCGGTGGTCGTGCTCGAAGACGCGTTCAGCGGCGCCGGCGGTCCGCGACCGGCCGCGCCGCAGCCGTCCGACGCCGCGTACGTCATCCACACCTCCGGCTCGACGGGCACGCCGAAGGGCGTCGTCGTCGAGCACGCGGCCCTGGTCAACCTGCTGGCCAACCACCGCGCCGTCTTCGGCCGCGACCCGCTGCGGGTCGCGTTGACCGCGACGCTGTCGTTCGACACGTCGTGGGAAGGCCCGCTCCTGCTCGCGGACGGCCACGAACTGCACGTCATCACCGAGGAAACCCGCCTGGACCCGGCCGAGCTGACCCGCTACGTCCGGGACGAGCACGTCGACTTCCTCGACGTGACGCCGTCCTACCTGCGGCAGCTGCTGCCCGCCGGACTGCTCGGCGGCGAACACCGGCCGCGGTTCCTGATGGTCGGCGGCGAAGCCCTCGACGTCGACCTTTGGCGCGAACTCGCCGCGTCCGGCACAGCCGTCCACAACTACTACGGGCCGACGGAGTCCACTGTGGACGCCACCTGCGCGGCGGTGGCGGGAGACCGGCCGGTGATCGGCAGGCCGCTCGGGAACGTGACCGCCTACGTCCTCGACGAGTGGTCGCGGCTCGTCCCGGCCGGTGTCCCGGGTGAGCTGTGCCTCGCCGGCGCGCAACTCGCGCGCGGCTACCTCGGCAGGCCCGGCCTGACGGCGGACCGGTTCACCGCGGATCCGTTCGGACCGCCCGGAACCCGGCTCTACCGCACCGGCGACCGGGTCCGCTGGACCGACGGCGGACGGCTGGAACACCTCGGCCGCGTCGACGAGCAGGTCAAGGTACGCGGCTTCCGGATCGAACCGGGCGAGGTCGAAGCCGCCCTGCGGGCGCAGCCGGACGTCACGGACGCCGCGGTGGACGCGCGCGACGGACGTCTGATCGCCTACGTGGTCGGCGACGCCGACCCCACCCGGTTGCGGACCGCGCTGACCGGGACCCTGCCCGGCCATCTCGTGCCGTCGGCGTTCGTCGGTCTCGACCGGCTGCCGCTGACCCGGCACGGCAAGCTGGACCGGCGGGCCCTGCCCGATCCGGAGCAGACGTCCGCCACCCCGTACGTCGCTCCCCGGGACGAGCACGAGCGGCTGGTGACCGGTATCTGGTCCGAGGTGCTCGGCGTCGAACGTGTCGGCGTGGACGACAACTTCTTCGACCTCGGCGGGGATTCCCTGCTCGGGATCCGGGTTCTCGCGAGGCTGCGGGACGCGCTGGGCGCCGACGTGCCCGCCCGGCTGGTGTTCACCGCACCCACCCCGGCCCGCCTGGCCGCGCAACTGCCGTCCGCCTCGGCGGCCCGTTCGGTGATCCCGCTGCTGCCCCGCGACGGCGGTCGTTTCGAAGCACCGCTTTCCTTCGCCCAGCAACGGTTGTGGTTCCTCGACGAGTTCGAACCGGGCAGCACCGAATACGTGTCGCCGACCGCGTTGCGGCTGCGCGGCGAACTGGACACCGACGCGCTGAACCGCGCGCTGACCACGTTGGTCGCCCGGCACGAATCCCTGCGCACCACCTTCGCGACGGTCGACGGCCGCGGTGTCCAGGTGATCCACCCGCCGTACGCGGTCGACGTCCCCGTGTCCGACGGCGACCTGGACTCCGCGCTCGCCGCCGCGACCGGCCCCGTCGACCTGCACACCGGGCCGTTGCTGCGGGCGGCGCTCACCCGGCTCGCCCCCGGCGACCACGTGCTCACCGTCGTGCTGCACCACATCGTCACCGACGGCTGGTCCTCCGGCGTGCTGCTGGGCGAACTGGCCGCTTGCTACTCCGCGTTCGCCCGAGGCGAGGACCCGGTCCTCCCGCTGCTGTCCGCGCAGTACGCCGACTACGCCGTCTGGCAGCGGGAACGCCTGCAGGGCACCGAGTTCGACGCCCAGCTCAGCTACTGGCGGCACCGTCTCGAGGGGATCCCGGCGCTGGACCTGCCCACCGACCGGCCCCGTCCGGCCGTCCGGACGAAGAACGGCGCCCTGCACGAATTCAAGGTGCCCGCCGGGACCACGGCGCGGCTCAAGGAGCTGTCGCGGCGACAGGGCGGCACGCTGTTCATGACCCTGCTCGCCGCCGCCAAACTGCTGTTCGCCCGCTGGTCCGGGCAGGACGACATCGCCGTCGGCACCGTCGTTTCCGGCCGTGAACGCACCGATCTCGAAGGCCTGATCGGCTTCTTCGTCAACACCCTCGTCCTTCGGTCCACAGTGGACCTGGAGCGTGGATTCGACGCCTTCCTGGACGACGTGCGTGACACCGTCCTGGACGCCTTCGCCCACCAGGACGTGCCCTTCGACCGCGTCGTCGACGACCTGCAGCCCGAACGCGACACCAGCCGGACCCCGCTGTGCCAGGTGCTGGTCGTCCTGCACAACACGCCGGACTCCCGCCCGTCGATGGCCGGTATCGACCTCGAGGAGGTGGCACCCCCGGTCGTCACCGCCGGCTTCGACCTCACGCTCCATTTCCAGGAGACCGCCGGACGGCTCGACGCGCTCGTCAACTACAACACCGATCTGTTCGACGCCGTCACGATCGAACGGCTGACCGGCTGGCTCCGGCTGCTGCTCGACGGCATCGCGACGGCACCGGAACGGCCGCTCGGCAGGCTGCCGTGGGTCAGCACCGCCGACCGCGACCGTGTCCTGCTGGAGTGGAACGGCAAGGCGGAGGCGGAACCGGCGCCGGTCCTGCACGAACTCTTCGCCGCACAGGCGGCGCGCACCCCGGACGCCGTCGCGGTGACGAGCGGGACCACCGAGCTGACCTACGACGAACTGGACCGGCGTGCGAATCGTCTCGCCCACCGGCTGATCGCCGAAGGAGCCGGACCGGAACGGCTGGTGGCGCTCCGGTTACCGCGCTCGGCCGATCTCGTCGTCGCGGTGCTCGCGGTGCTGAAGACGGGTGCGGCGTACCTGCCGATCGACCCGGCCTACCCGCGGGCGCGGATCGACGCGACGCTGGCGGACGCACGCCCGGTCGGCGTCGTCGACTCCGTCGAGGCAGACGAATGGCCGGACACGGCTCCGGTCGTGAAGGTCGACACGGACAACGCCGCCTACGTCATCTACACCTCCGGCTCCACCGGTGTGCCCAAGGGCGTCCTGGTCCCGCATGCGAACGTCACCCGGCTGTTCTCCTCGACCGACGCGTGGTTCGGCTTCGGCGACCAGGACGTCTGGACGCTCTTCCACTCCTACGCCTTCGACTTCTCGGTCTGGGAACTGTGGGGAGCGCTGCTGCACGGCGGCAGGCTCGTCGTCGTCCCGCCGGAGGCGGTCCGCGAACCGGAAGCCTTCCTGGCACTGCTGGCCGAGCAGCGGGTGACGGTCCTCAACCAGACACCGTCGGCGTTCTACCGGCTGAGCGCCTTGCCGTCACCGCCGCTGAGCCTGCGGTACGTGATCTTCGGTGGCGAGGCGCTGGATCCCGCGCGGCTGGCGGAGTGGTACCGGCGGCATCCGGACGGGCCGCTGCTGGTCAACATGTACGGCATCACCGAGACGACGGTGCACGTGACCTACCGGGCGCTGGAGGCCGGGGGATCCGGCGCGGTCGGCGTGCCGATCCCGGATCTGCGGACCTACGTGCTCGACGCCGACCTCGCTCCGGTGCCGCCCGGTGTCACCGGTGAGCTGTACGTCGCCGGCGCGGGACTGGCCCGCGGCTACCTCGACCGCCCGGGGCTCACCGCGTCACGTTTCCTCGCGGATCCCTTCGGCGCGCCCGGTACCCGGATGTACCGCACCGGCGACCTGCTCCGCTGGACCGCGGCCGGTGAGCTGGACTATCGCGGCCGGGCCGACCAGCAGGTCAAGATCCGCGGGTTCCGGATCGAACCCGGCGAGATCGAAGCGGCCCTGATCGCGCATCCCGACGTCGACGCGGCCGCCGTCGTGGTGCACGGCACGGGGGACGCCCGGCGTCTCGTCGCCTATCTGACCGGGGCCGTGCCCGGGACCACCGCGCTGCGGGAGTTCCTCGGCCGCTCGCTGCCCGCGCATATGGTGCCCGCGGTGTTCGTCGCCTTGGAGCGGTTGCCGCTCAACGCCAACGGGAAGCTCGATCGCCGGGCTTTGCCCGAGCCGGGCGTGCGGACCGAGAACCGTTACGTGGCACCGCGCACCGGAACGGAGACCATATTGGCCGAGGTGTGGTCGGGGGTACTGGGAGTCGAGCGGGTCGGCGTCGAGGACAACTTCTTCGGCCTCGGCGGGGATTCGATCCTCAGCATCCAGGTCGTCGCCGCGGCCCGGCAGGCCGGGCTGTCCCTGACATCCAAGGACCTGTTCCGCAACCAGACCATCGCCGAACTCGCCCATGTCGCCGAACCCGACGCGCCTGTCGCACAGGTCGAGGACGAGGGCGGTCCCGCCCCGCTCGGTCCGATCCAGTCCTGGCTGTTCGAGCAGCTGGACGAGCCGTGGCGGCTCACCATGTCCGTGCACGTCGTTCTGTCCTCTGTGGACGTACCGAAGCTGATCACCGCCCTGCGCGAGGTTTCCGAGCGGCATGACGCGCTGCGCATGCGCTTCTCCCTGGGGGACGACGGCTGGGTGCAGGAAGCCGCGGCCGTCGAGTCGGCCGACCTGCTCCGGCAGGTCGAGCTGTCCGAAGCCGACGATGTGGCCGCGGCGATGCACGCCGAGGCGGTACGGGCACAGACCTCGCTCGACATCGCCACCGGGCCACTGTGGCGTGCGGTGCTGTTCACCTTCCGCGACCGGGCGCCGCAGTTGTTCCTCACCGCCCACCATCTCGTCATGGACGGGGTTTCGTGGCGGGTCCTGCTGGCCGACCTGGAACGCGCCTACCTCGGCGAAGTACTGGAGCCAGTGCGAACTTCTTTCACTTATTGGGCGCGCTCGCTGCACGAACACGTGAAAATGGGAAGACTCGACACGGAAACCGCGTACTGGGAAACTTCCTTTCGCGGAGCGCGAACGGACCTTCCAGTCGACCGTTCGGGCCGTAATGCCGCGAAGTCGGAGCGCGGCGTCTCGGTGTCACTTGGCCGGGCCGAGACCGCCGCGCTCCTTCGCGACGTTCCCGACGCGTACCGGACCGAGGTCAACGACGTCCTGGTGAGCGCGCTCGGCCGGGTACTGGCCGGATGGACGGGCTTGCCGAAGGTCGTGATCGCGATGGAAGGCCACGGCCGTGAGGAGATCGCCGCGCCACTCGACCTGTCGCGGACGATCGGCTGGTTCACCGCGCAATACCCGCTCGCGCTGAGCGTGCCCGAGGGTGATTGGGGCACAGTGCTCAAAAGCGTCAAGGAACAACTGCGCGCGGTCCCGAACAAGGGCGCGGGCTTCGACGCCTTGCGTTATTCGAGCCCGCCGGGAGCGCCTGGTTCGACGTTGCGCGCCGCCGCCGCGCCGCGGATCTCGTTCAATTACCACGGCCGCTGGGACATGGGGAACACCGCCGACGGATGGCTGCGGGGGCGGGGTGAAAACATCGGGCACGACATCGCCCCGGAAAGCGTCCGCCCGTACCTGATCGACGTCATCGGTGTGGTCGAAGGCGGGGAATTGCACCTCACCTGGCAGTACTCGGACGAGGTGCACGACGAAAGCACGGTTCGCGCGCTCGCCGAAGCCATGCTCGACGCCTTGCGCGGCATCGTCGCGCACTGTGCCGGGGCCGGCGGGCGCACCCCGTCGGACTTCCCGCTGGCCCGGCTCGGCCAGGCCGACGTCGACCGCCTCGCCGGCGACGGCCGCGACGTCGAGGACATCTACCCGCTCACGCCGCTGCAGACCGGCATGCTGTTCCACAGCCTGGTGGACACCGGATCGAACGCCTACTTCGATCAGTTCCGGCTTCGTCTCGCGGGGGTGAGCGATCCGGAGGCGCTCGCCGAGGCGTGGCGACGCGTCGTCGACCGCACGCCCATCCTGCGCAGCAGCACCGCGTGGGAAGGGATGGACACCCCGGTCCAGCGCGTCCATCGCGAGGTCCGGGTCCCGGTCGCGCAGTACGACTGGCGTGCGCTCGCCCCTGAGGCACAACAGCGGGAACTGGCGAAGGTGCTGGCGGACGACGTCGCGGCCGGGATGGACCTGACCGCGCCCCCGTTGATGCGCCTGGCGATCGCCCGGGTCGCCGACAGCGAGGTCCAGCTGGTGTGGACGTCGCATCACGTCCTGCTCGACGGCTGGAGCACGGCGCAGGTCTTCGGTGAGGTGTGCGAGCAGTACGCGGCCATCGTCGAAGGCCGCGCCGCGCGGCTGGTTCCCCGCCGCCCGTTCCGCGACTACCTGGCCTGGCTCGACGCCCAGGACCGCGACGAGGCGGTGGACCAGTGGCGGGCGGCGCTGGACGGCTTCACCACCCCGACCCCGCTGCCGTACGACCGGCGGCCACAGGAGGTCCACCGCGCGGAGTCTGCGGAGGCGATCTTGGTCGAGTTGTCCACGGAGGAGTCCTCCCGGCTGCACGAGATGGCGAAGTCCGCCGCGCTGACGGTGAACTCCGTCGTGCAAGGGGCCTGGGCGTTGCTGCTCGCGCGCTACAGCGGGGAAACCGACGTGCTGTTCGGCACCACCGTGTCCGGCCGCCCGGAGGGGATGCCGGGTGTCGAGGCGATGATCGGCATGTTCATCAACACCGTCCCCGCCCGGGTGGAGATCCGCGGCCGGGAGACCGCCCTCGACTGGCTGCGGGAGATGCAGGCGGCACAGGCCGACGCGCGCCGCTACGACTTCCTCGCCTTGTCCGAACTGCAGGCGCTGACCGAAGTGCCCGCCGGAACGGCCCTGTTCGACAGCGTGGTGGTCTTCGAGAACTACCCGATCGAGGACAGCGGGCAGGCGGACGTCCGCGTGCTCGACGTCGATTCGCTGGACACGACGAACTTCCCGCTGAACCTCACCGCTTATCTGCACGACAAGCTCGGTCTGGAGCTGTCGTACGACCCGCGGTTGTTCGACGCGGCCACGGTCCGCCGTCTGGCGGAGCACCTTGCCGGGTTCGTCCGCGCCCTCGTCGCCGACCCGCGATGCCGGCTCGACGCCCTGTCCCCGCTGAGCCAGGACGAACGGCGGGACCTGCTGGTCTCGGGCAGCGGTCCGGTGATCGACGTGCCGCCGGGGACGGTCCTGGACGTCTTCGAGGAGACGGTCGCCCGCGTGCCGCACGAGACGGCACTGGTCTTCCGCGACACGGTGCTCGACTTCGCCGAAGTCGACGCGCGCGCCTCACGGCTGGCACGGGAGCTGGCCGCACGCGGCGCGGGGCCGGAAAAGGTGGTGGCAGTCGTACTGCCCCGTTCGGCCGAGGCCGTGCTCGCGATCCTGGCGATCTTCAAGGCGGGCGCGGTGTATCTGCCGATCGATCCCGACCTGCCGGAGGAGCGCAAACGGTTCGTGCTGGACGACGCGCGACCGGTGGTGGTGCTGGACGGATCGGGGCTTCAGGCCGCCGCGCCTTCCGCAACGCGGGCGAGTGCGGACACCGCCGCCTACGTCATCTACACGTCGGGTTCGACGGGGAAGCCGAAGGGCGTCGTCATCGAGCACGCGGCCCTGGTCAACCTGCTCGCCGCGCACCGCCGCGTCTTCCTCGCCGAGGAGCGACGGAAGGTCGCGCTCACCGCCTCGTTGTCGTTCGACACCTCGTGGGAAACACTCCTGGCGCTGATGGACGGCCACGAACTCCACGTGCTGGACGACGAGACCCGGCTGGATCCCCGGGCCGCCGTCGACTACGTCCGCGAGCACCGGATCGACCTGCTCGACCTCACCCCGACCTACCTCCAGCAGCTGATGGACGCCGGATTGCTGACCGGTGAGCACCGCCCCGGCACCGTTCTCGTCGGTGGCGAGGCGACCGGGGAGCGGCTGTGGCGCGAGCTGGTGGACTCCGGTGTCGCCTCGCACAACTACTACGGGCCCACCGAAGCGACCGTCGACTCCGTCCACACGCCGGTGACGGGGGACCGGCCGCTGATCGGCCGTCCGCTGGCCAACCTGCGGGCCTACGTCCTGGACGGGGCCGGTGCGCCGGTGCCCGCCGGGATGCCGGGTGAGCTGTTCCTCGCCGGCGTCCAGCTCGCACGCGGCTACCTCGGCCGTCCCGGGCTGACCGCGGACCGGTTCGTGGCCGATCCCTTCGGCCCGGCGGGCACCCGCATGTACCGCACCGGCGACCGCGTGCGCTGGACCGCCGACGGGCGGATCGACTACCTCGGCCGCGTCGACGACCAGGTGAAGATCCGCGGCTTCCGGGTCGAACCCGGCGAGGTGGAAGCCGTCCTGCGGCAGCATCCCGCCGTCACCGACACCACGGTCGCCGCCCTCGACGGGCGGCTCGTCGCCTACGTCGTCGGTGGCACCCAAGGGCTGCGGGACTGGCTGCGGGACCGGCTGCCGGAGCATCTCGTCCCGACGGCGTTCGTCGGCCTCGACGCGCTTCCCTTGAACCGCAACGGGAAGGTGGACCGGCGGGCGCTGCCCGCGCCCGGCAGGGACGCCGCCGCCGAGTACGTGGCACCGCGGACCCGGACCGAACGCCGCCTCGCCACGATCTGGGCCGAGGTGCTGAAGATCGACCGGGTCGGCGTCACGGACAGCTTCTTCGAACTCGGCGGGGACTCGATCCTCAGCATGCGGATCACGTCGCGAGTGCGTGCCGAGCTGGGTGTCGACATCTCGCCACGAGCGCTGTTCAGCACGCCGACACTCGGCAGGCTGGCCGCCGCCTTGCCGGACCGGCCTGCCGAAACGCCGGGTATCCCGGTGGTGGCCAGGGACGGTGCCCTTCCGCTGTCGTTCGCCCAGCAGCGGCTGTGGTTCCTGGACGAGTTCGAGCCGGGCGGTGCCGAATACCTTTCACCCACGGCGTTGCGGCTTCGCGGCGAACTCGACCTCGACGCCCTGAACCGGGCGCTCGACGCCCTTGTCGCCCGGCACGAATCGCTGCGCACGACCTTCGACGCCGTCGACGGCCGCGGTGTCCAGTTCGTGCACGAGCCCTATCCCGTCGATCTCCCGGTCGAGGAGTTCGATGAGGACACGCTGGCGAGGGAGGCGTCGCGGCCGTTCGACCTGCGTACCGGCCCGCTCCTGCGTGCTCGGCTGTTCCGGCGCACCCCCGACGAACACGTCCTGCTGCTGGTGCTGCATCACATCGTCACCGACGGCTGGTCTTCGGGCGTGCTGGCCGCCGAACTCGACGACTGCTACACCGCTTTCACCCGCGGCGAGGAACCGCGACTGCCCGCGCTTCCCCTGCAATACGCCGACTTCGCGACCTGGCAACGCGAGCAGCTCGACGGTCCCGAACTCGCCGGGGAACTGGACTACTGGCGTGACCGGCTCGCCGGGCTCGAACCACTCGAACTGCCCACCGACCGGCCCCGGCCCGCGGTGCGCACGACGGAAGGGGAGTGGCTCGGCTTCGACGTCCCCGCCGACGTCACCTCGAAACTCCGGGAACTGGCCAAGGGGCAGGACGGCACGCTGTTCATGACCTTGGTGGCGGCCTGCCAAGTACTGCTGGCGGGGTGGACGGGCCAGGAGGACGTCGCCGTGGGCACCGTCACCGCCGGGCGTGACCGCGCCGAACTGCAGCGCCTCGTCGGGTTCTTCGTCAACACCCTGGCTCTGCGGTCCACAGTGGACAAACGGCGGTCGTTCCGGGAAACCCTGGCGGGGGTGCGGGAAACGGTGCTCGACGCGTTCGCCAACCAGGACGTCCCGTTCGAACGCGTGGTGGACGCCGTGCAGCCGGTCCGCGATCCGAGCCGGACCCCGCTGTTCCAGGCCATGGTGGTCCTGCAGAACACCGACGACCGGCCCGGCACCGGCACGCTGGTCGCCGGGGAGGAACCGCTGCCCGCCGGGTCGGCGAACTTCGACCTGCTCGTGCAGTTCGAACAGGACGGCGAGGGGCTGAACGGGGCGATCAACTACAGCACCGGGCTGTTCGACGCGGAGACGATCGAGCGCCTGATCGCACGGCTCCGGACGCTGTTGAGCACGCTCGCCGCCGAGCCGGATCGCCCGATGGCCGCTTTGCCGATGCTGCCGTCGGGTGAACTCGACCAGCTGCGAGGCTGGAACGACACCGCACGCGACGTCCCCGTCGCCTCACTCGCCGAACTGGTCGAGGCACAGACCCGCCGGACGCCCACCGCGGCCGCGCTGGTGTCCGACGACGGCTCGATGTCCTTCGCGCAGCTGAACGCCCGGTCGAACCGGCTGGCCCGGCTGCTCGCCGAGCGCGGCGCGGGTCCCGAGCGGATCGTGGCGGTCCGGCTGCCGCGGTCGGTGGCGCTCGTGGTCACCGAACTGGCGGTGGCGAAGACCGGGGCCGCGTTCCTGCCGGTGGATCCCGGGTATCCGGCCGAGCGTGTGGAGTTCATGCTGCGCGACGCCGACCCGGTTCTGGTGGTGGACGGCGAATGGGACGCCTCGGGGTACGCGGACACCGATCTGGACGTGCCCGCCGACCCGGCGCAACCCGCGTACGTGATCTACACGTCCGGCTCGACCGGGCGGCCCAAGGGCGTCGTCGTCTCCCACACCGGGCTGGCCTCGTTCTCCGCCGCCGAGATCGAACACTGCGAGGTGCGGGCCGGGGATCGCGTCCTTGCGTTCAGCTCGCCCAGCTTCGACGCGTCGATCCTCGAACTGTGCTTGTCCCTGCCCGCGGGTGCCGCGCTCGTCGTGCCGCCCGGCGGACCGCTGCTCGGCACGCAGCTCGCCGATGTCCTGCGGCGGCACCGGGTCACCCACGCGCTGATCCCGCCGGTCGCGCTGGCGACCGTGCCGGAGACGGATCTGCCGGACTTCCGGACCGTGCTCGTCGGCGGCGACACCTGTCCCGCCGCGGTGGTGGAGCGGTGGGCGCCCGGCAGGCGGATGATCAACGCGTACGGGCCGACGGAATCCACCGTGGTCACCTCGTGGAGTGAACCGCTGAGCCCCGGCGGCACCCCGCCGATCGGCACGCCGATCCCGAACACCGAGGTGCACGTCCTGGACGCCGCGCTGCGACCCGTCCCGATCGGGACGACCGGCGAGTTGTTCGTCGCCGGTGCCGGTCTCGCCCGCGGATACCTGAAACGGCCGGGCCTCACCGCCGACCGGTTCGTGGTGAACCCCTTCGGCGCGGCGGGGACCCGGATGTACCGGACCGGCGATCTGGTCCGCTGGACGGGTTCGGGCGCGCTGGAGTTCGTGGGACGCGTGGACGAGCAGGTCAAGGTCCGCGGTTTCCGGGTGGAACTCGGCGAGATCGAGACGGCGCTGCGCCGGCATCCGTCGGTGGGGGACGCCGTCGTGGTCGCCAAGGAGATCGGCGGGCACAAGCGGCTCGTCGCCTACGTCGTCGGCGAAACGGCGGAACTCCGCGCCTTCCTCGGCGAGACCCTGCCGGACTACCTCGTGCCGTCGATCTTCGTACCGCTGACGGCGGTGCCGATGACCGCCAACGGCAAGGTGGACCGCGCGGCGCTCCCGGCACCGGATCCGTCGCTGGCGCAGTCCTCGGACTTCGTGGAACCGCGCACCGAAACGGAAACTTCGCTGGCGGAACTCTGGGCCGAGGTCCTCGGCCTGGACCGGGTCGGTGCCACGGACAACTTCTTCGACCTCGGCGGCGACTCGATCCTGAGCATCCAGGTGGTCCACCGCGCCCGCCAGGCCGGACTCGCGATGCGATCGAAGGATCTCTTCACCCACCAGACGGTCGCCGAACTCGCGACGGTGGTGAAGCCGGTCGACATCGCGCACGAGGACCGCGAGGTCGTCGTCGGTGACGTCCCGCTGACACCGATCCAGCACTGGTTCCTCGCGTCGGAGCCCGCCAATCCGGCGCATTTCAACCAATCCGTGCTCGTCGAGCTCGGCGGTCCGGTGGAGGAGGAGTCGTTGCGGCAGGCACTCGACGCCGTCGTCACCCAGCACGACGCCCTTCGCCTGCGGTTCGAGCGGACCGCGGACGGTTGGACGCAGTACAACGAGCCGGCCGGACCGGGTTCCGTGCTGAAGAAGGTGGCCGCCGCGGACCTGGAGACCAGGGCCGAGCAGGCGCAGGCGGACTTCGACCTCGCCCGGCCACCGCATCTGCGGGCGCTGCTGACCGACCCGGCGGAGGGGGAGAACCCGCGACTGTTCCTCGCCGCGCACCATCTGGTCGTCGACGCGGTGTCGTGGAGCATCCTGCTCGAAGACCTCGAACGCGCGTACCGGCAGATCGAGGCGGGGGAGAAGGCCGACCTCGGGGCCAAGACCACCTCCTTCCGCGACTGGTCCCACCGGCTGCGCGAGTTCGTCGAAGCCGGCGGCCTGGACGGTGAACACGAGCACTGGGCACGCGACCTGCCCGGCCGCGCGATCCCGCGCGACCGGTCCGGCGTACCGCCCGCCCCGCCGGAAGTGGTCGGCGTCGAGATCGACGAACGGGACACCGACGCCCTGCTGCACCTGGCACCCGGCGCGTACCGCACCCGGATCAACGACGTCCTGCTGACCGCGCTCGCCAGGGCACTCACGCGGTGGACCGGAGAACGAACCGTCTCGGTGGACCTGGAAGGCCACGGCCGCGAAGAGATCCTCGACGATGTCGATCTCTCACGGACCGTCGGCTGGTTCACCACCCTGTTCCCGGTCGGGCTCACGGTCGACCCCTCCGTCGGCTGGCGGGACCTCGTCAAGGCGGTCCGGAAACAGCTGCGAGCCTTGCCCGGCAACGGTTTCGGCTACGGCGCCCTGCGGTACTCCCGCTTCCCCGACCTCGGTGACACGGCGTCGGAAGTCGCGTTCAATTACCTGGGCCAGGGCGAACACGCGGGCGAGGGAGGCGGGCTCTACCTGCGTGCGCTCGCGCCCATCGGCCGCGAGCAGGACCCCGCGAACCGCCCGCCGCATGTGCTCGAAGTGGTCGGCGGCGTGCGGGACGGCAGGCTCGAGTTCTCCTGGTACTTCCAGCCGCACCTGAACACCCGCGCCACGATCGAGACCGTGGCCGCGGACTTCGCCGACGCCTTGCGGGGCATCGCGGCCGACTGCCGGGGAGACGAGGCGTGAGCAGGCTGGGAAGCAATCGCGACTACCGGCTCCTGTGGACCGGGCAGGTCTTCTCCGAAGCCGGGTTCAGCACCACCATGATCGCCTTTCCCTTGGTGGTGCTGGCGATCACCGGTTCCGCCGCGCAGTCGGGACTCGTGGTCGGGGCGGTGGCGATCGCCCAGCTGGTCGCCGGGCTGCCCGCCGGCGCACTGGTGGACCGCTGGCCCCGCAAACGGCTCATGCTCGCTTGTGAGGCCGTGCAAGCGATCGCGGCCGCCGCGCTCGTCTTCGCACTGTGGTGGGAGCAGGGGGGAGTCGGTCTCCTCGTCGTCGTCGCCGTGGTGATGGGGGTGTGCCGGGCCCTGTTCGAACCGGCGGAGGAGGCGAGCCTGCCCAGGCTGGTCCCGAGCGACCAGGTCCCGGCCGCGGTCGCGCTGAACGCCGCGAGAACCAGCGCGGGGCAGTTGTCCGGCACCGCGCTCGGCGGCTTCCTGTTCGCCCTCGGCAGGTTCGTCCCGTTCGTCTTCGACGTCGTCACGCACCTTTTCGCGTTCCTGTCACTGCTGTTCGTCCGGCTACCGGACCGGTCCACCACGGACGTCCGCCCGCCGGCGCATCTGGGCCGGGAGATCGCCGAGGGACTGCGGTGGGTGTGGGGGCAGCCCCGGCTGCGCGTCACGACGTTCTGCGTGATCAGCCTGAACCTGTTCTTCTCGGCCTACTACTTGGTGATCATCGTGCTGGCCAACGACCGCGGGATGCCGTCCGGCGAGATCGGTGTCATGGCGGCGATGCTCGGTGCGGGAGGAATCCTCGGCGCACTGGCCGCGCCGTTCCTGCACCGCAAGATCAGCCCGTACCTGCTGATCACCGGGGTGTTCTGGGCGCTGACCGTGCTGACCCCGCTCGCGATCTTCGTGCCCAACGGCTACCTCATGGGACTGCTGTTCGCCGGGATCGCTTTCCTCCCGCCCGCGGCCAACACGGCCATCAGCACCTACCAGCTGCTGAACACACCCGACGAACTGCGCGGCCGCCTGGGTGGCGTGCTGGGCGTGACCGGCGGGCTGGCCGCCGCGCTCGGCCCCGCGTTCGGCGGCTGGCTGGTCGAGCTCCTTCCCGGCCCGCCCGCGGTGCTCGTCTGCGCGGGAGCCATCGCCGTGGTCACCGTGGCGACCGCGCTCAACCCCACCCTGCGCGGCTTTCCCGCCGCGTTCGAACCGCTCGAAGCAACCACCGGAAACAACTCCGGATAACGAGAGAGGAAACCCGATGGACGACAACACCACTTTTCAGGTCCTGGTCAACGACGAGGACCAGCACTCCCTCTGGCCGGTGGACAAGGAGATCCCGGACGGCTGGCGCGCGGAGGGCAAGACCGGTACGCGTCAGGAATGCATGGACCACGTGGACGAGGTGTGGACGGACATGCGGCCCCGCAGCCTGCGGGAGCGCATGGCGGCCGAGTAAGCCGTACCGATGACGGGGTTGGAGGGCGTTCGCGACGCGGACGCCCTCCCCCCGCCGGACTTGCCTGTCCGCGAGCGCCATCTGCTCGCGGCGGTACCGGTCGGCGGTCTCCCCACGGATGGGGACGGCCCGGACCGGGTGCCACGTGGCGGCTCGTTCGGAGGCGCTGCGTTCCACGCAGAATTCGTTGCCTTCCGGGTCCGTGAGCGTGACCCAGCGGGTGCCGTCCGGCCTGCGGTGGTCCTCGAAGAGCTTCGCGCCGACACCGATCAGCCGGTCGACCTCTTCGTCCCGGGTGCGGTCCTGGGGTTGCAGATCGAGGTGTACGCGGTTCTTCGCCACCTTGCCCTCGGGCACTCGGATGAACAGCATCGTCGGCAGGGGGGCCGCGGCGGCCGACGGTCAAGTTGGTCGTGAGTGGTAAGTGACGTTAGAACGTCACTTACCACTCACGACCCACCACGCCCGGCACGTACTTGCCGTGCCCGGCAC
The DNA here is from genome assembly GCA_049998115.1 of Amycolatopsis sp. cmx-4-19. Lineage (GTDB taxonomy): Bacteria > Actinomycetota > Actinomycetes > Mycobacteriales > Pseudonocardiaceae > Amycolatopsis. Next base: position 30,099 of record JAEBEO010000006.1, on the reverse strand, counting down.
GATATTCGCGAAGTGTCATCCCGAGTTCGCTAGTGGGACGGACAGATTCATGGTCAGTCCGCACCGTTACGGAATTGTATTCCTTAATCGATTTGGCAAATTCACTCCAGAGGTTCGTGGACGTATTCGGCAGCATGGTGTTCGTTAATATCCGACACCTCACTGAATGTGATCGACCGAGTGTCGTTGGTGGTCGTGAAGTGCCGCCCAGGGCGACGATTCGTTGCTATGACGTGGATAATTGCGACGTATGGTCCAATATCGGTAGCTCGTTCGGACTAAATCCGCGGAAGTCGTATTCCTCGACGCGTCAGGTCGTCTTAACCTTGCGTAATTCTTCGCCTGAGTCGTCACTGGGGAGCAAGATGAAGTCCACGCCGTTGTTGTCGCGTGCCCGAAAAGCCTCGGAGAGACTGCTCGAAGCCCGATGACACCATCCGGCTGCGTCGGCCGATTCGACGTGCACGCCCGGCGGTCACCGGACCGGATCGCGGTTTTCGAGCACGGCACCGGGCTCACTTACGCCCGGCTCTCCGGGCTCGCCGGCGGCCGCGCTCTGCGGTTGCGCGACGCCGGTATCCGGCCGGGGGAACGGGTCGGGCTCGTCACCGGGCACGGCAGTGCCGCGATCGCGGCGATCCTCGGCACCGTCGCCGCGGGCTGCGCCTACGTCCCGCTGGACCCGACCTTCCCCCGGGAGCGTCTCGAGCACCAGCTCGCGACCGCGCGGGTGACCGCCGTGCTCGCGGATCCGGAGTACATCGAGCTGGCGGAGTCCTTGTGCCGCAACGGATCTGCGAAGCTCGTGCGCTCGGGTACGGAGACCGCGCCGCTCCCGGTGCCCGAAGCCGATCCGGACAGCGCGGCATACGTACTGTTCACCTCCGGGTCCACCGGGAGGCCGAAGGCCGTCGCCCAGACCCACCGCAACCTCCTGCACGTCGTCGACAACCAGATCGCCGCGCTCGGCATCACCGCGGCCGACCGGCTCAGCCTGCTGGCGTCGTTCGGCTTCGACGCGGCGATCCCGGACCTCTACCCGGCACTGCTCACCGGCGCCGCGCTGGTGCCGGTCGACCTGCGCGTGCAAGGCCTCGCCCACGCCGCGCGCGAGCTGGCCCGGCACGAGGTGACCGTCTACCACTCGACGCCCACGGTCTACCGGCATCTGCTCGACGTCCTCGGCGAGACCGGCCTCCCGTCCGTGCGGACCGTGCTGCTCGGCGGCGAGCAGGCGACCCACGCCGACGTCCGCCGCGGCCGGTTCGCGCCGGGATGCGTGTTCGTCAACGGCTACGGCGCCACCGAGGTGACGTTCGCCGCGCATTACCGGACGACCGCCGGAGAGCTGGGCCCGGACGCCGACGGGCCCCTGCCGATCGGGCGCGCGCTGCCCGGGTTCAGCCTCACCGTGCTGGACAGCGGCGAACTCGAAGTGCGCGGGCGGCACCTCGTCGACGGCTACCTCGACCAGCCGAGCCCGGCGTTCGGGGTGACGGCCGACGGCGGCCGCCGTTACCGGACCGGCGACCTCGCACGCCTGCTGCCGGACGGGAACCTCGTCTGCCTCGGCAGGCTCGACCGGCAGGTCAAGGTCCGCGGCTTCCGGGTGGAGCTGACCGAGATCGAGGCGCGGCTCGCCGAACAGCCCGGCGTGGCCGAAGCCCGCGCGATCGTGCGCGACGGCGCCCTGCTCGCCTACGTGACCTCGGCAGACCCGCGTCCGGACGGCCAGGTGCTGCGGGCCGCCCTGGCGGACGTCTTGCCCGGCTACTCGGTGCCCGCGGCCGTCGCGGTGCTAGACGGTTTTCCGCTGACCGTCACCGGAAAACTCGACGAACGGGCGCTTCCGGACCCCCGGGCGGCCGCGACCGTCCCGGCCGAACGGCTTACCCCGGCCGAGGAACGCGTGCACCGGATCTGGTGCACGGTGCTGGGCCGCGACCGGGTCGGCCGCGGCGAGGCGTTCTTCGACGCCGGTGGCGACTCGCTGAGGCTCGGCCGGGTGCAGGCGCGGCTGGCCGACGAGTTCGGGGTGGACGTCCCGCTGCTCGCCCTGTTCGAGCGCACGACGATCGCCGGGCAGGCCGCCTGGCTCACTGAGTCCACTTCGGACACTCCGCCGCCGGTCACCGCGGAGGAGACGGCCGGGGACCTCATCGCCGTCGTCGGGCTGGCCTGCCGGTTCCCCGGCGCACCGGACGTCGCCTCGTTCTGGTGGAACCTCTGCGCGGGCGTCGACTCGATCCACGACTACACCGACGACGAGCTGGCGGCGCTGGGCGTCGGGCCGGGCCTGCGTGCCGACCCGGCGTACGTGCGGGCGGGTGGCCGGGTCGAGGGTGTCGAGGAGTTCGACGCGGGGTTCTTCGGGTTCGCCGCCGACGAGGCCGCGCGGACCGACCCGCAGCACCGGCTTTTCCTCGAAACGGCGTGGCAGGCACTCGAAGACGCGGGTCGCGATCCCGCCGCCGAGCCCGGCCCCGTCGGGGTGTTCACGGCCGCCTCGGTGAACCGCTACTTCCTGTTCCACCTGTTCGGCAACCCGGCGGTGACCGGCGACGTCGACCCGGACGACTGGGAGGGGCGGCTGACCGGCCGCCAGCTCGCCGACCACCTGCCCGGCCAGGTCGCCTACCGGCTCGGGCTGACCGGCCCGGCGGTGGCCGTGCAGAGCGCGTGCTCGAGTTCGCTCGCGGCGGTGGCGCTGGCCGCGCAGAGCCTCGCGGACTACCGGTGCGACGTCGCGCTGGCCGGCGGGGCGAACGTGACGTGGCCGCGCTACCGCGGCGGCGGGCTCGTCTCGCCGGACGGCCGGTGCCGCGCGTTCGACGCCGCCGCGGCGGGGGCCGGGTTCAGCTCGGGTGCCGGGGTCGTCGTGCTGCGGCGGCTGGCGGACGCACTCGCCGACCGCGACCACGTCTACGCCGTGCTGCCCGGCTGGGCGATCACGAACGACGGCCCGGACCGCGCGGGCTACGCCGTGCCGGGACCGGCCGGGCAGGCGGCGGCGGTGGCCGAGGCGCTGGCCGTCGCGGAGGTCGCCCCGGACGAGGTCGCGCTGCTCGAAGCCCACGGCAGCGGCACCCCGCTCGGTGACGCGATCGAGGTGACCGCCCTCAACCGCGTCTACCGGGAAGCACCGCCGGAAACGTGCGCGCTGGGCTCGGTGAAGACGAACATCGGGCACCTCGACGCGGCGGCGGGCGTCGCCGGGCTGATCAAGGCCGTGTTGTCCGTGCGGCACGGCGTCATCCCGCCGAGCCTGCACTTCACCGCCCCGCACCCGGAGGCCGACCTGGCGGGCGGCCCCTGGTACGTCCCGGCGAAGGCCACCGACTGGCCGGTCCGAGAGCGGCGGGTGGCCGGGGTCAGCTCGTTCGGCCTGGGTGGCACGAACGTGCACGTGATCGTGGAGGAGGCCCCCGCCGTCCCACCACGACCGGTGGCGAACGGCCCGTTCGTACTGCCGGTGTCCGCGCGTGACGCGAAGGCGTTGCGCGAGGCGGTGTCCCGGCTGCGCGACCGCCTCGCCACGGACGCCCCGGACCTCGGGGACGCGGCGTACACGCTTGCGGTCCGGCGGGCGTTCGCGTGCCGGGCCGCCGTGGTGGCGGACTCGGTCGCGTCGGCGGTCGCCGCGCTCGATGCGCTGCTGGCGAACGGAACCGACGTCGAGGGCCCGGACGGGGCGGCGCGGGACCTGGCCGCCCGCTGGGTCGGGGGAGTCGACGTCGAGTGGGCCGCGAGCGGCGAACCGGGTCGCGTCCCGTTGCCGGGCTATCCGTTCCAGCGGGAGCGGCACTGGATCGACCCACCGCCTCAGCACACAACCGATCAGGGGAGCCTTCGGTGACCGACACCTTGCCCGTCGTGGGCGGCCACGGCCCGCCACTGTCCTATCCGGACACCACGATCGCCGGGCTGATCCTCGCCCAGGCCGCGCGCACCCCGGACGCCGTCGCCGTCCGGCAGGGGGACACCCGGTTCACCTACCGCGAACTGGTCGCGTCGGCGAGCGGTGTCGCCCGGCTGCTGCGGGCCCGGGGCGCCGGGCCCGGCACCCGCGTCGGCGTCTGCGCCGACCGGCGGCCGGAGCTGATTTCGACCGTCGTGGGCGTGCTGCTGTCCGGGGCCGCCTACGTGCCGCTCGAACCGGGCGGCCCGAAGGCACGGCTGGCCGAAATCGCCGCGGACGCCGGGATCTCCCTCGTCGTCGGTGATTGCGCGCGGGCCGAATTCGGTGCCACGGAGGGCATCGAGACGCACGACGTGCCCCCGCCCTCGGCCGCGCCCGCCGAATGCCCCGCCGGGCCGGACGACCTCGCCCACCTCCTCTACACCTCCGGCTCCACCGGCCGTCCCAAGGGCGTGCTGACCAGCCACCGCAACGTGGTCGCGTTCGTCACCGGGTTCGCCGCCGCCCTCGGGTTCCGGCCCGGCACCCGGACGCTCGGTATCTCCTCACCCGCCTTCGACGCCTTCACCATGGACGTGTTCGTCCCGCTGGCGCACGGCGGCTCGGTCCAGCTCGCCGGCACCGCCGACCGGGCCGACCCCGAACGGCTGCGGCGATTCCTCGTCGAGCACGACGTCGAGTGGGGCTTCGCCACGCCGACGCTGCTGTCCATGATGGACCCCGCGGCCGTTCCCGGCTGGCGCGTCATCGCCTGCGGCGGCGAGCCGGTACCCGCGGACCTCGCCGCGCGCTGGCTGCCGGGCCGCCGGTTCTTCAACGCCTACGGCCCGACCGAGACCACCGTGGCGGTGGTGACCGACGAGGTCACCGGCATCCCCGCCGACCCCCTCCCGCTCGGCCGCCCGACGCCGAACCACCGGGCGTACGTCGTGGACGCCGAACTGCGGCCCGTCGCGCCCGGCGAGATCGGCGAACTGCTCATCGGTGGCCCGGGCCTCGCGCGTGGCTACCTCGGCAGCCCGGAGCTGACCGCCGCGAAGTTCGTCGACGACCCGATCGCGCCGGGGGAGCGGCTCTACCGCACCGGCGACCTGGCCCGTGAGCTGCCCGACGGCCGTCTCGAGTTCGCCGGCCGCGCCGACCGGCAGGTCAAGGTCCGCGGCCAGCGGATCGAGCTGGGCGAGGTGGAGGCCGCGCTCGCGGGTCACCCGGACGTCGACGCCGCCGCCGTGACGGCCGTCCCCGGCCCGGCGGGCACCCGGCTGGTGGCCTTCCTGGCACCGGCGTCCGCACCGTCCGATGTGGACGAACTCGGCCGGGACCGGCTCACCGCGGCGATGCGCCCGGCCGCGGTCCGGGTGCTCGACCGGCTGCCGGTCGACCCGGTCACCGGCAAGATCGACCGGCCCGCGCTGCGGGACCTGGCCGAAGTGGCGCTCGCGGGAGAGCGGGAGGACCTCGGTCCGCTCGGCACCCCGGCCGAACGCGCGGTCGCGGCCATCTGGCGGCGGGTGCTCGGCGACGGCGCGGGGCCGGATTTCCTGGCCTCGGGCGGGAACTCGATCGCCGCGATGCGCCTGGTCGCGGCACTGCGGGCGGAGCTCGCCGCGGACGTCGCCACCGACGACGTCTTCGCCGGCGGCACGCTCGACGGGCTCACCCGACGGGTCGCGGCCGCGCCTCCGCTGACCGGACCGGGGCTGACCACCGGGCACACGCCCGCGTTGTCCCCGCCGCAGCGGCGGCTGTGGTTCCTCGACCAGCTCGCCCCGGACGCCGCGCCGTACAACATCGCGATGGCGTTCCGGCTGACCGGCGCGCTGGACGTCGACGCGCTGCGCCACGCGTTGCGCGCGGTCGCCGAGCGGCACGACGTGCTCCGCTGGCGGATCCGGGCCGTCGACGGCGTGCCACTGGCGGATCGCCTGCCGTCGGCGGACGTCCCGCTGCCGGTGGTGACGGTGACCGAGGACGGCCTGCGGGCCCGGCTGGCCGCCGACGCCGCGACTCCGGTGCGCCTCGACCGCGACGCGCCCTGGCGCGTGCGGCTCTACCGGCTCGGCGAGAACGAGCACGTGCTCGGCTTCACGCTGCATCACGCGGTGTTCGACGGCTGGTCGCAGGACCTGCTCTGCGCCGACCTGTCGGCGGCCTACCGGGGCGAGCCGCTGCCGCCGCCGGTGGCCTCCTATGCGGACTACGCGGTGTGGCGGGCCGGACGCGACGAACGCCGGGAGGCCGTGGACGTCGCCTGGTGGACCGGACATCTCGCCGGTGCGCCCTCCACGGTGGACCTTCCGCGCGACCGGCCGCGCCCGGCCGTGCAGACCTACCGGGGCGCGAGCCTGCGTCAGTCCTTTCCGGACGGTACCGCCGGATCGGTCCGGGCACTGGCCGCCCGCACCGGCACGACACGCGCGGGGGTGCTGCTCGCCGCGTTCGGCCAGCTGCTGCGGCGGCTCACCGGCGCGGCCGACCACCTGGTCGCCACGGTCGTCGCGGACCGGCAGCTCGCCGAGTTCCAAGAGGTCGCGGGCTTCTTCGTGGACATCGTGCCGGTGCGGCTGCGGGCCGACGACGCCGCGGATTTCGCGACGCACGTCCACGACGGCGGCGCGGAACTCCTCGCCGCGACCGCGCATCCGGCCGCGACGGTCGAGCGGCTCGTCGAGGCGCTCGGCGTGCCCCGCGATCCCGCGCACGCCCCGCTCGTGCAGGTGATGTTCAACGTCCTGAACTTCACCGAGCCGCGACTGGACCTGCCCGGCGTGGCCTCGGCGTGGCTGCCGGTGGACAAGCCGGGGTCGCCGTTCGACCTCACGGTGTACGTCCACGACGACGGGGTCGAACTGCTGTACAACCCGGACCTGTTCGACCACGACCGGATGGCCGGGCTCGCCGAGGACTACGTCGCCCTGCTCGACGCGCTGGCCTCCGCTCCGGACACACCGGTCGGGACGAGCGTGCCGGAGCTGCCGCGGGCGGGCGTCCGCACCGCCGCGCCGGACGTGACGACCCGCGCCCTGCCTCGGCCGACGGTCGCGGCGACGGCCGCGGATCCGGCGGCGCTCGCCGCGACCGAGACCGTGATCGCCCGTGCCTGGTGCGACGTCCTCGGTGTCGCCGAGGTCGGGCACACCGACAACTTCTTCGACGTCGGCGGGCATTCACTCGCGCTGGCCAGGGTGCACGCCCAGATCACCGCCCGGCTCGCCCGCCGGATCCCGATGGTCGACCTGCTCAGCCATCCCACCGTCCGCGCCCTCGCCGCGCATCTGCACTCCGGCGGCGACGCCGGCAGCCCGGAGCTGGCCCGCGCGGCCGAGCGCGTCGCCGCCCGCCGCGGCCGCACCCAGACCAGAAGACCCCGCAGCACCGCCGGCCCGGCCGGCCTCGGATAGGAGCACCACCGTGACCCACCTCCCCGAAACCGGCGCCGGCGATCCCGGAGCCGAACCGATCGCGATCGTCGGACTGGACGTGCGCGTGCCCGGCGCGCGTGACGCGCGGCAGTTCTGGCGCAACCTCGTCGACGGCGTCGAGTCGATCGTGCCCGCCACCCGCGAGGAGATGATCGCCCGCGGTGCCGAACAGGCCACAGTGGACGATCCGAGCTGGGTGAACGCCACCACCGTCGTCGACGGCTTCGACGAGTTCGACGCCGAGCTGTTCGGGATGACCAGCCGCGAGGCCGAGATCACCGACCCGCAGCATCGGCTGTTCCTCCAGTCGTGTCACGCCGCGCTGACCGACGCGGGTTACGACCCGGCCCGCTACGACGGCGCGATCGGCGTCTACGGCGGGTCGGGGGGCACCGGCTACCTGAAGGAGAACCTGCTGCGCAACGAGCGGATCCTCGCCTCTCAGCACGGCGGTATCGGCATTTCGACCGGCAACCAGCCGAGCTACCTGACGACCTCGGTGTCGTACAAGCTCGACCTGCGCGGACCGAGCCTCGCGGTGTTCACCGCCTGCTCGACGTCCCTGGTCGCGGTGCACCTGGCCTGTGAGGCGCTGCGCAACGGCGAGTGCGACATGGCGCTGGCGGGCGGGGTCAACCTGGAGATGCCGCACGGCATCGGCTACATGGGCGTCGAAGGCTTCACCTCGCCCGACGGTCACGTGCGCGCGTTCGACGCCGGTGCCAACGGCACGGTCTGGAGCAGCGGCGCCGGGGTCGTGCTGGTGAAGCGGCTGTCGCAGGCGATCGAGGACGGCGACCACATCCGGGGCGTCGTGCTGGGCAACGCGATCAACAACGACGGCGCCACCAAGGTCGGCTTCTCCGCGCCCAGCGTCGCCGGGCAGACCGAGGCGATCGCGCAGGCCGTCGGCGTGGCCGGTGTCGACCCGCGCACCATCGGCTACGTCGAGGCGCACGGCACCGGCACCGCGCTGGGCGACCCGATGGAGATCGCCGCACTGTCCACTGTGTACGGAAACAGGGTCGCGGACACCGGCTGGTGCGCGATCGGCTCGGTGAAGTCCAACATCGGTCACCTGTCGCAGGCGGCGGGTGTCGTCTCGTTGATCAAGGCCGTGCTCGTCATGGAGCACCGGCTGATCCCGCCGACCATCAACTACCACGAACCCAACCCGGGCATCGATTTCCCGGCGAGCCCGTTCTACCCGGCGCGCGGGCTGACGAAGTGGGAGGCGGGCCAGGCGCCGCGGCGGGCGGGCGTCAGCTCGTTCGGCGTCGGCGGTACCAACGCGCACGTCGTGCTGGAGGAGGCGCCGGTTCCGCAGCGGTCCCGGGCTCCGCACCCGGCGCATCTGCTGCGGGTGTCGGCCAACACCGGGGAGGCGCTCTCGGCCGCGGTCGACCGGCTGGCCGAGCGGCTGGCCGGGGACATCGACCTCGATCTCGCCGACGTGGCCCACACCCTGGCCGCCGGGCGCACCGAGTACCCGCATCGCGCGGTCGTCGTCGCCCGTGACCTGGAGGACGCTGTCGACGGGCTGAGGGATTCGCGGCGTCTCGTGTCCGCACAGGCCGCGGAGACGGACGTGGCGTTCCTCTTCTCCGGCCAGGGTTCGCAGTACGCCGGGATGGGTGCCGAGCTGTACGAGGCCGAGCCGGTGTTCGCCGCGGCCGCCGACGAGTGCCTGCGGCTGCTCGAACCCGAGCTGCCGGAGCTGCGCGACCTGATCTTCTCACCCGGTGGCGAGCAGGCACTGCGGGAAACCCGCGTGACCCAGCCCGCGCTGTTCGTCGTCGAGTACGCGCTGGCGAGGCTGTGGCAGAGCTGGGGCGTGCGACCCGCGGCGATGATCGGCCACTCGATCGGCGAGTACGTCGCCGCGACCGTCGCCGGTGTCTTCACCCTGGCGGACGCGCTGAGCCTGGTCGTCACGCGCGGCCGCCTGATGCAGGCGATGCCCGCCGGGGCCATGCTGGCCGTCCAGCTCGACGAGGAGAGCGTCGCCACGCGCCTGCCGGACACCCTCGCGGTCGCCGGGGTGAACGGGCCGGGCACGTGCGTCGTGGCCGGGCCGTCGGACGCGGTCGCGGACTTCGCGGCGACGCTCAAGGCCAGCGGCGTGCAGTGCCGCGAGCTGGTGACCTCGCACGCGTTCCACTCGCCGATGATGGACCCGGTACTGGCCGAGTTCACCGCCGCCGTCGCCGCCGTCGCCCGCACCGCGCCCGCGCTGCCGTTCCTGTCGAACGTCACCGGCGACTGGATCACCGACACCCAGGCCACCGATCCCGCCTACTGGGCCTCCCACCTGCGCCAGGCCGTCCGGTTCGGCGACTGCGTCAAGAACCTGTTCGCGCGCGGCGGACGCTGGGTGCTCGTCGAATGCGGCCCGGGTCACCAGCTGGTCGGGCTGGCCCGCGGTCAGGTGCCGAAGGGCATGCCCGCGCCGCAGCCGAGCCTGCCGGGCCGTACCGAGCGCATCGGCGACGTCGAAACACTGTATGGCGCGGCCGGTCTCTTGTGGACGAACGGGGTTTCCCTGGATGCCCGGACGTTCGGCGCACCCGGTCAGCGAGTACCGCTGCCCGGTTACCCGTACGCACGCAAGCGGTACTGGGTCGATCCGGACCCGGTCACGGACGCCCGGCCCGCGCGGCGGAGCGGTCCGCTGCCCCTGTCCGAGTGGTTCGCGGTCCCGGCGTGGCGGCAGGCGGAACCGGACCTGAGACGCGCGCCTTTCGCGAACGCGCTCGTCTTCTCCGCCGACGACGTCCTGTCCGGCCTGCTGCGCGACGCGGGGGTGACGGTCACCGAAGTGCGTCCCGGCGACGGGTTCGCCGCGACGGAGACCGGATTCACCGTCCGGCCCGGGGTCCGTGAGGACTACGACGCGCTCGTGGCCGCGCTCCCCGCCCGGCCCGAGCGGGTCGTGCACGCCTGGACGCTGGGCGGGGACGAGCGCGGCATGGCCGCCCAGGACCACGGGTTCTTCAGCCTGCTCAACCTCGTCCAGGCCTGGGGCGAGCCGGTGCGGATCGACGTGCTGAGCACCGGCACCGCCGACGTCACCGGCACCGACCTGACCCGCCCCGAGCACGCGACCCTCGCGGGCATCGCCAGGGTGGTGCCGCTGGAGGTCCCGGGCACGGTGGTGCGCCGGATCGACGCTGACGCCGCTCACCTTGAGGACGTCGTCGCCGAGCTGTTCCGCCCGGCCGACGCGGCGGCCGAGGTCGCGCTGCGCTCCGGCCGCCGCTGGGTGCTGGACCACACCCAGATCGAACTGCCCCCGGCCGCCGAGCCGGTGCTGCGGGACGGCGGCCGATACCTGATCACGGGCGGGACCGGCGGCATCGGCATCACCCTCGCCGAGGACTTCGCCCGCCGGGTGCGGGCGAAGCTCGTGCTGCTCGCCCGCACCGGGCTGCCGCCGCGGGCGGAGTGGGACGCGCACCTCGCCACACACGGCGGCACCGACCGCGCCGGGCGGACGATGCTCGCCGTGCGGCGGATGGAGACCGCGGGCGCGGTGGTGCACGTCGCCGCCGCCGACGTCACCGACGCGGCACGTCTGCGCGAGGTGCGTGCGCTGGCCGAGCGCGAGTTCGGCGGCCTCGACGGGATCGTGCACGCCGCCGGGATGCCCGGCGGCGGCGTCGCCGAGGTCAAGGAGCGGGCCGCGGCCGAGGCCGTGCTGGCCCCGAAGATCGCCGGGACGCTGGCTCTGGCCGAGGCGTTCGCCGACCTGCCGATGGACTTCGTCGCGCTGTGCTCGTCGATCACCGCGGCGGTCGGCGGCATCGGGCAGGTCGACTACTGCGCCGCCAACAACTTCCTCGACGCCTACGCGCGGGGAAACCACGGCTGGCGGGCGCGGCTCGTCTCGCACGCCTGGGGTGGCTGGGACGAGGTCGGCATGGCCGCGGAGGTGGCCGCGCCGACCACGATCCGCACCGCCCGGTCGCGGGCGCTCGGCCCGGTCGGGCACCCCGTGCTCACCACGCGCACCGAGGACGGCGCGCACGGGCTCGTCTCGGCGGCCACGCACTGGCTGCTCGACGAGCACCGGATCGCCGGGGTGCCGGTGGTGCCGGGCACGGGACACCTGGAGACCGTCCGCGCGGCGGTGGCCGCGGCCCTGCCGAAGCCCGGTGACGGGTACGTCGTCGAGCTGCGGGACGTCGTGTTCCTGGAGCCGTTCGGCGTCCCGGACGGTGCCACCGCGGAGTACCGCGTGGAGTTCGACGGCGACGAGTTCACCGTGACCAGCCACGTCGCCGGCGCGAGCCGGACCCATGTGCGTGGATCCGCCGGATGGGTCGCGGCCGGGTCGGCGTCCACTGTGGATATCGAGACTGTGGACATCGCGGCGGTGACCGGGCGGACCGAGCCGATCGACGACGGGCACGGTTTCGGCACCGGCCGCACCAGCATGGTCACGTTCGGTCCGCGCTGGGCGGCGTTGCGCGAACACCGCATCGGCGCACAGGAGGAGCTGGCCACGATCACGGCGCCCGACTCGGCGGCGGGTGACATCGGCTCGTGGGGGCTGCACCCGGCACTGCTGGACGTCGCGACCGCGTTCGGCCGCGGCCGGGGGAGCGGCGCCTACCTGCCGATGGGCTACGGCCGGATCGTCGTGCACGACGCGCTCCCGGCGAGCTTCCGCAGCCACCTGCGTTACCGCGAATCCGGCGGCGACCAGGTGGTGGCGGCCGACCTCTCGCTGTGCGACGACACCGGCCGCGTGCTCGTCGCGATCGAGGACTTCGTGCTGCGCCAGGTCGATCAGGACGCCGTCGGCGGTGGCCTGGCTGCGACGGCGACAGCGTCCAGTGTGTCCACAGTGTCCGATTCGGGCAAGGCGTCGACCGGGATCCGGCCGGTGGACGGCGCCGAGGCGTTCGTCCGGGCGCTGGCCCCCGGCCTCGGGGGGCAGGTGGTGATCAGCACCCTCCCGGTGCGGGACCTGATCGAGCACCGGGTCGGCGCCGAGGAACTGGACGGACCCGTCGAGGCGCCGGTGGCGGTGTCGGAGGACGACTACGTCGCCCCGCGCACCGATCTGGAGGCCGAGATCGCCCGCCAGTGGACCGAGCTGCTCGGGGTGGAGAAGATCGGCGTGCACGACGATTTCTTCGCCCTCGGCGGCAACTCGCTGGTCGCCATCCAGCTGATCGCCCAGGTGCGCAAGGCCACCGGCACGCGGCTGGCGATGAAGACGCTGTTCGAAGCGTCCACGGTCGCCACTCTGGTCGAGCGGATCGAGGAGTTGCGGGACGGCAAGGCCGAGGCGTCGGCCGAACCCGTCCGGACCACCATCCCGAAGCTCGAGCGCTGAAGCCGTGACCGCCCTTGAGGGTAAGGCGAACGTCGGTCTCTTGACCCGAGCCGAGGACCGGCCCACGGGGCCCGGCGTGCCCTCGACTGTCCACAAAGGACACCGATCACGCCATTGGGGCCGTTTTGGGCGCCTTGTCGAGGGGGTCGTGAGTGGTAATGGTCGTTCTAACCCTCTTTGCCACTCACGACCCCCTGGCGGAACCGCGCAAAGTTCCCGAATCGGGCACCTGGGCGGTGGTAAGTGTCCCTTGTGGACACTGAAGGCGCCGGCCCGTCGGCTGACACGAGTCGAAGGCTGGTCTGCGGGACCTGGCGTACTCCCGACTGTCCACAAGGGACACCGATCACGCCATTGGGGCCGTTTTGGGCGCCTTGTCGAGGGGGTCGTGAGTGGTAATGGTCGTTCTAACCCTCTTTGCCACTCACGACCCCCCGGCGGAACCGCGCAAAGTTCCCGAATCGGGCACTTGGGCGGCGACGGCCCGCCGGCCGGGTTCACCACCAGACACTGAGAACAGGACATCATGAGCGACACGAAGGAATGGACGTTCCCGGCCTCGTTCGGGCAGGAGCGGATCTGGCTGTCCGGCCAGCTCGACCCGGCGTCCCCGGTGTACAACCTGCACTGCCGGGCCCGCCTGGACCGCCCGCTGACCGCCGCGCAGTGGCGCACCGCGCTCGGCGTCGTCGTCGGGCGGCACGAGGCGCTGCGCACGTCGTTCCGCATGGACGGCGGCGCGCTCCTGCAGGTGGTGCACGCCGAGGTGCCGATCGAGCCAGAGGTGCACGACCTGCGTGACCTGCCTGCCGACGCCCGCGGCGACCGGCTCGCCGAACTCGTCGGCGCCGCGGTGCGCGAGGCCATCCCGCTCGACTCGCCGCCGCCGTGGCGGGCCCAGGTGTGCCGCGTGGCCGACGACGAGTGGGTGCTCACATTCGTCGTGCACCACACCGTGTTCGACGCCCGCTCGGTGCTGGTGCTGGAGGCCGAGCTGAGCGAGGCGTGCGACGCCGTGTTCGAGGGCCGCGAGCCGAAGCTGCCCGAGCTGGCCATCCAGTACCCGGACTACTCGGCCTGGCAGCGCGGGCAGCTCGAAACGTCCAGCGAACAGCTGGACTACTGGCGGACGCAGCTCGCCGGGCTGCCGCCGGTGCACGGCCTGCCCACCGACCGGCCGCGGCCGTCGGGGCTGACGTTCGCCGGTGACCAGGTGGACTTCTCCCTCCCGGACGGACTGATCGACCGGGTCGGCGAGCTGAGCCGGGAGCTCTCGGCGTCGCCGTTCATGGTGCTGCTGGCCGGCTACGCGGCACTCCTGTCGCGACTGTCCCGAGTGGACGATGTCGTCATCGGCGTCCCGGTCGCCGGCCGCGACCTGCCGGAGCTGGCCGATCTGATCGGCATGTTCGTCAACCAGATGGCCGTGCGTGTCGACTGTTCGGGCGCACCCGCGTTCACCGAACTGGTCGGCCGGGTCCGGACCACACTGCTGGAGGCGATCGACCACAGCCAGGTGCCGTTCCAGGCGGTCGCCGAGGAGGCTGTGGCCGAGCGCGACCCCGGCGTGCAGGCGGTGTATCAGCTCGGGTTCAACTTCCTGCCCGATTCGGGGCTGGAGCCGGTCCGTTCGGCCACCGCGAAGGACGACATCGCTGTCGACCTGACCGCCGTGGACGGCAGGCTCGTCTACCGCACCGACCTGTTCGACCGCGAGACCGCCGAAGCCGTGGCCGAGCGGTACCTGCGGTTGCTGACTTCGGCGCTGGCCGATCCGAAACAGTCGATCGCGGATTTGCCACTGCTTTCGGAGGTCGAGCGTGAGCTGGTCCTGACCGACTGGAACTCGACGGAACTGTCCACTTCGGACGCCACGACCGTGCCCGCCCGGTTCGAGGCCCAGGTCCGGCGGACCCCGGACGCACCCGCCGTCGACTTCGGCGGGGTCCGCCTGACCTACGCCGAGCTGAACGCGCGAGCCAACCGCGTCGCACACCGGCTGCGCGAACTGGGCGCCGGTCCCGGCACCGTCGTCGGCGTCTGCGTGCCGAACTCGGCGGACCTGCTGACCGGTGTGCTCGGGGTGCTCAAGAGCGGCGCGGCCTACGTCCCCCTCGACCCGGCGAACCCGGCTCCCCGCCAGGCGCTGATCCTCGCCGACGCCGGTGTCCCGTTCGTGCTGGTCGCCGGGGAGTCCACTTTGGACACCAAGACGCTGGCCTTGGACGACCCGGCCGAGTGGTCCACCGCGGCCACCGAGGACCCGGAACCGGCGGCCGGTCCGGGCGACGTCGCTTATGTGATCTACACGTCGGGCTCGACCGGGCGGCCCAAGGGTGTCGAGGTCGAGCACCGGGCCGTCGACACGTACCTGGCGTGGGCGCGTGAGGCATACCCGGGTCTTGCCGGACGGGCGTTGCTGCACACGTCGCCGTCGTTCGACCTCACCGTGACGACGCTGCTCGGCACCCTCACCGCCGGGGGTGCGGTGGTCGACGGCGGCAGGCCGACGTTCGTCAAGGCGACCCCGACGCACCTCGCCGTCCTCGCCGAGGAGCTGTTCCCGACGGGTGAGCTGGTGCTCGGCGGCGAAGCGCTGACCGCGGAAGCCGTTCAGCCGTGGCGGGAGCGGTATCCCGGCACGCTCGTCGTCAACGAGTACGGCCCGACCGAGGCCACGGTTGGCTGCGTCGTGCACCGGATCGAACCCGGGGACGAGCTGCCGTCCGGACCAGTCCTGATCGGCCGTCCGGTGCCCGGCACCGGTGTGTACGTCCTCGACGATCGGCGGCAGCCGGTGCCGCCGGGTGTCCCGGGCGAGCTGTACGTCGCCGGGCCGCAGCTCGCCCGCGGCTACCTCAGGCTGCCGGACCTGACCGCCGAGAGTTTCACCGAGGGTCCGTCCGGCCGCGTGTACGCGACCGGAGACCTCGTTCGCTGGCGCCGCGACGGCACGCTCGACTACCTCGGCCGCGCCGACGAGCAGGTGAAGCTGCGCGGCTACCGCATCGAACCCGGCGAGGTCGAGGCGGCGCTGCGCGAGCTGCCGGAAGTGCGGGACGCGGCCGTGGCGGTACGCGGCGACACGCTCGTCGGCTATGTCGTCGGCAGCACCGAAGGCGTGGCCGAGGCCCTGCGGAAGACGTTGCCGGACTACCTGGTGCCGACCCGGTTCGTCCCGCTCGACGCGCTGCCGATGGCGGCCAGCGGCAAGCTCGACCGGGCCGCGCTGCCGGATCCCGAACCCGGCAAGGCGACGGTGTACGTCGCACCCCGGACCGCGGCCGAAGAACTCGTCACCGAGGTGCTCGGCGAACTGCTCGGCATCGACGACCTCGGCGTGCACGACGACTTCTTCGCCCGCGGCGGCAACTCGCTGCTGGCGATCCGCGCGATGTCCCGGCTCCGCAAGCAGATCGAAGTCGACATCCCGGTGCGGGGGCTGTTCTCTTTCACCACCGTCGCCGAGCTCGCCGCCGAGATCGAACGGCGGCTCGCCGAGGACCTCGACCAGCTCAGCGACGAAGAGGTCCAGCGTCAGTTGGCCGAAGGCGAGCTCTCATGACCACGATCGACGAAACCAGCGGCGCGGCCGCGCGCCGCGCCCTGCTCGAACGGCGGCTGCGTCGGCGCTCGGAGCCTGCCGTGACCATCACGCCGCGTCCCGAGGGCGCCGTCGTTCCGCTGTCCTACCAGCAGGAACGCGTCTGGTTCATGGAGCAGTTCGCGCCGGGCACCGGGTCCTACCACATCCCGGTGCCTATCCGGCTGACCGGACGTCTCGACGTCGCCGCGCTCCAGTCCGCTTTGGACACCCTGCCGGTACGGCACGAGGCGCTGCGGATGCGGTTCCCGGCCGGGGAGGACGGGCAGCCGTCCGTCCACATCGAACCGTCGGTCACCGTTCCTTTGTCCATTGTGGATTCCGGAAGCGAGGAGGCGGCGCGTGCCGTCGTCGACACCGCCGCGGCCGAGACGTTCGAACTGGCCACGGGCCCGCTGCTGCGGGCGACCCTGGCCCGGGTGTCCGGCGAGGAACACCTGCTGGTCCTGTGCACGCACCACATCGTGGGCGACGGCTGGTCGGTCGACCTGCTGCTGCGTGACCTCGCCGCGCAGTACCACGCCCTGAGCACCGGCGGCACGGCCGACCTGCCCGCGCTGAGCATCGGCTACGGCGATTTCGCGCACTGGCAGCGCCGGACGCTCACCGGTGGCGAACTCGACCGGCAGCTGGAGCACTGGCGGGCGCAGCTCACCGGGGTCGAGCCCCTGGAACTGCCCACCGACCGGCCCCGGCCCGCCAAGCAGAGCTTCGACGGCGCGATCCACGAGTTCTTCGTCGAGCGCGACCTCGCCGGGGCGCTCGGCGAGCTGAGCCGCGGGCACGGGGTCACGCTCTTCATGACCCTGCTGGCCGCCTATCAGGTGCTGCTGGCGCGGTACTCGGGCCAAGAGGACTTCGCGATCGGCTCGTCGTCGGCCGGGCGCGGGCTGCCCGAGCTGGAGGGCGTGACGGGCATGTTCATCAACATGCTGCCCCTGCGTGCCCAGCTCGAGGGCGACCCGACGTTCACCGAGCTGCTCGACCGCACCCGGCGGCACGTGCTGGACGCGTTCGACCACGCCGACGTCCCGTTCGAGCGGCTGGTGAACGCGCTCGGCGTGCCCCGCGACGTCAGCCGCTCGCCGGTGTTCCAGGCGATGTTCGTGCTGCAGAACTACGAGATGGGCCGGATGGGTGCGGCCGGGCAGTCCGAGGTGGACTTCCGCTGGCTGCCGATGGACCTGCCCGCGACCCGGTTCGACTTCGAGTTCCACGCGATCGAGGTCGAAAGCGGGCTGATCGCCAAGTTCGTGCACAACACCGCGCTGTTCACCGCGGACACGGTCGCCGGGATGGCCGGGCGGCTGGTCACGCTGCTGCGCTCGATCGTCGACGGCCCGGACCGGCGACTGTCCGAATTGGACATCCTCGACGCCGGGCAGCGTGAACTCGTCCTGGAGCACTGGAACGCCACGACGGCCGATTTCCCGCAGACCACGCTGCACGCGCTCGTCGAGGAGCAGGCCGCCCGGACGCCGGACGCGCCCGCGGTGACCTTCCGCGGCACATCGCTGACCTACCACGAGCTAAACGAGCGGGCCAACCGGCTCGCGCACCGGCTGCGTGGCCTCGGCGTCGGACCGGGCGTGCTCACCGGGGTGTTCGCGGAGCGGTCGTTCGAGCTGGTCGTCGCGCTCCTCGGCGTGCTGAAGGCCGGTGGCGCGTACGTCCCGCTCGACCCGGAGTACCCGCCCGATCGGCTGGCGTTCATGCTGCGGGACGCGGCCGCGCCCGTCGTGCTGACGCAGGCGGCGTTGCGCGAAACACTGGGTTTCCAGTGTGACGCGACCGTCATAGTGCTGGACGACCTTGCCGAGACGACAGGCCAACCGACCACCCCGCCAGAGCCGCTCGCCGGACCGGAAGACCCGGCGTACGTCATCTACACCTCGGGCTCGACCGGACAGCCGAAAGGCGTGCCCAACGGTCACCGCGGCATCGTCAACCGGCTCGACTGGATGCAGCGCGCGTACCGTCTCGACGGTACCGATTCGGTGCTGCAGAAGACCCCGGCCGGTTTCGACGTGTCGGTCTGGGAGTTCTTCTGGCCACTGAGCACCGGCGCACGGCTCGTGCTCGCCGAACCCGGCGGTCACAAGGACGCCGCGTACCTGCGTCAGCTGCTCGAGTCCGAAGGCATCACCACCGCGCACTTCGTGCCGTCGATGCTCACGCTGTTCCTGGCCGAACAAGGCGTCGAGACCTGCACGGCGCTGCGGCGGGTCGTGTGCAGCGGCGAGGAACTGCCGCTCGCCGCCGCCCGCGAGCTCACCCGGCGGCTGCCGGGCTGCGAGTTGCACAACCTCTACGGCCCGACCGAAGCCGCCATCGACGTCACCGCCTGGCACTGCACGCCCGCCGCGCTCGCCGAGGTCGCGTCGGTGCCGATCGGGGCGCCGATCCAGAACATCCGCATCTACGTCCTCGACCCCGCCGGGCGGCCATGCCCGGTCGGCGTGCCCGGCGAACTGCACATCGCCGGCGTCGGCCTCGCTCTCGGGTACCACAACCGCACGGAGCTCACGGCCGAGCGGTTCGTGCCCGACCCGTTCCACAGTGGACGGATGTACCGCACCGGCGACCTCGCGCACTGGCGCCCGGACGGGACGATCGCGTTCCTCGGCCGGATCGACCACCAGGTCAAGCTGCGCGGCCTGCGCATCGAGCTGGGCGAGATCGAGACGACCTTGCGCGCCCAGCCGGGGGTGCGCGACGCCGCCGTGATCGTCCGCGAGGACACGCCGGGAGACAAGCGGCTCGTCGGGTACGTCGTCGGCGACGCCGAGCCCGGCGCACTGCGGACGGCGCTCAAGCAAAGCCTTCCGGACTACATGGTCCCGCCGTCGATCGCCGGGCTCGACGAGCTGCCGCTCACCCCGAACGGCAAGCTCGACCGCAAGGCGCTGCCCGCTCCCGTCGCGTCCCGGGACGCGACCAAGGAGCTGGTCGCCCCGTCGACCCCGATCGAGGTCCTGCTGGCCGGGATCTGGCGGGACGTGCTCAAAGTGGACGAGCTGGGCGTCGACGACGACTTCTTCGACCTCGGCGGCCACTCGATGCTGGCCACCCAGGTGGTCGCGCGGATCGGCAAGGCGGACGCCGGCCAGGTCGGCGTCATGGACCTGTTCCAGCACCGCACGATCCGCGAGCTGGCGTCCTTCATGGACGGTGACAACGCCGATCGGCCACGCCACCTGCTGTACGAGCTGACCAAGCCGACGACGCAGCGGACGCTGACCTACGTCTGCTTCCCCTACGGCGGCGGCAGCGCGATCGTCTACCAGCCGCTGGCCGACGCGCTCCCGGAGGGCCACTCGCTCTACTCGGTCGCCATCCCCGGCCACGACGTCGGACTGACCGAAGAGGCCGTGCCCTTCGACGACCTGGTCGAGCGGCTGGCCGACGAGATCCTGGACCGCGTCGACGGTCCACTGGCCATCTACGGCCACTGCGGCGTCGGCAACGCACTCGCCGTCGCCGTCGCCCGGCTGCTCGAAGAGCGCGGCCGGGAGCTGGAAGTCGTCTACATCGGCGCGATCTTCCCGTTCGCCCGCATGAAGGGTGCGATGGGCACGCTGCGCACCCGGCTGGAGAAGCTGCGCAGCAACCGGTACTACTCGAACTGGCTCAAGGGCATGGGCGTCGACACCGACGACCTCGACCCGGCGCAGGCCGATCGGATCATCACGAACATGCGCGCCGACAGCCGCGCCGCCGAGGAGTACTTCAGCGGGCTGCTCGACGCGCGTGTGGCCAAGCTGCGCGCGCCGATCGTGTCGGTGGTCGGCTCCGAGGACCCGGTCACCGACTACTACACCGAGCGGTACCGGGAATGGGAGTTCCTCACCGACACCACCGCGCTCGTGGTGCTCGACCGGGCCGGGCACTTCTTCCTGCGCTACCGGGCCGACGAACTCGCGGAGATCGTCACGCGAGTGCACCCGGCACTGGACGATCCCGGCGAACTCGACGTGCGGGCGCGCGGTGAGGACGCGGCCTGGGCGGTGCACGAGACCCATCGGGCGGAAGTGGACGACAAACCCGCGGTGCGGCCGAGCATGTCCCGGTTCCTCACGATCACCGTCGGGCAACTGGTGTCCTCGACCGGCTCGGCGCTGACGTCGTTCGCGGTGCCGATCTGGCTCTACACCCGCACGGGCTCGGTCGCCGACCTCGGCCTGCTGTGGGCGCTCGCGCTGTTGTTCGGCGTGCTCGTCCTGCCGGTGGCGGGCGCCCTGGTCGACCGCGGCGACCGGCGGCGGATCATGATCGCGGCCAGCGGCGTCGCGGGCGGGATCCAGCTGATCCTGGCGTTGCTGCTGATCACCGGGCATGTCCAGCTGTGGTTGTTCTACGTGCTGATCCCGCTCGGGTCGGTGGCCGCGTCGTTCCAGCGCATCGCCTACCAGTCGTCGGTGGCGCAGCTGGTGCCGAAGCAGTACCTCGGGCACGCGATGGGCCTCGCGCAGCTGTCCACCGGTTTCGCGCAGCTGCTGATGCCGGTGCTCGCGGCCGGGCTGCTGGCGACGATCCAGCTGTCCGGCATCCTGATCCTGGACATGGCGAGCTACGCGTTCGCGATCGTGGGCCTGCTGCTGGTGCGGTTCCCGGATCTGCTGGGCTGGCGCCCGCGCGAGCCGCTGCTGACGGCGATCGCGGGTGGGCTGCGGTACTCGTGGAACCACCGCGGCTTCCGCACGATGCTGCTGTACTTCGCGCTGGCGAACGTCTTCCTCGCACCCGCGCTGGTGCTGGTCTCGCCGCTCGTGTTGTCGTTCGGCTCGGTCACCGACGTCGCGCAGGTGGCGCTGGCCGAAGCCGTCGGCGCGGTGGCGGGCGGGATCGGGATGGCGCTGTGGGGCGGCCCGCGGCACCGGCGGATGGTCGGCGTGCTCGCCGGCAACATCGGGATCGCGCTCGGCAGCCTCATGATGGGCCTGCGGCCGTCGCTGATCGTCGTCGCGGCGGGCGTGTTCGTCCTGGCCGCCGCGATGTCGGTGTCGCAGGGCATCTACGCGACGCTGGTGCAGGTCAAGGTGCCGCAGCGGTTCCACGGCCGGGTGTTCGCGCTCAACCAGACGATCACGTGGTCGACGCTGCCGATCGGGTTCGCCGTGCTGGCGCCGCTGGCCGTCGGCTGGTTCTCGCCGCTGCTGGCCCCGGGCGGCGCGCTGACCGGGTCGGTCGGCGCCGTGCTCGGCACCGGCGAGACCCGGGGCATCGGGCTCGCCTATGTCGTCTTCGCGTTGATCCTGCTGCTGATCAACGTGGGCGGGTTCTCGCTGCGGCGGCTGCGCCGGTTCGACACCGAGGTGCCCGATTCACTGCCCGACGACCTGGTCGGTGCGCAGGAGCGGGAGCGCAAGCTCGCCGGGAAGGAAGCCGCATGAGTACGGCAGTGCTGGTCAGGGAGGCCCGCGGGCACTGGGTCGGCGAGGTCGCGCCGTCACTGCGGGCGGCCGGGCACCGCGTGGTGCTGCTCGCCCCGCCGATGGACGCGGCCGAGCGGGCCTCGTTGGCGGGCGTGGTGGACGACGTCGTCGCGCTCGACGACGTCCACGACCCGGATGCCGTCGCGGCGAAGGTCCGGGAGATCGCAGTTGGCGCGCTCGCCGGGATCTTCACCGGCTCGGACGGTGCCATCGCGAGCACCGCCCGCGCGGCGGAGCTGCTCGGGGTGGCGCGCTGCCCGGCGTCGGTGTTCGCCTTGTGCGCGAACAAGTCCGCCGTCCGGGAAGCCCTCGCCGCGGCCGGGCTGCCCGGGCCCGCGCACGCCCTGATCTCGTCGGCCGCCGAGGCGGCGTCGGTGGCTTCGGCGGTCGGGCTCCCGGCGATCGTCAAACCGGTCAACGGGGCGGGCAGCAACCTCGTCCGCACGGTGTCCACCGTGGACGAATTGGCGGCCGCGTACGAGCTGCTGGCCGCACGGCTGCCCGAGTCCGCGGATCCGCGCTACCACCGCCCACTGGGGACACTCGACCCTTCGGTGACGTTTCTCGTCGAAGGGTTCCTGAGCGGCCCGGAGTACGCGGTGGACGTGCTGATCCGTGACGGGGTGGCCGAACCGCTGGAGATCCTCGACAAACCGCTGATCGACGAGCGGAAGTTCGAGCTGGCGCTGTCGTGCCCGCCCGCCGGGCTCATCCCCGGCAGGGCCGAGCTGGTCACCGCGGCGGCGGTCGAAGCCGTCCGCGCGCTGGGCCTCGACAACACCTGCGCCCACGTCGAGTTGATCGACGACGTCGACCGCGGCCCGACGATCGTCGAGGTCAACGCGGGCAGGCCCGCCGGGTCGATCATGCCGCTGCTGACGAGACTGCGCACCGGCGTCGACGTGTTCGCCGAACTGGCGGCGCTCGCGGTGGGTGCGCCGCCGCCGGTGCGGGAACCCGCGAAACTGCCGATCCCGCTGGGCATGCTGATCCTCTACGCGGCCGGTTCGGGCCGGTTGACGAGGATCGGCGGGCTGGACGAGATCGCCGAGCTGCCCGAGGTGATCGACGTCGTCACCACCGTCTCGCCGGGACAGGTGCTCACCGACGAACAGGAGACCTACGCGGTCAACCTCGTCGTGGCCGGGTTCACCGATCACGACGACCTCGCCGCCCTGCACGCGGAGGCGAGCAAGCTCGTCCAGCTGGACCTGGAGGACGTGTGAACACCGTTTTCGTGGTCCGGGAGACCGCAGGGCAGTGGATCGCCGACGTCGTGGCCGCCGTGCGCGCGACCGGCCTGGGGGTCGAGCTGGTCACCCAGCCCCTGGAACCGGGCGAGCGGGCGCAGCTGACGGAACTGGTGGACGGCTTCGTCGTCGTCGACGACGTCCGTGACGCCGAAGCCGTCGCCGAGGCGATCCGGGCGCGGACCGCGCGTCCGGCCGGGGTGGTGACCGCCGCCGAGGGGATCATCGCGTACGTCGCCCGCGCGGCCGAGCTGCTCGGCGTCGCGCGTTGCCCGGCGTCGGTGTTCACCTTGACACACAACAAGTTCGCGGTCCGGCAGGCGCTGGCCGCGGCCGGATTGCCTGGCCCGCGCTGCGCGCTGATCTCCGCCGAGTCCGAGGCGGTGTCGGTGGCTTCGGCGGTCGGGCTCCCGGCGATCGTCAAGCCGGTGAACGGCGCGGCGAGCAATCTGGTGCGTACCGTGTCCACTGTGGACGAGCTGGCATCGGCGTACCGGCTGCTGGCCGAGCGGTTGCCGCTGTCGGGGGACGCCCGGTACCACCGGCTGATCGGTGGGGGGCCGTCGCCCATCGACCCGACGAAGGTGTTCCTCGTGGAAGGCCTGCTGCGCGGCCCCGAGTACGCGATCGACGTCCTGGTGCGCGACGGCGTCGCGGAGCCGGTGGCCGTGGTGGAAAAGCCGCTGATCGACGAGCGCAAGTTCGAACTGGGCATGGTCTGCCCGCCGATCGACCTGTCCGAAAAGGACAGGGAACGGCTCTTCGCGGCGGCGACGGCCGCCGCGCTCGCGCTGGGCCTGGACAACACCTGTGCGCATGTGGAGCTGATCGACGACGCCGAGCTGGGCCCGGCGATCGTCGAGGTGAACGCGGGCCGCCCGGCAGGCGGCGCCCAGCCGGTGCTGCTGAAGCTCGCGACCGGCATCGACGTCATCGCCGAGGCCGTGTCGCTGGCACTGGGCACGCCACCGCCCGCGCGAGGTGCCGGCTTGCCGGTGCCGGTGGGTTACCTGATCTTCTACGCCGAGGGCACCGGGCGGCTGGTCCGCGTCGACGGCACCGACGAGGTCGCCGACCTGCCCGAGGTACTGGAGGTCGTCACGATCGTGCACCCCGGCCAGCTGCTCACCGACGACCAGGAGATCTACGCGGTGAACGTCCTCGCCGCGGGGTTCGCCGACCTCGAAGACCTCGCCGCGCTGCACGCCGAGGCCGCCAAACTGATCCGATTCGAACTGGAGGAGTCATGACCGCCGAACTCGCGGCGAACCTCGGTCATATCGAGGGCAACGAACACACCAAGCTCACCGTGTACGCGGCCACAGGCCTGGACTGGGTGCGCACGCACCGCGAAGCGCTCCAAGACCGGCTCCGCGAGCACGGCGCGATCCTGCTGCGCGGGATGCCCGCCGACCTGACGGTGTTCAACCAGGTCACCGAGGAGATCGGCGGCTCGCTGCTGACGTACACGGAACGGTCGACGCCGCGGTCGGCGGTCGCGGGCAACATCTACACCTCGACGGAGTACCCGCCCGCCGAGTCGATCCCGATGCACAACGAGAACTCGTACTCGGCGCACTGGCCCGCCCGCCTGTTCTTCCTGTGCGACACGGCGGCCGAGACCGGCGGCGCGACGCCGATCGCCGACAGCCGTGCGATGTACCGCCTGTTGCCGTCGGACCTGCGCGAGCGGTTCGCGGGCGGCGTCACCTACACGCGGGCGTTCCGCGAAGGCCTCGGACTGACCTGGCAGGAAGCCTTCCAGACCACCGACCGCCAGGTGGTGGCGGACTACTGCACCGCCAACGGGCAGACCTACGAATGGACCGACGAGGGCCTGCGCACGCGGCACGTGCGCCCGTCCTTCGTCGCGGAACCGCACACCGGCGCGACGGTGTGGTTCAACCAGGCCAACCTGTTCCACGTCTCGAGCCTGGGGGAGGAGGTCAGCGAGGCACTGCTGGAGCTGTACCCCGAGGAGGACCTGCCCCGCAACGCCTCCTTCGCCGACGGCTCGCCGATCCCGGAGGCGGACCTGGCCACGATCAAGGCGACCTACGACGAGGTCGACTACGCGTTCCCGTGGCAGCCGGGCGACATCATGGTGATCAACAACATGCTGATGGCCCACGGACGCGAGCCGTTCACGGGCAAGCGGCGGACCCTGGTCGCGATGACGTGACCCGCCCCGGCCTTGGTGATTCGCTCAACGGGACGGTGTCACGAGGCCCGCTTCGTAGGCGAGGATGAACCGGTCGCGGGCGTCGAGTTTGGCCAGCAGCCGGGGGGTCAGGTAGGTCTTGGCGGTGGCGACGCTGATGCTCAGCTCGCCGGCGATCTCGGTATTGGACAGGCCCTTGCCGACCAAGGTCAGGACTTCGCTCTCGCGATCGGTGAGCCGTGGCCGTCGTGGGGGAGTGGAGCCGGTGCCTGTGGTGATCCGCCGGGTGGCCTCGATGCCGTCCATACCAGGCATCCGGATGCCCATCACGACGACGTCGGGGGCGAGCGGGCGTAACGGATCACCCGGTGCTCGGGATCGCTTTCAGCGCAGGGCTTTCTCGACCAGTTCGACGGTCGCGCGCGGATTGTCGACTTGGAGGACCAGGCGGGTGTAGCGCTCGTCGGCGAGTTCGATCACGACTGCCTTCGACGGATTCTTGACGTCCCAGAAGACCTTTTCGCCGTCGAGGTGGAACGTGCCCGCCGTGATGACGCCGGGCAAGTGGGCGCCCGGCGCGCGGATCCCCTTGGGATCGGCGGCGATGCCGGGGTCCGCGGTCGCGCCGCGGACGTTCGCCAGCGGGATGGTCAGGCTGCTCTTGAGGGCCCAGAGCTTGTCGAGACCCTCGATCACGACAACGAGGTCGTCGCCGTCGATGTTGACCAGTGCCATGTCGGTCTTCCTTGTCAGTCGAGCGGATCGAGGCGTTGGGTCAGCGCGGCGACGGCCTCGTCGGGGTCGCCGCGCAGGAGGATGCCCAGTGCGGCAGCCGTGAGGGCGGCGGCAAGGGCGGTGGGGATGTCGAGCGCGTCGGCGATCGCCTGGTCGACGGCGGCCAGCGCCGCGGCCACCTCGGTGGCCACCTCCTCGTCGGCCGGTGCGCGTTCGACCGCCGCGAGCAGCAGCAGGCCGAGGTCGGCCGACGTGACGAGCCGAAGCGCTGTCGCGGCATCCGTTGCCGTGGCGAGTGCTTCGGTCAAGGGGCGGACGTCGTCGGCGAGGTGGCGGCGAAGGGCGACCAGGTAGAGGCCGCGCTTGCTGCCGAACGTGTTGTACAGGCTGTTGCGGTGCACGCCGAGATGGGTGACGAGGTCGTCGATGGACACCCCGTCGTATGCGCGGCCGCCGAACAATCCCACGGCGGCACGCACCACCTCGTCCTCGTCGAACGCCCGTCGCCTGCCCATGCCGCGACGATAGCCCTTTGAGGAACGATCAGTCAAGAACGATCGTTCCTCGAAATTTGTCGGGCCGTGTCCCCTCCGCGTGGTCGTCGCGCTCTCGCCCCGTCGATGCCGCGAACTTCGGCCGGTTTGAGGGATGGCCGGGCAGGGAAGCATGTGACCATGTCGAGTCGAGTGGATGAAGAAGCCGGTCCGTCAGGACGGCAACACCGGGGCAGACGCTGGATCGCGGGTCACGCCGGAGTGATGACCATCGCCTCGGCCGCGGTCTTCGGAGCGTTGGGTGCGTGGTACGGCTCCACGGCCGACACCGAAGTGAGTTGGTTGAACCCGGCGGTGGGGGGTGCGATCGGCGTGGTGTTCGGCGCCCTGTTCGGTTTCGGGCTGTCGATGGAGTCCCGGGAGCCGAAACCGAAGGGCGCACGTCGAGTGCTGGTCATCGTCGGGCTGGTGTTCTGTGCCGCGGTGGCTCTGGGTATGCGGTATCTGCGCTACCGGACGTGAGTCCGAGCCGGTTCCCGGCGCTGTTGTTCTTCGAGGTCTTGGTGATCCAGCCCAGGTAGCTGGGCAGCGACGCCCCCGCAGGTCCCGTCGTGCAGACTGTGCTTCGGTGCCGACTCCGGGATGGACGCCATGGACGGGTAGCGCTCGCCGCTGACCGAGGTCGGCCGCGTTCGCTCGCGTGCCCGCGCTCGGGTGGAACGATCCGAGCACGGGCACGCTGCCGGTTTGGCCGGGGGTTCCTATACCGGCGGCGTGTTGCAGGAAGTGAAAGTGGTGTTGGTGTTCGCGGCGTAGATACTCGCGCCGCCCTCCGGGTCGTTCTTCAGCGGCACCGTGATTTCGTCCGTGGCGGTCCAGGGGAGGCCTTGGAGGTCGAACGTCCAGACGCCCTTGGCCTTGGTCGCCAGTTCGGACAGGGTGACCCAGCCGTATTGGCGGGACGGGACGGTGACGAGCAGGCTGTTTCCCAAGTCCTGCTTGAGGTTCATCGAGATCTCACCGGTGACCGATGCCGCGATCTCGAGTGCGAGGGGGAGGTAGTCCCCACCACCGACGGTCAGTTTCGTCTGCAGGGTGACGCCGATGGTGTTTTCCCAGCCGGTGGAGGTGTTGAGGGAGAAAGTCCACTGTATCGAGGTGGACGTGCCGTTGAACCAGACCGGTGAGACACACGTCCCGGGGAGAAGCTTGGGTTTTTCTTGGCTGGTCGTGGTCCACGAGCAGAGCGAACGATCCTTGACGCACCGGGCGGCGGCGTAGTCGACGGCCGTGTCCAATGCCGTCTGGTAAGCCTCGGCGGGAAGAAGCCATTGCTGGTACTGCGAGCCGTCGCAGTCGTTGGTGTAGGTCCACTTGTCGTTCTTCGGGGGGATCTGTGTGGTCAAACACCTGTTGTCGGACTCATGCCGGATCATGAACGCCTTCTGCGCCGAATCGGAAACCGGCTGGAAATACCACTTCTCGGTCGCGCGTCCATCGCAGGGTTGCTGGCGTACCTGGTAGTACGGGCGGTCCGCGTCGAGACATTTGTTGGTGGTGTCGTTGACGATGGTGAATCCCGACTCGCCACCCGAGCCGGTGTTGACACGCCAGGACGGGGCAGAACCGGGCGTCGGCTCGACGGTGATGAGCGCGCCGTTTTCGGGGGTGCCGTTCGGCACATCCAGAACACGACCGTTGCTGACCGACGTGAGCGTCAGATGAACCAGCGCCATGGCTGTCGCGTCCTCGGCGGGTGCGGCGACAGCCGGGGGTGGGATGATTCCCGCGGCCGCGCACAACACCCCGACGACGACGGCCAGCGCCCTCGGCGATGACCTTCCGTGTCTCATTCTTCGTGTTCTCACAGGTGTGATCCCTTCGTAGTGCTGACACTGACGGCCGGTGCGTCGAGCGCGGCGGTTTCGATCATCTCCGGCGACGATCGTGTCCGCGCGCGTCTCTCGTGGACGGTCCAGCGGCGCCGAATCGCCGCGACGCGGGAAAACAGGGCTCGGTAGTGACCATCGCCCATGATGAGCAGCTCGGCCGAAATCATGATGAGGGAGAACGTCAACAGGCCCATGTGCACCGCGATCCCGAGGTGCAGCAGAATTCCGAGGCTCACCGCGAACGGCCGTAGCCGCCGCTGCAGAAGCAGGAAGGAAAAGGCCAGCTGGAAGAACACGGTGCCATAGGTCAAGAGCACCACCAAGGGTGCGTGCTCGTAGATCAGGCGGTTCACTCCGGGCCAGGTGAATTCGTCGACCCGCAGGATGTAGTACAGGGCGGTGCCGTTCTGCCAGCGCTCGCCCTGCACCTTGTACATCCCCGAAACCAGGTACACCGTGCAGACCTGCAGCACGACCGCGATCACTCCGGCATGGTGCAGCAGGGAAAGCAGCCGATAGCGCACGGATGTCGTCGTCACCGCGGGCTTTCCGGCGCGCCGTCGCGCGTCGAGGGAAAGCCGGGCCCCGGAGTCGACCAGGATCAGGTAGACGAGGATGATCGAAGCGATGTTGTCCCCACCGTCCAGGATCATCGGACTGCGCTGGTAAAGCGACCAGAGGAAGACGAAATGCAGAATCGTGGTGGTTCTGGTCCGCCAGCCCAGCATGAACAGCAGTGCCGTCAGCGCGCCGCAATGAAACACCAGCTCGAACCACCACGAAGAATCGGAGATGGCGTAAAGCGAGAAGGAATGCCCTTCTCTGAGAGAGGTGGAGAATTCCCCGAACGGCCATACGCCGTGCGGACCCCATAGGTACTCCCGGACGGGATACTCGCGGACATACAGGTAGAGGCCGGCGAGCCCGAGCCCTATCCGGGTCAACGCGGCTCCGATCAGCGCCCGGCGCTCGGTGGTGAGCCAGTCGATGCCCTGGTTCGCCTTGCCGACGAGACGGGCGGTGATCGGGCGGGGCGCCTCATGGATCGTGTCGGGGTTCGTCATCGGCGTCCCTCGGCCGACATCCATTCCAGGTCGCGGTAGGTGATCTCACCGGTGTCGTCCCGTTCGGCGCGTCGGGAGAACCGGGGAAACGTGTTGGTCACTATTCGCGCTTGGACGAACTCGACCCCGGTGCCCCACTGTGCGACTGCTTCGGCGCTGGCCAATGAGGCCACGAAACGCTCTGCCCGGTCTTTGGCCGTCAACTCTTCGGACGTCAAAGGCAGCGGCCTGTCCGTGACGTCGGCGCGGTCGGCATCGCCCGCTTGGTCGTCGCGCTGCTTTTCGCGGAGGCGCTCGAGTACGGGGTCGCGCCACTCGTCCAGTCCTTGAATGGCCCCGGTGGGCAGGCGGGGTACCCGAGAAGGCCACAAGCGCTGTGCGTACGACTTCTGGTAGCCGGGGGTGGTGATGTCCAGCCACTGCGTGACGGTGAGCGTGCCGTCAGTGCCTCGGACCCTGGCCCGGACCAGCAGGCCCCGGTTCTCCGCGACCGGGTCCGGCGCGAAAAGATGCCAGTCCTGATGGAAGAACGGCGTCATGTAGTCGTTCACCTGTCCGTACGTCTCTTCCTTCACCGGGTTGAACGGCGCGTTGTACAGGGTGGTCATGCCGAAATGGACCACGAGTGCCGCCCCGGTCACCGCGGTCGCGACGGCAAGCGTCGCCCGTCGCACACGAAGCCATCCGGCCGATCTCGTCGTTTCGTCTCGCATGGGTGTCTCCAGCTCGCGGATCGAAGGCGGGGAGGCGTCGTGGCAGGGCCTTGGTGCCCTGCCACG
>JAEBEO010000005.1:0-378559 GCA_049998115.1 Amycolatopsis sp. cmx-4-19 | reverse complement strand
CCCCCCCCCCCCCCCCGCCCCCCCCCCCCCCCCCCCCCCCCCCCCCCCCCCCCCCCGCCCCCCCCCCCCCCCCCCCCCCCCCCCCCCCCCCCCCCCCCCCCCCCCCCCCCCCCCCCCGCCCCCACCCGCGCCGTCCCCCCAGGACCAGTAGCTCAGCAACCCCCGGAGCCATCGAAGCTGCTGCAAGGGTCCTGCCCGTAGGGCGCTGCCTGCCAGGCCGCCACGTCCAGCGACCGCGAAGCGTCATGGGCCACGAACGACCAATGTCCGATGTAGGTATTCGAGAACCACTCGTTGTCCTGGCCGAACGTCACCGCGTCGGACACGACGGCACCCCGGTACGGCGACCAGGCCGGATAGGTACCGTAATTCGACAGCACCGCCATCCGCCCGCAGTATCCCGAGCAATCCGGAGCGCTCTGGAAAGTATTGTCGTGCACGTTGACCCGCTGCGTCTTCCATCGGCAGTCGTCGTAGGCGGGCTGCTGGGTGATCGCGGACTCGGTGCAGTCCGACGGCGAGCGCACGACCCGCGTGCAGGTCCCGGTCGAGGTGTTCGCGGGACTGTTGCAGAACCGGTCCGCGTTCTCCCACAGGGTCAGGCCGCCCCAATTGTCCTCGAACACGTTCTCGTAGATCTCGATCATGTCGGACCGCGCCGTGAGCCGCGGCTCGCCGCCGGATTCGCTCAGGTACACCGCCGCGACCGGGAAGTTGTTCCCCCGCGCGGCGAACTCGCTGCCCATCTTCAGGGTGTTGCGGCGGAAGACGTTGCTGCGGACGATGAGGTTGTAGCTGATCTCGTAGAACAGCGCTTCCGCCTCGTTGTCCTCGATCAGGTTGTCCTCGATGACGAAGTCGTTGTTGTTCGTGTCCGCCCAGAGCCCGGCGCCGTGGTTGTGGTGCACCCAGTTCCCCCGGATGTCCGCGCCGTCGACGGCCCAGAACTTCACGCCGCCACTGCACCCGCAATGGGGTTGTTTCTTCTCCCAGTCCTCGGTGTTGTTCCCGACGATCTCGTTGCCCTCGATGACGAGGCCGGTGATCCCGTTGCCGGAGCGGTAGGCGTTGATCCCGTACTGCCCGTTGTCACGCAGGCAGTTACCGAGCACCTCCTGCCGCGGCCCGGCCATCATCGCGGCACCGCGGTTGTTCTCGATGACGTTGCCCTCGATCACCCAGTGCTCGCCGGAATCGTGGTTGACCACACCCTGGTCCTGCGGCGCGGCGAAGCCGCGGATGGTCAGTCCGCGGATCACGACGTCCTTGGCCTGCTGCGTGAACGCCGCCCGGTTGACGTCCCGGCCGTCCAGCACCGCGCCGGGCGCGCCCACGTAGACGTTGCCGTCCTTCGGGATCACCTGGCTGTACACGTCGTCGGCGAGCGTGTGCGTCCCGGGGCTGAGCCAGAACGTCGTCCCCGGTGGGTTTTCCGACGTCTTGATCGAAAGGTGTTCGCCGGGATCGACGACGACGGCGTTGTCCGGCTTCGAGAAGTGTGCCGGTCCGGACGCGCAGACGGCCGGCGCCTCGGCCGCCGATGCGATGGCGGTGAAGGAGCCGGCCGTCAGGATCACCGACAGCGCGAGTGCTGTCGTTCTTGCCCAAGTCATGGGAATCAAGGTAAGTCACCACACAGCGGACCGGAGAGACACGAACGAGTGCTACTCACGCGTACCTCCGGAATACCGGCTTTACCGGCCGTCCGCCCGTCCATTGCGACGGATCCTGAAGTTCGAGAGCTTTCCGATAAGTCGTGCAGGCCCGCGAGACGACGTCGATCGTCTTGTCGATGTCGGCTTCGGTGAGCCCGCTGCTGACCACGAACGACGGTCCGATGACCCCGCCGCTGATCAGTTCCCGCAGGAACAGCGTCCGATACTGCTGCGACGGCTTGAACTTGCCGTCGAGGGTGGCGAAAACGAGGTTGCTCGCCTTGCCGCGCACGAGCACGTGGTCCCCGACGCCCGCCCCGGCGGCGACTTCGCGGACACCGGCGGCGAGCCGGTCGCCCAGCGCGTGCAGCCGTTCGGTGATCCCCTCTTCGGCATAGGTGTCGAAGACGGCGATCGCCGCGGCCAGGCAGTGCGTCTCGGCACCGTGCGTGGTCGAGAGCAGGAAGACCCGCTCCCGGTAGTCGCGCAGGCCGCCGAGTTCCATGTACTCCCGTTTGCCCGCCAGCGCCGAGACCGCGAAGCCGTTGCCGAGTGCCTTGCCGAACGTCGAGAGATCCGGTGTGACGCCGTACAACCCCTGTGCCCCGGACGCCGACCAGCGGAATCCGGTGATCATCTCGTCGAACACCAGCAGGGTGCCGTACCGGTCGCACAGTTCCCGCAACCCGGCCAGATATCCGGCGGGCGGATCGTGCTGCGTCGCCGCTTCCAGGATCAGGCAGGCGACGTCGCGGTTCCGCAGCACCTCTTCGGTGGCGGCGAGATCACCGTAGGGGAAGGAAACCGTCAGGTCGGTCGTCTCGCGCGGGATCCCGGCGGACATCGGCGTGGTGCCGATGAACCAGTCGTCGGTGGAGAAGAACGCGTGATCCCCGCAGATCGCCACGAGCGGGCGTCCGGTCGCGGCCCTGGCCAGCCGGACGGCCGCGGTCGTCGCGTCGGAGCCGTTCTTCGCGAACTTCACCATGTCCGCGGTCGGCACCGCGGCGAGGAACCGTTCCGCGGCCTCGGCTTCGATGATGGACGGCCGGACGAAGTTGGCGCCCTTCGCGATCTCGGTGCGGACGGCGTCGAGGACCCGCGGATGCGCGTGCCCCAGGCTGACCGCCCGGAGCCCCGAGCCGTATTCGATGTACTCGTTCCCGTCGACGTCCCACACGTGGCCGGCGAGACCGTGCGAGATGACCGGTGAAAGGTCATCCGGGTACTGGTCCTGTCCTTTGGCGTAGGTGTGCGCGCCGCCCGGGATGGTTCGGTGCAGCCGTTGGTTCGCCTGATCGGACAGCGGTAGGGGACGGTTCATCGGGGATCACCTCGTGGTCGTCAGTGCGGCGGCGAGAGGAGGGGCGTGGGCGTCTCGTTCGGACACCGCGCTGATCGCGAGCGGCCACTCGATGGCCAGTTCGGGGTCGGCGTGGGAGATCGCGATGTCCTCGGCCGGGTCGTGCGGCCGGTCGATGCGGTAGGCGATGTCGGCGGGGTCGGTCAGCGCCTGGAAGCCGTGCGCGCAGCCCGCCGGGATGTACAGCGAGATCTGGGTTTCCCCGGAGAGTTCGAACGACTTCACGTGCCGGAAGGTCGGCGAATGCGGCCGAAGGTCCACGATGACGTCGAAGATCGCGCCGGACGAGCAACGGACCAGTTTGGCCTCCCCGTTCCCGCCACGCAGGTGCATTCCGCGTACGACGCCCTTGCGGGACCGGGAAATGCTGTCCTGCGCGAAGCCGCTGGGGTCGATGCCCACCGACGCGACGACCTCGCTGTCGAAGGTGCGGCTGAAGAAGCCGCGCTCGTCGGCGAACGGTGTCGGCGTGAACAGGTACGCGCCTTCGATTTCGGGGACCGGTTCGGCCTTCATCGGAGCTCCTTCGGAGGCGTGTCGAACAAGATCTCGTCGAGGACTTCGTTCTGCTTCTCCAGCAGGTCCCGCTTCGCGGCACTGCGGTCGCGAAGGGTCTGCCAGAACTCTTCGGGTTTCGCTTCGAGTTCGGTGAGCTGCCGGATGAGCAGGTCGACGTCGACGGCGCGGGCGGACTGGCAGAACTCGGCCAGTCCCATGTCCGCCATGATGCTGTCCATCTTCTGCGAATAACTGATCGAGATCGTCGGCTTCGCGAGCTTCAGCGAGCACAGGACGTTGTGGTAGCGCGTCCCGACGACGGCGCTGAGCGCGGCGATCTCGGTGATGAGGTCGCCGAGAGTGGGCAGCTTGGCCGCGGTCACCCGGTCCGGGTCGAGATCCGGCCGGTGTTCCCGCAGGTCGGCGAAGATCTGCTCGACGACGGGTTCGTCGATCTCGTCGCCGGTGAGCAGCCGGACCTCCCGGCCGTCGTCGACGAGCCAGCGCACGAAGCGCTTCATCGCGTCCACATAGGACGAATGGATCTCGTCGGCGTTCCGGCGGTCGTCGTTGCCGCCGCGGTACTCCATGACGCCGACACCGACGACGTTCGACGGCCGCCCGGCGGGGATCGGCAGGGCGAAGGCCAGGTCGGGGTAGAGGTCGTCCTTCGAGGTGTCGAGCCCCATTTCGCGCCACGCGTCCCTCGACAGCTCGTCGCGGAACGACCGGTAGTGCGCGCAGCGGGCGGCGATCCGGTACAGCCGCCGGGTGGTCCGCTGGCGGATGACGTTCGAGCCGACGTTGAGCAGCGCGACCTTGGTGCCGCCCAGCCTGCCCGCCACCCCCAGGAGCGCCATCGCGTAGGGGAAACCCCAGGGGCGCAGGGGAAGCGTGGTTTCGAGGACGCCGGCGCCGGGGACGATCACGACGTCGCACCGGCGGGTCCAGGAAAGGATCTTGAACGTGTCGGCGACCTTGCCGACGGCCTTCAGCACGGCCGCGCGGATCCCGGTGGCCTCGCGGTTGCGCGAGTAGTACCAGAGCAGGGACTCCGCCGGGACGCCGTAGCGGGCCTCCACCTGCTCCGGTCCGGAGCAGAGGCAGTTGAGTTCGGCGCCGGGGTGGTGCTCCCGCACATACGCGAGCACGACTTCGAGCGAGCCGTCGTTGCCGATGTTCCCCGCGCCCAGCAACCCGAAGAAGCCGACTTTGAGGTGTCCTCGCTTTCTCGCTCCAGGGCGAGAGGTCACGACGTCCTCCTCTGCCGTCCAGGGACGACGGCGTCGATGTTCATCCGGCCGGTTTCGAGTTCGGGGACGCCGTCCTCGGCGCGGTCCTCGTTCCGGCCGTGGGACCGGTCGGCCAGCCAGGAGGCCAGATGCCGGTAGCACTCCCGCCGGTCCGCCGAGGAGAGCGGCGCCCGGCGGATACCGCCGATGAACCCGCCGATGTACTCGCCCAGCAGGCGCGGCAGCGGGTTCCGCACCGGGTCGGCGCGGCGCGGGTCGAGGTTCGAGCAGCGCTTGCGGATGCCGGGGTTCGCCCGTTCCGCGCGGCCGGGGTGGTCGCGGCGGAAGTACTGCACCTCGGGGACCTGGTGGAACGGGCCGTGGAGGCTCACTTCGGCCATATAGGTGCGATCGGCGTGGTGGTAGCTGTCGAGCTGCTTGACACGGCGAAGCACGTCGGTGCGGAACACGCCGTAGAAGTCGTCGCCGCCGGTTTCGAACAGCAGGCTGCGGAACCGCGTCGGCGCGTGCGGGGAGTCCGTGGCCAGCGGGTAGTCCAGCCTGTGGGTCACCGAGCCGTGGTCGTCGATGATGGCCTGCCAGGTGTGCGCGACGATGATCTCCGGCCGCTCGTCGAGCGCGTCGACGCACAGTTTCAGCAGGTCGCGGCCGTAGAGGTCGTCGTGTGACGCCCACTTGAACAACTCGCCGCGAGCCTCGTCGAGGACCCGGTTGTGATTCGGCGACGCCCCGACGTTCTTCGGCAGCTTCAGGTACCGGATCCGGGCGTCGCGGCCCGCGTAGTCGCGGCAGATCTCTTCGGTGCCGTCCGCCGAGGCGTTGTCCGAAATGACCAGCTCGAAGTCCTCGTAGCTCTGGCCGAGCAGGGCGTCGAGCGATTCGGCGAGGTACTCCTCGCCGTTGTAGACCGGCAGCCCGATGCTGAGCCGCGGAACCTGTGTCATGCCGTTCCCACCTCTTCGTCCTTGGTGCGCGGCGCGGCCGGGTCCGGCACGGGTGGCCGGTACTCGCGATACGCGACACGGAGCTGGTACCACCACAGCGCGGCGCCCAGCCAGACCGAGGTCATCGAGCCCCACGCGGCACCTTCGGCGCCGTCGAGGTAAGCGCCGAGGATCCCGAAGATCACGTAGCCCGCCGAAGCGACGAGCTGGGCTCGCAGGCTGCGTTTGGCGTTGCCGAGGGCACGCAACCCGGCGGCCGCGCCCGCGGTGAAGCCCGCCGCCGTGACCGACAGCGTGACCGGCAGGATCAGCGGCTCGGCCGCGTCCCAGACCGAGCCCATGATCCAGCGGCCGACGTCGTGGGGGACCAGGAGCAGCAACCCGAGTCCCCACAACAGGGCCGCCCCCGCCTGACCGCCGCCGAGCACCACGCAGAAATGCTTCAGCCGGTGCGGGGCGCGCTTCAGGACGCGGGCGCCTTCGGCCACGGTCGTGAGCGAAAGCCCCATCAGCAGCGCGAGGAACGGTCCGAGCAGTTGTTCGGCACTGCGGATCGCGCCGACCGCGGTGATGCCGGCGATGGCGCCGAGGCCGTACGCGCGCAGCTGGGACGAGCCCGCGTTGCTGACGTTTTCGATCAGGTAGCGCACGCTGAGGTCGCGCTGCTCCTTCAGCCAGCGCGACATCTCCGAGAGCCGCGGCACGATGCCGGTCTGGAACAGGCCGTAGACGGCCGCGACCGCACCGGCGACACCCCACGCCAGGATGAAGGCGGCCACGGTGCCGACCTGACCGGCGATGGCCAGCGCCGGGATCAGCGCCACCCCCCAGACACAGTCGTTGAGGAAAGCCTTCTTCCCGTCGCCCTTGGCGAACAGCGCGAACCGCCACGCGTCCTGCAACAGCAGTCCCGGCAGCACGATGCCGAGCGCGATGAACACCCCGCCCAGCGGTTTGACCGCCAGGACACCGGCGAGCACGCTCACCACGCCGGTCACCAGGCCGACGCCGACCGCGGTCCCCGACGCGCTGGACGCCGCCCGGCGCCAGGATTGCTCCGGCACCGCGGAAAAGCGCACCATCATCGGATCGGTGGCCATCCCGCGCGAGATGTTGAGCACCACGCCGTAGGTCACCCAGGCGAGGCTGAACATGCCGAAGGCGAACGTGCCGAGCGTGCGGGCGACGTACAGGCCGACCGCGAAGTTGGTGAGGCTCGAAACGGCCTGGTCGCCGAGGCCCCAGCTGAGCCTGCCCGCCATGGCGCGCACCGCCCCGGAGGCCAGCGTCGCCCGGTGCTTGCCGGTGGACATGGGCGTCACTCCTTCACCAATCCCGCGCCGTGCAGCGCTTGAGCGGCGGCGGCGACGGAATCGAAGGGGAGCCCGGATCGCTTCGTGATGTCGAGGAGGCTGTGCTCCCCGTCGGAAAGGTTGAGTACCCAGAGCATCGCCATCTGGGCGTCCTTGGCGTCACTGCGGCCGCCGAGCGAGTCGTACAGCCCGCGTTTGCCGAGCTGCGGCTCGCCGTACGGGCTCAGGTTGACGTAGCGCCGGTTCCGGTCCAGCACGGAGAACGCCTCGCGCAGGGTGGCCAGGGTGTCCTCCATCGCCTCGGTGGACACGAAATCGAGATCGTCGGCCGAGGTGTGGTACTGCGGATAGCCCGCGTACGGCGTCCTGGTCAGCGAACCGACACCGAGGTTGAACCCGGGAGAGCAGAACTGCCGCTCGTCGTAGCCGTAGGGCGAGAAGTCGAGGAGCGTATGCGGCCGCTCGGTCAGGACGAACTCCAGCACCTTGTCGATCTCGGCGTCACCGCGACGGCTTCGTTTGTAGGTCAAGGAACCCGGGTCGCCCGCACAGGCCAGCACGACCCCGGCCTTGATCTTGCCGACCCGCTCGGGGTTGCGCGCGAGCCAGGTGATCGCGCCGATCGTGCCCGGCATGAAGAGGAACCGGTAGGTGTGGTGCGGCTTTTCGGCGGCGAGCCGCTGCGCGAGCGCGGCGGCCACCGCGACCCCGGCGAGGTTGTCGTTCGCCAGCGACGGATGGCAGATGTGGCAGGACACGATCACCTCGTCGGTGACCTCGCCTGGGACCACGTGCTCGGCGTAGGTCAGGTGCCCGTCGTCCAAAGTGGAATCGATACGCACCTCGTACTCGCCGTCCGGCAGCGCGTCGAGGGTGTCCTGCGCCAGGCAGAAGCCCCACGCCGGCGCGTAGTAGCTGGTGCGGTACGGCACCCACGCGGGCCTGTCCGGCAGCGTGTGGAGATGCCCGCGAAGCGCGTCCAGCGACATAGTGCCGGCCACCGGGACGCTGTAGCCGACCACGTGCAGGTTCGACTCCTGGAAGTCGATCACCCTGCGCCCGGACGCGTCCTTCACGTACGCGTCACGGATGTTCCACTCCTGCGGGACGGTCCAGTCCAGCACCCGCGTGCCGGTGGGCACCTCGTGGACGTCGAGCGGGAGGTGCTCGCCGAGGATCTCCAGCGTGGCGCGGACACCGTCGCCGGTGATGCTGCGGCACAGCGGATACAGGCGCTCGACCAGCTCGCGCAGGTCGGCACCGGTCTCCAGGGCTCGGTACGTCATCACCGTCGCCGCAGGGTTTCGTCGATCTCGCCCGCGGCGGTGCGCGAGTTGAGCGTGGCCAGCCGGGTGAAGCGCTGCTTGAAGTCCTGCTCGGTCAGGCCGTGCGTCCGGTAGGCGTAGATCAGCTCGAGCGCGCCGTCCTTGACCGACCAGTCGCAGTCGAAGCCCGGGATCGCCTCGCGGAAGCGGGAGAAGTCGACGCGGTAGGACCGCGGGTCGCCCGCGGACTCGCCGGTGATCCGCAGCGTCGCGCTGGGAGCGGCCTCGACGACCTGCTGCGCGATCTCGGCGACGGTCACGTTGTTGCGTTCGGTGCCGATGTTGAACGCCTTGTCGTGCACGGCTTCCTTCGGCGCGTCCAGTGCCGCGGTGAAGGCGCGCGCGATGTCCTTGGCGTGCACCAGCGGCCGCCACGGCGTCCCGTCCGAAAGGACCAGGATCTCGCCGGAGACGTGGGCGTGCGCGGTGAGGTTGTTGAGCACGATGTCCGACCGCAGCCGCGGGGAGAAGCCGAACGCGGTGGCGTTGCGCATGTACACCGGGGTGAAGTCGTCGTCGGCGATGGCGTGCAGATCGTCCTCGACCCGCACCTTCGACTCGGCGTACGGCGTCACCGGCCGCAGCGGCGCGTCCTCGCCGACCAGGGCGTCGCCGCCCGAGGCGCCGTAGACCGAACACGTCGAGGCGTAGAGGAACCGTTTGACCCCGGCGTCCTTCGCCAGCTTGGCGAGCTTGACCGACGCGTGGTGGTTGATGTCGTAGGTGAGTTCCGGCGCCAGCGAACCGAGCGGGTCGTTGGACAGCGCGGCGAGGTGGATCACCGCGTCCACCCCGGACACGTGCTCGGCGGTGACGTCGCGGAGGTCGACGGCGTGACCCTGGGGATCGTCGGGGGCCGGGCCCAGTACGCAGGCTTCGAAGAGACCGGAGTCGAGGCCGATCACCTCGTGGCCGGCGGCGGCCAGGACCGGGGCCATCACCGTGCCCAGGTAACCCTTGTGCCCGGTCAGCAGCACACGCATGGCTTTCAGCCTTTCGAGGAGAGATCGAGCGTCAGTTTCTTGAGGTCGAAGGCCTCCGCGTAACGCTGCCCGCATTCGATGCCGCGAAGGCGGGCCAGACCGAGGAAGGCTTCCCGGTCGTACCAAGGACGGTGCCGCTGCGAGGCGTAGTGCTCCTGCAGCAGGCGGACCTTCTCCTCGGCACGCTCGGGGGAAAGCGGGACGTACGCCGTCGGCTTGCCGAGGTCGCCGTCCCATTTGGCGATTTCGTACTCCAGCTGCAGATGCGTGCGGAACACCGTCGGCACCAGCGTGGCGAGGCCGCGGTGATCCTGGTGCGCGTCGGCCGTGCGCGGCGACAGGACCAGGTCCGGTTCGGTCCGGCGGCGCAGCTCCTCCAGCCCGTTCTTGGCCTCTTCCCAGTGCGCGGGGAACCGGCCGTCGGGCAGTTTGAGCACGGTGACCTCGACGTCGGCGCCGGGACAGAAGGCCGCGAGCGCGGCGCGCTCTTCGGCCTCCCGGTCGGTGCCGCCGCCGGACAGGACGAGCGCGTCGACCCGGACACCCGGGTTGTCCGCGCAGATCGTCAGCAGTGTGCCGCCCGACCCGATGGCGATGTCGTCACAATGCGCGCCGAGCGCGACGATCCGCCTCAGTCCGCCGGTACCGAGTGGGATCACGCGATGCCCGCCGTCGCCGGTTCGTGTTCCCACAGCGCCCACGGACGGTTGCCGTGCGCGTAGGCGTCGTCCAGCTGGACGCGTTCCTTGACGGTGTCGGTCGGCTTCCAGAAGCCGCGGTACGGGTAGGCCAGCAGCCTGCCCTCTTTGGCGAGGTCGCCGCAGCCGTCGGCGACCAGGTCGCCGCCCACCGGGATGTGGTCGAAGATCTCCTGGCGCAGCACGAAGTACCCGCCGTTCTCCCACAGCGGCATCTCGCTGACCGGGGTCAGCGCGCCGATCCGGCCGTCCTCGCCCATCTCGACGCAGTGGAACGACGACTGCGGCGGCACGACCATCATCGAGGCGCCGCAGTCGGACGCGGAGAACCGCTCGATCATCGCCGGGAGCGGGGCGTCGGTGAGGACGTCGGCGTAGTTGGCAAGGAACATCTCGTCGCCTTCGAGGTGCGGGCGCACCCGGCGCAGCCGCTCGCCGATGGCCGATTCGAGACCGGTCTGCACGAACGAGATCGACCAGTCCGAGATGTCGGTGGAGAGCAGTTCCGCCCTGCCGCCGCGCAGGACGAAGTCGTTGGACGTCGTCTCCTGGTAGTTCAGGAAGAAGTCCTTGATGTGGTGCGCGCCGTAGCCGAGACAGAGAATGAATTCGGTGTGGCCGAAATGCGCGTAGTACCGCATCACGTGCCAGATCAGGGGTCTGGGGCCGACCATGGCCATCGGCTTGGGCACGTCGGACGCGTCACCGTTGCGCATCCGCATGCCGTAGCCACCGCAGAAAAGGACTACCTTCACGACTTCACCTCGACGATTTCCAGGTGCGGGATGGGGAAGACCAGTTTTCCGCCCCATTCATCCACAAAGGACAACTGGGCGGTGAGCTCCTTCCGGAGGTTCCACGGAAGGACGAGCACGTAGTCGGGCCGGTCCGCTTCGATGTGCTCCGGCGGGAGAATGGGGATCCGGGTGCCGGGCGTGAAGCGGCCGTGCTTGTACGGGTTGCGGTCGACGGTGTACCGCAGCACGTCCGGGCGGATGCCGCAGTGGTTCAGCAGCGTGTTGCCCTTGCCCGGGGCGCCGTAGCCGACGACGGTCTTGCCTTCGAGCGCCGCGTCGGTGAGGAACTTGTTGAGGTCGAGCCGGACCTTCGTGACCCGCTCGGAGAATTCGGTGTAGCCGGACATTTCGTGCAACCCGGCGGCCTTCTCCGCGTCGAGGACCTCCGTCATCCGCTGGCTCGGTTCGCCGGCGACGGCGTCCGGCCGTGCCCACAGCCGGAGGGAACCGCCGTGGGTGGGGAGGAGTTCGACGTCCACAACGGACAATCCGCCACGCGAAAGCGCGCGGCGCGCGGATTCCACCGTGTAATACTGGAAGTGCTCGTGGTAGATCGTGTCGTACTGGTTCTCCTGGATCAGCGTCAGGAGGTGCTGGACCTCGATGCTGACCCAGCCGTCGTCGGCGACCAGGGCGCGGAGCCCGTGCGTGAAGCCGACGATGTCCGGAATATGCGCGTAGACGTTGTTCGCCACGACGAGGTCGGCGGGACCGTGTTCCGCACGGACTTCCTGCCCGGATTCGGGGCTGAGGAAAGCGGTCTTCGTCGGCACCCCGGCGTCACGCGCGGCTTGGCCCACGTTCACCGAAGGTTCCACACCCAGACAGCGGATCTGCTGCGCCACAACGTGTTTGAGCAGATATCCGTCGTTGCTGGCGACCTCGACGACGAACGAGGACTCGTCGAGCCCCAGCCGCTCGACAGCGCCGTCGACGAAGGTCTTGGCGTGTTCGACCCAGGAGGCGGAATACGACGAGAAGTACGCGTATTCGGTGAAGGTCTCTTCCGGGGTGATCAGCGGCGGGATCTGGGCGAGCCGGCATTCGGTGCAGATCCGCAGGTGCAGGGGATAGGTGGGTTCCGGTTCCGCGAGCTGCTCCGCGGTCAGGAATCGCTCGCACGGCGGCGTCGCTCCAAGATCGACGACACTGGCGAGATGGGCCGAGCCGCAGAGTCGGCAGGTGGTCATCGAGAGGCTCCTTGGCTCGCGTCACGTATCCCAGACGTCGGCCCCCCGGGTCGCCTCGTTACATGCCTTTCAGGCCTCTCACGCTTCCGTCTCACAACCGAAACCTGCCGTGTCGGCCATCGGCGCAGACGTCTCGGCCATCCGGGTGCGGGCAATGCGCGCCCGCTCCACTACCGACGGTAAGTGGCCGCCACGGTGCTGCCCGAGGTGCGTGAAGGCCCCCTTCCCGGAGGAAGGGGGCCTTCACGCGCAAAGCGTCAAGACGTCACGAGACCACCAGCGCGTAGTCCGCATCGGTCGCCGACGTCTCCGGGTGCCCGTCGGCGTTCACCTGCGTCGCGACGACTTCCACCGTCCAGGTACCCGCGGCGGGCTTCTCCAGGATCACGTTCTCCACCGTGTCGATGGTGTTCGGCGTCCCGCCCGCGGTCGAGAAGTTGCCCGCCTTCAGCCCGTTGTTGCCGTAGTACACGGTCCCGTTCGGCGCGGTGACCTTCAGCGTCAGGTCGTTGACCCGGGTGACCGACGCGCTCGGCGAACCGGCCGGGTCGGTGTAGGCCAGGGTCGCCTTGAACTGCTTCGACCCGTTCACCGCGACCGTGTACTTCTTCGACTGTCCGGTGCCCAGCAGATCCGTCTCGTTGACCAGCACCGGCAGTTTCC
Source organism: Amycolatopsis sp. cmx-4-19 (assembly GCA_049998115.1). GTDB lineage: Bacteria > Actinomycetota > Actinomycetes > Mycobacteriales > Pseudonocardiaceae > Amycolatopsis. Next base: position 365,877 of record JAEBEO010000005.1, on the reverse strand, counting down.
ACCCGTTCGCCTTGGCCTGTTCGTGCAGGTACCGCACGTTCGCGGTGCCCCAGCCCTGATGTGTCCGGGTCATGTCGTGCGCGGTGCCGGTGAACGCGAACTGGTCGGCCCCGTTGATCAGCAGCGCCTTCGCGGTCGCGGCGTGCGGGCGGCTCGCGAAGACGTCGCGGCCCTTGCCGGGGGCGCCGTCGAAGACGCCGTCGGCCCACATCTGGAACAGGAGACCGGCGTTTCCGCAGGTGATCGGGGTGGCGCCGCTCGTACCGCCGAACGACGTCGTGTACGAGGTGTCGCTGGAGGAGGACGTCGTGTCGATGCGGTCGTAGTAGTTCGACAGCTCCGGTTTGATCCGCCCGTCGGCGGCCGGGCCGATGCTGGCGCCACCGTTCCACTTGTCGTCGGCGCGGCTCAGCGTGTTGTAGTGGTACTGCCCGCCGACCGAGAGCACGTTCTTCGACCACGCCTGCGGCCGCGACTGCTGCGTCCCCGCGTTGCTCTGCGACTGGCAGATCAACAGGTCGTGATCGAAGACGATCTTGTCGAGCTCGGCCGAGACCGAGTTGTACGCCGTCGTCAGCCCGCCGCCCCAGCTGTTGCTCTGGAACACCGCCCGGTACTTGCCCGCCGGGTCGACGAGTTCCTTGGTGTGGGCGTACCGGTCGGGTTTGTTGTAGGTGGCGAAGATGCCCTGCCCCTCGGGCAGCAGCCCGCGCTGCGGGGCGCTCACTCCCGACGCGAAGATCTGTCCGTACGTCGACGTGCCGTGGCTGGTGTCGGTCGAGTTCGTACCGTGCGGCACTGTCGGCCGCGCCTTGAACTCCTGGTGGGTCGCGCGCAGCCCGCCGTCCATCACCTCACCGCGCACGCCCTGGCCGCGATAGCCGCCGGCGCTCTCGATGTAGTTCGCCCCGCCGCTTTCCCGCGCGATGGCCATGTCGGTCTCGGGCGCGGTCACCCCGCCGACGGCGAGCACTTCGGCACCCTGGGCCACGGTCGCGACCTGTCCGGAGCCGAGTGTGGCGACGACATGTTGCCCGCTCCGGGAGATCGCCTCGATGCCGCCGCCGAGGGAGAGGATCCGTTCGGCCACCACACGCTGGTCTCTCGCGTCGGGCTCGGCGAGCGTCACCAGATATCGCCCTGTCCCGCTCACCGAGAACGTCGAACTCTCGACCTTGTCCTCCGGCCGATATTCGCCGAGCCAGCGGACGAAATCCACTTTCCCGACCGATTCCCGGTTCTCCGGCTTCAAGCGGACCACGTACGCGAAATCGGGAATGTAGGTCCCGATTCGCACGCCGAGGCCGCGCAATTGCCCGCGCTGGGCGTCGGTCAGCGCGCTCCGGACCTGGAGCAGGTACGCGCCCTTCCAGTCCTGGCTCGCGGCGACCCGCTGGCCGAGCGGATCGAAGGTCCTGCTGGCCAGGCGGATGAACTGAGGGTCCTCGCCGGAAGGGGCGGCGACGGCCACCCCGCTGGTGAGCATCAGCGCGCCGACCAAGGGCGCGAGAAAGCGGACAGACTTCGGCCGTGGCATGAAATACCTCCGGGAGCTCTGCAGGGGAGAGTCTTTCGAAGGTACCGGCCGAAAAGCCGGATGATCAGCCGCTGAACGGCCCAGCCGTTTTCCGGCTGTGCGGGAAATGGAGCATCAACGGTTGAAAAGATTTACGCCGGAGGTCTTGCTCGGCGCGCGGCGGGGATTTCGCCCATCGTTTCCGTCGAACCGCGCGTGCTCTTCCTCGTCCAGCCGTCGCGCCGGGTTCACTCCGTCAGGGCCTCGGAAAGATCTCGGATCGCGGCGGTCTCGGCGGTGTGGATGTCCCGGATCAGCGTGCCCATGGTGGCGAAGAGGTCGCCGATCTCGACGTCGGTGAACGGCATCTCGTCGTTGTAGTGCGCGCGCAGTTTCCACCTCTCCTCGCCCGCCGCCGCGGCCGCGTCCTGACCCGCGTCACCCTCGCGGACACCGGCGGACACCGCGCTGACCAGCCCGCGCACCCAGGCGAACTCCGTGTTCGACGCCGGGACGGCGACCTCGGCCAGTTCCGCCCAGCGTTCGCCGATCCCACGCCAGGTCGACGCCTGCTCGGCCAGTGCCGGGAGGTCGAGCAGCGTTGAGGCCTCGGTGAGCGAGTCGGCGAAGAGCCCGCGCAGGTGCCCGCCTTCCAGCCCGGCCGGGGTGACGCTCTCCCACACGTTCAGCAGCGCGCCGACGAGCCCGCGCCGCTCCCCGAACGCCCTCGGCCAGCCCTTGGGGTCACGTTCGTCGGTCATCGCCTTCGCCCAGCGGCCCCAGGCGGACAGCGAGAACGACTTCGACGGCGCGGAAAGGTTTCGCGCGCAGTCGGTCAGCCCGCTCCGCACGGCGCCCGGCCAGTCGGCGACCTCGCCGGGTTCGATCGTCGCGAGCAGGTTCTTGTAGGAGCCGACGCGGGCGCGCGCGGCGTCGAAAGTCTTCCGCTCGACCGTCAGCGGCGCGAGATTCCGATCGTCGACGAGCACCCGGCCGTCCTCCTCGCCGTACGCGACGACGAAATGCCCGCCACCGCCGGACATCTCCGGCGGCAAGTGCCAGTAGCCGAGCGACTCGCTGTCCGGCAGGACGATCACCGGCCGCCCCGCCTCGAGTTCGGCGGTGAGCCGTTTCGTCGCGGCGCGGTTGCCGCCGGTGGTGTGGATGCCCGCGCCGAGACCGAGACGGTCCACTGTGGACTTCAGCCATTCCCGCGGATACTGCCAACGCGCGCGGAACCCGAAGACGATCGTCGACATCGTCTCGTGCGCGAAGTCCCACAGGATGTAACCGGCGCCGATGCCGCCGGAGACGGCGAAGAGCAGGGCTTCGCCGGGCGCCTTGCCGTCCGGCCCTTCGACACCGTGGTGCGCCAGTACGGCGGACACCGCCGAGACGTCGGGTTGCAGTCCGCCGCGCAGTTCGTACTCGCTCACCCCGCCATCATGCCTGTTCCGATGGCGGGGGAGCGAGCGTCCGAGCTTTCCGCCGCCGGGAAAGCACTCCACTTTCGGAGCACGCGCCGCAACGGTGGCCCGGCCGGCGGAAAGGACGTCGAGCGTGGTGATGGCCGTTCGCCCAGGTGAGGTCGGGGAACGGTAACCCCACGGAAGAACTCAGAAATCCTTGACCAAGGAAACCCTGCCACGCAAGGGATCCGCCACGAACACCGTTTTGGATCGCTGGTCGAGCGCGACCGCGCCGGGGTTCACGCCGAGCGAAAGGTCGCCGGTGAGCACGTGGGTCAGACCGTCGATCCGGGCGATACCGTTGGGTCCGCCGTTGGTGTACACCGTGTTCGAGCCCTGGTGGATCGCGACCGCCGAAGCCTCCGAGCGCAGCAGCACGGTCGCCTTCTCCTCGCGTGCCGCGGGATCCACGACGGACAGATGATGGATCGCCGAATTCGCCACGAACACCGTCCCGGACACGCGGTGCACCGTGACCCCGGTCGGCGACTTCCCGACCTGGACGCCGTCGGTGAACTTCCCCACGCCGATGTCGTAGAACTCCAGGGAATCCGTGGCCGTGCTGGTGCAGTAGGCGAGTTTCCGGCCGCTGTCCACCGCGATCGACGACAGGCCGCTCGTGGGCCCCGGGACCAGTTTCAGCAGGCGGCAGCCGACGCCGTCGATCACGGCGAGCATCCCGGTGGTGCCGCTGACCGCGTAGATCCGGTTCGCCCGCTCGTCGACGTCGATACTCGACGCCCCCGGACCGGCGGGCAGCACGCTGACCACGTCGTTGGTCAGCCCGTCGAGGACCAGCACGGTCCCGGCGGGCGGATTGGTGACGAAGACACGATTGGTGACGGTGTCCACGGCGAGGTCCGCCGGTTCGCCGCCGACCGGGATCACCGCGCCGACGGTGGCGGTCCGCGAGTCGATCACGACGACGGTGCCGGTGGCGGGGTCGGCGAGGTAGGCGAAGCCGGTGACGGAGTTCACCGCGATCGCCTCGGGGGTGCCCCCGACCTCGATCTGAAGGACCTTCTCGGCTCTGGCCACCGGGGCGAGGGCGATCGAGGAAGCGCCGGCCGCGGCCAGCGTGAGCAGGGCTCGGCGGCTCAGTTCGGGTCCTCGCACGGGCGCCTCCCCATGATCGTTCCGGGGCTCGACGATAACCCGCGACGTCGCCGTGCGAAGGAACTTCGCGTCCCCTGATCGCGTTGTTTCCGGTGAGTAACCCTCCCTCGCCGGAAAACTCGGAGTTCGAAAGGAGCAGGACGCCGTGCACAAACACCAGAACGGCCTGAAGACCGTCGTCCTGCTCGGCGTGCTGTCCGCGATCATCGTCGGGATCAGCGGGTTCTTCGGGCGAGGTGCGCTGGTCATCGGCCTGCTGGTGGCGCTCGGCGTCAACGCGTACGCCTATTTCAACTCCGACAAGCCGGCGCTGCGGGCCATGCGCGCCCGCGCGGTCTCCGAGGCCGAGCAGCCGGCGATGTACCGGATCGTGCGCGAACTGGCGACCACCGCGCGTCAGCCGATGCCGCGGCTCTACCTCAGCCCGACGCAGGCCCCGAACGCCTTCGCCACCGGCCGCAGCCCCCGGCACGCGGCAGTGTGCTGCACCACCGGGATCCTCGCCCTCCTCGACGAACGCGAACTGCGCGCCGTGCTCGGGCACGAGCTGTCCCACGTCTACAACCGCGACATCCTCATTTCCTGTGTCGCGGGCGCGCTGGCGAGCGTGGTCAGTGTGATCGCCAATATCGCGCTGTTCACCAGCGTCCTCGGCGGCGGCGACCGCGAAGACGACGACAGTCCGCTGGTCGCGCTGCTCCTGGTGCTGATCGGGCCGATCGCGGCCGCCATCGTGAAGCTCGGGGTGAGCCGCTCGCGGGAGTACCAGGCCGACGCGTCGGGCGCGGAACTCACCGGTGACCCGCTCGGCCTCGCGTCGGCGCTGCGGAAACTCGACAAGGGAACCCGCGCGGCACCACTCGTCCCGGAGCCGAAGCTGGTGTCGCAGTCGCATCTCATGATCGCGAACCCGTTCCGCCCCGGCGAAGGCCTCTCGAAGCTCTTCTCGACCCACCCGCCCATGGAAGACCGCATCCGGCGCCTCGAAGCCATGGCCCGCCGCCCCTACTGACCCCGCGCGTTCAGTCCTCTGGTTGCGGTAGTTCGCACCGCCAACTACCGCATTGAGAGGACTAAACGCAGGTCGGGGAGGTGTCTCACCTCGTGGGAGGGGGAATCGGGGGGTAGGTGGGGGAGTTCCCCGGGACATGGGTTCCGCACAGCAGTTGCACCTCGGGGTCGCGCTCGACGGGGCCGGGCAGCACCCGGCCGCCTGGCGGGTTTCGGCGGTCCGGCCCGCCGCGTTGTTCACCGCCGCTCACTACCTAGCCCACGCGAAGCTCGCCGAAGCAGCTTCGCTCGACTTCGTCACCCTCGATGACACCCTCGGGCTTCAGCCTGGCGGGGAGGAGATCGTCCGCGGCCGTCTCGACGCACTGCTGACCTTCGCCGCACTAGCCCCGGTGACCAGCGGAATCGGTTTGATCCCCACGGTCACCACCACACACACCGAGCCGTTCCACATCTCGACGGCCGTCGCGTCGCTCGACTTCGCGAGCCGTGGCCGCGCCGGCGTCCTCGCGGTACCGTCCCGCACCGAAGCCGAGGTCGCGCACTTCGGCAGGCGCACCCTGCCGTCCGAGGTGGACGCCGAAGCGGAGAACGCCGAGGTCGTCGACGTCATCGCACGTCTCTGGGACAGCTGGGAGGACGGCGCGATCATCCGCGACGAGCCGTCCGGCCGGTTCATCGACCGCGAAAAGCTCCACTACGTCGACTTCGAGGGCCGCTTCTTCAGCGTCAAGGGACCCTCGATCACACCGCGTCCGCCGCAGGGCCATCCGGTCGTCGCGGTGTACGGCGACTCGCCATACGCGCACGGCGCCGACGTCGTCCTGGTCGACGAGGTCCGGGGCGCCCGCGAGCGCTTCCCGGACGCCAAGCTCCTGGCCGGGCTGTCCATCGTGCTCGCCGAGACCGAGCAGGCGGCCCTCGATCGCCGCCGCGCGCTGGAGGACCACGCGCCGTTCCCCGGCGGCCTCTCCTTCACCGGCACTCCCGCCGACCTCGCCGCCGAGCTGCCCCGCATCGCCGACGCGGGCGGTCTCGACGGCTTCCACATCCGGCCCGCGGTCCTGCCCGACGACCTGACGCTGTTCACCGCCGAGACCGTCCCCGCGCTCCAGGCCGCGGGTGTGTTCCGGACCGGCTACCCCGGCACCACCCTGCGCGACCACCTCGGCCTCGGGGTCGCCGCCAACCAGTACGCGGAGGCGTGACAGATGCCCAAGCAGGTCAAACTCGCCGCACACTTCCCCGGCGTCAACAACACGACCGTGTGGAGCGATCCACGCTCGGGTAGTCAAATCGACTTTTCGTCCTTCGAGTACCTCGCGCGCACGGCGGAGCGCGGCAAGTTCGACTTCCTGTTCCTCGCCGAGGGCCTCCGGCTGCGCGAGCACGCGGGCAAGATCCTCGATTCCGACGTCGTCGGGCGCCCGAACACCACCACCGTGCTGGCCGCGCTGTCCGCGGTCACCACGCGGCTCGGCCTAGCCGGGACGCTGTCGTCGACGTTCAACGAGCCCTACGAGGTCGCCCGACAGGTCGCGAGCATCGATCACCTCTCCGGCGGCCGTGCCGCGTGGAACGTCGTCACCTCGCCCGACGCCTGGACCGGGCAGAACTTCCGCCGCGGCGGATTTCTCCGCCGCGAGGACCGCTACCGCCGCGCCGAGGAGTTCCTCGCCACCGTGCGGGAGCTCTGGGACAGCTGGGCACCGGACGCGGTCGTCGGGGACAAGGAGAACGGCGTCTTCGCGCGCGGAATCGAGCAATTCGTCCACAGTGGACCACAGTTCGACATCCGCGGCGAATTCACCGTCCCGAGGACGCCACAAGGACAGCCGATCGTCATCCAGGCGGGGGATTCCGACGAGGGCCGGGAGTTCGCCGCGAAGACCGCCGACGTCATCTTCAGCAGGCACGGGTCACTCGAAAGCGGCAAGGAGTTCTTCGCCGACGTCAAACGGCGCCTGCCGGCGTACGGCCGTGAGCCCGGTGAGCTGCTGATCATGCCCGCCGCGACCTTCGTGCTCGGCGACACCGAAAAGGACGCCCACGAGTACGCACGCGAGATCCGCTACCAGCAGGTACGCCCGGAGACCGCGATCCAGTTCCTCGAACAGGTCTGGAGCCGCGACCTCTCCGCCTACGACGCGGACGGGCCGCTGCCCGGGATCGAGCCGGACCCCGACGCCGAACCGCTGACCTGGGGCCGGGTCCGGCACGAAAAGGACCCGCTGGCCGTAGCCGCGAAATGGCGGGCGATCGCGGAAGAGAAGAAGCTCTCGATCCGCGAACTGGTCATCGAGGTGACCGCGCGTCAGCAGTTCGTCGGCACCGCCCGGCAGGTCGCCGAGTCGATCAACGAATACGTGCAGAGCGACGCGGCCGACGGGTTCGTCCTGGTGCCGCAGCTGACCCCGACCGGACTGGACGCCTTCGTCGACGACGTCGTCCCGCACCTACGGGAACTGGGCGTCTTCCGGACCGACTACCGCGGCGACACCCTGAGGGGGCACCTGTTCAGCCAGTAGCGCCTTGCGTCCTCGCGACGTTCATCAGGTATTCGCCGTAGCCGGATTTCGCCAGCTTCGCGCCCAGCGCGAAGCACTGGTCGGCGTCGATGAAGCCCATCCGCAGTGCGACCTCTTCCAGACAGGCGATCCGCACACCGGTCCGGTGTTCGAGGACCTGCACGAACTGGCCCGCTTCGAGCAGCGAATCATGCGTACCGGTATCGAGCCAGGCGAAACCGCGGCCGAGGTCGACCAGGGTCGCACGATCCTGCCGCAGGTAGGCGAGGTTGACGTCGGTGATCTCCAGCTCGCCGCGAGGGGAGGGCTTGAGGTCGCGGGCGATCTCGAGGACCTGGTTGTCGTAGAAGTAGAGGCCGGTGATCGCCTTGTTCGACTTGGGCTTCGCCGGCTTCTCTTCGATGGAGAGGAGTTTGCCGTCGGCGTCGATCTCGCCGACGCCGTAGCGCTGCGGGTCCTTGACCGGGTAGCCGAACAGCACGCAGCCGTCGAGCGCGGTCGCGGCGGCCTGCAGCCTGCTGGAGAAACCCTGGCCGTAGAAGATGTTGTCGCCGAGCACCAGCGCGACGTCGTCGTCACCGACGAAGTCCGCGCCGATGACGAACGCCTCGGCCAGCCCGTTCGGGGCGGCCTGTTCGGCGTAGCTGAAGGTGAGCCCGAACTGGCTGCCGTCGCCGAGGAGCTTGCGGAAACTCGGCAGGTCGGCGGGGGTGGAGATGATCAGGATCTCGCGGATCCCGGCGAACATCAGCACCGAGATCGGGTAGTAGACCATCGGTTTGTCGTAAACCGGAAGCAGCTGTTTCGATATCGCCTGGGTGATGGGATGCAGGCGCGTCCCGCTGCCCCCCGCCAGCACGATGCCCTTCATCCACACTCCCGTTCGTAGCCGTTTCGGTCAACAACTCACACTACCGGGTGGATCAGAAGGCCGGGCCCTTCGCGAAATACGCCTTGCAGCCCAGGTTGTATTCGGTGGAGATCTGCAACACGTTCTTCCCGTCGTCCACCGGCAGCAGGGTGGAACTGTAGTTCGGGCAGAAGTTGTTATGGATTCCGGCGATATGCACCGGCGCGGGCAGTTCGTACCAGTTCCCGGCGCCGAAGTTGTCGTTGGCGAGCAGGACCTGGCCGTTCCGCTCCTGCGGGACACCGGCGGCGTTCGTGTAGATCTGCCCGACCATCAGCAGCCGCACGCCGTTCGGGCCGCCGGGGAACAACGTGATCGTCTGGGCGTGCTGGAAGTAGTTGCCGCTCGCGGTGGTGACGCGGGTGCCGGGGTCGAGCGGGTCGCCCCAGTTGGCGCCGTCGGAGGAGATCTTGAAGTACGGGTCGCAATAGCGGTCCCCGTAGTTGCAGATCTCGTAGGCCAGGTAGTACCGGCCGTCGGGGAGACGGCGGACGATCGGCATCCCCGGACGCACCCGATGGGGTGGGATCGCCATCGTCCGCTGCTTGGTGCCCCAAAGCGCCCCATCGGTGGACGCGACCCGGTTCATCACCTGCGCGAACTGCGGTGCCTCGGTCTCGTCGGCGTAGTGCAGCCACAGCGTGCCGCCCGCGTCGACGGTGAACTCGGGCTCCCAGATGCCGTCGTGGTTGTGGGAGCGGGCGGCCTCGGACAGGAACGCCCAGCTGTGCCCCGCGTCGCGGCTGTACCAGATCTTGATGCCGATCCGTCGCTGCGGACCGGCGTCCTGGCGGTAGCTCGCACCCCACAGCAACGTGCCCGCGCGCAGCCTGCCGACACGCTGCGGCAGCTCGTACAGCGTCCCGCAGCACATGCCGTAGCGGCCGTCGCGGTCGCGGATCTCGCCGATCTGGTGGAAGGTCGCGCCCTCGTCGGTGCTCTCCAGGATCGGCGTGAACTTGCCGCTGGCGTCTTCGCTGGTCAGCGACGCGAGGATGCGGCCGCGGCCGACCGGGGAATGCTCCAGGCGGATGAGCCGCGCATACGAGCCGTAGCCGGATACGAGTTGTTGCCGTTCGGCGGCCTGCGCGGAAGTGAGCAGCGACGCGATCACGGTGAGTGACAGAGTGAAGGCGAGCACGGAGCTGGAACGGCGCTTCATCGGAACTTTCCTCCCACGCGACCGCCGGATTACACCACGGGTATTTGTCCTCTTCGGACTCCGGTGAAGGCGTCACGGGAGAAACCCACGGCCGAGTGGCCCGAATCGCTCGGCCGGGTGACCCGGTAACGCTGGGCTATCGGTCGGCGAACATCCCTCAGTGAACGACTAGGGGGAAAATCAGTGACCAGGCGTTTGTGTGCGGTCTTGAGTGCCGTACTGCTGACCGCCGGCCTGGCGGCGTGTTCGCCGGAGAACACCGGCCGCGTCGTGTCCAGGGCCGCTTCGGACGGACTGCGTTCCACTCCCGGTGTGCCCACGCCGCCGCCGACGTCCACCACGACCCCGGCGCCCGGCCCGCAACCGGCGGAGACCCACTCGGGCAAGGGGAACTCGACCGTCGTCACGTCCTGGCCGATGCGGCTCGGCTTCGTGACCTTCGACTGCCCGAAGTGCTCCGGCCATGTCGCGGTCAACACGGAGAACGAGCTGATCGTCAACGATTCGGGCCCGTACAAGGGCACGCAGTGGATCAACGACCTGCCCGGTCACCAGGCGAAGACGTTCACCGTCAAGGCCGACGCCGCCTGGACGCTGACCATCACCGACGAAAGCGGCCTGCCCGTGCTGGCGCCGGGGAAAACCCTCTCGGGCAAGCGCGACGCCGTCGTCACGGTGCCCGAGGGCGTCTCGTCGATCGCCGTGAGCACCAAGGGCAACGGCAACACCGCGGTGTGGGTGCACAACGACGACTTCTCGGACCTGCCGGTGAACCAGCTGGGCGACTACAAGGGCAGTGTCCCGGTGCCGGGTCCCGCGTTCGTGTCGCTGGAAGGCGACGGAACCTGGACGATCACCGCGTCGTAGGTAGGACGAAGGCCACCTTCGGTGCTCCCGAAGGTGGCCTTGTCGATGCCGCTGTCAGCGGTAGTTCGTGAACTGCGTCCGACCTGGGCTGATGCACTGCGGCAATGGCCTGAACTGCGAAAATGTGCGTGTCGTTGGTCGTTGTTCATCGTTGCTGGTTGGTGCCGTCTGTACCGGATTTGTACCGGCGGCTTTGCTACCCGGTTACGACTTCTGCACCATCGATCATTCGTGCTAGCGCGCTCAGGACTGCGAGTTTCTCCAGCGCGTCCGCCTCGCTCCACTCGTCCGTTTCGTGGGTTGCGGGATTGCGAATTGCCCAAAAACATGCCAGGCCGAGTTGCCCCGCCCCCCTTTGTAGACTCTGCGTCGTCGGATGGTTCTGGTCCCCGCGAATACGCAGTCTTGGATTTTGTGGGTCGGGCGGGTTTTCCGAGAAGCATCTACTTATTAGCTTGTCGTCGGAAATGTCTCTTCGTTCGACTTTTGCTTGCACTTGAGCATTCAAGGCCGTGGCTGCAACTTGAACGGCCGTTCTGTAGTGCTTGGACTGCCAGAAGGTTTCAGCAGCCTCCCAGATCCACGGATGCAGTTGATCGGCATCGAGTGTTGGGGTGTCAGGCTTCAGGCGTTCTCGGACCTCGTGCCAGTCGTCCAGGATTCCGAGTCCGCGTGCTGCCGCCGACTTGATTTGGCGAAAACCATCATATTCAATCTCCGCGACGATAACTGTTCGCTCGTTTATGGTATCCAAGATTCGAAGAACGGTTGGAGTTAGACGATTTAGCGAGTCGGCTTGCAGCCAGTTGTAGCGCTCGTCTCGGTCGGCTTTATCGAATTCGAACATGTAGTTTTCAAGTTTGTCTTTTGTCCATCTGATGTCCAATTCTGTCTCCCTAATTTTTGGATTAGTTGTACTGACTTCCTGCAAGTGGGGGCCTCTTCGTCCATCCCGTCGACCTGGCGTCAGCCCGATCGAGCCTGTCAAGGGGGCGCCGTCCTGCCTCCGTGAGCGTGTCTCCGGACTGCCCCCTTGACGGGCTCGATAGCCCTCTGGGAGGTCGATGGGATGGACGACAGGCACACACGAACGCGACTTCCGCGCTTCCCCGGCCATCCCGGAGACCTGCCCGTCCGGCGAGGACACTGCTTGTTGACGGAGCCTTCCCGCGGAGCCACGCCGGCATTGCCGTTTGGCCTGGTCGATGGCTCGAAACCTTATTGGCGGCCTCTTCGGCGGGTGGCCGCAGGCTTGCTTTTCCACGGGCGACCGCCGGGGACCGGGCGCCAGCCCGCACGCCCCGGCGGGGCTTGCCCGTGGATCGAACACTCTGCCAGCGGCCCCGGAGGGGCCGCCTTGATCCAGTAGAGAAAGTTCTCACCAAGCGCCCGACTCACCGGCACGTGATCTACGGAGATCAGCCCGCCGGGAACTCGTACGCAAGTTCGTACTTGTCGCCAGACAACCGCATGTCGTTCATCTCGACTGCTCGACCTTCTGCGCTGTAGGCAATCCGCCGAACCGCGAAGATCGGAGTTCCGTTGTCGAGCTGGAGCATGGATGCCTCTTCGGGTGTCGGCATACGAGTGCTGACCGTCTCCACGAAATGGTCCAGCGGGTACCCGGCTTCTTCGAGGCGCGCGTAGCTACCGCCCTTGCCAGTGTCCACCTGCTCGATCAGCGTGTCCCGCGTAATCTCCCTGGGGAATCGAGACGTTGCGAGCTGGACTGGCAGGCCGTTCGCTCGCATGACCCGTTCTCGAACCGTCACCTCCGCACCCTCGTCAATGCCAAGCGTCGTCGCCGTGTCCGTGTCGGCTGGCTCGAAGGTGATCTTCACGCTGACGCTCGGCGTGAACTTGTTCGCCTCGGCATCCCCGAGGAACGCGCCCTTGTTCTCGGCGCGGGCTGCCCGGCTGAGCCTGCTTCGACTGAGGCGCTCAACCCTGTGCGGCGGGCGGATGAACACGCCCTTGCCGTGCTCTGAGCTCACGAGTCCCTCCGAGCGGAGAAGTCCAACAGCTTCACGAATCGTGATCCGCGAAACGCCATAGGTCTCGACCAAGATGCGCTCGGACGGGAGCTTGTCACCCGGGTTGTACTCACCGGTGTTGATCTTTTCCCGTAGGGCACCGGCCACTTGGCGGTAAGCCGGGAGTCCGCTCGCTCGGTCGATCATTGATAACACCCTTACTGGTCAGTGCATCAGGACGTCACTACAAGTATCCCACCTGGCGATGACCAAGCACCACTGGGCTGGCCAACTCATCTTGACATCATGACCAGTTGCAGGCATTCTGAACTGGTCAGCTTGTCATGACCAGTTAGGAGTCCTTCGATGGGTGCACTAGCTCTGCTGGACGAGGAACCGCATGTGACCGTGATCCCGGCTCGGTTCCGGTTCTCGGATGAGAATCCGCTGACGCTGGAGCCGTACGCGCGGAACAAGTTCGGTGATCTCCCGCCGTACGTGGAGGACGTGATCACGGACGTGGTCGGTCTGTCCGGCGTGGAGTGGGACGCGCTGGTGGACGCCGGGGAGACCTACACCGTGGTCGGCCCGTTCCGCTCCTACTCGCTGACACGGTTCCTTCGCTCGGTCGCACGACGCGGTGACCGAAGTGCGCCCGCCGGGACGTGCCCGGACTGCTGGGGCACTCTCGCGGTTCGTGACAGGGACGGTTCGCTGACCGGGCACGTCGGTGGCGCTGCTGTCTGCCACTGCGCGGAGGGCTGATGGTCGCCGCTTCGCTGGGCCTGCGGGAGATGGCGGCCACGTTCACCGAGTCCGGCGTACTGGACCCGGCACTGGCCCACGTCCTCGACCGCGCCGACTTCGACACCTGGTCTGACAAGGTTCAGGCCGCTCGGGGCTGTGTGAAGCCGGTCCGGATGGCCGGATCGTCCACAGTGGTCGATGGCTCGGGCGCGGTCGTCTCGACGTTGTCCGGCAACGTGTTCGTCCCATGCAAGAACCGCCGCGCGGCTGTGTGCGAGTCCTGCTCGGCTCACTACGCCCACGACACGTTCCACCTGATCCGCGCGGGCATGTCCGGGGGAAAGGGCGTCCCCGAGACCGTCACCGGCCACATGCGGGTCCTGGCGACGCTGACCGCTCCGTCGTTCGGAAAAGTCCACTCACGACCAGTCCGCAATGGACACGTCCGCCGATGCTCGTGCGGAGAGCTCCACTCCCAGTACGACGATGCCCTCGGTACGCCGGTGGACCCGGAGACGTACGACTACGCGGGGTCGGTGCTGTGGCAGGCACACGCCGGGGAACTCTGGCGACGGTTCACCATCGCCGTGGGCCGCAAACTCGCCCGTGCTCTCGGCATCCGGGCGGCTGAACTGCGGCAGGTCATGCGCCTGTCGTATGCCAAGGTCGCCGAATACCAGCGCCGTGGGCTGATCCACTTCCATGCGGTCGTCCGGATCGACGGACCCGAAGGCCCAGACGGCCCGCCCCCTCCGTCCACTTTTTTGGACACCGACGTCATCACGGCCGTCATCCAGGCCGCTGCCGCGTCCGTCGTCGTCCGCACCCCTGAGTCCTCCGCTGTGGGTGTGCGGGACCTGGCGTGGGGTGATCAGGTCGACGTCGAACCGATCGCGACGTCGGAAGGCACCTCGAAGGACTCGGACGGTGGCTGGCATGACCGGCGTGTCGCGGGCTACGTCGCCAAGTACGCCACCAAGGGCACCCGCCTCACCGAAGGCTCCGACTACCGGATCCGCTCGGCCGAGCACATCGAACAGCTCGACGTCACCGAGCACCACAAGCAGCTCATGCGGACAGCCTGGCGTCTCGGTGGGCTGCCCGAGTTCGAGGAACTGAACCTCCGGAAATGGGCGCACATGCTCGGCTTCCGTGGCCACTTCCTCACCAAGTCCCGCCGCTACTCCACCACCTTCGGGGCCATCCGCCGCACCCGCGCCGAGTACCGCCTCGACGAACAACGCGAAGCACTGGGCATCGCAGACACCGAGCCCCTGACCGTCGTCAACGACTGGTCCATGACCGGCATCGGCTACCACAACGACGCTGAACGCCGTCTCGCCGCTGTGTTCTCGGAACTGCACCTCGCCCGGCGCAAGCTCGACGGCCAAGACGAGGGTGGAGGCTCAGATGGCCGTTGACGACCTTTGGTACCTGCGGAAACGTGACTCCGTCACCGGTGAGCGGCTGCGTTCCAAGCGACACGGACGCGGTAAGCGCTGGCGCGTGCGCTGGGTCGATCCGAACACCGGCCAGGACCGTACCGAGCTGTTCGAGCGACGGGCTGACGCTGACCGGCACGACGCGAACATGCACGCCGACATCTCGCGCGGCCAGTACGTCGACCCGCGCGCCGGGCGACTGACGTTCAAGGACTATGCCGATCAGTGGCGGCAGACACTGTTGCACCGCCCGAGTACGGCTGAGCGCACGGAACGCGTCATCCGGCGGCACCTGGTACCCGTGCTCGGCGAATTGCCTATCGCGCAGATTCGCAGCTCGCATATTCGGGGCTGGGTAAAGGATCGGGCCGTCAAGCTCGCTCCGAGCACGCTCACGGTTGTCTACTTTGGAACGCTGGTCCCGCTGTTCAACGCGGCTGTGGCCGACAAGCGCATCGGGACGTCCCCGTGCGTCGGCATCCGTCTGCCGGAGATCGAGGACGCCAAGTACTACATCGCGCGGCCGGAAGAGGTTCACGCGCTTCACGACGCACTTCCCGAGCGATACCGGCCGATCGTCTACCTGGCGGCTGGTTGCGGCTGGCGAGGTGGCGAGATCTTCGGCCTGGAGCGCGATGCGATCGACTTCGACACGATGGAGGTCGAGGTGCGACACCAACTCACCGTGGTGTCCGGGCGCACGCCCTATCTGGCCCCTCCGAAGACGAAGACCAGTCGCCGGGTGAACGAGCTGCCGACATTGGTCGCGAACTCGCTGCGCGGTCACCTGGAGGCCTTCCGGTCACTGCCGGAGGAGATCGACGACGAGACCGATCCCCGCCGGCCGATTCGGCGACCCGCCGACCTCGTGTTCACCCGGGGTGACGGTCGCCCGATCCACCGGGCTGACTGGTCGTACATCTGGCGTCCGGCCGTGAAGGCGGCTGGCCTGCCGGAGGGCTTCGGCCTGCGCGACCTGCGGCACTACTTCGCCACGGTGCTGATCTTCGGCGGAGCGAACGTCAAGACCGTCCAGCTCGCCATGGGCCACACGACGCCCACCGTGACGCTCAACACCTACGTCGGCTACTGGCCGGACGCCGTCGACCAGACGCGCACGCTCGTCGACTCCGCACTGAGTTGTACCGGGGTTGTACCCACGGGCACCCGCTGACGGATACCCGCAGGTCAGAGCCCATCGATCACCGGTAGTTCGTGAACTGCAGCGCGATCTCGAAGTCCTTGCCCTTGAGCAAGGCGATCACGTCCTGCAGCTGGTCCTTCTTCTTGCCGGACACCCGCAGCTGGTCGCCCTGGATCTGCGCCTGGACGCCCTTGGGGCCTTCGTCGCGAATGAACTTGGCGATCTGTTTCGCCTTGTCCGACGCGATCCCCTGCAGGATCTTGCCGCCGATCTTGTAGATCTTGCCGGACAACGCCGGCTCGTCCGCCTCGAAGGCCTTCAGGGAGATGTTGCGCTTGATCAGCTTCTCCTTGAACACCTCGACCGCCGCCAGCGCCCGCTCCTCGGTCTCCGACTCGATCGCGATCGCCTCCTCGCCGGACCAGTCGATCTTGGTCCCGGTACCCCGGAAGTCGAACCGGGTACCGAGTTCCTTGCTGGCCTGGTTGAGGGCGTTGTCCACCTCCTGGCGATCGACCTTGCTCACCACGTCGAAAGAGGGATCCGCCACGTGTTCTCACACCTCGTACTCGCTTGTCAGGAGCTTCCACCCTAGCCCTGTGCAACCCGGTTGACGGGCCCGCCACGACGTTGGGTATTCTTTCGTCTCGACCGGGCTTGCCCGGCCACGGCGAGTTGCCCGAGCGGCCAAAGGGATCTGACTGTAAATCAGACGGCTCAGCCTTCGGGGGTTCGAATCCCTCACTCGCCACACCAGCAAGATCGGCCCCCTGACCTGCGAAACCAGGCCAGGGGGCCGATCTTGCTATGTGCAGTTGTGTGCAGCTCGGCGCGGCTGATAGCGGGTGGCCACGCCAAATACGCGCCAAAGTTCTCCGGGCCTACTCGCCACCGAGAGCCCTGGTCACGCGGTCGCGAGCGGCCTGCTCCCCGCCGTCGAGGCACTTCGCGTAGACCCGCAGCAGCACCGCGAGGCTGTGCCCGGCCCACTTGGCGACACGGGTGGCCTCTACGCCGCCGTTGAGCCACGTAGACACCGCCGCGTGCCGTAAGTCGTAGGGACGCTTCCCCAGTGGCCCAGCGGCCACCTCAGCGGTGAAAACCCGCTCACGGGCCGTCGCCCACACCCGGCCATAGACCGAGCTTCCGACGCGGCCGCCATCGCGGGCGCCTCGGAACAACCTGCCGTCAGGCGCGGTCCCGAACTTGCTCAGATGCTCATGCAGTAGTGCGGTGAGCTGAGGCGGGCACGGCACCGTCCGCTCCTCCTCTTCGGCCCGGTGCTTGAGCGGCCCCTCTTCGGACGCCTCGCCGGAGTCCGTCCATTCCTGCCCGATCTCCGGGCGAGCCCTTCTGAGGAGAAGATCTCCCCACCCTTCCTTGGGGAGGGACAGATCAGCCTTGTTCAGGTTCGCTACTTCCTCCGGGCGGAGAGCGGCGTAGTACATCAGCCCGTAGAACGCGACCAGGGGCGGACCCTGCTTCCCGACTGTGCCGACCGCTTCGAGCAGCATTCGCCCCTGAATCGGGTTCACGACGGATTTCGGGTCTACCTCATGGACGACGAACTTTCGTTTCTTCATCTTCACGTCCTCGACGGGATTTGCCGTCAGGAGTTTTTGCTCTGGTGACATTGCGTACTCAATCGCGTTTCCGAGCGCGACGCGGCGAAGCCTCACGGTGTTGGTTGCTGCCTTCTTTCCGTCCAACTTCAAATCCAGGGCGCGTAGAACAGTGCGCAGCGTGTCCGCGTTCGCTAGCTCGCCGACGTTGCGGCTCGCCTTCGCGGCGAACAAGAGCGCTTGTCGTATCTCGTCGGTTTGTGGCGCGTTCCGCGTGTTCAGGTTGAAGGCGGTCTTGAGGGCCTTTCGTAAGATCTTCGGCTCGCACGGCGGTTTCCCCTTGAGCATGGGAACCGTGATGGTCATCAGGGACTCTGCGAGAGACGCGCGGTACTTGGGCGATGACTCTGGCCACTTCATATCCGCGTACTCGCAAGCGAACGCAAACCAAGACTTGACCTCGGTTGTGCGAAGCATCGAGACCGGTAGCCCGCTCTCAGTGTCGAACGCTTCTCCCTCGCGGGCGGCAGTGAGTAGCTTGGAACGGAAACTGTCAGCGAGAGCGAACGTATCGAAGCTTTCGCCGAACGTTCCACCGGCAACTACCCATCGGGCTCGGTGCGTTGTCTTCCGCTTGCCCTCGTACTTGTAAAGTGTCCAGATTCGGACGTCATGTGTAGTCGCCATCAGGCAGCAGCCTCCTCGCACAAGTCCAGAAAGCGTTCGTATTCGGAACGGCGGATACGGAGGTCGCCGTTCGGCAGTTTCAGGCAGCTAGGTCCGCGCCCGGTGGCGCGCCATTGCTGGAATGTCCGGCGTGAGATCTTCATTTCGGCGCAGAATTCGGCGACTGTGAGCCAAGATGCGGTGGCCATGGTGGCGGGTTCTCCTCGCGCGGTGGTGCGTTCTGGTGGTGTGCGCGATGGGCATGGGTGTCTCCTCGGTGGCGTGAGCGGGTGTTGTCGGTAACTTCGGTAACCTCGGTAACTTCGCTGGTCAGGCGGTTACCGATGGATTTTCGGGTCGGTAACCTCGGTAACCCGGTTACCGGGGTTACCGCAGCGATTTCGGTGCGGTAACCGTCTGACCTGCACGGTTACCGGGGTTACCGCAGTTACCGGGAATCCCCAGTGTCGGGCGGTGGCAGGTAGCGGGTCCAGGCGTCGGCGAGCCCGGTCTCACCGGTGGTGCGGTAGCCCTTGGTGGTGGTGCCGTTGTGCTTGAACGCGTGGACTTCCACCCCGTACCTGCCGAGTTCCTTGGACAGGTGGCGGGCGTCGAACGGCTTGCCGTAGTAGTCGGCCCAGGGGCCTTCCTCCATCGCGTGCAGCGCTTCGAGGATGACGGTGGTGGGCAGCTTTTCGGCCTGGTGTGCGGTGAAGACGTCGCGCAGGTCGGCGAGCAGGCGGGTGCCGATGCTTCCGGCGCGCGGGTTGTTGTTGGCCACGAAGTGTTTGCAGGCTTCGCGAGCCTTTCCGGGCCACTCACCTCCTGCCGCGTCGGCGAGCGCGAGCAGGGGTTCCCAGATTTCGGCGGAGCGGTCGGTGACGCCCTCGGGCATCTCGGGTTCGGCCTCACCGACCTGTTCGGCGACACTGCGGACCCAGTCGGCGAGACGGTCCCGCAAGGGTTCGGCCTCGGTCTCGACGCGGCGGGTCTTGAAGGGTTCGACGGATTCGCCGGGGGCGCGGCGTCGCATGTGGACGGTGATGGCGCGGGTGGTGATGGTGTCGGGCATGTGCCCGGCGATCCCGGCGAGCGCGGCGGGGGCGTAGACCTTGAACCGCTGCACTGCCATGGCCTTCGCGTCGCCGACACAGCGCGGGATCGTCGCCGACCGCTTGTATCCGGCGTTGAGCAGGGCGCGCAGGTCCTCGGTGTTGCCGCTGTTCTTCGGGTTGAAGATGGCGTCCACCTCATCGAACAAGATCGTGATCGGCGCGGCGGACACCAGCCGGAACAGCGCGGCCGGGGACGCGGACAACGTCATCTCCGGCGAGGCCACGAGGTACTGCGCGACCTCCAGGACGCGGGTCTTCCCGCTACCGGGTTCGGCGGAGGACAGGATCAGGCGCGGGGTGATGTAGAAGTGCTCGGCGGCATGGGTGTGGGCGTACCAGAGCGCGAGCATCGGCGCGCAGTGCTGCGAGGGGAAGACGTTGAAGCGGGACACGAACTCTCCGATCTGGTCCAGGACTTCAGCGCCATCGGCGGACGTGGCGGTCGGCTCACGGGGAGGCGACACCACCCGCAGCGCGGGCACGGTCATCAGGCGGCCTTTCCTCGGGTGACAGGGTTTCGGGCACCGGCGGTCAGCCCGGCGTCCACCACGCGGACGACTTCACGGGCGTTGGGCGGCCAGTGGGCGGAGCCGATGAGGGTTTCCCCGGCGGCGATGAGATCAGCGCGGGCGGTGGCGTGGTCGATGATCCGGCCGCCTACCTTGCGGCCAATGGTGTAGGCCGCGCTGGAGAGGACTTCGTTGTAGGTGCCTGGTGTGGCGTTGCGGACGCGGGCGCACTCCCCGGCGAGTGCTGCCGACCCGTAGCGGCTGGTATCGCCAGAACGGATCTCAAGCGGCCCTGAGTTGGCCGTAGAGCGTCGTTCCGCGCACACCTGGACTAACCAGCCCGGCAGTTCGGCGGGGTCGGTGTCGTCGGCGAGGTCGTAGGCACCGTTGGGGAGCACCGACCCCGGCCCCCCCACGTATCCGCCTCCCGCTCGTGTGTCCACACAGGAGGCGAGCTGTCCCTGACTGTTCCGCAGCGTGGTTCCGGCCGGGGCGAGGTAGTACAGGTGCCGCCCACCGGACGGGGTGGACACGGTGTAGGTGTCCGGCACCGGCGCCCCGCGTTCGGCGGCGAGTGCGGCGAGCGCGGTCACGCCGTCCGGGCCGGTGCCGTCCTTGGGCATGTCCAGGTCCACCACCACGAGCCGGGACGGGCCGGTAGCTACGCCGATGTTGAAGCGGTCGGCCGACCAGCAGCGGCGGATACGGAGGGGGTCGGTGGTGGCGCGGTTCTCCCAGTCCTTCACGGCGGGCTGCCGCTTCGTTCCCGGCGCGAGCGGGAACACCGCCCATCCCATCCCCGCGAGGTAGAGCGCCCAGTCCAAGAGCGGGTTTCCAGCGTGCGCGGTCATCGAACTACCTTCCACAGTGGACAGTCAGGGACAGGTCGTCAGCAGTGGCGGAGGATGGCGGCGATGGCGTCGTGCTCGGCCTGGTCCACGCTCATGCGGTAGGTGGTCTTCACCCGAATCCAGTGCGTGACGTAGCCGCACTTGTCCTTTGTGGGCAGCCACTTCGCGGGGTCCTGGTCGCCCTTGGAGCGGTTGGACTTCGCGGTGACGACGACCAAAACGTTGGGGTCGTTGGCGTAGCGGGTCCGCTGGGCCTCGGTCCAGTCGCGGGTGTGGGAGCGGGCGGCCTCGGCGAGCGGCACCATGTGGTCGATGTCGACGCCTTCGGGGTCGGTGACCTTCACTCCGTCGTAGCGGCTGGTCCACTCTCCACTGAGGACTTTGCAGCCTTTGCCGGTGGTGACGTTGCGGCCTTGGGTCTTGAGG
The DNA here is from genome assembly GCA_049998115.1 of Amycolatopsis sp. cmx-4-19. GTDB lineage: Bacteria > Actinomycetota > Actinomycetes > Mycobacteriales > Pseudonocardiaceae > Amycolatopsis. The sequence goes on along the minus strand of JAEBEO010000005.1, from coordinate 344,863 downwards.
GTGTCTTCGCGGCGGTTGCAGCCTTTGCCGACGCTGTCCCAGTGGGGCCAGTCGTCGCGGTTGTAGTGGGCTCCGGTGTCGGCGGGTTTCACGGCGAGCTTGGCGAGTTGCCGGGTGGCGGTGGTGGCGTCGGCGCCGCTGTCGCCGGGGGTTCCGGTGGCGGCCGGGACCTCGCAGCCGGTGACGAACAGCGTGACGAGGGCGAGCGGGACGGCGGCGATGAGGGCGCGGCCGGTGGTGTGCGTAGTCAAAGCGAGTCCTATCGTCGGTGACTGTGTGTGTCTGTTTTGGGTGTGTTGAGCTAGGGCTAGGGCCGGTGGTGATGGCGGCTAGCCGGGGGTTTCTGGAGATTTCCGCTGGTCGGCGCGGGGGTGGTCTAGGTCCCTAGAGTCCTGGTCAGAAGATCAGGGCTGTCTAGAGTGGGGGTCTAGGTCTAGGGGCGCTCCGGTCTAGAGCGCGAAGCGCCCCTAGCTCCACTCGGCGGCTACTTTCGGTTATCGCGGGCCTTGGTGAGGGCGTCGCGGGTGTAGCCGTTGCGGTTGCTGCCCTTGCCGGTGTCGGGGTCGGTGGCCCACACCTGTCCGGGCTTCACGCCGTCCGGCTTGAGCGCGGTGGCGAGGGCGGCCGGGTTCCACTTCCCGTAGGTCGAGGGGCGGAGTTCGGCGAGCCTGGACACGATCACATCGGACCAGAGCTTCTCTTCACCCTTCTCGAACACGCCCAGGACGTCGGCGAGGGTGTCCAGGCGGGCGGTGTCCAGGTCGACTTCTTCCCCGGCGGCGTAACCGGTGATGTTGCCCAGGGCTTCGCGCTGTTTGCGGGCACCGGCGGCGATCCGCTTGGCCATCGGCCCGTCCTGGTACACGGAGCGGGTGATCTGCGCGTCGCTGCCCTCGCCGCGCAGGTAGCCGATTCCCTTGTCAGACCAGGCAAACGTGGTCGCCCGGATGCCGTTCTTGTACTGCGAGGTACCGAGGACCATGTCGTTTTCGGTCTGTCCCATGACTTTCAGGCAGTACCGGATGGACAGGTTCGCGGAAATGTCGGTCGGGATGGCCTTCGCGTCCGGCCGCTGCGTGGCGAGGAACAGCCCGATACCCAGCGCGGGGCCACGTTTCACCAGGTCAGTGCAGATTTCGCGGAGTTCGTCGCCGTGGTCGGGGTGCTCGAACCACACCTGGCACTCGTCGACACCGATGATGATGGGCGCCAACCCCAGGTCCTTCCGCGACGCGAGTGCGGGGGTGACCTTGTTGTCCGGGCAGATGTCTTCGGGCAGGTTGCGGATCACCTTGGCGCGGCGGCGGAGTTCCTCGCGCAGGGCACGGAGTTCGACCACGGCGGTTTCAATGTCCTCGGGGTCATCCCCGACGCCGTAGCCGTGACACACCGGCGACAGGGCGGACAGGTCGCCGGTGCCCTTGAGGTCGTAGGCGTAGAGCACGGCGCGCGGGTCCAGGGCGGCGATGAGGAGGATTTCGCGCAGGGACACGGTTTTGCCCATGCGGGGGATGGCGCCGATGGCACCGGAGGCGAACATGAGGGTGATGGGCACCCACCGGCCGCGCTGGTCCGTGCCGAACGGTTGCGGCTTGAACAGGTCCACCGTCGCGCCCGGCTTCGCCAGCGGCCACGGAGCCTGCTTGGTGGTGGACATGTCCTTGTCCCCGACCCAGATGATCAGACGGCCTTCGTGAATGGTCGGGTCACCCTCGGGCCACACACACCCGAGCTGACGGCGCAGCCCGGAGGAGAGCCGTTCACGACGGTCGATGACGTCCCCCGCCGTGACACCCGGCGGCAGGTCGATGTCCGCGCGCCAGCCGGGACCGTCGCGCACGATCGGCGACGGGAACCCGATGCCCTTGCCCTTCGCGATGGCCTGGTTGATCCCCGCGATCCCCAGCGCCCCAAGGGCGTCCTCGATCATCGATGACGTGAGCTTCGGCGCCTTCGCGGAATCGACGGCGCGACCGGCCACGGGCTTGTCCTTGGGAGCCCCGAACCAGCCCACCAACGTCATCGCGAGGATGAGGGCGGTCCAGTTCCAGAACGGCGTGACATAGGTGATGGCCATGTACACGATCCCGATGAGGATGAGCACGCCAACCATCACCGGAGCGACCCGGCGGCGAACGGTCTCGTTCCGTGCCTCGCGCAACCTCATGTACTCGTTCACGTCGGCCCGGTCACGGGCGTCCATGCGCACCGGCTTCGACTCCGCGTCGTACACCCAGCGGTGTACACGAACGGTCCCCCGGCACAGCGCACCCGGCGCCTTGAGCAGCGCGCTCGGGACGTACACGGGCACCCGCAGCGCGTGGAACGCGGTCTGGTGCCCGGCGAGCTGCACGAGGAACTTCGCGCGAGCCTTGAACTCCTCGGCCGAGAGCAGCCACGACGCGACCAGTGGCCGGGCCTTGGTGTCGGCGACGGTCTCCCACCAGGACTTTTTGACGTCCTTCGGGTCCACCTTGATGGTGGACGTGGCGGGCTCGGACTCCTCCACGATCTCAGCGTCGATGACGTTCGAGCGCACCACAGTGGTGGCGGTGTCGCGCTGGTCCGGGATCTCCTCGGCGGTGCGGGCGGTGCCCGGCTTGAACTCCACCACGTTGCCGTTCACGACACGGCCGTCGGTGCGTTCGTCGGTGGCGGGGGTGGTGTGGTCGGGTTGCGGGTTGGGGGTGTTCACAGTGGCGTCCTTCGCGGGCTCGGATGCGGGGGTTTGGTCGGCGGTGGTGGACATCAGGCGGCCTCCTCCGAGTCGATGCGGGCGGTGGTGGTCGGGGTGCTCACCGGCAAAGCGGTGGGCGCGGTGGTGGTTTCGGCGATGAGGTCGTCGGCGACGTTCTTGGAGGTCCCGCGCGCGGCGTCGGGGCAGACCTCGCGCACCCACTTCGGGGTGATCTCGATGCCGGGTGCCCAGGCGGCGCGGGCTTCTGCGAGGTAATCGGCGCGCAGTTTCCGGCCCTGTTTGGCGGGCGCCTTGGTCTTGCGGGTGGTGCGGCGCGGGGTCCGGGTCGCCGGAAGTGCCGGCGAATCGGACACGGCTGCCCGGTCTGGGGTGTCGGCGGATACGGCGGGGGTGACCTCGGCGGCCGGGGCGGTCTGGTCCCGCGTATCCGCCTCACCGGTGAAGGCGTGTCCAGCAGCCTTCATGACGGCTTCGGTGAGCTTGTCCCGCAGCACGGGGGCGGTTTCGGCGGCGAGGAACACCAGAACCGGCGGGACCGAGTGCAGCGCGACCCCGGCGACGTCGAGGTGGGTCCAGGACTTCCAGGTGTTCATGACGTAGGTGGCCAGGAACGCGAACCACTTCGTCCGGTGCGCCCATCGGCCGGTCTGGACCTGGTAGCGGGCGGTGATCTGCTCCGCCCGCAGCACCGCGACCAGCACGAGCGACACCATCGGGTCCAGCAGCCACGCGGACAGCCATGCCAGCGACCACACGGGAGCACCGGATGCGGCGAAGGCTTGGACGTTGACCATCGTGAAGGCGAGGCCGAGGAAGATCCCGACCCACAGCAGGACGTCGATCTGTGTGCGGACCTTCTCCACGCGCAGCGCGATCACGTCGGGGTGGTTGGCCAGACGGCGGACCTGAGCGGCGGACTCGGCGTCCTGGCGGAGCTTGTCCGCCTCGGACAGCGGCACGTGCCGTGCGTCCTTCATCTCGGTGGTGGTCATCGGTTTTCGCCTCCCTCAGGCGTCGTGGTCGTGGTGGCGATGGCGTGGCATCCACCGGTGCAGGCGAACACCTGTGAGCCGGTGGCCTCGGCGGTCCCGACCGGGCGGGACGGGTGGGTGTCGGTGAGGTAGTCGCGGTGGCAGATCACGCACGCCAGGCCATCGGCCTGCACCGGCGAGAGCCCCGTAAAGGCCGTGGTCATCGGTGGCCACCTCCCCGCGTGGTGACGACTTCGGTGATGGCCATGAGCCGCACGATGGTGGCGGCGGCGAACAGGGCCGGGACGATGAGCGCGATCCAGGTAGCGGTGGTGTTGCCGATCTTCACGACCACCAGCCACTGCACGAACGCGATGACGGCGGTGGCCAGGATGAGTCGGATCGTGTTGCCGGTCATGCGGGTCACCTCCCGCACGCCCTTCTGTGCCTCGGTGGCGGACTTCCGCCCGGCACGCCACACGCTGAACACACCGACCAGCGCGAGCCCGCCCAGGACCATCAGGGTTTGCGTGGACATTCAGGCCACCACCTTCGGAGTCTCGTCACGGCCGGGCCGTGCGGAACGGATCGGGATCACCGGCGCCAACCCGGCGGGGACGAAGCCGCGGGAAGCCTCCGCGATCTCGTGCGGTTCGAGGACCGGGGTTCCGGTCACGTAGTCGTGGAGGTAGGAGTCGAGTTCGAGCCCGGCCCGGTACCGGCACGGCTCACACATGCGGTCGGCCTTGGGCAGTTCGGCCCATCCGGTCTCGCCGCACTGGCGGCAGGTGCGGCGTGCCGCCATCGCCTTGTCCAGCGCTGCCTGACGAGCCGGGGTCATCGGCCGGACCGGCTTCGCGCCGTCGATCAGGAACAGGTCCGCGTGGACCTTCTTCCCGGCACGGGCGCACCGGAAATACAGCACGGCCACCGGGTCCTGACCGCCCGGACGCAACCCCATCGCCCGCAACTGGCGGCGGGTGGCGAGCTTGTCCGTCGGGGCGATGCCCCAGGACAGCAGCGGCAGCCCGTCACACGTGCCACGGGTGAACTCCTGCAAGTCCGACCACGGAACCTCCCGCAGCGTCCACGGGTATTGGCGGGCCATCAGCGGCTCACCACCGGGCGCTCGATGTGCAGGTGACGAACCTCGACCCGGACACCCCGGAAAGCCAGATCCGCAGCCACGGCCTCCACCAACACGACTGAGCGGTGACGGCCGCCAGCGCAGCCGATGGCGATGGAGATGATTTCCGCAGGATCGTTCTCGTCAGCAGGCAAGACAGCCGCGACGGCGGCGGTCTGCGCAGCGACGAACTGTTGCGCTCCCGACTGGGTCAGTACTCGTGCCTGGACGGCGTGGTGATGGCCGGTCAGCTCCCGAAACTGCGGGTCGTGGTGCGGGTCGCGGAACAGCTTGCGCACGTCAACGATGAAGTGCGGACGCCAGGTGAAGACCTGGGTGTCGTGCAGGTACCCGAACGAGTACAGCGCGACCTGCGGAGCCTGGTTGCCTACCATGGAGGACCTTCCCGTGTAGCTACCTGCGTGGTGGTGGGGAGTCCCGGTCCGCGTGGAGCGTTCTTGGCGGTTCGAGCCGCGCGGGCCGGGGTCAGAAACAGCGGATACGGCGGAGAACACCAGCCGGGCGGTCATGTCAGCACCGCCAGGACCAGGGCGACGGCGAGAACGCAGATCCCGACGAACAGCAGCCCGACCGCGCGGGAAATCCGCTGGTACTTCCGCACCGTGACCCCGCCAATGAGGACCACGTCCGCCGCGATGGTCTGCGCGGCCGCTGAACTCGCCGCCTCCAGCAGCGCGGCCGGACCGTGATAGACCGCGTGCAGCCAGGTCCCCGGAGTCGGGAACTGGGAGATCCGGGGACGCAGGGCCGACAGCAGCACCAGCACCGCCCCGAACACCGGAACAGCGGCCGCCCACAGCGCGACCATCGCCACCGGCGACACCGACCGCGTGGACAACGCGACCACACCGGCCAGCACCGCAGCCACGATCGACAGCAGCGCCTGCGCCTTCGTATCCGCCTTCCGCAGGTCGTCCCGTACGTGCTCGTGAGCCCGCTGGACCTGCGGCAACGCCTCATCGAAGGTGTGCATCACGCGGCCTCGCCCTCAGACGACGTGGCGGCGGTGGTGTCCAGCAGCGACGGCAGCGCCCGCAGCACCGTCCGGCCGCTACGACGCTCGGACCGGGTCGCCCGGCGGACGTCGGTGAACGAGTGCGTCACCCGCACATCTGCCGCAACCGTCGCGGCCGCCAACTCGGCGTTAACCGACGCGATCAGCGCGTCAACTTCGCGCTCCTCGCTGGTGTAGTCCAGGAAGTCCCACGCCATCGGCGCGGCAGCCTGAACAGCAGAAACATCGAACTCCACCCCGTCGAACAACGCTTCGGCCTGACGGCGGGAGATGTGTGCCGACCTCATCGGGTCTCCTTCGTGGTGTGTGAACTGGAACACCACGAAACCTAGCAACTGATTTGAAATCCAGTCAACTGAATGACTCGAATGGAGTAACGCCATAAAGGCTGACCTGGGGGAATAGATCCAGTCATCTGGTATGTTCTGACCTGTAAGCCAGTCACCTGACTGGTCAGCGCCTCGGTAGGGAGCGTCTACATGTCGCGGCCACGATCCAAGGTCCAGCGGTCCGAGTCGCTGCACCAGCAGGTTGCACGCAACATCAGGAACGACATTGAGGCCGGGCGACTCCGGGATGGCCAGTCGTTGCCCTCGACGAAGGAACTGGCCGCAGAGTGGCAGGTCAGTCCGTTCACGATCTCCGAAGCGATGGCCGTGCTGATCCGGGAAGGGTTGGTCGTGAGCAAGCCGCGAGCTGGTCGCGTTGTGCATGCCCCGCACGTCACGGAGGCCGCGCGCCCCAAGGTGTCCGCTGCGCAGGTGGTGTTTGTGGGCGGTTTTGCGGGCAGTGGCAAGACTGAACTTGGACGAGTTCTGGCGCGAGAGACCGGCTGGTCGATCCTCGATAAGGACACTACGACGCGTTCCGTTGTTGAAGTAGCCTTAGAGCTTCAAGGGCTTTCGCCCAATGACCGTGAGTCGGAAGTCTATGTGAACGAGATTCGGCCACGTGAGTATGAAGCACTTATCGCTACCATGACGGAAAACGTTCAATGCGGAAACAGTGCCATTGTTACGGCGCCGTTCATTCGGGAGTTTTCGGACGCGGCTTGGGTTGGTCGGATTCAGGCAACCTGCAAAGACCTTGGGGCGATTCCGACTTTTGTCTGGGTGTACTGTGATGCAAGCACGATGCACACATATGTCAGGCATCGTGGTGCCGCTCGTGACGCGACGAAACTTGCGAACTGGGATGCCTACATATCAGGACTTAATCTAGAGTTGCGCCCGCCGGTGCCACATATTGTGGTAGATAATTCCGCGTCGAGTAAGCCGCTGCAAGACCAGGCGCGAAACCTGCTCGAAACCATCTTGAACGAGGATGCGGACAAGTGACGGCAGATATCACAACGATTCTGGTCAGTACTGAAAGCGATGATCTGGTTGCCCACGAGCTTTTCGGTCAGCTCGACGGCGTCGATGTTGTGGGCTATGACCCCACGAGTAAAGAGCTCGACAACGTGCAAAAGCGGGCGAGTATCTTCGTCCCGCCGTACCGAGGCACGCACCGCCCGATGGCGCTTATGGAGCAGTTGCCTCGCTTGAAGATGGTCCAGATTACAGCCGCAGGGACTGACGAATGGGTCAATGAGGTTCCCGAAGGTTTAGTTCTTGCGGGAGCGCGCGGTGCGCACGCGGGTCCAGTTTCGGAGTGGGCTCTATCAGCAATTCTGACCCAGTTGCGCCAATGGCCCGCGCTTGTCAGGTATCAGGACAAGAACATATGGGCTCATCGCAAGTTCGATGCTGACACGCTTCGGGGAAAGCGGGTTCTTATCGTCGGTGCGGGCAGTATCGGTAAGGCGACTGCTCGACTGCTCGACGCGTTCGGCGCGGTATCGACGTTGGTGGCAAGCAGGGCGCGCGATGGGATTCACGGTGCGGCTGAGCTGCCTGCACTTATCGGTGGTCATCAAATAGTGGTGATCACGGCACCGCTCAATGAAGCGACTCACAACCTTGTCGACAAGGAGTTTCTTGCCGCGATGGACGACGGGGCTGTGTTGGTCAATGCCGGGCGCGGGAAGATAGTCGACACAGACGCGCTGGTTGGGGAGCTCCGTTCCGGGCGGCTTCGGGCAGCGCTCGACGTAACCGAGCCTGAGCCGCTTCCCGAGGACCACCCGCTTTGGAGCTGTACGGGCGTCATCATCAGCCCACACAGTGCTCGGACTGTGCCTGGCACCAACGCGTTGTGTTACGCCGTCGCGGTCGACCAGGTGAGGACGTTCTTGGCAGGGGAGACCCCCTCAAACGCTGCCGTACGGCCGGTTTAGGAGCAGGGCTACGCCAAATACACGCCAAAGTGCAGCTTCGAGAGCGCTAACGCGCAGGTCAGAGGCACCTTGCGGATCTCTCTGTAAATCAGACGGCTACGCCTTCGGGGGTTCGAATCCCTCACTCGCCACACCAGAGCGGCCCCGTGACCTGGTCACGGGGCCGCTCTTGTTCGTGCGTGAGGATGAGGGCAGGCCCCGGAGGCGACTTCTTCCCAGCTGAACTTACCGTCGGCGACACAGGCCACTGCCCGCGTCAGCCGCGGCGGGGCATCGGGACGCGGCGATACACGTCGGCCGTGAACTTCGACGCGTCGACCACGACCGCCATCTCCGTCGTTCTCCAACCGCCACGCCGGGGCACGACGACTTTACCGAGCGGTCGGTGACCACCTCATTCCGACGAGGACCGGTAGCGCAACAGCACGATTCCCGAGGTGAACGTCCGTTCTTCCACCAGGTGCAGCTTCGGAACGCCGGTCGCGCCTTCGAACAGCCGACGCCCTTCCCCGACCACGACGGGATGGACGAACAGCCGGTACTCGTCGACGAGTCCCTCGGCGACGAGTGCCCGCACCAGCGAGATGCTGCCGGTCGTCACGATGTCCTTGCCTTCGGCGGCCTTCAGCCTCTCGATCTCCGAACGCAGGCCACCGGAGAGGACCGTCGTGTTCTCCCACTCCGGCTCGGTCAGCGTGCTGGAGACCACGTACTTGCTCACGGAGTTCAGGTAGGCCGAGATGCCTGTCGTGTCGGCGGTCTGTTTCGGCCAGTAGCCGCGCATGTCTTCGAAGGTGACGCGTCCGAGGAGGAACGCGTCGGCGTTTTCCCGCTGTTCACGGAGCGCGGCCAGGACGTCCGACTGGTCGACCTCCGGATCGCTGTCGCCCGGGCTGAACCAGCTGCCCGCCAATTCGATCACGCCGTCGATCGTGCTGTTCTCCGTCACAATCAGATCCCGCATCGACCGACCGTACCGCCGCCCCCCGACAAGAATGGACCGATGACCGAGCAGCCCGCTCACGGATCTGTCGTCCTCCGCGAGTTCGTCGACGCCGACGTCCACCTCGCCCTCGAACTCGGCGAAGATCCGTACGTCCCGCTCATCGGCAGTCTCCCCGCGCATCCCACGAGGCAGGAGGCCGAAGACTGGGTGCGACGGCAGCAAAGCCGTCACGCCGAGGGGAAAGGGTTCCCGTTCGTGATCACCGCCGAAGGAACGGCGGTCGGAACGATAGGTCTCTGGTTGGGAAGGCTTTCGGAAGGCATCGGGATCGTGGGCTATTCGGTCTCGCCGAAGCACCGGCGACGCGGCTTCGCGGCCGACGCGCTCAAGGCGATCACCGCGTTCGCCGGCACGGTGCGGGGCGTGGAGCGGATCGAGTTGTACATCGAGCCGTGGAATCGCGGCTCGATCCGCGTGGCCGAGAAGGCGGGATATCGGTACGAAGGACTACTGCCCGCCCATCAGGAGATCGGCGGCACCGCGCGGGACATGCATCTCCACGTGTTCCCGTGAACGGCGTGTCTCGGCTTTCTTCCCTATGATGAACCGCGGCGAAGGGGAGGACATGAACGCACTTCAGCCGTGGCACCTCATCATCCTGCTGCTGGTGGTCGGCGTCATCGCGACCGTGCTCGTCGTCGTGGTGGTGTTGGTGACGAGGAAGAAGCCGCCGCAGCCGCCCTACCCACCCCAGCAGCCGGGTCAGCACCCGCCACATCGGTAGGTCGGCTACTCGCGGATCGCGTAGCCGCCGAACGCGGGTTCAAGCAGCTCGAAAGCTCGCTTGGCCGCCTTCGTCAGCGCTTCGGCGATCTCCTCGTTGCTCTCGCCTGCCCGCGAACGCCGGAGGACGTCGCGGAACAGGACGCGGTCGATCGCGTTGAGTTCGGCGGCGGCCATGGTCGGCGTGACGTCGTCCGCCTCGGCGCCGGTCTCGGCCGCTAGGAGCTCGGCGAGCCGCTCCTCCCGCAGTTCGTGCAGCTCGCGCAGTCGCGCGGTCAGTGTCGGGCTCTCCAGCACCATTTTCGCGAAGATCGGCCCGGTGAAGCCGATCACGGGCGAGTGTTCCGCCACCGCGTCCAGAAAGGTGCGCCGCAGCGCGGCCAGTGCCGACTCGCCCGGTTTCCGGGAGCCGACCGCGTCCGCCAGGCCGTTCGTGAACTCTTCGTGCAGGTCCAGGGCCAGATCTTCTTTGCGCGCGAAGTAGTTGGTGACGGTCTTCTTCGCGACTCTCGCCGCCGCGGCGATCTCGGCGATCGTCGTCTCCTCGAAGCCCTTCTCGATGAAGAGGAGGGTCGCCTGGTCGGAGATCAGCTGCCGCGTCTCCTGCTTCTTGAGCTCCCGTAGGCCCACATCCGCGCTGGTCATGAGGGAACTTTACCACGGTAGTAAAAATATCCTCGACGTTTGGTAGTTTGAGTGTAAACTTGCGTCCGTACTACCAATTGCGAAGGAAGAGGCTCCTTGACCGCTCGAATCCCCCAAGGCAACGAAGGCACCCCCCGCGCGCAGGCGCCCCGGAACGACCGTCGCCATCAGCAGGCCTTCCCCGGTCGCCCGATGCCGGTGTGTCGCTCCATCGGCGTCCCGCGCCGTCGGTCGTACTGACCGACCAGCTCCTCCGAAAACCCGAAGCCGACCGAAGGGGATAGCCCATGAACGTCCTGACCTCCACCGTTTCGCTGACCGTCGACGACGTCGCCGCCTCCAGCCGCTTCTTCACCGAGCACTTCGGCTTCACCGAGCAGATGGCCGCGGAAGGGTTCGTGTCCCTCGGGCATGAGACCGCGAAGCTGGCCATCGTCCTGCTCCAGGCGGGGATCGAAGTGCTGCCGGAGAACTTGCGGCAGCAGCGCGCGTCCGGCGTGATCGTGGCCTTCACGGTCGAGAACCTCGAAGCCGAGGAGAAGCGCCTGCGCGAAGAAGGTGTCGAGATCACGTTGCCGCTGCGGGAAGAGCCGTGGGGAGAGCGTCTCTTCATGGTCACCGACCCGAACGGGGTGCCGGTGGAACTCGTGGAATGGGTGCAGCGGTAAGGAAACGTCAAACGAGACCGGAGTCCACAGTGGACTCCGGTCTCGTTGTGCGCTGTCCGGCTACTTCATGGCGGCGAGCTGGATCAGGTTTCCGCAGGTGTCGTCGAAGACGGCGGTGACCACCGGGCCCATGTCGACGGCGTCCTGGGTGAACTCGACGCCCAATCCCTTGAGGCGCTCGACCTCGGCGTAGACGTCGTCGACGGCGAACTGGGTGAACGGGATACCGTCGTCGGCCAGCGCTTTCTTGAACGGGCCCGCCGCCGGGTGGCCGTCCGGCTCCAGCAGCAGTTCGACGCCATCCGGATGGACGGGGGAGACCACGGTGAGCCAGCGGGCGTCGCCGGTGGGCACGTCGTTCTTCTTGATGAACCCCAGCTTCTCGGTGTAGAAGGCGAGCGCCTTGGCCTGGTCGTCGACGAAGACGCTGGTGATGGCGATGCGGATCATGGGTTCGGTTCCTCTCGGTCGATGGGCCACCGCTCGACGATCGACCGCAACGGGCTCGTGTCGAGGTGGTGGAACTTGTACCGGCCCTGCCGCCGGGTGCGCACCAGGCCCGCTTGTTCGAGCACCGCGAGATGCTGCGAAATGGCTTGACGCGTGGATGTCAGGCCGTGCTTCATGGTCAGCCTGCCGCAGATCTCGAACAGGGTCTGACCGTCCTTTTCGGTCAGCTCGTCGAGGATGGTGCGACGCGTCGCGTCGCCGATGGCCTTGAACAGGTCAACGTCCACCCCGCAGTTATAGGCAAGTCGCCACTTGCCTGTCAAGCCGGGGTCAGGAACCCAGGTAGCGCAGGATCGCCAGGACGCGGCGGCTGTACCCGGCGCTGGTGGCCAGCCCGAGCTTGTCGAAGATCGCGTTCACGTGCTTCTCGATGGCGCTCTGCGACACGTACAGCGACTCGGCGATCCCGGCGTTCGTGTGCCCCTGCGCCATTTTCTCCAGCACTTCGCGTTCGCGAGGGGTCAGCTTCGCGAGCGGATCGGTGTGCGTGGTCCTGGCCAGCAGCCGCCGGACGACCTCCGGGTCGAACGCCGCCCCGCCCGCCGCGACCCGGTCGAGCGCGTCCAGGAATTCGCCCACCTGGGCGACCCGGTCCTTCAGGAGATAGCCGACACGTTCGCCGTCGCCGGTGATCAGCTCGGCGGCATAGCGCTTCTCGACGTATTGCGAGAGCACGAGCACACCGATCCCCGGCCAGCGGCGACGGATCTCGAGCGCCGCGCGTAGGCCTTCGTCGGTGTGGGTCGGCGGCATGCGGACGTCGGTGACGATCACGTCCGGTCGGTACGCGGCCGTCGTCGAAAGGAGCGCTTCGCCGTCACCGACCGACGCGACCACTTCGTGGCCCTCTTCGATCAGCAGCCGGACCAGCCCTTCCCGCAACAGGGTCGAGTCCTCGGCGAGGATCACCCGCACGGCAGCACCGCCGTCACCACGGTCGGGCCACCGAGCGGACTGTCCACGGTGAACTCGCCGTCCGCCGCCGCGACGCGCCGTGCGAGGCCGGAGAGACCGCCGCCGGACTCCCGCGCCCCGCCGGTGCCGTCATCGGTGATCCGCACTCGCACCCTGTCCTCGTCCCGCTCGGCCTCGATGTCGATCCGCGTCGCCGCGGCGTGCTTGATCGTATTGGTGACGGCCTCCGACGCGACGAAATAGACGACGGTCTCGATCGCCGCCGGAGGACGTTCCGGCAGGTCGACGCGCAGATGGACCGGGATGCCGGAGCGTTCCGCGAGTGCCTCCAGCGCGGGGTGCAGCCCGTCGGTGTCCAACGCGATCGGGTACACCCGCCAAGAGACTTCCCGCAGGTCGTGCAGGGCACGCTGGGATTCCTCGTGCGCCTGCCGGAGGAGTTCCGACACGTGGTCCGCGTCGTCGCTGCGGCGTGCCCGGCCGAGCAGCATGCCGAGCGCGACGAGCCGCTGCTGGACGCCGTCGTGCAGATCCCGTTCGATCCGGCGGCGTTCCCCGTTGACCACCTCGACCACCTCGGCGCGGCTGGTCGCCAGTTCGGAAACCCGGCGGCGCAACTGTTCCTGCTTGCTGGGCCCGAGAAAGCGCCTCGCCAGCTTGCGATCCAGTGTCGCGATCCCGACGAGTCCTTGCAGGGAAAGGAAGATGAGCAAGGCGCCGAAGAGCGCGGTGGTGACGAAGTCGTACCAGTCCGCGGGGGCCCCACCGCCGGGCGATTCACCGTTGAGGAGCTGGTAGATCACGACGGCGCCGGATCCGGCGCCGAACAGGATCAGGATGAAGATGCCGGCGCCGAGCAACCCGACGACGCAGCGCGGGACGAGGTAGGCCATCGCGCGGCGTCCGGTGTGATCCGTCGCGTTCTCGGCGCCGAAGTACTTCTCCAGCCGCCGTCGCTCCACTTCGGACAGTGCGCGGGCACCCGCGAAGACCGGCGGCCGCAAGGCGGGGATCGCGAGCGCGAGACCGCCGAGGAGGACGTAGAAGAACTCCGCGAACGCGGTCGCGGCGCCGATCGCGAGGCCCAGCGTGGCGCGGAGCACCTTGCGCAGCTGGCGGCGCGCGGCGGCCGGAACAGGCATAACGCCAGGTTAGCGGGGTTTCCGGAGTTCGGTACTGCGGTTTTCCGCAGTGATCTGTGCCGCTTCACCGCAGGGCGTGGAACTCGGGCAATTCGTACGTTCGTTCGTATCAGCAGACGACCACGAAAGGCCGCCATGAACCTCCTCCTCGCCGAAGCCGCCAACGAACCCATGGGCGGCCTCGCCGGCTGGGCAGTGTCACTGATGGACTCACTGGGAGGTCCGGGAGCCGCGATCATCGTCGGGCTGGACAACCTGTTCCCGCCGATCCCCAGCGAACTCGTGCTGCCACTCGCCGGGTTCTCCGCAAGCCAGGGGACGTTCACCCTGGTGGAGGCGCTGGTGTGGACGACGTTCGGGTCGGTGGCGGGCGCGATCATCGTGTACTACCTCGGCCTGCTGCTCGGCCGGGACCGCACACGCCGCTGGATGGGGAAGATCCCGCTGGTCAAGACCTCCGACTTCGACAGGACCGAGGCCTGGTTCGCCAAGCACGGCGCGAAGGCGGTGTTCCTCGGCCGGATGGTGCCGATCTTCCGCAGCCTCATCTCACTGCCCGCCGGGATCGAGCGGATGCCGTTCTGGCGGTTCCTGGCCCTGACGACGATCGGCAGCCTGATCTGGAACACCGTGTTCGTCCTGGCCGGGTACGGCCTGGGGGAGAGCTGGCACCTGGTCGAGGAGTACGCCGGGTTTTTCCAGTACTTCGTGATCGCGGCCGTCGTGCTCGCGCTGTCCCTGTTCGTCGTCACCCGTCTTCGCGAGAAGAACCGCACCAACGCCTGACGAACGCGTGTGAAGGCCCCTTCCCTCGGCTGAGCAGAGGGAAGGGGACCTCCACGCGGGGTCAGGAGCGGAAGGGTCCGGTCACCTCGTAGGTGATCCCACCGGAAGACGAGCCCGAGGTACCGCGCTGCGACGAGAAGTACAGCCGGTTCCCCGCCGGGGTGAACGCGGGCCCGCAGATCTCCGACGAGCTCTGGCCGTCGACGCGCAGGAACGGCGCCACGATGTCGTTCGGCGTGATGATGCAGATCTCCATGTTCCCGCCGTCCTCGGCGACGAACAGGTCACCGGACGACGTCCCGGTGACGTTGTCGACCCCGGTCAGCGGTGCCGAACCGGGGCTGACCAGTGAGTCGTCGTAGGCGAGTTCGTAGGTGCTGTTCGTCAGGTCGAGCTGCCAGACGCGGTTGTCGCCCTTGGTGGTGAACCACGCGGTGTCGTTGGCGTAGTGGAGGCCTTCGCCACCGTTGAACCGCTTCGCGCCGGACACCTGGTTGCGGGTGGCGGTGGGGGAGCCGTCCGGGTCGGGCACGTTCGCCCAGGTGAAGCTCCCCGACGTCGCCGTACCCGCCTTCAGCACCTGCAGCGTTCCGGCGGAGAGGTCGCCCCAGGTCGTGGGGACGAAGCGGTAGAAGCAGCCGTCCGTGGTGTCCTCCGTCAGGTAGACGGCTTTGCGCACCGGGTCGGCCGCGGCGGCCTCGTGCTTGAACTTCCCCATCGCGGGCCGCTGGACCGCCGCCGACGCCGGACCGTTCGGCTGGCATTCGTAGACGAACCCGAGGTCGATCTCCTCACAGGAAAGCCAAGTACCCCAAGGGGTCTTGCCGCCCGCGCAGTTCTGCCTGGTGTTGGCGAGGACGCGGTGGGCGCCGGTGATGGTCCCGCTCGCGTCGAATTTGACGGCGCTCGCGCCACCGCCCGGGTTGATCTCGGAGTTCGACACGTAGATCCAGCCGCTGCCGTCGGCGAAGACCGCGCCGCCGTCGGGAGCGCTGTGCCAGGTGTAACCGGTGCTCGCGACCTTCTGGCCGGAGCGGGCGATGACGCGGCTGGTGAATCCCGCGGGCAACTGGATCCCGTTGGCGTCGGCCGCCTGGAGCGCGCCGTACGGGCTGGGCCCGTTTTGCGCGGGCGCCGCCAGCGCCACCCCCGAAAGCCGGTTCCCGAACGCCGTGACACCGGCGCCGACCACGGCCGCGCGCAGGAAATTCCGTCGCTTCACTCATGCCTCCAAGACATCCGCTGAAGTGGTGGTGCGGGAAAGGAGCGGAGGGGAGGTTACGGGTGGAACGGGACTTCCAAGTGAATTCGCGGCGTATTCGGCGTCGGAAGGAACTTTCTCAGGAACCCTTCGCTTTACGCAGATCAGGTGACCTCGGCCGAAAGCCCCGGATCCCGAGCGGGATCCGGGGCCTCGGCCTCGCGCCGTTACGCCGCTTGGGCGACCGGAGCCGTCGCCGGGGCCAGCGCGATGTCCAGTACCTCGCGGACGTTCGCCACGGCGTGGACGTCCAGTTGCGCCAGCACCTCGGCCGGGACGTCGTCGAGGTCCGGCTCGTTGCGCTGCGGGATGATCACCGTCTTCATCCCCGCCCGGTGCGCGGCCAGCAGCTTCTGCTTGACCCCGCCGATCGGCAGCACACGCCCGGTCAGCGACACCTCGCCGGTCATCGCGACGTCCGACCTCACGACCCGGCCCGAAAGCAGGGACGCCAGCGCGGTCGTCATCGTGATGCCGGCACTCGGCCCGTCCTTGGGCACCGCGCCCGCCGGGACGTGCACGTGGATACCGCGGTCCTTCAGGTCGCCGACCGGGAGTTCCAGCTCCGCGCCGTGCGAACGCAGGTAGGAGAGCGCGATCTGCACCGACTCCTTCATCACGTCACCCAGCTGACCGGTCAGCACCAGCCCGGTCGAGCCGGATTCCGGATCCGCCAGCGACGCCTCGATGTAGAGGACGTCACCGCCGGCGCCGGTCACCGCCAGCCCGGTCGCCACGCCGGGCGTCGACGTGCGCTGCGTCGACGCGGGCAGCGACGACTCCGGCAGGTGCCGCGGGCGGCCGAGGTAGGTTTCGAGCCCGTCGGCGTCGATGGTCAGTGGCAGCTCGGCCTCGTCCAGCGCGACCTTGGTCGCCACCTTGCGGAGCACCTTCGCGATGGTCCGGTTCGCGTTGCGCACCCCGGCTTCCCGCGTGTACTCGGCGGCGATACGGCTGAACGCGTCATCCGTCAGTGTGACGTCGTCCTTGCCGAGACCGGCGCGGTCCAGCTCGCGGGGGAGCAGGTGGTCGCGGGCAATGGTGACCTTCTCGTGCTCGGTGTAGCCGTCGAGGGTGACCAGCTCCATCCGGTCCAGCAGCGGGCCGGGGATGGTTTCGAGCGCGTTCGCCGTCGCGAGGAACACGACGTCGGACAGATCCAGTTCGACCTCGAGGTAGTGGTCGCGGAACGTGTGGTTCTGCTCCGGGTCCAGCACTTCGAGCAGCGCCGCCGTCGGGTCGCCACGATAGTCGGCGCCGACCTTGTCGATCTCGTCGAGCAGCACGACCGGGTTCATCGAGCCCGCTTCCTTGATGGCGCGGACGATCCGGCCGGGCAGCGCGCCGACGTAGGTGCGGCGGTGACCGCGGATCTCGGCCTCGTCGCGGATGCCGCCGAGCGCGACACGGACGAACTTGCGTCCCATCGCCTTCGCCACGGACTCGCCGAGCGAGGTCTTGCCGACCCCGGGAGGACCGGCGAGGGCGAGCACCGTGCCGGCCCCTCGCCCACCACCACCCTCGACGGAGGTTCGCCCTGCCTCGATCCCGCGACGTCCGCCGACCGGGCCGAGACCCGATTCCGCCCGGCACTTGCGGACGGCCAAGTACTCGATGATGCGTTCCTTCACGTCGTCGAGACCGGCGTGATCGGCGTCGAGGATGTCGCGTGCGGCGGAGATGTCGTGGACCTCGGTGGTGCGCTCGTTCCACGGCAGTTCGAGGACGGTGTCGAGCCACGTGCGGATCCAGCCGCCCTCGGGGGACTGTTCGGAGGTCCGCTCGAGTTTGTCCACTTCGGACAGTGCGGCCTTCTTGACCGCGTCGGGCAGTTCGGCGGCCTCGACGCGGGCGCGGTAGTCGTCGTCGTCGGCGGTGCCGTCGAGTTCGCCCAGTTCCTTGCGGATCGCTTCGAGCTGGCGGCGCAGCAGGAATTCCTTCTGCTGCTTCTCCATGCCCTCCTGGACGTCCTTGCGGATGGTGTCGGTGACCTCGAGTTCGGCGAGCTGCTCGCGGCTCCATTCGAGGGCCTTTTCGAGCCGGGTCGAAACGTCGAGGGCGGTCAGCAGTTCGAGTTTCTGCTCGGTGCTCAGGTAGGACGAGTTGCCCGCGAGGTCGGCGAGCGCGGACGGGTCCTCGACCTCCTGGACGGCGTCGATCATCTGCCAGCCGCCGCGCTGCTGGAGGATCGCGAGGACGACGCTCTTGTACTCCGAAGCGAGCTTCGCGGAGCGGTCGTCGGTGGTCTCGGTGGCGACTTCGGCGTGCACCCAGCGGGCGGCGCCGGGGCCGTCGGCGATGCGGCCGACCACGGCGCGGCGGGTGCCGCGCAGCAGCACCGCGGTCTTGCCGCCCGGCACGCGGCCGATGCGCTCGACGGTCGCGAGGGTGCCGAGTTCGGCGTACTCGCCGTGGACGCGGGTGACGATCAGGACCTCGGCCTTGGCGCCCGCGCCGGACCGGATCCCCGGGAAGGAAGCCTGGGCAGGCGTGTTGGCCTGGGCGGACTCCACCGCGGCGCGCGTCTCCGGGTCGGCGAGGTCGAGCGGGACGATCATGCCCGGCAGCACGACGTCGTCATCGAGCGGGAGGACGGGCAGGAGGCGGTTGTCGGTCATCTGTGCACTCCTCGGTTAGTTGAGTCTGACTAGCTCAACTCTCCGATCGACCCGTTTGTTTCCTTTCGTTGTTCGCCGTCAGCGATCACTCACCCCTCCGACCTCTTGCCCCAACGCGTCGCGTTTAGCCCGCTAAACGCAAGTGCGTCGGGGCAGAGGTCGGATGTCAGGGGTGGGTGGCGACCCCGCACCAGGCGAACGGCCGGGCACCCTGCTCGTCCCGCCGGAGCTCGCGGACCGGCCGCCAGTCGGGCAGGTGGACGATGCCGGGCTCCAGCAGCGGCCAGTCCCCGAAGAGCGGTTCGATCTCCTCGCGGTCCCGCATCCACACCGGGTTGCTCGTCTTCCGGTACTGCTCGACCATCCAGTGGAGCCCGTCGGCGTCCTCGCCCGCCTGGCCGCCGAAGCTCATATGCGAAAGCCCCAGCCAGCTGCCCGGCGCCAGCGCGTTCCGGTAGGTCGCGACCAGCGACGGCGGATCGTCGTGCGGCCCGGCGAAATGCAGGACGGCCATCAGCATCACGCACACCGGCTGGTCGAAGTCGATCAGCCGCCGTGTCTCCGGATGCCGCAGGATGTCCCTCGGCCGCCGCATGTCCGCCTGGATGATCCCGGCCCAGTCGGTCGCTTCGTGCCGTTCGAGAATGAGCTCCGCGTGCGCCACCGCGACGGGCTCGTAGTCGACGTACACGACCTTCGCCTGATCGCCCTGCTCCAATTCCTCTTGGACGATCTCGTGCACGTTCCCGGCTGTCGGGACACCGGACCCCAGATCGATGAACTGCCGGATACCCGCGTTCAGCGCCGCGCGCACGACGCGGTTCATGAACTCGCGGTTGTGCCGCGCCCCGGGTTTGACCCAGCGCCACTGCTCTTCCAGCTTGCGGGCGAACTCCCGGTCGACCGCCCAGTTGTGGGTCCCGCCGAGATACCAGTCGTAGATCCTCGCCGCGGACGGCTTCTCGGTGTCGACCCCGGTCGGCGCCACCGGGGCCGCGTCGTCGTCACTGCTCACAGGCAAACCCCCTGATCCTAGAAGATCAGCCTATCGGGGTCACGGCACCGCAGGCCGCCGCCGCCAGTACGTCCAGAGCGGCCGATAGCCCTGCGCGTACCAGAACGGCGTCGACCGCGGGTTGGCCAGCGCGTGGTGCAGCAGCACGGCTTCGGTCCCGCATTCGTCGAACACCTGGTGCGCGTGCGCGGCCAGCGCGGAACCCACACCGCTCGACCGCGCCTCTTCGGCCACCGCCAGTGAGGACAGATACCCGACGCGGTCGGCGGCGACCCGGCCCCGGATCCACGAAGTCTCGTCGGGGAACTGCACCCGGACCATGCCGAGCGCGCGTCCGTACAGCTCCGCGATCCACAGCGTCGGGTTTTCGCGCCCGAGTTCTTTCGACAGGTCCGCGGTGATCGTTTCCTTCGCGCCCTCGCGCAAGGTGACAGAACCGAACTGCGCGTCATAGCGCTGCAATTCCAGTTCGAGTCCGACAGCGGTTTCGAGATCATCGGCTTCGGCGGGCCGGACGTGCACTCCGGGTGTCGCGGGCGGCCCCGTCGCGGCGAGCCGGTCCGCCGGGCGCACCGCGATCACCAGCACCGGAGCGAAGCCGCGGCGCAGCAATTCGGCCGAACCCGGCGAATCGCGGCTGGGCCGCACCACGGTCGCCGCCGTTTCGACATCTCCCGGCGGCGCCACCGTCTTCAAGTGTTCATCCCATCGGGTGAGTAATGCGTCAAGAGCCGCTTCGGGGCGTGGTCCGGTGAGCCTGGCTTCGAGGCGATGTTCGACGAGGGCCCGCCACGGAGAGTCAACAGAATCCGGGCCCGCCTCGGTGCGTACCGACAATCCGGCGGCAGCCGAGTCGCCCGCTGTCGCGGAGAGTGACACGGCGTCCCCGGCAGGCTCCAGTGCAGGCATTTCCGGGAGCAGGGCGTCCACAGTGGCGAGCCGCTCGGCATGCCCGGCGGCGATCGCGTGGCTATTCATAGGCCTATTCAAGACCCTACTGACGGGTCCGCGGGGAACTTCACGAGATTGGCCGCAGCGTCGCCCCAGGTGACTTCCGGTAGTCGGCAGGAACGCGAATAACGCTCCCATTTCACCCCTTGGTCCACGCTGGTCAGCGCGACGTGCCCATTGTTAACCCTGGGGTGATCTCATACTGTCTCGAATGGGACTTGGGTACGCCCTCCGGGGTACTGTATTGCCTCTGTCCCCGAGGTCGCGGTAGGACAAGACCGGTTGGGCAGCCGGGAAGGAAGGTCGGATGCCGGACACGAACGGCAGGCCCGGGAGCGCCGCACAGGCGGCACCGGGCAAGGGAGGCGCCGTTACGGAGGCTCGAACCGACGAGCGGCGGTTCCGCGTCTACACCTTCGCGGTACTCACCATGGGCATCGCCGCGGCGGCGGCCGTCAGCCTGTGGCTGGACTTCGAGGCCTCGGACGACCTGTTGTGGATCGGGCCGATCCTCGCGCTCGCCTTCCTGCTCGCCGAACAACTCGGGATCAACGTCGACGTCCGCAGCGGCATCTCGTGGACGATCTCGTTCACCGAGATCCCGCTGGTCATCGGATTCTTCGTCGCTCCCTTCGAAGTCGTCCTCGCCGCGCATCTCGCGGCGGGCATCGGAACCCTGCTGGCACGCAAGGTCGCGGGCCGCGTCCTCTACAACGCCGGCGCCTTCCTGCTGGAGATCACCGGTGCGTTCGCCGTGGCAGGACTGGTGAAACAGGCCTCCGGCGCCCACGACATGACGTGGATCGCCGCGCTGGCAGGCACTTTGACCGCGCCGCTGGTGAGCACGCTGCTCGCGCTCGCCGCCGTCCGCGTGCTGCGCCGCCGCATGCGCGTCAGCACCGCGATCCGGCTGACCGGCCGCATCCTCGTCGTCGGTTTCGTCAACGCCTCGGTCGGGCTTTCCGGTTATCTCGTCATTTCCGGCACCCCGAAGGCCTGGCCGCTCGTGCTGGCGGTCTTCCTCGGGCTCACCGCGTTGTACTGGGCCTACTCGGATCTGCTGCGCGAGCAACGCGACATGGAAGCGCTGTCCGACGTCAGCCTGATGGTCGCGCGATCCGGTCAGCAGGCCGCCGCCCGGCCCGCCGGCCGCGCCGACGAACTCGTCGGCGGCGTGGACGTCCGCGAGTGGGCGACCATCGCCGAACGCATCAAGGACCAGCTGGCCGCGGGTCGCGTCGTGCTCCGGCTGCGGCTGGAACCCAAGGACACCATGCGCATGGTCGTGGCGGGCGACGAACTCCCGCCGGTCGACCCGGCCGCCGACGATCCGTTGCTGCGCCTGCCCGGCGCGCACGTCCGGCATTTCCGGATCACCGAAGCGAATCCCGACGTCCGGTCCGCACTGCTCGACCGCGGCGCGCAGGAAGCGCTGGTGGTGCCGTTGCGCAGCGCGAACCAGCTCCTCGGCGTCGTCGAAGCGCACGACAGGCTTTCCCGCTGGCGTGGTTTCGGCAAGTACGACGTCCAGCTGCTCGGCACGATGGCCAGCCATCTCGCGACGTCGCTGGACAACCGGCGCCTGCTCGCGACCCTGCGCCACGACGCGTACCACGATCCGCTGACCGGGCTGCTCAACCGGCCGGGCTTCCGCCAGGTGGCCAAGGAACCCTTGCGGGAACAAGTCAACGCTGTCGTACTGCGGGTCGATCTGGACGTCTTCTCCACCGTCAGCGACGCGCTGGGTTACGTCTGGGCCGACCGGATGGTCATCGCCGCCGGTCGCCGCATCCGCGACGCGCTCGGCCCCGACGTCCCGCTCGCCAGGCTCGAAGGCGCGTCCTTCGCCGCGCTCCTCGTCGGCTGCGCGCCGGAACGTGCCCAGGCCGCGGCCGAACTGCTGCGCGCGGAACTCGTCGCCCCGTATCCGGTGGACCGGCTTTCCGTCGAAGCCAACGCGATGATCGGCTACGCGACCTCCTCGGCGGACGACGACGACCAGGTCGACGTCGACGGTCTCCTGCAGCGCGCCGACGTCGCCGTCCGGGCGACCAAGGGCGGTGAGGAGGTCCGCGGCTACATGGCGAGCATGGGCCAGATCTTCATGCGCCGCTTCCAGATGGTCACGCAGTTCCGGCAGTCGCTCGAAGAGGGCCAGCTCAGCGTCCACTACCAGCCCAAGATCACCTTGCCGAACCGGCAGATCCAGGGGGTCGAGGCGCTGGTGCGCTGGGTGCACCCCGAGTTCGGCAGGCTCGGCCCGGACGAGTTCGTCCCGGCGATCGAAGCGGCCGGTCTCATCGGCGTCCTGACGTCCTTCGTGCTCGAAGAGTCGCTGAAGCGCGTCCGGAAGTGGCTCGACGAGGGCCTGCGTATCTCGGCGGCGGTCAACCTGTCGGTGCGGAACCTGGCCGACGAGGACTTCCCGACGAAGGTCGCGCGCGAACTCGACCGCTTCGGCATCCCGCCGGAACTGCTGACCTTCGAGCTGACCGAATCCGGCGTGATGTCCGACCCGCAGAAGGCGCTGCCGATCCTGCGCGAACTGCACTCGCTGGGCATCGTGCTCGCCGTCGACGACTTCGGCACCGGCTACTCGTCGCTGGCCTACCTGCGGCAGCTCCCGGTCGACCAGGTCAAGATCGACAAGAGCTTCGTCCTGGGCATGGGCACGGACCTCGGCGACCTCGCCGTCGTGCGGTCCATCGTCGAGCTGGGCCACTCGCTCGGCCTGACGGTCGTCGCCGAGGGTGTCGAGGAGGACGTCGCGCGGGATCAGCTCGAAGCGATGGGCTGTGACGTGGCGCAGGGCTACCTCATCTCGAGGCCGCTGCCGGAGGATCGCCTGGAGGCGTGGCTGCAGGCGCGCACGGCACGTTCGCCGGGACGCCACTCCGAGACCGTCTTGACCCTGCTGACCTGAGGTTTTCCGGTAAACCGCCCCCCGATCGAGACCGCCGAAACGGCCTGATAGTCTTTCCAAGTCCTCGCGAGAGGCAAGGCCCCTTTAGCTCAGTCGGTAGAGCGTTTCCATGGTAAGGAAAAGGTCTACGGTTCGATTCCGTAAAGGGGCTCGCGACCTCAGCCGCGTCACGTCACGTGTCGCGGCCAGGGTTATGTAAGGGCGGTGTAGCTCAGCTGGCAGAGCAAGCGGCTCATAATCGCTGTGTCGCCGGTTCAAGTCCGGCCACCGCTACGCGGTAATCCTGGGTATCCCAGGCCTAGTAGAGAAGGAAATGCTGTGGCTGCCACTGACGTGCGACCGAAGATCACGCTCGCGTGTGAGGAGTGCAAGCACCGCAACTACATCACCAAGAAGAACCGGCGCAACAACCCGGATCGCCTGGAGATGAAGAAGTTCTGCCGGAACTGCGGTACGCACCGGACTCACAAAGAGACCCGCTGAGCGTTCAGCGTTCTCCAAGCGCGGTTCTACCAGTCTCACCCGAAGCCGCCCTGGTCACACCAGGGCGGCTTCGGGCATTTCCGGGTTGGGTAGCCTGCTCGGGTGGCCTTGGACCAGTCGTACACCGGGCGGGTGTACCCGCCGACCAGTACCTATGAAGTGAGCCGCGAGAAGATCCGGGAGTTCGCCGACGCGCTCGGCGACACGAACCCGCTCTATCGCGACGCCGACGCGGCGAAGGCGGCCGGATACCCCGACGTCATCGCGCCGCCGACGTTCCTCACGATCATCAACCTCGCTTCGATCAACGCGATCGTCACCGACCCCGAGCTGGGTCTCGACTACTCGCGGATGGTCCACGGCGACCAGCGCTTCACCTACGTGCGTCCCGTGCACGCGGGCGATGTGCTGTCGCTCACGACACATATCGACAACATCATGACCCGCGCCGGGAACGACTTCATCAACCTGCGCGCCGAGATCGCCGGCGCCGACGGCGGCCCGATCGCCACCACGCACGCGCAGCTCGTCGTCCGAGGGGAGGGCGCGTGAGCACGTTCACCGCCGGGGAAGAACTGACGCCGCTGACCGTCGAAGTCACCAGGGAGCAGCTGGTGCGCTACGCGGGCGCTTCGCTGGACTTCAACCCCATCCATTGGAACGAGGCCTTCGCCAAGGGGGTCGGCCTTCCCGACGTCATCGCGCACGGCATGCTCACCATGGCACTCGGCGCGCGGCTCGTCACCGACTGGCTCGGCGACCCCGGCCGCCTCATCGACTACTTCGCGCGCTTCACGCGCCCCGTCGTCGTGCCGAACGACGGCGCGGCGAGGATCGAGTTCACCGGCAAGGTGGCCGTGGTCAACGACGACGGCACCGCGCGGATCGACATCACCGCCAAGTTCGACGGCAAGGCCGTCCTGGGCAAGGCCCAGGTGATCGCCCGGGCCTGACCTCGCCGGGGGAGCAAGGGACCTTTGCTATCACTTTCTCCCGGAGAGTGATAGCAAAGGTCCCTTGCTTTCTTTCCCCAGGTCAGCGGTCATAGAGTCGGGTCCGCAGCCCGCGAAGCGCCCTACGGCACCTTCAGCACCTTCGCGATGACTTCGGCCATGCCTTCCTCGCCCCGCGCGTTCGGATGCAGTGGCGCCGCGGGCACGGCGGGCGAGGGTCCCTCGACCCAGCGCCGGTTCGCGGCCGTGCACATGTCGCGTCCCTTGCTCGCGGTCGACATATCGGCGAAGCCCGCTCCGTGCTCCTTCGCCGTCTGCGAAAGCACGGTGTTCAGCCGTGTCAGCGAGGCGCGTAGGTAGGCGACGTCCCCGGCGCCGACCGGCAGGACCGGCCAGCAGCCGCTGTCGTCGTCCGGTAGGACCGCCGGATACCCGACGACCACGACGCGCGCTTCGGGTGCCTTCGAGCGGATCTGGTCCAGGACGCCGCCGAGCCGGTCCGCCGCGGCGGTGATCCGCTCCACGAGCTGATCCCGTCCGCCCGCGGTCAGCTGGGTCTTGCACGGCGAAGCGGTCTGGTGCTGCGTCGCGCATTGGCCCGCCAAGCCGACGAAGCCCGCGTCGTTGCCCCCGATCCCGACGGTCACCAGCGTGGTGTCACCGTTGATCGCGTCGAGCTGCGGCGCGTTCGTGCCGTCCCGGGTCTTCTGTTCGCCGGTGAGGTGCTCGGTCGTGGCGCCGCCGCAGCTCACGTCGACGAACTCGGCCGGGCGCAGGCTCGCCGCCAGCAGGCTCGGGTAGTTGTTGTCCGAACGGTCACAGCCCTTCGGCGTGCCCGTCGGCTGCCCGGTGCCCGGCGACGCCGTGTACGAGTCACCCAGAGCGACATATCGGCCCGATCCATCCGAGGTGGCGACCCCCGGTGGTGTTACCGACGTGCCCCGCTCCCACAGGTGGTAGGCGATCCCCAGGACGGACAGCACGATCACCAGGAACAGACAGCCGCCGCCAGTTCTCTGCTGCGTCACCCATTCGTTGTACGCGACCAGGGCTGCCTTTGTCATGGGGCCGACCGTCGGTGAACCACGCGTAAACGGGTGATCACCGCTTGCCTGAGACGTGGATCACGTTCAGGGTGGGGACGTACCTGGCCCCGAGGAAAGGCGGAACACGTGAGCCTGAACTTGAACAAGCTGGTCGACAAGGCGTGGGAGAACAAGAACATCAACGAGTTGCTGGACGCCCCGCCGTCCGCGCTCGAGGGCCTGACCCCGAAGCACGACGAACTCCTCGCCGAACTCAAGATCAAGACCGTCCGGGACCTCGGCAACTGGAAGTACGCCGCGAAGGCCCACGCGCTCGTTCAGCTCGCCGACGGCGAATCCTGACCCGCTGAAGGCCTCTTCCCCGTCGGAAGGGGCCTTCAGTCGCTCGGGACGAGAGTGCGCAGCTCGGCGGCGAGGTCGAGGGCGTGCGTGACGTCGCGCGCGAGGTAGTGCGGGTCGACGAAGGCCTCGCTGATCCCGGTCTCGGCGGCCGCGTCCAGCTGCGCGGCGACGTCCTTGAGATCGGTGCCCGGTTTCGGGTTGATCCGCAGCACCCGCCGCAGCGTGCCGGGGTCGCGGCCCGCCTTCTCGGCCGCGCTCACCACGGTCTCCCAGAGTTTCGCGAGGTGAGGCGCGGGCGGCCCGGCGGGGAGCCAGCCGTCCGCGCGACGCCCGACGCGGTCCAGCGCGGCCGCCGACAGGCCGCCCAGCAACAGCGGCGGATGCGGGTCCTGGAGCGGGCGCAAACCCACCTTGGACGCCGGGATCCGCCACCGCGCGCCTTCGTGCTCCACCGGATCGCCGGTCCAGAACTCCCGGAGGACGTCGAGAAGCTCGTCCAGTTGCTTGCCGCGGCCCCGCCAGGGCGTGCCGGTCGCGGTGTACTCGTCCCGGAGCCAGCCGGTGCCCAGTCCGACGTCCAACCGTCCACCACTCACTTGATCCACTGAAGTGAGCATCCGGGCGAGCAGGACGGCCGGGTACACCGTTCCGGTGAGCGTGCTGGTGCCGAGCCGGACCTTCTTCGTGGCGGTCGCGGCAGCCGTCAGCAGGATCAGCGGATCGGCGAACGTGACGAACTCGGGCGGGTACGGCCGCTCCGAAGTGCCGCCGGGATAGAAATCCGAGGGCGAAACCGGGGCCAGTACCCGATCTCCGACCCACAGGGACTCGTATCCGAGCTCCTCGGCGGCCGTCGCGAAACCGGTGACGGCGTCGATCGTCGCAAGTGGACCGTACTGCGGAAGGGCGATTCCCAGGCGCATCGCGGTCACCGCGCTTCGGCGAGCAGCCGTCCCATCCTGGTGATCCCTTCGGCAAGATCGTTTTCGGCCAGCGCATAGGAAATCCGGAAGTACCCCGGCGTCCCGAAAGCTTCACCGGGCACGACGGCGACCTCGGCCTCACGCAGGATCAGATCGGCGAACGCCACCGTGTCGGCAGGCCGCTCGCCGCGGATCTCCTTGCCCAGCAAGGCCTTTACCGACGGATAGACGTAGAAGGCGCCGTGCGGCACCGGAGTCTCGACTCCCGGTATCTCGGCGAGCAGGGAAAGGGCCTTCTTACGCCGGGAATCGAAGGCGTCACGCATCGTGAAAACGGCGTCGAGCGGACCGCTCACGGCCGCCAGCGCGGCCCGCTGCGCGACGTTCGAAACGTTGCCGCAGAGATGCGACTGGTACGCCGTCGCCGCCTTGACCACGTCCTGCGGGCCGAGCAGCCAGCCCACCCGCCAGCCGGTCATCGAGTACGTCTTCGCGACCCCGTTGAGCACCACCGTCCGGTCGGCGAGTTCCGGGACCACGACGGGCATCGAAGGCGCTTCGGCACCGTCGTAGACCAGGTGCTCGTAGATCTCGTCCGTGATCACCCAGAGGTCGTTCTCGTACGCCCAGCGGCCGATCGCCTCGACCTGCTCGCGCGAGTACACCGCGCCTGTCGGGTTCGACGGCGAAACGAACAGCAGCACCTTCGTGCGAGGTGTCCTCGCCGCTTCGAGCTGCTCGACCGTGACGAGATAGCTCGTCGACTCATCCGCCGTGACCTGCACCGGGACGCCCCCGGCGAGGACGATCGACTCCGGATAGGTCGTCCAGTACGGCGCGGGCAGCAGCACCTCGTCGCCCGGGTCGAGCAGCGTCGCGAACGCGGAATAGACCGCCTGCTTGCCGCCGTTGGTCACCAGCACGCGGCCGGGGTCCACCTCGAACCCGGAGTCACGGACGGTCTTCGCCGCGATCGCCGCACGCAGCTCGGGCAGCCCGCCCGCGGCCGTGTAACCGTGGTTCGCCCTGTCCCGGACGGCCGCCTCGGCGGCTTCGAGCACGGTGGCCGGGGTCGGGAAGTCCGGCTGGCCGGCGCCGAACCCGATCACCGGACGGCCCTGCGCCTTGAGCTCCCGCGCCTTCGCGTCGACGGCCAGCGTGGCCGACGGGGTGATGCCGCCGATGCGGGCCGAAACTCGCGAGGACGAGGGTGCGGGAGCGCTCATGGCGACATCGTGGCACGATCAAGGGGTCGGCCGTGGGGAGGTACCCCCGCGGAAGGCTGCTCCGTGCCGGTTTCAGGGGCGCGGTTGCGAAGCTGTTCGGGGGTTGCCGTAGACTTCTGGTCTCGGTACGCACTACGGTCATCCCCGCCACGGCGGTGGGGACGATGGAATGCGTCCTCGGGAGCTCCGGAGCATCGGGGTTCCAAAGGGGTGTAGCTCAATTGGCAGAGCAGCGGTCTCCAAAACCGCAGGTTGCAGGTTCAAGTCCTGTCACCCCTGCGTAAGCGAACTGGTGAAGGCGGAGGAGTGGTCGTGAGCGACAGCGACGCCAGCGGTGAAAAGGCGCAGGACGGCGCCGGGCAGAAGCCCGACGACAAGTCCCGCCCGGTGACCGCCGCTGCCCGGCGTGAACGCCGTGCGTCCGCGCGCCCGTCCGGCAAGGCCGACGCCAAGTCGGACGACAAGACCCGCCCCGCCGGCAAGGCGAAGGCCGGGGACAAGACCGAGAAAACCAAGGACGCCAAGGGCACCGCGACCCCGAAGCGCGACCGCAAGCCGAAGCAGGCGTCGATCTTCGCCCGGTTCATGCGGTTCATCCGCGAGGTCTGGGCCGAGCTGCGCAAGGTCATCTGGCCGAACCGCAAGCAGATGGTCACCTACACCGCCGTGGTGCTGGTCTTCGTGGTGTTCATGGTGGCGCTGGTGAGCGGCCTCGACCTCGCCTTCAAAGAGGTCGTGGGTGCCGTTTTCGGCAGCTGAGGCAACCGGTGACGGTGCCTTGAGCGCACCGCTCGCCTGCCCGGCGCCACGGCAAGCGATCAACTGAGAGGACGGAACGTGACCTCCGACAACGGCACAGCAGCCGGTCATGAGCTGACCGAGCTTTCCGACGAGCAGGTGCACGCGGCACTCGGCGACGAGCAGTCCGAGCACTTGGACTCCGTCGAGGTGCCCGCCACAGGCGACGAGGTCGACGAAGCCGGAGATGTCGCGGAGGCCGACGAGGCGTCCGCCGAGCCCGAAGCCGACGACACCGCCGCCGAGGCCGAGCCCGAAGAGGACGTCGACCCGGTCGCGAAGCTTCGCGCGGAACTTAACGCCGCTCCCGGTGAGTGGTACGTCGTGCACTCCTACGCGGGTTACGAGAACAAGGTCAAGACCAACCTCGAGACCCGTACCCAGACGCTGGACGTCGAGGACTACATCTTCCAGATCGAGGTCCCGACCGAAGAGGTCACCGAGATCAAGAACGGCCAGCGCAAGCAGGTGCAGCGGAAGGTGCTGCCCGGCTACATCCTGGTCCGGATGGACCTGAACGACGCCTCGTGGAGCGCGGTGCGCAACACGCCGGGCGTCACCGGGTTCGTCGGTGCCACTTCGCGTCCGTCGCCGCTGACCGTGGACGAGGTGCTGAAGTTCCTCGCGCCCAAGGTCGAAGCCGCCGCGCCCGCCAAGCCCGGTAAGGGCGAGGCCGCCGCTTCGGAGTCGCAGCTGGGCGGTCCGGCCGTCGAGGTCGACTTCGAGATCGGCGAGTCGGTCACCGTCATGGACGGCCCGTTCGCGACGCTGCCCGCGACGATCTCCGAGGTCAACGTGGACGGGCAGAAGCTGAAGGTCCTGGTGTCGATCTTCGGCCGGGAGACCCCGGTCGAGCTGTCGTTCAACCAGGTCTCCAAGATCTGACGGCCGCCAGACGGCCGGCAGTCCCCGCGTACTGGCAGGTGTGCGGGGGACTCAAGTCAGTAAGAAGGAACAAACGAAATGCCACCCAAGAAGAAGAAGCTTGCGGCGATCATCAAGCTGCAGATCAAGGCGGGTGCGGCCAACCCCGCGCCGCCGGTCGGCCCCGCGCTGGGTCAGCACGGCGTCAACATCATGGAGTTCTGCAAGGCCTACAACGCCGCGACCGAGTCGCAGCGCGGGGACGTCGTCCCGGTCGAGATCTCCGTGTACGAAGACCGTTCGTTCGACTTCAAGCTCAAGACGCCGCCGGCCGCGAAGCTGCTGCTGAAGGCCGCGGGCGTGGAGAAGGGTTCCGGCGAACCGCACAAGACCAAGGTCGCCAAGGTCACCTGGGACCAGGTCCGCGACATCGCGAAGACCAAGGAATCCGACCTGAACGCGCACGACGTCGACCAGGCCGCGAAGATCATCGCGGGCACCGCCCGCTCGATGGGCATCACGGTCGTCGACTGACGCTGTTTCTCAGCACCACGTGGGAGAGCCAGTGCTGGCTCCAACACCACACTGATCCATTTTGAAGAGTTAAGGACAGAAGCATGACCAAGCACAGCAAGGCCTACCGTCAGGCCCTCGAGCTGGTGGACCGCGATCGGCTCTACGCCCCGCTCGACGCGGCGAAGCTGGCCAAGGAGACCTCCAAGTCGAAGATGGACGCCACCGTCGAGATCGCCATGCGTCTCGGTGTCGACCCTCGCAAGGCCGACCAGATGGTCCGCGGCACCGTGAACCTGCCGCACGGCACCGGTAAGACCGCCCGCGTCATCGTGTTCGCCGTTGGTGACAAGGCCGCCGAGGCCGAAGCCGCCGGCGCCGACGTGGTCGGCACCGACGAACTGATCGAGCGCATCCAGGGTGGCTGGCTCGACTTCGACGCCGCGATCGCGACGCCGGACCAGATGGCGAAGGTCGGGCGCATCGCCCGTATCCTCGGCCCGCGTGGCCTCATGCCGAACCCGAAGACGGGCACCGTGACCCCCGCGGTCGCGAAGGCCGTCGCGGACATCAAGGGCGGTAAGATCAACTTCCGCGTGGACAAGCAGGCCAACCTGCACTTCGTGATCGGCAAGGTGTCGTTCGACACCGAGAAGCTGGTCGAGAACTACGCGGCCGCGCTGGACGAGATCCTCCGCGCCAAGCCGTCGTCGGCGAAGGGCCGTTACCTGAAGAAGGTCGTCGTCTCCACGACGATGGGCCCGGGTATCCAGATCGACCCCGCCCGGACCCGCAACCTCCTTTCGGCGGACGAGGCGTAAGTCTGAGTCGGACATCACTGACGAAGGGGCGGTCCCGCTACAGCGGGGCCGCCCCTTTTTCGTGTTTGCTGGAGGGCATGCCTACCTTCGCTTCGTTCGACGGGCTCCAGTTGAGCTACACCGTGTGGGAGGGCGAAGGGCGTCCAGTACTGCTTCAGCACGGCTTCGCCGCCGACACGAACGCCAACTGGATCGGGCCCGGCGTCGTCGCCACCCTGCGGCAGGCGGGACTGACCGTCCTCAGCCTCGACGCGCGCGGGCACGGGCGATCGGCGAAGCCGCACGACGAGGCGAGCTACGGCGACGACGCGATGGTCCGCGACGTGTCGGCACTGCTCGACTCCTTGGGTGTCGACGAGGTGTCGATGGTCGGCTACTCGATGGGCGCGATGATCGCGCTCGGCGCGGTGGCCGCCGACCCGCGGATCCGGTGTCTCGCGATCGGCGGGGTCGGCTCGGGGATCGTCGACTTCGGCGGTGTCGACACCCGCGTCGTCACGCCGGAGGCGATCAGCGAGGCCCTGCTCGCTTCGGACCCTTCGACGCTTCCGCCGTCTTCGGCGCCTTTCCGCGCACTGGCCGACGCCCTCCGCGCGGACCGGGTCGCGTTGGCCGCCGTCGCGCGCGGGACCGCGAACCCGAAACTGGACCTGACCGCGATCGCCGTCCCGACCCTGATCCTCGCCGGCGACACCGACCCGCTGGCCGCCGAACCCGAACGGCTGGCCGCCGCCATCGCGGGTGCCCGCCTGGTCCGCGTCCCCGGCGATCACATGACCGCCGTCCTGCACCCCGCCTTCGGCTCGTCGCTGACCGACTTCCTCACTTCGCACGACCTCTGACCTGCGTTTAGCGGGCTAAACGCGCTCTGCCTGCGACAGGGCGCCGGGCCCGCTGACCTGCGTTTAGCGGGCTAAACGCGCTCAGCTGGGTGTGGTGGTCGGGGACGGGGGAGGACAGGCTTTGGGGCCGGGCGTGTGGCCGGTGATCAGCCATTGACCGTCGTTCACCAGCGAGACCGTGAAGTCTCCGAGGGCAGGGCCGCCCGAGATGGCGAAGTCGCAGGACTTGACGAGCACACTGGTGCCCGGCGGCCAGCCGGATCGCTTCGAGATCGACTCCGCGTAGTCGTCGGCCCCTCTGGGCTTCACCTCGGCATGGAGCTTCTCGATGGCGTCTTTGCAGTCAGTGGCGTTCACGTCGAGGGCGAATTGCTGCTGGGTGCGCTCCTCGAACCTGCCGCAGACGAGATCGACCATGCTCTTCTGGCCCGCGCCGTGCTGGGCGATGCCGTCGTAGACGCTGCGAACGGCTTCGTAGGGCGACGCGCTGGTGAGGATCTTGTTGGTCTTGTAGGTGCCACCGCCCTCGGAAGCGACCTGTTGCGACGTCTTACCGTCGTCGCTCGGGAAGATCTGCCGGTAGATGATGGTGCCCGCGATGGCGATCAGCAGGATCGCGATCAGCCAAGCGATGAGCTTTCCGCCCAGCCGGCGCAGCCAACGAGGCGCGCGCGGCCGCGGGGCCTTGACGAGTTCGCCGGGCGGCGGTCCCGGCGGGGCGGGCGGCTGGCCGCCGTGGTGCTGGGTCAGTGGCTGCGCGGGCTGGGACGGCACGAGGCCCTGGTTCTGTGCCTCGGTGAACTTCAGATAGTCCTGGAACTGCTGAAACTGCTGGAACTGGCGCAGTTGCTCGTTGTCCAGCTGGGGCGCGGGCCGACCTCCCGCCTTGGGCTCGATGTCCGTGCCGGGCTCGCCGCCCGGCTTTCCGTCATCACGCTGCTCCGCCACGTCACCATGATGCCCCGCGAGGCCGCCGTCGCACTCCGCCGGTCGCGTTTAGCCCGCTAAACGCGATCCGAGGGGGGTGCGTGAGGAGGCCGGGGGGTGGCACGTATCCTGGTCGAGGTTCTACCGAAGACCGCTGGTCTTCTCCGGTCATCTGGCCTGGAGAACGAAGGCCCCGCTAGGGCGGGCGACCCGCGCAGGAGGAACGAGGCTCGCTCGCGACGCATTCTGTCGTGTGCCCTGACGCCCCGCGCCTGTCTGCGCTGGGGCGTTTCGTCGTTTCAGGGCTCTCAAGGCCAGTGGATCACTAGCCAAGAGAGGAGGCGACCATGGCGAAGCCCGACAAGGAGGCGGCCGTCGCCGAGATCGCGGAGAGCTTCCGCAGCAGCTCGGCCACAGTCGTTACCCAGTACACCGGCCTCTCCGTGTCCCAGCTGTCCCAGCTGCGCCGCGCTCTCGGCACCAGTGCCAAGTACCGGGTCGCGAAGAACACCCTCGTCAAGCGTGCCGCCACGGACGCGGGCATCGAGGGCCTTGAAGACCTGTTCGTCGGCCCGACCGCCATCGCCTTCGTCGAAGGTGAAGCTGTTGACGCCGCGAAGGCGCTTCGCGACTTCGCGAAGGACAACAACGCGCTTGTGATCAAGGGCGGCTTCATGGACGGCAAGACGCTGTCCGTGGACGAGATCAACACGATCGCCGATCTCGACAGCCGCGAGGTCCTGCTCGCCAAGGCGGCGGGCGCGTTCAAGGCGAAGCTGTCCCAGGCCGCCGCGCTGTTCCAGGCGCCGGCGTCCCAGGTCGCTCGCCTGGCTGCCGCGCTGGAGGACAAGCAGCGCAACGCCGGTACCGAAGCAGCCGAAGCACCCGCCGAGAGCTGAACAACCCCCACCCCGAACGTTTTTCAGTTCGTTTCAGAGAGGAAAGCCACCATGGCGAAGCTGAGCACCGCGGACCTGATCGACGCCTTCAAGGAGCTCACCCTTCTTGAGCTGTCCGAGTTCGTCAAGGAATTCGAGACCACCTTCGACGTGACCGCGGCCGCCCCGGCTGCCGTCGTCGCCGCCGGCCCGGCCGGTGCCGCCCCGGCCGCCGTCGAGGAGCAGGACGAGTTCGACGTCGTCCTCGAGTCGGCCGGCGAGAAGAAGATCCAGGTCATCAAGGTCGTCCGTGAGGTCGTCTCGGGCCTGGGCCTGAAGGAGGCCAAGGAGCTGGTCGAGGCCGCTCCCAAGGCCCTTCTGGAGAAGGTCGACAAGGAGGCCGCCGAGGCCGCCAAGGAGAAGCTCGAGGCCGCGGGCGCCAAGATCACCATCAAGTGATCCCGGGCGCGTCAGCGCCTACCGCAGCATCGCCGAAAGGGCGGACATCCAGCACGGATGCCCGCCCTTTCGCTTTGCGCCCACCGATCGCGTTTAGCCCGCTAAACGCGATCCGGGGCCGCCAGGCGAGGGGGCCGGGCGCAGGGGTGCTGACCTGCGTTTAGCGGGCTAAACGCGACGCGTCGGAGCGCGCAGCGGGGGGAGGAGGCGAGTTGTGGATCTGCGCCTCGGGGTGACGTGCACTACGGTGCGGCAAGCGGCGCGTGGGCCGGTGGCGGACGGCACGAAAAGTTACCGGCGGGTCTGGCCAGGAAAGAAAACTGGTGAGTAACCTGTTCGCACTCAGCTCGTTGCACCTGGTTGACGCGGGTATCGCTGCGCGGACGCATGCGTCTCTCCCGGGCCAGTGGCGCGGGAAGGCAGTGCGCGACGACGCGGAACAGCTCCTGGAGGTGCGATGGGTGCCGAGGTGGTCATCGAAGGTCTGACGAAGTCCTTCGGTAAGCAGGCCATCTGGCGGGACGTCACGCTGACCCTGCCTCCGGGCGAGGTTTCGGCGATGCTCGGCCCGTCCGGAACCGGTAAGTCCGTCTTCTTGAAGTCGATGATCGGTCTGCTCAAGCCGGACCGCGGCCGCTGCATGATCAACGGCGTCGACATCGTGACGTGCTCCGAACACCAGCTCTACGAAGTCCGGAAGCTCTTCGGTGTCCTCTTCCAGGACGGCGCGCTGTTCGGCTCGATGAACCTCTACGACAACGTGGCGTTCCCCCTGCGCGAGCACACGAAGAAGTCGGAGACCGAGGTCCGCCGGATCGTCCTCGAGAAGCTCGAGATGACCGGTCTCAACGGCGCAGACAAGAAGCTCCCCGGCGAGATCTCCGGTGGTATGCGCAAGCGCGCCGGCCTCGCCCGCGCCTTGGTGCTCGACCCGCAGATCATCCTGGTCGACGAGCCGGACTCCGGCCTCGACCCGGTCCGCACCACCTACATCTCCCAGCTCTTCCTCGACGTCAACGCGCAGATCGACGCGACGTTCCTGATCGTCACGCACAACATCAACCTCGCCCGCACCGTGCCGGACAACCTGGGCATGCTGTTCCGCAAGGAACTGGTCATGTTCGGCCCGCGCGAGGTGCTGCTGACCAGCGAGGAGCCGGTCGTCAAGCAGTTCCTCAACGGCAAGATGGAAGGCCCCATCGGCATGAGCGAGGAGAAGGACTCCGCGCAGATGGCCGCCGAGCGGGCGATGTTCGAGGCCGGTCACCACGCGGGCGGGGTCGAGGACGTCAGCGGGGTGCCGCCGCAGATGCAGCCGACACCCGGCGTGCCGACCCGGATGGGCGCGGTCCGCCGCAAGGACCGTGTCATGCAGATCCTGTCCGGTCTGCCGCCCGAGGCGCAGCAGAGCATCATCGAGTCGCTCTCGCCCGAGGAGCAGCAGCGCTACGGCGTCCGCCCGCAGCGGCTCGCCACCGCCGGGCACCGCGCGAACCCGGGCGACGGTCCGGTCCCGAGCCACCACCAAGGCCAGCTGCCCGACGACCAGGTCGCCTCCATCCCGCATCCGGGGAGACCGGGCAACCACCGCATGCGGCCGCATGATCCGGGGTCAGGTGGCGCGTGAGCTCTCCCGCTTCATCGGCGAAGATCCCCGGTATCGGCATGCTGCGCGAGACCGGGAACCTGTTCGCTCTCGGCCTCGACATCGTTCGTGGCATCTTCCAGCGCCCGTTCCAGCTGCGGGAGTTCATCCAGCAGGCCTGGTTCATCGCGAGCGTCACGATCCTGCCGACGGCGCTCGTCGCGATCCCGTTCGGCGCGGTCATCTCGCTGCAGTTCGGTTCGCTCGCCCGCCAGCTCGGCGCCCAGTCCTACACGGGTGCCGGGTCGGTGCTCGCCACCGTGCAGCAGGCCAGCCCGCTGGTCACCGCGCTGTTGGTGGCGGGCGCGGGCGGTAGCGCGGTCTGCGCAGACATCGGCGCCCGCACGATCCGCGAAGA
This sequence comes from Amycolatopsis sp. cmx-4-19, assembly GCA_049998115.1. Lineage (GTDB taxonomy): Bacteria > Actinomycetota > Actinomycetes > Mycobacteriales > Pseudonocardiaceae > Amycolatopsis. The sequence continues at coordinate 308,513 of JAEBEO010000005.1, read as the reverse complement.
GATCGACGCCATGGAGGTCCTCGGCGTCTCCGCGGTGCAGCGGCTGATCGTGCCGCGTGTGCTCGCGATGATGCTGGTGGCGCTCCTGCTCAACGGCATGGTGAGCGTCATCGGCGTGCTCGGCGGCTACTTCTTCAACGTCGTCCTCCAGGGCGGGACGCCGGGCGCGTACCTGGCGAGTTTCTCCGCGCTGGCGCAGCTTCCGGACCTTTGGGTCGGTGAGCTGAAGGCCTTGATCTTCGGCTTCATCGCCGCTGTCGTCGCCTCTTACCGGGGACTGAACCCGTCCGGCGGCCCGAAGGGTGTCGGGGACGCGGTGAACCAGGCGGTGGTCATCACGTTCCTCATGCTGTTCGTGGTGAACTTCGTGATCACGCTGATCTACCTGCAGATCGTGCCCGGAAAGCTGGACTGACGCATGACCTTCCTCCAAGGCGCCAAGCGGGTCGCCAACCGTCCTTTGCAGACACTGGACAACCTCGGCGACCAGATGTCCTTCTACGGCCGCGCTTTGCTGTGGACGCCGCGGACGTTGCGCCGCTACATGAAAGAGGTCCTGCGGCTGCTGGCCGAGGTGAGCTTCGGTTCCGGTTCGCTCGCGGTCATCGGCGGCACGGTCGGCGTGATGGTCGGCCTGACGTTGTTCACCGGTGTGCTCGTCGGTCTGCAGGGCTACTCGGCGTTGAACTCGATCGGCACGTCGGCGTTCACCGGCTTCCTGACCGCCTTCTTCAACACCCGTGAGATCGCGCCGCTGGTGGCGGGCCTCGCGCTTTCGGCGACCGTCGGTGCCGGGTTCACCGCCCAGCTGGGCGCGATGCGGATCTCCGAGGAGATCGACGCGCTCGAGGTCATGGGTGTGCCGAGCCTGCCGTACCTGGTGACCACGCGGATCATCGCCGGTTTCGTCGCGGTCATCCCGCTGTACGTCATCGGGCTGCTGAGTTCGTATCTCGCGTCCCGGTTGGTCGTTATCTACATCTACAACCAGTCGGCGGGTACCTACGACCATTACTTCGACCTTTTCCTACCTCCACAGGATGTGCTCTATTCGTTCATCAAGGTGCTGTTGTTCAGCGTTTTGATCATCCTGTCCCATTGCTATTTCGGTTACCGGGCCACCGGTGGCCCCGCCGGTGTCGGGGTGGCCGTCGGCAAGGCGGTCCGGCTGAGCATCGTCACGGTGTCCGTCATGAACTTCTTCATCGGTTTCGCGATCTGGGGAACCGACGTCACGGTGAGGATCGCAGGATGATCGCGACAGTCCGGCGCAGGCTGCTGGGTCTGCTCTTGGTCGCCGTGCTCATCGGCGGAGTGGCGTTGAGCATCGCGCTGTACGAAAAGGCGTTCACCTCCGTGGTGAGTGTGAAGCTCCAGTCGAGCAGCATCGGGAACCAGTTGCTGAAGCAGTCCGACGTGAAGGTCCGCGGGCTCATCGTCGGTTCGGTGAAGGACATCGCCGCGACGCCGGACGGCGCCGAACTCACGCTCGCGTTGAATCCGGAGTCGGCGAAACTGATCCCGCAGAATGTTTCCGCGCGATTCCTGCCGAAGACGTTGTTCGGTGAGCGCTTCGTTTCCCTCGAGATCCCGGACGCGCCGTCGTCGAGGACGATCTCGGAGGGCGACGTGATCACCCAGGACCGCACGTCCAGCGCGGTCGAGCTCGAGCAGGCCTTCGCTCATCTGATGCCGGTTCTCCAGGCCGTCCAGCCGCAGAAGCTGTCGAGCACGCTTTCGGCGATCTCCTCCGCGCTCAACGGCCGCGGCGGCCAGCTCGGCGACACCCTCGCGCAGCTCGGCACCTACGTCGGCGACCTGAACCCGCACGAACCCCGGCTCCAGCAGAACCTCAAGGAGCTCGCGGAGTTCTCGGACAACTTCAGTGCCGTCGCCCCGGATCTGGTGCAGACCCTGGACAACCTGAGCACCACGACGCGGACCGTCGTCGACCAGAAGCTGAACCTGCAGAACCTCTACGGCAGCGTCACCCAGGCCTCGGTCGACCTGTTGACCTTCCTGCGGAACAACGGGGACAACCTCATCCGCCTGGCCGACAGCGCCCGCCCCACGGCGGAACTGCTGGCGAAATACGCGCCCGAGTACCCGTGCGTGATCGGGCAGATGGCCGATGTCCTGCCGAAGATCGACCAGGCGCTGGGCAAGGGCACCAACCGGCCTGGCCTGCACGCGACCATCGAGATCACCGTCAATCGCGGCCCGTACCTGCCCGGCAAGGACGAGCCGAAGTTCGAGGACAAACGCGGTCCGCGCTGCTACGACCTGAAGCAGTTCCCGGACCCGTTCCCGCAGGATCCGCCGGACGGCCCGATCCAGGACGGCACCACGCACAAGGCACCCGCCCGATCGACCAACGACGGTCTCTCGCCGTCCAATAACTTCGCGAACTACGGCGGCTACAACGGCAACGGCGGCGGCGCGCCCGCCGGCAACCCGACCAACAGCACGTCGGAATCGGACTTCCTCGCGCAGCTGGTCGCCCCGCAGGTCGGCATGTCCGCCTCGGACGTGCCCGGCTGGGGCTCGCTGCTCGTCGGTCCGCTCTACCGGGGAGCGGAGGTGCATGTTCAGTGAGGGGTTTGCTCGCACCGCTGCTCAAACTCTGCGCCTTCGTCGTGGTCACCGTGCTGTTCACGACGATCCTCGGGATCAGCATCGCCAACATCGACACCACCAGCACCAATGCCTACAAGGCACGTTTCAGCGACGCGACCCTCGTGCTGCCCAACGACGACGTCCGCATCGCCGGCGTCCGGGTCGGGCAGGTCAAGGACGTCCGCATCGTCGACCGGCGCCAGGCCGAGATCGAGTTCGAGGTGGACGCCGGCCGCAAACTGCCCGCCGGGGTGACCGCGCAGATCAAGTTCCGGAACCTGGTCGGCCAGCGCTACCTCTCGCTCGGGCAGGGCACCGACTCCTCCGGCAAGACGCTGGCACCCGGCGGGAACATACCGCTGGAGCGGACCACCCCGGCACTCGACCTGACGCAGCTGTTCAACGGGTTCAAGCCGCTGTTCACCGCGCTCGACCCGGACGACATCAACAAGCTGTCCTACGAGGTCATCCAGGTCCTGCAGGGTGAGGGCGGCACGATCGAAAGCCTGTTGCAGCACACCGCGTCGCTGGCGACCACGATCTCCGACAAGGACCAGGTGATCGGTGAGGTCATCGACAACCTGAACTCGGTGCTCGAAACGGTCAACGCGCATACGCCGCAGCTGAACGACCTGATCGTCAAGCTGCAGCAGCTGGTCTCCGGGCTCGCGGCGGACCGCGAGCCGATCGGTGACGCCATCGATTCGCTCGGGACGCTCGCGCAGACGACGTCCGGGCTGCTCGGAGAGGCCCGCGAGCCGCTCAAGCAGGACATCGCCGCGCTCGGCACGCTGACGAAGAACCTCAACGACAGCCAGCCGATCATCGAGCACTTCATCCAGTTCCTGCCGCAGAAGGTGACCGCGCTGACCCGCACCGCCGACTACGGCTCCTGGTTCAACTTCTTCGCCTGTGAGCTGACAGGAGCCGTCGCCCTGCCTCCGCTGATCAACGAACCGATCAACCTGCCGCTGTTGCCGGTCAACCGGGCGAGGTGCACGGCATGAAGTCGTTCCAGAAACGCAATCCGATCCCGATCGCGCTGGTCGGCATTTCGGTGCTGCTGCTCGGTTTCCTCGCCGCGCTCAACTCCGAAGACCTGCCGGTGATCGGCGGCGGCACGACCTACAGCGCGGACTTCTCCGAGACTTCGGGCTTGCAGGAGGACAACGACGTCCGCGTCGCCGGGGTGAAGGTCGGCAAGGTCTCCGAGATCAAGCTCGACGGCGACAAGGTCCGGATCTCCTTCAAGGTCAAGGACGCCTGGCTGGGCGACAAGACCAGCGCGGCGATCAAGATCAAGACCGTGCTCGGCCAGAAGTACCTGGCGCTGGACCCGCAGGGGCAGCGCACCCTGGACCCGGGCGTGACCATCCCGCGTGACCGGACGATGTCGCCGTTCGACGTCGTCGACGCGTTCCGCGGGCTGTCGCGGACCGTCGACGACATCGACACCACGCAGCTGGCGAAGAGCTTCGACGTCATCTCGGAGACCTTCGCCGACACCCCGGCCGACGTGAAGGGCGCACTGAACGGCCTTTCGCGCCTCTCGGACACCATCGCTTCGCGGGACTCGCAGCTTTCGACGCTCCTCGCGAACACTCGGCAGGTCTCGCAGACCCTGGTCGACCGGGACGCCGAGTTCCAGAAGCTGCTCGCCGACGGCAACAAGCTCCTCGGGGAGGTGGCGCGCCGCAAGGACGCGATCTCCGCGCTGCTGGACGGTTCGCGCAACCTCGCCACCCAGCTGAAGGGCCTGGTCGACGACAACGACGCGCAGCTCGACCCGGTGCTCACCCAGCTCGACCAGCTGACCTCGATGCTGCAGCGCAACCAGGAAGCCCTCGGCCAGGGCGTCGCGCGGTTCGCGCCGTTCATCCGGGTGTTCACCAACACGATCGGCAACGGCCGCTGGTTCGACAACTACATCTGCGGCCTGGTGCTCCCGTCGTTCGGGCCGATCAACGAGAAGGGGTGCTACGAAAAATGAGTACCCGTCTCGGAGCAGGCCTCGCCCGCGGCTTCACCATCGCGATCGTGCTCGCACTGGTCGTCGCCGGCGCGCTGTGGTGGACGCTCAAGGACGCCGGCCGCAACCACCTGACCGCCTACTTCGCCGGTGCCGTCGGCCTCTACGAGGGCAACAGCGTCCGCATGCTCGGCGTCGACATGGGCACCATCACCAAGATCCAGCCGATGGGCAACCAGGTCCGCGTCGAACTCGAATACGACCGTTCGGTGGCGGTGCCCGCGGACGCGAAGGCGATCATCGTGTCGCCGTCGCTGGTCAGCGACCGCTACGTGCAGCTCGCCCCGGCCTACAAGGGCGGTGCGCGGATCGATGACGGCGCCGTCATCGGTCTCGACCGCACCGAAGTCCCCCTCGAGGTCGACGAACTCGCCGCCAGCCTTTCCCGGGTCAGCAAGTCGCTCGGCCCCAACGGCGCCAACAAGAACGGTTCGCTGTCGAACCTGCTCGACACCGCCGCGAAGAACTTCGACGGCAACGGGCAGGCGCTGCACGACACGATCACCAAACTGGGCCAGGCCGCGGGCACGTTGTCCGGTAACTCCGGCGACCTGTTCAAGACCGTGGAGAACCTCGGCTCCTTCTCCCAGACGCTGGTGAACAGCGACTCACAGGTCCGCGACTTCGAGCGGCAGCTCGCCGATGTCAGCGGATTCCTCGCGGGCGAGCGGGAAAACCTCGCGGCCACGGTGAAACAGCTGTCCGACACGCTCACCGCGGTGCAGGGCTTCATCGAGAAGAACCGCGACCGGCTCAAGTCCAATGTGGACAAGCTGGCTAGCGTGACCAGGGTGCTCGTCGACCAGCGCGGCGCGCTCGCCGAGATCCTCGACGTCGCCCCGGTCGGCCTCGGGAACCTGGTCAACACCTACAACGCCTCGTCGGGCACGCTCGACGCGCGGGCCAACCTCAACGAGCTCACCCAGCCGCCACTGGTGATGGTGTGCAACCTGCTCAAGCAGACCCCGGACGCGCTCGACGTGCTCGGCGACGCGTGCAAGGGGATCGCCGGGCTGGTGGACAAGCTGGTGCCGCTGCCCTCGATCGCGCAGGTGATCCAGTCTTCGCAGGCAGGCCAGCTGCCGCCGCTTCCGCTGCCCATCGCGGGTCAGCTCTACGGATCGGCGGCGAAATGATGCGGAAACTCGCTCTGGTGGCCTGCGGAACCGTCGCCGCCCTGACGTTGAGCGGCTGCGGGTTCAGCGGCATCTACGACATCCCGCTGCCCGGTGGCGCCGAACTCGGCGACCACCCGTACACGGTCAAGGTGCAGTTCCGGGACGTGCTCGACCTGACCCCGCAGGCCGGGGTGAAGGTCAACGAGGTGTCCATCGGCCGCGTCGAGGCGATCGGGCTGACCCAGGACGGCTGGAACGCCGAGGTCACCCTGCGGGTCAACGGCGACGTGAAATTGCCGGCGAACGCGCTGGCCAACGTGCGGCAGTCGAGCCTCCTCGGTGAGAAGTACGTCGAACTGGCCGCGCCCGCCGACGGCCAGGGCAAACTCGCCGACAACGCGGTGATCCCGCTGGCCCGCACGAACCGCAGCGTCGAGGTCGAGGAGCTCCTCGGTGCGCTTTCGCTGCTGCTCAACGGCGGTGGCGTGGAGCAGCTCAACACCATCACCAAGGAACTCAACAACGCCACGAGCGGCCGGTCGCCGGAACTCAAGGCGCTGCTGAACAACACCAACCAGCTGGTGACGAACCTGGACAAGCAGTCCGCCAACATCACGCGGGCGCTCGACGGGCTGAACCGGCTCTCCACCACGCTGAACGGCCAGAAGGACAAGCTGGTCGGCGCGGTCGACAACCTCGGCCCCGGCCTCGGTCTGCTGGAGCAGCAGCGCGGCCAGCTGGTGACCATGCTCAACGCGCTCGACAACCTCTCCGGCGTCGCCATCGACACGGTGAACAAGAGCAAGGAAGACCTCGTCGCGGACCTCAAGGCACTGCAGCCGACACTGCGGAAGCTCGGCGAAACCGGGGCGGATCTGCCCAAGGCCCTCGAGATCCTGCTGACCTTCCCGTTCAGCGACGCTTCCTACGACGGCGTCAAGGGCGACTACTTCAACCTGTTCGCGAAGGTCGACCTGAACCTCAAGGAGATCCTCGCGAACCTCGGCCGCAGCCGGCAGAACCCGCTCCAGGACGTCATCCCGGTGCCGGGGCTGACCGGCGGGACCGAGGGCCCGGGCGTGAACCCGCCGCTGCCGATCCCCGACAGCGTCGGCTCCTCGCCCGTGAGCGGCCCAACGGGCACGACACAGGGCGGCGGACGGCCGCAACAGACCGGACCCGCCGGCATCTTCGGCCTGCTCTCGGGAGGTGCGGGCTGATGCTGATCCGTAGGACGAAGCTCCAGCTGGTCGCCTTCGCGATCATTTCCATCGTCGCGATCGTGTACGCGCTGATCCGGTTCGCCGGTCTCGGCCAGGTCTTCGGCGACGAGGGCTACACGGTGAAGCTCGAACTCAAGCAGTCGGGTGGCATCTTCCAGAACGCCGAAGTCACCTACCGCGGCTTCAACATCGGCCGCGTCGGCGAACTGCGCCTCACCAAGGCAGGACTGGAAGTCGACCTCGACCTCGCGCCGGACGCCCCGCAGGTGCCCGCCGATCTGGACGCCGTGGTCGCGAACCGGTCCGCGGTCGGCGAGCAGTTCGTCGACCTGCGGCCCAAGAGCGAGAAGGGGCCGTTCCTGAAGCCGGGTTCGGTCATCCCGGCCGACAGGGTCAAGACGCCGGTGCCCACCGAGCAGCTCATCGGCGACCTCGACAGCCTCGCGGCTTCGGTGCCGACGGACTCCCTGCGCAAGGTCGTCGACGAGTCGTACAACGCCTTCAACGGCACCGGCCCGGATCTGCAGACGCTGCTCGACACCGCGCGCAGCTTCACCACGACGGCGCAGGAGTACCTGCCACAGACCATCCAGCTGCTGGAAAAGGGCGGGCAGGTCCTCGACACGCAGAACGACATGGCGAGCTCGATGAAGTCGTTCAGCGCGGACCTGAACAAACTGTCCGGCACGCTGAAGAACTCCGACGCCGACATCCGGAAGCTCATCGGGGTCACCCCGCAGGTGGCGACCCAGATCAGCGAGGTGCTGGCGGAAGCGGGGCCGGGGCTGGGCGCGCTGACCGCGAACCTGCTCACCACGTCGAATCTGCTGGTGACCCGGCTCGACGGACTGGAGCAGGGCCTGGTGACCTACCCGCTGCTGGCCGCCGGCGCGAACAGCGTCGCCAAGGACGGCACCGCGCACCTGGGCCTCGCGCTCAACCTGTTCAACCCGCCCTCGTGCACCAAGGGCTACGTCGGCCTCGACAAGTACCGCGAAGGCACCGACACCTCGGTTCGGCCGCCGAAGGACGACGCGTACTGCGCCGAGCCGAAGGGCAGCCCGATCAACGTGCGCGGTTCGCAGAACGTGCCGTACAACGGGGTCCCGCAGATCCCGTCGCAGGGCGAAGTCGCCGCGAACGCGGGCCGGTCGGCCGAGGAGCTGGCCTCCCTGCGGGCGGCGCAGGGCATGCCCAGCGTCCTGCAGAGCCCGGGTGTCAGCCTGGCCAGCCTCGGCGCGCTGCTGGGCCTGCCCGGCTGAGCCCGAGACCGCTTACCTACCCTGGAGTGTCATGAGTTCTTCTCGATCGCGGACCCTGGTCCTCGGCGCGGCGGCGTTCGCGTTGGCGGCGTTCATCGCCGCCGCGATCTTCGGTGCGATGTGGGCGGTGGCCGCCTCCGACGACAACGCCGACCTCGCGCGTTCGCGGGACGACGTGGTCAAGGCGGGCGGCACCGCGATCAAGGCGTACACCGAGGTCGACTTCCAGAACCTCGACGAGTTCTTCAACCGGCAGAAGGCCGTCTCCGACGACAAGATGAGCCAGCAGCTGGCCCAGCTGGAGCCGACCTACCGCAAGGCGCTCGGCGACGCGAAGACCAAGGTCGCGACCACGATCCAGGACATCGCCGTCGAGGAACTCGACGACCACGAGGGCAAGGCGAGCTTCCTCGCCGCCATCACCACCCAGGTCACCCAGGGCGACAAGGCGAGTTCCAAGGCGCTGCGACTGGAGGTCTCGATGACCCGGGTCGGCGACGAGTGGAAGCTGTCCGGGATCGACAACGTGCCCCTCGTCGCGGCCGGCCAGTAAGCGTCACTAGAACGGAGCCCGTAGTGCCCCCCTCCCGTCGCCAGCCTCCTCGCAGCACCCCGCCGGTGCGCCGCCCCAAGGTGGCCGGTCTGCGCCGGCCCGGCGCGTCCCCTGCCGACGCTGTCGACGTGGCTCCTGCTGCTCCTTCGGTTCCCCCCGCTCCTTCGGCGCCTTCGGCTCCTGAGGTCGACGAGACGCCGGCTCCGGTTCGGCGCCCCTCGCCGCGGCCCGCTCCGCGTCCGGCGGCCGCTCCGGTTGATCCGGCCCCCGAGATTGAGGCTCCTGAGGCTGCTGAGACCGAGGTGGCCCCTGAGACGCCGGTAGAGGTCGAAGAGGCGCCTGAGAGCACTGGGGCCCCCGAAGACGAGGTCGTCGCGAAGCCGAGTCCGCGAGCGAAGACCCGCGCGGCCGTCGAGGCGAAGCCGGACGACATCGAAGAGGCCGAGGCCGAGGTCGCTTCTTCCGAGTCGGAGTCCGATCCCGAGGCGAAGCCGGCGAAGGTGAAAAAGCCGGGCTCCAGGCAGCTGATCCTGGCGGGCGCACTGGTCGTCGTCGGCCTGCTCCTGGCCGCGACCGCGGTGCTCTTCAAGATCCAGGCCGACGACGTGTCGAGTTCGACGGACAACACGGCACTGCTGGACGTCGCGAAGACCGCGCAGGTCAAGGACCAGGTCGCGAAGGCGACCGAAGCGCTGTTCTCGTACGACTACAACAACATCGCGAAAACCGAGACCGCGGCGGGCGACCTGCTGGTCAACGACGAGGTCCGGGCGAAGTACAACCTGCTGATGGGCGAGGTCAAGCGGCTGGCGCCGCAGCAGAAGATGGTCGTGACGTGCAAGGTCACGCGCAGCGCCGTCATCCGGCTGGAGGGCGACCGGGCCGACGTGATGGTGTTCGTCGACCAGAGCTCGACGCGGGCCGACACGAACAAGACCACCGCCGGGAGCGCGCAACTGCACCTGAACGCCGAACTCCAGGGCGACAAGTGGAAGATCACGGCGATGAACACCTACGCCGCTCCGCCCAACCCCACGGACCCCGCCTCTCCGGCCCCCTCCAAGTAGCCCCCGACCTGCGTTTAGCCCCCTAATCGCGATCTGGTGCGCTGGGTGCCTGCGCGTCGCGTTTAGCCCGCTAAACGCGACACGTGGGCGTCCTGACCTGGGGTCACGCACTGCGGGAGCGGACGGAGGTCTTCCGGCACGGGGCTCTGCGCCGCAGCGAGCCGCAGCTCGGCCTCCGGCCGCAGAACCGTCGACGGGGCGGACTCGGGCCCCTGCCCGCTCCTGGGGCCTGTTTCGCAGCGTTGACCGGATCGCGTTTAGCGGGCTAAACGCGATCCGGTGGCCCTTTCTGTGTACCGCATCAATCGGCCCACCGGTCACAGCGGCCCCACGCCCCGGAACCTCCGGGATCCCTGGGCCCCGGCCTGGTGCCCCTCCTGCACAGACCGCGGCGACTTCGCGATTAGCCCGCTAAACGCAGGTCGGCGGCCCAGCGCCGTCACCTGCGGGTACTCGCAGGTCACCGGATGATCGTCCTGTGAAGGTCCCCGCGCGGAACCTCTTCGACGCTGCGCCAACCGGCGGGACCACCGCGCGGCATCTTGACTGGGAGCCCGCTTGGGGTCACGCTTACTGCCAACGGTGAGAACCGGCGGTGCCCTTGCGGGAGGGACGAGCCGGGGAGACCGAGGAGAGGCATACCTGAAGACGTCGCGACGCAGGCTGGGCCCCGTCAGGAGCGCCCCCTGGACATACCGTGACGTTCGGGCTAGACTGCTTCTTTGCGCTGCCCTCTTTCAGGCTGCCCGGAGCCGGTAGTTAGGATAGTGGGCACACGGCACCCTTGACAGTCCGCATCAGCTGTTGCTGACGCGGCTGCTCACCGCTCATTGTCCCCGGAAGGACGCATCTTGGCAGTCTCTCCCGCGAACCAGGCCACTGCTGCGACCACCTCGGCTGTATCTCGCTCGGAGTCCACGGGAATCCCGGGAGCCCCCAAGCGGGTCTCCTTCGCAAAGATTCGCGAGCCGCTCAGCACCCCGAACCTGCTCGACGTGCAGATCAGGTCATTCGAATGGTTCACCGGCGACGAGGCGTGGTTCGAACGCCGCGTCGAAGAAGGTGAAGAAAACCCGGTCGGCGGCCTGGAAGAGGTCCTCAACGAGATCTCGCCGATCGAAGACTTCTCCGGATCCATGTCGCTTTCCTTCTCCGACCCGCGCTTCGACGAGGTCAAGGCCTCCGTCGAGGAGTGCAAGGACAAGGACATGACGTACGCGGCCCCGCTGTTCGTGACCGCCGAGTTCGTGAACAACAACACTGGCGAGATCAAGAGCCAGACGGTCTTCATGGGCGACTTCCCGGTGATGACCGACAAGGGCACCTTCGTCATCAACGGCACCGAGCGTGTCGTCGTGTCGCAGCTGGTCCGTTCGCCCGGTGTGTACTTCGACAGCAGTGTCGACAAGACCACCGACAAGGACGTCTTCAACGTCCGCGTGATCCCGAGCCGGGGTGCCTGGCTCGAGTTCGACGTCGACAAGCGCGACACCGTCGGTGTCCGTATCGACCGCAAGCGCCGCCAGCCGGTGACCGTGTTGCTGAAGGCGCTGGGCTGGACCACCGAGGCGATCCGCGAGCGTTTCTCCTTCTCGGAGACGCTGCTCGCGACCCTCGAGAAGGACCACACCGCCGGCACCGACGAGGCGCTGCTCGACATCTACCGCAAGCTGCGCCCGGGCGAACCCCCCACCAAGGAGAGCGCGCAGACGCTGCTGGAGAACCTGTTCTTCAAGCCGAAGCGCTACGACCTGGCCAAGGTCGGCCGCTACAAGGTCAACAAGAAGCTCGCCCTCACCACGCCGTACGACACCGGGACGCTGACCGAAGAGGACATCGTCTCGACGATCGAGTACCTGGTCCGGCTGCACGCGGGCGAGGACAAGGTGACCGTCGGCGACCAGACCATCCCGGTCGAGACCGACGACATCGACCACTTCGGCAACCGTCGTCTCCGCACCGTCGGCGAGCTCATCCAGAACCAGATCCGGGTGGGTCTGTCCCGGATGGAGCGCGTCGTCCGCGAGCGGATGACCACGCAGGACGTCGAGGCGATCACGCCGCAGACCCTGATCAACATCCGTCCCGTCGTGGCGGCGATCAAGGAGTTCTTCGGTACTTCGCAGCTGTCGCAGTTCATGGACCAGAACAACCCGCTGTCGGGGCTGACGCACAAGCGTCGTCTGTCCGCCCTCGGCCCCGGTGGTCTGTCGCGTGAGCGCGCCGGCATGGAGGTCCGTGACGTCCACCCGTCGCACTACGGCCGCATGTGCCCGATCGAGACGCCGGAAGGCCCGAACATCGGCCTGATCGGTTCGCTCTGCTCGTACGCGCGGGTCAACCCGTTCGGTTTCATCGAGACCCCGTACCGCAAGGTCGTCGAGGGCCGGGTCACCGACCAGGTCGACTACCTCACCGCGGACGAAGAAGACCGGTTCGTGAAGGCGCAGGCCAACGCGCCGATCTCGGACGACGGCACCTTCGTCGAAGACCGCGTCCTGGTCCGTAAGAAGGGCGGCGAGGTCGAGCTGATCGACCCGCTCGACGTGGACTACATGGACGTCTCGCCGCGGCAGATGGTCTCGGTCGCGACGGCGATGATCCCGTTCCTCGAGCACGACGACGCGAACCGCGCCCTGATGGGTGCGAACATGCAGCGTCAGGCCGTTCCGCTGCTCCGTAACCAGGCGCCGTACGTCGGCACCGGTGTGGAGCTGCGTGCCGCGGTCGACGCCGGTGACGTGCTCGTCGCCGAGCAGTCCGGTGTCGTCGAGGAGCTCTCGGCCGACCTGATCACGATCATGCACGACGACGGCACGCGGAAGAGCTACGGACTGTACAAGTTCCGCCGCTCCAACCACGGCACCTGCTTCAACCACCGCCCGATCGTCAACGAGGGCGACCGGGTCGAGCAGGGTCAGGTCATCGCCGACGGCCCGTCCACCGAGAACGGTGAGATGGCGCTCGGCAAGAACCTGCTCGTCGCGGTCATGCCGTGGGAGGGCCACAACTACGAGGACGCGATCATCCTCTCGGAGCGCCTGGTGCAGGACGACGTGCTCACGTCGATCCACATCGAGGAGCACGAGATCGACGCCCGCGACACCAAGCTGGGCGCCGAGGAGATCACCCGGGACATCCCGAACGTCTCCGAAGAGGTCCTCGCCGACCTCGACGAGCGCGGCATCATCCGCATCGGTGCCGAGGTTCGCGACGGCGACATCCTGGTCGGCAAGGTCACGCCCAAGGGCGAGACCGAGCTGACGCCGGAAGAGCGCCTGCTCCGCGCGATCTTCGGGGAGAAGGCCCGCGAAGTCCGCGACACCTCGCTGAAGGTGCCGCACGGCGAGACCGGCAAGGTCATCGGCATCCGCGTGTTCTCGCGCGAGGACGACGACGAGCTGCCCCCGGGCGTCAACGAACTGGTCCGCGTCTACGTGGCCCAGAAGCGGAAGATCCAGCCGGGCGACAAGCTCGCCGGCCGCCACGGGAACAAGGGTGTCATCGGCAAGATCCTCCCCGCCGAGGACATGCCGTTCATGGAGGACGGCACGCCCGTCGACATCATCCTGAACACCCACGGTGTCCCGCGTCGTATGAACATCGGCCAGGTCCTGGAGCTTCACCTGGGTTGGCTGGCGTCGCAGGGCTGGAAGATCGAGGGCAACCCCGACTGGGCGAAGAACCTCAACGAGGAGCTGTACGACGTCGACCCCGGCACGAACACCGCCACCCCGGTGTTCGACGGTGCCAAGGAAGACGAGCTGACCGGCCTGCTCGGTGCCACCAAGCCGAACCGCGACGGTGAGCGCATGGTGAAGCAGAACGGCAAGGCCACGCTGCTGGACGGTCGCTCCGGCGAGCCGTACCCGTACCCGGTCGCGGTCGGCTACATGTACATCCTGAAGCTGCACCACCTCGTCGACGACAAGATCCACGCCCGGTCCACCGGTCCGTACTCGATGATCACGCAGCAGCCGCTGGGTGGTAAGGCGCAGTTCGGTGGCCAGCGCTTCGGTGAGATGGAGTGCTGGGCGATGCAGGCGTACGGCGCCGCATACACCCTGCAGGAGCTCCTGACCATCAAGTCGGACGACGTGGTCGGCCGCGTGAAGGTGTACGAGGCGATCGTCAAGGGGGAGAACATCCCCGAGCCGGGTATCCCCGAGTCGTTCAAGGTGCTCCTGAAGGAGCTCCAGTCGCTCTGCCTCAACGTCGAGGTGCTGTCCAGCGACGGCGCCGCGATCGAGATGCGCGACTCCGACGACGAGGACCTCGAGCGTGCCGCGGCCAACCTCGGCATCAACCTGTCCCGCAACGAGTCGCCCTCGGTGGACGACGTCGTGCACTGACGGCTGTCCGAGGCGGGGCCTGCCTCCCGCGGGTCCCGCCTCGACCGCCAACCCCTCTAGTCGACTCAACCCCAAGGGGATGCAAAGACGTGCTGGACGTCAACTTCTTCGATGAGCTCCGCATCGGCCTCGCTACCGCCGACGACATTCGTCAGTGGTCCTTCGGTGAGGTCAAGAAGCCGGAGACCATCAACTATCGGACGCTCAAGCCCGAGAAGGACGGCCTCTTCTGCGAGAAGATCTTCGGCCCGACCCGGGACTGGGAGTGCTACTGCGGTAAGTACAAGCGTGTCCGCTTCAAGGGCATCATCTGCGAGCGCTGTGGCGTCGAGGTCACTCGCGCCAAGGTGCGCCGTGAGCGGATGGGCCACATCGAGCTGGCCGCCCCCGTCACCCACATCTGGTACTTCAAGGGTGTTCCTTCCCGCCTGGGCTACCTGCTCGACCTGGCGCCGAAGGACCTCGAAAAGATCATCTACTTCGCGGCCTACGTGATCACCGGTGTGAACACCGAGCTGCGGCACACCGACCTGCCGACCCTCGAGAACGAGATCGGCGTCGAGCGCAAGAACCTCGAGACCAAGCGTGACGCGGACATCGAGGCACGGGCGCAGAAGCTGGAAGCCGACCTGGCCGAGCTGGAGGCGGAGGGCGCCAAGTCCGACGTCCGCCGCAAGGTCAAGGAAGGCGGCGAGCGCGAGATGCGTCAGCTGCGTGACCGCGCCGGTCGCGAGCTGGACCGTCTCGAAGAGGTCTGGACGACCTTCACCAAGCTCGACGTCCGTCAGCTGATCGCCGACGAACTGCTTTACCGCGAGCTCATCGACCGCTACGGCGAGTACTTCACCGGCGGTATGGGCGCGGAGGCCATCCAGAAGCTGGCCACCGAGTTCGACGTCGCGGCCGAAGCCGACAACCTGCGCGACACCATCCGCAACGGCAAGGGGCAGAAGAAGCTCCGCGCGCTGAAGCGGCTCAAGGTCGTCGCGGCTTTCCAGGCCACCGGCAACGACCCGCGCGGCATGGTGCTCGACGCCGTCCCGGTGATCCCGCCGGACCTGCGCCCGATGGTCCAGCTCGACGGTGGCCGGTTCGCCACCTCCGACCTGAACGACCTCTACCGCCGGGTCATCAACCGGAACAACCGGTTGAAGCGGCTGATCGACCTCGGCGCGCCCGAGATCATCGTCAACAACGAGAAGCGGATGCTGCAGGAGGCCGTCGACGCGCTGTTCGACAACGGCCGCCGCGGCCGCCCGGTCACCGGTCCCGGTAACCGCCCGCTGAAGTCGCTGTCCGACCTGCTCAAGGGCAAGCAGGGCCGGTTCCGTCAGAACCTGCTCGGCAAGCGAGTCGACTACTCCGGCCGTTCGGTCATCATCGTCGGCCCGCAGCTGAAGCTGCACCAGTGCGGTCTGCCGAAGGACATGGCGCTCGAGCTGTTCAAGCCGTTCGTCATGAAGCGGCTGGTCGACCTGAACCACGCGCAGAACATCAAGTCCGCCAAGCGGATGGTGGAACGCTCACGCCCGCAGGTGTGGGACGTGCTCGAAGAGGTCATCACCGGCCACCCGGTGATGCTGAACCGTGCACCGACCCTGCACCGCCTCGGTATCCAGGCCTTCGAGCCGCAGCTGGTCGAAGGCAAGGCCATCCAGCTGCACCCGCTGGTCTGTGAAGCGTTCAACGCGGACTTCGACGGTGACCAGATGGCCGTGCACCTCCCGCTGTCCGCGGAGGCGCAGGCCGAGGCCCGCATCCTGATGCTGTCGGCGAACAACATCCTTTCGCCGGCGTCGGGCCGCCCGCTCGCCATGCCGCGTCTGGACATGGTGACCGGTCTGTTCCACCTGACCCGTCTCGCCGAGAAGGCCGAGGGTGCCGGAAACGCGTACTCCTCGCCCGCCGAAGCGATCATGGCGTACGACCGCAAGGCGCTGAGCCTGCACGCTCCGGTCAAGATCCGCATCACCGATCGTCAGCCCGCCAAGGCGGACGAGGCGACGCTCGCGGAAAAGGGCTGGGAGCCGGGCAAGGCCTGGCTGGCCGAGACCACCCTGGGCCGTGTGCTGTTCAACGAGCTGCTGCCGGCGGACTACCCGTTCATCAACGAGCCGATGCCGAAGAAGCGTCAGGCCCTGATCGTGAACGACCTCGCCGAGCGGTACTCGATGACGCAGGTCGCGCAGACCCTGGACCGCCTTAAGGACGCCGGTTTCTACTGGGCGACCCGTTCGGGCGTCACGGTCGCGATCTCCGACGTGCTGGTCCCGAAGGGCAAGAAGGCCATTCTGGACGAGTACGAAGGCAAGGCCGACCAGGTCGAGAAGCGGTACCAGCGTGGTCAGCTGTCGCACACCGAGCGCAACAACGAGCTCGTCAAGGTGTGGACGCAGGCCACCGAAGAGGTCCACAAGATCATGGAGACGGCGCTGCCGGACGACAACCCGATCGCGATGATCGTGAAGTCGGGCGCGGCGGGCAACATGACGCAGGTCCGGTCGCTGGCCGGTATGCGTGGTCTGGTGTCGAACCCGAAGGGTGAGTACATCCCGCGTCCGATCAAGGCCAACTTCCGTGAAGGCCTGTCGGTGGCGGAGTACTTCATCGCGACGCACGGTGCCCGTAAGGGTCTGGCGGACACGGCGCTCCGTACCGCCGACTCGGGTTACCTGACCCGTCGTCTGGTGGACGTGTCGCAGGACGTCATCGTCCGCGAGGTCGACTGTGGCACCACCCGCGGGATCAACATGCCGATCGGCGAGGACATCGGCGACGGCAAGGTCCTGCGCGACCAGCACGTCGAGACCAGCGTGTACGCGCGGAACCTGGCGACCGACGCGGTCGACGCCAAGGGCAACGTCGTGCTCAACGCCGGTGACGACATCGGCGACCCGGCGATCGACAAGCTCATCTCGAGCGGGATCGCCAAGGTCAAGGTGCGTTCGGTGCTGACCTGCGAGTCGGCCGTCGGTATCTGCGCCACCTGCTACGGCCGGTCCATGGCGACCGGTCAGCTCGTCGACGTCGGCGAGGCCGTGGGTATCGTCGCGGCCCAGTCGATCGGTGAGCCGGGTACGCAGCTGACGATGCGTACGTTCCACCAGGGTGGTGTCGCCGGCGACGACATCACGACCGGTCTGCCCCGTGTCCAGGAGCTGTTCGAGGCCCGCGTCCCGAAGGGCAAGGCGCCGATCGCGGACGTCGATGGCCGTGTGCGCATCGAGGAGAGCGAGCGGTTCTGGAAGATCACGCTGATCCCGGACGACGGCAGCGAAGAGATCGTCTTCGACAAGCTGTCCAAGCGTCAGCGGCTCGCGAACACCCCGAACGGCCCGCTGGGCGACGGTGACCGCGTCAACGTCGGTCAGCAGCTGCTCGAAGGCACGCCGGACCCGCACGAGGTCCTGCGGGTCATGGGGCCGCGCGAGGCGCAGATGCACCTGGTGGACGAGGTCCAGAAGGTGTACCGGGCGCAGGGTGTGTCGATCCACGACAAGCACATCGAGGTCATCGTGCGGCAGATGCTGCGCCGCGTGACGATCATCGACTCCGGTGCCACGGACTTCCTGCCGGGCGAGCTGCCCGAGCGGACCAAGTTCGAGGCGAAGAACCGGGCGTCGGTCGCCGAAGGCGGCGAGCCGGCTTCGGGTCGCCCGGTGCTGATGGGGATCACGAAGGCCTCGCTGACCACGGACTCGTGGCTGTCGGCGGCCTCGTTCCAGGAGACCACGCGTGTCCTGACCGACGCGGCCATCAACGGCCGCTCGGACAAGCTCGTGGGCCTCAAGGAGAACGTGATCATCGGTAAGCTGATCCCGGCCGGTACCGGGATCAACAAGTACCGCAACATCCAGGTGCAGCCGACCGAGGAGGCGCGGGTCGCCGCTTACGCGATCCCGTCCTACGACGACGGCTACTACACCCCGGATGTCTTCGGCTCCACTCCGGGTGCCGCGGTTCCGCTGGACGACTACGACTTCGGCCGCGACTTCCGCTGATCCACCCCCGCTCCACCCGAAGCGCCCCTGGCTCCCCGCCAGGGGCGCTTCGCTTTGCCACCCTCACCCCTCGCTCCGCTCACCCCTCGCTCTGCTCCCCCCGCCGCTGACCTGCGTTTAGCCCCCTAATCGCGATCTGTCGCCCGGGAGCCCCTCGCCCTGCCGACCTGCGTTTAGCGGGCTAAACGCGATCTGTCGTCGGCCGGCCGGAACCCCACAGGATCGCCTTTCGCGGGCAAATCGCGATCCTCCTGTCCCCTCGCCGGATCGCGTTTAGCCCGCTAAACGCGATCCGGTGCCCCTTGGCCTAGACCCCCGCTGACCTGCGTTTAGCCCTCTAAACGTGATCCGCGAGCAGGGTCAGGGGCAGGTCAGGGAGTGTCGGGAGACGGGGAAGTCGAAGTAGGTGTCCGGGAACGGCTCTCCGTTGAGCGTGTAGTGCCACCACTCCTCGGGCAGGTTCCGGAACCCCGCCGCCGCGAGCGTGCTCGTCAGCAGTTGCCGGATCGCCCGCGCCTCGCCGGTGATCCGCAGGTCGGCGGTGTGCGAAAGCGTGTCGAAGCAGTCGTACCCGGTCCCCATGTCGACCATGTTGTCCGGAAACCGCCCGGGCGCGAAGCAAGGCATCAGCGGCTCGCCCGGGCGGTAGGGCCGCTGCGGTCGCGGCGGCAGCTTCACGATCGTCAGGTCCACCGTGCTCCCGCGGCTGTGCCCCGACTTCTCCGCGATGTACCCATCGGTGAACAGCCGGTCCTTCGCGACGTTCGGATAGAACTCCGCCTTCATCTTCTCGTCGGTGAGGTCCTTGGCCCACCGGACGAAGTGGTCGACCGCGCGCTGCGGCCGATAGCAGTCGTACACCTTGAGCGTGTAGCCCCGAGGCAGCAGTTGCCGCTGGGCCCCGCGCAATCCCTCCGCGGCCTGGCGGGTCAGGAGGCACAGCGGCTGGAGGTATCCGTCGATCCGGCGGCCGACGAAGTTGTGCTGCCCGCGGTACCGCATCTCGTGCAGGATCGTCGGCGCCACGTCGGAGAGGGCGACGAACTCGGCAGGTGCCTTCTGTTCGGAAGCCCGCGCGGGTACGGGAAAAGCGGTGAGTACGGCGAGAGCGGCAACGGCCAGCGCTCTTGGGAACGTCTTCGGCATGCGCTTGTCTTACCGCCTTGAGACCCTTCGCAGACCCGCCGATCGTGCAGTGCCAAGGGCGAGTTCCCGACGTGAGGTAACGAAATCATAACGGCGTAGCGTACGGCGGACGTAGGTTACTGGTCCGTTGTGACCTGCAGTAGTGCCGCCAGGTGGCCTAATTCCCAGCACGCGGAATATCGCCACTCGTCCGGCCTACTCGTCCATCCGCATCGTGAGAAAATCACTCTGTCGTGGTGCCTCCCATTCTTTGATCACCGGATTGACACCTGGGCGGGTTCACACGAGTATTTCGCCCATGCAATCCCCAGTCGCCTTGGTGTGGCGTCGGCACGTTGACTTGCGGCAGCAAGCAAGCGCGCTGTGTACAGATTCCTGAACTATTCCGGCTCGTCACGTCGCCGCTGAATTCGCGCATCCGAACCGGCGGCGCCCATTCTTCGTGCGTTGACGCTTTACGCTGTGCCGCAACGGTTCCCTGCTCGAACCGGCGGCTGATTGCTTTCCCCTGATCCGCGTCGGTGACGCCTACGCGAAATCAGGGGAAGGGTGTGCCAATTGTCTGGCGCTTCGAATAGCGAAAACAGGGAGAAAGAATGCTATCCAACTCGCCTGGGTTGCGAAAAAAGTGGCGGAAAGTGGTGATAGGGGCCATGGCGGCGGCGCTCGCCGTGGGCACGGTGACCTATACCGGCTCCACCACGAGTGCCTACGCCGACGTCCAGGTCGTCAAGGACGCGAAGAAGGCGGCCGACGGCAAGGAGTACTGGGTCCAGAACCACCTGGTGTCCACGGACATCGCCGCGTCCGCCCGGAGCGCCGACGGCAAGCCCAAGAAGTGGCTGCTCGTCTGGGCCGGTGACGAGAACATCGCCGACACCCTGGTCAAGGACATCAAGAATCTGCCGGGTTCACTCGGCGGTGGCCTCAACAAGATCAAGAACGCGCTGCCCGGTCCCGACTTCCTGGCCGTGATCGACGCGACACAGGGCTCACCGACTTACGGCAAGGTGGTCAACACCGCCACCGTCGGTCCTCTCGTCGAAAACGAGCCGCACCACATGCAATACGTGTGGCACAAGGGCGACACGATCTACGCGGGGGCGCTGTTCGCCGCCGCGACATACGCCTTCGACGTCTCCGCGTTGCCGCAGCTGAAGCTCAAAGGTGTCAGTCTCCCGACCCAGACGCTCGGCGGTTCGGTGCCGGACGCGTACTGGGTGCTCAAGGACGGTACGGCCTACGGCACGTATATGGGCGGCCCGGTCGTTCCCGGACCGCACACCTACGCCAACGGTTCCACGGTGGTGGGCAACGGTTTCGCCGGCAGCCCCGGCGAGGTCGTGCGCTTCGACCAGAACGCGCAGGTGCTTTCCGAGTCCCCGGCGGCCACGCCGCAGGGCGACAACAAGAAGCTCTGCGACAACCTCCCGCAACTGGACAAGCCGACCTGCGCCAACCCGCACGGCATCCAGGCCCGAGAGGACCTCGACACCCTGGTCACCAGTGACTACGCCGAACCACGCAACATCATTCTCGACCCGGTGAAGCAGCCGTCGCCGTACCTGCGGCGCCCGACGGTCCGGACCTGGGACATCTCCGATCGCAACAAGCCGAAGCTGAAGGCGGTTTCCTACCTGCCGGACGGCCCCCGCGCCGACCCGGCGGACCCGCTGCACGCCGAAAGCCGCGCGGTCATGGAGACCACGGTGACCAACCTGCCCGGCCACAAGGGCGCGTTCGCCCAGACCATGCAGGGTGGCGCGGTGTTCTACACGCCGGACATCACGGCCAAGGAACCGCATTGGATCCAGGTGTTCGACGACGGCGCCGCGAACAAGGCGATCCACCCGAACAACGACTCCAACGGTGGCGGTTCGAACGGTGGCTGGATCCAGACCAGCCCGGACGACAAGTACCTCTACCGCGCGATCACCGGCCGTTCCAAGGGCGCGCTCGGCCCGGACGACCCCGGTACCACCGGTGGGGTGTACATCCTCGACATCCAGAAGCTGCTCGCCGCGGGCGACAAGGTCGAGAACATCCAGGGCCGGATCGACACGAAGGAGAAGTCCCAGCAGGGCGGGGGCGGCGACCTGCCGACCGTCGTCGGTGCCGCGGCGATCAACCCCGGCACGCCGGGTGGTGGCCCGCACTGGGGCGCGTACGACAACTTCGTGCTCGGTGACGACGGTTTCTACCGCGAGACCGACAAGCCGCAGCACCTCGCGGTGTCGAACTACTTCGTCGCGCGGTCCGGTTTGGACGGTGACCACAAGGTCAACCTGCTGAACCTCGGCGAGGACGGGAAGCTCGCCGTCGACCAGCACTTCCGGGACGAGTTCACCGGACAGGTCGGGATCAACTTCAACCGGAAGACCTGGCCGCACGGGTCCTTCGGCAACGCCAAGCCGCACTCCGAGCTGTTCGTCGTAGCGGACGCGGATCTCAAGTAACCCTGTTCGGCGCGGAAGGTCGTGGGCGGCGGGTCCGCCCCCCCGCCCACGGCTTCCGCCGACTGCTCCGGAAGGTCCCCATGGATCACCACGTCATACCGGCGAGCTCGGGTTCGTCCGGAGCGGACATCGTCCTGGTCCTGCTCCGGCTCGGACTCCTGCTGGCGACCGCTTTCCTCGCAGGCACCGGGATTCTGCGTCCCCTCGTGGGCGAACTGCCCAAACGCCTGTACGTCACCATCGCCGCGCTCGGCGGGGTTTCCGCCGTGCTCGCCGCTGTTTCGGCAGGCACGGTCGACGTCAACGTCATCGCGCTGATCGTGCACATCCTGCTGGCACTGGCCATTCCGGTCCTCGTCCGGTGGCCGTCCGCCGGGCGCTGGACCTCCCTCGCGCTCGCCGCGCTGGTGGTGCTCGAAACCTCGCTCGGGCGGTCCGGCGTCGAGTTCGCCATCGACACCGTTTACGTCGCGGCTGCCGCTTTGTGGTTCGGCGTCACGATTCTCTCGGTCTGGGTGCCTGCCCAGCGGTGGCGCCAGACGAACTTCCGGCTCGGCCCGCTTTCCCTGACACTGGGCGGGCTTCTCGTCGTCGCCGGCGCTGTCCAGCTGTTCTCCTCCGGTCTCGGGTTCGACCGCAGGATCTACGAGACGTTCTTCGGCGTCACGTTGCTGGTGATCGCCGTGCTGCCGGTCACCGTCACCGTCGTCGCGGGATTCTTCTTGCCAGGCAACGATCCCACCCGTGCTTACCGATTCGGCGCGACCGCCGTCGTGGTCGGATTCGTTGCCTGGAGCGCACTCGCGGCCGTTCCGAAGCCCGCCGAACTCCCGATTCCCGGTGTCCCGCTGCTGGCTGACGTCTCCGTCGGTGATCGTCAGTTCCCGGTGCTGGTGAGCCCGCAGCGGCCCGGCAAGAACCTCGTCCACTTCCCGGCGAGCGCCGGCGACGAGCTGTCCGCGGGCGTCGAAGGCGGCCTGATCGGCAAGGCCATCGTGCGTCCCGGCGCCGAAGGCAGCTGGGCCGAGGTGGACCTGCCGAAGGGCCGCAGCGACCTGATCATCAGCCGCGGCGACCAGAAAACGACGATCGAGGTCGACGCCGGCGACGAGCAGGGGCCCGCCATCGAGGACGCGGACGCGCCCGAGTGCGCCTCTGCCGCGCTGGGCGGACTGATCGCCGACCGCCGCGAAGTCCTCACCTCCTGCCCGGCCGACGCGCTCTCGCGAGAGGACAGCGGATCGCTCACCAAGCTCGTCGAGTTCCTGTCCGGGCGCAAGCCTTCCGCGCTCACTCTCGTCGGCGACACGTCGCCGCGCAGCGTCGCCGCCGCCAAGCTCGTCCGGGACACCGCCGCGCGTACCGGGCTTCCGGTGCGAGCCGAAGCCGGTCCGAACACCGCGTTGGTCGTCGTGTCCGGCTGGGCGGGCGGTTACACGGTGATGACCCGCGCCGCCGAGTCGCAGCGGCTCGGACCGACGCACCAATACGGTCTGTATCTGGCGCCCTGGCTGCTGAACGGACCGATCGTCAACTCTGTGGCGAGTTCCTCGCTGCCACTGAGGTTCGACCCGCGCGAGCAGGTCGCCGTGAGTTTCGCCGTCGCCGCGAGTAACGGCTTCGGCGGCGAAAGCCCCACACTCGGCGGCTTCCGCGACTGGCTCGGAGACCAGTGGACGTCGATCAACGGCGACGTCCAGATCTTCGCGGCGGCACAGGTCAACGCCATGCCGATGTACCCCGGCGAACCACACGCCGTCGGCATGATCGCCGACCGGAACTACGCGGGGCAATGGATCCCCGACGGCACGATCGTGCCGGTCAGCTCGGTACTCCGATGAAGAAGCCCGAAGGATTCCGCTCGATTCCAGCAGCGGTAAGGAAAAGGGAGAAGAGATGAAGCGAATCGCGGCCCGTGTGCTGCTGCCGCTCGCCGTGGCGGGCGCGCTGTCCGGACTGGTGGGCGGGGTCGCCTCGGCCGACCCGGTGCCGGGTCTGGCGACCGGCGGCGGCAACCCGGCGGTGTGGCTGATCCCCGGACTCGACCTCGGCGGCCTGCTCGGACCGACCGTCCCCGTGCCCACCGACCTCCTCGCCCCGATCTACGGCATCATCACGCCGATTTCGTGAAACCGTTACCAGCAAAGGAGAATCTTATGAAGAAGACCCTCGCCCGCACACTTGTCGGCGCGGCGCTCGCCGGGCTCGTCGTACTGGGTTCGGCCGCCCCCGCGCTCGCCGCGACCCCGCTCGCGCAGGACACCGCGAGCGACGTCGTGGTCGTCGACGAGCCGGACACGAGCGACCTCGACAACATCTGGACGTTCGCGCCGCTCGGTGTCCCGGTGCTGGGCCTCATCCAGTCCCTGAACGGCGTTCCCGGCCGGCTGCTGCCGTCCTGACCCCGCCGCGGCGCGGCCCCGGCCCGGGGCCGCGCCGCGCCTTCGGTGAGGAGACCGATGGCCGACAGACAACTGATCGGGCGCGTCGCCATCGCGGGGATCGTGGTGGCCGCGCTCGCGACCTGTGTGGTGCTGCTCAACGGGGGCGAGGAGCCGCGAGCCGAGACGGTGGCCGTCGTCGGCGAGCCGACCGGCGCCGCGCCCTCGCGGGAGCCGGACCGCACGATCACCCGGACGCTGAGCCAGGCGCAGCCGCGACCGGTGTCGAACGACTGGCGGATCGCCTACGAGCTCGTCGGGACGGGGACCGCGACCGTGGTCTACGACTCGAACGGGCTGGGGCTCGTGCACCAGGAGCTGCAGGTGACGCTGCCGTGGCGCAAGGAGCTCACGTGGAAGAGCACCGGCACCCCGCCGACCGTCCAGCTGATGGGGCAGGGCGAAGGCGCCGTCGAATGCCGGGTCGCCGTGGGCGGCGCCGTCGTCACCACGGAGAAGTCCAGCCCCGGTGAGGTCGCCACCTGCGCCGGCCGCCTGGCCCCCTCCTGACCTGCGTTTAGCCCCCTAAGTGCGATCCGGCGGCCCAGGGTTGCCCGGGTGCCCCAGATCGCGTTTAGGGGGCTAAACGCAGGTCGGGGCCCTGGAAAATCGCTGGCCAGGGTCGCGAGGATGGAGGCATGACCTGGAGCTTCGAACTCGCCGCCGTCGACCATCCGGACGCCGTCCGCATCCTGCGCGAGTACATGGTCGACATCGCGACGCGCTACCACCGGCGGCCCGTTCCCGACGAGGAGATCGACGGCCACCTCGAAGGGGAGCACCACAGCCGGGACCTGGTCCCGCCGACCGGCGCCTTCCTCCTCGCGCGGCACGACGGGGTGCTCGCCGGTTGCGCCGGGGTGCGGATCGCGGCGGCCGAGATCACCGAGCTCACCCGCGTCTTCCTCCGGCCGGAAGCGAGGGGCCAGGGCGGCGCGGCGTTGCTCGTGGCCGCCGCCGAGGACGTCGCGCGCGACCTCGGTGCGACCGTCATGCGCCTCGACACCCGAAGCGACCTTGTCGAGGCGAGGGCCCTGTACGCGCGTCTCGGCTACGTCGAGGTCGAGCCGTACAACGACGACCCCTTCGCCCAGCACTGGTTCTCGAAGCCCCTGGTCCGGGCGCTTTCAGATCGCGTTTAGCCCGCTAAACGCAGGTCAGGCGCGGCGCGGGCGCGGGAGATAGGTCGCCTTAGCGAGGGCAAAGCCCGCCAGGACGGGAGCGAGGCCGATCAGCAGCAGGAAGACGCCGGTGTCGGTGCCTTCGATCAGCGGGTGCCACCACAAGGGTCCCACGGAGACGTCGACGACGTCTCCGCGTTCCGGGAACGTCCCGAACGACATCCACCGCATGTCGGTGACGTGGACCGTCTCCCCGGAACGTTCGTAGGTGCCGTCCACCAGGTTGCCGTTCCCGCAGCTGCTGCAGTTCGCCGTGCTCGCCTCCGCCCGGAGGGTCGCGGTCACGGTGAGCCGCACCTCGGGCGCCAGCCCGGTCAACGCCGTCAGCGAGTTCACCGTGAGCGCCAGCCCCGGCAGCACCAGCGCGAGCGCGATCACGGACCGTGTCACCAGCGAGAGCACCGACAACGGCTGCCGGTCGGCTGCCTCCCGACGTCGGTTGAGCGGCCCGGAGAGCCCCGCCCCGCCGATGCCTTCCGCACCGAACGCCTCGTCCCGCCAGCCCGCGGCCGCCGCCAGCAGCGCCAGCCGTCGCGCGCCGGTGAACGTCCGCTGCTCGGTCAGCGTCCCCGCCTCGGTGGCCCACAGCGAGCCATCGTGCAGCGCGATCTCCCGGACCCGGAACCAGACGTCGCGCGTCAGCAGATCGAGGACGGCGGGGGAGAGGAACGTCCGCGCGAACTCCGGATCGGACGTCGTGATCGTGAACCGGCGATCGAAGTCGGTCCCGGTCTCGACCCGTCGCAGCAGCGCGTCGGGCTTCGGTGCCCCGATCGTGTTCCGCGTGATGCGCGCGTCCTCGAACGGCGTGAACCGCTCAGGCTCGA
Source organism: Amycolatopsis sp. cmx-4-19 (assembly GCA_049998115.1). Classification (GTDB taxonomy): domain Bacteria; phylum Actinomycetota; class Actinomycetes; order Mycobacteriales; family Pseudonocardiaceae; genus Amycolatopsis. Next base: position 282,241 of record JAEBEO010000005.1, on the reverse strand, counting down.
AAGCGCCGGTATTCGGTGTGATGACCAGTGACGGCACCACGGGGGTCCGCACTTGGATCAGGGAGTAGGTCCCATCGATCAGGTCAGCTGTCCTGACCGGTTCGCCGAGGCCCTCCGGACGGCCGAGGGAGAACTCGGCGCCGAGCACCCGGTGCCCGTGGTGGTCGAACTCCACCAGCGCCGACACGGGACCGGCGTCCTCGTGCCCGACAGCGATCCCGTGCCGGGGAAGCACGCCGAAGGTCGCCGTGCCGGACCCGCCGAGCCGGTTGATCCACGTCGCCTGCCGATACCCCCGCCAGGCCACCAGGACCACGATCACCAGCGGGACGGCGAACCAGAGCCACTGCGCGACGTCCGTCCCCGCGGAAAGCCAGTACAGCGACGTCTCGGAGAACGCGACGCCCGCCCCCGAGTACCAGACGGCGGCCGCGGGCGGACGCCGTCCGTCGAACCGGTTACCCAGGAACAGCAGCCCGAATCCGACGGCGTAACCGGCGGCGATGAGCCACGGCCCGGCCAGCTGAGGGTCCATCCGGCGACTCTACTGATCCATGTCGAGGTTCTCGCGGGTCTCCTCGGTGCTCCGGCCGCCACCGATGTCGCCCGCGTCCTGCGCCGTCCTGATGTCCTTGGTGGTGCCGACCATCTTCCCGCCGACGTCGACCACGGCCTTGCCCTGGTACGCCGTGCCCTTGGCGAGGTCCTTGGGGTTGACGCCGACCGTCTGCTTGAACACCTGGCCGGGAACCCCGGCGAGGACGTCTTTCGCGGCATGCCCGAAGGTGCCCGCCTGCGTGCCGGTGCCCTTGGCGACCGCGCCCACGATGGCCTTCTCCTGGCCCGGCGTCATGCCGACCTTGCCGGCCTTCGTCAGCTTCGAACCCTGTTTCACCAGGTCGTCGGTCCACTTGAGCAGGAAGCCCATGAACTTGTCGAGCAACTTCCCCAGCTTGCCGAGGTGCTTGGTGATCTTGCCCATCGCGCTCGCGGCCTTGGCGATGGTCGCGGTCATCGCGGCGGCGACCGACGAACCGAGACTGACCACCGAGGCGGCCAGCGCGGGCAGCCAGATGTAGATCGCCCAGGTGACCAGTTCGGAGATGATCGACTTGACGACCTCCTCGATGACGGTCATCACCATCGACCACATCTGGAGGGTCTCGGCGACCGTCCCGGCGCTGGACCCGATGCCCTTGATGCCGACGGCGAAGTCGGCGAGCGCGTTGCGAGCGGCGTCGCCCGCGTCGCCGACCCAGTCCTTCAGCGAGTCGTCGCCGGTCTTGACGAAGTCGTCGGCCAGCGTGACGAAACCCTTGCCGATGTTCACGAAGTTCCCCGCCGCGGCCTTCAGTGCGGGACCGTCGCCGGTGACGAAATGCAGTGCGTCCTGCAGCGGTTGGATCAGTTCGACGAGGATGTTCAGCCCGTTGCCGACCAGCCAGCCCACCGGGTCGAGCACGAAGCTCGCCAGATCCGCGCCCGCGCCCGCGATGAAACCCGCGCCGTCCGCGACGAGCTGCCCGCCCGCCGCGGCGATGTCGCCGGGGCCCTGTGCGGTGCTGATCTTGTCGTAGGCGTTGGTGATCGTCGTGACGCCCTTGCCCGCGACGGGCACCTTCTTCGCCGCGTCGAGCGCGTTCTTGCCGAAGCTGTCGTCACCGGTGATCTTGACGCCGTCGGCGACGCTCGCCTTCTCGGTCATTGCCGCCCCCGCCTACTTCGGTCCGTCGATCTTGGCTTCGTACTTGCCCAGGGTGAGCACCGCGTCGTTCTCGAAGCCGTTGTAGATCGACGCCGCCTGGGTGAGCTTGGCGTGGAACGAGTCGGCCCCGGACTTCATGAGTTCGAGCAGTTCGCGCAGGTCGGCCAGCTTGTCGGTGTAGGTCTGCTTCACCGCGAGCCCGATCAGGCCCCACGACTTGTCCGTGACGTCGGCCTGGTCGACGAGCCCGCCGAACTTGCCCGCCTCGTCCTTGTAGTACCCGAGCTTGTTCGCGTAGTCGGTCAGCGCCTGGGTGTTGACCTGGTGTCCGCCGGGACCGGTCATCAGTGTTCCTCCTGGTCGTCGAACAGGTTCTTGAGGAACTGGTCACCCGCCGAGCTGCCGCCCGCCTGCCGCGGGCCGGTACTCGGTTCGTCCGACCGCCGGAGTACCGAGTCCCCGCTGAAGTCGTCCTCGTCGCGAGGGCGGCGTCCGGCGGGGCCCGCGGGTTCCTCCGGTGGCTCCTCCGACTGCTGAGACCGCAGATCGTCCACTGTGGTTCCCAGCGCTTCGGCTTGGGCTTCGAAGACCTGTTCTTCGACGTTCAGGTGGAAGGCGTCGCCGAATCGCGCGTCGACGATCCCCGCCTGCTTGCGCGCCGCGTCGGCGACGGCGGTGTGCAAAGTGGACAGAATGCTCGCGGCGAGCTGGGATGGTTGCAGGCGAAGGGCTTCCGGGGACAGACGGATGTCCTTGACGGACCCGCCGGGGCCCGCGACGACGGTGACCGAACGGTCCGGGGAAGCCGCCACCGACTCCAGTTCCGCCAGTTCCTCCTGCATTTCGCCGACCTTCGCGAACTGCGTTTCGGCCTTTTTGATCTTGGACTGGAACTTCTCGAATTCCGCGACCAGCTGTTCGAACTCGGCCGACATGGCGCCTCCCCGGGCGGTTTCGTGCGTCGTCGCTGTGACCGGTGTCATCGTGACCCATTCGGCTGTTCGACGCATCGGGGTGCTTCGCGGATCCATCCGGCTCACCATCGGGGGAATAGGTAGCGTGGTCCGCCGAGTAGGGGAGTACCGAGACGCACGCAAGACAGTGAGGGGAGGCGTCGTGGACGCCGAACAGCAGGAAAGCATCGAGGAACCCCGGCGGGGGAGTCACGCGGCGCCGGAGGGGGCGCCCGTGCATCCGTTGATCGACCTCGGCCGGGACCCGCACCCCGGCCGGGCGGACCACGCCAAGCCCGACGAGGAATGAAAGCCGGCCGCGCGTGCTTACCGAGGGAGCCGTGGGCGGGAAACGGCTCGAAACGCCGTTCCATCAGGGTGGCCGCGGCGTAACGCGCGGCACGATATAGTTATCGACCCCCCGACTTGGTCGGGCTGGAAGCGGCCGGGTATCTTTGGAGACCGTGCCCGGCAGGCGTCGGGCCGTCCCGTGTGCCGTGCGGCATGAACGGGGTGCTCAGGCATCCGGTTCCAAGGCTGCGCCACATGGGGTCCGACGGAAAATCCCTACGGGAAGTTACCGGTCGAAAGACCGTGACGCGGGCCGACACGCCCGACCGCGGGGGCCGGAGAAAGCACGAAGTAAGCAAGATCGCGAACAGAAAGCTGGTCCATTGCCCACGATCCAGCAGCTGGTCCGAAAGGGCCGCCAGGACAAGGCTGCCAAGCAGAAGACCGCGGCCCTCAAGGGGAGCCCGCAGCGGCGTGGCGTGTGCACTCGCGTGTACACCACGACCCCCAAGAAGCCGAACTCGGCGCTGCGCAAGGTCGCGCGTGTGAAGCTGACCAGCGGCATCGAGGTCACCGCCTACATCCCCGGTGAGGGCCACAACCTGCAGGAGCACTCGATGGTGCTCGTGCGCGGTGGTCGAGTGAAGGACCTGCCGGGTGTTCGCTACAAGATCATCCGCGGGTCGCTCGACACCCAGGGTGTGAAGAACCGTAAGCAGGCGCGCAGCCGTTACGGTGCCAAGAAGGAGAAGAGCTAATGCCCCGCAAGGGTCCGGCCCCCAAGCGGCCGTTGATCTCCGATCCCGTCTACGCCTCGCCGCTGGTCACCCAGCTGGTGAACAAGGTGCTGAAGGACGGCAAGCGCTCCCTGGCCGAGCGCATCGTTTACGGCGCCCTGGAAGGTGCTCGCGAGAAGACCGGCACCGACCCGGTCGTCACGCTGAAGCGCGCCCTGGACAACGTGAAGCCGACCATCGAGGTGAAGAGCCGCCGAGTCGGTGGTGCCACCTACCAGGTGCCGATCGAGGTCAAGCCGGGCCGCTCCACCACCCTCGCCCTGCGTTGGCTGGTCTCCTTCTCCGCGGCCCGCCGCGAGAAGACCATGATCGAGCGTCTGCAGAACGAACTGCTCGACGCGAGCAACGGCCTTGGCGCCAGCGTCAAGCGTCGTGAAGACACGCACAAGATGGCCGAGTCCAACAAGGCCTTCGCGCACTACCGCTGGTGATGACCGCCCGGCTGCCGATCAACGCCTTGCCGGGCCCCATTCTTGAGACAGGGGAACACTCTCGTGGCACGTGAAGTGCTGACCGACCTGAACCAGGTCCGCAACATCGGCATCATGGCCCACATCGACGCCGGTAAGACCACCACCACCGAGCGGATCCTGTTCTACACCGGGGTCAACTACAAGATCGGCGAGGTGCACGACGGCGCCGCGACGATGGACTGGATGGAGGAGGAGCAGAAGCGGGGTATCACCATCACCTCGGCTGCCACCACCACCTTCTGGGCCGACCACCAGATCAACATCATCGACACGCCGGGCCACGTCGACTTCACCGTCGAGGTGGAGCGTTCGCTGCGCGTGCTCGACGGTGCCGTCGCGGTCTTCGACGGCAAGGAAGGTGTCGAGCCGCAGTCCGAGCAGGTCTGGCGTCAGGCGGACAAGTACGAGGTTCCTCGTATCTGCTTCGTCAACAAGATGGACAAGCTCGGCGCGGACTTCTACTTCACCGTCCGCACCATCGAGGAGCGCCTCGGCGCCCGCCCGCTGGTGATCCAGCTGCCGATCGGCGCCGAGAACGAGTTCGAAGGCGTCATCGACCTGGTCCGCATGAAGGCGCTGACCTGGCGCGGCGAGGTCCAGAAGGGCGAGGACTACGCCGTCGAGGAGATCCCGGCCGAGCTCGCCGACAAGGCGGCCGAGTACCGGGAGAAGCTGGTCGAGGCCATCGCCGAGACCGACGACTCCCTGATGGAGAAGTTCCTCGAGGGCGAGGAGCCGACGGAGGCCGAGCTGAAGGCCGGTATCCGCAAGCTCACCGTGAACCGCGAGGCGTACCCGGTGCTCACCGGTTCCGCGTTCAAGAACAAGGGCGTGCAGCCCATGCTCGACGCGGTCATCGACTACCTTCCGTCGCCGCTGGACGTCCCCGCCGTCGAAGGCACGCTGCCCGACGGCGAGACCGTCGTGTCGCGCAAGCCGTCGACCGAGGAGCCGTTCTCCGCACTGGCGTTCAAGATCGCCGCGCACCCGTTCTTCGGCAAGCTGACCTACATCCGGGTGTACTCGGGCAAGGTCGCCGCCGGCGCGCAGCTGATCAACGCCACCAAGGAGCGCAAGGAGCGCATCGGGAAGCTCTTCCAGATGCACTCCAACAAGGAGAACCCGGTCGACGAGGCCCAGGCCGGCCACATCTACGCGGTCATCGGCCTGAAGGACACCACCACCGGTGACACCCTCGCCGACCCGCAGAACCCGGTCGTCCTCGAGTCGATGACGTTCCCGGCGCCGGTCATCCGCGTCGCGATCGAGCCGAAGACCAAGGCCGACCAGGAGAAGCTCTCCCTGGCGATCCAGAAGCTGGCCGAAGAGGACCCGACGTTCCAGGTCAACCTGGACGAGGACACCGGCCAGACGATCATCGCGGGTATGGGCGAGCTGCACCTCGAGGTGCTGGTCAACCGCATGAAGTCCGACTACAAGGTCGAGGCGAACATCGGTAAGCCGCAGGTCGCCTACCGCGAGACGGTGCGCAAGACGGTCGAGAAGCTCGACTACGTGCACAAGAAGCAGACCGGTGGTTCCGGTCAGTTCGCGAAGGTCATCGTCAAGCTCGAGCCGCTCGAGTCCACCGACGGTGCTCTTTACGAGTTCTCCAACAAGGTCACCGGTGGCCGCGTGCCGCGGGAGTACATCCCGTCGGTCGACGCGGGCGCGCAGGACGCCATGCAGTACGGCGTGCTGGCCGGTTACCCGCTCGTCGGGTTGAAGTTCACCTTGCTGGACGGCGCGTACCACGAGGTCGACTCTTCGGAAATGGCCTTCAAGATCGCCGGCTCCATGGCGATGAAGGAAGCCGCGAAGAAGGCAGGCCCGGTCATTCTCGAGCCGTTGATGGCCGTCGAGGTCACCACGCCCGAGGACTACATGGGCGACGTCATCGGCGACCTCAACTCCCGCCGTGGCCAGATCCAGGCCATGGAGGAGCGCGCCGGAACCCGTGTCGTCAAGGCACTGGTCCCGCTGTCGGAGATGTTCGGTTACGTCGGTGACCTGCGGTCGCGTACCCAGGGGCGTGCCAACTACTCGATGGTGTTCGACTCCTACGCCGAGGTTCCCGCGAACGTCGCGAAGGAAATCATCGCGAAGGCGACGGGGGAGTAGTTCCCGGTCGCTCGCGGGCATAAGGAAAACTCCTGAACGTCCGCACCACCCACCGAGAAACGAATCTCCGTCCGACGACAGCCACGTCGGCCGGTGAGTAAGCAAAACAGTCCAGGAGGACATTCCAGTGGCGAAGGCGAAATTCGAGCGGACCAAGCCGCACGTCAACATCGGGACCATCGGTCACGTCGACCACGGTAAGACCACTCTGACCGCGGCGATCACCAAGGTTCTGCACGACAAGTACCCCGAGCTGAACACCGCTTCGGCGTTCGACCAGATCGACAACGCGCCGGAAGAGAAGCAGCGCGGCATCACGATCAACATCTCGCACGTCGAGTACCAGACCGAGAAGCGTCACTACGCCCACGTGGACGCCCCCGGTCACGCGGACTACATCAAGAACATGATCACCGGTGCGGCGCAGATGGACGGCGCGATCCTCGTGGTCGCGGCGACCGACGGCCCGATGCCGCAGACCCGTGAGCACGTGCTGCTCGCGAAGCAGGTCGGCGTGCCCTACATCGTGGTCGCGCTGAACAAGGCCGACATGGTGGACGACGAGGAGATCCTGGAGCTCGTCGAGCTCGAGGTCCGCGAGCTGCTGTCCTCCCAGGACTTCCCGGGTGACGACGCTCCGGTCGTCAAGGTCTCCGGCCTCAAGGCCCTCGAGGGCGACGCCAAGTGGGGCGAGTCGGTTCTCGAGCTGATGGAAGCCGTCGACGAGAACGTGCCGGACCCGGTCCGTGAACTCGACAAGCCGTTCCTGATGCCGATCGAAGACGTCTTCACGATCACCGGCCGTGGCACGGTCGTGACCGGCCGTATCGAGCGTGGCCGCGTCAACGTGAACGAAGAGGTCGAGATCGTCGGCATCAAGGAGAAGTCGACCAAGACCACCGTCACCGGTGTCGAGATGTTCCGCAAGCTGCTCGACCAGGGTGAGGCCGGCGACAACGTCGGTCTGCTGGTCCGCGGTATCAAGCGTGAAGACGTCGAGCGCGGCCAGGTCGTCGTGAAGCCGGGCACCACCACTCCGCACAAGGAGTTCGAGGGCTCGGTCTACATCCTGTCGAAGGACGAGGGTGGCCGTCACACCCCGTTCTTCAACAACTACCGCCCGCAGTTCTACTTCCGCACGACGGACGTGACCGGCGTGGTGACCCTCAAGGAGGGCACCGAAATGGTCATGCCGGGCGACAACACGGACATCAGCGTCACGCTGATCCAGCCGGTCGCCATGGACGAGGGCCTGCGGTTCGCCATCCGTGAGGGTGGCCGTACCGTCGGCGCCGGCCAGGTCACCAAGATCAACAAGTGATTTAGACGCCTCTTGCCCGGGCAATACACCCCCGGGTAAGGGGCGTCAAATCACGTGTGCGACACTATTCAGGTTGCTCGTCCCGGGGCGGCCGAACCTTCGAGGTTCCGGCCGCCCTGGTGTGAGCGGCCACGGTCCGCCGAGCACTTCCTTCGGGTGAGGCTAGCGGGCAAGGGCGTTTGAGACGGCGATCCGAGCAAGACCAGCCGGCTCGATGCCTCCTCACGTTGAGGAAGACCAGGCAAGACGACGATCCCACGGGATCCGTCTGTGCGTCGGGCACGACACGCCCGACCGCGTGGACCGGGGACAGGGCCGTTGAACTGGGAAAACCTCAGTCACGACCGAGGTTTGAAGAGACAAAGCGGCACGAGACGACAAGGAACGAGCAGCCACCATGGCGGGACAGAAGATCCGCATCCGGCTCAAGGCCTACGACCACGAGGCGATCGACACCTCGGCGCGCAAGATCGTCGAGACGGTCACGCGCACCGGCGCCCGTGTTGTCGGGCCGGTGCCGCTGCCCACCGAGAAGAACGTTTACTGCGTCATCCGCTCGCCGCACAAGTACAAGGACTCGCGCGAGCACTTCGAGATGCGCACGCACAAGCGTCTGATCGACATCCTCGACCCGACGCCGAAGACGGTCGACGCGCTCATGCGCATCGACCTGCCGGCGAGCGTCGACGTCAACATCCAGTAGCGGCTGGCGAGCGGCGGAGAGTAAGAGACTCATGTCTGACAGGCAAGTGAAGGGCATCCTGGGCACCAAGCTCGGCATGACCCAGGTCTTCGACGAGAACAACCGGGTCGTCCCGGTGACCGTCGTGCAGGCCGGTCCGAACGTGGTCACCCAGGTTCGGACCCAGGAAACCGACGGCTACAAGGCCGTGCAGCTGGCTTTCGGCGCGGTCGACCCGCGCCGGGTGAACAAGCCGCGCACCGGCCACTTCGACAAGGCGAGCGTGACCCCGCGTCGTTTCCTTGCGGAGCTGCGTACCACCGACGCCGAGACCTACGAGGTCGGCCAGGAGATCACCGCCGAGGTGTTCGAGGCCGGTATCGAGGTCGACGTGACCGGTACCAGCAAGGGCAAGGGCTACGCCGGTGTCATGAAGCGCCACGGCTTCAAGGGCCAGGGCGCGAGCCACGGTGCGCAGGCCGTGCACCGCAGGCCGGGCTCGATCGGTGGCTGTGCCACCCCGGGCCGCGTCTTCAAGGGCGTGCGCATGGCGGGCCGGATGGGCTCCGACCGGGTCACCACGCAGAACCTGACCGTGCACGCGGTGCGTGCCGAAGACGGCCTGCTGCTGATCAAGGGCGCCGTGCCCGGTCCCAAGGGCGGTCTGCTGTTCGTGCGCAGCGCCGCGAAGGGTGGTAACTGATCATGACCAGCGTCGAGCTGAAGACCCCGGCCGGTAAAGCCGACGGCACGGTCGAGCTCCCCTCGGAGATCTTCGACGTGCAGGCCAACGTGCCCCTCATGCACCAGGTCGTGGTGGCCCAGCTGGCCGCCGCTCGCCAGGGCACGCATGACACCAAGACCCGCGGTGAAGTCCGCGGTGGTGGCAAGAAGCCGTACCGCCAGAAGGGCACCGGCCGCGCCCGCCAGGGTTCGACCCGTGCGCCGCAGTTCACCGGTGGTGGCGTCGTCCACGGCCCCACGCCGCGTGACTACACCCAGCGGACCCCGAAGAAGATGAAGGCCGCCGCTCTGCGTGGCGCCCTCTCCGACCGGGCCCGTGCCGGACAGCTGCACGTCGTCACCGAACTGGTGACCGGCGAGAAGCCGTCCACCAAATCCGCCAAGGCCGTCATCGCCGCGGTGACCCAGGCCAAGCGCGTTCTCGTGGTGCTGCACCGCGACGACGAGCTGAGCTGGAACTCCGTGCGGAACCTGGCCGAGGTCCACATCATCACGCCCGACCAGCTCAACACCTACGACGTGTTGGTCAACGACGACGTGGTGTTCACCAAGGCCGCTTACGACGTGTTCGTCGCCGGTCCCGTCCGGGGCAAGAGCGCGAAGGCTTCCGCCCGGTCGAGCGAGGTTGAAGGGAGTGACGAGCAGTGAGTGTGATCGCCATCCCCGATCCCCGCGACATCTTGCTCGCGCCGGTGATCTCCGAGAAGTCCTACGGGCTGCTCGAGGACCACAAGTACACGTTCGTGGTTCGCCCGGACGCCAACAAGACCCAGATCAAGATCGCGGTCGAGAAGGTGTTCGGCGTCAAGGTGGTCAGTGTCAACACCCTCAACCGCCAGGGCAAGCGTAAGCGGACTCGCGCCGGCTTCGGCAAGCGCAAGGACACCAAGCGCGCCATCGTGACTCTTTCGGCTGAAAGCAAGCCGATCGAGATCTTCGGCGGACCCACCGCGTAAAGGACTGAGCTGACACATGGGCATCCGCAAGTACAAGCCGACGACCCCGGGTCGTCGTGGCTCCAGCGTCTCCGACTTCGCCGAGATCACTCGGTCCACCCCGGAGAAGTCGCTGCTGCGTCCGCTGAGCAAGTCCGGCGGCCGTAACTCCAGCGGCAAGATCACCACCCGCCACAAGGGCGGTGGCCACAAGCGTGCGTACCGGCTGATCGACTTCCGCCGGAACGACAAGGACGGCATCCCCGCCAAGGTCGCGCACATCGAGTACGACCCCAACCGGTCCGCTCGTATCGCGCTGCTGCACTACGCCGACGGCGAGAAGCGCTACATCATCGCCCCGGAGAAGCTCAAGCAGGGTGACACGGTTGAGAACGGCCCTCGCGCCGACATCAAGCCGGGTAACAACCTGCCGCTGCGCAACATCCCGGTCGGCACCGTGATCCACGCGATCGAGCTCCGCCCCGGTGGCGGCGCGAAGATGGCGCGGTCCGCCGGTGCCAAGGTGCAGCTGGTGGCGAAGGACGGGCCTTACGCCCAGCTTCGTCTCCCGTCGGGCGAGATCCGCAACGTCGACGTGCGCAACCGCGCCACCGTCGGCGAGGTCGGCAACTCGGACCACTCCAACATCAACTGGGGCAAGGCGGGTCGTAACCGCTGGCGCGGCAAGCGCCCCACCGTCCGTGGTGTCGTCATGAACCCGGTCGACCACCCGCACGGTGGTGGTGAGGGTAAGACCTCCGGTGGTCGCCACCCGGTGAACCCGAACGGAAAGCCCGAAGGCCGCACCCGCCGCCGCAAGGCCTCCGACTCCATGATCGTCCGCCGCCGGCGTACCGGCAAGAACAAGCGCTGAGCAGGGAGGTAGAAGCACATGCCACGTAGCCTCAAAAAGGGCCCCTTCGTGGACGACCACCTGCTCAAGAAGGTGGACGTTCTCAACGAGTCGGGCAAGAAGACCGTGATCAAGACGTGGTCGCGCCGCTCCACGATCACCCCGGATTTCCTGGGCCACACGATCGCGGTGCACGACGGCCGCAAGCACGTCCCGGTGTTCGTCACCGAGGCGATGGTGGGTCACAAGTTGGGCGAGTTCGCGCCGACTCGGACCTTCAAGGGCCACATCAAGGACGACCGCAAGTCGCGCCGCCGCTGAGCGGGCACGAGAGAACAAGGAAGATAGCGATGAACGCCCAGAACGACGTGGCCGAGGCTTTGCCGACGGCTTACGCGCGGGCTCGCTTCGTCCGGGACTCGCCTACCAAGGTGCGCCGGGTGATCGAGCTGATCAAGGGACGTAGCGCCGCCGACGCCTTGGCCGTGCTCCAGTTCGCCCCGCAGGCGGCAAGCGAGCCGGTCGCGAAGGTGCTCGCCAGCGCCGTGGCCAACGCCGAGAACAACCTCGATCTCGACCCGGACACCCTCTGGGTCAAGAACGCCTACGCCGACGAGGGCCCGACCCTCAAGCGCATCCGTCCGCGGGCCCAGGGCCGCGCGTACCGGATCCGCAAGCGGACCAGCCACATCACCGTCGAGGTGGAGTCGCGTCCCAAGGCCGAAGCCAAGAAGGCACAGGGCAAGAAGAAGGCAGGTGGCCGGTAGTGGGCCAGAAGATCAACCCGCACGGCTTCCGCCTGGGTATCACCACGGACTGGAAGTCGCGTTGGTACGCCGACAAGCAGTACGCGGAATACGTGGCCGAGGACGTCAAGATCCGGAAGCTGCTGTCCACGGGCATGGAGCGCGCCGGGATCTCCAAGGTCGAGATCGAGCGCACCCGTGACCGTGTCCGCGTCGACATCCACACCGCCCGGCCGGGCATCGTCATCGGCCGTCGCGGTGCGGAGGCCGACCGGATCCGCGGCGCGCTGGAGAAGCTGACCGCCAAGCAGGTCCAGCTGAACATCCTCGAGGTCAAGAACCCCGAGGCCGACGCCCAGCTCGTCGCCCAGGGTGTCGCGGAGCAGCTGAGCAACCGGGTGGCGTTCCGCCGCGCGATGCGCAAGGCGATCCAGACCTCCATGCGTTCGCCGCAGGTCAAGGGCATCCGCGTGCAGTGCGGCGGTCGTCTCGGCGGTGCCGAGATGTCCCGCTCCGAGCACTACCGCGATGGCCGCGTCCCGCTGCACACGCTGCGTGCCGACATCGACTACGGCTTCTTCGAGGCCAAGACGACGTTCGGTCGCATCGGCGTGAAGGTGTGGATCTACAAGGGCGAGCTCGTGGGTGGCCTCAAGGCCAAGGAGGCGCGTGACGCCGCCGCGGCCGCCGAGCGCGCCCCGCGCCGTGACCGTGGAGACCGTCCGTCCCGCCCGCGCCGTTCCGGCGCGTCGGGCACGACGCCGACCTCGACCGAAGCCGGCCGGGCCGCCGCCGCCGCGAAGAGCGACGACGCCGCTCCCAAGAGCGACACGGCCACCGAGGCCCCGGCTGCTGAGACTGCAGAAAAGACGGAGGGCTGACACGTGCTCATCCCGCGCAGGGTCAAGCACCGGAAGCAGCACTCCCCGAAGCGCCACGGTGCCGCCAAGGGCGGTACGAAGGTGAGCTTCGGCGAGTACGGCATCCAGGCGCTTGAGCACAGCTACGTGACCAACCGGCAGATCGAGTCCGCTCGTATCGCCATGACGCGTCACATCAAGCGTGGCGGCAAGGTGTGGACGACCATCTACCCCGACCGCCCGCTGACCAAGAAGCCGGCGGAAACCCGGATGGGTTCCGGTAAGGGTTCGCCCGAGTGGTGGGTCGCCAACGTCAAGCCGGGCCGCGTGATGTTCGAGATCTCGTTCCCGAACGAGGAGACCGCCCGTGAGGCGCTCCGCCGCGCGATCCACAAGCTGCCCATGAAATGCCGCATCGTGACCCGTGAAGGTGGTGAGTTCTGATGGCGAAGGCAGGTGCCGCTCTGGCATCGGAGCTGCGTGAGCTCACCGCGGAAGAGCTCGTCCTGCGTCTGAAGGAATACAAGGAGGAGCTCTTCAACCTCCGCTTCCAGATGGCGACCGGACAGCTCGACAACAACCGCCGTCTGCGTACCGTCCGCACGGACATCGCGCGGATCTACACGGTCATGCGCGAGCGTGAACTCGGCCTGTCCGTTTCCCCTGACGCCGAGAGTGAAGGTGCCGCATGAGCGAGCAGCCCACCGAGGCGGCCGGCCGCAACGACCGTAAGGTCCGTGAGGGCTATGTCGTCTCGGACAAGATGAACAAGACGATCGTGGTCGAGCTCGAAGACCGCAAGAAGCACCGCCGCTACTCCAAGGTTCTCCGCAGCACCACCAAGGTCAAGGTGCACGACGAGAACAACGAGGCAGGCAAGGGCGACCGGGTCACCCTCATGGAGACCCGCCCCCTGTCGGCGACCAAGCGCTGGCGCCTGGTGCAGATCGTGGAGAAGGCCAAGTAAGTAGGGCTCTTTTTGAGTCCCTTAGTTCCGCAAGGCTCGTGAGCAACGAGAACCAGCGCGACATACAGGAGTTGACGTGATCCAGCAGGAGTCGCGGCTGCGGGTTGCCGACAACACGGGCGCGAAGGAAATCCTTTGCATCCGCGTTCTCGGCGGCTCGGGGCGGCGCTACGCGGGTATCGGCGACATCATCGTCGCCACCGTGAAGGACGCCATGCCGGCCGCCGGCGTGAAGAAGGGTGACGTCGTCAAGGCGGTCATCGTTCGCACGCGCAAGGAGCGCCGTCGTCCGGACGGTTCTTACATCCGCTTCGACGAGAACGCTGCTGTGCTCATCAAGAACGACAATGAGCCCCGTGGCACCCGCATCTTCGGCCCGGTGGGCCGCGAGCTGCGCGACCGAAAGTTCATGAAGATCATTTCGCTCGCGCCGGAGGTGTTGTAGAGCATGAAGGTGAAGAAGGGCGACACGGTCGTCGTCATCGCCGGCAAGGACAAGGGTGCCAAGGGCAAGGTCATCCAGGCCTACCCCGAGCGCGAGCGAGTGCTGGTCGAGGGCGTGAACCGGATCAAGAAGCACACGCGGATCTCCCAGACCCAGCGCGGCGCGCAGTCCGGCGGCATCGTCACTCAGGAAGCGCCCATCCACGTCTCGAACGTGATGGTCGTCGACTCCGAGGGCAAGCCGACCCGGGTGGGCTACCGCATCGGCGAGGACGGCAAGAAGGTCCGGGTCTCGCGCCGGAACGGTAAGGACATCTGATCATGACCACCGCAGAGAAGATCGACCCGCGCCTCAAGGTGCGGTACCGCGAGGAGATCAAGGGACAGCTCCAGGAGGAGTTCTCCTTCGAGAACGTCCACCAGGTCCCGGGCGTCGTCAAGGTCGTCGTGAACATGGGTGTCGGAGACGCCGCCCGTGACAGCAAGCTGATCGAAGGCGCGATCCGCGACCTGGCCGCGATCACCGGGCAGAAGCCCGAGGTTCGTAAGGCTCGTAAGTCCATCGCGCAGTTCAAGCTGCGTGAGGGCCAGCCGATCGGTGCGCGCGTCACGCTGCGCAACGACCGGATGTGGGAGTTCCTCGACCGGCTGCTGACCATCGCGCTGCCGCGTATCCGTGACTTCCGCGGGCTTTCGCCGAAGCAGTTCGACGGCAACGGCAACTACACGTTCGGTCTCAACGAGCAGTCGATGTTCCACGAGATCGACCCGGACGCCATCGACCGCCCGCGCGGTATGGACGTCACTGTCGTCACCACCGCCAACACCGACGACGAGGGCCGCGCGCTGCTTCGCAAGCTCGGCTTCCCGTTCAAGGAGAACTGAGTCGATGGCCAAGAAAGCACTGGTCCACAAGGCCGCGAAGACGCCGAAGTTCAAGGTTCGCGGTTACACGCGTTGCCAGCGGTGCGGTCGCCCGCACTCGGTGTTCCGCAAGTTCGGGCTCTGCCGGATCTGCCTTCGCGAGATGGCACACGCGGGCGAGCTGCCCGGCGTCCGCAAGTCCAGCTGGTAAGAGTCTTTTTTAACTCCCACTTCGCCACAGGCCCCACACGCTCTGCGCATCCGGCTACCGGACTCAGGGCTGTGGGGAACCAGGGCGAGAAAGGTTGACAGGTCACCATGACGATGACCGACCCCATCGCAGACTTCTTGACCCGTCTGCGTAACGCGAACTCGGCGTACCACGACGAGGTCGTGCTTCCCCACTCGAAGATCAAGGCGAACATCGCCGAGATCCTCAAGCGCGAGGGCTACATCGCGGGCTACCGCGACGAGCCGGGCGAGAAGCACAAGAACCTCATCGTGGAGCTGAAGTACGGCCCCAACCGTGAGCGCAGCATCGCCGGCCTCCGCCGCGTGTCCAAGCCCGGCTTGCGGGTCTACGCAAAATCGACCGAACTGCCGAACGTTCTCGGTGGCCTCGGCGTCGCGATCATCTCGACGTCTTCCGGCCTCCAGACCGATCGTCAGGCCAAGCGCAACAGCGTGGGCGGCGAAGTCCTCGCCTACGTCTGGTAAGGAAGGGGGCACAGACATGTCACGCATCGGAAAGCTGCCGGTCGCCGTCCCCTCCGGGGTCGAGGTGACCATCGATGGTCAGCTGATCAAGGTCAAGGGGCCCAAGGGCACCCTTGAGCACACCATCGCCGAGCCGATCACCGTGGAGCAGGCCGACGGCACGCTCCAGGTGAAGCGTCCCGACGAGGAGCGCACCAGCCGTGCCCTGCACGGTCTCACCCGGACGCTGGTCAACAACCTCGTCGTCGGTGTGACCGAGGGCTACGAGAAGAAGCTTGAGATCCACGGCGTCGGTTACCGCGTGCAGGCCAAGGGCTCGGACCTCGAGTTCGCCCTCGGCTACAGTCACCCGGTGAAGATCGAAGCCCCGGAAGGGATCACCTTCAAGGTCGAGACCCCCACCCGGTTCTCGGTCTCGGGCATCGACAAGCAGAAGGTCGGCCAGATCGCCGCGGTCATCCGCAAGCTGCGCCGCCCGGACCCGTACAAGGGCAAGGGCCTGCGCTACGAGGGTGAGAAGATCCGCCGCAAGGTCGGAAAGACGGGTAAGTGATCATGAGCGACACGACTACGAAGCGCAAGCCGGTCGGCAAGGACATCTCGACCCGCCGCCGCGTCGCGAAGGCCCGTCGGCACTTCCGGCTCCGCAAGAAGATCAACGGCACGGACCAGCGTCCGCGTCTGGTCGTCAAGCGTTCGTCGCGGCACATCGCCGTGCAGCTGATCGACGACCTGGTCGGCAAGACCCTGGCGTCGGCGTCCACCCTCGAGGCGGACGTTCGCGCGCTGGACGGCGACAAGAAGGCCAAGGCCGCCAAGGTCGGGGAGCTTCTCGCCGCTCGCGCCAAGAACGCCGGTGTCTCGTCCGTGGTGTTCGACCGTGGTGGCAACGCCTACCACGGCCGCATCGCGGCGCTCGCCGACGCTGCCCGTGAGGCGGGGTTGGAGTTCTGATGCAGATGCTCGTGAATGGAAGGACAGCCTGATGCCGGGACGTACACGGCAATTCGGCGGCGGCCAGGGTGGACCCGGCGGACAGGGCGGCAACGACCGCAATGACCGTCGCGACCGCCGGGACCGGCGCGACAGCGGCCGTGGCGGGGCCGGCCAGGAAAAGACCCCGCACCTCGAGAAGGTCGTGACGATCAACCGCGTCGCCAAGGTCGTCAAGGGTGGTCGTCGCTTCAGCTTCACCGCCCTCGTCGTCGTCGGTGACGGCGACGGTCAGGTCGGCGTCGGCTACGGCAAGGCCAAGGAAGTTCCCGCGGCCATCGCCAAGGGCGTCGAGGAAGCGAAGAAGAACTTCTTCCGCGTTCCCCGCGTCGGTGGCACCATTCCCCACCCCATCCAGGGTGAGGAAGCCGCCGGTGTCGTGCTGCTCCGTCCGGCCAGCGCCGGTACCGGCGTCATCGCCGGTGGCCCGGTCCGCGCGGTCCTGGAGTGCGCGGGTGTCCACGACGTGCTGTCGAAGTCGCTCGGCTCCGACAACGCCATCAACATCGTGCACGCGACCGTGGCGGCCCTGAAGGGTCTGCAGCGTCCCGAAGAGGTCGCGGCCCGCCGCGGTCTCCCGCTCGAGGACGTCGCGCCGGCTCGGATGCTGCGTCAGCGTGCGGGTCAGGGGGTCTGACATGACTCAGCTCAAGGTGACCCAGGTCAAGAGCAAGATCGGCACCAAGCACAACCACCGTGAATCGCTGCGCACCCTCGGGCTGCGCAAGATCCGGCAGTCTGTGGTGCGTGAAGACACCCCCCAGGTTCGCGGCCTTATCCACACGGTCCGCCACCTGGTGGAGGTCGAGGAGGTCAAGGCATGACGGCCATCAAGATCCACCACCTCCGTCCGGCTCCGGGCGCGAAGCGCGACAAGATCCGCGTCGGTCGTGGTGAAGGCTCGAAGGGCAAGACCGCCGGTCGCGGTACCAAGGGCACCAAGGCCCGGAAGAACGTGCCCGCCGGTTTCGAGGGTGGGCAGATGCCCATCCACATGCGGCTCCCGAAGCTTCGCGGCTTCAAGAACCGCTTCCGCACCGAGTACCAGCCCGTGAACCTGGGCGACATCGCCCGCGTGTTCCCGGACGGTGGCAAGGTCGGCAACGAGGAGCTCGTCGCGAAGGGTCTTGTTCGCAAGAACAAGCTCGTGAAGGTGCTCGGCAACGGTGACCTGAACGGCGTCAAGCTGGACGTCACCGCCGATGCTTTCTCCGGCTCCGCCAAGGAGAAGCTCTCCGCCGCCGGTGGCTCCGCCACCACGCTCTGAGCGCTCTCTCCACCCGCTTCACCGAAAGGCCCGCCCGGCTCCGCCCGGCGGGCCTTTCGCTTGCGCTCCTCCCGCCGCCGACCTGCGTTTAGCGGGCAAATCGCGATCTGGCCCCTGCCGCCTGACGGTCCCGGCTGACCTGCGTT
This sequence comes from Amycolatopsis sp. cmx-4-19, assembly GCA_049998115.1. GTDB lineage: Bacteria > Actinomycetota > Actinomycetes > Mycobacteriales > Pseudonocardiaceae > Amycolatopsis. The sequence goes on along the minus strand of JAEBEO010000005.1, from coordinate 264,362 downwards.
TAGCCCCCTAATCGCGATCTGGGCGTAGGGAGACCCGTCGGCCGCCGGATCGCGTTTAGGGGGCTAAACGCAGGTCGGCGGTCGTCCAGGTGCCCCCAGCCCTGATCGCGATTTGCCCGCTAAAGGCGAGGCGGCGGCCCGGGCGGCGAGCGTGGCGGACGAGGGGCCGGGCTGGAAGGATCGCCAGGTGGACACACCTCCTGGGCAGGATCCGCAGCCCTTTCAGCAGCAGCCGGACGCGCCGCCGACAGTGGTCTCGGTGGCAGGCCCCACGGATCCCGTGGAGGAGCCGGTTCGGACCGGGCGGCCCGAGCCCCGCAGGCTCGTGGCGGCGGGGCTGGCCACCCTGGCACTGGTCATGACCCTCATCGGCTGCTTCTTCCCCTTCTTCACCACGGAACACCGGCTCGGTTTCGATCGCAGCGAAAAGATCGTGGTCGTGGTCATTCAAGGCGCGTGGGAAACGAAGATCGTCCAGGACGACGGTCCTTCCCTCGTGCTGGCGACGTCGCCTGTCGGCGTTCCTCTCCTGATCGCCGCGGGGATCCTCTTGGCGGCCACGGTCGTCAGCGCCCGCGCCGCCCGGTTGCGACGGCCGGGCACCTTGGACCGATGGCTCACCACCATCGCGGCGGTGTTCCTCACCGGAGCCGTCACCACCGCCGCGATGCTGGGATTCGGACGTCAGCTGGGAGAGCCCACCGACGGGACACTGACGCTCGAAGCGGGCATGTGGGCACTCTTCGCCGCCGTCGTCGCCGCGGCGGCCGCCGCGGTCATGAGTCATCGCGTCGAGCAGCCCGCGATTCCGACGGCAGGGGATCCGGATCTCGCGGATCTGCCCACGCCGAAGGACGGCATCTCCATCACGGTGCTCCCACCGGAACCGCAGCCCGAGGCGTCGCCGGACTACTCGGCCTTCGCGCCTCCGCCGGATTCGGGCCCCAAAGATCGCGATTAGCCCGCTAAAGGCGTTCGCGCCGCCCGCTACGGTGGGCAGATGACTTGGGCGGTGGTCTTCTTCGGCGCGGCGGTGCTCGTGGCTATTACGCCAGGGGCGAACAACCTGCTTGGTCTACACCACGGCATGACCCAGGGGGCGTGGAAAGGGCTTGCCGGCCTGTTAGGCCGATTGGCCGCGTTCACGATGTTGATCTCGGCAGTCGCCGCGGGGCTCGGGCACATTCTCGCCGCCTCCGAACTTGCACTCACGGTGATCAAGTGGGCGGGCGTCGCCTACCTCGTCTGGATTGGTGGACGGCTGCTCTGGACGACGTCCCGTGGGGAACGGACCACAGTGGTCCCAGGGTCGAAGGACGCTGAACCTGTTCCGGCGCTGAGGATCGCGCGGAAGGAGTTCGTCGTCGCGATCACGAATCCGAAGGCGATCCTCGTCTTCACCGCGTTCGTGCCTCAATTCATCGACCCAGCTCATGGCTCCTTTTCCAGCCAGATCGCGGTTCTCGGCGCCATCTACCTGCTCGCCGAATTCGTCGCGGGCGCGGTCTACATCGGAGCGGGCACGCTCGTGAAGTCGCTTCGGCTGTCCCGCCGCGCCACCCGCAACGTCGACCGCGGTACCGGAGTCGTGCTCCTCGGCATGGCGGGCGCCCTGGCCACGTCGAGCCCCTGAACCCGGGCCCTGATCACAGCGCGTTTAGCGGGCTAACTGCGATCCGGAGGAGCTCGGAAAGCAGGGAACGACAGGGCGATCTGTCAAGGTTCCGGAGCAAGAAGCGGAAGTCGATCAACCGTGCGGACCAACCTTCGTTCGGAAAACCCACACGCACTGCGGACACGCCCTGTGAAGCTGTTAGAGTCGGCGACACGCTTCGGGACGAGTGTGCCCCGAAGCGTTCCTGGCTTGTGCCAGAAAGCTGTGTGTTCCCGCCGGCCCCAGGTCGGCCAAGCCGATCGTCGGTAAGACAGCCGACGACGCCGAGGAGGTCCCCCGCGTGCTCAGCGCCTTCCGCTCGGCTCTCGCGACGCCGGATCTACGTAAGAAGATCCTGTTCACGCTAGCCATCGTCGCGGTCTACCGAATCGGTGCCACCATCCCGGCCCCGGGTATCTCGTACTCCGCCGTCCAGAAATGTACGGAAACCGGGTCGCAGGAGGGCGTCTACCAGCTGCTGAACTTGTTCAGTGGCGGTGCACTGCTGCAGCTCTCGCTGTTCTCGACCGGCATCATGCCGTACATCACGGCGAGCATCATCGTCCAGCTCCTCACCGTGGTCATCCCGCGATTCGAGGAACTGAAGAAGGAAGGCCAGGCCGGTCAGGGCAAGCTCACCCAGTACACCCGGTACCTGACGATCGCGCTCGCGATCCTGCAGGCCACCGGTGTGGTGGCGCTCGCCGACCGCAAGCAGCTCTTCCCCCAGTGCGACACCGCGATCATCCCGGACAACAGCGTCTACACGCTGGCCATCATCGTCATCACGATGACCGCCGGTACCGCCGTCATGATGTGGCTGGGTGAACTGATCACCGAGCGCGGCGTCGGCAACGGCATGTCCGTCCTGATCTTCCTGAACATCGCGGCCCGTATCCCGATCGAGGGTGGCAACATCCTCAGCAGCGCCGGCCCCGTGGTCTTCACCCTCATCTGTGTGTTCGGCCTGGTGATCATCGCCAGCGTCATCTTCGTCGAGCAGGGCCAGCGCCGGATCCCGGTGCAGTACGCCAAGCGCATGATCGGCCGCCGCATGTACGGCGGGACGTCGACCTACCTGCCGATCAAGGTGAACCAGGCCGGCGTCATCCCGGTCATCTTCGCCTCTTCGCTGCTCTACCTGCCGGACCTCATCAGCCGCCTGGTCGGCGACGCCAACAGCAACTCCGGCTGGCAGGTCTTCATCCAGAACTACATCGTCAACCAGTCCAGCTGGGCGCACGTCCTGCTGTACTTCGCGTTGATCATCTTCTTCACGTACTTCTACATCACGATCACGTTCAACGTGGACGAGCGTGCGGAAGAAATGAAGAAGTTCGGTGGCTTCATCCCGGGTATTCGTCCGGGGCGCCCCACCGCGGAGTACCTCAGCTACGTCCTCGGCCGGATTACCCTGCCGGGCTCGCTGTACCTGGGCATCATCGCGATCCTTCCGAACTTCTTCCTGTCCGTCACCGGTAGCGGGAACAACCAGAACTTCCCGTTCGGTGGCACGGCTGTGCTGATCATGGTCGGTGTCGGTCTCGACACCGTGAAGCAGATCGAAAGCCAGCTGATGCAACGTAACTACGAAGGGTTCTTGAAGTGACGCGCCTGGTTCTCGTTGGCCCTCCTGGCGCGGGCAAAGGTACTCAGGCGGTAGCACTGTCGGAGAAGCTCCGGATCCCGCACATCTCGACCGGCGATCTGTTCCGCGCCCACGTGGGCGAGCAGACGCCGCTGGGTCAGGAAGCCAAGCGCTACCTGGATTCCGGTGAACTCGTGCCCGACTCGGTCACGAACGAGATGGTGCGTGAGCGCCTCGCCGAGCCGGACGCCAAGGTCGGCTTCCTGCTCGACGGCTTCCCCCGCAACACGAAGCAGGCCGATGTCCTCGGTGAGATCCTCGGCGAGGTCGACGCCGAACTGAACGCGGTCATCCAGCTCCAGGTCTCGGAAGACGTCGTCGTCGAGCGGCTGCTCTCGCGCGGCCGTTCGGACGACACCGAGGACGTCATCCGTCGCCGTCAGCAGATCTACGTGTCGGAGACGGCTCCGCTGCTCGAGTACTACGCGGACATCCTGGTCACGGTCGACGGCGTCGGCACGGTCGACGAGATCTCCGCCCGCGTGCTGGAAGCGCTGCGCGACCGCACGTGAATCTCGGAGGACTGCGTGTACTGCAACGGCTTCGTCGTGGGCGCATGATCGAAATCAAGACCCCGGGTGAGCTCCAGGCGATGCGGGCAGCCGGCCTGGTCGTCTGGCGCACCCTCACCGCGGTGCGTGAGATCGCCAAGCCGGGGGCCACTACGGCCGACCTGGACGAACTCGCCGAGCAGACGATCCGCGACGCCGGCGCGGTGCCCTCGTTCAAGGGGTACCACGGCTTCCCGGCGTCGATCTGCGCGTCGGTGAACGAGCAGATCGTCCACGGCATCCCGTCGGCGGCTCAGGTCCTCAATGAGGGCGACATCATCTCGGTGGACTGCGGCGCGATCCTCGACGGCTGGCACGGTGACTCCGCCGTCACACTCGCGATCGGTGAGGTGTCGAAGGCGGATCTCGCGCTTTCGGCGGCCACCGAGACCGCGATGTGGGCGGGGATCGCCGCGGTTTCGTCCGGCGGCAGGCTCACGGACATCTCGTACGCCGTGCAGACCGCGGCCGAGGAAGCGAGCCGGGAAGACGGCACCGAGTACGGGATGATCGTCGAGTACGGCGGTCACGGCATCGGTCGTCAGATGCACATGGACCCGTTCCTGCCGAACCTCGGCAAGCCTGGCAAAGGCCCGCGGCTCAAGACCGGGATGGCGCTCGCGATCGAGCCGATGCTGACCGGCGGCGGTGGTGAGACCGTCGAACTCGACGACGGCTGGACCGTCGTGACCGCGGACGGCTCGCGCGCCGCGCACTGGGAGCACACCGTCGCCATCACCGATGACGGCCCCTGGGTCCTCACCGCCCCCGAAGACGCCTGACCCCCGTCCGACCTGCGTTTAGCCCCCTAATCGCGACCATCGGATCGCGATTAGGGGGCTAAACGCAGGTCGGGGCCCCAGATCGCACTTAGCCCGCTAAACGCGCGTCCGCCCGCCCGCCGGAGGGGGCGCCCGGGCCTGCCGCCGAGGCTCCGGCACGTTGCCCCCATCGGGTGCACCTCGCCCACGGAACCCTCCAGGTTACGGGCCCGCCGCGTCGCGATTAGCCCGCTAAACGCAGGTCGGAGCAGGCGTACGATGGGAGAGGTCGCTACAGGTGGGGCTCGGGGTACCTAACACAGTCACCCCCCGTTTGGGACTCGCGACACGGGTTGCGTACACTGTCAAGTCGGTGTACTCATCGCGCCTGGATCCTGCGCGCTCGTGAATTCTCGCGAACGGACATTGGAGCCGGGCAGGAGTGTGCCGAAGCACCACCCAGCCAAGCACTCAAGCTCTGACTGATAACACAGCGTAGCGACAGGAAATGCGGAGGACATGGGCAAGAAAGACGGGGCCATCGAGGTCGAAGGCCGCGTAGTCGAGCCGCTCCCCAACGCGATGTTCCGCGTCGAGTTGGAGAACGGCCACAAGGTCCTTGCACACATCAGCGGCAAGATGCGGCAGCACTACATCCGCATCCTGCCCGAGGACAGGGTTGTCGTGGAGCTCTCGCCCTACGACTTGTCTCGTGGTCGCATCGTCTACCGCTACAAGTGATCACGACGAGTTAGCACAAGCAGGAGAGCAGGAGACGTGAAGGTCCAGCCGAGCGTCAAGAAAATCTGCGACAAGTGCAAGGTGATCCGCCGTCACGGACGGATCATGGTGATCTGCGAGAACCTGCGGCACAAGCAGCGGCAGGGCTGATCACTCGCACTCGTAACAGAGTGGATTGACGGCTAAACAATCTCCCCGCACCTGCCGGGCCGTGTGAACGGCCCGGTTCACCCCCGGGCTTCAGGCCGGGGCCGGGACACCCGAAGCGCGAGCCAAGGGCACGACAGGCGAGTCGGTCCCGGGACCGGACGGGGAGCAGACCTGAAGATGAATTCTATGAAGGAGCATCAACGCCAATGGCACGACTCGCTGGCGTAGACCTCCCCCGCGAAAAGCGGTTGGAGATCGCGCTGACCTACATCTACGGCATCGGCCGTACCCGCTCGAAGCAGCTCATCGCGGCTGCCGAGCTCAACGCGGACACTCGCGTCAAGGATCTGAGCGATGACGACCTCGCCAAGCTGCGGGTCTACATCGAAGAGAACTTCAAGGTCGAGGGTGACCTTCGCCGTGAGGTGAACGCCGACATCCGTCGGAAGATCGAGATCGGGTGCTACGAGGGCCTTCGTTGGCGCCGCGGACTTCCCGTCCGTGGTCAGCGCACCAAGACGAACGCCCGCACCCGCAAGGGTCCGAAGAAGACGGTCGCCGGCAAGAAGAAGGCTGGCAAGAAGTGAGCGTCCAGGGCAAGAAGGTCGTGCAGATGGGCGGCGTTCACCGTCGCGGCTCGGCTTGTGTCTCGCCCAAGGCGCTCTACGCCCGTCCGATGGCGCTCCGCAACCTGTACACCGACGCCGGATCGATCATCCGTCGTGGTCAGGCCGAAGCGGTCGCCGCTCACCAAGAGAACGCGCGCTAACAGGAGAACCCTCAGAACATGCCACCGAAGTCTCGTACTGCGGCGGGGGCCAAGAAGGTCCGCCGTAAGGAAAAGAAGAATGTCGCGCACGGCCACGCGCACATCAAGAGCACCTTCAACAACACCATCGTCTCGATCACGGACCCGACCGGTGCCGTGATCGCGTGGGCGTCGAGTGGTCACGTGGGCTTCAAGGGCTCGCGTAAGTCCACCCCGTTCGCCGCGCAGATGGCCGCCGAGAACGCCGCCCGCAAGGCTGCCGAACACGGCATGAAGAAGGTCGACGTTTTCGTGAAGGGCCCGGGTTCGGGCCGCGAGACGGCGATCCGCTCGCTGCAGGCGGCCGGCCTCGAGGTCGGCACCATCCAGGACGTGACCCCGCAGCCTCACAACGGCTGCCGCCCGCCCAAGCGGCGCCGGGTCTGAGGAACGGGGAGGAGTAAGAAGAAATGGCTCGTTACACCGGCCCCGCGACGCGTATCTCGCGTCGCCTCAAGGTTGACCTCATCGGCGGCGACCAGGCTTTCGAGCGTCGCCCCTATCCGCCCGGCCAGCACGGCCGCGGTCGGATCAAGGAGTCCGAGTACCTCCTGCAGTCGCAGGAGAAGCAGAAGGCTCGTTACACCTACGGCGTTCTCGAGCGTCAGTTCGTCCGGTACTACAAGGAAGCCGTCCGGCGTCCCGGTAAGACCGGTGAGAACCTGCTGCAGATCCTCGAGTCCCGTCTGGACAACGTGATCTACCGCGCCGGCATCGCCCGCACCCGCCGTCAGGCGCGTCAGCTGGTGAGCCACGGCCACTTCGTGGTCAACGGCGTCAAGGTCAACGTGCCCTCGTACCAGGTCAGCAAGTGGGACATCATCGACGTGCGGCCGAAGTCGTTCGCGATGCTGCCCTTCGTCGCTGCCAAGGAGTCGTTCGGCGAGCGTCCCGTTCCCGCGTGGCTCCAGGTTGTTCCGTCCAACCTCCGGGTGCTGGTCCACCAGCTCCCGGAGCGCGCTCAGATCGACGTTCCGGTCCAGGAACAGCTGATCGTCGAGCTCTACTCGAAGTGATCCATCACCGGGCCGGGGAAACCCCGGCCCGGTGTGGGCACGAGCGGCGGCGCCCTGAGCGCGCCGCCGTTTCGCCATCCCTTTCGGTGTCATATGGCGGGCGCCGTTTGGAAAGGAAATAGGAAAGATGCTGATTTCCCAGCGGCCGGCTCTCGGCGAAGAGACGGTCAACGAGACCCGCTCCCGGTTCACCATCGAACCGCTGGAGCCCGGCTTCGGCTACACGCTCGGCAACTCGCTGCGTCGCACGCTGCTGTCGTCCATCCCGGGCGCGGCCGTGACGAGCATCCGCATCGACGGCGTGCTGCACGAGTTCACCACCGTTCCCGGGGTGAAGGAAGATGTCACCGACATCATCCTGAACCTCAAGGAGCTCGTGGTCTCCTCGGAAGAGGACGAGCCGGTCACCATGTACCTGCGCAAGCAGGGCCCCGGTGAGGTCACGGCCGCCGACATCGTGCCCCCGGCCGGTGTCACCGTGCACAACCCGGATCTGCACATCGCGTCGCTGAACGGCAAGGGCAAGCTCGAGATCGAGCTCGTCGTCGAGCGCGGCCGCGGTTACGTTCCGGCCCTGCAGAACAAGCAGGCGGGCGCGGAGATCGGCCGGATCCCGGTCGACTCCATCTACTCCCCGGTGCTGAAGGTGACCTACAAGGTCGAGGCGACCCGTGTCGAGCAGCGCACCGACTTCGACAAGCTGATCCTGGACGTGGAGACGAAGCCGTCGATCACGCCGCGGGACGCCGTCGCGTCGGCCGGTAAGACGCTGGTGGAGCTGTTCGGTCTCGCGCGCGAGCTGAACGTCGACGCCGAGGGCATCGAGATCGGCCCGTCGCCGCAGGAGGCGGACACCATCGCCGCCTACGCGATGCCGATCGAGGACCTGGACCTCACCGTCCGGTCGTACAACTGCCTGAAGCGCGAGGGCATCCACACCGTCGGCGAACTGGTCTCGCGCAGCGAGGCCGACCTGCTGGACATCCGCAACTTCGGTGCGAAGTCGATCGACGAGGTCAAGCTCAAGCTCGTCGGTCTCGGCCTCGCGCTGAAGGACAGCCCGCCCGGGTTCGACCCGACCGCGGCCGCGGCCAGCTACGACGGTGAAGGCTGGTCCGAAGGCGTCGACAGCATCACGGACGGAATTTCGGACAACGGCCACGACGATGGCCAGGACTACGCAGAGACGGAGCAGCTGTAAGGCCAGCTTCGGCTCCCTCACCGGTAGGGGTGGGGGAGCCCCGGCCTCCAGCTGTGAGCTGAACGAGGAGAACCGATGCCCACCCCCACAAAGGGACCCCGTCTCGGCGGGTCGCCCGCGCACGAACGGCTGATCCTGGCCAACCTGGCCACCCAGCTGTTCGAGCACGGCAAGATCACGACGACCGAGGCGAAGGCCCGGCGGGTGCGCCCGCTGGCCGAGAAGCTGATCACGAAGGCGAAGCGGGGCGACCTGCACAACCGTCGTCAGATCCAGCGCATCGTGCGCGACAAGGATGTCGTGCACAAGCTGATCGCCGAGATCGGTCCGTTCTTCGCGGAGCGTCCGGGTGGCTACACCCGGATCACCAAGACGATGGCGCGCAAGGGCGACAACGCCCCCATGGCGGTCATCGAGCTGGTGGCCGAGAAGACCGTCACCGCCGAGGCCGAGGCCGCGCGCAAGACGAAGTTCGCCAAGGACGAGCCGAAGGCCGCCGCTCCGGCTGCCGAGGAGACCACCGACGCTCCTGAGGCTGCCGACACGGCCGCCACCGAGGCTCCGGAGGCCACCGACGCTCCCGCCGCCGACGAGGCCGCTGAGGCCCCCGCCGCGGACGCGGACAGCAAGGAGGACTGACGTCCTGACGGCACCGAACACCCCGGACGAGCCCGCCACTCCCACTGCGGAGGGCGGGCTCGTTCGTCTGCGTCTGGATGTCTCCTACGACGGCACCGATTTCTCCGGCTGGGCGCGGCAGCCCGGCCGACGCACGGTCCAGGGCCTCCTCGAAGAGGCCCTCGCGAAGCAGGCTCCAGGAGCCTCGGTACCGAAGTCCGTCGTCGTCGCCGGCCGCACGGATGCCGGTGTGCACGCGGCGGGCCAGGTGGTCCACGTCGACGTGTCGCCTTTAGCGGGCAAAACGCGATCCGGCCGTCTGGAACTGGACGAGCAGGGCATTCCTGACCTGGGGCGGATGCGTCACCGCTGGAACCGGTACCTGCCGGGCGACGTGCGGGTGCTGGGTGCCCGCGTGGCCGCGCCCGGATTCGACGCGCGATTCTCCGCTGTGCGTCGGCACTATCTCTACCGCGTCTCGGACGCGCCATGGGGAGTGGATCCCTTGCGGCGTCACGACACTTTGGCCTGGGGACGGCCACTTTCGATCGACGCGATGAACGAGGCGTCGGAATCTCTTCTGGGGCTTCAGGACTTCGCGGCTTTCTGCAAACAGCGCGAAGGTGGGACGACCATCCGGGAACTGCAGAGGCTTGTCTGGCGGCGGACCGGACCGCACGCGGTCGAGGTCGAGGTCTCCGCCGACGCGTTCTGTCATTCCATGGTGCGCAGCCTGGTCGGGGCACTGCTTCTGGTCGGTGACGGTCGTCGTCCGCTGGGTTGGCCCGGTGCCGTCCTGGAGAGCCGCACGCGCGACAGCGCGGTCGCTCCCGCCCACGGCCTCACACTGATGGCCGTCGACTACCCGCCCGATACCGAACTCGCCGCCCGGGCGGATCAGACGCGCGCCATGCGCGCCCCCTCCTGACCCGGACGCGGCGCAGTTAGCGGGCTAAATGCGCTCCGCCGGGCCCGCCAGACGGCTTCGATGATGCCTTCGAAGTCGGTCGCGAGGTCGTCGGCGGTGACGATGACGAAGCGCCAACCTTCGGCCTCCACGCGTCTTCGGCGTTTGCGGTCGTGGGCTTGTTGCTTTGGCGTGTCATGCCATCGGCCGTCGTATTCGACAGCGACCTTGAACTTCTCGTCCGCGAGATCCAGGCGGGCGAGGAAACGGCCTTGCCGGGAGAAGACCTCGACCTGGGGTTCGACCGCGATGCCACCGGCGGACAGGACTATCCGCAGCTCTGATTCGCGGGGAGACTCCGCGCGCGTATCGGACAGCCGCAAAGCATGTCTGGCCAAGCGGATTCCTCGGTTGCGGCGACCGTAGAACTCCCTGTTGAGATGCAGATCGGTCAGTTTCTCCGACCTCATGAACTGGTCCAGATCCGGGACGCCGATGCGAAGCCGCCGCACCCATCCGGCCTTGCGAGGGGAAAGGCGGAGAAGGAGGTCCAGCGCTATCCGGGTTCTACGAGCGATACGCATCCCGTTCCACGGCTTCGACTCTTCAGGTTTGACCTCGGTGCGCCGGATCTTGATGCCGTCGATCGGGCCGAAACGATGCTTCTCCGGGACGATCATTTCGACCGGGTCGCCGGGCTTGGCCAGCTCGACGCCCTGAACAGTCGCGGCAGATCGGCCGGTCAGCACGGCTTCCGGAGGTGCCAGCAACGCAGCGCCTCGACATCGCAGCTCGTGCGTGACTTCGGTATGGGCTGGTGTGTAGACGTCCTGGAACAGCCTCCTGACGCTCGAACCGCGCAGCTGGCTCGACGTGATGAGGCCCGCTTTCCGCGCCTCGGAGCCGCGGAAGACGTCGGGGAGATGGGACGAATCGAATGGCTTGGTCATGCCTTACACGGTGATCGTCAGGACCGACAAGACCCGCCATTCGTGGCCTCATCGGGTCGACTTGTCCACAACCCCCGCGTTATCCACAACCGGCGCGACAACTCCTTGACGGACCACCTCGCGGCCCGTTTCCCCGCACCGATAGACTTTCGCGGGCTAAGTGCGATCTGGACGCGAGCGCAAAACGGGGGCACTGTCCGATGTGGACAGTGCCCCCGCGGAGCACACTTAGCCCGCTAAACGCGAGGCGGGCGGTCAGTCGCCGCGGCGCACGGGGCCCAGGAGCTGCTGCTCTTTCGCCGTGGTGACCAGGCGAAGTGGGCGCCACAGGTTACGGCCCAGTGCGACGACCTGGTCGTCCTTCAGTGTCGTGAGCTGCTTCATCATCTGCGGCGGAAGCCGCCAGATGCGGGCGGCCAGTTCGGCCTGCCCGGGCGGGAGCCGCTGCATCAGCACGAGGTCCGCCGCGTTCGCGGTCGCTCCGGCCTGCGGGTGCAGGTACGGCAGCACGTAGACCGTCGTCTGCCACGGCGACCGCGGGGGGAACAGGTCCTGCGGCGTCGGCCCGCCGTCGGTGACCACCAGCAGAGGCGCGTCTTCGGACGGTCGCGGGAGGTCCACCGGTGACAGCCGACGGATCTGCACCAGCGGCGACGGCCTGCCGTTGGGCTGGTTGCCCGCCGCCTGGGGGAGGACCTGCCAGGCGGCCGGTCGCCCGGTCGCCACGACTACCCAAGCCCCGACGGCCATCGCCCGCAGCGCCACCTGGCGAGCCAGGTACAGCCCGCCGACCAGCACGATCCGGGTCGGCGTCGAGCGCAGCGCGGAGATCGTCAGCGGTTCGCCCTTGAGCCCGGAGCCGAGGACGATCCCGCCCCGGTCGCCGGACGGGCTGATCGCGTCGAGCATCGCCGGGTCGACGGTGAATTCCGGGGCGATACCGACGTTCTGGCCGGCGTCGCGCATACGGGTACTCATGCCGTGCCTCCGATCGGCAGGGTCGCGGAGAACGCGGAGATCTGCAGGCCGCGCAACGGCGTGAGCGTCACACCCAGCCGGTCCGAGATCCCCTGCAGTCGCTGGTCGGCCGCGTCCAGTTCACGCGGGTTCCGCGCGCTCAGGCGCACGATGCCCCGCAGGCCGATCTTGCCTTCGTCCGCGGACGGCGAGATCGACATCGCCACCGTCGCCGACAGCGCGCGGACGCTGGTCAGCGCGTTCAGGCTGCCGCTGATCTTGCCCTTGGGCCAGTTCGTGATCGCATAGCTGGCGTGCCCGATACCCGCCGCGGTGACGCCGGTCCAGCGCTCCTGCAGGCCGACTTTCGCGGGCGAACCGGCGACCGCGGTCAGTTCCGCGGCCGAAATGCTGGACCGCAGCAACTCGTCCGGGTCGAGTGGCCGGGTCGGCACACCCTGCGACTCCAGGGCGTTCCGCACTCGCGACAGCGCACCGATCAGCGCGCGATGCGCACCGACGACGCCACCGCCACGTTCGCGGATGGCGGCCGGGCACCGGCGCGGGTCGAGCCGGATGGCGACCCATGTGGTCCGCCGCGCGGCCGCGGGAAGCGGGCCGAGCACCTCCATGTAGGAGCTGAGCGCGGGCGAGTCCGACGGCAGCGCCGCGCTGCCCGGGTAGCAGTGCCAGATCATCTGGATCGAGTCGAGGACCACACCGCGGTCTTCGAGACACGGCGCGAGAGCCGACAGCGGCAGGCTGGGCGCGCCGCCGGCCTGAGTGATCAGTCCCGGCGCGGGTTCGACGAGCAGGACGGCGGTCCACGTCCCGTCGTTCCAGGCGAGGCCGACCTGCTGGCGTTCGTGGTCGACGCCGTGCGCGACGACGAGGTCGGGAACGGCGAGCCGGAGCAGGTTCACGCGAGCGTCGTCGGGACCGGTGACGGCGTCCTCTTCGGCGGCGAGCGTCTCGATGCTGCTCGGCGGGAGCGGATTCGCCACGCGATCATGCGAACGGAGCATGTACCGCAGGGTGAGTCCAGCCCATTGGGTGAACCAGCGGCCACCCCAGCGCAGGAAGGCGACGACGATCGCGACGGCGAGTACGCCGATGGCGATGTACTTCAGCTTCATGTCGATCGCGAGCAGGACGAGCCCGATCGCGAGACCGAATTCGAGCGCGACGAGGTTCGCGACCGGCAGCGGGCCGAGGTTGATCCCTCCGGTCCGGCGTCGCGCCGGAGCGGCGATCCGTGCCGTGGGCGCGGGCGGGGGGCCGGACTGCGGACCGGGACCACCGGGCGGAGGACCACCAGGACCACCCGGGCCACCAGGACCACCAGGTCCGCCGGGGCCCCCGGGGCCCCCGGGGCCACCAGGTCCCTGCGGGCCGCCCGGACCTTGAGGGCCACCAGGCCCTCCTGGACCGCCGGGGCCACCAGGTCCGCGAGGAACACCGGGGCCTTGCTGGCCCCCGACGGGACCTCCCGGACCGCCGGGCCTGCCCGGCCTCGGCGGTGGTCCCGGCGGACGGCCCGGAGGTTGAGACCCCGGAGGGCCAGGCGGACGTGGAGGAGTGGTGACGGACATCCGCGCTTTCTCTTCCCCTCGTGCGTGCTGCGTACCCGGAAAGCCGGTCCCGAGGAACTTGACACTAGCTGGAGTTGGTAGAAACCCCACACCAGACGGTCCCCGTACGGCTATCCTGCGGAACCGTACCGCGACGGGGAGGACTGTAGGTCGAGAATGCCATCAACACCGACTACTAAGTCTCAAGTTCAGGCTTATCAGTTCGTTCTGCGCCGGATGCAATCCGCGCTGGTCCGTCGCGACGCCGTCATGCTCCACGACCCGATGCGCACGCACACCCGAGCCACCATCGTGGGCGTCGTGCTGGCCGCGCTGGGCGTCCTGGTCTTCGTCATCTGGGGACTCCTGAGCCCGAAGCCCTCCGTGCCGGAGGCGGGCAACATCGTCATCGGCGAACAGTCCGGGACCGTTTACGTCGTTGCGGGAAACCCGAAGAAACTGATCCCGACCTTCAATCTCGCCTCCGCGCGGCTGCTGATCATCGCGCAGTCGAAGCAGGGCGCGCAGCAGGCGGGGTCCAAACCCGCCGGGCCCGCACAGGCTTCCGAAGTGAAGAACCCCACAGTGGTTTCGGACGAACAGCTGAAAAACATTCCCCGCGGCCAGCTGATGGGAATCCCGAACGGCCCGCAGTTGATGCCTACGGATACCCAGCGGGTCGCGTCGGAATGGGGCGTATGCGACGAGGTCATGTTCGACCCGACCGTGCCCCAGCCGGATCTCAACAAGACGGAAACGACCGTCTACGCCGGCGTGAAACAGCTCGGGAACCGTGAGCTCGGCCAGAACGAGGCCTTGCTCGTCAAGGGCGCCAACGGCAGGACCTACCTGGTCTACCGGCTGGCGTCGAACCCGAACCTGCCGAACGCGAACGCCGTCAAGGCCGAGATCAAGCCCGAAAACCGCGTCGTCATGTCCGCGTTGAACCTGACCGATCAGCCGCGCGGTATCTCGCAGGGGTTGCTGGACGCGATTCCCGAGGTCCCGGAATTGAAGCTGCCGGACGTCGTCGGCAAGAACGAAGCCCCCAACTTCGAGATCGAGAACCTGAAGGTCGGAGATGTCTTCTCCACCGAGCAGGCCGAAGGGGAAAAGGTCTTCTACCTCGTCAACAGGGAGGGGATCCAGGCCGTTTCCCCGGCCGTCGCGGACATCGTGCAAACGGGGAAGAACGACGGCAGCACTTCGGTCATGGCCGTGGCGCAGGGCAAGATCCGGAACATCACCCGGGTCACCGCGGGACAGCCGGGCTTCATCGATGTCGACGCCTACCCCCAGAACGTGCCGACGGTGCTCAACGCGACCCAAGGCTCCCGGGTCTCCTGCCTGAGCTGGTCCCTCACCGGCGAGGGTGCCAACCGGGACGGCCACACCGCGGTGTTCGTCGACGACAAGCTGCCGAAGGGCCGGAACGCCGACGGGTCCGCGCCGGGCGTCAAGATCGGTACCCCCGGCCCGGTCGGCGCGCCGATCAACAGCTTCTTCATGGAGCCCGGTTTCGCGGCCGTCGTCCAGTCGGCGACCGGCAAGGAGACGTTCGACAAGGGACCGATCCAGCTGATCTCCGATCGCGGGATCCGTTACGGGGTCCCCGATGCCGTGACGGCGGACTCGATCGGGCTGACCAAACGAGTGCCGGCGCCGGAGGCGATCATCAGGATGCTGCCGAACGGGGCCTCGCTGAACACGCAGGACGTGCTCCGGACGTTCGACACCGTGCCGATCGACGACCGCGCGGGCACGATGGCGACGTCGTCGCAGCAGGCTCCGGCGGGGAACTGATCGCGGGAACCCCCGGGCAGGCGGCAGCGTCTCAACGCCCAAGCACTACGTGGGTGAGCGGAGGGTGCAGTGGCCGGCCTGAAGATCGACGGCACCGTCGTCGGTGAGTATGCGAAGCGGGTGGACGCGGCCGCCGGGGAACTCGAGCTGGCGGCCGCCGAGGTGACCGGAGACGGTGTCACCGTCGAATCCCATGGCACGCTGGGTGAGGAACTGGGGCTCGGCACGTCTTACGGACGTGCGGCCGAGGCGATCCAGCGGCAGCTCGTCGAGGGCGCGGCCGCCCTGCGATCGGCGTCGGAGGCCCTGCACACCGTGACCGCGCGGTACGCCGGGCACGACGAAGAGGCCGCCCAGACGATCAAGCACGCCGTGGAGCTCTGAACCGCATGATCGCCGAGTCGGAGAACCCGACCGATTCCATCCCGCACCCGATGGCGTCCGCGCGTCCGGCCGGCCCGATCGCGTTTAGCCCGCTAAACGCGATCGGCGCGGAGGGGGACGACCTGGTCGAGGCCGCGGCACCGCATCTCGCCTTCCTCTCGGAGCTGTGCGGTCACTTGGGGCTGATCGACCCTGTCGAGACCTACCTGGCCCCGCTCGCGGGGCGCTGGGAGGACTTGAAGGACGAGGCGGACCGGCTCCGGAAGGCGGCGAGGACCGCGGGCACCGTGTCCGCCGAACTGTCGGAGGATCTCGGCCGTCTGGACGCCGGGTGGTCGGGCAAGGACGCCGACGCGTTCGTCGCGTACATCGGGGACATCAACGTCGCGAGTTCCGACGTCGAAGACGCCTTGAACACGCTGGCGGGTTCACTGGACGAACTGGTGCTTTCGATCCGCCGCATCCTGACCGACCTCGTCGAGGTCCTGGTCGACGCGGCCGAGTTGACCTCCGAGACCGCGATGCTCCCGGTCGGCGGAGTCCGGCGGGCGCGAACCCAGGTGGAGGAGACACAAGAGTCGGCGAAGGCGCTCTTCGAGGCCGCCCGCGACGTCCTCGAAGGCTTTGTGCGGCTTTGCGACGGCGTCGACGGTCCCGATGCGGCGTCGCGAAGCATCGAGATCGCTCACCGATACCCGCAGGACGAGTTCAAACTCCACGACGATTCCGCGGCGGCCGGTGCACCGAAGCCGGAGAAAGCCGGTTCCCCGGCCGTTGAATCGGATTCCGGGACCGCGTCCGACGAGCAGTCGACATCTCCGTCCGCGGCGGATCAGAGCCCTCCTGACGGTCGGAAGACCGGGTCGCAGGAACCTCTGATCGAGCAAGGGCAAGCCCCGATCCCGGAAGTCGTGCCCGTGCAGGCGGCGCCGGCGTCGGGCCAGTCCGCCGCGGCGGCCGGGGCCGGGACGATGCCGATGGGAATGGCGCCCATGGGCATGGCCGGGGGGATGGGCGGAGGAGGTCGGACGGCTCACCAGTCGAAGACGCGGCCGGCCTCGAAGCCGTCCGACGTGGTCGGTGAGCCCGGCCAGGTCGTCCCACCCGTGATCGGTTTGGACGAGACCCCGCCGAAACCCGCCCCGAAGCCGAAGCCCACCAAGTAGGTGCCCCACGGGCCGGGCGACTTTAGCGGGCAAATCGCGATCCGGCCGGTTTGTGCGCGACCGCGACCAGATCGCGATTTGCCCGCTAAACGCAGGTCCTACGGGGTTTGCGGCCTGGGGAGGCGGCGGGCCGGTTGCGCCGGACCGAGTGCACCACGAACAGCGTGACCAGCAGTGCGACCAGGCCTCCGCCGGTCCCGGCGAGCGCCACGATCATCGGCGCGGAATCGCGGTCGTTCGACGCGGGCAGATCGTTGGGCAGCGGAACCGCCTTGGCCTTGTCCGCCTCCGACGGCACGATCGCCGTCAGCGCCGCGATCGGGTCGATGACCCCGAAGCCGACGAAGTTGTCGCGCCCGCCCGGCGCCGCCGGGTGCTGCGCCGTCGCCTTGATCCGGTTCATCACTTCACGCGCGCTCAGACCCTCGAACTTCGCGCGCACCAGCGCCGCCACGCCGGCGACATAAGGGGCGGCGAAACTGGTCCCCTGGATGGCGCCGGGTTCGCCGTCGCCCTCGATGGTCAGGTTGGCCAGGCTGCTCGAACCGGCCGCCGGATCCAACGAAATGATCTTGGTTCCCGGCGCCGCGACGCTGACCCACGGCCCGTTGACGCTGAACTGCGCGACACCGCCGGTGTCATCGATGGCCGCGACGGAAAGGACGTCGCTCGAGAACCACGGCGGCGTGACGATGATCTTGGGCGACTTGGGGTCCGGCTGGTCGTTCTGCGGGCACTTCTCGCCGACGTTGCCCGCGGCCGCCACGACGACCACGTCGTTTTCGACGGCGTGGTGCACGGCCGCCTGCAGCTGCTTCTCGCCTTCGGTGATACCCCCGTCGGCGGGGCGGCAGTTGTCGACCGACATGTTGATCACCTTGGCGCCCTTGGCGACCGCCCTGACGACGGCCTGCGCGAGCGTTTTCAGCGTCCCGGCCTTGTTGCCCTGTTCCTGTTGCCTGCCACCCTTGTCCTGGCCCGGCGCGGTTCCGCCGACAGCGCCGTTCCCCCGCGAGGACGGCGGGAGCTGTGACCCTCCCGGCTGGCCGGCCGAGGAGGACGGCGGAGCGCCCGAGGAAGAGGGCGGAGCGCCCGAGGAAGACGGCGGCGGCGCCGCTTCCTGCTTCTTCTCTTCGTAGTTCTGGCTCGACTGCCGGATCGAAATGATCGTGGCGTCCGGCGCGACTCCCCGGAACCCGGTGCTCGCGTCGGGCGGGTTCGCGGCGATGATCCCGGCCACCTCGGTGCCGTGGCCGTCGCAGTCTTCGAGGCCGGGGGGCTTGCCGTTCGTCGGGTTGGCGACGTAATCGCCCCCGGACTCGACCGGGTTCGAGAAATACGGATGCGGGGTGACACCGGTGTCGATCACGGCGACCTTGACGTTCTTGCCGACCGAGCCGGTGGCGCCGCGCATGAGCTTGTGCACCTTTTCGATCTGCAGGTACTCCTGGCCCCACGGACGGTTCTTGATATCGACCTGGTCACCGCCGAGCTTGCTGCGCTGCACGCACTGCGTCTTCTGCTCGTAGCTCTTGTCCGGCTGGCCGTTGTCCTGCGGCAGCTTGGACTTGTCCACCGGTGGCGGGGTCGCGAAATAGCCGCCGGCATCCGGCGCGACGCTGCTTTGCTGTGCCCACGCGGGAAGCGCCACCGACGCCGGCGAGAGAACACCGATCCCGGCGGCCAGCAGTACCACTCCGGTACGTCCGGCGGGGCCGAGGTGGCGGACGCGCGTCCCCCTGGACTTCCGCGCTGCGGCCATCAGAGCATCATCCGATCGGGTCGTCACTTGAAGTTGAGGTGGCGCAGCGTCGTGTAGAGATCCATGACGCCGAGAGCCAGCGGGAGCACCGTCGCGATGAAGACGGCCTCGAAGATCTCCACGGTCCGTCGCAGCGGCGGGGAGAAACGCTGGTTGGGGAAGATCACGCCGACCACGAGTGCGGCGGCGCCGATCAGCAGCAGCGCGCCGAACACGAACAGGACGCGGTTCAGCGGGCTCGCCGACCACATCCAGCCGAGCAGGATGCCGGTGCCGGACACCATGCCGGTGGTCAGCAGCGCGATGGCCTGCGCGCCGTTCGCGTACGCCCGCGCCCGCAGGAGCAGGACCAGTGTGGCGACCACGCCGAGGATCGGGCCGAAGATCGAGGACGACGTCGACGCGATGATCGCGAACAGCGCCGTGGCCGCGCCGCAACCGGTGAGCAGGCCGGTCATGTATTCGTGGGCGACCGCGGTCCGGCGCTCGATGGCGCGGTAGTCCGGGAAGCCCGAGTCCTCCTTGAGTTCTTCGGCGCTGCCGGGGACGTGCGGCGTCGGGAGACTCGCGAGCTTGATCGTCGCGCGAGGCAGGATCGAGATGAGGGCCAGCGAGAACGCGGCCGCGCCCGCGGCGATCCCCTGGATCGGGGTGTCGATCAGCGTCGCGGCGAGGAATGTCAGCGCGGAGATCGTGGCCGTCGTCGCGGCGGCGATGAACGTGGTGATCCCGTGGCCGATGACGAGGATGCAGACCGCCGCCACGATGATCACCAGTGTGCTCGCGAGCAGCAGGTTCGCCCACAGGGACAGCCCCGGCACGATGTAGAACCCGCTGACGAAGGCCAGCGGCAGGCCGCCGGTCGCGGCGACCAGGACGCCGGTCGCCTCGGCCTTGTAGGCCTTGGCCAGCGTCGCGCCGATCGCGACGCACGCGATCGCGCCGACACCGCCGGCGATCGCGGCGGCGAGTGCGTTGCCGCCGTAGAACGAGCCGCTGGTGAAGAGCGCGAGAGCCGAGAAGAACAGCGCCAATCCGCCCGCGATGTGCCCGAAGCGGCGCGCTGTCTCCTTGGTCCACGGCCGGAAGCTGTCAGGAGACGACTCGGCGATCGCGTCGACGACGTCGTCGTAGAGCGGCGGCGGAGGGTTCTCGTTGCGCTTGCGCAGCTGCAGCAGTTCACCATCGACGACGCCGAGGGACGCGAGGGTCCGGCTCGGGTCGAGGGGTGCGTCGCCCAGCTTCGCCAGCGCCCAGCCGCCGTGGCGGGCGCCGCCGTCCGGCGTCGCCTCCTTCGCCATCTCCAACAGCATGGGCAGCAGGTCCGCCACCGCGACGTCAGCCGGCAAAGCCACGTCGATCCGGGTGCGTGGCGCGACCACCGTCACCCTGCTGAATACCGTCGTGCCCGTTGCCACTGCCATCCCCCTGCCCTGAGAGTCTGCTCCCGGGGGAACTTATACCGAACCCGGGTGCCCACATCATCGACTGTAGGAAAAAGACCGGCAAAAGTAAGACAGCCGACCTCCGGAGGCTCTTCCCCTGTCGCAGGCACGTGCGTTTAGCGGGCTAATCGTCACGCGTGGGGCCGGCGGACCCTCCCGGCGCCGGATCGCGTTTAGGGGGCTAAACGCGACGCGCCGGGGCCTGGGTGCCCAGGGCCGCCGGATCGCGATTAGGGGGCTAAACGCACGTGGGAGCGGTCGGGACGGGAGCGGGTCGTTGGGGACTGTCGGGCTGGAGCCTTAGACTCCCCGGCATGCGTAGGGCCCCGGTCGGGGCCGTTCTCGGCGTTGTCCGGATTTTCACCGGTCACGTTCGATAAGTTGTCCCGCGCACCAGTACGCGCACCAACGGTGGCCGCCATCGTCGAGTTTGAAGAGGGGTCCTTCGATGAGCACGCTGCAGTTCAAGAAGTCACCGCGCCTGGCGGCCCCGCGGCCACCGGGCGGCGAGGTGCATCTCGAACCGCCGCCAGAGGTGCCGCGCACCATCCCGGGCAACATCGTCATGAAGCTGCTTCCCGCGGTGATGATCATCGGTTCCCTCGGGATGATGGTCTTCATGTTCACCTCGGGTGGACGCAACAACCCGATGATGATGGTCATGGGCGGCATGATGGTGCTGAGCACCGTCGGCATGATGGCCGGCGGCGCCGGCAAGGGTGGCGGCGCCAAGAAAGCCGAGATGGACGAGGACCGCAAGGACTACCTGCGCTACCTCGGCCAGATGCGCGACAGGGCCCGCGAGGCCATGGTCGACCAGCGCGCCGCGCTCGAGTGGGTCCACCCCGACCCGCAGACGATGTGGTCGCTGGCCGCGAGCCGCCGGATGTGGGAACGCCGCCAGAACGACCAGGACTTCCTCCACCTCCGCGTCGGCCGCAGTTCGCACCGCCTCGCGACGCGGCTCGTGCCGCCGCAGACCGGCCCGGTCGACGAACTGGAGCCGATCGCGACCCTGGCGCTGCGCCGGTTCGTCCGCGCGCACTCCATCGTCCCGGACCTGCCGACCCAGATCACCCTGCGCGGGTTCGCCGCGGTCAGCATGCAGGGCGACCGCGGCCTGACCCGCGGCCTCACCCGCGCGATGCTGGCCCAGCTGGTCACCTTCCACAGCCCCGACGACGTCCTCATCGCGATCGCGACGGCGGGCCGCGCCAAGGAGGAGTGGGAGTGGGCGAAGTGGCTGCCGCACGCCCAGCACCCGGCGCTCGCCGACGGCATCGGCCAGCTGCGGATGATGGCGGGCTCGCTCGCGCAGATCGAGCAGTGGCTCGACGAAGAACTCCGTGACCGCCAGCGGTTCTCCCGCAACGCGACACCGGCGCCGGACCAGCCGCACGTCGTCATCATCGTCGACGACGCGGAGGTCACCCGCGAGGAGCAGATCATCCTCGAAGAGGGTCTGGTCGGCGTCACGCTGATCGACCTTTCCGACTCCATCGGCAACCTCGCGGCCCGTCGTGGCCTGCGCCTGGTCGTCGAGGAAGACCGTCTCGGCGCGCGCAGCGCCGGCGGCGTCGAGTGGTTCGGCCGTCCGGACACGCTCAGCGTGGTCGAATCCGAAGCGCTGGCCCGCCTCCTCTCGCCGTACCGCGTCGGCACGGCCGCGCAGGACGCCGCCGAGGAAGAACCGCTGCTGTCCAACCCCGGTCTCCTCGAACTGCTGGGCATCCCCGGCGACCCGATGACGTTCGACGTCCAGCAGGCCTGGCGGCCGCGTCCGGTGCGGGACCGCTACCGCGTCCCGTTCGGCGTCGGCGAATACGGTCAGCCGGTCGAGCTGGACATCAAGGAAGCCGCGATGGAGGGCATGGGCCCGCACGGCCTGTGCATCGGGGCGACCGGTTCCGGTAAGTCGGAGTTCCTCCGCACCCTGGTGCTGGGCATGCTGGCGACGCACTCGTCGAGCACGCTGAACTTCGTCCTCGTCGACTTCAAGGGTGGTGCGACGTTCCTCGGCCTGGACGCCGCGCCGCACGTGTCCGCGGTCATCACCAACCTCGCGGACGAGGTCACGCTGGTCGACCGGATGAAGGACGCGCTGGCCGGTGAGATGAACCGGCGCCAGGAGGCGCTGAAGAACGGCGGTAACTTCAAGAACGTCTGGGAGTACGAGAAAGCCCGTGAGAACGGCGCCGACCTCGACCCGCTGCCGGCGCTCTTCATCGTCTGTGACGAGTT
The DNA here is from genome assembly GCA_049998115.1 of Amycolatopsis sp. cmx-4-19. Classification (GTDB taxonomy): domain Bacteria; phylum Actinomycetota; class Actinomycetes; order Mycobacteriales; family Pseudonocardiaceae; genus Amycolatopsis. The sequence continues at coordinate 242,028 of JAEBEO010000005.1, read as the reverse complement.
CTCCGAACTGCTGGCCGCGAAGCCGGACTTCATCGACCTGTTCGTCGCCATCGGACGGCTGGGCCGGTCGCTGCAGATGCACATGCTCCTCGCGTCGCAGCGGCTGGAGGAAGGCAAGCTGCGCGGTCTCGACTCGCACCTCTCCTACCGCATCGGCCTGAAGACGTTCTCCGCCGCGGAATCCCGCGCCGCGATCGGCGTGCCGGACGCGTTCGAGCTGCCGTCCGTGCCGGGTGGCGGTTTCCTGAAATACGACACCTCGACGCTGGTCCGCTTCAAGGCTTCGTACGTTTCGGGCCCGTACCGGCCCGCGGGCATCAAGGCGGCCGGTCCGGTCGCGACGGTGGTGCGCGCCGACAAGCGGCCGCAGTTGTTCGTCCCGGACTTCGTCGAACTGCCGAAGGAGCCGGAGCCGCAGCAGATCGAGGCCGCGCCGGTGGAACAGGCCAAGCCGGAGGAGGCCGTCGAGCCCAGTGAACTCGACGTGATCGTCTCCCGGCTGATCGGCCAGGGCCCGCCCGCGCACGAGGTCTGGCTGCCTCCGCTCAAGGAGCCGAACTCGCTCGACACCCTGCTGCCGAACCTGAACCCCACCGACGACCGCGGGCTCTCCCCGGTCGGGTTCTTCGGCAACGGCCGGATGCAGGTGCCGCTCGGCATCGTCGACCGCCCGTACGAACAGCGCCGTGACCTGCTTTGGGCCGACTTCTCCGGTGCCGCCGGGCACGGTGTGATCGTCGGCGGCCCGCAGTCGGGCAAGTCGACCATGCTCCGGACGCTGATCATGTCGATGTCGCTGACGCACACGCCCGAGGAAGCGCAGTTCTACGCGCTCGACCTCGGTGGCGGTACGTTGGCCGGTCTTCAGGGCCTGCCGCACGTCGGTGGCGTCGCCGTCGCCCGCCGCGAGCCGGACAAGGCCCGCCGGATCGTCGCCGAGCTGACCACCCTGCTCACCGAGCGGGAAGGCCGGTTCGGTGCGATGGGCATCGACTCGATGAACGAGTTCCGCAACCGCAAGCGGCGTGGCGAGATCAAGCCCGAAGACGACGCCTTCGGTGACGCCTTCCTGATCGTCGACAACTGGAAGGCGCTGCGGGACGACTTCGACGAGCTGGAGACCTCGATCACCAAGCTCGCCACCCAGGGTCTTTCCTACGGCGTGCACGTGGTCATCGCGGCGAACCGGTGGGCGGACATCCGCCCGGCGATCAAGGACATGATCGGTACCCGGTTCGAGCTCCGGCTCGGTGACCCGAGCGAGTCGGACATCGACCGCCGCGTCGCGGTGAACGTCCCGGCCGGCCGCCCCGGCCGCGGTCTCACCAGGGACAAGCTGCACCTGCTCACCGGTCTTCCGCGCATCGACGGATCGAGCAACCCCGACGACGTCGCCGCCGGTGTCGCCGACGCGGTCGCGAAGATCAAGGGCGCGTGGCGCGGCCGCCCGGCGCCGCAGGTCCGCCTGCTGCCCGAGATGGTCACCTACGACGAGGTGCTCGGCATCGACACGAAGCGCCACACGAAGCTGGTGCCGATCGGTGTCAACGAGGAAGACCTCCAGCCGATCTATCTCGACTTCGCCGCCGATTCGCACTTCTACGCGTTCGCCGACGGCGAGTCGGGCAAGACGAACCTGCTGCGCCAGATCACCCGCGGCATCACCGAGCGGTACACGACGCAGGAAGCGGTCGTCATCCTCGTCGACTACCGCCGCACGATGCTCGGCTACATCGGCGGCGACCAGCTGCTCGGCTACGCGGTCTCCGCCGCGCAGCTGGAAAGCATGGTCAAGGACGTCCACGGGTCGATGACCCGGCGGCTCCCCGGTCCGGACGTGACGCAGGAGCAGCTGAAGACCCGGTCCTGGTGGACCGGTCCCGAGCTGTTCATCATCGTCGACGACTACGACCTGGTCGCCACGCAGACGAGCAACCCGCTGAAGCCGCTCGCCGAGTTCCTCGCGCAGGCGAAGGACGTCGGTCTGCACGTCATCGTGGTGCGCCGCAGTGGTGGTGCGTCCCGGGCGATGTTCGACCCGATCCTGGGCAAGCTCAAGGAGATCGCGGCGCCCGGTATGGTCATGAACGGCTCACGCGACGAGGGCGCCCTCGTCTCCAACGTGAAGCCGAGCCAGATGCCGCCGGGCCGAGGCAACCTCGTCACCCGGAAGCACGGCAAGCAGCTCATGCAGGTCTCGTGGATCCAGCCGGACTGACCTCCCGCGGAACCAGGTGAGGTCCGGGCTGGGCGAGGGGTGACGACGACGATCTGCGGGAGTGGCTTGTGACTGTGCGGGTAGCGGTGGACTTCGGGACATCGAGCACCTGCGTAGTCGCCTCGATCAACGGTCGCGAACCGCAGGTCGTCGTGGTGGACGGGCAGCCGCTGATGTCGTCGGCGGTCTACGCCGCGCCGGACGGGACGCTGTTCGTCGGCCAGGAGGCGGAACGGCAGGCGGCGGTGGACCCGTCGCGTTACGAACCGAACCCGAAGCGCCGGATCGACGAGGGCGATCTGCTGCTGGGCGACAACGTCCTGCGCGTGACCGACGTCGTGCACGCCGTGCTCAAGCGCGCGGTGACCGAAGCGCGCCGTCTCGCCGGGGACGCCGAGGTCGAACTGCTGGTCCTGACGCATCCCGCCGATTGGGGCGCGACCCGCACCCGGCTGCTGCGGCAGGCGGCGAACGGGCTCGCGCGTCAGGTCGCCCTCGTGCCGGAGCCGGTCGCCGCGGCGGTGTACCACGCGGCGACCTTCGCGCCCGCCGACCTCAATTCCGAGCGCACGGTCGAGTTCAGCGGCCGTCCCGGCGACGCCCTCGCGGTCCTCGACCTCGGGGGCGGCACCGTCGACGTCTCCGTGGTCCAGCGGATGCCCGGCAGCCCGGCGGATCGCAGTTCGCCCGCTAAACGCGCCGGGTTCCAGGTGCTGGCCACCCGGGGGGATCCGAGCTTCGGCGGGGCGGACGTCGACCAGGCGCTGCTGGAGCATGTGGGCTCGCTGGTGTCCTCGGTCGACCCGCCGGAATGGCGGAAGCTGGTCGAGGGCCGTGAGCTCACGGACCGGCGGCGTCGGCGTGTGCTGCGGCAGGACGTCCGCGGCGCGAAGGAGACGTTGTCGCGGCACGCGTACACCGACGTCCCGATGCCGCCGCCGTTCGCGGACGCCCACGTGACACGGGAGGATCTGGAGCGGCTCATCGCGGGCCCGCTCGGACGCGCTGTCGAGCTGACGGTGGCCGCGATCGGCGACTCCGGCCTGCGGCCCAAACAGCTGACGGCGATCTTCCTGGTGGGCGGCTCCAGCCGGATCCCGATGGTGTCGAGGCTCGTGCACGAACGGACCGGGGTCGTGCCCACGACCCTGGACCAGCCCGAGACCGTGGTCGCCCGCGGCGCCCTGCGCGCGGTGCTGATCGACCCGGACCGGACGGGGTCCCTGGCAGGCTCCGCCGTCTCCCGCGTCGGTGCCCCCGCGGAACGACGCCCCGAGACCCCGCGTCCCCCGTTCCCCCCGAGCCCCCCGAGCCCCCACCAGGGCGCCCCGCAGATCGCGTTTAGCCCGCTAAACGCGACGCGCCCGCGCCGGCCGCAGGGGCCGCCCACACCGCCCCCGTGGCGGCCGGGGGAGCCGGCCCGGGAGGCGAAGCCGGCCGAGCGGGGCGCGAAGGGCAAGAAGACGCCCTGGATCATCGCCGCGGCCGTGGTGGTCGTGGCGGCGGTCGTCGGTGGTGTCCTTTTCGCGGTCGACGGTGGCGAGAAGGAGCCGGAAGGCCGGACGCTCGCCCAGTATGACTACCGCTTCATCGCCCCGCCGGACTGGACGCAGACCGACGACCGGGTCGCCCAGCGCCAGGTGGTGATCCACCCGAGCGACTCCCTCACCGGGGACGACCTCGTGGTCGCCCAGGAGTTCGTGATGGACTACGACGCGTCCGCCGACCGGCAGAAGCTCGTCGACGACCTGGCGAAGATCGCGTCCGACGATCCGAAACAGAAATACAGCGACTTCACGGGGTCCGCGAGCTACGCCGGCAGGACCGTCATCTACTACCGCGAGACCAAACCGAAAGCGCGCGTGGACTGGTATGTCCTCGCGCAGGGGAAGATCCGCGTCCACATCGGGTGCCAGTACGGCACCGGTTCGCCGCTCGAACAGCGGGTGAGCGCGGCCTGCGAGCAGGTCGTCAAAACGATGGTGGTCGTCAACTGAAGGGGGAGGCCCATGCCACCCGAACCCGAGACCGCCGCTGAGAACTTCGCGCGCACAGGGCGCGACGCGGTCACCTACGCCCGTCAGGTCGCCCGCACGGCGAAGGCACGGCACGAACGCAGACGGGGCGAGAACGCCGAACTGGCGAAGCACTTCGGCAAGGGGCGGCTCGCGGGCACGGAGACCGCCCCGACCCCCGGCGCTCTCCGCGACGCCGCGAAACGGTTCCGCGCGGGCACCGGGCTGCCGGTTCCCGCCCTGCCCCCGGCGGCCGAGTTGGTTCCCCTTCGGCCGGAACCCGTGGCCAGACGGCCACGGGTGGGTGACGACGATGAGGACTTTTCGCAGTCGCGAATCATGACCCGCGGTGAATGACCGACGCTGTGCACTTGCGAAATCCCGTGGTGAAAGGCTTTTTCGCGGCACGATTCGCGACCCGTGAGAGCGTCCGGAGCGGCTGGTTCCCACCGGGGGCGTTCACGCAAGCAACTACTTGGAATCAAACGGCGACAAGGGGGAACCGAACATGGCAGGGTCTCCGTCGTAGGTCCGTACCAAATGAACTTCACCCAGTACGGATAACCACGAACGAAGGGGGTAGCTCCCATGGCTGGCGGTTTTCAGGGGAACGTCGAACAGTTCACCCAGGCGGAGAAGCGCGTGACCGAGGTCCGCGTCTCGATGGATCAGAACCTGGGCAAACTGCGCGACAACATCCAGGCCACCCAGGCCGGTTGGTCCGGCGAGGCGGCGATCGCGTTCGCCAACGTGATGAGGCGCTACGACGAGGCGGGCCAGGGCCTGAACCGTGCCCTGCAGAACATCGGTGAGCTCCTCGAGCAGGCCGGTTCGAAGTACAACGCTTCCGAGCAGCAGCAGCAGGAACTCATCAACTCGGTCAACAAGGGCTTCGGCGTCCTCGGCTGATCTCCGTTCTCTGCGAATACCTGGACTTTTTTAATCACTGGAGGATCACATGTCCGAGATGAAGGTTTCCTACGCCGTCATCCACACCGCGGCTGACGACTGCAAGGCCACCGGTGGTGAGCTGGAGTCGCTGTTCGGTCAGCTGAAGAGCGACCTGGCCCCGCTGGTCAACACCTGGCAGGGTGACGCGCAGACCGCTTACCTGGCCGCGCAGCAGGAGTGGGACAACAAGTTCGAGGAGCTCAAGCAGCTGCTCGCGCAGGTCGCCGGCGTGCTGCCGCAGCTGGCCGACGGCTACCAGTCCACCGAGCAGGGCGTCACCGGCCTGTTCTGAGTTCCACGCTCCACCGAGCAGCGGCGGGCAGGCATCTGCGGATGCCGAGCCCGCCGTTTCGTTTGTGCGAAAGAAAGAGCCGCGGCGGGAGAGCCCGCCGCGGCTGTCGTTTCCCGGTGCGTCAGTGCGGCGCGCCGACCTCGAATTCCGGTGTGGTGTTCAGCACGCGGACGGTGACCTTCTTCTGCTGTCCCGAAAGGTCGATGGAGCAGTCGAACGTGGTGCCGTTCTCCACCGGTTCGCCGGAAGGACATTTCACGTTCTTCACATCCGGTTCCCCGTAATTCTCGTTGAGCACCCGGACGACACCGTCTTCGACCGACTTCTGGTCGAGTGAGTCCCCCGCGAACGCGCCGAGCAGCCACGCCCCGATACCGCCCGCGACCAAGACCGCCGCGGTGATTCCGCCGATGAGCAAAGTCTTCTTTGCTAGCTTCGGCTTTTTTTCGTTTTCACCACCGAAAGCGCCGAGCCCGCCGTACTGCGACGACTGCGCCGGCTGGAATCCGCCGCCGTACTGCGCCTGCGGGGGCGCCTGCCAATCCTGCTGCTGCGGTGCCGGGTACTGCTGCTGCTGCTGCTGGGCGGGCGGCTGCCAGGCGGTGTTCGGCCCGGCGGCCGGGGTTTGCTGCCACGGCCCGGAAAACGAACCGGTGACGCCGGGCTGTGCGGACTGCTGCCACTGCCCGGTGTACGAACCGGTGCTCGCGGCGGAGGGGTCGGCCTGCTGCCACTGGCCGGAATGCGGTCCGGTGGCCTGACCCTGCTGCTGGTTCCCGGGATTCGACGGCGGCTGCCACCACTGCTGCGGCTGTTGCGGTTGCTGCTGTTCGGGCGGCTGGCTCATCGGTGGTCACCTCGGGACGTCGAGAAGTTCACGGTGTCGGTGCGCTCGGCCATGGTTCAGACACCGTTCAAAGCGTCGAGGCGGCGGTAGAAGTCGTCCCGGGCGGCCTTGTCGGGCAACACGGTGATCTGCGCGGCGTCCGGCAGCTTCGGCATGTCCTGCGCGGTCGCCTTGCCGCTGAACCGGAAGTCGTACTTCAGCTCGATCTTGTGCCCGCCGCCCTCGATCTTGGCGTCCATCACGATCTGGTTCAGCGTGCCGTCCGCGTTGAGGGAGACGGTGGTCGGGATCGGCGCCTTCTTCATCTCGTCGGTGATCGCGCTGTTGATCGACGCGGGCAGGAGTTCCACCCGCCGTTCGAGGAACTTGCCGAACGGGACGTCGGCCGTCAGCTCGGTCCGCTTCTCGGGAAGGCTCTTGGCGCCCTTCACGACCTTCTTGTCCGCGTTGTAGGCCAAGGCGACGGCGTCGGCCATCTTGCAAGCGGTGATGATCCCGCTCCAGGCGCAGGGGATGGCCACCCCGGATTCCGGTTTCGGCATCGAGATCCACGGGGTCGGGGCGAGGCTCTTGTAGGCGGGCCCGAGATAGGCGTACTCGACGGTTCCGTCGGCGGGGGTGTACCAGTCGATGCTCTCGTCCGGGTTCTTCTGCGAACGGTGACGGCTGACCCGGCTTTCCGGGGAACCGGTACGGGCCGAGGAGATCGTGGAGCGGATGTACTTCTCGTCGAAGCGGAAATAGGCGCCCGATTCGCTGGTGACGTCACGCTGGTCGCCGATGGTGTTCTGCAGCTTGTTCATCGCCGCTTCGAACTTCGTGCCGACGTAGGTCGCCGCGTCGTCGCCCTTCGGCACGGCGGTGCCCGCCCGCGCCTGGCCGCACGCGGTGGTGAGTGCCAATACGGCGCCCAGCACGCACAAAATGGTCGTTGGCCGTTTGTTCATCGCCGTTCCCCTGATCGAGTCCCCGCGCGCGGTGCGCGTCCGGATCGTCTCATCCTCCCCCGCGAAGGACGATGCCGTGGGCGGTTCCGCCACACCGGCGGGGTACAGTTGCCGGGCGCCCGCCGGGCGCCGGTCCTAGTAGGGGACCCCGGACCGACCCCCGCTTCGCAGTAGGGTCGGGCGTGGGGGTATCTTCATATGTCGTTGTGCGCTGCGGCGCGTAAGCGCTAGGCCCGCACAGAAACCACACGCAATGTTGACGACGAGGTAGACCCTTGCCCACGTACAGCCCCAAGCCCGGCGACGTCACTCGTGCCTGGCACGTGATCGACGCCGAGGATGTCGTGCTCGGCCGGCTCGCGACCGAGGTCGCCACGCTGCTGCGCGGCAAGCACAAGCCGACCTTCGCCCCGCACGTGGACACCGGTGACTTCGTCATCATCGTCAACGCCGAGAAGGTCGCGCTCACCGGAAACAAGCGCGAGCAGAAGTTCGCCTACCGGCACAGCGGTTACCCCGGCGGTCTGCGTAAGCGTTCCTTCGGTGAGCTGCTCGACACCAAGCCCGAGCACCTGCTCGAGAAGGTCGTCAAGGGCATGCTCCCGAAGAACAAGCTCGGCCGCGCCCAGGGTAAGAAGCTCAAGGTCTACGCAGGCCCTGAGCACCCGCACGCCGCGCAGCAGCCGCAGGCGCGCGAGATCACCAAGATCGCGCAGGTCGCGCAGTGAGTGAGGAACAGTCTGTGACCAGCACCGAGGAGACCGCGACCGAAGCCGTCGAGGCTGTCGCGACCACGGAGACCGCTCCGGTCGGCGACGCCGTCGCGACCAGCGAGACCCCGGCAGCCGCGCGCCCGTCGCGCGCCGCCGGTGGCAACGCCCAGACCGTCGGCCGCCGCAAGGAAGCCGTCGTCCGGGTGCGCGTCGTTCCCGGTACCGGTGAGTTCAAGCTCAACGGCCGCACGCTCGAAGAGTACTTCCCGAACAAGGTCCACCAGCAGCTCATCCGTGAGCCGCTGGTGACGGTCGACAAGCCCGACTCGTTCGACATCTTCGCCAACCTGCACGGTGGCGGGATCTCGGGCCAGGCCGGTGCGCTGCGCCTCGCGATCGCCCGTGCGCTCGTCGAGGTCGACGCCGACGACCGTCCGGCCCTGAAGAAGGCCGGCTTCCTGACCCGTGACGCCCGCGCCACGGAGCGGAAGAAGTACGGCCTCAAGAAGGCCCGTAAGGCTCCGCAGTACAGCAAGCGCTGATCGCGCCTCTGGCGCAACCCGCGGAAGCGCCCATCCGTCTCTCGGATGGGCGCTTCCGTGTTTTTCAGGACGCGTCGCGTTTAGCCCGCTAAACGCGCTCCCGGCGGTGCTCGCTAGGTTGTCGTGGTGGTTTTTCAAGGAGGTCGACAGATGGCTCGTCTATTCGGTACCGACGGCGTACGTGGCCTCGCCAACGAGGAACTGACCCCGGAGCTGGCGCTCTCGCTCGCCGCCAGTGCCGCGCGTGTCCTCGCCGCGCACGACCGCTCGCACCGTCCGGTCGCGGTCGTCGGCCGTGACCCGCGGGCCAGCGGCGAGATGCTCGAAGCCGCCGTCGTCGCGGGTCTCGCCTCCGCCGGTGCCGACGTGCTCCGGCTCGGTGTCCTCCCGACGCCCGCCGTCGCCTACCTGGTCGGCGTGCTCGAAGCCGACCTCGGCGTGATGATCTCCGCCTCCCACAACCCCATGCCCGACAACGGCATCAAGCTGTTCGCGGCAGGCGGTCACAAACTTCCCGACGGGATCGAAGACGAGATCGAGGCCGGTCTCGCCGCTCCCGTCGCCCGCCCGACCGGCATCGGCGTCGGCCGCGTCAAGGACGTCGCCGACGCGGGCGAGCGCTATATCCAGCACCTGCTCTCGGCCACGCCGCATCCGCTCGCGGGCCTGCGTGTCGTCGTCGACTGCGCGAACGGCGCGTCGTCGGTCGTCGCCCCCGAGGTCTACCGCAAGGCCGGCGCCGAGGTCATCTCGATCCACGCCGAGCCGGACGGCGTGAACATCAACGAGCACTGTGGGTCGAATCACCCGGACGCGTTGTGCGCGGCCGTCGTCGAGCACAAAGCCGACCTCGGGATCGCGCACGACGGCGACGCCGACCGCTGTGTCGCGGTCGACGCGGCGGGCGAGCTCATCGACGGTGACCAGATCATGGCCGTCCTCGCCCTCGCGCTGGTCGAGTCCGGCGAACTGACCAAGAACACCCTGGTCGCGACCGTGATGAGCAACCTCGGCCTGCATTTGGCGATGCGCGCGCACGAGATCAACGTCGTCACCACCGCCGTCGGCGACCGTTACGTCCTCGAAGAGCTCCGCGCGAGCGGGTTCGCGCTCGGTGGCGAGCAGTCGGGCCACGTCGTGCTGCCCGCGCACGCCACCACCGGTGACGGACTCCTCACCGCGCTGCGGCTGATGAGCCGCATGGCGGCCACCGGCAAGTCGCTCGCCGACCTCGCCGCCGTCATGAACCGCCTGCCGCAGGTGCTGGTGAACGTCCCCGTGGCGGACAAGGCGGCGGTCGCCGTCTCGGCCGCCGTCCGGGACGCCGTCGGCGCCGTCGAAGCCGAACTCGGTGAGGAAGGCCGCGTCCTGCTGCGCCCGTCGGGCACCGAACAGCTGGTCCGCGTCATGGTCGAGGCCCCGGCGCACGACACCGCGCAGGCGGCCGCGGACAGGCTCGCGGGAGTCGTCTCCTCCGCCTCGTAAGGCCGCCGACGATCTTCTCAAGTGGCTGCGCCCGGGTTACCGGCCCGGTACATTCCGTGTGCAAGGAACGGCACCGGGAGGGCTTGGGCCGCGTCTGATCTCCGAGCAGATGGTGCCCAGGGTGAGGGGGAGACGTGGCAGGTCACAAGGTCGATCCGCAGGCGTTGACGCAGGCGGCCAAGGCGTTGAGCGATATTCCGAAGCACGCCTTGGAACAGCCGCTGGCCGCGGTGAAGGACATCCAGCTGGTCGCGATGGACTTCGGGCAGGGGCACCAGGAAAGCTACGGTCCGTACCGGCCCGCCGTCACGCGGCTGGCCAATATGGCCGACAGCTATCTCAAGGCCGCTGACCTGTTCGCGCAGAAGCTCGACGCCTCGGGTGGCAAGTACGAGGCCAACGAGGCCGGTACCACCCAGGCCATGAAGGAGACCGGCCGGTGACCGCCAAGGAAGAAGACGACCTCCCGACCCGCGCCGAGGTCGAGCAGATCATCAACGACCAGCGGATCCCGTGGGATGTCCGCCGTGATCTCGCCCTCCAGTACATCGACTACATCGAGGACGAGGACCCCGACGAGGTCGGTTTCGCCAGCGACGAGGACAAGAACGGTTTCCGTGACGCCGTAAAGGCGCAGATGAAGATCAGCGAAGGCGATCTCAACGGGAACAACCTCTGGGGCGGGATGCTGTCCGACACCCAGCTGATCAACAGTCTGGAAGACAGCGTCCAGGTCGCCTACGGCAACGCGAAGGGCTATGTCGACAAGTTCGCCCAAGAGGATCGTCAGGCGAACCAGAAGGCGAACGCCGATGCGCGTGCCGGTCTCGACCAGATGGCGGCCAAGGCGACGGCGACCAACCCCGGCGCGGAGACCTCGGACCAGATCCTCGACTTCGGCAAGGCCTCGTTCCGCAACATCGAGCTCTTCGTGCCGCTCTACAACCGCTCGGTGGCGGTGGTGGGTGGCGGTACGCCCGCCGACGTCAACCAGCTGCGGGAGCTGTACGACCAGCAGCGGAAGATCCCGTTCGGCAAGTTCGCCACCGGTGCGGGTGAGTTCACGAAGCTGCGGGACGCGGTCGCCACCTCTTCGGGTGACGTTTCCGGGGAGATGAAGAAGAACCTCGGGGGCTGGGAGGGCGCCGCCGCCGACCAGGCGCGGACCTACCAGCAGAACTACGAGACCAAGACGAAGGTCGTCTCCGACGGCGCGGACCACGCGGCCACCGCGATGATGACCGCGGTCGGTTCGGTCGCGAAGTTCTGCCGCGAAAAAGCCGACTGGATGATCAAGTTCTCCTGCGACGAGCTGCGTGGCGGGGTCACCACGCAGGACCTGGACCGGATCATCCGGATCGCGGAACTCGGCGACAACGCCAGCCAGGACGATTTCAAGCACTGCTCGAAGTTCCTCGACCAGCAGTCGCGCGACATGATCAACGACGACGACTGCGACCTCGACGACGACACGATCAAGCACATCATCGAGCAGGTCAAGACCTATCTGAAGACCAACTTCAACGACTTCTACACGGGGTACCTGAAGGACTTCAGGACCATGTGCGGCAACACGCACACCGCGGTCGCGGGTGCTTGGCAGGGCTTGACCGACTTCTTCAGCAAGCTGGAGGAGAACCCGTTCGTCGGTCTCGACTCGGCGGCCGGGACCACGGGCGGCGGCTTCAAGACCGGCGGCGGGCCGGACAGCGGCGGCGGGCACACAGGCGGCCCCGGTACCGGCGGGGGCGGCGACGCGAAGCCTCCCGCTCCGCCTGTCCCGCCCGTTCCGCCGGCTCCTCCGACGCCGCCGGACCCGAACCTCAACCCCGTCACGGACAAGCCGCTCGAACTCGACCCGGAGACCGGCGAGGCGTATCCGATCGACCCGCGCACCGGCGAGGCGATCAAGCCGGACGGCCCCGAGAGCGTCACGGTCGAGCAGGGCGATCACAAGATCTCCATGGCCGAGCCCGGCGAGGACGGCAAGATGGGGATCTCGGTCGACGACGGCACGGGACACCCGAAGGATTACAAGCTCGACTTCGGCGACCCCCGGCCGCTTCCGGACGACACCCCGAATCGCGGGCCCGACGGCCCGATCCATCGTGAAACCGCGGCACGGCCGGACGCCGAGCAGGCCTTCAAACCTGGTCCGGACGGCAAGATCCACATCGAGGACGGCGGGCTCGAGATCACCGCCGAGCGTCCGGACGGGCCCGAGGGGCCGACGCGCGTGACGGTCGACGACGGCAGCGGAAAGTCGACGACGTACACCCTCGGTGAGGAGACCCCGAACGCCAGGACGGCCGCCGGTACCGGCGGTGGCGCACCCGCGGACACCCGCTCGGACCCGCCTGCGGACGCCCGCTCCGACACGCCTTCGGAGACTCGCCCGGGCACCCGCTCCGACGCCGCGCCCGGTGGCAGGCACGCCGCCGATCCGGGAGCCGCCCAGCCGGTGGAAGCCGTGGCGCGGGAACACGCCGCGGCGGCGGAACCGGCGCCCCGCGGCGGAGAGCGGGCACACGAGGTCCCGGCTACCGGGGCGGTCGAAGTCCCGGCCGCTTCGGCCGAGCAGACCGCACCGGACACGGACTCGACGTCACCGCAGTCCCTGAGCAATCCCTTCGCCGACGACGGTCTCGGTGAGGGGTCGGACCCGGCGGGTGCCGGTGGTGGCGCGGCCACCCCCGCCGCCGGGGGCCTCGGCTCGGCGCCGGGCGGCGGCGACCAGTCCGCCGCGGCCATGGGCGGCGGGATGGGCATGATGGGCGGCGGCATGATGGGTGGTGCCGGCGCGGGCGGCGGCGGAGGCGGCGAGGACCAGCAGCGCACCTCGAGCGGCTACCGCGTCGATGGCGGGCTTTTCGAGACCGCGACGTCGAGCAGCCGCATCAGCGGTTCTCTCGACGACGACGGTGTCATCGGGTTCCGCTAGCGGCCGGCAGCAGCGAGGGGAGAATCGACCCGTGAGTTCCGAGGACGCGCTTGCCGCGATGAAGAGCAGATTGGCGAACCTGGAGAGCGAGAACTCCGCCAGGATGTCCCTGCTCGACAAGCGCCGCGAAGAGGCTCTCGCCGAGAGCAAGGAGAAGTTCGACAAGCAGTCGAAGATCCAGGGCGGCGTCATCGCCCGGCTGCAGGAACGCAACCGCAAGGCCAAGGCCGCGGGTGGCTGGGCGACCGAGTCGACCGTCGGTGAGAAGGTCGAGGACGACGGCGACTTCGGGTTCGAGGACGACGAGTCGGAGAACGAGCGTCGCGCCGGATACCGGGCCGCCGACGAGCCTCCGGCCGCGTACCGGCCGCCGGCTCCGGCTCCTTCGCCACCCCCGCCACCTCCGCCGGTTCCGGTTCCGGTTCCCGAGGAACGTCCGGCCGGGCGGCATCGGCGGGCGGCGCGGGGCGACGACGACGATTTCGCCGAGACCGACTGGCTGGCGACCTGAGGCGTCAGGTTCGCAGTGTCACGATGGCCCGTTCGACGCCGTGGAAGACGGCGTGCGTCTTGTACGTCACGTCCTCCGCGACGTGGTCCGGGGTCAGGATCTCGGCCAGCGCGCGCAGGGCGGCCTCGCCCTCGGCGATCGCGACTCGCGAGCCGGGGCAGGTGTGGCGGCCGAGGCCGAACGCGAGCCCGTCGCCGGGCCCCAGCGGGATCGCCAGCTTGTCGCCCGTCGTGAAGTCCTTGCCGGGCAAGGAGAACGGCGCGATCACGCGGCGGGCGGCGAAGCGGGTCGGGGCGACTTCGTGGATGAGTCCGCGTACGTCGTCGAGGACGTCTGGACGGTGTAGGAGTTCGAGTCCGGCGAGGGCGAGGAAGTTCATGGAGTTCTCGTACGCGGCGTGGGCGAGCATCACCGGGGTGATCATCAGTTCGTCTTCGGTGATCCGGCCCGCTTCGTGTGCTTCGCGGAGCAGAGCCAGCCCGCCGCGTTCGACCGCTGTCGCCTTGAGGAAGAACATCGCGACCCTCAGCGCGGCCGTATCGGCCCCGGCCGGCCCGCCCGACCAGACGTCCAGGTTCGTGGCCGTCTCGGTCAGGTTCGTCAGCAGCCTCTCGCTCAGCGGCTCCGCCGCGCCGAGCACCGCCGCCGTCACCACCGCCGCCGCCGGCCTGGCGAAATCGGCCACCAGGTCGAACCGCTCACTCGCCTTTAGCGGGCTAATCGCGATCCGGAGGTCGGCGAGCACCCGGTCCGGCAGGGGCTCCACCAGGGCGATGACCTCCTTGACGACCGCACGGAGCCGTCGGTGGTCGGCGCCGTCCATGAGCAGCAGGTTCGGCGTCTCGGCGGCGGTGCCGCCCGGGTTCGAGCTGAGCTCGCGGTCGCGCAGGGCCTTGACGCGGTCCGCCGGATCGTCCAGCACGAAGAAGTCGTCCACCTTCGTATGATGCCCATGCCGCGGCCGGAGGATGTACAGTGTCACCAGAAGTGCCCGAAGACGTGTTGCGGACCCCGCTCGTGCATCGCCTGCTCGAACGCGCCGAGCTCGATCGGCCCGCCTACACGCACCTCGACCTTTCGAACCGGCACGAGCCCGTCGAGGACACACTGACCTGGGCGGAACTCCTCGTCCACGTCCGCGCTGTCGCGGCGAAGCTCCGCACGCTGATCCAGCCGGGGGACCGCGTCGCGATCACGGCACGACAGGACCTCTCGTACGTCGTCGCGTTCTTCGGCGCGCTCTACGCCGGAGCCGTCGCGGTGCCGTTGTCCGCGCCGGACGTCCGCGCGCACCGTGAGCGGCTCGTCGGCGTCCTGAACGACTGTGACGCCGACATCTGGCTCACGTCGGAAGACCTGGTCGAGCGGCTCACCGAGTTCGCCGACGCCGAGCCCGTCCCGAAACCGCGCGAGATCGTCGCCGTCGACACCCTGCCTTCGGACCCGGCGGACCGCTCGGTGCCCGCACCGGTCTCCCCGGAGGACCCCGCCTACCTGCAATACACGTCCGGCACGACGCGATCCCCCGCCGGCGTGATCATCACCCAGCGCGCCTTCTCGGCCGCGTGCCGTCAGATCTGCGACGCCTACGACGTCGGCGAGCACACCACCTGCGTCGGCTGGATCCCGTTCTTCCACGACATGGGGCTGGCGCAACTGCTCGCCGGGACGATGCACGCCGGCGGCCGGACGGTGTTCATCGCGCCGCTGGAGTTCATCCGGCGCCCGGAGCGCTGGCTGCAGCTGATGTCGGCGTATCCGAACACCCTCACCGCGGCCCCGAACTTCGCGTACGACCTGGTGGTCGAGGCCGTGCCCGAAGCGAAGCGGGCCGAGTACGACCTCTCGACGGTGTCGATCGCGCTCAGCGGCAGCGAACCGGTCCGGGCGGCGACCGTCCGGCAGTTCCTCGCCGCGTATGAACCCCACGGCTTCCCACGCGGTGCGTTCAGGCCGTCCTACGGCCTGGCGGAGGCGACCGTCTACGTCGCCAGCGGCGACGCGAGCGGCCCGGTGGTGACCGAAGTGGACGGTCGCGAACTCGTCGAGATCGGGTGGCCCCGCGGCCAGCGGGTCCGCGTCGTGCCCCCGTCGGATCGACTTTCGCCCCCTAATCGCGATCTGGCCGGTACGGGGGAGATCTGGGTCAAGGGGCCCAACGTGGGGGCCGGGTACTGGCGGCGTCCCGAGCTGACCGCCGAGGTGTTCGGCGCCGAGCTCGACGGCGAAGGCGGCTGGCTCCGCACCGGCGACCTGGGAATGATCCGTGACGGCAGGCTCTTCGTGACCGGACGCCTGAAGGACCTGATCATCATCGACGGCCGCAACCACAGCCCGCACGACATCGAGGAGACCGCCGCCGCCGCGCATCCCGTCCTCGGTGCCGACCGGATCGCCGCGTTCTCCGTGGACCTCGACGACGGCGAGGGCGTCGTCGTGGTCGCCGAGCGCGCGCGGAAGGCGTCCGGCTTCGACGAAGCCGACGTCGCGCGCGCGGCCACCCGCGCCGTCGCCGAACGGCACGACGTACGGCTCAAGGCGTTTCTGCTCGTGAAACCCGGCGGCCTGCCGAGGACGTCCAGCGGCAAGGTCGCGCGTTCCGCGGCCAGAACGCGGTACTGGACGGCGGATGGGACAGAATCCACCCATGGCAGCTGACGGGAGCGAGTACGTCGACGAGATCAAGGCCCTCGTCTGCGAGACCTTCGACGTCGATCCGGACACCATCGACGAGAACACGCCCTTCGCCGAAATGGGCGTGGACTCCCGGCGCCGCGTCCGGCTCCTGGCGACGGTCGAAGTGGAGTTCGGCGTCGACCTCGACCTCGACGAGCTGGACCGCCTGGTCGACATCCGCGGCGCCGCGACCGTTCTCGCCGAGGCGATCGAAGCGGGTGCGAAGCGGCGAAAACGCGGTCTACCAGGCTTCTTGCGCCGAAATCGTTTGAGTTAGCAAAGGTGTGAATGTTCCTGCGGCCTCGATGACCGGTGGGTACATTCTGTGTGCATATGCGATGGCACCTGATGCCGCCGGCGTGCGTCGTAGGTAGGACAACGAGGCGGATACAGCGGGACGAAGGGGGCACCGACCATGCCGGACGGGGGCTATAAAGCCGATTCAGAGGCGATGCTCACGGCATCGACGTCACTGGATCGCGCGGCTCAGAAAACGACGTCCGAGGCGGGGAAGGTCGGGCCGACCCAGGTGCAACCCGCGGACTTCGGCCGCGTGCACAAGGACCAGCAAAAGGGCTATGCCACCGGCATCCAGACCATCTCCGACGCGATGAAGGGCTACGCGGGCCAGCTCACGCAGCTCGCCGGCGGGGTCAGCACCGCGTCGACCCGCTACACCTCTTCCGACCAGTCGAGCGCCGCGGCTGCCAAGAAGGCGGGGACGCAATGAGCAAGTACACGTGGGAACAGAAGCAGGCCCTGCTCAAGGACCCGTACATCACCCAGGGCACGAAGGACGCGCTGCTCTTCGGTGGGGACAAGGCTTACGAGAAGGCCATCGCCGAGCGTGATTCGAACGCGGCCGCGGACAAGAAGGCGGCGGCCGACGCGGACAAGGCGGACAAGGACCTCGACTCCATGGCCCGGCCGGCCGCGGGCGGTTCCACGACCAAATCCGACCAGGTGCTCGACCTGGGGAATCCCACGCTGAACTTCTTCTCCGACTGGGCCGAGCAGGTCTGGAACAAGATGCCGGAGAAGCCGTACGACATCAACTACAAGACCGACATCTGGGACCGGTTCCACGAGAACCGCGAGATCAACTTCCAGGCGATGTTCGACGAGGTCGAGGACCTCGGCGATGCCAAGAAGGCCGTCGAGCAGACCAGGACCGACGCGACTTCGGCGCTGACGACGCTCTTCCACGACTGGAAGGGCGAGGGCGCGACGGCCGCGAAAGTCAAGTACGAGCAGCGCATCCAGCCGGACGCGGGGGAACTCGTCGCGCAGATGGACGGCGCCATCAAACTGGTGCCCGCCACCATCGACAAGATCTACACCGCGCTCAAGCTGAAGGTCGACGAGGCGCTGAAGCTGCGCGTCGACAAGGTCGCCACTGCGCCGATGTACATCGCGAAGCAGGTCATCGAGGTCGCGAACGGCAAGGTCGATTCCAAGGAAAAGCTGCTCGACATCGCCTACTGGCTCGACTCGCAGTGCCCGGGCAACAACCTCGCGTCGCGGCTGCGTCATGACGACTGCGATTTGAACGACGGTAACAAGGACTACGCGATCGGCGCCGCGAAGCAGTGGCTGAAGGGTTCGTTCGCCAAGGAATTCGGCGAGCGGTTCGAGAACTTCAAGAAGCTCTGCAAGAACGCGACCGACACGATCAACTCGCAGTACCACGAGCTTTCGCGGTTCATGGAGGATTACACGAATCCGTTCCCCGCGGCCGGATCCGAGAAGCCGCCCGTCGAAAAACCGCCCGTCGAGAAACCGCCGGGCAAGGACGACAACGGCGGCGGGGGCACTCCTCCCGGTGGTGGTGGCGGGACCCCGCCCGGTGGCGGGGGTGGCACTCCGCCCGGCGGCGGTGGCGGGACCCCGCCCGCGGCGACGGTTCCCGAGGCGCCGAAGCCGGAGGACAAGCCCGCCGACGGCACGAACCCGGTCACCGGGAAGCCGTTGGAGCTGGATCCCGAGACCGGCAAGCCGTATCCGATCGACCCGGCGACGGGTGAGGCGATCAAGGACGGCATCGACGGTCAGGACACCATGACCGTCGAAAAGGGCGACAACAAGATCGAGATGACCGAGCCGGATAAAGACGGCAAAATGGACATCAAGGTCGACGACGGCAAGGGCAACGAGAAGGACTACAAGCTCGACTTCGACGACCCCAAGGGCGAAGACGGCAAGCCCGGCGAAGAGGGTAAGGACGGCAAGGACAAGGACGGCGACTTCGGTCCGCAGGGCGCGGTCAAGGAAGGCCAGCCCGGCGCCGACGGTGTCTACCGGCCCGGTCCGGACGGCAAGATCCACATCCAGGACGGCAACCTCAAGATCACCGCCGAGCAGCCGAATGGCCCGAACGGGCCGACCGTGGTGACCGTCGACGACGGCAAGGGCGAGCCGACCACCTACACCCTCGACGAAAAGGGTGAGAAGAAGGAACTCAAGCCCGGCGACGTCATCCAGACCGATGACATCAAGGACACCAAGGGCCTCGACGACCGGAATCCCGGCAACCCGCAGCCCGGCAAGATGGACGACGTGCGCACGATGCCGGCTCCGGCCGACGGTATCGCGTCCGGCGGGGGTGGCGGTGGCTTCAGCGCTCCTGGCGGCGTCGAGGTCGGCGTCGGGGTCGGCGAAGGGGTCTCGGCGGCCGCGTCCGCCGAAGGCTCGGCAGGTGGCTCCGCGGGTGGCTCCGCGAGTGGTGACGGCACCGCGCCGACCGCGAGCGGCGGTGGCGGCAGCTTCGAAGGCGCGCTCGGCGGTGTCGGCGACGGTGGTTCGGCCGGATCGCTCAACGAGGCCGGTTCGCTGGAAGCCGGTGCCCAGTCCGGTGGCGGTGCGCAGCCCGCCGCGGTCGATGGTGGACTCGGCATGGCGCCGGGCGGCATGGACGGGGCACCCGCCGGTGCGGGCGCTGGTGCGGGAAGCGCCGGCGGCGGTATGGGCGGCATGATGGGTGGAATGGGCGCCATGGGCGGCGCGGGCGGTGGTGGTGGCGGGGGCGACACGCAGCGCGGGTCGAGCCAGTACCGCGTCGAGGGTGGCATTTTCGAGACCAGTGGCGCGGGTGGCCGGATCAGCGGTTCGCTCGAAGACGAGGGTGGCGACCGTTCGATCAGCTACGAGCGATGATCGGTAGCCGGGGAACGAGGGAGGACCGATGAGCGCTGTCGACCGGCTGGCGGCCGCCATGTCCAGGCAGGACGCCGCCATGACGGAACAGGTGGAGCAGCGCGGGCTGCGGGAGCGGCACCTCGCCGAGGCCAAGGCCCAGGCGATGGACACCATGCAGAAGGACGCCGCCGTCCACGACAAGTACGCCGCCCACATGCAGGAACTGGGGAAGCGGAGCAAGGAGGCCGGCGGCTGGCTGACCGGCAAGACGACCGCCGACCGCAACCACACGATCGGCTTCGACATCGAGGACGAAGAGAAACCGGATGCCCGGTTCGCCGAATTCGGCGGCCATCAGGGCTTCGACCCGTCGCGGCAGGCACCTC
The DNA here is from genome assembly GCA_049998115.1 of Amycolatopsis sp. cmx-4-19. Classification (GTDB taxonomy): domain Bacteria; phylum Actinomycetota; class Actinomycetes; order Mycobacteriales; family Pseudonocardiaceae; genus Amycolatopsis. The sequence goes on along the minus strand of JAEBEO010000005.1, from coordinate 222,369 downwards.
CGCCTCCGCCGCCTCCGGTCGCCCCTGGTGTGCCCGGGGTACCGGCGACCGTGGACGTCCCGCCCTCGGCGCCCGTCCCCGCGGCCGCGGCGCCCGTCGCATCTGACGCGCCCGCTCCGGCGCGTCGCCGAGGCCGTCACGCCCGCGACGACAAGGGCTTCGACGACGACGATTTCTCGAACAACTCGTGGATGGTCGACTGACCGTCCGGGCCCGGCTCACTCCAGAGCCGGGCCCTCTCTCTTCCCGCTCCGACCTGCGTTTAGCGGGCTAAACGCGATCCGGCGCCCCGTTGCCCCCGGTCGACTTTCGCGGGCTAATCGCGATCTGGCGTCGGTGCACCCCGCCTGGCTCCGGAGCGCCTTTAGCGGGCTAAACGCGACGCGTAGGCATGCTAAGTAATCGGGCGCGGGTCCAGGGCCCAGATCGCGATCTGCCCGCTAAACGCAGGTCGGCGGGGGCGGGAGGTCAGGCGGCGGGTTCGTCCTGCAGCTCGATCGCGGCCCGCTTGACGTCGGCCTCCAGCAGGGGCTGATACTTCGTCGTCCCGGTGAGGTGGGTCAGGAAGAACGCGGTGAACAGCGCCCTCGTCAGTTGCTGGGTCCCGCGGTGCGGCTTCCCGTGCAGCAGGAGCTGACTCCAGTGCCTGCCCTCGGTGACCCCGAGATGCGACGACTTCCCGAGCGTACGCAGCTGCACCGGCCCGCCCCACGCGTCCGCGATGGCCTCGGCGTGCCCGATCGACGGCGCGACGAGGTCTTCGCTCGCCGCGAGGTGCAGGCCGGGCACGGACACCGACCGCGCGGAGACGGTCGCCGGCGGCAGCGTCTGCGCGGGAGTGATGGTCGCGACGGCCTGGACCCGGGGCCGTTCTTCGTGCGCCGCGGCCTGTGCGGCGGCCAGCACCGCGGAGCCGCCACCGGTCGAGTGTCCCGCGAGACCCAGTTTCGCCGGGTCGACGCTGATGCCGTCCGGCCCGAGGCGGACCGTCGTGATCAGGTCGAGTGTGGTCAGCAGGTCTCCGGCCAGCAGCCGATGCGACGGCAGGGGACCGCGCTGGGTGGCCGGGGCCGCCGCGACGATGCCCCAGCTCGCGAGGTGCCGGAGCAGGTGCCGGTAGCTCCCGGTGGGCTGCAACCAGCCGTGTCCGAACGCGATCGCGGGCAGACCGAGCCCCGAACGGGGCGTGAACACGACACCGGGCAGTCCGACCAGGGCGAGGTTGCCGCGCAGGACGTCGTGCGGACCTGGGTGGGACAGCTCCGCGAGCAGCTGCTTGGGCTTGCTGGCCATGCTCGTGACCTTACTGCCCGCGCCCCCGTCCGGCCCGCGCGCCGCCCCGGCGTTCGCCTTTAGCGGGCTAACCGCGACGCTTAGCATCCCTACGCGTCGCGTTTAGCCCGCTAAACGCAGGTGGTGGGCGCCCGGGCGAGGGGGCCGGATTTCCCTCGTTACCCTGGCAGCCGTGTGTGGAATCGTGGGATACGTCGGACACCGCCCGGCCCTGGACGTCGTCATCGGCGGACTTCGGCGGATGGAGTACCGCGGCTATGACTCGGCAGGCGTCGCCGTCCTCGACGGCGCGGGCACGCTGAACGTCGAGCGCAAAGCGGGCCGCCTGGCCAACCTGGAGACCCAGCTCGACACCGTCGGCAGGGACGCCTTCACCGGCACCGCCGGCATGGGCCACACCCGCTGGGCCACCCACGGTGCCCCGATCGACCGCAACTCGCACCCGCACCGCGACGCCACCCAGCGCGTCGCCGTCGTGCACAACGGCATCATCGAGAACTTCGCCGCCCTGCGCGGCGAGCTCGAGGCCGATGGCGTCGAGATGGCGAGCGACACCGACTCCGAGACCGCCGCGCACCTCATCTCCCGCGCATACGCCGAGGGCGACACGAAGGGCGATTTCCCGGCCAGTGTCGCTTCGGTCTGCCGTCGCCTCGAGGGCGCGTTCACCCTGGTCGTGACCATCGCCGACCAGCCGGACACCATCGTCGCCGCCCGCCGCTCCTCGCCGCTGGTCGTCGGGGTGGGCGAGGGTGAGCACTTCGTCGCTTCCGACGTCGCCGCGTTCATCGAGCACACCCGCGAGGCCGTCGAGCTCGGCCAGGACCAGCTCGTCGTGATCACCCGCGAGGGCTACGAGGTCACCGACTTCCACGGCGACGCCGCCCAGGCCAAGCCGTTCACCGTCGACTGGGACCTCTCGGCCGCCGAAAAGGGCGGCCACGAGTACTTCATGCTCAAGGAGATCGAGGAGCAGCCCGAGGCGCTGGCGAACACGTTGCGCGGTCACTTCGACGGCGGCCGGGTCATCCTCGACGAGCAGCGCATCTCCGACCAGGACCTGCGTGACGTCGACAAGGTCTTCGTCGTCGCCTGTGGTTCCGCGTACCACTCGGGTCTGGTCGCCAAGTACGCCATCGAGCACTGGTGCCGTCTTCCGGTCGAGGTCGAGCTGGCCAGCGAATTCCGCTACCGCGACCCGGTGCTGGACCGCGCGACGCTGGTCGTCGCCGTTTCACAGTCGGGCGAGACCGCGGACACGCTCGAAGCCGTTCGCCACGCCCGTGAGCAGAAGGCGCGCGTGCTGGCCGTCTGCAACACCAACGGCGCGCAGATCCCGCGTGAGTCGGACGCCGTCCTCTACACGCATGCCGGTCCCGAGATCGGTGTCGCCTCGACCAAGGCGTTCCTCGCCCAGATCGCGGCCAACTACCTGGTCGGCCTGGCGCTCGCGCAGGCCCGCGGCACCAAGTACCCGGACGAGGTCGCCCGCGAGTTCGCCGAACTCGAGGCCATGCCCGCCGCGGTGCAGAAGGTCTTGTCCACCGTGGACCAGGTCCGCGACCTCGGCCGCCGGATCGCCGACTCGAAGGCCGTGCTGTTCCTCGGCCGTCACGTCGGGTTCCCGGTCGCGCTCGAAGGCGCGCTGAAGCTCAAGGAACTGGCGTACATGCACGCCGAAGGCTTCGCGGCCGGTGAGCTCAAGCACGGTCCGATCGCGCTGATCGAAGAAGGCCTGCCGGTCGTCGTCGTGATGCCGTCGCCGAAGGGCCGTGCGGTGCTGCACTCGAAGCTGGTGTCGAACATCAGCGAGATCCAGGCGCGTGGCGCCCGCACGATCGTGATCGCGGAGGAGGGCGACGACACCGTCCGTCCGTTCGCCGACGAGCTGATGGAGATCCCGGCCGTGCCGACGCTCCTGCAGCCGCTGGTCTCGACGGTGCCGCTGCAGGTGCTTGCCGCCGAGATCGCCCGCACGCGCGGGTACGACGTCGACAAGCCGCGTAACCTGGCGAAGTCGGTCACCGTCGAATAAGGACCGGAGGCGGCGTGCAGGGAATCTGGACCACGGAACGGATTCGCGCGGCGGAGGAACGGTTGCTCGCCGTCACTCCCGACGGCGAGCTCATGCGGCGCGCGGCCTTCGGTCTCGCCGTGCACGCCGCCGAGATGCTCGCCGACCATACGGGTTCGGTGTCCGGACGGCGGGTGACGCTGCTCGTCGGGTCGGGCAACAACGGCGGTGACGCCTTGTGGGCGGGCGCGTTCCTGCGCCGCCGCAATGTGGCCGTCACGGCGATCCTGCTGAAGCCCGAACGCGCCCACGGCCCGGGTTTGGCCGCTCTGAAGCGATCCGGTGGCCGGGTGGTGTCCGTCGAGGACGGTCCACAGTGGAGTCGCCGGGCCGATCTCGTCCTCGACGGGATCGTCGGGATTTCGGCACGCGGGTCCTTGCGGCCGGACGCCGCCGCCCTGCTGGAGCACGTGATCGCGCCGGTGCTGGCCGTCGATCTGCCGAGCGGGGTGGATCCGGACACCGGCGCCGTCGATGGTCCGGCAGTCGTCGCAGACCGCACTGTCACCTTTGGCGCGCTCAAGCCGGTGCACGTACTCGCGCCCGCTTCGTGCGGCGAGGTCGCCCTGGTGGACATCGGGTTGCGGCCCGAACTCGGCGAGCCAGATCTGGAGCGGCTCGACACCGCCGACGTCGCCGCGGCCTGGCCGGTTCCCGGACCCGGTGACGACAAGTACAGCCAAGGCGTGGTCGGCGTGGCCGCGGGATCGGCGACGTATCCGGGTGCGGCCGTGCTGGCGGCCGGTGCGGCGGTGAAGGCGACGTCCGGGCTGGTCCGCTATGCCGGGCACGCCGCCGACGTGGTGCGCGGGCGCTGGCCCGAGGTCATCGCGACCGGGTCGGTGACCGATGCCGGCCGGGTGCAGGCGTGGGTGGTCGGACCGGGGATCGGGACCGGGCACGAGGGGCGGGACGTGCTGCGGTACGTGCTCGGGCGCGGCGTCCCCGTATGCGCGGACGCCGACGCGACGACGATCATCGCGCGCTCACCCGACGTGCTCGACGCGCGTGATCCGGACACGCCGCTCGTGCTGACCCCGCACGCGGGGGAGTTCGAGCGGCTGATGGGCTCGCCGCCCGGGGCGGACCGGGTCGCGTCAGCGCGGTCGGCCGCGCGGAAGTACGACGCCGTCGTGCTCTTGAAGGGGCACTGCACGGTCGTAGCGGCGCCGGACGGGCGCGCGCTGGTGAACACGTCACGCGGGTCGTGGCTCGCGACGGCCGGATCGGGGGACGTGCTGTCCGGTCTGACCGGCGCACTGCTCGCCGCCGGACTCGACCCCTGGCTCGCCGCCGGGGCCGCCGCCCACGTCCACTCGCTCGCCGGATCCCTGGCCGCGGACGGTGCTCCCACCTCGGCGTCCGGCATCCTCGACGCCGTCCGCGACGCCATCCGGTCGGTCCGCCCCGCCGCCTCCTGGCCAGGGCCCTGACCTGCGTTTAGCCCCCTAAGTGCGCTCTGACGGCACCCGCCCGCAGAGCGCACTTAGGGGGCTAAACGCAGGTCGGAGGGCCCTGGGGGTGAGGTGGAGGGAAATAGGAGAGTTATCGAGTTATGTGTTAACTCCGGGCGAATAATCTGGTAAGAAGCAGGGTGTGAGCGCCGACACCCACCCCGCCGAGGCCATGCCGCCCGGTGTCGTGAACGGTGTCGCCCATGTCTAAGACCAGGCCATCGGACGCCGCCGTCGAGCACCGGCGCCAGGAGATCCTCGACCACGTCATCGCCACCGGCGACGTCCGGATCGACGACCTCACCGCCCGCTTCGGCGTCAGCCTGATGACGATGCACCGCGACCTCGACGACCTCGCCGAGCGCCGCCTTCTCCGCAAACTCCGCGGCAAGGTCGAGGCCTACCCCGCGACGACCATGGAGTCCGCCGCCCGCTTCCGCGACACCTTCAACCAGGCCGCGAAGGACGCACTCGGCGAGGCCGCCGCGGCGCACGTCCACGCGGGCCAGACGGTCTTCGTCGACGACTCGACGACGCTCTTCCCGCTCGTCCGCCGCCTCGGCGCGATCGAGGGCCTGACCGTCATCACGAACTCGCTCGAAGCCGCGCGCATCCTCGGCCCGGTCGAGAGCGTCGAGGTCGTTCTCGCCGGTGGCCGCTACCACCACGAGTACGACTCGACCGCCGGCCCGGACGTCCTCGCGTCCCTGGAGCGCACGCACGCCGACATCGCGTTCGTCTCGGTCGCCGCGGTCGCGGTCGGCCGCCTGTTCCACCCGGTCCAGGACTACGCCGCGCTCAAGCAGGCGGCGATCCGCACCGCGAGCCGCAACGTCCTGGTCGTCGACAGCTCCAAGTTCGGCCGCACCGCCACGTTCGCGCACGGCGACATCGGCGACTACGACCTCCTGATCACCGACGAAGAGGCGCCGACCGAGGAGATCGAGGCCGCACTCAACGCGGGAACGGCCATCGAACAGGTCGAATGCGATCCGGAGGGGCCGGAATATGAAATCTGACCTGGTCGCCGGAATCGACTCGTCGACCCAGTCGGCGAAGGTCGTCGTCTGCGACGCGGCCACCGGTGAGATCGTCCGCACCGGCCGCGCTTCGCACCCCGACGGCACCGAAGTCGCGCCTTCGGCCTGGTGGGACGCGTTCCGTGAGGCCACGAACGGCCTGCTCGACGGCGTCGCCGCGATCGGTGTCGGCGGTCAGCAGCACGGCATGGTCATCCTCGACGAGGCGGGCGAGGTCGTCCGGCCCGCCCTGCTGTGGAACGACACCCGGTCCGCGAAGGCCGCCGAAGACCTCGCCGCCGAACTCGGCCCCGACAACTGGGCGAAATCCGTCGGTTCGCTCCCGGTCGCCAGTTTCACCGTCACGAAATTGCGGTGGATGGCGGAAAACGAGCCCGAGCTGGCCGATCGCGTCGCCCGCGTGCTGCTGCCCCACGATTGGCTGACCTGGCGCCTGCTGGGCGACGGCGCCGAGCCGGTCACCGATCGCGGCGACGCGTCGGGTACCGGGTACTTCTCGCCCGCCACCGGCAGGTACCGCCAAGACCTCCTCGCGCACGCTTTCGGCGGACGCACTCCCGAACTCCCCAAGGTCCTCGGCCCCGCCGAAGCCGCGGGTCACACGCCGGACGGCATCCTGGTTTCGGCCGGAACCGGCGACAACATGGCCGCCGCGCTCGGTCTCGAACTCGTCCCCGGTGACGTCGTGGTCTCCCTCGGCACGAGCGGCACGGTGTTCGGCGTTTCGGAGACCGCGAGCGTCGACCCCTCCGGCATCGTCGCCGGATTCGCCGACGCCACCGGCCGTTTCCTGCCGCTGGCCTGCACCCTCAACGCCGCCCGCGTGCTCACGGCGACGTCCGCGATGCTCGGCGTCGAACTCGGTGACTTCGACAAGCTGGCGCTCACCGCCGAACCCGGTTCCGGTGGGCTCACGTTCCTGCCCTACCTCGACGGCGAGCGGACGCCGAACCTGCCGGACGCCACGGGCACGCTCTTCGGCCTGACCAGGGCGAACATGGTATCCGAGAACCTGGCCCGCGCCGCCGTCGAAGGCATGTTGTGCGGCCTCGCCGCCGGCCTCGACGCCCTGCGCGAGCAGGGGCTCGAAGTCCGCCGGGTGCTCCTGATCGGCGGCGGCGCGCAGTCGGCGGCAGTCCGCGCGGTCGCGCCGATCGTGTTCGGCGTGCCCGTCGTCATCCCCGCAGTCGCCGAATACGTCGCGGTCGGCGCCGCGCGTCAGGCGGCTTGGGCCCTCACTTCCAGCACGGAACCTCCCCGCTGGCAGGAAGACCACGGCACCACCCCGCTCGAACCGACCGAAGCGGACCGCGCCGAGGGACACCGGATCCGGCAACGGCATCTCGACGCCCGCGAACTCGGGCACGGCATTTCCGCGAAACCGAAAGAGGACTGAACCGATGGCCACGATCACCTACGACAAGGCGACCCGGCGTTACGCCGGTTCCGAGCGGCCCGCCGTGGACGCACTCGACCTCGAGATCGCCGACGGCGAGTTCCTCGTGCTGGTCGGGCCTTCCGGCTGTGGCAAGTCCACCAGCCTGCGGATGCTCGCCGGCCTCGAGGACATCGACGAAGGCGCCGTCTGGATCGGCGACCGCGACGTCACGCAGCTGCCGCCGCGTGCCCGCGACATCGCGATGGTGTTCCAGAACTACGCGCTGTACCCGCATATGACCGTGGGCCAGAACATGGGCTTCGCGCTGAAGATCGCGGGCCGCCCGGCATCGGAGATCAAGCAGAAGGTGCTCGACGCGGCGAAGCTGCTCGACATCGAGCAGTACCTCGACCGCAAGCCGAAGGCGCTCTCCGGTGGTCAGCGCCAGCGTGTCGCGATGGGCCGCGCCATCGTGCGCGAGCCGCAGGTCTTCCTGATGGACGAGCCGCTGTCGAACCTCGACGCCAAGCTCCGTGTCTCCACGCGTACGCAGATCGCCGCGCTGCAGCGCCGCCTCGGCGTCACCACCGTGTACGTCACGCACGACCAGGTCGAGGCCATGACGATGGGCGACCGGGTCGCCGTCCTCTCGGACGGTCTCCTCCAGCAGTGCGACACCCCGCGCGCCCTGTACGACCGGCCCGCCAACGCTTTCGTCGCCGGCTTCATCGGCTCGCCCGCGATGAACCTCGTCACCGCGAAGCTCACCGAAGACGGTGCCGAACTCGGCGGCGCGCGCGTGCCGCTGACCCGCGAGATCCTCGCCAAGGCCGACGGCGACACGGTCACCCTCGGTTTCCGCCCGGAGTCGCTCGAGGTGACCTCCACCGAAGACGGCACCCTGCCGATCAAGGTCGACCTCGTCGAGGAACTCGGTTCGGACGCCTACGTCTACGGCAAGCTCGCCGAGACCGACGCCGAGGGGACGAAGTCGAACGTCGTCACCCGGGTGGACCCGCGCACACCGCCGACCATGGGCGACACCCTGCACCTGCGGATCCGGCCCGACGAACTGCACGTGTTCTCCGCCACCACCGGGGCACGCCTGTCCTGAACCCGGTCCGTGGGAAACTGGTGGTCGTTATGAGCGCCAGTTTCCCGCGTGCCGAGGTCGTCATCGACCTGTCCGCCATCCGGCACAACGTCGCCCTGCTCGCTTCCCGCGCCCCCGGCGCCGAGACGATGGCCGTGGTCAAGGCCGACGGCTACGGACACGGAGCGCTCGAAGTCGGGCGCACCGCCGTCGAGGCCGGCGCCACCTGGCTGGGCACCTGCTCGCTCGGCGAGGCGATCGCGCTGCGCCGTGCCGGGATCGGGGTCCGGCTCTTCAGCTGGCTCGACACCCCCGAAGTCGACTTCGCGGACGCTGTCGCCGAAGACGTCGACGTCGCCGTCAGCTCCCTCGACGAACTCGCCAGGGTCGCCGACGGCGTGCGCCGAGCACGCGACTTTAGCGGGCTAAACGCGATCTGCCGGGTGCACCTGAAGATCGACACCGGTCTGGCCCGAAACGGCTGCTCACCTGCGGAATGGCCGGCGCTCGTGAAGGCGGCGGCGGCCGCGAAGCCGCTCGTCGAGGTCGTCGCGATCTGGTCGCACCTCGCCTGCGCCGACGAGCCCGGCCACCCGTCCATCGACGCCCAGGCGAAGCGGTTCGACGAGGCCTACGACATCGCCCGCGCGGCCGGGCTGAACCCGATGCGGCACCTCGCGAACTCCGCCGCCGTGCTGACCCTGCCGAACCTCCACTTCGACGTCGTGCGCCCGGGCATCGCGATCTACGGGCTGAACCCGGTGCCCGCCGCCGAGGATCTGCGCCCGGCGATGACGTTCAAGTCGTCGGTCGTGCTCACGAAACGGATCACCGCCGGTGAGTCCGTGTCCTACGGCCACACCTGGACCGCCGGGCGCGACACCACTCTCGCGCTCGTCCCGGTCGGATACGCCGACGGCGTGCCGCGGACCCTCTCGGGCCGGATGGACGTCTGGCTCGCCGGACGCCGCCGCCCGGTCGTCGGGCGAGTCTGCATGGACCAGCTGATCGTCGACTGCGGCGACGACGAACCGACTGTGGGCAGCGAAGTGATCCTCTTCGGCCAGGGCACGTTCGGCGAGCCCACAGCCCGGGAATGGGCCGACAAGCTGGGGACGATCGACTACGAGATCGTGACCTCGATGTACCGCCCGCGGATCCACCGGACGTATCTGGAGGCAGGCTCGTGACACCTTCACGACGACTGCTGGCCATCGTCGGCGGGCTCGGGGCGGTCGCCACCGGCACCGCCGCCGCGATCGCCGTCGCCGCACAGCAGCGGCGGCAGAATGAGGATCCGTTGGTGGACGAGCCGTTGGGGGATCTTGGACCCGACCGGGTTTCGACTGTCGCGGCGGAGGACGGCACGCCGCTTTCGGTGGAGGAGATCGACCCGGCCGATGGGGGCGAACCGGAGCTGACCGTCGTCGGCGTACACGGGTTCGCGTTGTCGAAGCGCTGCTGGCACTTTCAGCGGCGAGACCTCGCTTCGCTGAAGCTGCCGAGGGTCAGACAGGTCTACTACGACCACCGCGGGCATGGACTGTCCGGCGCCGCTTCCGACAAGACGAGCACCATCGAACAGCTGGCGCGGGACCTCGACATGGTGCTGCGTTCGGTAGTGCCGGAGGGGCCCATCGTGCTCATGGGGCACTCGATGGGCGGCATGGTGATCATGGAGCTCGCGTCGGAGCATCCCGAGCTGTTCGAAGACCGCGTCGGTGGTGTCGCGTTCATCGCGACCGCCGCGGGCGAGGTCGGCGCCCGGGGACTGCCGCGGTCGCTGCTTTCGAAGTACAACCCGCTCACGCGGGGCGTCGGCGGGCTGGCAGGCTGGCAGCCGGGCCTGGTCGAGTTCGTGCGCGCGGCCGGTGGGCAGCTGACCCGGCAGGCCGTGCGGCGGCTGGCTTTCGGCAGTCGCGACGTGTCACCGCGGCTCGTCGACTTCATGCTGGAAATGCTCGAAGTGACGCCGGTGCGCGGGCTCGTCAACTTCGTCGACACGCTGGGCAGCCACAACCGGTATGCCGCGCTCGCCGGGCTGAAGCACGCGCACGTGCTGGTCATCGGCGGGGATTCCGACCGGTTCACGCCGATCGCGCACGCCGAGCGGATCGCGGCGGAACTGCCGGACGCGGAGCTGGTGCGCGTGCGCGGCGCGGGGCACATGGTGCAGCTGGAACAGCCCGAACTGGTGAACAGTCACCTGATCGACTTGGTACAACGGTGCACGGGCACCGATGGTGAGAACCCCGACGGGCGGACCTGGTGGTGGCAGCGCTGATGAACTTCGCTTTCCCGACTCCCGAGTCGACTCTTGCCTTCGGGCGCGCCCTCGGCCGCTCGCTGCGCGCGGGTGACCTGGTGCTCCTCGCCGGGCCGCTCGGGGCCGGTAAGACGACGCTGACCCGCGGGATCGCGGACGGCCTCGGTGTTGGCGGGCGGGTCAGTTCCCCGACGTACGTGATCGCTCGGGTGCATCCGGCCGGCGAGACCGGGGTCGCGCTGGTGCACGTCGACGCGTACCGGCTCGACGGGGATCTCTCCCAGCTCGACGACCTCGACCTCGACACCGAACTGGAGCGGTCCGCCCTGGTCGTCGAGTGGGGTGAGGGTGCGGCCGAGCGGCTGTCGGACGACTACCTCGTCGTCCGCCTGGAGCGCCGCGAGGACGATGTCCGCATGGTCACCCTGGAGCCGCACGGCACCTGGGCCTCCCGGACGCCTGACCTGCGTTTAGCCCCCTAATCGCGATCTGGGCGGGTGACGACGGAGCGGGCGATTCCCAGGTCCACCAGGTCCTGGGGGCGTAGCCGCAAACGGTCCGCGAGGGCGGGGACTTCGTCGGCGGGCAGCTTGAGGATCGCCGCGGCCGCCTCGGGCGAGGTCACCGAGAAGTACGCGTCGGGCGTCACCCAGGTCGACCCCGGCGCCGCGAACGCGAGCGCGCCGCCGGACCCGCCTTCCCCGATCACCAGCGTCGTGATCGGCACCGCCGCGCTTGCGACCGCCTCGAACAACTCCGCGATCGCCGCACCGGCCCCGGCCCGCTCGGCCGCCGCGTCGTTCGCGGCGCCGGGGGTGTCGACGAGCGTCAGCACCGGGATCCCGAGTCGCGACGCCAGCCGGACCAGGCGCGCCGCCGTCCGGAAACCGGCGGGCAAGGTCGGCGTTCCGCACTGAGCGGCGTACGCGATCGCTCGACCGTCTAGCCAGCCGAAGCCGCACAGGACGCCGGAGTCGACTCCGCCGCACCTGTCGCCCGAAATGTCCTCTCGCCAGTCGAAGTACGCGTCGAGGTACTCCGCCGCCTTCGGTCGCTTCGGTGAGCGAGCCGTTTGGACCGCGTCCCAACCGCTGTTTGGCAACTCCGCCGACCCCAGCGCGAAGGGAGGCTCAGGCGCCTCCGCCGTCGACGAGGTCAGCAAGCGCAACCACCGCTCCAAGACGTCACGGAGGTCGGCGGGCGGCACGATCCGATCGACCTGACCCCAGTCGAACTTCGCCTCGGCCGTGTAAGCCTCCGCGGGCGCGTCGGCAGGCCGCACCCGCGAACCGGCGAAACCGACCTGTGCCCCGGGCAGGGCGAGAATGACGTCGGCACTCGCGCCGAGTGTCGCCCAGCCGCCGCCCGTGGTCGGATCGCGCAGCACCGAAATCTGCGGTACCGATCGAGAACCGGCCGCCGCGCGTGCGACGCGCTGGAGCTGCGAGAGTGCGCGCATGCCTTGCTGCATGCGGCTGCCACCGGTCGCGATCAGGGACACCACCGGCAGCCTGGACTCGACCGCCCGCGCGAAGGCGGCCTCGACGCGATCACCGGTCCGCTGACCGATCGATCCGCCCAGGAAGCCGAACTCGAACGCGATCACGACCGCCTCGACGTCGCCGATCCTGGCCGTCCCGCAGACGACGGACTCGTCCTCGCCCGACCGTGCCGCGGCGGCTTCGCGGGCCGCCCGATAGCCCGGCCAGCCGATCGGCCCGTCGTCGGGCTCCGCCGAACGCGGGACGTCGAGGTCCACGAACCCGGTCGCGATCCCCTTGATGACGGATCGCGCGGAAGGCCTGTTCACCCGAGCGCTCGCTTCATGACCTTGCCCATGTCGTTGCGTGGCAACGCTTCCAGATAGCGGACGACCCGGGGCCGTTTGTGCGGCGACAGCAGCCGCGAGACGTGGTCGGCCAGTTCCGACTCGGCGGGGCGGTCCCCAGTGGGGACCACCCAGGCCACGATGCGCTCGCCGAGGTCGTCGTCCGGCTCGCCGGTCACCGCGACTTCCGCGACGCCCGGATGCTCCATGAGCGCGTTCTCGATCTCGCCCGCGCCGATCTTGTAGCCGCCGCTCTTGATCAGATCCGTCGCCTTCCGGCCGACGATCTTCACGTATCCGTTCGCGTCGCGGGTCGCCATGTCGCCGGTCCGGAACCAGCCGTCGTCGAAGGCGGCCGCGGTGGCGTCGGGACGGTTGAGGTACTCGGTGAACAGGTTCGGCCCGCGGACCTGGATCTCGCCGACCGTCTCGATCTCCTCGACGGGGTCGCCGCCGTCGTCCACCAGCCGCAGATCGACACCGTCCAACGGGACGCCGACGGTGCCGGGGACGCGCTCGCCGTCGGCCCGGACGCTGGTGTTCATGAGGGTCTCGGTCATCCCGTAGCGCTCGATCACGCGCTGACCGGACGCGGCGGTGATGCGCTGGTGATCGTGGACCGGCAGCGCGGCCGATCCGGAGACGAGCAGCCGGGCGCCGCTCAAAGCCTCCGCCAGCGCGGGATCGTCGCCGACTTCGCCCGCGATGCGGTGGTACATGGTCGGGACGCCGAACATCATCGTCGCCCCGCTCGCGAGCTCGCGAGTGACGCCTTCGGTCGAGAAGCGGCCGAGGTGCCGGACCGACCCGCCGCGTCGGAGCGGCCCGAGGATGCCGAGGATCAGGCCGTGTACGTGGAAGAGCGGGAGGCCGTGCACCAGGACGTCGTCGGCGGTCCACTCCCAGGCGTCCTCCAGTGCGTCGAGGGTGGTCGAGATCGCACGGCGGGGGAGGACGACACCCTTGGGCGGGCCGGTCGTGCCGGAGGTGTAGACGATCAGAGCCGGGGACTCGACGCCCGGTTCGGTGGGGAGATCGCCCGGTGTGCCTTCGAGGAGGACGTCGCGGCGCGGCAGCCCGGCGAGACCGGACGGCAGGTCGACACCCGGTTCGGCGAGCACGAGGACGGGTGCGCTGTCGGCGAGGATGTGCGCGAGTTCGCGTTCGCCGATCTTCGGGTTGAGGGGGATCGCCGGGACGCCGGCGAGCAGGGCGGCGATCACGGCGACGCTGGTGTGCACCGTCGGGGACGCCCAGACCGCGACGCGACCGCTCGGCAGGTCGCGCGCCAGCGTGCCGGCGACGGCCGCGAGGTCGGCGTAGGTCAGGGAGGTCCCGCCGAAGCGGAGGGCCTCCTTGCCGGAGCCGCTCGCCAGTGCAGGGAACAACCGATCGGGCACCGCGTGACCTCCTGCTCGACTCCACCGGCCAGGGCCGCGTGGCCCTCGCTGGACGGACCGTACCGCGCACGTCGCCCCCACCCCTGCGACCTGCTTCACACCCCTCCCCGCCCTGGCCGCCGACCTGCGTTTAGCCCCCTAATCGCGATCCGGGCCGGGGTGGCGCGCGGCCAGGGCGGGAGCGCGTTTAGCGGGCTAAACGCGCTCCGGCGACGGGGGCAGGGGCCGGAGGGCGGGTTCGCGTTTAGCGGGCTAAACGCGAACCGGCGGCAGGTGGGCGCCCAGGGCACCGGATCGCACTTAGGCCGCTAAAGGCGCCCCGGGGGCCTGGTCGTAGGCTGGGTAACCGTGCTGGTACTGGCCATCGACACCTCGACCCCGGCGGTCACCGCGGGCCTCGTCGCCCTCGACGGCGACGCCCTCGAATCCCGCGGCGACCGCGTGACGGTCGACCCGCGCGCGCACGGCGAGCTGATCACGCCCCACGCCCTCGAAGCCGTCAAGGCCGCGGGCGTCACGCTCCGCGACCTCGACGCGATCGTCTGCGGCGTCGGCCCCGGCCCCTTCACCGGCCTCCGCGCCGGCATGGCCACCGCCGCGTCGCTCGCCCACGCCCTCGGCATCCCCGCGTACCCGGTCTGCGGCCTCGACGCGATCGCCGCCGACGTCAAACCCGGCGAAGCGCCCTTCCTCGTCCTCACCGACGCGAGGCGCCGCGAGGTCTACTGGGCCGCGTACGCCGCCGACGGCTCCCGCACCGACGGCCCGCACGTCCAGCGTCCGGCCGAGCTGGAGACCACGGTCGAGGTCGCGGCGGGCGACGGCGCCCTTCTCTACGCCGACGCCCTCGGCGTCCAGCCGATCGAGCCGCGCTTCCCGTCACCCGTCGGACTGGTCAAGGCCGCCCGCGAAGCACTCCGAGGTGGAAGCGAGCCCGCCCCACTCACCCCGCTCTACCTCCGTCGCCCTGACGCCGTCGAGCCGGCCGCGCGTAAGAAGGTGACCACGCCGTGAGGCTGGAATCCTTACGCCGCAAGGATATCGCCCGCTGTGTCGAGATCGAGAAAGTCCTCTTCCCGGAGGACTCGCCGTGGAGTGCCTACGCCTTCCACGCCGAACTCGACGCCGGCGGTCACTACCTGGTCGCACGTCCGGATGACAACGACGAGGTCATCGGCTACGCCGGGCTCGCCATCGTCGGCCGCCGCGGCGACTACGAGACGAGCATTCACACGATCGGCGTCGACCCGGGCCGTCAGCACAACGGCGTCGGCACCGCGTTGCTGACGGCGCTGCTCGACCGCGCGGACGAACTCGAAGCGCCGGTCTTCCTCGAAGTCCGCACCGACAACGACGCGGCGATCACGCTCTACGAGCGGCACGGTTTCGAACGCATCGGTCTCCGGAAGCGCTATTACCAGCCTTCCGGTGCCGACGCCTACACGATGGCCCGCCCGCGGGCCCAGGTCCGAGACGAGGTGGCGGGCTGATGCCGCGCATCATCATGGGCATCGAGAGTTCGTGCGACGAGACCGGTGTCGGTCTCGTCCGCCTGCACGACGACGACACGGTCGAACTCCTCGCCGACGAGGTCGCCTCCAGCGTCGACCAGCACGCGCGCTTCGGTGGCGTCGTCCCCGAGGTCGCCAGCCGTGCGCACCTGGAGGCGATGGTCCCGACCGTCGAGCGTGCCTTCGACAAGGCCGGGCTGAAACTGTCCGATGTGGACGCCATCGCGGTCACCGCCGGACCCGGTCTCGCCGGCGCGCTCCTGGTCGGCGTCGCCGCGGCCAAGGCGTACGCCGCCGCGCTGGGAATCCCGCTCTACGGCGTCAACCACCTCGCCGGACACATCGCCGTCGACACACTCCAGCACGGACCCCTGCCCGAGCGCTGCCTCGCCCTGCTCGTCTCCGGCGGGCATACACAATTGCTTCTGGTGGACGACATCGCGTCCGAGATCACCGAAATCGGATCCACTGTGGACGATGCCGCCGGCGAGGCCTACGACAAGGTCGCCCGCGTCCTCGGCCTGCCTTACCCGGGTGGCCCGCCCATCGACAAGGCGGCCAAGGGCGGCGACGGCAAGGCCATCGCGTTCCCCCGTGGCATGACCGGACCGCGTGACGCCAAGTTCGACTTCTCCTTCTCCGGCTTGAAAACCGCCGTCGCTCGCTGGGTCGAAGGAGCCGAGCGTCGCGGCGAGGAGATCCCTGTCGGTGACGTCGCCGCGTCGTTCCAGGAGGCCGTCGCCGACGTCCTCACCGCGAAGGCGATCCGCGCGGCCAAGGAGCACGGAATCGGCACACTGGTGATTTCCGGTGGGGTGGCGGCGAATTCGCGCTTGTCGCAACTCGCCGCCGAACGTTGCGCGGAGGCCGGGATCGAACTGCGGGTCCCGCGCCCGCGCCTGTGCACGGACAACGGCGCGATGATCGCGGCGCTCGGCGCGCATGTGGTCGCGGCCGGCCGTCCGCCGTCGTCACTCGATTTCTCCGCGAATCCCGCGCTGCCGGTCCAAATCGTCTCGGTCTAACGCGACCCGGCGGCGGACCGCGGTGCCGGTGCGAGGTTGAGGAGTTCCTCCAGCGCGGCCATCGTCGCGATCCAGACCTCGCGCGGGTTCACCGGCACGATCTCCATGGGCGGCAACGGTCAGTTCACGCGACTGTCTGCATTGGACTCGATCGTCGGGCCGGACGAGCAACCGTGGCGTGGATCGCTGCTGGAGGACTTCGAACTCGGCGTGCACCTGCTGACCGCGGGCTGGCGCACCGGATTCACGCCGGACTCACATGTCGAACAGGAGGGTCTCTACAGCCTGCGGCGATTCCTGGTGCAGCGCACGCGGTGGGGCCAGGGGACCATGCAGTGCTCGCGGTACCTGCGGCGGATCTGGGACTCGCCGCAGGTGAGCACGCTGGGCGCGGCGGAGATGATGTATTACCTGGCGCAGCCGTGGATGCAGCTGCTCGGTTCGCTGCTGTACCCGATCCCGTTCCTGCTCCTGCTGTTCAGCACCGCCGGGGATCCGGCGCAGGTGTGGACGTGGTTCACCGACGGCGCCTGGATCCTGTTCGCGATCTATGGCTCGTTCGGGCTGCTGCCGTTCGTCGTATGGGGCCCGATTTACGAGTTCAACTGCCGCAAGAGCCGTAATCTCCTGCGGGGACTCGGGATGGGGCTCGCCTACGCGCTGTACATCTACACGTTCTACATCACGTCGTGGCGGGCGCTGTTCCGCTTGGTGCGCGGCAGGAACGGCTGGTCGAAGACGCGGCGGAACACCGAGCACGCTCCCGGGGTCAAGATCGCTCTCGACTCCTGACCCCGGGACCGGGCGTCAGAACGCGGGCAGGAGCCGGACGTCGTCCGCCTTCACGAACGCGACGCGGTGTCCGAACTGGATCTGCACGTAACGCGTCTTTCCTTTGACGAC
The DNA here is from genome assembly GCA_049998115.1 of Amycolatopsis sp. cmx-4-19. Lineage (GTDB taxonomy): Bacteria > Actinomycetota > Actinomycetes > Mycobacteriales > Pseudonocardiaceae > Amycolatopsis. The sequence continues at coordinate 205,104 of JAEBEO010000005.1, read as the reverse complement.
GACGTGGTCGGCCGGATCGAACGTCGTCGCCGAGAAGTACTCGGAGCCGAGCACGTTGCCTGCCGAGTACCGCTGGCCCGCCGAGAAGGTGTAGGGCAGCGGGACGACCTGCTGCACCGGCACGTTCGCCGGGTAGGCCTCGGGCTCGGGGTACGCGCGCCCGAACACCGGCACCGTCGCCAAACCGGGCTTGGGAGTGACGACCAGGCCGAAGGCCGGGCTCGTCGCGCGCTGGTCGCGGAACCAGCCCTTCTGGCCCAGGTACCAGATCGCCGTCCAGCCGTCACGCCGCTCCGCGACGACGTAGCGCTGGCCGGTCTCCGCCCGGCTGCCGATGTCGGAGACGTCCATCGTGCTCGCCGAACCGTCCGGGCGCAGCCCGATGTCCTTGAGCAACGGCGCCGAGTCGCTCGGCTCGCTGCGCAGCACGACCGAACCGGACCCCCTTGCCGGGCAAGGCTTTCCGCCGGTCTCGCAGCCGACGAACGCGGGCCGGTTCGTGGCGAAGTCCGGCGTGATGGTCACCAGTGGCGAACCGGGCCGTCCGAAACCGGACAGCGGCGCGCCCATCAGGTCGAAGTAGTGCGACCAATCCCAGTACGGGCCCGGATCCCAATGCATCCCTTTGATGGTCGACGGAATCGTGCCCGGGACGTTGTCGTGGCCGAGGATGTGCGCGCGGTCGAGCGGGATGTCGTACTTCCGCGCGAGGTAGCCGACGAGCTTCGCGGAGGTGCGGTACATCGCCTCCGTGTACCAGGTTCCCTTCGCGGCGAAGCCCTCGTGCTCGATGCCGACGGACTTCGCGTTGACGTACCAGTTGCCCGCGTGCCACGCGACGTCCTTGGTGGGCACGTGCTGCGCGATCTGGCCGTCGGCGGAGCGGATCGTGTAGTGCCAGCTCACGTACGTCGGGTCCCGGACCAGGTCCATCGCCGTGTCCCAGTAGCCCTCGGTGTCGTGGATGACGATGTATTCGATCTTCTGGCTCTTCGGCCGGTCCGCCTTGTCGTGGTTGCCGTAGTCGTTGTTCGGCAGCTCCTGGTACGGCGCGGGGACCGAGAGGCACGAGACCTTCTTCGGGCACTCGGTCTTCGGGTTTTCGGCTTGCGCGCGCGGCGTGCTCACCGGCGTCGCGGCGAGGGAGACGTTCTGGCCGTCGTCGGTCTTCCGGGCGACGCCCGCGGAGATCGTGTCGAAGACTTCGTCGGCGAACGCCTCCGCGCCCGACGCGTCCTTCGCGCCGCTGTAGCGCGCGACGGCGTCGTACCAGTCCTCGCCGCCGGTTTCGCGCTGGTACTTCGCCAGCAGCGCGGCGCCACCCCGGATGTTCTGCGTGGTGTTCGCGCGCAGCGTCGCGACGTCCTGGCCGATCAGCGCGGACGCCTCGTCGATGGTCTGCAGGCCGGGCGGAGGGGCCTTCGGCGCCGGTGTCGGCGGGAGTTTCGCCCGGCGCGCGTCGTCACCGCGCGCGTCCTCCCCGCCGTCGTCGTGATGCGTGCCGGTGCCCGCTTCGCGAAGGTCGGTCAGGTGCATCGGGCCGTACCCGGCGGACGTGCTCGGGGTACCGGCGTTGGAGTCCCAGCGTGACTCCAGGAACGAGACGCCGAGCAGGACGTGCTCGGGGACGCCGAACTCGTGCGCGGCGCTCGCGAAGTCCCGCTGACGTTGCTGATCCGCGGGGGCGGCGTCGGCGGGGACGGCGGCGAGGAGGCCCGCCGCGAGGGTGAGGATCGCGAGTCCGGCGGTCCGTTTGGACCTGCGCCGGAGCGGTTCGAGGGCTGCGGGACGGAAGGGACGCGGCATGGGCGTGAACCCCCAGTGTCTAGGTCTGCTGAACAGGACCGACCCCAATGTCGGAACCTAACCAGAAACAGGCCCGCTTCGTAAGGCCCCTCCGACCTGCGTTTAGCGGGCAGATCGCGATCTGGTGGCAAGGTGGGGGCATGGCCGGGGTGCGCGAGCTTCTGCAGGAGAAGGACCACGTCTTCCTTGATTTCGACGGTCCCGTGTGCGACGTGTTCGCGAAGCTGACGGCGAGGGAGGTCGCCGACCGGCTCAAGCGGCTCGTCGGTCCCGAACTGCCTCGCGGGGTGAGCGCCACGGCCGATCCCTTCGACGTGCTCCGGTATGCGGCTTCGTGCGGTCCGAACGCGGCGCACGTCGTCGAGCGGCAGCTCAGCCGACTGGAAAACGAGGCCGTCTCGCTGGTCCCGCCTGCTCCCGGCGTCTCGGAGCTTATTCGCGAGTGGGTCGCGCAGGGGTTCACGGTGACGATCGTCAGCAACAACTCCGTCGAGGCGATCCGGGCGTTCCTCACGGTGCACGAACTCGCCGGGCACGTCCGGCGGATCAGTGCGCGGGCCACGAGCGACCCCGGACACCTGAAGCCTCGGCCGGTGCTGCTCGATGCCGCGGTGAAGGCTCTCGGCACCTCGCCCGGTAAGTGCGTCATGGTCGGTGACTCCGCCGCGGACGTCCTTGCCGCTCGCGCCGCCGGTGTCGCTTCGGTCGCCTTCGCGCCTACGCCCGCGAAGCGCAAGGCCCTCGCCGCCCTGGACCCCGATGCCCTCGTGACCGACCTCTCCGACCTGCGTTTAGCCCCCTAATCGCGATCCGGGGCTGCGCGGCGCTCCAGGGCCCCGACCTGCGTTTAGCCCCCTAATCGCGATCTGGGGTCACCAGGCGTATCCCGCCGGCAGGCCCAGGGACGGCACCAGGCCGACATGGTTGTTGGTCATGAACGCCCGGAAGAAGCCGCCGCGCTCGCGTGGGGCGATCAGCATCTGCTGGTGGACGACAACGCGCCCGCGATGGACAGAGGAAACGCCCAGCAGAGCGAGCCCAGGTGTCCGACCGCCAGCTTCGCGCCCTGAAGGGCCCTGATGGCGTACAGCGTGTCGTACGCCACGGCCCGCAGCAGCTTGGCAAGGAACGAGAGCCGCGCCCGGGCGGGCACGCGCGGCCGAGAGCGACGCGGGACCATAACGGCCGGTCAAGCGCTCGGGGACGCCGTTTTCACCGGGTGAGTGGACCCTCCTTGCGAAGCTGGCACTCACATGGCTAGAGTGCTAATTGCACGGCCCGAACACGCCCCGGCACCCGCGACGGCGGGGGTGGTAGGAGCCGTAACTCATCCTGCCAACGCTTTCGACGACCGTGGAGGTCAACCCGGTGAGCGTGAACATCAAGCCGCTCGAGGACAAGATCGTTGTCCAGACGAGTGAGGCCGAGGAGACGACCGCTTCCGGCCTCGTCATCCCCGACACCGCCAAGGAGAAGCCCCAGGAGGGCAAGGTTCTGGCCGTGGGCCCGGGCCGCATCGACGACAAGGGCAACCGCGTCCCGCTGGACGTGGCTGTCGGCGACGTCGTCATCTACTCCAAGTACGGCGGCACCGAAGTGAAGTACAACGGTGAGGACTACTTGATCCTCTCCGCTCGCGACGTGCTGGCCGTCATCAACTGACGTCCGCTCTCAGCGCATGACGCCCCGGGCCCCGCATTGCCGGGGAACGGGGCGTTCGTGTTTTCCGAGCTTTAGAACTGGAAGGTAAGCGGAACCGGCTATGCCCAAGCAGATCAGTTTCGACGAGGACGCTCGTCGCGCGCTCGAGCGCGGGGTGAACAAGCTCGCCGACGCGGTCAAGGTCACCCTCGGCCCGCGCGGTCGCCACGTCGTGCTCGACAAGAAGTTCGGTGGCCCGACCATCACCCTCGACGGCGTCACCGTCGCTCGCGAGATCGAGCTCGACGACCCGTTCGAGAACCTCGGCGCCCAGCTCGCCAAGAGCGTCGCCACCAAGACCAACGATGTCGCCGGTGACGGCACCACGACGGCGACCGTGCTCGCCCAGTCGCTGGTGAAGGTCGGCCTGCGCAACGTCGCCGCCGGCGCCAACCCGACGGCCGTCGGCCGCGGCATCGAGGCCGCCGCGGAGAAGGTCATCGCGGTCCTCAAGGAGAAGGCGACCCCGGTCAAGGGCCGCGACAACATCGCCCAGGTCGGCACCGTCACCTCGCGTGACGCGGCCATCGGCGCCCTGCTCGGCGAGGCCGTCGAGCGGGTCGGCGAGGACGGCGTGATCACGATCGAGGAGTCGTCCACGCTGGCGACCGAGCTCGTGATCACCGAGGGTGTGCAGTTCGACAAGGGTTTCCTGTCGGCGCACTTCGCGACCAACCCGGAAGAGCAGAAGGCCATCCTCGAGGACGCCTTCATCCTGCTCGTCCGCGAGAAGATCTCGGCCCTGGCCGACCTGCTCCCGGTGCTGGAGAAGGTCGTCGAGGCCAAGAAGCCGCTGCTGATCATCGCCGAGGACGTCGACGGCGAAGCGCTTTCGACCCTCGTGGTGAACTCGCTGCGCAAGACGATCGTCGCCGTCGCGGTCAAGGCGCCGTTCTTCGGTGACCGCCGCAAGGCGTTCCTGGACGACCTCGCGGTCGTCACCGGTGGCGAGGTCGTCTCGGCCGAGATCGGGCACAAGCTGTCCGAGACCACGCTCGCCCAGCTGGGCGGCGCGCGCCGGATCGTCGTCACCAAGGACGACACCACGCTCGTCGACGGTGCCGGCAGCAAGGACGACATCGCCGGGCGCGTTTCGCAGATCCGCAAGGAGATCGAGAACACCGACTCCGACTGGGACCGCGAGAAGCTGCAGGAGCGGCTGGCGAAGCTGGGCGGCGGTGTCGCGGTGATCAAGGTCGGCGCGGCCACCGAAACCGAGCTCAACGAGCGCAAGCACCGCATCGAGGACGCCGTGGCTTCGACCAAGGCGGCCGTCGAAGAGGGCATCCTGCCCGGCGGTGGCTCGGCCCTGGTCCACGCCGTCAAGGAGCTCGACGGCGGCCTCGGCCTCGAAGGCGACGAGGCGACCGGTGTCCGGATCGTCCGCGACGCGCTGTCCGCCCCGCTGTTCTGGATCGCGACCAACGCGGGCCACGAGGGTGCGGTCATCGTGAACAAGGTCCAGGAGCAGAGCTGGGGGCACGGTTTCAACGCCGCCACCGGCGAGCTCACCGACCTGCTGGCCGCCGGCATCGTCGACCCGGTCAAGGTGACCCGGTCCGCGGTGGCGAACGCCGCCTCCATCGCCCGGCTCGTGCTCACGACGGAGAGCTCCGTCGTCGAGAAGCCGGTCGACGAGGAGCCCGCCGCGGCCGGTCACGGTCACGCGCACTAGCTCCACCCGTTCCACCCGAGAAGCGGGGCGGCACTTCCACCGGGGTGCCGCCCCGCTTCTTTGTGTCCTGGGCCCGCCCGACCTGCGTTTAGCCCCCTAATCGCGATCCGGGGGGTGCTGGGCGCGGCGACCGCCTGACCTGCGTTTAGCCCCCTAAACGCGATCTGGGGGCAGGGGGGCGGGGGTGGGAAAAGCGGCAGGGCGGCACCCCACCCGGATGCCGCCCTGCCGCGTTGCCGAACCCGCTTGGTCAGCCGTTCGACATGCTCAATGTGCGCTTGTCAGCCTTGATGATGTGCTCGCGTTCCGACTCCGACAGTCCGCCCCAGATCCCGTACGGCTCGTGGACGGCGAGCGCGTGGTTCCGGCACATGGCCAGCACCGGGCAGGCCAGGCACACGGCTTTGGCCCTCGCCTCGCGGCGGGCTCTCGCCGGCCCGCGTTCGCCGTCAGGGTGAAAGAAGGACGCGCTGTCCATGCCTCGGCACGACCCCTCCAGCTGCCAGTCCCATACGTCGGCGTTGGGTCCCGGGAGCCTGCGTGTGTCTGCCATCCTGACCGCCTCCGTCATCCGGTCGAAGCGTTTACCTGCTCTGCTGCGCTGCGGATACTCCATTCGGTGCAACGGCGGTAACGTTAGAAGCGCGCCAATACTTGTTCAAGAGATTCGGGATGATTCAGCCGTTAGGCATCCCCCGGATGTGTGAGCACTACTTTCGGCTCCGGTTGCCGCCGTCCCGCCCTGCCTGGATATTGGGTCGAGTGGGATCTCGGATCAGCAGTGAAGAACCCACCCTGCCGGTGGCCTCGGTCGCTCGCCGGCTCGGGGTCGCCCCGTCCACCCTGCGAACCTGGGATCGCAGGTACGGCGTAGGACCGAGTCGCCACACCAACGGCCGACACCGCCGCTACGGCAGTTCCGACATCGGCCGCCTCGAATTGATGCAGCGAGCCCTTCTTCGCGGCGCCTCGACGGCCGAAGCGGCGAAGTACGCGCTGGAGCAGATGCCGCGGGCCGCGCCGGAGGGCCCGGAAACCCCTGCGGTCCAAGTGGAGGAACGGGCCGCCGCACCGCCTGCGGAGGACCACGACGTCCCCTCTCGCCTCGCCAGACGGCTGAGCACGGCGGCGCTCGCGATGGACTTCGGCGCGGTCCAGCGGATGCTGGCCGACACGATTCGCGAACTCGGCGTCCTGTCCGCCTGGTCCGGTGTCCTCTCGCCGGTCCTGACCGCGCTCGGTGCCCGCTGGCGCGGGGTCAGCGCCGGTGCCGAGGTCGAGTACCTGCTCGCGGAGTGCGTGTACGCCGCCCTCGTCCGCGCGACACCGGTGCTCCGCGAGCCGCGCAACCAGCGGCCGGTCCTGCTGACCTGCGTCCCGGACGAACGGGACAACATGCCGATGTACGCGCTCGCCGCGGCGCTCGCGGGCCGCCGGATCGGGACCCAGCTGTTCGGCGCCTCCCTGCCCGCCGAGGTGCTGGCGGTCACCGTCCGCCGCAGTGTCCCGGCCGCGGTGGTGCTGTGGTCGGGACGACAGGCGACGGCGGACCCGCGCCTGTTCGCCAGGGTCTCCCGCGGCCGCCAGCGCAGCAGGCTGTTCGCCTGCGGTCCCGGCTGGGATCCCGCGACGCTCCCGGACAAGATCGAACTGCTCGGCGAACTCACCACGGCCGCCGACCGGATCGAGCATGTTCTTGTCGGTGCGAGGCGATAGAAAGGACGCATGGAAGCGTCCCTGCGGTCCGCCGCGTTCGGCGACGGCGTCGCGCCGTCATCGCCCTTCGCGGCGCCCGCGTCGCCTCGTGGTCGGCTGCTCGCGGCGATCGGCTTGGGCGCCCGCGGCCGGTACGCGGCGGCGGCCACGCTCCTGAACGGTGTGCGCCGGAGCAAGGATCCGGTGCTCGCGTCCTTGGCCGCGAGCACACTGGCGTCCCATCGGCGGCAGCTGGGCGGGCACGCGGCGGCGCTTGTCCTCGACGGCGAGGCCCTCGCGCTGGCGAGCACGGTGCGACGAGGGGAACCCGATCCCGACGGCCTGGACGCCGAAGGGGCGCGTGCGGACGCCCTGCTCGGTCTCGCGGCGGACAACCTGGGACGCGGCAGGCTCACCGCCGCACGGCGGCTGGTGGCGCTTGCCGGGCCGCATCTCGCCCAGTGGCGCACCCGCACCAGGTCCGGTTGGGTGAGCGCGGAAATCGAACTGGCAAGTAACTTTCCCGAAGCGGGAATCGCACCTGCGGAAATGGCGCTGGAAACGGCGCGGGCGCGAGGCGCCTGCCGACATGTCGTCAAATCACAGCTTGTACTCGGCGTGACGATGGCGAATGGGAGTTCCGCTGAGCGGGACCGCGCGAAGTCGCTGGTCGAGAGCGCGCGGGAAACCGCCGAGAAATACGAATTCACCTCACTTTTGTGGGTGGCATGCCTGCTCGCGGCGGACCACGGGGCAGGACACGCCGATGAGTATCGATTCAGAAGTGCCGAACTGTTGCACGCAGTGTTACGGCACGCAGATCCTTGCGGGAGGTGGCTCGCCCGGGAATCTCCGTGGGTCCCCCGCTGAGGGCGTCTAGCCTGTTGGAGGGCCCATTCCGGCAACCGGGCTAAGAACTTTCAAAAAAAGCCACCGGATCGTGTCAAGGTTCGGGCTAAAGCGTCCGATAGGGGAAGTGGAATGTCACCCGGCTGCAGGAAGGAAACCCCGTGACGACGGTCTTGATCTGCGACGACCGACGCAGTGTCCGCGAAGGGCTCACTCGAGTGATGTCCGCGGTACCAGGGGTCAGTCGCATCGACTGCGTAGCGCACGGTGACGAGCTGCTGGCCCGGTACTCCCGTCAGCCGGTCGACGTCGTGCTGGTCGGTACCCAGCGCGCTGTCCCGACTGGCGTCGAAGCCACCCGGCGGCTCGTCTCGGCGAACCCCCAAGCGAACGTGATCGTGTTCGGCGCCCCGGACGATGCGGGCAGCATCGCCGCCGCCATCGCGGGCGGAGCCCGCGGCTATCTGCGCTGGGACGCCTCGCGTCCCGAGCTGGTCGCCGCACTGGCGCATACCCTCGCCAGCACCTCGGTGCCGGCGCCGCGCCAGCCGTCCGACCCCGGTGTCCAGCTCACCGAGCGCGAGCTTCAGGTGCTCCGCGGGATGAGCCAGGGCAAGAGCAACGGACAGATCGGTCGTGAGCTCTATTTGTCCGAAGACACTGTCAAGACCCATGCGCGCCGTCTGTTCCGCAAGCTCGGTGTGCGGGATCGCGCGCAGGCGGTCGCCCACGGATTCCGCCGTGGACTTGTCTCCTGACGAGCTTTTCCTGAACAAGCTGGTCTGAATACGGCAACGGGTGACAACGGGCCGGGGGCAAGCCCCTGGCCCGTACCTGTGTTCCCTGTCACCCTTCGCGCTTTTACGCTTACCGCTCGGGCACCCTTGCCCGAGTGTGTCCGCCTCCGGGCGGACCACCGTACCCCTCTGCGTCCCAGCTCGTTGAAAGTTCGACTACGAGCGAAGGGAACCAGGAAGACCCGGATTTCCAGCGCGTGTCGATCAGGCGACGCGCCGGTGACTGCCGTCAGCGAAGGCGGCGGGTCCGGGCGGTACGGTAGCTGTCACCGGTAGTGGCCTCCGAAGTCACACGCCGGACTCTTTGCACGCCTATACGTAACACTGGGACTGTTGTCTGCGATGGCCAATGTGGGGGACGGACTGGATGAGCCGGTCGCCGCTGCTGTTGAGGGAGATCCTCAAGCGGTCGAGCGGTTGCTGGCGGCCATCCGTCCTTTGGTAGTGCGGTACTGCCGCGCTCGGGTTGGCAGGCAGGAGCGTTCGTTCGCTTCCGCAGACGACGTTGCTCAGGAGGTGTGTCTCGCGGTGCTCACGGCATTGCCTTCGTACCGTGATCAGGGGCGCCCGTTCCTGGCCTTCGTCTACGGGATCGCCCAGCACAAGGTGGCCGACGCGCATCGCGCCGCGGCTCGCAACCGTGCGGAACCGGTCGCCGAAGTCCCCGACGAGATCGAGGGCGGCATCGGCCCCGAGCAGCGTGCTCTCCAGGGCGAGCTGAACGAACGCATGGCACAGCTGTTGCGCGTTCTTCCCGACAAGCAGCGTGAGATCGTGGTCCTGCGCGTGGTCGTGGGGTTGTCCGCCGAAGAGACGGCCGAGGCCGTGGGGTCCACCCCCGGCGCCGTCCGGGTGGCACAGCATCGCGCCCTCGCGCGCCTACGTAAGGTTTTGGCCGCTGAGGAGGTGATCTGAGTGACCGATCGCGACCATTGGTTCTCCCCGGGGACTGATCGTGAGCTGACAGCCTTCGAGAGAGGACTGACGTCCTCCGAAGCCGAGTTCGCCGCGGATCTGTCCGCCGTGCAGGCGGACGACGCGCTGCTCGACGCGCTCGGCGGCTCGGATCCGAAGATGGCCGACGACCTCGGCGATCAGGAACTCAACGCGCTGCTGCTGGCCTGGCGGCGTGACATCGACAGTGAACCGCTCGCGGAACTCGTCGACCTCGACACCGCCGTCACCACCGTGAAGACCGCCGCGCTCGCCCGCAAACACGTGGGAAGACGCCGGCTGCTGGTTCCGGTGGCCGCCGCGGCGGCCGTCCTGGCCATCGCCTTCGCCGGTACCGGTCTCGCCGCGAAGGACGCGCAGCCTGGCGACACACTCTGGGGCCTGACCAAGGTGCTTTACGCCGACCACGCCCGGTCGGTCGAGGCCGCGGCAACGGCCAAACTGGATCTGGAGAAGGCCAACCTCGCGCTCGCCGGCGGGCGCCTCGACGACGCGCGCAAGGCGCTCGACGAGGCACAGGCCGCGCTGAGCCAGGTGACCGACGACGAGAACCGCGACCAGCTGCTTGAGCAGCACCGCCAGCTGAGCGCGCAACTGCAGAACCCGGGCCAGCCTCCGCTGCCGCCCGAGGGGCAGCCACCGTCACAGACCCCGCAGCCGACGGCTCCGCAGCCGACGCAGCAGCCGTCCGCTTCGCCGACGTCGCTACCCGGAGGCGGCAACCCCGGCACGAGCCTGCCGGGCACCTCGACTCCCACACCGACTCCGCCGACCTCGACGAGCGAGCCGCCTCCGCCCACGACGTCGACGACACCGCCTGCCTCGGGTAACGACCCGGGCGGGTCGCGCAACGAGCCGTCGCCGGGTTCCGGCGGGCAGGCGCCTGCCGTCGGCGGCGAGACGCAGTAAGTACCCCAGAACGCCGAAAGGGCCTGGTGAGATCTCTCTCACCAGGCCCTTTCGCCTTTAGCGGGCTAAACGCGATCAGTAGGCGCTTTCGTTCGCCGTGACACCGTCCGCGAAACCGCGGCAGTAGTCCCAGCTCACGTAGTCGCCGGGATTCGGGTCGAAAGCGGGCTCGTGCGGCCGCATCCGGCCGTCGGCGAGCAGTTGCTCAAGACTGGCGCGGAGCAGATGCCAGTCGTGATAGTGGGGTTCGTCGCATTCACCGCAGTCGACCACGATCCCGCGTACCCCGCGCGGTTCGAGAAGCGCCTGGTAGACGGCGAGATCGGAGAGGTCGGCCAGCAACTCGGTGCGCTCTTCGTCGCTGATCGGCTCGTCGAGCCGGTCAGCGTCGTCGATGAACGCGCGGGCCGGGTCGTCCGGGTCATCCGCGAACGGGTCTGGGGGCAACGCATCTTGCGGCACGCCTGCACGCTACCGGGCGCCCACCCGGGCCGAGCGCCCGCCCGGCCCGGATATCATGAGGGGCAGGCCCTCGCGTCGCCACAGCGACTCGTTCATAACCGCTAGGAAGGCCCTTCGCCTGCTATGACCAGCGACAGCGTCACCGCCCCCGTCCCGAGCAAGTTCGCCATGCTCGGGCTGACCTTCGACGACGTGCTGCTGCTGCCGGCCGAGTCCGACGTGGTGCCCAGTGCGGTCAGCACCCGCACCCGGCTCTCCCGCAACGTCACCCTGAACATCCCGCTGGTCTCCGCCGCCATGGACACGGTCACCGAAGGCCGGATGGCTATCGCGATGGCCCGACAGGGCGGGATGGGCGTGCTGCAGCGCAACCTGCCGATCGACGACCAGGCGTCCGCTGTCGAGGTCGTCAAGCGCTCCGAAGCGGGCATGGTGACCGATCCGGTCACTTGCTCGCCCGAAGACACCCTCGCCGAGGTCGACGCCCTGTGCGCGCGGTTCCGGATCTCCGGCGTGCCGGTGACCGACGCCGCCGGGACGCTGGTGGGCATCATCACCAACCGCGACATGCGGTTCGAGGTCGACTACACCCGCGCGGTGCACGAGGTGATGACGAAGCTGCCGCTGGTCACCGCGCAGGTCGGGGTCACCGCGGACGCCGCGCTGGGGCTGTTGCGCCGCCACAAGATCGAGAAGCTGCCGATCGTCGACGGCGCGGGCAAGCTCCGCGGGCTGATCACGGTCAAGGACTTCGTCAAGACGGAGCAGTACCCGAACGCCTCGAAGGACACCAACGGCCGCCTGATCGTCGGCGCGGCCGTCGGGGTCGGCCCGGACGGGCACAAGCGCGCGATGGCGCTGGCCGACGCGGGGGTCGACGTGCTGATGGTCGACACCGCGCACGGGCACTCCCGCGCCGTCGTCGAGACGGTCGCGTTGCTGAAGAAGGAACTCGGCGAGACCGTCGACATCGTCGGCGGCAACGTCGCCACGCGGGCCGGGGCGCAGGCGCTGGTGGACGCGGGCGCGGACGGGATCAAGGTCGGCGTCGGACCGGGCTCGATCTGCACCACCCGCATCGTCGCCGGTGTCGGCGTGCCGCAGATCTCCGCGATCTACGAAGCCGACCAGGCGGCTCGCCCGGCGGGGATCCCGGTGATCGGCGACGGCGGCATCCAGTACTCCGGCGACATCGCGAAGGCGATCGCGTCGGGCGCGTCCACCGTGATGCTCGGCAGCCTGCTCGCGGGCACCGCCGAATCGCCCGGCGACCTGATCCTCGTCAACGGCAAGCAGTTCAAGACCTACCGCGGCATGGGTTCGCTGGGCGCCATGCAGTCGCGCGGCCAGGCGAAGTCGTACTCGAAGGACCGCTACGCGCAGGACGACGTGCTGAGCGAGGACAAGCTGGTCCCCGAAGGCATCGAGGGGCGGATCCCGTTCCGCGGGCCGCTCGCGAACGTCGTCCACCAGCTGGTGGGCGGGTTGCGGTCGGGGATGGGCTACGCGGGCGCGTCGACGATCCCCGAGCTGCAGGAGGCGCAGCTGGTGCGGATCACCGCGGCCGGGCTCAAGGAGAGCCACCCGCACGACATCACCATGACCGTCGAGGCGCCGAACTACACCACCCGGTAAGTCCGCCCTTCAGGACACTTACCCATCCGGTTCCGTTCTCGGGAGACTTGGTCCGCTGATCACGTCTCCCGGGAGGAACCCGATGTCTTTCTCGCTGACCACTTCCCGGCGGGCGGCGCTGGCCGTCTTCGCCGCCGCGGTGCTCGGGCTCGGCGGTGGGGTGGCGGCTTCGGCCGCTCCCACCGCTGCCGCCGTTGCCGGGCCCGCCGTGCCTCAGGCCGCAGAAGCCGCCGGCCTCCAGGCGTCGCCGGGTGAGCTGTGGAAGCGCACCGAGCTGTACTTCGGCACCACGAAGCCGGACGGCGCCGAGCTGACCGACGCGGAGTTCACCGCGTTCACCGACAAGGTCGTCACGCCGCGGTTCCCGGACGGGTTCACCGAGCTGACCGGGCGCGGGCAGTGGCGCGGTGCGGCCGGGGTGATCTCGCGGGAGAAGTCGAAGGTGATCATCGTCGTGTACCCGTTCAGCGACCGCGACGCGAACCGCGAGATCGAAGAGATCCGGACCGCCTACAAGAAGGCGTTCTCGCAGGAATCCGTCCTCCGGGCCGACTCCGCGGAGAAGGTCTCCTTCTGACCCTCCTGCCCCTCCCGTCCCACCCGCGCGCCTTTAGCGGGCTAAACGCGAAACAGGTGGGGCGAGTGGGGCAGGAGTGACTTCGGGCCCGGTTCGGGAGCCCCGTGCGCAGGTCACCCACGCGGCCTAGCGACAATGGGGTGTAACGGTCGTCGGTGAGAAGGGACTTGACGTGCGGGATCTGGTCGAGATCGGCATGGGCCGCACCGCGCGGCGGGCGTATGACCTCGATGACGTGGAGATCGTGCCGTCGCGGCGCACCAGGTCGTCGTCGGTCGTGTCCACCGCCTGGCAGATCGACGCGTACCGGTTCGAGCTGCCGCTGGTCACGCACCCCACCGACGCGATCGTGTCGCCGGGTACCGCGGTGGCCGTCGGCGAGCTCGGTGGCCTGGGCGTCCTCAACGCCGAAGGGCTCTGGGCGCGGCACGCGAACGTCGAGGACGCGATCTTCCGCCTCGTCCGGGCGGCCGAGGACACCGAGGACCCGACCGCGATCGTGCGTGAGCTGCAGGAACTGCACTCCGCCCCGATCCGGCTGGACCTGCTGAGCGAGGCGATCAAGACCGTCCGCGAGTCCGGGGTCACCGTGGCGGCGCGGGTCAGCCCGCAGCACGCGGCCGAACTCACGCCGGATCTGCTGGCTGCCGGTGTCGAGATCCTGGTCGTGCAGGGCACGATCATCTCCGCCGAGCACGTGCAGCGTGACGCCGAGCCGCTGGACCTCAAGGACTTCATCGGACGGCTCGACGTCCCGGTGATCGCGGGCGGGGTCAGCGACTACCGCACTGCGATGCACCTGATGCGCACCGGCGCGGCGGGCGTCATCGTCGGCCACGGCGCCACCCGCGGGGTGACGAGCACGGACAGCGTCCTCGGGATCGGGACGCCGATGGCGACCGCGATCGTCGACGCCGCCGCCGCGCGCCGCGACTACCTCGACGAGACCGGCGGCCGGTACGTGCACGTGCTCGCCGACGGCGGGATGAGCGTGTCCGGCGACATCGCCAAGGCCATCGCCTGCGGCGCCGACGCGGTCATGCTGGGCGCGCCGCTGGCCGCCGCCTCCGAGGCACCCGGGCAGGGCCTCTACTGGACCGCGGCGGCCGCGCACCCGTCGCTGCCGCGTTCGCGCGTGGCACTGGGCCCGGACTACGCCGTCGACCTCAAGACGCTGCTCTTCGGGCCGTCCTCGGACGCTGAGGGCGTCGTGAACCTCTTCGGCGCGCTTCGCCGCGCGATGGCGAAGACGGGCTACTCGGACCTGAAGGAGTTCCAGCGCGTCGGCCTGACCGTCCGCCGCTGATGCTCGCTGCCGGCCCGGATCGCGTTTAGCCCGCTAAACGCGATCCGGGCCGGCAGCCTTGGCCGCTCGCTCGATTTCCGCGCGCCGGTTCGCCCAGAAGGCCGCGTCCTGTCCTCGCCGGGCCAGGGCTTCCGTGCCCACTTCGACCTCGCCGTCCAGCTGTTCGCGGAGGATGTCGGCGTGCCCGGCGTGCCTGGTGGTCTCCGTGAGCATGTGGACCAGCACGGTGAACAGCAGCACGTCAGGGCGTGGCCACCAGGGCACGTGGCCGGGCGAGTCGACGGCGAGCGCGGCGATGGTCGCGTCCGAGTGTTCCCAGACGCGCCGATAGCGGCCGGTGATCTCCTCCCGTGTTTCGTGTTCGGTCGCCCACATGTCGGTACCGCGCGGGGGGACGGCCTCGGGAAACGGCCGGCCGAAGACCTCGCCGAAGTACCGGGACTCCCATGCCGAGAGGTGTTTGACCAGACCGAGCAGGTTGGTCCCGGTCGAGGTCAGGGGACGGCGGACGTCGTACTCGGACAGCCCGTCGAGCTTCCGGAGCATCGTCTCGCGGATCTCTCGCAGGTCACTGTGCAGGTATTCCTTCGCGAACTCGTCGATCACGAGTACGAGCATGCACCATCCGAGTGGAAGGTAACCGACGAGTAACTTACCTCTGGTCAGAAGGAGTGGGCGGGGTTACAGTCGAGGGTGTGACTGCCAGTAACACCACCACTGAAGACGACTTCGACTACGACGTGATCGTCGTCGGCTCCGGGTTCGGCGGCAGTGTTGCCGCACTCCGCCTGACCGAGAAGGGCTACCGCGTCGCCGTCATCGAGGCGGGCCGCCGCTTCGCCGACGACGAGTTCGCGAAGACGTCCTGGGACCTTCGCCGCTACGTCTGGGCGCCTCAGGTCGGCTGCTTCGGCATCCAGCGCATCCACATGCTCAAGGACGTCATGGTGCTCGCCGGCGCGGGTGTCGGCGGCGGCTCGCTGGTCTACGCGAACACGCTGTACCGGCCGCTGAAGCCGTTCTACGTCGACCCGCAGTGGTCCCACATCACCGACTGGGAGTCCGAGCTCGGGCCGCATTACGACCAGGCCAGCCGCATGCTGGGCGTCGTCACCAACCCCAGCGTCACACCGTCCGACGTCGTGATGAAGGGCGTCGCCGAGGACATGGGCGTCCCCGGCTCGTACCACCCGACACCCGTCGGCGTGTACTTCGGCAAGCCGGGGGAACGCACGGAGGACCCGTACTTCGGCGGCGCGGGCCCGGCGCGCACCGGCTGCACCGAATGCGGTGCCTGTATGACCGGCTGCCGCGTCGGCGCCAAGAACACGCTGGTCAAGAACTACCTGTACCTCGCGGAGAAGGACGGCGCGCAGGTCATCCCGCTCACCACCGTGAGCGCGATCAGCCCGCTGAACGCAGGTGGGTACGAGGTGAGCATCAAGAAGACCGGGACGACCTCGCGCAAGTTCCGGCACCAGCTCACCGCCGCGCAGGTGGTGCTCGCCGCGGGCACGTGGGGCACGCAGAACCTGCTCCACGGCATGCGTGACACCGCCAAGCTGCCGAAGCTCTCACCCCGGCTCGGCGAGCTGACCCGCACCAACTCCGAGGCCATCATCGGCGCCGCGCGCACCTCGGTCGACGAGGAGCGGAACTTCAGCCGCGGCGTCGCGATCACGTCGTCGATCCATCCCGACGACAACACCCATATCGAGCCCGTCCGCTACGGCAAGGGCAGCAACGCGATGAGCCTGCTCCAGACCATCGCCACCGAGGGCGATTCGGCGGTCCCGCGCTGGCGCCAGGCGGTGAACTTCATGGTCAAGCATCCCGTCCAGACGGTCCGGCTGCTCAACGGCTACCGCTGGAGCGAGCGCACGGTGATCCTGCTGGTGATGCAGAGCCTCGACAACTCCATCACCACCTACACCAAACGGGGTCTCTTCGGCCGCCGCAAGTACACCTCGAAGCAGGGGCACGGGGAGCCGAACCCCAGTTTCATCCCCGCCGGCCACGAGGCCAACCTCCGCACCGCCGAGCGCATCGGCGGGATGGCGGGTGGCACCTGGGGCGAGATCTTCGACATCCCGCTCACCGCGCATTTCATCGGCGGCGCCCCGATCGGCACGGCGGCCGACAACGGCGTGATCGACCCGTACCACCGGGTCTTCAACTACCCCGGCCTGTCCATTGTGGATGGATCGGCGATCACCGCGAACCTCGGTGTGAATCCCTCGCTCACCATCACCGCGCAAGCCGAACGGGCGTTCTCGTTGTGGCCGAACAAGGGCGAAACGGACAACCGGCCGCCCCAGGACAAGCCGTACGCGCGTATCGACGCCATCGCGCCCAAGAACCCGTCCGTTCCGGCGGACGCACCGGCGGCGTTACGGCGGTAAGTTGGGGCGGTGACCGCCTCCGAACGCGCCCACGCCCTGCTCGATCGCGTCCGCGCCCTGCATGACGAATGGGCGCTCGTGGCCCGCGGCCTCGGCGAGGACGCCGTGCACGCCCCCAGCGCGTTGCCCGGCTGGACGCGGGCGCATCTGCTCGCGCACGTCGCGCGCAACGCCGACGCCCTCGGCAACCTCTTGACCTGGGCGAAGACCGGTGTCGAGACGCCGATGTACGCCACCGCCACGGCTCGTGACGAGGGCATCGAGGCCGGAGCCGATCGCTCCGCCGCGGCGATCGTCGCCGACGTCGTGGACTCCGGCGAGCGGTTCGCGGACCTGGCCGCGGCCATGCCGGACGAGGCGTGGACCGGGGAGGCCCGTGATCGGCTGGGCAAGCGGATCACCGGTGAGGGAGTACTGCTCAAACGGCTGTCCGAAACCTCGATCCACCTCGTCGACCTGGGCTCCGGGTACGACTTCGACCGGGTCTCCGGGCTGCTCGGCCCGGAGTTCGAAGCCGTCGTGAGCAGCTCGATCGCTTCGTACGGCGACGAGCTCCCCGCCGTCCTCCTGGTCGCCGTGGACGGCGACGGGACGCGGCACGAGTGGCGGATGGGTACCGGCGAACCGGTCAAGGTGACCGGCACCCCCGGCGACGTCCTGGCCTGGATCACCGGCCGCGCCGACGGGTCCACTTTGGACGGCGAAGTGCCGTCGCTGCCGCATTGGCTGTGAGGAGAAGAATTCCGTAATCCTTCGGGGGCTCTCCCCGCGCGGGCGCCGGTGGTGCCCTGGAAGGATGGACTACGACTTCAGCGGTCTCAAGGCCCTGTTCGTGAACTGCACCCTGAAGAGATCCCCGGAGAAGAGCAACGCCGACGGCTTTATCGGGATCAGCCGCGACATCATGGTCAAACACGGGGCGGAGGTCTCCGTGCTGCCGATCATGACATCGCGACCGGCGTCTGGCCCGACATGACCGAGCACGGAGCCGCGTCCGACGCGTGGCCGGAGCTGTATCGGCAGGTGAGGGACGCGCGGATTCTCGTGTCGGCATGAAGCATTGCGCGATGAACGTGCTTTACAGCCTTCAGCATCTGGGCTACACCATCTCGCCGCAGGCGGATGCCGGCTGGATCGGCGAGGCCGGACCCGGCCCGTCCTATCTTGATCAGGGATCCGGCGGCCCGGAGAACGATTTCACCAACCGGAACACCACGTTCATGACCTGGAACTTGCTTCATATGGCCGCCATGCTGCACCGAACAGGCGGTGTTCCCGCGCACGGCAACCAGCGACCGGAATGGGACGCGGGCTGCCGTTTCGACTTCGAAAACCCCGAGCACCGTTGACTCGGCCGGGTGATCGCGGCAACCCGATCGCGGTCCGGACGTCTTCACAAGTATGAAGTTGGGGCGAAGGAACTTCCTCAAGCTCGCCGGCGCGACCGCGGCCGGGGCGGCCGCGACAGCCTGCTCGGCCGCGCCTCCGGGGCGAGTGCCCAGCTCGGCACCCGTCACCTCGGTGCCGCCGAGCAGCAGCGTCGCGCCACCTTCCGGACCGCCGGACTGGGCGGTGTTGCGGAACAAGGTTTCCCTGCTGCTGCCGGGGGATTCCGGTTACGACAGCGCCAAACGCGTGTTCAACCCGGCTTTCGACGGGCTCAAACCCGCCGCGATCGCGCAATGCGCCAAACCGGAAGACGTGCAGGCGGCCGTCGAAGCGGCGGCGCGGCGCGTGCCGATCGCGGCACGGAGTGGCGGTCACAGTTACGCGGGCTATTCCGTTCCCGACGGTGGCCTGATGATCGACCTCGGCGCCATGTCCTCAGTGGACGTCCGAGGTGACCAGGTCGTGATCGGCGCGGGCGCGAAACTCAAGGACGTCTACGCCACCTTGGCCGGCGCCGGCCGTTGCCTGCCCGCGGGTTCCTGCCCCAGTGTCGGGATCGCCGGGCTCACGCTCGGTGGCGGCATCGGCGTCCTCGCCCGCAAGTACGGACTCACCTGCGATCACCTGGTCTCCGCGCAAGTCGTCACGGCGGACGGGAAACTCCGGACTGCCTCGGCGGATTCCGAACCGGAGTTGTTCTGGGCGTTGCGTGGCGGTGGTGGCGGGAACTTCGGTGTCGTCACCTCGTTCACCTTTCGCACCGATCCGTCACCCTCGGTCGTTTCGGTGTTCTCCCTGCGTTTCCCGCCGGGCAGTGCGAACGACGTCCTCGCCGAATGGCAGCGGTGGCTTCCCGCGGCCCCGCCGGAGCTGTGGGCGAATGTCGTGCTCTCGGGCGGTTCCCCGGTCGGCGCCCGGGTGTCCGGTTGCCATGTCGGCGATTCCGCGTCGCTGGGCCCGGTTTTGGACAAGCTGACCGGTAAGGTCGGAGGCACGCGGACGGTGAAGCAACTCGACTATCTGGGTGCCATGAAGTACTTCTCCGGCAGCGAAAGCCGACAGTCCTTCGTGGCCTCTTCGCGCATTCTCGGTGAACCGGTGGATCCGGCGAAGCTGACGTCGATCCTGAACGGCAGACGGGGAATGGACCTGCTGGTCGACGGACTCGGCGGCGCGGTCGCCGACATCGCCCCCGACGCCACCGCGTTCTGGCACCGGAAAGCGATCGGCAGCGTGCAGGTCTACAGCCAGGCGGATACACGTAATCGTTCCGCGGCAACGGATTCCGTCGCCGAAGTGGCGAACGGGATCGGGCTGGGCGGGGGCTATGTCAACTACATCGACCCCGCCTTGCCCGACTGGATGACGGCCTACTACGGCGACAACGCCCCCCGCCTCAAGCAGGTGGCGAAGACCTACGACCCCGACAAGGTCTTCGGTTTCGCGCAGGCCGTCACCCCTGCCTAGAGATCGATGCCGGTGAAGACGGTGACCCGTTCCTCGGTGAGGTCGTGCATCGCGGCGAGGACGCCTTCCCGGCCCACCCCCGATCCCTTGACGCCGCCATAGGGCATCTGGTCCGCGCGGTAGGAGGGCACGTCGCCGATGATCACGCCGCCGACCTCGAGTTCGGTCGACGCGTAGAACGCGAGATGCACGTCGCGGGTGAACACCCCGGCCTGCAGGCCGTACGAGGATTTGTTGACCGAAGCGAAAGCCTCGTCGACTCCGTCCACGAGGGACACCGCGAGCACCGGGCCGAAGATCTCCTCCGACCAGGCCTTCGTGGTCGCGGGGACGTCGGTGAGCACGGTCGGCTCCACCGTCGCGCCTTCCCGTTTGCCGCCGGTGAGGATCTTCGCCCCCGCGGCGACGGCCTCGTCGATCCAGGCCACGATCCGCTCCGCGGCCGCCTCGTCGACGACCGGCCCCACGTCGGTGTTCTTGTCGTAAGGATCGCCGGTCTGCTGCGCCCGCACGGCTTCCACCAGCGCCGGTACGAATTCCTCGGCGACCTCGCGCTCGACGATCACCCGCTGCACCGCGATACAGGACTGGCCTGCCTGGTAGTTGCCGAACGTCGCGATCCGCTGTGCCGCGCCCTCGGGATCCGGCCAGTCGCGCAGCACGACGGCGGCCGCGTTGCCGCCGAGTTCGAGCACGACGTGCTTGCGCGGCGCGGCGTCCGCCAGCGACCAGCCGACCGGTCCGGAACCGGTGAACGACACGACGGGCAGACGCGGGTCCGTGACCAGCGCCGACGTCTCCTCGTTGCCGAGCGGAAGGACGGAGAAGGCGCCCTCCGGCAGCTCCGTCTCGGCCAGGATCTCGCCGAGGATCAACGCGGTCAGCGGGGTGCGCGGCGCGGGTTTGACGATGATCGGCGCGCCGACCGCGAGCGACGGCGCGACCTTGTGCGCCACCAGGTTCAGCGGGAAGTTGAACGGCGCGATGCCCAGGACGGGGCCGCGCGGGACACGGCGGGTGAGTGCCAGCCTGCCGTCACCGGACGGGTCCGTGTCCAAGCGCTGCAGATCGCCGCTGAACCGGCGGGCCTCCTCGGCCGCGATCCGGAACACCGACACCGCGCGCCGCACCTCGGCGTCGGCCCACTTGAGCGGTTTGCCGTTCTCGGCGGTGATGACCTCGGCGATCTCCTCGGCGCGGCCGGCGATGACCCGCGAAACGTGGTCGAGCGCCGCGGCGCGGCTGTGCGCGGACGAGCGGCGGAACTCCTTCGCGACGCCCGCCGCCGCGCTCACCGCGCGTTCGACCTGCTCCGGCCCGGGCACGGCGACGGTGGCGACTTCACTCCCGTCGTAGGGGTGGTGCACGGTGAGCGTCGACGCGCCCTGCTCGGGACGGCCGGCGATCCAGGCCGGACGCGGCTCCGGGGTGATCATGTCCATGGGTGACAAGGTATTCCGAGTGGGTGTCCGAGGTGTGAACACCCACTCGACCGAGTCACGGTTTGACGAGCACCTTCAGCGCTTCGCGGTCCGCCATCGCGCGGTAGCCGTCAGGGACCTCTTCGAGCCCGATGGTCCGGTCGAAGACCTTGCCCGGCTGGTACCTGCCCTCGACGACGTCGTCGAGGAGTTCGGGAATGTAGTGCCTTGCCGGGGCGACACCGCCGGTGACGGTGATGTTGCGGCGGAAGAGCGGCGGGCCGATCGGGCCCTCGTCGTACTGCGGCACGCCCACGCGGCTGATCGTGCCGCCCGGCCGAACGGCGCCGATACCCATCTCGAAGGCGGGTTTCGTGCCGACGCATTCGAGGACGGTGTGAGTGCCTTCGCCGTTCGTCAGCTCTCGAACCTTCTCGATGCCTTCGTCACCACGCTCGGACACGACGTCCGTCGCGCCGAACTCGCGGCCGAGGTCCGTACGGGCCTGATGACGACCCATCAGGATGACGCGCTCGGCGCCGAGGCGTTTCGCCGCGAGGACCGCGGAGAGCCCGACGGCACCGTCGCCGATGACGGTGACCGTCGTGCGCTCGTTCACGCCCGCCTTGGTCGCGGCGTGGTGACCGGTGGGGAAGACATCCGAAAGAGTGAGAAGCGCCGCGAGGAGTTCGTCGTCCTCGGTATGCGGCACTTTCACCAGCGTGCCGTCCGCCTGCGGGACACGGACGGCCTCGCCTTGGCCGGCGTCGACGCCCTTCGCGCCCCAGAAACCGCCGCGCAGGCACGAGGTGTGGAGGCCCTCGCGGCAGAACCGGCAGGTGTTGTCGGAGTAGACGAACGGCGCGACGACGAGGTCGCCCGTCTTGAGCGTGGTGACGTCGGAGCCGACGGCCTCGACGATGCCGAGGAACTCGTGGCCGATCCGGACACCGCGGTCGCGCGCGGGCATGCTCCCGTACGGCCAGAGGTCGCTGCCGCAGATGCACGAGCGGACGACGCGAAGCAGCGCGTCGGTGGGTTCGCTCAGTTTCGGGTCCGGGACGGTCTCGACGCGCACGTCGCCGGCGCCGTAGATGAGAGTCGCTCGCAAGGCGGGTCCTTTCCTGGGCTCGCCTCAGTATGGACGCGTCGCGTTTAGCCCGCTAAACGCGATCCGGAGGGCTCCCGGAGGTAGAGATCGCGCAGGAGGAGGATCTCGGCGCCGTGGTGGATGGCCTCCCGGTTGATGTGCAGGACGAGGGTGGAGAGCGGGTAGTCCGCGTACGGGCCCTCGGCCTCGCCGCAAGGGCGGGCGAGGTCTTCGTGGGTGAGAGCGCGGACGCCGTCGCGCCAGTGCGCGTACGCGTCGTCGATCTGCTTCAGCGCTTCGGCGGCAGAGGCCGCGTAGGGGAAGGTCTGATAGTCCACAGGCGGGCCGCCGAAGTGCGACGCGTTCCGCATCGCGAAGACGCCGATGATGAGGTGGTTGAGCCGCCAGGCGATCGTCGTCACCGGCGGGGGCGACGGCTCCGGATACGCCCAGTCGATCATCAGGCGGCCGTCCTCCCGGGGGCGGAGCGACCAGCAGTCCTCGACGGGTTCCCAGCGGTATTCGTCGTCGGTGAGCGTGTCCAGTCGCGGCCGGAACTGGTGGTTCCAGTGAAAGTCCAGCTGTTCGGAGAGTTCCTTGCTCCAGTCGATGCCCATGGCTTCGGACGGTAGGGCCCCCAGCGGTCAGTCGCTGTCCTGAATCGGGTGGGGGTTGGCGGCGGGGTGACCCGGCCCACCTGGGACGATGGTGGCGAAGCGTACTGCTCTGATCTGGAGGTTTCAGGTGCCCAGTCCCACCGGTCCGGTAATCGTCGTGGACTTCGGGGCGCAGTACGCGCAACTGATCGCGCGCCGAGTGCGGGAGGCCCAGGTCTACTCCGAGGTCGTCCCGCACACCGCCACCGCCGAGACCATCCTCGCCAAGGACCCGGCGGCCATCATTCTTTCGGGTGGACCGTCCAGTGTGTACGCGGAGAACGCCCCCGCGCTGGCCCCCGGCCTGGTCGACGCGGGCGTGCCGATCCTCGGCATCTGCTACGGCCACCAGGTGCTCGCGCAGGCGCTCGGCGGCACCGTCGAGCCGACCGGGATCCGCGAGTTCGGCCGCACCGAGGTGCGCGTCGCCGGTGAGGGCGGCGTACTGCACGCCGGTCTCCCCGGCACCCAGCCCGCGTGGATGAGTCACAACGACAGCGTCACCAAGGCCCCCGAGGGCGCCACCGTGACCGCGTCCAGCGACGGCGCCGCGGTCGCCGGTTACGAAGACGTCGAGCGCCGCTTCGCCGGCGTCCAGTACCACCCCGAGGTGCACCACTCGCCGCACGGCCAGGAGGTGCTGCGCCGCTTCCTGCACGACATCGCCGGCATCCGGCCGCGGTGGACGACGTCGTCCATCGTCGACGACCAGGTCAAGCGCATCGCCGAGCAGGTGGGTGACGGCCGCGCGATCTGCGGGCTGTCCGGCGGCGTCGACTCGGCCGTGGCCGCCGCGCTGGTCCAGCGCGCCATCGGCGACCGGCTGACCTGCGTGTTCGTCGACCACGGCCTGCTGCGATCGGGCGAACGCACCCAGGTCGAGCGCGACTTCGTCGCCGCGACCGGGGTCAACCTGGTGACCGTCGACGCGCGCGACCGGTTCCTCGACGCGCTGGCCGGGGTCACCGACCCCGAGGAGAAGCGCAAGATCATCGGCCGCGAGTTCATCCGCGTGTTCGAGCAGGCCGAGCGCGATCTCAAGGCCGCGGGCGACTACAAGTTCCTCGTGCAGGGGACGCTGTACCCGGACGTCGTCGAATCCGGCGGCGGCGAGGGCGCGGCGAACATCAAGAGCCATCACAACGTCGGCGGATTGCCCGACGACCTGCAGTTCGAGCTCGTCGAGCCGCTGCGGCTGCTGTTCAAGGACGAGGTGCGGCGCGTCGGGCGGGAGCTCGGGCTGCCGGAGACGATCGTGCAGCGGCAGCCGTTCCCCGGCCCGGGGCTCGGTATCCGGATCATCGGCGCCGTCGATGCCGAGCGGCTGGAAACGCTGCGCGCGGCGGACGCCATCGCCCGCGAGGAACTGACCGCGGCCGGGCTGGACGGCGAGATCTGGCAGTGCCCGGTGGTGCTGCTCGCCGACGTCCGCAGCGTCGGTGTCCAGGGCGACGGGCGGACCTACGGGCACCCGATCGTGCTGCGTCCGGTGTCGTCCGAGGACGCCATGACCGCGGACTGGACGCGCTTGCCCTACGAAGTGCTGGAGCGGATCTCGACCCGCATCACCAACGAGGTCGCCGAGGTGAACCGCGTGGTCCTGGACGTCACGTCCAAGCCGCCGGGCACCATTGAGTGGGAGTGACCCTTACCCCTCCCGACCTGCGTTTAGCGGGCTAATCGCGATCCGGGGCGCGCAGATCGCGATTAGGGGGCTGAAGTCGCGTCCTTCCGCAGGGGGAGCATGGCGAAGGCCCCGGCGAGGGGCCGGGGCCTTCAGGAGTGGAGTGGGTGGTGAGCGGGGCCGTTAGCGGCGGCTCTTGCGCAGCGACGCACCGAGCAGCAGGACGCCGACGAAGATCGCGCCGCCCGCCATCACCCAGCGGAAGTCGAACCGCGGGAGCCACGACGAACCGTCCGAGAGGACGTAGGCCGACACGAGCAGCGTCGCGACCCCGACGATCAGGGTGAACACGTCCACCCCGCGCTTGGCGGGCTGGGCCGACTGTGAGCTGTCGTAGTTGTCGTAGTCGTACTCAGCCACGACGCACCTCCACGTTTCCGACGGCGTTCTCGATCTGCAGGTCGATCTTCTGGCCGGTGCTTCCCGGCGAGGTGAAGTCGACCTTTTCCAGCGCGACCCCCGAGCGGGTCTGACCGAGGCAGTTCATGTCGCCCGCCTGGGTCTCGCAGGTCACCTTCACTTCGGCGCCCAGCGGCACGATGACCGTCGAGTTGCCTGCCCCGTTGCTGATCTTCGTGGTGATCGGCGTCCCGGCAGGCAGCTTGGTCAGGTCGATGTCGATGTCCCCGGCCGAGCGGTGGTATTCCGGCAGCACCTCGGACGCCTGGTACGGCGTCGCCTTCAGGTCGCCGAGGCCGCCCTTCACGGAGAAGTTCTCGAACGGGATCGTGGTGAGCGCCATCCCGGCGATCGCCAGCGGCACCGCCAGCCCGATCAGTCCGCGACCGCCCCGCACGAACGAACCGGCCACCAGCCCGACCCCGACCACACCCAGGGTGAGCCCGACGATGTGCTGGAGGCTGAACCACTCCTGGCCGTCCAGGTTCAGGACGACTCCCGCACCGGCGACCAGGAGCGCGATACCGAACGTCGCCGCGCCGATCTTCGAATTCCGGCGCCGCGGCATCGGTGGCGTGGCGGACGGCGGCGGGGTCTGCGGCGGCAGGCCACCGGACGGCGACGCGTTCGGCAGGTCCCAGGCGGACGGGTCGGCCGCCAGCGGGTCCCAGCTGCCGTCGGCCGTCGTCGACGCCGGGGCCGGGGCCGAAGCCGTCGACATCGAGAACGCGGCGGTCCGGGTCTGCTGCGCCGCCGCGGGCATCACCGGCCGGTTGAACTGGCCGCGGCTGCGGTGCAGCAGGTACAGCGCGATGGACATCAGCGCGAAGCCGATCAGCCCGGAGCCGTCGGACAGCCAGCCACCGCTGAAGGTCCAGCTGAGGCCGGGGAGCAGCAGGATCAGCAGCAGCACCGCGAACGCCGGGGAACTCGACGTGCGGCCGCGACCGATCAGGCCCTCGAACGCCGAGACGGCGTCGCCTTCCTTCGGCAGGAACAGCCAGCCGAGCAGGTAGACGAAGACGCCGAAGCCACCGAACACGGTCGCGGCGACCAAGGCGACGCGCACCACTGTCGGGTCGATGCCGTAGCGGTAGCCGATCCCCGCCGCGACGCCTGCCACCTTGCGGCCGTGTGCCGGGCGGACCGGCCTGCTCCGCCAGAAATCCTTGACGGTCGCCTCGAAGCCGGCCGCGGGGCCTTGCTTCGGCGTGTGTGTCTCACTCCCACTCATGCCACAAAGAATGCGCTCCGCGAGCCGTCCTCACATCCGGGATCGTCCCTGAGGTTTCCCCCAGCGGGGAGAGTCAGGGGTTTCCCCGATGGATCAGTGCGGCCCCGGCGTGTGACCATGGAAGACGTGCAGGAATCCGCCACTGACGACCTCGCCGGGCAGGTGAAGCCGACGATCATCGAGCGCCCCCCGGTGCCGGTGCCCGCCGCGCTGCCCGTGACGCCGTTCGAACCACCCAAGATGTACCGCCGCCGCTCGGGCCGCGCCATCGCGGGTGTCGCCGGCGGCCTCGCCGACCACCTCGGCGTCAAGGTGGTGTGGGTCCGCACCGCGTTCGCGCTGCTGGCCGCGATGAGCGGCGTCGGGCTGCTCTCGTACGGCCTGCTCTGGGTCTTCGTCCAACAGCAATCCGGGGAGATCGCGCAGGAGAAGTCCGGGCCCAAGGAGAAGCAGCAGGCGTTCGGCCTGATGGCGCTCGGGGTCGGCCTCGCCGTCGCCAGCGGCACGCTGACCGGCCTGATCAGCGGCTGGCTCGCGATCCCGCTGGCACTGGCCATGATCGGTGCGGCCGTCGTCTGGCGGGAGGCCGACGAGTCGCAGCGACGGCGCTGGCGGCTCGGCGCCAAGGGCGGCGTGGCCACCGCGTTCCTCGGGGGTGGCGGCTGGTCGGCCGCGATCCGCGTGGTCGCCGGTGTCGCGTTGGTGATGGCCGGGATCGGCGTCGTCGTCCTGCAGAGCGGCAGTATCGATCAGGTCAAGTTCGCCCTGGTCGCGGTCATCGCGACGCTCTTCGGGGTCGCCGTGCTGACCGTCCCCTTCTGGCTGCGCCTGGTCCGCGACTTGTCCGACGAGCGCACCGCCCGCATCCGCACCGACGAACGTGCCGAGATCGCCGCCCATTTGCACGACTCGGTCCTGCAGACCCTCGCGCTGATCCAGAAGCAGTCGGAATCGCCGCGTGAGGTCGCCCGGCTCGCGCGCGGCCAGGAACGCGAGCTGCGCGGCTGGCTGTATGGGCCGACGGGGTACGGAAAGAGCCAGAAGACCGAGGAGGAAGCCGTCAGCGGGCAGTTGTCCGAGGTGCTCGCGGCCGCTTGCGGCGAGGTCGAGGACGCGTTCGCGATTTCGGTGCAGCAGGTCGTCGTGGGGGAGGCGACGCTGAACGAACCGCTGACCGCGCTCATCCAGGCCGCCCGTGAAGCGATCGTCAATGCCGCGAAGCACGCGGGTGTCGAAGAGGTCAGTGTGTACGCCGAGGTCGAGCCGACAGCGGTGACGGTGTTCGTCCGCGACCGGGGCAAGGGATTCGACCCCGACGTCGTGCCCGCCGACAGGCACGGGCTGGCGGATTCGATCCGCGGCCGGATGGAGCGGCACGGCGGGAAGCTCAAACTGCGTACCGCGCCGGGTGAAGGAACCGAGGTCCAGCTGGAGATGCCGGTCAAGGTGGGGAAGGGCGCGGCGTGAGGTCGCTATGCTCACGGGACAGGTCGAGTGAGGGAGCATCGTGACGGAGAACCAGCGGACGCGGGAGCCGGTCAAGGTCTTCCTCGTCGACGACCACGCGCTCTTCCGCGCGGGCGTGCGCACCGAACTGGACTCGATCACCGACGACGTGCGTGTGGTCGGCGAGGCGGGCTCGGTGGCCGAGGCGGTCGCCGGGATCGCGCGGACCAAACCGCAGGTCGTGCTGCTCGACGTGCATATGCCGGACGGCGGCGGCGCCGAGGTGCTCCGCCGGGTCCGCCCGGAGCTGCCGGACGTCGTGTTCCTCGCGCTGTCGGTCTCCGACGCCGCCGAGGACGTGATCGCCGTGATCCGCGCCGGGGCGCGCGGCTACGTCACGAAGACGATCTCGTCGAAGGAACTCGTGCGCGCGGTCGTGCGGGTCTCCGACGGGGACGCGGTGTTCTCGCCGCGGCTGGCCGGATTCGTGCTCGACGCGTTCGCCGACCGGCCCGGTTCCGCGCCGATCAGCGACCCGGACCTCGACCTGCTGACGCCGCGGGAGCGCGACGTGCTGCGGCTTCTCGCGCGCGGGTACGCGTACAAGGAGATCGCGTCTGAGCTGTTCATCTCGGTGAAGACCGTCGAGACGCATGTGTCGAGCGTTCTGCGGAAGACGCAGCTCTCGAACCGCTACGAGCTTTCGCGGTGGGCGTCCGACCGCCGTCTCGTCTAGATGGCGCCTGTACTCATCGGCCTGGTGGCCGTGTTCTTCCTGGGGATGGGGCTGCTGGGGCTTGTCGCGCCGCGGCGGCTGATCCGGCCGTTCGGCATCAAGCTGGAGTCCGCGACCGCGCGGACTCCAGGTGCGCGCGGTCTACGGCGGCTTCGGGGTGGCGATCGCCGTGCTGCTCGGGTTCGCGGCGTTCGACGTCGGCGGGATCCGGCAGGGCGCCGCGATCGCGGTGGCCGTCGCGCTTGCCGGGATGGCCTTCGGGCGGCTCGTCGCGCGATTCACGGAGCGGCCCGAGCGGTTCTATCCGAGCTGGCTGTACTTCTGGGTCGAGCTGGTCATGGCCGGACTGCTCGTCGCCTCCACCCTCTGACCCCCGGAGCGCCTTTAGCGGGCTAAACGCGATCCGGGGAGCCCCCAGGTCCCTCCGCATCGCGTTTAGCCCGCTAAACGCAGGTCAGGCGGGCTGTCGGAACTCGCGGGTGACCTCGATCTTCCCCACGATGTGCGTGTTGAACTCGGCGAGCTCCTCGGCCGGGACCCAGAGCTCCAGGATGGTCTTCCCGCCTGCCTGCTGGACGGGGTACCGCTCGACGAACGCGGTCTCGACCTCGAACCGCGTCACGAATCCCGCGCCGTCGTGGGGCACGTTCCAGTCGCGGGCGATCTTGATCGCGTAGTCCTCGTTGAGCACCGGATAGAAGATCGGCTGGTCCGGCAGCCGCGGCGGCCATTCCCGCCAGCCCGACTCGCGGACGAGGTCGAGCTCGGCGGGGCCGGTCGGCCGCCACAACGTGGTCGTCGTGGTCACGGCGCCTCCCCGGCGGCGGCGAGCGGCCGTTCCACCACCGAAGTGGTAGCAAAGGTCCCTTGCTCCTTCGGGCGGAGGCGGGTCAGCGCGACGCCGCCCAGCACGACCACCATCCCGGCGATCACCCGGACGCTCAGCGGCTCGTGCAGGAACACGGCTCCCAGCAGCACCGAGACCACCGGCAGCAGGTATCCGACGATGGACGCCGCGACGGCGCCTTCGCTCGCGAGGAGCTGGTAGTTCAGCGCGAACGCGATCCCGGTCGACCCGATGCCCAGGATCACGATCGCGACGATCGCGCCGGTGCTCAGGTGCACGGGCTCGAAGCCGCCCATCGGCAGTGCCAGCACCAGGAACCCGGTCGCGAGCAGCATCTGCCCACCGGCGAGCGCCATCGGCGAGTCGCCGGTGCCGGTCAGGTACCTGCCCTCGTAGACGAACGCGAACCCGTAGCTCGCGGCCGCCGCGAGGCAGGCCAGCGCACCCCAGCTGAGCAGGCCGGATGCCTCCCACGGCGCGAAGATCAGCAGGATCCCGGCGAGCCCGACGACGAGACCGGCGACCCGGATCGCGGTCATCTTCGTCCGCGCGCCCAGCATCGGCGCGGCGAGAAGCACCCACAGCGGCGTCGTCGAGTTCAGGACGCCGGTGATCCCGGAATCGACGGTCAGCTCGCCCCAGGCGAACAGCAGGAACGGCAGCGCGTTGTGGAAGAACGCCGCGACGGCCAGGTGCCCCCACACCCGCCGGTTCGACGGCAGCCGGTCCCGGCCCAGGTAGCAGAGGCCGATCAGCACGGCCGCCCCGAGCGCCACCCTGGCCAGCACGAGCTGCACCGGCGTGAACGCCTCCAGCCCGAGTTTGATCCAGAAAAAGCTCGATCCCCACATGAGCGCCAGCGCGCCGATCCGCAGCAGGGTCTTGGTCTCGCCCACCCCAGTCCTCCTTGGTCCGGCCCAGCTTCGCCGCACCGACGCGTAAGGACAAGCGAAAATAACTGCAGGAAGCCTTAAGAAGAACTGTAAGATCGGACCATGCTGGACGTCCGCCGCATGCAGGTCCTCCGAGCCGTGATCAGTAGCGGTTCGATCACCGCCGCCGCCCGGAACCTGGGCTACACACCTTCCGCGATCAGCCAGCAATTGTCCACTCTGGAACGGGAAGCGGGCGTCGAACTGCTCGAGCGCGTCGGACGTGGAGTGCGTCCGACACCGGCCGGTTCGCTGCTGTCCGAACACGCGGAAACGCTCAGCGGCCAGCTCGCCAAGGCCGAAGCCGCGCTCACCGAACTCAAGGAAGGCCGCACCGGCAGGCTCGCGATCCGCTACTTCGCCACGGCGGGCGCCAGGACTTCCCGGGCGTCCGCCTCGATTTGAAGCTCGTCGAACCCGACGATTCGATGCCCGAGATCGAGTCGGGCAAGGCCGACGTCGCGATGATCGTCCTCCCGACGGCCATCCCCCGGATCAAAGGCGTCGAGTACGTCCACATCCTCGACGACCCGTATCGCGCGATCCTGCCGAAGAACCACCGGCTCGCCCGGAAACGCGTGCTCGACCTCGGTGAGCTCGCGGAGGATCCCTGGGTCGGCGTCGACGGTCTCCCCGGTGCCTGCCGTGACATCCTGCTCGACGCCTGCGGCGCGGCGGGTTTCTCCCCGAACCATGTCGTCGAATCCGAGGATTACCAGACTGCACAAGGGTTCGTGGCCGCCGGACTCGGGGTCGCGCTGATCCCGGAACTCGGTCTCGGCGCCCCGCATCCCGGCGTCGCCATCCGCAAGGTCCGCCGTCCCGACCCGGTGCGTTCCATCCACGCGGCCGTCGCCGCGCACGCCAGGGACCACCCCGCGGTCCGGCGCTTCCTCAGCGCGATCCGCGAAGCGATGAAAGCCGCCTGACAGAGTCGATCGGGTAAGCGCGGCAGGGCCGCCCATCGGAGAGGAACCCCGTGCTGCCCCTGATCATCCTGCACGGAGCCTGGCACCAGCCCGCTCATTTCGACGACCTCGCCCGACGCCTGCGCCGGAAGGGTGCCGATGTCACCGTCCCCGACATCGGCAACCGCCCGATCGTCGAAACGACCGCGCTCGTCCAGGACCTCGTCGACCTGGCGGCCGAACCACCGGTGGTGCTCGCGCATTCCTACGGCGGCTTCACCGCCGGCGGGCTGCGCGGGCTCTCCCAGCTGATCTTCCTGGCCGCGCTGGTCTTCGAACCGGGGGAGACCCTGCCCCGAGGACGTCGTCGAGCGCGCCGTCTCGTTGCTGCGTCGGTGAACATCTCATGATGTTCATCGAGACCACGCGGGACACGACGTGGAAGGAAACCCCGACCACCTACCTGGCCTGCACCCAGGACTGGGCCATCGGTCCCGAGCTGACCGCCCACTTCGCCGGACGTTGGACACCACGGTGACCTGGCAGTCGGGCCACAGCCCGTTCCTCAGCCGTCCCGGGGAACTCGTCGAGTTGATCCTCGAACGGCTCTAGATCAGGAAAAGCTCGGCGAACAGCACACCGACGAGGATCGCCGCCACGACGGCTCCGGCGGTGATCAGCCACTTCCGCGTATCGGCCGATTTCGTCGCGTCCGACGTCGAGGGCGCCGCGGGTGCGACAGGGGCCGGGGCGTACTGCTGCTGAGGCGGCGGCGCGAACTGCTGCTGCGGCGGCTGATACTGCGGGGGCTGGTGCTGGGGGAACTGCGGAACGGGATGCTGCGGGACCTGCGGGTTCTGCGTCGGTATCGGCATCGAAGCCGGGACCGTCGGCATCGCGGGCGCCGTCGGCGGGATGAACGCCGTCTGCCGTCCCTCCGTGATCGCGTTCAGCGAGCGGACCGTGTCCGCCATCGTCGGCCGCGAATCCGGTTCGGCCCGCAGCATCTTGCGCAGCGCCCCGGCCAGCGGACCGGCGGTCTGCGGCGGCCGCTCCGAAGACTCGCCGTCCTCCCCGAACGGCGGCACCCCTTCGACGGCGGTGTACAGCGTCGCGCCGAGTGAGAACACGTCGGACGCCGAAGTCGCCGGTTCGCCGCGCGCCACCTCGGGCGCCCGGTACGCCGGAGTCGCCCCACCGCCGGTGATGCCGATGTCGGTGAGCTTCACGCCGCCGTCGTCGGCCAGCAGGACGGTGCCCGGTTCGACGGTCCGGTGCACCACCCCGGCGTCGTGCATCGCGGCCAGCGCGCGGCCGAGCATGATGCCCAGCGTGGCGGCCTGCTCCGCGGTCAGCCTGCCGTGCTCGGCGAGGAACGCCGCCATCCCGCGGGACGGGATGTACTCCATCACCAGCCAGACGTCCGGCCCCTCGGGCAGCACGTCGTACACCTTGATCGCGGTGGCGTGCTCGAACTTGGCCGCGGTCTTGCCCTCCTGGACGACGACCGTCTTGGCCTGTTCGGCCCGGTCCGGCGGCAGGCCGACGGGCAGGTACATCCGCTTCATCGCGACCGTGCGGAGCAGCCGCGTGTCGAACGCCAGCCACACGATGCCCGCCCGGCCACGCCCGATGGGCTGGTCCAGGCGGTAGCGGCCGCCGACGATGGAACCTTCAGAACTCACTTGCTGCCTCGGATCACGTTCCGCCGGGTTCACCGGTCGGGGTGGTCGGGGTGGTCTGTGTCGTGGGTGTCGTGGGTGTCGGAGTGGTGGTCGGAGGCTTCGCCTTCGACGAGGTGGGCTTCGTCTGGGACGGCGGGTCCGGCTCCTGCGTCGCGCTCGCCTTGGTCGAAGACTTCTTCGATGACGGCGTCTCCTTCGGTGGCGCGGACGATTCCGTCTCCGGCGGCGGCCCGGTCGTCTCCGGTGCCGACGACGTCGCCGACGGGGTCGGCTTCGTCGACGAGTTCCCGACCTGCGCGGGCGCTTCCGGGTTGTTCGGGGAGAACAGCCAGATAGCCAGCGCCGCCAAGGCCACGACCACGACGCCGCCGATGATCGCGGGCTTCTTCCACGCCCCCGGCTTCTCGTCGTCCTCGTCCGCAGGGCTGGTCTGCGCCCGGGTGGGAGGCGGCGGCGGGGGTGGCGGGGCGTCGTCGTAGTCGTCGTCGTACTGGTCGTCGTAGCCGCCACCGGGCACCGGGACGGCGCGGGTGGGCGCCGGTCCGCCGGGGTGGCCGCGCTCGGACAGCAACGCCGTCGCGTCGTAGTTGTCGTAACCGTCGTAGTCGTCTTCCGGGTACCGCGACGCGGGCGGCTGGTGGTAGTCGTCTTCGTCGTAGTACGAACCCGCGGCCGCCTGTTCGTCGAGCAATGAGCCCGAATGCCCGGCGGCTTCGCTGTCGAGGGCCTGCGTGACGCCCGCGCCCGCCGCACCGCCGGCGAGCAGGCCGGCGGCCGGGGAGAGCACGGTTTCGTCCGCGGGGCCGCCCAGCGGCGTCTCACCGCGTGCGACGGCGGCCAGGAGTTCTTCGCACTCTTCGGCGGTGGGCCGGTGCCGGATCTCCGGGTGCAGCAGCACGGCGAGGACGCTCGCGAGCGGGCCGGACTGACGCGGCGGGATGATCTGTCCGGCCGCGACCGCGTGCAGCAGGCTCAGCGTGTTCTCGCTGAGGCCGAACGGCGGCTGGCCTTCGCAGGCCGCGTAGAGCGTGGAGCCGAGCGAGAAGACGTCGGATTCCGGTCCCGGGTCGCCGCCGATCGCCACTTCGGGAGCCAGGTAGGCGGGCGTCCCGGCGATCATCCCGGTCTTGGTGACCGTGACGTCGTCCTTCGCCCGCGAGATGCCGAAGTCGGTGATCTTCACCGTGCCGTTGGGCGCCAGGAGGATGTTGCCGGGCTTGATGTCGCGGTGCACGATGCCGACCGCGTGCGCCTCGGTCAGCGCCGCCGCGACCTGGGCGCCGATCCTGGCCACCTCGATCGGCGGCAGTGTCCGCTGCTCCTGCAGCTCCTGGGCGAGGCTGGTGGAGTTCAGGTACTCCATGATCAGGCAGGGCTGCCCGTTGTCGTCGGTGACGACGTCGAACACCGAGATGGCGTTCGGGTGATGCAGCCGGGCGGCGATCCGCCCCTCGCGCATCGTGCGCTGGCGCGCGTCCTCGGCGTCGTGAGCTTCCAGACCCGGCTGCAGCAGCAACTGCTTGATCGCCACCGTGCGGCCGAGTACCTCGTCGTGCGCTTGCCAGACGGCACCCATCGCGCCCGTGCCGATCCGCCCGGCGATGCGATATCGACCGGCGACCAGGCGACCCTCGTCGCTCACGCGACCTCCTTTGGGGCTCCGTCTTCACGCCGCGGAGTCGTCCGCGCACGCGGTGCGGCCTTCAGCGCGCCACAGCCTTGGAGCGTATGCACATGTAGTGGTCTGTGTGCCGGTTTTCCGAGACCGACCCGTGACAAGGCTAGGTGCTCACTCTGCGCACACACACGCGGTACGCTCTGATTGCCCAGGGTACGGGCCTTTTCACCCGGGGTGTTCGTCACATGTGCTGTGCGGACAGTAGCCGGGCATCGGTGATCAGACCCGTCGTCTCGTCCGCGAATTCCAGCACCTGCGTGACCCGCAGCAGGCCGCCGTCCGGATTGCGCATGGTCACCACGGCGAGGATCGTGCCGTCCGCCTGCTCGCGGATGTCCTGGATCTGGATGGCGTCCATGGAACCCCACGCCTGGATCAGCCTGCCCGCTTCGGAATCGGCCGGCATCGGCGCGAGCAGCGACATCGCGCCGTAGGGATCGGCGTCGACGGTCCGGTAGAACTTCCGGACCGCGTCGATCTTGTCCTCGGTCGTGCTGACCGCGGCCGGTTTGGCGGCCTGCTTCGGACTGGTGCTGCTGGACGTCGAACCCTGCCGGGAGCCCGAACCCGAGCCGGTGCCCGAGGACGGCTGGGCCGTCGTGCTCGGGCCCACCGGAGTGGGCGTTTCCTGCTTCTTCGGCGACTCGGCGGCGTCCGGGACGGCGAGCCCGCCGAGTGCGGCGGCCCCGCTCATCACCTCGGGCGCGGCGGCGCCCGGCACCGGGTTCTGCCGCTGGGCGCCCGCGAGCACGCCGGCGGTGACGACGGCACCGGCCACGAGGAGCCCGGCGGCGACCAGCCCGGCCAGCTTGGCCCGGCGGGCACCGCGGCTCTCGGGCTCTTCCTCGGGCTCGGCCTGCGGAGACGGCTCTTCGCGAGTGCGGGCGGGGACGAACTTCTGCGGCTCACGGAAGACCTGCTCGAGATACTCGCGGTCGACGCGGGTGTCGTTCAGGATCTCTTCCGGGATGACGTCCTCGACACGAACGGCGTCCTGCTCACGCCGTATGCGCTGTCGATCAAGCACGAATTTCCTCGCTCTGGTCCGGGCAGGCGCTGGGCCGTTCGGCCGACGCCACTGGTCCGCGCGGCCGTCTTATGGACGATGCGGACCCTGCAGTCGTCAGGTAACCCTGTGCGGACGGTCCCCGGCCAGGCTCTGTCGCCGGAATGCCGTCGCGATACGACGAACGGCAGCTTATGTCACCCACCCGGACCAGGGACAACCGCTCGCCGCACCGCACGTGCATCAGAACGGGACTCCTGCACGTGCGCGGGTACCTACAGCCCGTCGTCGACGATCTTGTCGTCGTCACCGAAAGTCAGCGTGCGCAGTTCCATCGTCTTGGTCCCGTCTTTGTGGGTGACCTCCACGGAGTTGACCGTCACGCCGCGGCGCTGGTCGATGCTGACCTTCTTGACCTCGAAATAGGCGACGTCGGCGTAGCGCTCCCGGAGACCCTGCGCGCCTTCTTCGTGCAGGCCGCCCGAGGTCACGGTGGCGGCCTCGTGCGGGTTCGTCGTGACGGTGTTGAGGAAGAGTTCGGTGTTGTCCCCCATCGCCTGCGCGTCCGGCTGCGACGCGTACCAGTGGGAGGAGGTGGTGGTGCGGTCCGCGGGCATGACCGGCGGTTTCTGCGGCTGGCGGCTCGCCGACGGGGCGGGCTGCCCGGTCGTGACCGGTCCGCCCGAGTCCGGCCGCGACCCGCCGCTGCCGGTGGCGTCGTCCTCGGCGGCGCTGCCGGAGTGGGCCGAACTGCGGTCGTCCCGGGTGGCGGAATCGCGTTCGGAACCGGACGGGTTGCCCGCGGCGCCGCCCGGGGGCGGGGTCGTCGGATTGCCGGCGAGGCCTTCGTTGGTCAGCGGGCTGCCGCCGCGGTACCCGGGCCAGCCACCCTGGCTCTGCTGTTCAGAGGCGGGCTTGCCGACCAGGAACGAACCGGCGAAGAGCAGGCCGACGACGACGAGCGCGGACGCGGCCGCGGCGAACCACGCGGCCTTGCGCCAGGTCTTGGGCGGAGTCACCGAGGCGGGCACGGAACCGAGGTCGAAGGTGCTCAGGCCGTCCACCGGCGGGGCGAGGTAGACCCGGATGTCGTCGTCGGTGGTCTCCATCGGCGCGGGACGGCGGGGGGCGGGCGCGGTCAGCGTGACCTTCGTCCGCCGCGCGGCCTTCTCCCGCCGTTCTTCGACGGTGGCGGGCCGGGCGGGTTCGGTGAACGAGGCCTCGACACGGGCCGGACGTTCCACGGGTACCTCGCGAGCGGGCTGGGGGAGCGGCAAGCTGCCGATCGACGGCGCGTAGCCGGGGCTCGGCGCCCTCCTGTCCCGCGGTGGCGGCAGGGGAAGGGAACCGGTGGAGGGCGGGGCGAACTCGCTGTGCGCGTGATGCCCGTGCCCGGTCGGGCGCTGCCGCCGAGGCGGCACAGGTGGGGTCCAGCTCTTGGTGCCGCCCGCCCGGTGCCGACCCGCGTGCGCGGCGTCGTTCCGTGCGGTTCGTCCCTGATGTTCCGCCCAGCCGTTCATGTTCCAGCGACCCCCTCGTGGGCCGCCCCTGACGGCGATGTGACACCGGTCAAGCCGAACGGAGCAGCAGTTTCACGGGATCCCTCGCGAGCAGACTCCCGGGCAGTCTCGCGAGCAAATGCACGCGCATGCGACTCGGGACGCGCGGGGCCGCAGCCCCCGCGCGTCATACGGGCATCGCCCGACCCAGACGCAAGGGTCCTCACGGGAAACACAGTAAGAGCTCGACGCCCCGGAAGTCTTCACCCACTCTGCAAGTTGCAGATGTTTCACTCTGTCGGGCGCGGCCGAACGGGCTCCGGTGACGTTACGGAGTGCTATGCACGCAGGTTGGGCCCTTCAGCCGCCACTGCGGTACTTCTGCTGGGTCGACTGCAAGGCTTTTGTGGCGGTGATTCCGCTACCCGCTGCAAGCAAAATGGCGATGATGTCGAGCGGCGTTCCCCCACTAGTGAGCAACCAGGCGAACAACGAGGCCGCGGTGGTACCCGCCGCGATCGGCCAGCGCGACTTGACGTACTGGGCGATGGGCGTACCGCCCGCGCGCTTACTCGCCGCATTGTTCAACAGGGCGAGATAACCGAGATGGCCCAGTGTCGCGAGGACACCGGCGATCGCGATCACCACGGCGATGACGTTAATCATGTGTCCAGTCTGCCTGGTTCGGCGAGGCCGTGGCTCGGGGAACACCCTGAGTTCCGGCTCACTGCACGCAATCGTGACGTGGAAGACAGCAAGGGACCTTTGCTATCGCCCCGGCTCGGGTGAAGACCCCTCCTTGCGCCAGCCGCAGGAGACGCGGCCTTCAGCGCCACTCCAGTTCCCCGCTGCCGCACAGCTCGGCCGGGTCCGGGTGTTGCGAAAGTGCCCTTCGCAACACCTCTCGGCGCAGGACGCCCGCGAAGAGAGCCCCGGAAGGAAGCAAGGGACCTTTGCTATCACCTCGCCGCCGCCACCCCCGGCTCAGCGCCCGAGCCTGCCCCGCCCCAGGTTCAGCAGCGCCATCGCCAGCTGCCGTCCCTCCGGCCCGAGTTCGCGGTAACGCGCCAGCACGTCCATCTCGCGGTTGTAGACGATCTTGGTGCCGCCCGCGGCCATCCTGGCGGCGCCGATCGTCTTCGAAACCTCGACGCGGCGTTTCACCAGCCGCAGGATCTCCCCGTCGAGCCAGTCGATCTCCTTGCGGAGTTCATCGATCTCTTCGGCCGACGTGGCGGGTTCTTCGGCGTCCTGCTTCTGCGTGGTGTTCATCGGGACCTCTCTTCGGTCCGGATTCCCAGGCCCCCGGAACGGCGAAAGCCCCGGGTCCGTGGACTCCGGGGCTTCGGGTGATGGCGTTTCGGGCACTACGCGATCACGGGAGCCGGAGTCCGGATCCCGTAAAAAAATCGGAAGGTGTCGTGCCGCACGCCGGTCATTATGCCACAGCGACGCCGCCACCTCGCCGGAAGCCGCGTCGCGCCCCGCGCACCCGCGCGTGCACGAGCACGCTCATGGCCAGCCAGAACATCGGCATCGCGGGCCAGAAGAACGGCACGCCCGAAACCGTCCAGCGGACGATCAGCAGCACCGAAACCACGACGGCGACCGCGAGGTGGATCCGGACCGCCCGGTGCCCGAAGGCGACGGGAGCCCGCTTCGGTGCCGGTTTCGGCAGATCGGAGGTGAGCGTGTCGAGTTCGTCCGTGTATTTGGTGGAATACACAGTGCCGAGCCGCTCTTCTACTTCTTCGAGGGTGAGACGTCCTTCGCCGCCGGCGGCCTGGATGAGCGAGGCGACGCGCTCCCGGTCGACGTCGGCTGCCCTGAGCCGGGAGGGATTTCCGTTGGTGTCCATGGCATCCGATCTTCCGCCGCGAACACCGCCCGCGCGTCGGACGGCAGGCGGCAACACCGCCTACGCCCGGCGCTGTAGCGTGGACCGGCGATGAACACCCTCTTCGATCTCCCAGCGGACGGCCCGGCCAAGTCCCGGCACGCGGACCTGCTCGACGACTTGAACCCGGCACAGCGCGAGGCCGTGACCCATGCGGGCTCGCCGCTGCTGGTCGTCGCGGGCGCGGGTTCGGGCAAGACCCGGGTACTGACCCGCCGGATCGCGTACCTCCTGGCCGAACGGGACGTGCATCCCGGCCAGATCATCGCGATCACCTTCACCAACAAGGCGGCCGCGGAGATGCGGGAGCGGGTGAGCGACCTGGTCGGCCGCCGCGCGAACGCCATGTGGGTGTCGACGTTCCACTCCATGTGCGTGCGGATCCTGCGCCGTGAGGCCAAAACGCTGGAGATGTCGTCGAGTTTCTCCATCTACGACTCGGACGACACGAAGCGGCTCATCACGCTCGTCGCCCGGGATCTCGACATCGACCCGAAGCGGTACGCGGCACGCACGCTGGCCGTGCACATCTCGAACCTCAAGAACGAACTCGTCGACCCGGACACGGCGGTCGCCGACGCGGGCAACGACCTGGAGCGCCGCGTCGCCGAGGTCTACGTCGAGTACCAGCGACGGCTGAACCAGGCCAACGCGTTCGACTTCGACGACCTCATCATGCGGACGGTCGAACTCCTGCAGACCTTCCCGGACGTCGCCGAGTACTACCGGCGGCGGTTCCGGCACGTGCTGGTCGACGAGTACCAGGACACGAACCACGCGCAGTACACTCTGGTCCGCGAGCTGGTCGGCACCGAGGCGAACGAGGCCGGGATCGAACCGGCCGAACTGTGCGTCGTGGGTGACGCGGACCAGTCGATCTACGCCTTCCGAGGCGCGACCATCCGCAACATCGAGGAATTCGAACGCGACTTCCCGAGCGCGCGGACCGTACTGCTGGAACAGAACTACCGGTCCACGCAGACGATCCTCTCGGCGGCGAACGCGGTCATCGCGCGCAACCCCAACAGGCGCGCGAAGCGGCTGTGGACCGATTCCGGCGACGGCGAGAAGATCGTCGGTTACGTCGCCGACAACGAGCACGACGAAGCGGCGTTCGTCGCGGGCGAGATCGACGCGCTGGCGGACAAGGGCGAAGCGGACTACTCCGACGTCGCCGTCTTCTACCGCACCAACAACCAATCGCGGGTCTTCGAGGAGATCTTCATCCGCCTCGGCCTGCCCTACAAGGTCGTCGGCGGCGTGCGGTTCTACGAGCGGCGCGAGGTCCGCGACATGCTCGCGTACCTGCGAGTGCTGGCGAACCCGGAGGACACGGTCAGCCTGCGCCGCGTCCTCAATGTGCCCAAACGCGGCATCGGCGATCGCGCCGAAGCGGTCATCGCGACCTTCGCCGAGAGGGAGCGCATCTCGTTCGCGCAGGCGCTTCGCGGAGCCGTCAACGGCGAGGTGCCGCTGCTGAACCCGCGCTCCGCCAAGGCGATCACCGGTTTCGTCGAGCTGATGGACGAACTCGGCGCGGTCGTCGAGAGCGGTGCCGAGGTCGCCGACATCCTCGAAGCGGTCCTCGAACGCACGGGTTACCGCGCCGAACTGGAGGAATCGGACGATCCGCAGGACGCGTCGCGGGTCGAGAACCTGACGGAACTCGTCACCGTCGCGCGGGAGTTCACCGAATTCACCGCCGAGGTCGCCGGTCCCGACGGTGAACTGCCCGAGGCCGATCCCGGAGTGCCGGAGCCGGGTTCGCTGCCCGCGTTCCTGGAGCGGGTGTCGCTGGTGGCGGACGCGGACTCGATCCCCGCGGCCGACGGCGGCGAGGACGGCGACGGGCACGACGCGGGCGTGGTCACGCTGATGACCGTGCACACCGCGAAGGGCCTGGAGTACCCCGTCGTCTTCTGCACCGGCTGGGAAGACGGGATCTTCCCGCATATGCGCGCGCTCGGTGACCCGACCGAGCTGGCCGAAGAGCGGCGCCTCGCCTACGTCGCGATCACGCGGGCCAGGAAACGGCTGTACGTCTCCCGTTCGATGGTGCGCTCCGCTTGGGGTCAGCCTCAGATGAACCCGGCGTCGCGGTTCCTCGACGAGCTTCCCGCCGAACTGGTCGACTGGCGCAGGCTCGCGCCTTCGTCGTCTTCCGGTGGCTTCGGTCGTTCGGGTGGATCGCCGCGGGCGGCGACGACCTGGGGTGGCCGTGCCGCTTCCTCCTCTTCCTCTTCGTCGTCGGGTCCGGTCGGCACCAGCCCGTTCGGCAAGGGCTGGAAGGACACCGTCGCGCTCAAGCTCGACGTCGGCGACAGGGTGAGTCACGACAAGTACGGGCTCGGGACCGTCCTCGCCTGCGACGGCGCCGGGCCGAGGGCCACTGCGACGATCGACTTCGGCGCGGCGGGCAAGGTCCGGCTGATGCTCATCGGCAGCGTCCCGATGGTCAAACTGTAGCTCTGACCTGCGGATTCATCCGCGCGTTCGAAAACTGTCGTACCCCTCCCGTATACCTGTTCCATCGAACACGAGTTCGAGGCGCTGGGGTATGCCGGACAAGCCGGTGTACCCCCGCTCAGGGGAGGGGGCGCACCGGTGTGGACGGGGTCTTGTTTGGGGTCCTCGCGAGCGGGGTACTCAATTACCTGCGGGGTGTTGAAGAAGGGGCGGGGCCGGATCGGGGTCCGGAACCGCCGGAAGTGCTCAGGCTGGCCGCGGCCTGGCGCGCGTTACTGCGGATGCACGAACCGGACGGGGCCGGAGGGTGTGTCGTATGCGGGCACGCGCGGCGATGGTTGTTCGGGCCGTGGTCAGCCGGGTACTCGAAGACGTTCGGCGGGTGGTGGCCGATTCGGCGGCGTCCGGCGGGGCTCTGCACGGTCTGGCAGGTCGCCGTGGGCTACTTCGTCCGGAAGCTGCCCGCCGGCGCTCCGTGACGGTGCTGAGGGCCCGCGAAGCGAAGCCTTACGCCATCGGGTCGTGCACGATCCGGGAAGCCGCGAGCCGGTCGATCCGCGAGGTGTTCCCTTGCCGGACGGTGCGGGGATCCTGAAGGCTCGCGAAAGCGGTATCGCCCGGCGAGCCACCGCATCCCGT
This sequence comes from Amycolatopsis sp. cmx-4-19, assembly GCA_049998115.1. Lineage (GTDB taxonomy): Bacteria > Actinomycetota > Actinomycetes > Mycobacteriales > Pseudonocardiaceae > Amycolatopsis. Next base: position 163,257 of record JAEBEO010000005.1, on the reverse strand, counting down.
GGATTCGTCAGTGGCGTTGGGGAAGAGGCTGGATCAGCCGACGCTCACGCCGCGGGCGGCGAGCCACGGGCGCGGGTCGATCTTCTTCGAGCCGTTCTGCCACACCTCGAAGTGCAGGTGCGGGCCGGTGCTCTGACCGCGGTTCCCGACCTCGGCGATCTCTTCGCCGCACTTGACCTTCTGGCCTTCGCGGACGGAGAACGAGTTCATGTGGCCGTAGACGTGGACGGTGCCGTCGGCGAGCTGGACCTTGACCCAGAGGCCGAAACCGCTGGCCGGGCCCGCCTCGATGACGGTGCCGTCGGAGGCCGCGACGATCGGGGTGCCGATCGGGGCCGCGAGGTCGATGCCGAGGTGGCTCGTGCCCCACCGGGCACCGAAGCCCGAGGTGAAGGTGCCCTTGGCGGGCAGGCAGGTCTTGGGCCGCTTGGCCTCTTCTTCGGCCTTGCGGGCCGCTTCGGCCTCACGCTTCACGCGGGCCTGGGTGACGCTGTTGTTGTCCGAGAGCTTCTGGGCCTCGGCCGAGGCGTTCGTCGCCTGGCTGGTCGGCAGCAGTTCCGGCGCGCCACCGGCGGCTCCACCACCCAGTGCGAACGAGGCGCTCGCGTCCTGGGTGCTGGCCAGCGGGGTGACAGCGGCATCGGAGGATTCCGAAACGGACTTCAGGGTCTGACCGGCAGCGGCGGCCGCGAAGGCGCCGGCCGCGACGGCGGCGACCACGACACGGCCACGCAGGGCCGAGGACGGGGGCGACAGGCGGTGCGAGCCCCGGACGCGGACGACCGCACCATCGAGTGCGTTCTCGAGCGCCGGGGAAGGAGCTTGGCCGCCGGGGGAGCGGTGTGAAGCCAAGACGGGGCCTTCCGTGTTCGGGGAGTCGGATCAAGAGCCCGGGCGGGGGAACCCGGTGAACGACCTCGGGGGTGGTTCGTTCAGTGCTCTCATTCGTGATCTGACTGTAATGGGGACCCGGGAACAGTAACGAAGCGGTACCCCGATCAGCAAGATATGGCCGCGTCCTCGGCCGATCGGGCGACGGCGATCTGGCCGTTGTCCAGTGAAGATTACCCAAAGTTAGAGCAGGTTTACTCGTAACCTTGTGATTTGCGTTACAAGATCATGCGGCCATTCGGGGGTACCGGAGGGCCCGGAAGGAGGCAAACGAGGGAAATAACCGGTTGCCTGGAGGTGTTGAACGAGGCTTACCCGCTTTCCGCGCCGAGTCGCGGCCCGCGCCCGCCCGGGCGGTGGCTCGAATCGGGCCTCCTCGCCCTGCTGCCGGGCCCGTGCGGACACCGCTTGCTAGCGTCGCCGTCGATGACTTCGCGCTCACGGCACCCCGGCGAGGACTCCGCAGACTCTTCAGTACTCGCGGAATCCGCCGGACAGGCCGCTCCCGGGACCGCGTCCGAGCTTCTCCCGAACGAACCGGGTCCCCGCCCGCGAGCGCTTCTGCTGTCGGCCGGGCTGGTGACGGCCGGTGCGGTCGCACTGGCCGCCGGCGCGCTGATGCCCGTGATCCTGGGCGGTGCACCCGGCTTCACCGCCTGGCCACTGCTGGTCGTGCTGGCCCTGGCGCCCGCGGTGGTCGTTCTCTACGCCGTGGCCGCACGGCGTCCGGGGCTCGCGGCCGGGCTGGTGCTCGGACTGACCGCGCTCGCCCCCGGACGGCTGCTGCTGGACCTGCAGTTGCTCGCCGACGGCTCCTTGGCCGCGCGTCCGGAACTGTTCCTCGCCGATCGGCTGCTGACCCTGCCCCCGGCAGGCCCGGGGCTCTGGTCGCTGGTGGCAGGCCACCTGCTCACGCTCGCCGCCGGGGCGTTCGCCGCCGGTACCGCCCGCGACGAGGCGGAGCTGGCGGGTGCGCTGGACGGTCACCGCCGCTGGCGGCTGCTCGCGCCCGTGTTCGGCGTCGTCGGCGGGATCGGCCTGCTGCTGGCGCCGCTCGGTTCGGGCAACGCCTACCTCCTGGCGAAGAACGCCTTCGAGGGGCCGACGGTCGCGATGGCCGGGTATCTGCTGCTGGCGGCCTTGTTCCCGCTGACCGTGCTGGTGGCGGCGAGTTCACCGTCGGCGGGCGTCGGCAAGGGCGGGTTCGCCGGCGCGGCGCTGGCGGCGCTCGCGGTCGGCTTGCCGCCGGTGACGGCGGGGCTGCTCGTCGACCGGCTGTCGGTCGCGCCGGGTTCGGTGATGGTGACCGTCGCGGGCCTGATGCTGCTCGGGCTGGCCTTCACGCGGTTCGATGTCGCGGACGCCGGGGAAGAGGTCACCGGGGATCGCGCCGGTGAAGCCCGGCTTCCCGGCTTGTTCTGGTGGCGACTGGTCACCGGCGGGCTGGCCCTGCTCGCGGCCGCGGCCGCGGCGGCGGGCGCGCTGGCCCCGGTCTTGACGGCCAACGGCGAGACGCCCGTTCCGGCGACGCCGGCGCGGTGGCTGCTGCTCGGTGCCGCCGTCGTGCTAGCCGTGCCCGCGCTGTTCGTCTTCGTGCCGCGGCTCTCGGCTTTCGCGAGGGGGGTCGTCGCGGCCACCTGGGCGGGCGTCGTGCTCGCGGGCGCGGGCGTGCTGAGCGCCGCCTTGTCCGTGACCGAGGACAAAGCGGTGGACCCCGCGCTGTTCGGCGTCACGCTTCCCGTGCCGTTGCCGGACGAGGTCGGCTACTCGGCGGGTCCGGGTGTCGTCTGGACGTTCGTCGCGCTCGCGCTGGCGGCGGTGGCGGGACTCGCCGCCGTGATCACCGGCGTCGTGGAGCGCGACGACAGTGCCGAGACCGCCGACGACACCGGCATCGACGGGTCGCGGGCGAACGGGAACGTGCTCACCCCGGTCGTCGCGGCGGCCGTGCTGGCGATCGCCGCGTTCGGCACGCCGGTGTTCACCGCGCCCGGCTACACCGCTCCGGGCCTGTGGTCGGACTTCGGCGCGGCGTCGTGGGGCCTGCTGGGCGCGCTCGCGGTGGTGCTCGGCCTGTACGCGCTGGTCGTGCGTTCGCGGCCGGTCGCGGCCGCGTCGGCACTGGCCGGTGCCGCGCTGGTGCTCGGTCTGCGCGCGGCCGAATTGCCGCTCGTCGGCTCGGAGTACGAAGGCGCGTCGGCGGGTATCGGGTTCTGGCTCGCGCTGGGTGCCGCCGTCGTCTCGCTCGTCGCGGCCGGGATGGCCGTCGTGGGTTCGCGGCGGTCCGCGTGACCCGTCGTCCTCTTCGCGTCGTGCTCGCCGGCTTCGCCACCGAAGAGACCTCGGCGATCACTCTCGCCAGGCTGCTGCGCGACGACGGCGTCGAAGTCGTCTACGCCGGGCGTCTCGACACCGCCGGACAACTGGTCCGGACGGTCGAACAAGAGGATCCGGACATCCTCGGCGTCGTGCCGGGCGAGGGCGCCGCACCGGAGGGCCTCGCCGAGGCGCTTCCCGGCGTCGTTCTCTTCGCGGTCGGTGACGGCGCGGGCCGGTTCGAGAACGCCTTCGAAACCGTGGAAGAGGCGGCGAACTGGGTCTCCGGTGTGCGGTCTCACACCGTGGAAACACCGTCTGACCGCATACGGTGACCGACTTCACCAGGTGCGGAGTCCCCTGCTTCTGCGCAGGTCGCTAACCTCGACTGGTCCGACAGCGCGGTCCGGCAACGGACCACCACAGTGGCGTGTCGTCAGGAGACTGGAGTAGTGGACCTCTACGAATACCAGGCGAGGGATCTCTTCGCCGGCCACGGAGTACCGGTTCTGCCGGGTGCCGTGGCAAACACCCCCGAAGAAGCCAAGGCCACCGCCGAGAAGATCGGCAACCAGGTCGTCATCAAGGCGCAGGTGAAGACCGGCGGCCGCGGCAAGGCCGGCGGCGTCAAGCTGGCCCAGACGCCGGACGAGGCCGCGGAAAAGGCCGAGGCGATCCTCGGTCTCGACATCAAGGGCCACATCACGCGTCGCGTGCTGGTGGCCGAAGCCTCGGACATCGCCGAGGAGTACTACTTCTCCTTCCTGCTGGACCGTGCGAACCGCACCTTCCTCGCGATGGCCTCGGCCGAAGGCGGCGTGGAGATCGAGCAGCTGGCCGTCGAGCGTCCCGAAGCGCTCGCGAAGATCCCGGTCGACGCGATCATCGGTGTCGACAAGGCGAAGGCCGTCGAGATCCTGACCGCGGGCAAGTTCCCCGAGAAGGTCGTCGACGAAGCCGCAGACGTCGTCGTGAAGCTCTGGGAGACCTTCGTCTCCGAGGACGCGACGCTGGTCGAGGTCAACCCGCTGGTCCGTGACCCGCAGGACAAGATCATCGCCCTCGACGGCAAGGTCACCCTCGACGAGAACGCCTCGTTCCGCCAGCCGGGCCACGAGGCCCTGGTCGACAAGGACGCGGAGAACCCGCTCGAAGCCAAGGCCAAGGCCAAGGACCTCAACTACGTCAAGCTCGACGGCGAGGTCGGCATCATCGGCAACGGCGCGGGCCTCGTGATGTCCACTTTGGACGTCGTGGCGTACGCGGGTGAGAAGCACGGCGGCGTCAAGCCCGCCAACTTCCTCGACATCGGCGGCGGCGCTTCGGCCGAGGTCATGGCGGCCGGTCTGGACGTCATCCTCAACGACACCGACGTGAAGAGCGTGTTCGTCAACGTCTTCGGCGGCATCACCGCTTGCGACGCGGTCGCGAACGGCATCGTCGAGGCGCTGAAGATCCTGGGCGACGAGGCCACCAAGCCGCTCGTCGTGCGGCTCGACGGCAACAACGTCGTCGAGGGCCGCCAGATCCTCGCCGACGCGAACCACCCGCTCGTGACCGTGGTGGACACAATGGACAACGCGGCCGACAAGGCCGCCGAGCTCGCCGCGGCAGGTGCGTGAGATGTCGATCTTCATCAACGAGAACAGCAAGATCATCGTCCAGGGGCTCACCGGCTCCGAGGGCATGAAGCACGCCACCAAGATGCTGAAGTCCGGCACGAACATCGTGGGTGGCGTCAACGCCCGCAAGGCGGGCCAGACGGTCACCATCGAGGGCAAGGACCTCACCGTGTTCGGCACGGTCGAGGAGGCCATCAAGGAGACCGGCGCCGACGTGTCGGTCATCTTCGTGCCGCCGAAGTTCGCCAAGGACGCGGTCATCGAGGCGATCGACGCCGAGATCCCGCTCGCCGTGGTGATCACCGAGGGCATCCCGGTGCACGACTCGGCCTACTTCTGGGCGCACGCGGTCGCGAAGGGCAACAAGACCCGCATCATCGGGCCGAACTGCCCCGGCGTGATCAGCCCCGGCAAGTCGAACGCGGGCATCATCCCGGCCGACATCACCGGTGCCGGCCCGATCGGTCTCGTGTCGAAGTCCGGCACGCTGACCTACCAGATGATGTACGAGCTGCGTGACATCGGTTTCTCGACCGGTGTCGGCATCGGTGGCGACCCGATCATCGGCACCACGCACATCGACGCGCTCGAGGCCTTCGAAGCCGACCCCGAGACCAAGGTCATCGTGATGATCGGCGAGATCGGTGGCGACGCGGAAGAGCGTGCCGCGGCTTACATCAAGGAGAACGTGACGAAGCCGGTCGTCGGTTACGTCGCGGGCTTCACCGCGCCCGAGGGCAAGACCATGGGCCACGCCGGCGCCATCGTCTCCGGCTCCTCCGGCACGGCCGCCGCGAAGAAGGAGGCCCTCGAGGCCGCAGGCGTCAAGGTCGGGAAGACCCCGAGCGAGACCGCCGTCCTGGCGCGCGAGCTGTACAACAGCCTCTGATCTTCCGGAGACTGACGCTTTTCCGGCGGGCCGGGCACCACACACGGTGCCCGGCCCGCCTCTTTTCGCCCGCCCCGGATCGCGTTTAGCCCGCTAAAGGCGATCCGGGGGTGCGCCGAGGGGTTTCGCACGGAACCCGATCGGGTGTACAGACGTCTCAGAGCCCGAGGCGTGGGGTGACCGCGTGTGCGCTAGCGTTCCCGCATCACAGCCGCCTCGTTTTGTCCCGGGAGTCCCGCGTGCCCCGGGGTGCCGGTCCAACGACAGGAGAGCATTCGGATGTCCTATCCCAGCGGTGGGCCCGGCTACCCCCAGCAGGGTGGCGGCCAGCAACACCCCAACCCGGGTTCGGGAGCCTTCCCGCAGCAGCAGGCGCCGTCGTCGCCGTCGAGCCCGCTGAACCTGGCGCTGCTGCTCGCGCTCGCCGTCGCCGTCCTCGGCCTGGTGCAGTTCTTCATCGGTTTCTCCGACGAGGCCGACGCCGCCAAGGAGGTCACGATCTTCCTCCTGGTCGGCGGTCTCCTCGCCGGTCTGCACGCGCTGCCGCGTGGCCCGAAGGTGCTGCCGTTCGCCGCGCTGTTCAGCGTGCTCGGCGCGTTCGGCGCGCTCGACCTGATCATCGGTTACCCGACCGTCGACGCGAGTGAAGGCCGCGCGGAGGTCTCGGTCCCGGGCATCATCACCGTGGTGCTGATCCTCGGCATCCTGCAGATGCTGGTCGCGGTCGCCGCGCTGTTGTTCGAGCACGACGTCCTCAGGCTGCCCGCCGCGAAGCCGCAGCAACAGCAGCAGGCCCCGCAGGCCCCCTACAGCCAGCAGTTCCCGCAGCAGGGCCCGCAGGGTCCGTTCGGCCAGCAGGGTCCGCAGGGCCCGGCCGCCACGCAGGTCCAGCCGTTCGCCGGCGCGGGCCAGCAGGGGCAGCCGCAGGGCGAGCCGTCCGGCCCGTTCGCGCAGCCGACCCAGTTCCAGCCGCCGGTCACGCAGCCGCCGGGCCAGCAGGCCACGACGTACGCGCCGCAGCAGGGCCAGTTCTTCCAGCAGCCGCCGTCGTCGGAATCGGGCCAGAACCCGGGTACGCCGCCGGGTGGTTTCGGCCAGCAGAGCTGACCTCCCGAACGAAACACCCGCTGTGACTCTCCGTGTCACGGCGGGTGTTTTTCGTTTCCGGATTACCCGACCGGGTGGGTTGGGCCACCCGCGCCACCCGGCGGCGGCGTGCCTCACCCGGACGGCCCAGTCCGGATGTCATGGTGCGAATCATGAAGCTGCTCACCCGCGACGAACGCCCGCCGGGCGAAGAGCCGGTGAGCGACCTCGTCCCCGAGCCGGAGGTGTCCAGGGCGAAGCGGGTTCGGGTGTTGCTCTCCGCCGCGTTCGCACCCCTGCTCTTCTCCTACACCGCTGTCGCGGCCGTTCTCGCGGTGGTCGCGTTCGCCGCCGACCGGACCCGGTTCTCCGCCACCGGTGCGCTGCTCGCCGCGGGGCCCGGCTGGCTCGCCGCCTGGCAGGTCGAACTCGAACTCGGCGGGCATCCGCTCGGCGTGCTGCCGCTGCTGCCGACGATCGTCGTCGTGCTGCTGGCGGCGAGGACGGCCGCGCGCGCCGTGCGCCGGGCCGGTGGCCGGACACCGGCGGACGCCATGCCGGTGGTGGTGGCGATCGCCGGGGCGCACGCGCTGTTCGGGTTGGCCATCGCCCTGTTCACCGGCGGATCGCCGGTCGGGGTGAACCCGCTGACCGCGTTCTGCGTGCCGGGTCTGCTCGCCGGGCTCGCCGCCGTCGCCGGGACGGCCAAGCGGTGCGGGCTGCCCGCCACGCTGCGGGACCGGTTCGATCCGGTCGCGATCCACGGCCTGCGGGCCGGCGCGCTCGGCCTCGCCGCCCTGGTCGCTTGCGGTGCGGTCGTGTTCACCGCGGCGACCGCGTCGTCGTGGTCCACAGTGGACAGTCTGTTCGGGCCGGGTCTCGGCGCGGGTTCCGGCATGTTCGTGCTTTCCGTGGCGTACCTGCCGAACGCCGTCGTCGCCGCACTGTCCTTCACCACCGGACCGGGTTTCTCGGTCGGGACACTGACCGTGGGCATGTTCGGCTACCGCGAAGGCAAACTGCCGGGAGTGCCGGTGCTGGCCGGGATCCCGTCGCAGCAGGCGGTCTGGTGGCCGGCGCTGCTGGTCCTGCCCGTCCTGGTGGGCGCGCTGGTCGGCTGGAAGATCCGCCGGATCGACGAGGACCCGATGCTGCGGATGCGCGCGGTCGCCGTCGCGGGTGCGTTCGTCGCGTTCGGCTGCGTCGTCCTCGGCACGCTTTCCGGCGGCAGGCTCGGCGACGGTCCGTTCGACCCGGTCAACGTGCCCGTCGGGGTGGCGTCGGTGGTCGCCTTCTGCTGGATCGTCATCCCCGGCGGGTTCGTCGCGTTCTTCGCCGGCGCGCACGAGCCGCCGGAAGCGCCCGGCGAGCCCGAGGACTACTCCGAGGAAGCACCGGACGACGTCGAAGCCGTCGTGGAAGAGGCCGGGTCGGAAGAGTCCGAAGAGGACGGACCGGATGGGGAGACCGAAGCCCGGATCGACGGCCAAGCCGACGAGTTCGACGACGAGGCCGAGGCGGAACTCGCCCGCGAGCTGGGTGAAGACCCCGGCGAAACCGTGCCGGAAACCGAGCCGGGGCAGGATGCCGCTGTGACCGAGTCCACCGACGGGTCCGGCGACGAAAGCGCGCCCGACGGCGACCGTTAGGGTAATCGCGACCAGGTGAAGCGCTGTACGCCGAGTGCGTACCGCTGTGGCAAGGAGCGCGTTCTGGCTAGTCGGTTGGACCTGCCCACTCCGGTGAAGCTCGTCGTCCTCGCGTCCGGTTCCGGCACGCTGCTCCAGGCCGTGCTCGACGCCGTCGAAAAGCCGAACTACCCGGCGAAGGTGGTCGCCGTCGGAGCCGACCGCACCGGGATCGAAGCGCTCACGCGGGCCGAACGCGCCGGCGTGCCGTCGTTCGCCGTGCGGATGGCCGACCACCCGGACCGCGCGGCGTGGGACAAGGCGATCACCGAAGCCGTCGCCGCCTACCAGCCCGACCTGGTCGTCTCCGCGGGATTCATGAAGATCCTCGGTGTCGAATTCCTCGCGCGGTTCCCCGGCCGCGTGATCAACACCCATCCGGCGTTGCTGCCGTCGTTCCCCGGCGCGCACGCCGTGGCCGACGCGCTGGCGATGGCCGTCAAGGTCACCGGGTCGACTGTCCATTTCGTCGACGCCGGGGTGGACACCGGACCGATCATCGCGCAGGAATCGGTGATCGTGGAGTCCGATGACGACGAACATGTCCTGCACGAGCGGATCAAGGCCGTGGAACGCAGGCTCCTGGTGGAAACTATCGAGAAACTCGGCCGGAGCGGGTGCGCGGTCGAGGGACGAAAGGTGAGGTTTTCGTGAGTACTGCACTCCGGCAGCGTCCCGTCCGGCGCGCGTTGATCGGCGTCTCGGACAAGGCCGGCCTGCTCGAACTCGCCACCGGGCTGCACGCGGCGGGTGTCGAGATCGTGTCGACCGGCGGCACGGCGAAGGTCATCGCCAACGCCGGGGTGCCGGTGACGCCGGTCGAGGAGGTCACCGGGTTCCCCGAGTCCCTCGACGGCCGGGTCAAGACGCTGCACCCGCGCGTGCACGCGGGCCTGCTCGCCGACCGCGACCGCCCGGAGCACGTCGAGCAGCTCAAGCAGCTGGACATCGCGCCGTTCGACCTGCTCGTGGTCAACCTGTACCCGTTCACGCAGACGGTCGCCTCGGGCGCGAGCCCGGAGGACTGCGTCGAGAACATCGACATCGGCGGCCCGGCGATGGTGCGTGCCGCGGCGAAGAACCACAACAGCGTCGCCGTCGTGGTCGACCCGTCCCGCTACGCGTGGGTGCTGGAGCGCGTCGCCGCCGGTGGGTTCGAACTGGCCGACCGCAAGCGGCTCGCCGCGCAGGCCTACGCGCACACGGCGGCCTACGACACCGCCGTCGCCGCGTGGTTCGCCAACGTCTACGCGCCCGCGGACGATTCCGGCTTCCCGGACTTCACCGGCGCTACGTGGGAGCGCGGCGACGTGCTGCGCTACGGCGAGAACCCGCACCAGCAGGCCGCGCTGTACAAGCACTGGCGGCCGGGCCTCGCGCACGCGGAGCAGCTGCACGGCAAGGCCATGTCGTACAACAACTACGTCGACACCGACGCCGCGCGCCGCGCCGCCCACGACTTCGATGCCCCGGCCGTCGCGATCATCAAGCACGCCAACCCGTGCGGGATCGCCGTCGGCGAGGACATCGCGGAGGCACACCGGAAGGCGCACGCGTGCGACCCGGTTTCGGCCTACGGCGGGGTGATCGCGACCAACCGGCCGGTGACCCGCGAGGCCGCCGAGCAGATCGCCGAGGTGTTCACCGAGGTCGTCCTGGCGCCGGACTTCGACGCCGAGGCGCTGGAGATCCTGCAGCGCAAGAAGAACGTGCGGCTGCTGAAGCTGCCCGCGATCACGTCGCCGGATCCGATCGAGTTCCGGCCGATCTCCGGCGGCATGCTGGTGCAGACCGTCGACACGATCGCCGCCGAGGGCGACGACCCGGCGAACTGGACCCTGGCCACCGGTGCGGCCGCCGACGAGCGGACGCTGGCCGACCTCGAGTTCGCGTGGCGTTCGCTGCGTGCGGTGAAGTCGAACGCGATCCTGCTGGCGAACGACGGCGCGACCGTCGGCGTCGGCATGGGCCAGGTCAACCGGGTCGACTCCTCGCGGCTCGCGGTCTCGCGGGCGGGGGACCGGGCGAAGGGCGCCGTCGCCGCTTCGGACGCCTTCTTCCCGTTCCCGGACGGCCTCGAAGTCCTGCTGGAGGCCGGCGTCCGCGCCGTCGTCCAGCCGGGCGGCTCGATCCGCGACGCCGAGGTCATCGCCGCCGCCGAAGCCGCCGGGGTCACCCTGTACCTGACCGGCACCCGCCACTTCGCCCACTAGGCCCCCCCACCCGCGTTTCGTCCTCTGGTCGCGGTAGTTCGCACTACGCACTATCGCGACTAGAGGACGAAACGCGGTGCGGGCGGAGCGCCTTTAGCGGGCTAAACGCGACGCTGAGCGTACGCAAGTATCGGTAGGAGGATCGGTGCACCAGCCGCCGCAGGGGTACGGCCAGGGGCCGGGTCACGGCCCGCCGCCCGGGCCGGGAGGCCGGCCGGGCTACGGACAGCAGCCGGGTTACGGCCCGCCTCAGGGCGGCCCCGGGTTCGGTCCGCCGCCCGGGTACGGCCAGCCGATGCCCGGCTACGGCCCGCCGCCCAAGAAGAAAAAGACCGGGTTGATCATCGGCCTGGTCGTGGGTGGCGTGGTCCTGCTCGGCTTGGGCATCCCCGGCGGCATCTTCGCATCGGAGTACTTCTCGTCCGTCGGCAAGCCGCCGGTCTCCCAGCAGCCGCCCAACGAGTGCAAGGTCTCCACGGAGACCCTGAACAAAACGGTCACCAACAGCTTCCAGGGCGCCCGCGAGAACGAGATCAAAGCGGGTGACATCGTCACCAAGCAGTACGGCTGCTCCTGGTCGGCGCCGGATGGCGACAACGTCCACGACCGCACCCTGCAGATCATGGTCTACCGCCACGAGGGACCGGACGCCGAGGCCAGGGCCGCGAACTCGACCACCGGGTCGGCCGCGCCTTCCGAGCGTCAGCAGCAGGTGCCGGGGATCGGCGACAAGGCGGTCCTCGTCTCCCTCGACACCGACAGTGCCTTCAGCGGCGCCGAACTGCGCTTCACCCAGGGCGTGTACGTGGCTCTCGTGACCTACAAGGGCTGGGACAAGGGGTTCTTCACGAACTCGCCGATCCCGCCCGGCGAATCCGCCGAAGCGGCGAAGGCCGTCGGCGCCGAGCTCGCGAAGAACCTGCCCAAGTAGCCGTCAGGCGTACAGGGCGTCCAGCCAGGCCGCCCACGCCTTCTCGGCTTTGTCCGCGTCGGCGTCTTCGGCGAACAGATGGTGACCGATACCGACCGGCCAGCCCCAGACGTTCCGGCCGTAGAAGCGGTACAACGCGTCTTCGGTCCGTAGGCCGATGAAGGCAGGCGTCAGGTAGTCGACGACGCCTACGACGGTGCCGACGCCCGGTACCTCGAAGCGCACCTGGTCGCCCACAGCCGTCGCGCCGATCGCCGTCCGCACGGCTTCGAACGACTCCGGCGCCGTCGACGCCGCGGACGCGTCGGCCTTGAAGTACTTCGCCTGACGCCGGTTGAAGTGCGTCAGGTACTCGCCGAGAGAGTGGTAATAGAACGCCGTGTGCCGCTCGCAGGCGTCGTATTCGACGTCGTCGAGGATGGTGGTGTGCTCGTAGCGCAGGTACGTGCCGCCGTCCTTCGGTTCGAGGACGTATTCGAGGGTGTTGAACCAGCCCTTCTCGTCTTCGGCGTAGGTGATGAAGTGGCGTGACGGCTTCCAGACGGTCACCATGCCGCCGTTCGGGGTGAGACCGGATTCGGCACCGCCGTCGCGCGGCTGGTACTCGATCGGCCAGAGCCAGCCACCGGTGCCCGCGGTGATCGCGGCCCAGGTGTCGGCGGGCGTGGTGGGCATGAAGCCCTCGAAGCGGACCTCGGATTCCTTCGTCATGACTGTTCCTCTCTCGTAGGCCTTCCTGGACGCGACGCCTGGTCGAGGGCTGGTTCGACAAACCGGCGGCACTGTGACACGGATCACCATCGAAGTGGGTCCGGGTGCGCAGGCGAGGTGTCCCGTCTCGACGGATTCGCGCGAGCCTCGCCCTGCCGGCATTTCCGCCGTGACGCTCGCAACGTCGGCCGCCCGGGACAGGTACTCACCTGGTAAGCCTGCTGGCGCCCGAACTCGAGCGGACCTATGGCGGCCTCTTCGACTGGCTGCACGATGAACCGGGCACCAGTGCGCCCGCCTTCCGGCGTTATCACCCGGCCCCGCTGCCTCGCGTGGCCTGACCGGCTCGGCCGACTCAGCCGTCGATGGGATGACGCGCCTGAAAAGCGAGCCTCCCGTCGGCGTCGGCCGCGATCCGGTCGAGCACGTCGTCCAGCGCCATGAAGACCTCCCACGAAGGCTGTCCACTCGCGACAGTCAGGCGGTCGACCAGCAGCTGTTCCAGATCCGTGACCCGTTTCGCCTTCCACACCTTGTCCGCGACGCTGACGAGCAGATCCTCGACGCCGACGTCGGCGCTCCACGAGGCGTGCGTCCGCGCGAACCGCGCCCGCTCCTCCTCGATCCCTTGGGACAGAAGGAGTTCGTAACCGGCCTGCTCGTGAGCGGAGCCGGGTCCGGACAGTTCCTCGCGGTGGGTCGTCTTGCCGATGTCGTGGACCGCCGCGCCGAACAAGGCCGCTTCGCGGTCGAAAACGACCTTCGGATGCTGCTTCTCCAGCCAATCGGCCAGCGAACAAGCGACGTCGTGAACCGCCCGCAGGTGGGCGGCGAGCCGTGGGGGAGCGGCCAGTTCCTCCAGCAGCCCGGTGACTTCGTCCGGCAACGCGCCGAGCGGCGGCTCCCCGGGATCGGTCAGGGCGCGGCGCAAGGCTTCCGAGGGCATGGCATCCAGAATGACAGAAAATCCGCCTCCTCCCGGAGTCGTACCGCGCCGCCGACTTCGGTCGAAGCCGATTCGAGTCGCCGAACCGATGTGCCGGTCGCGTCGCGGGACAGACTCGCCCGGGCGACGAAACAGCCGGACACGATGAGCAAGGGCGGTTACCAGGCACTCCAGGCGGTCGCTCTGGTGTTCACGGCCCTCGGCTGGGCGCACTGCCGCCGGAAGTCCGGGGAAGAACGCTGACCGGCATCGCGCCGCGATCGCAGAACGAGTACGAGCTTGCCGCCGGGCCGGCGGGACTGGCCGGGCGCGGCGGCCCGCTGAGCAGGATCGACGCCGACTGACGCCCTGGTCGTCACCCGTCGCTTGACAACCGCCTCGCCGACCGGTCTACTAGAGATATCGAACACCTGTTCGAGATGCCGCCTTCCCCGTGGCATGCCAGTGGCCGTCCACAAAGGACGGTCTGGATGTCATGGGGAGGTGAGGTCCGTTGACGGCGGAGGTGGTCGAGGCTCGGGCCTTGCCGTTGGCGAGACTGGCGGCGATACCCGGGGTGAGCACGGCCAGTGGCGTGGCTTCCGCGGCCGAACACGCGAGGACGACGGGAAGGGTGCTCCCGGTGTCCCCGGCGTTGTCCGGTCTGCTGCCCGCCGCGGGGCTCCGGCGCGGGAGCACCGTTTCGGTGCTGGGGTCCACGTCACTGATGCTCACCCTGCTCGCCGCCGCGACCGCCGGCGGTGCGTGGGCGGCCGTGGTCGGCCTGCCCGCGCTCGGGGTGGTCGCCGCCGAGGAACTCGGGGTCGAGGTGGGCCGGTTGGCGCTGGTCCCCCGCCCCGGCGCCGAGTTCCCGGCGGTGACCGCGGCCCTGCTCGACGGTTTCGACCTCGTGGTCGTCGGCCCCGGGCTCGCGCGGCCCGACATCGCGAGACGGCTGTCCGCGCGCGCCCGCAACCGCGGCTCGGTGCTGCTCTCCCTGGGTGCCTGGCCGGGTGCCGAGGTCGAGCTGAGCTGCCGTCGTTCCCGGTGGACGGGTTTCGAGGGCGGTGGTGCGGGCTACCTGCGCGCCCGGGAGGTCGAAGTACGGACGGGTGGCCGGGGTGCGGCCGCGCGGGGGATGTCGGCGTTGCTGCGCTTTCCCGGCGAGGGCGAGGTCGAGAAGATCGACTTCCCCACGACGAGGTGGGGGACGGCGTGAACCCACCCATCCGCATGCTGGTGCTGTGGTGCCCGGACTGGCCCGCGGTCGCCGCCGCGGCCGTCGCGGGCGAACCCGTCGGCCGTCCGGCCGCGGTCTTCTCGGCGAACCGTGTGGTCGCCTGCACCGCGATGGCCAGGGGAGACGGCGTCCGCCGGGGTATGCGGCGGCGCGAGGCCCAGTCCTGCTGCCCGGAGCTGGCGGTCTTCGGCGAGGACGACGGCCGTGACGCCCGGCTCTTCGAGTCCGTCGTGCGGGCGGTGGAGGAGCTGGCCGTCGGGGTCGAGGTGGTACGCCCGGGGATCGTCGCCGTCCCGGTCGACGGCGCCGCCGGGTACTTCGGCGGCGAACACGGGCTCCTCGAACGGCTGGTGGACGAGGTGTCCGTGGCGGCGGGAGTGGAATGCCAGGTCGGGGTCGCCGACGGCCTGTTCGCCGCGACACTCGCCGCCCGCCGCTCGGCCCTGGTCGAACCGGGGGAGACCGCGGGGTTCCTCGCCCCGCTGCCCATCCGCGAACTCGACCAGCCCGAGGCCGGGCGAACCGAATTGGTCACCTTGCTCCGGCAGCTCGGCCTTCGGACACTGGGCGCCTTCGCCTCGCTCGACGAAAGCGATGTCTCCGCGCGCTTCGGGACGGAGGGCGTACTCGCGCACCGGCTGGCGCGAGGGCGGTCCGAACGTCCGCCGTTGCGTCGCCGTCCGCCGCCGGAACTGTCCCTGGCCAAGGCGTTCGACCCGCCGATCGACCGGGTGGACGCCGCCGCGTTCGTGGCGAAAGGGCTCGGCGAGCGATTCCACGCCGATCTCGCCGCGCACGGACTGGCCTGCACCCGGCTCGGTATCTACGCCATCACCGAGACCGGTGAACAACTCGGCCGGGTGTGGCGCTGTGCCGAGCCGCTGACCCCGCTCGGTGTCGCGGACAGGGTGCGCTGGCAGTTCGAGGGCTGGTTGAAAGCCAAGGATCGCCCCCATTCCGGTGTCGTGCGGCTGCGGCTGGAGCCGGAGGAGACCGTCGAAGGCCGGTCGCTGCAACTCGGCCTGTGGCAGGCGGGTGCGGCGGGTGCGCTGCGTCCGAGCACCGAGGACGACGGCCTGGCCGGTGAGCGAGCGGGCCGGGCCTTGGTGCGGGTGCAGGGATTGCTCGGGCCGGAGAGTGTCTTCACCGCGGTGCTCGACGGCGGCCGTGATCCCGCCGAACGCGTCCGGCTGGTGCCGTGGGGCGACAGGCGGGAGAAAACCGCACTGGCGAACGCGAACTGGGCCGGGCGGCTCGCGGCCCCCTCCCCGGCGACGGTGTTCGCGCGTCCGGTGCCCGCCCAGGTGCTGGACGAGGACGGCCGCGCCGTCGAGATCACCGGACGGCGCCGGGTCACCGCCCCGCCGTTCCTCGTGAGCTTCGAAGGCGGTGAGCCGCGCGAGGTCCTGTCCTGGGCCGGTCCGTGGCTGGTCGGCGTCCGGGCCGGGGCCGGGCACGCGCGGTCGGGGACCCGGATCCGCCTGCAAGTGCTGCTCGCCGACGGGAACGACGCCGAGGAAGCGGTCCTGCTCCGCTTCGAAAGCCACAAGAATCCGATGTGGACACTGGAAGGGAAGTACGACTGAACATGGACGAGGAGTACACGCGGCTGGTGCGGCGCTGGCTGGAAGAACCGGCCATCCCGGTGCAGCGCGCCGAACTGGACGCGGCCTGGGCGGTGTGCGTCCCGCGCACAGAGGTGTTCGTGCCCGGGCCGAGACGCTCACCCGAGAATCGGTGACCGATGGGCTGGAACAACCCGCCGCGGCCCTGGAAGGACCTCGCCCGCGAGCTCACGGGCGAGGTCCCGCCCGGCGACGGCGGCGACAGCCCCGCGTGGAGCGCCAAACGGCACGGCTATCAGCGTCCCGCTGATCTGTCCGGGCTGATCGGTGACGACGACGGCGCCACGGCGCGCCGGGTGCCGTACGCCGAACTGCACTGCCATTCGAACTTCAGTTTCCTCGACGGGGCGAGTCATCCCGAGGAACTGGTGGAGGAGGCCGCGCGGCTGGGCCTGGACGCGATCGCGCTCACTGATCACGACGGCATGTACGGCGTCGTGCGCTTCGCCGAAGCGGCCAGGGAACTGGGTGTGCACACCGTCTTCGGCACGGAACTCAGTTTCGGGCTGAGCGGGCCGCAGAACGGGTCCGCCGATCCCGAAGGCGAGCACCTTCTGTTGCTGGCCAAGGGAATGGAGGGCTACCTGAGCCTGAACCGGGCCATCACCGCCGGGCAGCTGTACGGCTTCGACCGCGAAAAGCTGTCACCCAAGGAAAGGGCGGAGAAGGGGAGGCCGGTCTACGACTTGCGCGCGGTCGCGGAAGAGGTCGACGGGAAATGCGTCGTGCTCACCGGTTGCCGCAAGGGCGCGGTGCGAAAGGCACTCGTCACCGAAGGTCCTTCGGCGGCCGTGATGAGGCTGAAGGAACTCATCGACTGCTTCGGCCGGGACAACGTCTACGTCGAACTGACCGACCACAGTCTTCCCTTGGACAGCACGCACAACGACCTGCTGAGCGAGATGGCCGCGGAGTTCGGCTTGGCGACGGTGGCGACCATGGCGGCGCACTACGCCCGCCCGGAACGGGCACCGCTCGCCGACGCGGTCAGCGCCATCCGGGCCCGGCGGGGGCTGGAGGACATGGAGGGCTGGCTACCCGCCGCGGGAACGGCGTTCCTGCGTTCGGGGGAGGAGATGGCCGAGATCTTCGCGCGGTACCCGGGCGCGGTGCAGCGGGCGGCGCTGCTCGGCCGGGAATGCGCGTTCGAACTCCACCACATCGAGCCGGAGCTGCCGCCGTTCGAGGTTCCGGAGGGCCACACCGAAGCGTCCTACTTGAAGGAACTCACCCTCATAGGTGCGAAGGAACACGAGAAGAACAAGGACGCCGACTACCGCGCGAAAGCCAAGAAGCTGATCAAGCACGAGCTGGAGATCATCGAGGAACTGGGTTTCCCCGGTTACTTCCTGATCGTCTGGGACATCGTGCGGTTCTGCCGGGAGAACAAGATCCTCTGCCAGGGCCGGGGATCGGCCGCGAACTCGGCGGTCTGCTACGCGCTCGGCATCACCAAGGTCGACGCCGTGCGCTACAACCTGCTCTTCGAACGGTTCCTCGCCCCGGATCGCGACGGCTATCCCGACATCGACCTCGACATCGAATCCGATCGCCGTGAGGAGGCGATCCAGTACGTGTACGAAAAATACGGCCGCTTGAACACCGCGCAGGTGGCGAACGTGATCACCTACCGGGCGCGATCCGCGGTCCGGGACGCGGCGCGGGCGCTGGGGTACTCGCCCGGTCAGCAGGACGCGTGGAGCAAGCAGATCGACCGCTGGGGCGCGTTACGGGTCACGGAGAAAGACCACGATCACGACATCCCGGACGAGGTCGTCGAGCTCGCCGCCGCGCTCGAGGACTTCCCCCGGCACCTCGGCATCCATTCCGGCGGGATGGTGATCTGCCGTCAGCCGGTGAGCGAGGTCGTGCCGATCGAATGGGCCCGGATGGAGAACCGCAGTGTCGTCCAATGGGAAAAGGACGACTGCGCCGCCGCGGGGCTGGTCAAATTCGATCTGCTCGGCCTCGGGATGCTGTCGGCCCTGCATTACATGATCGATCTGGTGCACGAACACAAAGGCGAGGAGGTCGACATCTCCGAATTGGATCTCAAGGATCAGAACATCTACGGAATGCTCTGCCGCGCCGACGCGATCGGTGTCTTCCAGGTGGAGAGCCGTGCGCAGCTGGCCACCCTACCCCGCCTGCGCCCCAGGAAGTTCTACGATCTCGCGGTCGAGATCGCGCTCATCCGGCCCGGTCCGATCCAGGGTGGTTCGGTGCATCCCTACATCCGGCGCAAGAACGGCCAGGAGAAATGGGATTTCGACCATCCGAAACTGGAGAACGCGCTGAAGAAGACCCTCGGCGTCCCGTTGTTCCAGGAACAGATGATGCAGATCGCCCTCGACGTCGCCGATTTCACCCCGGCGGAGGCCGATCAGCTGCGGCACGCCATGGGCGCCAAGCGGTCCGAACGGAAGATGGAACGGCTCAAACGGCGCTTCCTCGAAGGCGCCGCGAAGCACGACATCGAAGGGGAGCTGGCGGAGAAGATCTTCGGCAAGCTCAAGGCGTTCGCGAATTTCGGCTTCCCGGAGAGCCACGCGCTGAGTTTCGCCCTGCTGGTGTTCGCGAGCGCGTATTTCAAGTACTACCACCCGGACGCGTTCCTGGCCGGATTGCTGCGCGCCCAGCCGATGGGGTTCTACTCGCCGCAATCCCTGGTCGCCGACGCGCGGCGGCACGGCGTGAAGGTGCTCGGCCCCGACATCAACGCGAGCCTTCCGCACGCGACGCTGGAACCGTCGCCGGAAGGGGGAGAACTGCTCGCCGTGCGGGGCGGGCTGTCCACCGTGCGGATGATCGGCGAGAGCCTGGCGAAGGAGATCGTCGAGGAACGCGGACGCGGTGGCCCGTTCGCGGATCTGCCCGAGGTGGCCCGGCGCGTACGGCTGACCAAACCGCAGGTCGAGGCGCTGGCGACGGCCGGCGCGTTCGGTTGTTTCGGCGAGAGCAGGCGGAGCGCGCTCTGGGCGGCGGGCGCGGTCGCCGACGAGAGCCTGGAGAAACTCCCCGGGCTCACCACCGGGGCCAAGGCACCGATGCTGCCGGGGATGGACGAAATCGACGTCGCGACCGCGGACGTCTGGGCGACCGGGGTGTCGCCGGACAGTTTCCCGACCCAGTTCATCCGGGAGAACCTCGACGAACTCGGTGTCGTCACGGCGGCGGGGCTGCGCGAGGTCCCGCACGGCACCCGGGTGCTGACCGGCGGCGCGGTGACCCATCGCCAGCGGCCGGCGACGGCGGGCGGCGTCACGTTCGTGAACCTCGAAGACGAGACGGGGATGATCAACGTCATCTGCACGATGGGTGTGTGGCAGCGCTATCACCGGGTCGCCCGCGGTAGTCCCGCGCTGCTGATCAGCGGTGTGGTCGAACGCACCGGAGAGGTGGTGAACGTCCTCGCCGAACAGATCCGGCACCTGCCGCTGCGGATCACCGCCAAGTCCCGTGACTTCCGCTGACCGCACTTGACGGCCCGGCGGAGCCCATGCTGTAGTTCGATCAACGTCGCAGTGCACCCGGCAAAGAGACCGTCGTGGGCGCGGAGGCGTCGGACCATGGGAAATCATGGAAACCCCTTCTTCCTCGAACGACCGGTTGACGGCGTTCGGAAATCAACTCGTTCAGGTTCACCACTGGCTGCGTGAAGAGCTGGCCACGCTGAATGACGATCTCGGGTCGGTCGCGGACGGGCGTGCCGGGCGGCTGCGCGATCTGCGGGCACATTGCCTCACCTTCTGCTCGGCGCTGACCAGGCATCACACCGGGGAGGACGGTGGTGCTTTCGTCGTGCTGGCGGAGAAATTCCCCGCACTGCGGCCGGTGCTCGAAGAACTCGCGCATGACCACGACGTCATGACCGGGATCATCGAACGGCTCGAAAAACTGGTCGGCGGCGTCGACGCGGCGTCGAGCCCGGCCGAGATCCTGCATGTCCAGCGGGAACTCGACGGGCTCACCGCGATCATGGAGACGCATTTCCGCTACGAGGAGAAGCGCATCGTCGAGGCGCTCGACTCCCTGGACATGCCGGAGTGGCGGGACGCGAAGCCTTCTTTCCTGCTGAAATCGCATTAGGACACGATCTGTCCTATACGTCCTTTAGCGTTCTTCTCATCGCACCACGACGACCGAGGAGAACTCCGATGACCAACCCGATTCCCGCCGGCTACCACACGGTGACCCCGTGGATCATCTCGCGCGACACCGCCGGCGTGATCGACTTCCTCAAGCGGGTCTTCGACGCCGAACTGTTGGGTGAGCCGGTGTACGTCGAGGGCGGGAAGATCGGGCACGCCGAGGTCCGGCTCGGCGACTCCGTCGTCATGCTGTTCGACGCGAAGGACGACTGGGTCGAGACCCCGGCGTACCTGCGGCTCTACGTCGAGGACAGCCTGGAGACGCAGCGCCGGGCAGTCGAAGCGGGTGCCGAAGAGGTCACGAGGCAGACCGAACTCTTCTTCGGCGATCGCATCGGCCGGATCCGCGACCCGTTCGGCAACCTGTGGTGGATCCAGACCCGGCTCGTCGACCTCGAGTACCCGGAGATGGAGCGCCGCATGAACGACCCGAAGTTCATCGAGGCCATGCAGTACGTCTCGGGGGCGAAGATCGTCCCGAGCCGCTGAAATCGGTAGGGTGGTGATCGCGACGCGGAGGTGAGCCGGTGCATCACCACCCACTCCGGGGCAACCCCGGGGAGCATGACGACAGCGAGACGAGGCGCCCCGCGCGAGAGCGGCACGCTTCGCGCACGGGTCCGCGCGGATGACAGGAGAAAGAGTCACCCCCGCGTCGCTTCTCGGGCCGATGCCGGTCTGGCGCTGGCAGGTCGCCCGCTGGACGACGTTCGACGAGTGCGCCGCCGCGCTCGACCTGACGCCGGGCGAACTCTCGTGGTTCGCCGATGCGAGGGGCTGGAACCGGCGTGCGGCCGAACCGGTCCGGCACTACGGCTACCGCTGGATCCCGACGGCGTCGGGAGGGGTGCGGCTCATCGAACGGCCGAAACCGCGGCTCGCCGAACTGCAGCGCCGGATCGTGCGGCATGTCGTCGACGCCTTGCCGGTGCACGAGGCCGCACACGGGTTCCGGCGCGGGCGTTCGCCGGTGTCCTGTGCCGCCCCGCACGCGGGCCGGGAGACCGTGGTCAGGATGGACCTCGAAGGGTTCTTCCCGGCGGTGTCCGCGCGCCGGATCTCCGCGCTGCTCGCACTCGCCGGCTATCCGGCCGCCGTGGCGGAAGCGCTGGCGGGTGTGCTCACCACGGCCGCCCCGCCCGACGTCCTCGCCGCCGTCCCCGCCGGACGGCGGGACCCGGTGCGCGGGAGGCTGCTGAACAACCTGGCGGCCACGCATCTGCCACAGGGCGCGCCGTCGTCGCCGTCGGTCGCGAATGCGGTCACGCACCACCTCGATCGCCGGATCTCCGGTCTCGCGCGGTCCTTGGGCGCGGCCTACACGCGCTACGCCGACGACTTGGCGTTCTCCGGGGACGACCTGCCGTTGCACCGGCTGCTGCCCGGTGTCCGGCGGATCGTGACCGACGAGGGCTTCCGGCTGCGGGACGACAAGACGTCGGTCGCCGCCGTGCACCAGCGGCAACGGGTCGCGGGCCTGGTGGTCAACAGCGCGCCGGCGGCGACCCGCGACGACTACGACACCCTGCGCGCCCTGCTCCACAACTGCGCCCGTACCGGGCCGGAAGCGCAGAACCGGACCGGGCATCCGGACTTCCGCGCCCACCTGCTCGGCCGCATCGGCTGGATCGCCGTGTCTTCGCCGTCGCGGGCGGCGAAGCTGCGCGCGTTGTTCGGCGGGATCTCGTGGCACTGAGCGGGTATGCCATCCTGAACGGGTGATCGAGACTGCCGAAGACTACCGTGAAGCCGTCCTTTCCCAGCAATGGTGGGAAAAACGCAGTTTCGTCGGCTGTGATTTCACCGAGGCCGACCTGCGTGGGCTGCGCACCCAGGGCTGCACCTTCGACCAGTGCGACTTCACCAAGGCAGACTTCGAGGGGTCACGCCACGAGGCGTCGGCCTTCCGGTCTTGCACTTTCGACCGCAGTGTGCTCGCCGGCACCCGCTGGAGTTCCTGCTCGATGCTCGGATCGTCCTTTGTGGACTGCCGGTTCCAGAAGATCGCGTTCACCGAATGCGATCTTTCGCTGGTCTCGTTGAGCCGGAACCGTCTGTCCAAAGTGGATCTTTCCGGGCTCAGGCTGCGCGAGGCGAACCTGACCGAAGCGGACCTCGCCGGTGCCGACCTGCGTGGCGCGGACCTCACCGGCGCCCGGCTGGCTGGCGCGAAACTCGACGGCGCGGACCTGCGCGGAGCGCGGATCGACGCCAACGGACTGGTGCAGGCGAATCTCGCGGGTGTCCACGTGGACACCGAGACGGCGGTGGCCTACGCCGCCGCGCACGGTCTAGTCATCCACTGACCGCCCAAGTACACGAAGGCCCCCTTCCTGGCGCCAGGTGCGAGGAAGGGGGCCTTCAGACAGGTCAGTCGATCGGCGGTTCACCCGGGTCCAGCTCGATGAGGTCGCCCTCGGCGAGCAGTTCCTCGATGGACGCGGGCAGCAGGTACGCCGACCCGCCACCGGGCTGGTTGAACCACGGGATCGCGACACCGGCGAGCGCTTCGAGCGGGCGCTGCACGCGGTACACGTGGTACGGCCGGTTCACCCACTCCGGCACGAGCGAGCGCTCCTCGAACGGCGTCCCGGCCGCGTAGGTCAGGTTGCCGTTCGGGCCGCCGAAGCGGTCGAGCTCGCTGCCCGCGGGCAGCTCACGCAGTTCCTTGCCGCGGAACAGCGTCAGCGGCGGCTCGCCGTTGAGCGGCCCGATCGGCCAGTTCTGCTTGCTGTCGGGGGCACCTCCGGCACCCTGCGCGGCCGCCGGAGGGCGAACGGGCTCCTCGCGTCGCATCGGCGGCGGAGGCGGTGCCACCGGCGGTTCGCGCCGGGGCGGGACGGGTGGCGGGCTCGCCAACGCCGGATTCGGCCGCACCGGGGGCGCGGGCGGGACCGGTGCCGGGGTGGGCTCGTCGTCGAGGTCGTCCCCGAGCAGTTCGGCGGCCGTGGTGAACGCCGTCTGCTCCTGCGGCGGGATCGATTCCCTCGGCGGCACTTTGTGCGTACCGGTGGCGACCTCGGGCGAAAGCGTCGCCAGCACGGGCGGCGCCGGGGCCGCGGGCGGCTCCTCGACGGCCGGGGGCTCTTCGACGGCGGGCTGCTCGTCGACCGGAGGGGCGCCGTTCGGGTTCAGCAGGACCTTGCCGAGCATGAACGCGGCCGCGTCCTCGGCGTCACCGAACACCGCCGGGTTGGTCAGCTTGCCGTCGTACCAGCCGACCCGCCAGCCGCCGCCGTCGACTTCTTCGACACTCCAGCCGTGGTCGACGGGAGAGCCGATGCGGTAGCCGTCCTCGGGGACGTCGAGCTCGTCGAGCTTCGACTGCAGCTCGTTCAGCACCGGCACCGGGTACTCGGGGCGCTGCGGCCGCTCCGGGGCCGCGCGGCGCGGGGCCTCCTCGTGCCGAGGCTCCGGCTCCGGGTGGGCCACGGGGGCGGTAGCAAAGGTCCCTTGCTCCTGCGGTGTGCCGTCGACCTGCGTGATCTCGGAGTCCGACGGCGGGGGCACGCTCGGCGGCTCCGCGTCGTGGGTGAGCAGTGGCAGCGCGCCGGCGTCGGCCTGCTCGACCGCGGTGTAACCGGTGGTCGCCTCCTCCTCGGGCGGCGCGTACGGCTGGTCCTCGTCCTGCCGGGCGTAAGCGTCCTGAACTTCCTCGTGAGGCTGTTCATAGGCGTCGACCTGCGGAGGCCGCGCGTACGTGGTGGCCTCCGGGTCGGCGACCGGCGGCGCCGCGGGCTCGGGCTCGGCGAGCCGGTGCGGCTGCTCGTCCTGCCGGGCTTCGTCGGCGTAGACGTCCTGTTCGGACTCGTGGAACTGCGCCTCTTCAGGCGGGAAGTGCTCGTCGTAGCCGCCTTCGTACTGCTGCTCGGCCGCGGCTTCGTGGAAATCCTGCGCCTGGGCGTCGTAGTCCTCTTCGTACCGCTGGGTCTGTTCGACCTGGTCCGGCAGCGTGGACTCGGCGGCGGGCACGGCCGCGGCGGCCGCGACCGGCGCCGCGGCGCCGGCGGCCAGCACCGCGGGGTCCGGACCCGGCTGATGCGGGGGCGGGACGGGCGGCCGGTCGGCCTGGTTCGGGCCGGGACCACCGGGGCCCGCGAGACCGTTCGGGCCGGGCTGGACGGGAGCGCCAGGGGGCTGCTGCGGAGGTGCCGGGTTGTGCTGCGGAGGCGGACCGGCGGGTCCACCGGGGCCAGTGGGTCCACCGGGACCGCCGTTGGGCGCACCGTTGCCGGGTCCACCGGGGCCGTTCGGTCGCTGCTGAGGTGGCTGATTCCCCCGAGTGAGGTACCCCGCCGCGGCCTGACGCGTCGGTTCGTCGACCTCCGGCTGGGTGAAACCGTTCTGCCGGACGTGCTCGATCAGGTCGAGTTCGGGGGAGACGCCGTACTCACGCAGGTAGAAGTTGACCGCGGCGGGCCAGATCCACAGGCCGTCGCTGTGGAAGGCGACCGGGACGGTGGCCTCGGGGGTCTGGGCGAGCCGGTCTATGTCGTAGCCGCGCTCCGGGACCACCAAGGGCGCGTGGTCGAGGTATTCGAGCAGCCTGTCCTGCTCCTCGATCTCCAGATCGGGCCGGTTGATGACCGGACGTCCGGCGGGGCCGATGGTGTCGAAGATGCGCGCGATGCGGAAATGCGGTCCGGGCTGCTCGGGTCCGAGCCCGGACATCCGCCGGATCAGCCATTCGGGCACGTTCTCCTCGGAGCGGGGGAACATGCGCAACTCGTCGGAGAGCGCCTGGTGCGGCGGTGCGAGGCGCCAGATCGGCTCGTCGCGGTTGTACTCGAGGTTGTAGCTGGACGGGTGGTCGAGCTGGTATCGGGCGTTGAACCAGGTGCCGCGGCCGTCGCGATACATCCCGGCACGCAGCCTGCCGAACAGCGTCGCGATGTCGTGGGTCGCGACCCACTCGTGCGCGGTGCCGTCCTCGGTGATGATCTCGCCGGTCATCTCGTGGTACCTGCCGACGGCTCGGTACTCGGCGGTCACCTTCCGCCAATCACGCGGCGCGGCCCGCAGCAGGGCGAGGCCGATCTGTTTGACCAGGGTGTCCTGCTCGGTCGCGTTCAACTGAGTCGTCGGTTGTGCCACGGTCACATTTTGACCGTATCCGCGCCCGTGTGCACCCCGCATGTGGGTTTTGCCGCTCTTCCCGGTACGGAAGTCGCCCTGACCTGGCCCCCGGTCGCTCACCCGGGATACTGACGGCGTGAACCGACTTGCCCGCGAGAGCGTGAAGGACGAGGACTGATGACGGTGGCCGGACAGCGGCGTGACCGTGGGGCACTGCTCCATCACCTGCCGTTCCTGCTGGTGATGCTGGTGGTGGCCGTCGCCGCCCTGCGGATCGGCCAGTATCACTGGCGGCAGGGCGCCGTGCTGATCGGCGGGGCGTTGATGCTCGCGGGCCTGCTGAGGGCGGTCCTGCCGGACGCGAAGGCGGGGCTGCTGGCGATCCGGGGCAAGCCGGTCGACGTCCTGACCTATGGCGCGCTTTCCGTCTTGATCCTTTTCATCGCCTTCACGATCACCGGCGGCCCGCTGTCCTGACGGGTCAGGAGGCCATGGCCGGGGTGAGCCGGGCCTCACGGCGGTCGAGACCGCCGGACACGACCGCCAGCGAGAGCCCCAGCACCGCCAGCGACGCGCCGACCCAGTTGGGCGCGACCAGGCCGAGCCCGCCCGCGATCACCAGGCCGCCGAGGTAGGCGCCGATCGAGTTCGCGATGTTGAAGGCCGACTGGACCGCGGCGGAAACCAGCGACGGGGTGCCGCCCGCCTTCTCCATGATCCGGGCCTGCATCATCGGGCCGATCATGAAGCCGGCGAGGCCGACGAAGAAGATCGTCACCGCGGCGCCGACCTTCCCGTTCGCGGTGAAGGTGAAGATCGCCAGCACCGAGGCGAGCCCGATCAGCGAGACGTACAGGCTCGGCATCAGCGCCTTGTCGGCGAGCCTGCCGCCGAGGTAGTTGCCGATCGTCATGCCGACCCCGGCCAGCGAAAGCAGCAAGGTGACATCGGACGGCGCGTAGCCGGTGACGTCGGTCAGCATCGGCGCGATGTAGGACAGGCAGGCGAACACACCGCCGAGACCGAACGTGACGATCGCGAGTGCGAGCCACACCTGCGGGCGGCGGAAGGCACCCAGTTCGCCGCGCAGCGACGGTTCGACGGGTTTGCCCTGGTGGGGGACCAGTTTCGCGATCGCGGCCATGGCGATCAGGCCGATCACGGCGACGACGCCGAACGTCGCGCGCCAGCCGACCTTCTGGCCAAGCAAGGTCCCGAGCGGCACGCCGACGACGTTGGCCAGGGTCAGGCCCATGAACATCATCGAGACGGCCTTCGCGCGCTCACCCGGCTTGGCCAGGCTGGACGCGACGACCGCGCCGGCGCCGAAGAACGCGCCGTGCGGCAGGCCGGCGAGGAAGCGGAAGGCGACGCCGAACTCCTGGTTCGGCGACAGGGCGAAGAGGACGTTGCCGAGCGTGAACAGCCCCATCATCGCCAGCAGCATGGTCTTGCGCGGCAGTCGGACGGCGGCCGCGGTGAGCAGCGGGGCGCCGACCACGACGCCGAGGGCGTAGCCGGAGATGAGGTAACCGGCGGACGGGATCGACACGCCGAAATCCTTGGCGGCTTCGGGCAGCACGCCCATCATGACGAACTCGGTGGTCCCGATGCCGAAGGCACCGATGGCGAGCGCGAGCAGCGCGACGGGCACGGCTCTCCTTTCACGGTCATCTTGGGTAAACGATTACTCGCCCGCCGTCGCGGGGATTCTGAATCGATTTAGGGGTTGGACACAAAAGAAGACAGCACGTTCGGCCCCGACGTCGACGAGCTGCCTCGCGTCCAGTTGAACGGATCGAGGGCGCCTTTGTCATCCCGGTTTCGGGTGAGGCTGCCCACCCTCAGCGGCGAGCCGCGAGCACTCCCTGGAGCAGGCCCGGGAAGAGCTCGTCGAGATCGTTGCGGCGCAAGGAGTTGTAGCGCGTGGTGCCCTGCTGGCGGCCGATGATGACGCCCGCCTCGCGCAGGGTGCGCAGGTGATGGGTCAGTGTGGACTTGGTCACGGCGACGTCGAATCCGCTGCAGGAGATCTCGGTGCCCTGGCCGGCCAGCTGGCGGACCATGTCGAGCCGCACGGGGTCCGCGAGCGCGGCGAGGACCGCCTCGATCCGGATCTCGTCCTGCCGGGGATAGACGTACTGCTGGGTCGTGGCCACCCGTCCATAGTACGACGCCCCTCGAACTTGCGACGAGATCGTAGTACGGTCACCATCGAACTACGACAACCATCGAACAATGACCCCCACGCGCCTTTAGCGGGCTAATCGCGATCCGGCCCCGCCCGGGCACCCAGGGCCCCGACCTGCGTTTAGCCCCCTAATCGCGATCCGGCGGGCACCCGCGTGACCAGGGCCCCGACCTGCGTTTAGCCCCCTAATCGCGATCTGGGCCGGAGGCGGGCAGGGGTCTGGAGCTGGGGAGTAATGACTTTCGTGCCACCTAGGACCTCGGTGCTGGCTCTCGGTACTTTCGCGGTCGGGACGAGTGGGTACGTCGTCGCCGGGCTGCTGCCCGCGCTGACCGGCGAACTCGGGGTCTCCGAGACGGCCGCCGCCCAGCTGGTCACCGCCTTCGCCATCGCGTACGCGGTCGGCTCGCCGCTCTTCGCCGCGGTCACCGGACGCTGGGAGCGCCGCACGCTCCTGGTCGCCGCCCTCGTCGTCACCGCACTCGGCAACGCCCTCGCCGCCCTCGCGCCCGGCTACGTGACCCTGCTCCTGGCGCGCGTCGTCACCGCGATCGGCGCGGCCGTGTTCACCCCGGCCGCCAGTGCCGTCGCCGCCGAACTCACCGCACCCGAACGCCGGGGCCGCGCCGTCGCGCTCGTCTTCGGCGGGCTGACCATCGCGACGATCCTGGGCGTCCCGCTCGGCAGTGTCCTGTCGCAGAGCATCGGCTACCAGGCCGTCTTCGCGCTCGTCGCGGCCTTCTCGATTCTCGGCGCCCTCGCCGTCCGGATGGTCCTTCCCGCAGTCCCCGCGCCGCCGCCGGTCCGTCTGGCCGAACGGTTCACCGTCGCCAAGGACCCGCGCGTACTCGCCATGCTCGGCGCGACCGTCCTCGGCTGCCTCGCCGCCTTCTCCGTCTACACCTTCATCTCGCCGGTCCTGTCCGCCACGGCAGGCGTCCACGGCACGACGGTGAGCCTGCTGCTGTTCGTCTACGGCGCGGGCGGCGCGCTCGGGAACGTCCTCGGCGGCCGCGCGACCGACCGGTGGGGTGCCCGCGGACCACTGCTGGTCGTGTTCGCCGGGATCACCGTGGTGCTCGCGATGCTG
This sequence comes from Amycolatopsis sp. cmx-4-19, assembly GCA_049998115.1. Classification (GTDB taxonomy): domain Bacteria; phylum Actinomycetota; class Actinomycetes; order Mycobacteriales; family Pseudonocardiaceae; genus Amycolatopsis. Next base: position 134,612 of record JAEBEO010000005.1, on the reverse strand, counting down.
CCGCTGGTGGCGACCAGCATCACCGGCGCGGCCGTCGTCCTCTTCCTCTGGGGACTGGCCACCTGGTCGATCAACCCGCCGATCCAGCACCGGCTGATCGAGTTGTCCCCGCGCAACGCCGGGCTGGTCCTCTCGCTCAACGCGTCCGCGATCTACCTCGGTGTCGGCCTTTCCGGCGTCGTCGGGGGAGCGGTGCTCAGCGGAGGCGGGCCGCTCCTGCTGCCCGAGATCGCGGCGGTGCTGACCGCGGCGGGCGCGGCCGTGGTCGTGATCGGCTGGCGCGCCCGTGTGCGTCAGCCTGCCCTTGCCGAGTGACCGACGCCGATAGGCTGCCCGGATGACCGACGTACTCGACGTGGTGGCCGGGAAAAGCGGGGAACTGGTGCTTCGCCGGGACGGAGCCGATTTCGAGGTGATCGCCAACGGTGTCTTCCTGATGGACACCCGAAACGGTGAATCGGAGCGGTTGCTGGTCTCGGTGGCGGCGGATCTGGTGCCGGGCAAGGCGCGGATGCTCATCGGCGGCCTCGGTGTCGGTTACTCGCTGCGCGCCGCGCTGGACCACCCCGGCGTCGGTGAGATCGTGGTCGTCGAACGCGAGCACGCCGTGATCGGCTGGAACCGCGAAGGCCCGCTCAAGAACGTCCATGGTGACGCCCTCGCCGACGAACGGGTCACCGTCGTCGAGGCCGACTTGGTGAAGTGGTTGCGCCGGACGGAAGAACGGTTCGACGCGCTGTGCCTCGACATCGACAACGGTCCTGAATGGACGGTCACCGAAGGCAACGCGAAGCTGTACGGGAACGACGGGCTCGACATGCTCGCCGCGCGGCTGCGGCCGGGCGGGGTGCTCGGTGTCTGGAGTGCCGAGCCGGCGCCGTCGTTCGCGAAGCGGCTGCGGGCGCGGTTCGGCGAGGTGCGCGAACTGAAGATCCCGGTGCCGCAAGGGGAACCGGATGTGCTGTGGTTCGCGCGGAGGTAGCGGACGCCGTGCGCTGAGGTGACCTGCTCGACGCGTCGCCGTGTGGTCCGCCCCTGCGGGTCCGGCTGGAATGATCGCCGGATGGAGATCACGACCTGGCACCTCGAACAGACCTCGCCGGACGACTTGAACGCGGCGAAACCGGCCACCGTCCCGGTGACGATCCTCCGCGCGGAGCTGGTCAGCCCGGAGCTGAACCGGTATCTCTACACCTCGGTCGGCGGCGACTGGTTCTGGCTCGACCGGCTCGGCTGGACGTGGGGCCAGTGGACCGAGTGGCTGGACAGGCCGGGCGTCGAGACTTGGGTCGCGTACGCGCAGGGGACGCCGTGCGGCTACTTCGAACTCGACGGCAGCTCGGACGGCGAAGTGGAACTTGTCTATTTCGGCCTGATGCCGTCCTTCGTCGGGAAGGGGCTTGGCGGCCACCTGCTCACCGTCGCGCTGCGGGAGGCGTGGGCGCTCGCGGAGCGCTGGCCGGGCAGGGCGGCGACGCGCCGGGTGACCGTCCACACCTGCACCACCGACGGCCCGGCCGCGCTCAAGAACTACCAGGCACGCGGCTTCCGGCTGTTCCGCACCGACGTCGAGCAGGCCGAACTGCCCGCCGAGACGCCGGGACCGTGGCCGGGAGCCGCGAAGTAGCTACTTGGCCGCGGCCTTCGCCGCTTTCTTGAACGCCCGCACTTCGCCGAGCGTCTTCGTGTCGACGACGTCGGCGATCGAGCGCCGCGAGCCGCGGTCGCCGTACGAACCGGCGGCCGCGCGCCAGCCCTTGGGCTGCACGCCGAGCTGTTTGCCGAGCAGTGCCAGGAAGATCGCGGCCTTCTGGTCGCCGAAGCCGGGCAGCGCCTTGAGCCGCTTGAGGACCTCGGGGCCATCGGGCTTGGGGCGGCCGGCGGTCCAGATCCCGGCAGCGTCACCGTCGTAACGGTCGACGACGTGCTCCGCGAGGTCCTTCACGCGCCGGGCCATCGAACCGCCGTAGCGGTGGATCGCGGGCGGGACCACGCAGAGCTCGACGAAGGTCTCGGTGTCCATCGCGTGGATCTTCTTGAGATCGAAACCGTCCATCCGGTCCGCGATCTTCTGCGGGCCCCGGAACGCGTGTTCCATCGGGAACTGCTGGTCGAGAAGCATCCCGACGAGCAGCGCGAACGGGTCTTCGGTCAGCAGCCGGTCCGCTTCCTCGTCCCCGACCAGGTGCAATGCGCGCGTCATGCGCCCAGGATCTCACGAACGCGCCGCCGTACGCGTCCTCATCCGTGTGGGTCGACCAGAAGGTCCGCGGCCGCGGTGGTGACGGCCTCCGACACCGCCGCCAGCGCGGGGGAGTCGAGCTTCCACTGCTGCCAGAACAGCGGTACGTCGATCGGGTGGTCCGGGTCGAGGCAGACGAAGTGTCCGTCACGCAGGCGGTCGCCGATCTGCGCCAGCGGCACCATGCCCCAGCCCATCCCGGCCGCGACGGCGTCGAAGAACCCTTCGGACGACGGGACGTAGTGCCGCAGCGAGCTCGCGATCGTGCCGCGTTCGCGGGCGAAGCGGTCCTGAAGGTCGTCTCGGCGGTCGAAGACGACGAGGGGCGCTTCGGCGAGGTCGAGGTCTGTACCGAGCCGAGGGCTGACGACGGCGAGGTAGCGCATGTGGCCGAGCCGGTGCACCGAACAGCCCGCGACCGGATCCGGCGACGACGTCACGGCGGCCATCACCAGCCCTTCCCGCAGCAGGGTCGTGGTGTGGTCCTGGTCTTCTCGGTGCAGCTCGAAGCAGATCCTCTGCTCCGGCGGCACCCGCGTGAGCGCGGGCAGGAACCACGTCGCCAGCGAGTCGGCGTTCACCGCGATCGGCAGCCGGACCGGTTCGTCGCCCGCGGTCAGGCCGAGTTCGGCCCGGGTGTCGGCCTCCAGCAGCGCCAGCTGACGGCCGAACCGCACGACGGCCTGCCCGGATTCGGTCAGGCGTACCGGTTTCGTGCGGATCAGCAGGACACGCCCGGTGCGCTGTTCGAGTGCCTTGACGCGCTGGCTGATCGCCGACGGTGTCACGTGCAGGGCCGAGGCGGCCGCGTCGAACGTGCCTTCGTCGGCGACAGCCAGCAGCGTGCGGACCAGGTCGAGCGGCAGATCTGCCATCATGAGCGCTAATGTTACGTAAGAATCTTTAGCTGTACTGTTGACGTCGAACTTCCTACTGTCCTCCTTATGGGAGACGTCCTCTTCAGCGCGCTCGCCGGCTTCGGCGCCACCATGGCCCTCATCGTCGCGATCGGTGCGCAGAACGCTTTCGTCCTGCGCCAGGGCATCCGGCGGGAAGCGGTGCTCGTGGTGGTGCTGATCTGCATCGTCTCGGACGCCATCCTGGTCAGCCTCGGCGTCGGCGGGGTCGGCGCGCTGGTAGGGACCTCGCCGGAAGCGCTGACCATCGTCGCGCTGGTCGGCGGAGCGTTCCTTCTCTGCTATGGCGCTCTCGCCGCGCGAAGGGCTTTCAAACCGGCGGCGCTGGAAACCAGTGGCCCGGAGACCGGCGGATCGCTGCGCCGCATCGTCCTGACCACCCTGGCGATCACTTGGCTCAACCCGCACGTCTACCTGGACACCCTGCTCCTGCTCGGCGCGATCGCCGCCGGGCACGGCGGCGGCCGATGGGCGTTCGGCGCCGGTGCGGTTTCGGCCAGCGTGCTCTGGTTCCTGGCGCTCGGTTTCGGTGCGCGCCTGCTCAGCGGGTTCTTCCGCGAACCGTCGTCGTGGCGGATGCTGGACGGCCTGGTCGCCGCGACGATGATCACGCTCGGCGTCACCCTGGTGGCCGGAGCTTGATCACGGAAGCCGGGCGAGGTCTTCGGCGGTGAGCACGAGATCGGCCGCGGCGGCCGAATCACGGATGGTCACCGGCCTCGTGGAGCCGGGGATCGCGATCATCGACGGCGACTTCGCGAGCAGCCACGCCAGGCATACCCGCTGCGGGCTGACGCCCCGTTCTTCGGCGACCGCGTGGAAAGCCGTGGCGCCGTCGATGCCGCCGAGCGGCCCCCACGGGAGGTAGGCGAGCCCGAGTTCCGTGCACAACGCCAGTTCCGGCTCGTGCACCAGCTGGGCGGGTGAGTGCTCGTTCTGCACCGAAACCAGCTTGTCGCCGAGGATTTCGCGTGCTTCGAGGATCTGCGCGCTGGACACATTGGACACTCCGGCGAGCCGGATCTTGCCTTCGTCGGCCAGGTCCTTGATCGCGCCGACGGACTCCGCCCACGGCACGGCCTCGTCGGGTTTGTGCAACTGATACAGCCCGATCGCGTCGACACCGAGCCGCTTCAGGGAGCCTTCGCAGGCGTTCCTGAGGTGCGAGGGTGTCCCGGTCACGGTCCACGAGCCGTCGCCGGGCCTGCCGCGGCCGCCCTTGGTCGCGACGAGCACCGCGTCCGCGTCACCGCCGTAAGTGGCCAGCGCGTCGGCGACCAGTGCTTCGTTGTGGCCGATTTCGCCCGCGTGCCAGTGATAGGAGTCGGCCGTGTCGATCAGCGTGATCCCGGCGTCCAACGCGGCGTGGACGGTGGCGACGGCGCGCTCGCGGTCCGGGCGCCCCTCGATCGACAGCGGCATCCCACCCAGCCCGATCGCACTGACCTCGACGTCCCCAATGCTGCGGTAACGCATGCGCTTAACCCTTTCGGATTTCTTCGATGGCTTCGCCGAGCCAGTCCGTGGTGGTGGAGAAGGAAAATCCGAGCCCGGTCGCTCGTGAGGTGTCGAGGACGGCGTACCGGTCGAAGGAGTACGGCGACGCGTCGTGCTCGACGATCCGGAACCGGGGTTCGACCACGATGGCGCGGGCGATGTCCCTGGCGGACAGTTCGCCGTGCGATCCGGCGTTGACCGGGCCGGTGAAGTCTGCGGTAGTGGCCCAGGCGAGGAAGTCCTCGATCTCACGCTGATGGATGAACGTCGTCGGCCGGGAGACCGCGTGGACGTCGATGGCTTCACCCGCGTCCAGTCGTTCGACGTAGTACCGCAGCCGTCCGGTGAAATCGTCGCCGCCGAGGACGTGCGCGACGCGCACGGACGCGAACGGCACGTCACCGCCGCCGAAGGCGGCCTCGGCCTGACGCTTGCCCTCGCCGTAGTGGGCTTCGAGGAAATCCGTGTCGTGCCAAGGACGTCCGAAGTCGACCGGGGACGCGGCGAGCAGGGATTCGGTCATCGGGACGGCCGTCCGGACCTGGTCGTAGACGTCGATCGTGGACGTCATCACGTATCTGGCCGTCCGGAGCACGCGTCGTGCGATCGCGGCTTGGGTCGGCGTGTAGCAGATCTGGTCGAGCACGACGTCGAAGGAACGCGAACCCAGCACGGCCGCGAGCCCGGCTTCGTCGTCACGGTCGGCGATCAGGTGGGCGACCCCCGTCGGCGCGGGTGCCGACCCGCGGTTGAGCACGGTGACGTCGTGTCCGGCGTCGCGCAGCCGCTCGACCACCCCGCGGCCGAAGTACCGGCTCCCGCCCAGAACGAGCACTTTCTTCATACCCACAAGTGTTACGGTGGCGATCCGGCCGTAAGAAGGGGAAGTCATGGGTGAATCAGCGGGATTGCTGAAAGAACAACGGCAGAATCGCGATTCGACTGAAAGCTCACTGGACGTGATCGACCGAAGCCTCCTTGAACTTCTCCAGAGGGAAGGCCGCATCACCCTGAGCGAACTCGGCCGCCGCGTTTCGCTGAGCCCGGCGGCCGTCGGGGAGCGGGTCAAACGGCTCGAAGCCGAGGGCACGATCACCGGCTACACCGCTCTCGTCACGCCGTCCGGGGTCGGCCTCGTGCTGCGGGCGTTCGTGCGGATGGCGCCGCACGGCGGGTTCGGCATCCGGCATCCGCGCACGCGGAAGATCATGGACCGCCCTGAAATCCTCGAATTGCACCATGTGGTGGGGGAGGACTGCTGGATCCTCAAGATCGCCGTCCGCGACACCACACATCTGGAGGAGCTGCTCGAGGACCTCTCCGTGCTGGGCTCCACCACGACGTCGATCGTCATGTCCAGCCCGATCGAGCGGCGAGTGCTGCTGCCGTTGTGATCGTTCACAAGAAGCGGTGCGGAAGTCTGATCTTTGTCCCGGTTTCGTCCAGTCGTTTGTGACGCACGATGACCCGATCACATACTGACGAGTAACCGGAGGCAGGGATGCGGGCTCGGGTCACCAACGGCGGTGCCACGAAGACCAGAAAGATCCTCACCACGCTTGTCGCGGCCTTGACGTTCACGATCGCCGCCCCCGCGGTGGCGAGCGCGGCGCCGTCGAGCGGCTGGAACGACTGGTCGTGCGCACCGAGCACGAAACATGCCGAGCCCGTCGTGCTGGTGCACGGTCTCGGCGGCAACGCGACCACCAACTGGTTCTTCCACGCCCCGAAGCTCAAAAATGCCGGTTACTGCGTCTACTCGCTGACCTACGGCGCCACCGCTCTCGGCGGGCAACTGTCCGGAGGCATGGCCTCCATGCGCGAGAGCGCCGTCGAACTCGGCGCGTTCGTCGACCGCGTGCGGACGAGCACCGGCGCGGACGAGCACCGGCGCGGACAAGGTCGACATCGTCGGGCACTCCGAGGGCACCACGATGCCCGCGTACTACCTCAAATACGAGGGCGGTGCGGCGAAAGTGAAGCATTTCGTCGGCTTCGGCTCGAACTTCAAGGGTACGTCGCTCAACGGGCTTTCCGGGCTGGCCAAGGCCGTCCTGTCGATCCCGGGTCTCGACCTGCTCGCTGACGGCGTCTGCGGAGCGTGCCGTGAATATCTCGCGCCGTCGGACTTCCTCGACGACCTCGCCCGGGGCGGCGTGGCCGTGCCGGGGCCGACGTACACGAGCATCGTCAGCCGCTACGACCGCGTCGTGACGCCGTACACCAGCGGGGTCCTCGGCGAACCGGGCACGACCGACATCGTGCTGCAGGACAAGTGCGGCGTCGACGCGTCCGGGCACCTGGGCCAGGCGATCGACCCGAACGTGACGGGCCTGATCCTCAAGGCGCTCGACCCGAAGAACGCGCCCGCGCCGCAGTGCGTGCCGTTCGTCGCGCCGCTCTAAGGACTACCGGCCGGGTTTGGTCGCGTGCACCACGAACACCGACCGGACCCGGTCACCGTCCTCGACGTCCAACCGTTGCACCGTCACCTCGGTGAAGCCCGCTTCGGAGGCCAGTCCGGCCGCGTCGTCCTCGGTTTCCGGGAGCTTCAGATCCGCGGGGACGATCGCGGCGAACGCTTCGGACGGCCGGAACGTCTCCGCCGACGGCAGGCTGAAGCCCACCCGGCCGCCGGGTCGCAGCGCCCGCAGCCAGTCACGGAGCGCGGCCGCGCCGAGGAAATGCAGCGAGGACGCGCACAGCACGGCGTCCGCGCCTTCGTCCTCCACCGGCGACGGCACCGCGGACGCGACCTGCCAGGTGATGCGGTTCGCGGGATCCAGTTCCGCGGCCTTCGCCTCGGCTCGCGCGATCATGCCCGGCGAGATGTCGATCGCGAGCACTTCACCCGGCTCCAGGCGAAGCGCGGCGAACGCGGCGACGCCGGTTCCGGTCGCGACGTCGAGGACGTGCTCGGGTGTCGTGCAGCCGAGACCGTCGACGAGCGCTTCGGCGACGAGGCCGTGGAAAGCGTCTTCGTCGTAGTGGGCGGCGACGCCGTCGAACAGGCCCGCCGCGATCTCCTCGCTCACGACGGCGCCCCTGTCCGGCAACCGGCGTCGTCCGGCGAAACCGAGGTCAAGACGGTGGTACCAGCACAGTTCCCGGTCGCCTTCGAGCCAGCAGAGCAGGACGTCGGCGCCCTCGAGTTCGGCGGGGAAGTCGATCAGGAGCGGGGCGAACCCCTTCAGTTCCGCACCCGTCCGCTGGACGGTGGTCATCAGATCGTCCAGCCGGGCCTGCGCGGCCTTCCACTCCGGCATCCCGCCGAGCGCGGTCTCGCGGCCGCCCGGGCGCAGCGACGCGGCGAGTTCGGCGGCGTCGGCGCGGAGGCGGACGAGCTCGTCGAGCACGGGGCGTAGCCGGGCGAGTTCGGCGCGGGCTTCAGGAACGGTGAACAATCCCATGCGCCGATGGTCTCAGCCCGGTCAGCGGCGCTTTCGGGCGAGTCTCGACGCGAGGCCCGCGCCGATCAGGAGGAAGCCCGTCCCGAGCAGGCCGCCGATGAAGAGCCAGCTCGTGACGCCGTAGGTCACGTCGTTTTGCGGGAGGTATTTCACCAGCTGGAAGCCCCATTCCGGGACCGCGACGGTGGCCACTCCGGGTGCGACGCCCCAGACGAGACCGCCGAGGATCGGGCCGGTCGCCGAGAGCGCGCCGAGCAACCCGACCGCCAGCAGCAGGATCCCGCCGCCGACGAGCAGGCCGATGCTGAAGGCGTCACGCTGGGTGCTGAGCGTCGCCTGGACGAGCATCTGCTGCCGCAGACCGCCCCAGGCCAGCAGGCCGAGGGCGACCGGGGTCAGGATCAGGCCGCCCGCGCCGCTGAGCGCGCGTCGCGCACCTCGGCCCGCACGGCTCTCTTCGGCGCCCAGGTCGTCGTCGAGCGGCTCGTACGGTTCGTACGACTCGACGTCCTCGTAGGGCCTGCGCGGGTCCTTGTAAGGCTGCTGGTCGTACTCGCCGTACTCCTGGTAGTCCTCGTCCTTGTACTGCGCGACGTGCCGGTGCGTCGACATGGGCCACCTCCCTTACCGGACTACGGCCGGCGGCCCCCTCCGGTTCACATCGATCTCGGCCAGATCGCACTTAGGGGGCTAAACGCAGGTCGGTGGGGGTGCGGCGGCGGGCGAGGGTCCCGGCCAGGCCGGCCCCGACGAGCAGGAACCCGCTTCCGATCAGGGCGCCCAGCACCAGCCAGGTCACCAGGCCGTTGGCGAACTCCAGGCTGCCGACGTCGTACATGAGGCCGAGGACGTCCCGAGGCGCCGCGAGGACGCTCAGCCCCGGCAGCACACCCCAGATCAGCCCGCCGATCGCCGGTCCGATCCCGGAAAGCGCCCCGAGGAGCGCGACACCGAGCAGGAGAACGCCACCGAGGAGCAGCAGGATCAGGTCGAGCGGGTCTTCGCCGACGGTGAAGCCCTGCGAGAACAGTCGCTGTAGCCGCGTGCCGCCGTAGATCACCAGCCCGAGCGCGACCGGCGTCAGCAGCACCCCGCCCAGCGCGCTGATCACCCGGGGCACGGCCCTGCTCGCCGGACGGGGCTGGACGATGGGCTCAGGTGCGCGAGGTTGCTCGTGGGGTGGTACCGCGTAGGGGTTGGTGGACATGGGGACCGCCTTTCCGGTGGCCGTCGAAAGCGTGCGGCTCGATGATGTCGCGGTCACCGCGTGTCCCGTGACGGCCGGATGGCCGTCGTACGACCGGGTGACGTCGGCCACATCGGCCTCGTGGAGACTTGATACCGACCACTACTGGAACCATCCAGGGCCGTTAAGCAGTACGCTCGTACCGCTACCGGAGAGACTGAAGAAGAACGCGAAGATCCGCGGAAGGAGCACCGCCGCTCATGGCCAAGATCAAGGTCCAGGGCACCGTCGTCGAGCTCGACGGCGATGAGATGACCCGCATTATCTGGCAGTTCATCAAGGACAAGCTGGTCCACCCCTACCTGGACCTCAACCTCGAGTACTACGACCTGGGCATCGAGGAGCGGGACCGCACCGACGACCAGATCACCATCGACTCCGCCAACGCCATCAAGAAGCACGGCGTCGGCGTCAAGTGCGCCACGATCACGCCGGACGAGGCGCGCGTCGAAGAGTTCGGCCTGAAGAAGATGTGGCTCTCGCCCAACGGCACGATCCGCAACATCCTCGGCGGCGTCATCTTCCGCGAGCCGATCGTCATCCAGAACATCCCGCGCCTGGTGCCCGGCTGGACCAAGCCGATCATCATCGGCCGTCACGCGCACGGCGACCAGTACAAGGCGACCAACTTCAAGGTCCCCGGTCCCGGCACGCTGACCATCAGCTACACCCCGGACGACGGCTCCGAGCCGATGGAGTTCGAGGTCGCGAAGTTCCCCGAGGGCGGCGGCGTCGCCATGGGCATGTACAACTACCGCAAGTCCATCGAGGACTTCGCGCGCGCCTCGCTGCAGTACGGCCTCGACCGTGAGTACCCGGTCTACATGTCGACCAAGAACACCATCCTCAAGGCCTACGACGGCATGTTCAAGGACGTGTTCGAGGAGATCTACCAGGCCGAGTTCAAGGCCGACTTCGACGCCAAGGGCATCTCCTACGAGCACCGCCTGATCGACGACATGGTCGCGGCGGCGATGAAGTGGGAGGGCGGCTACGTCTGGGCCTGCAAGAACTACGACGGTGACGTGCAGTCCGACACGGTCGCGCAGGGCTTCGGCTCGCTGGGCCTGATGACCTCGGTGCTGCGTACGCCGGACGGCAGGACCGTCGAGGCCGAGGCCGCGCACGGCACGGTGACCCGGCACTACCGCCAGCACCAGCAGGGCAAGCCGACCTCGACCAACCCGATCGCGTCCATCTACGCGTGGACCCGTGGCCTCGAGCACCGCGGCAAGCTGGACTCGAACCCGGAGCTGATCGGGTTCGCGAACAAGCTGGAGCAGGTCGTCGTCGAGACCGTCGAGAGCGGCAAGATGACCAAGGACCTCGCGCTGCTGATCAGCAAGGAGCAGCCGTTCCAGACCACCGAGGAGTTCCTCGCGACGCTGGACGCCAACCTCTCCAAGAAGATCGCCCAGGGCTGAGCTTCGCCGTAAGCCCGTGAAGGCCCCCTTCCCCGCGTCAGGCGCGGGAAGGGGGCCTTTCCCGTCCCGCCGCCGGGACATACCACGGGTCCGTGACGGTGGGTAGTACACGAGCGGCGTGGGTTGGCGCCTCCGGGTGGTTGGCAATCCTGGATCTGGGCGCCCGCGCCGGCTTCTGCCACTCTGGTCGAGGAAGAAAACGATTCCCACGTTCGAGGAGCGACCGTCATGGCCATCTCGAAACCGGTCTTGTTCATCGGCGCCGGCGTCGCACTGATCGTCGTCGTCGCCATCTCGGGGCAGGACAGGGAGTCCAGCGCTTCGAGCCCGACCGGTTGCCAGGTCGTGGTGACCGCGGACGTGCTCAACGCGCGCGACACCCCCGGCGGTCAGAAGATCGTCGGCAAGTACGTCAAGGACGCGAAGATCAACGCGCAGCCGGTCGTCGAGAACGGCTTCCGCAAGGTCTCCGAGGGCAAGTGGGTCTCCGCCCAGTACGCGCCCCCGGTCGAAGGCTCCCAGTGCGGCCCGTGACCCCGGATCGCCTTTAGCCCGCTAAACGCAGGTCGGCGTCGTGTCGCGCTCCCGGTCGCCGGAGTTCGCGATGGCCCCGTCGCCGCGGGAGGTCGCGGATCGCCCCGAACGCGACCTGTCCGCCCGGCTCAACCCCTGCCCGTTCTGTCGGACCCTCCGGGTAGCGTGCGAAGGGTGCTGACCGTCTCCACTGTGAATGTCAACGGCCTCCGTGCCGCCGCGAAAAAGGGCTTCGTCGAGTGGCTCGCCTCCACGAAGGCCGACGTCGTCGCCTGCCAGGAGGTCCGGGCCGAGCTGAACGAGCTCCCGGCCGGTGCCGCCGCGCCCGAAGGCTGGCATGTGGTGCACGCGCCGTCAGCGCAGAAGGGGCGCAACGGCGTCATGCTCTTCAGCCGCGCGGAGCCGGAAGAGGTCCGCATCGGCTTCGGCGAGCCCGAATTCGAGGACAGCGGCCGGTATGCCGAGATCCACCTGCCGAACGTCGTCGTCGCGAGCCTGTACCTGCCCAGCGGCGACGTCGGCACGCCACGACAGGACGAGAAGGAGCGCTTCATGGCGACGTTCCTGCCCTACCTCGTGGACCTGCGCGCCAAGGCCGAGGCCGGTGGCCGCGAGGTGGTCGTCGTCGGCGACTGGAACATCGCCTACGAGAAGAACGATCTGAAGAACTGGCGCGGGAACCAGAAGAGCTCGGGCTTCCTTCCGGAGGAGCGGGAGTGGCTCGGCCGGGTGTTCACCGAAGCCGGGTATGTCGACGTACAGCGGAAACTCGACCCGGAGGGCCCCGGCCCGTACACCTGGTGGTCGTACCGGGGGAAGGCGTTCGACAACGACTCGGGCTGGCGCATCGACTGCCAGATCGCGACTCCGGGGCTGGCCGAGCGGTGCACGTCGGTCGTGGTCGAGCGCGCCGAGTCCTACGACCAGCGGTGGTCCGACCACGCGCCGGTGACGGCGACGTATTCCGGCTAACCTGGATTTGTCATGGAGACGAACGAAGCCAGGCGTGTCGAGGCGACGAACGCCGAGCGCTACCAGATGTCCGGTCAGTACGGGTGGGAGTTCAGCCCGGACGCGCCGAACCTCCTGGAGCGCTGGACGGTGCTGCCGTTCAATCAGCGCGGTGACAAGCGGATGGCGTTCGGCGCGCTGAGCGGCGCGTACCAGGGGCTGCGCTTCAGCGTCTTCGACTACCATCGCCGCCCGACGGTCACGAGCGTCCACACCCGGTGGACCAACAAGAAGGTCAACGAGCTCGACACGATCTCCATCGACACGGTCTGGGTGGTCGCGCTGCCCGCGCCGATGCCGAACTTCCAAATAGTGTCCAGTATCGAATCCGCTTGGGACGTCGAGAAGTATCCCGAGCCCGCCACCGCGGACCGCAAGTTCAACCGCTGGTACAAGCTGATCGACACCGACCCGAACGTCGCGGTCGGCGTGCTCACCCCGCAGGTCGCCGGTCTGATGCGGTCGTCGAAGCTGCACACCTGGTCGCTGGTGGGGAGTGAACTGGTCTACGTCGAGAACCCGACGTTCGGCCGGACCAAGCCGGAGGACGTGCTCGCGACGCTGGGCAAGCTCGCACACCTGGTGTCACAGCTGCCTTTTGCTCTCGGTGGCGGGCAGCCTCAACCGCCGAGGCCCCAGTATCCGGCGCAAGCCCAGTACCCGCAGCAGCCGTATCCGCCGCAGAATCCCGGATATCCGCAGCAGTATCCGCCCCCGCCGCAGTACGGGCAGCCGCCACAGCACCCCGGATACCCGCCGCAGCAGCCATATCCACCGCCGTATCCGCCGCCTCAGTACCCGCCACCCGGATACCCACCGCAGGGCTATCCGCCGCGCGGCTACTGACGGGCCTTCGCCGTCTCCGTCCACGCCGGACTCTCGACGAAGTGGTTGTCGAACTTTTCCTGACTGTCCAAGAGATCCTGGATGGTCGCCTTGCCGTGGCCGACCTTCTCCAGCAGCCGGAAGTAGTCGAACCGATCCACGCCGGGGATGAACACGATCAGCACGTCCGCCGGCGCGTCCACCGCCGCGCGGAAAGCGTGCGTGGTCAGGGGTGGGACGACGAGCATGTCGCCTTCGGAAACGGTGAGGATCTCTTCTCCCACAAGGACTTCCAGTTTTCCGCCGAGCATGAAGAACATCTCCGCTGAGCCCGTGTGGTAGTGCGGTGACGCGCCGTCGGCGCCGACGCCCAGTTGCGTTCTCGCGCTGCTCATGACCCCGCCTGTGGTCGAGACGTCGGCGAGCAGCGTGACGAGGGTGGGGGCCGCGCCGACGGTCTCGGCTTCGGCGGCTCGGACGAGGACGGGCTCGCGGGTTTCGGTGCGCTGTGTCATATTCGAATAGTTCCACGGCTGATAGTTCGCTGTCAAACTATCTCCTGTCGAATAGACTTCGGTCGTGAGCGAAGAGAAGAACGCCGACGCGATCGACGCGGTGGTCGGCGCGTGGCGACGGGAACGGCCGGAACTGGACTTGACCGCGATAGGGGTCGCCGGACGACTGGGCCGGGTGGTGATGCTGACGACGCCGCTGGTGGAGGCCGTGTTCGCGAGACACGGCCTGAAGCAGGGGGAGTTCGACGTGCTGGCGGCTCTTCGGCGGTCCGGGAAGCCGTACACGCTGATGCCGTCCGAGCTGTCCGCGACACTGATGATGTCGAGGGCCGGGATGACCAGCAGGATCGACCGGCTCGAGGTGGCGGGACTGGTCGAGCGCGCACTCGATCCGGAGGATCGGCGCAGTTTCCGGGTCTCGCTCACCGAGCGTGGCTTCGAGGTCGTCGACGCCGCGATGAGTGAGCACACCGCGAACGTCGCGAAGCTGCTTTCGCCGCTCGGGGAGGATCTTGACGTCCTGGACGCTTCGCTGCGCCGGCTGCTTGCCTCTCTTGAATGACGAAGGGGCCCTTCACCTGCGGTGAAGGGCCCCTTCGGTTCGTTGGACGGGTCAGCAGGACAGGTTGCCGCCGGGGCTGACGCCGAGGATGCCGGTGAACTGCTGGTACTTGCTCACGCGGCTCTGCACCTGGCCGGGGTTGCCGCCGTTGCACTCCAGGCTGCCGTTGATGCTGCGGATGGTCTCGCCGAAGCCGCGGCTGTTGACCATCGCGTCGTGCGGGGTCATCGTGCCCGGGCCGTTCTGCGTCATCCAGTACCAGATGCCGGTCTTCCAGGCGACCGCCGCGTCGTTCTGCACCAGCCACGGGTTGGTCAGCAGCGGCAGGCCCAGCGCGTCGCCTGCGGCCTTGTAGTTGAAGTTCCAGCTCAACTGGATCGGGCCGCGGCCGTAGTACGCCGCGTTGCCCGCCGGGCAGCCGTAGGACTGGCTGGTGTCGCAATAGTGCGGGTAGTTGGCCTGGTTCTGCTCGACGACGTAGACCAGGCCGCCGGTCTCGTGGCTGACGTTCGCGAGGAAGGCCGCGGCCTCCTGCTTCTTGACGGTGTCGCTGCCCGTGCCCGCGAAGGCCGGGTACGCACTCAGGGCGGTGACCAGGCCGTTGTAGGTGTAGAAGGAGTTCCGGCCCGGGAACATCTGGTTGAACTGGGCTTCGCTGACCACGAAGTCGGACGGGTTCTGCGACCCGCCGCCACAGGCGCCCTGGTCGGCCCACACCTGCGCCGAGCCCGGGATTTCGTTCTGTGTCCACCACTTCGCGGACCAGTTGTGCCCGTTGTGGGAGGCGGTGTTGCCGCCCCGGTAGACCGAGCTCGCCTTCCACGGAGCCACGCAGTCGGCCGCGGAGGCGGACTGGGCCGGGACCACCACGGCGACCGTGGTGGCGGCGAAGGTGGCGGCGACTGCCGCGAGAATACGTCGAAGAGACATCGGTGGCTCCTTCGTACGAGGGGACCATGCAGGGATATTGGTCTATACCTTTTAAGGGGTATGGCCAATAGGTATAGACCATTGCGGACAAGAAACCAACCGAAGGAAGTCGGATCTTCCCTGTTCGGCCCCGTGGCGACATCCGAACGGTCTAACCCTGTCCTGTTTTGTCAGAAACGAATGGGGGTCATGACGACTTTGAGACGAGGGGTGCTCGAAAGATCCCCCCTGCGAGGGGCTAGCCTCGTACCCCGAGTTGATCAGAACCCACAGGTCTTGACACGCTTGGTAGTTTTTTGGCCAGCAACCTGGAAATGCTCACTCGTTCGGGTTAGCGTTCCGGTTCAGCAATGTCACGTCACGGGAGGCACTCCGGTGCGGAACCCAGTTCATCTCCTGATGCGGTCGGCTCTGCCCGCCGCCAGGGTCGCGGCGGTCGTCGCGATCCCGGTCGCGCTGCTCGTCGCGGGCGCCGTCCCGGCGTCGGCCGCGGAGTCGACCTCGCGCTCGGAGATGGCGTTCGGACTCTTGGGCCCGGTCGGCCTGGTCGCCGTCGCACTCGGCATCGTCGGCATGGCCTTCGGTGTCTTGCGCCAGCGTCGCAAGGCGCGCGCCGCCGTCCCCGCAGCCCCTGCTGCCCTCACCCCGGTCCGGTCCGCCATCCCGGACGTCGCCGCGATGGCCGAAGCCGTTCTCGCGAAGGACGACGTCCTCAGCCACCCTCGACACCCCTGACCTGCGCCCCTTTCGTGCGCCGACCTGCGTTTAGCCCCCTAAGCGCGATCTGGCCGCAACCGCCCGCAGAGCACACTTAGCCCGCGAAACGCGATCCTGCCTCGCCCAGGCACCCCCGCCCGGGGATCGCGTTTAGCCCGCTAAAGGCGATCTGGCCTGGACCCCGCCCAGATCGCGATTAGCCCGCTAAACGCAGGTCGGCGGCGGGGGAGCGTGGGGGAGGGCCGGATCGCGATTAGCCCGCTAAAGGCGGGTTGTCGGATTTCTTGGGTAGGGACACCTAGTCCCGCCCGGATTGTTTAGGCGGGCGCTGATCGCCACGCTCGGGTCCATGACGGTCACGCGGCGTCGCAACCGGCCGGGGGATCCCTTCCCCCGAGCCTTGGACCGGGCCATCGCGGACAGCGGTCTCGGGCTCGATCGGATCCGCCACCGGCTCGCCCAGCAGGGCGTCCGGGTCAGCATCGCGACCTTGAGCTACTGGCGAACGGGAAGAAGCCGCCCCGAGCGGTGCGACTCCCTGAAGGCGGTCGTGCTGCTGGAGCGGCTCTTCGAACTTCCGCACGGTTCGTTGCTGAACCGGCTGGGACCGCGTCGCCCCAGGGGACGGTGGGGCGACGCGGGAACCGGATCAGACTCCGGTGTTGCTGGTGATCCAGCTGCGGAAGTAGGGGACGTCCACGTAGATCGACGGCCCGGTCGCGCAGGTGCTGCTGTTGTTCCCGGCGCGGCTGGTGGCGCCGACCAGCTGCCAGACACCGTTGACCTGCTTGACCTGCGGGCCACCCGAGTCGCCGTAGCAGGCGCCCTTGTTCCCGCCGGGGTTGTTGGTGCAGATCTCGCTCGCGCCGCTGATGCCGAGGCACTTGTTGTCGGCGACGATCGAGGTGTTCAGCTCCTGCAGGGTGATCGGGGCACCGCAACCGCCCTGCGGGGCGCAGGTCTGACCCCAGCCGATGATCCGCGTCGCGGTGCCGACGGCCCCGGACGAAGCGGCGATCGTGACCGGCGCCTGCGACACCGCCGTCGAGAGCCGCAGCAGCGCCAGGTCGGCGCTCGGGTGGGCGATCCGCTGGGCCACGCGGGCCACGGTGCCGCCGCTGGTGCGGTTCGTGGTCCCGACGCGTACCTGGTACGGCGTGCCACAGTGCTTCGCGGTGACCACCCAGGTCGAACTGATCAGTGAGCCACCACATTGGTGCCCGCCGCTGCTCGACTGCTGGGACACCATGAACGGGTAGACCTGGGTCGCGTTCCCGCCGCCGACGATGTTCGGCTGGACGCCGCCGGTGGGCTCGGCCGCGGTCGCGACGCCGGGGAGGGTGAAGACGGCCGCAGCCGCGATGGCCAAGCCCATCAGCAGGGATCGTGCCTTCATCTGGGTTCTCCTTCGGTGTGGCCGGATGATCCGGTGCCATGAACGCTAGGAATCGGACACCGCGCCCAGAACCGTCGGAAGTATGTCGTGTTTAACCGTTTAGGCGTTCCGGTCGGGGCGAGGGCGGATGACCAGCCACTGCGCGGCCTGACAGAATCCGAGCGTGTCCGACGAACTGAAGCGCCCGCGGGTGCTCTCCGGGATCCAGCCGACCGCCGACTCGTTCCACCTGGGCAACTACCTGGGTGCGCTGCGGCAATGGGTGCGGCTGCAGGACACCCACGACACCTTCTACATGGTTGTCGACCTGCACGCGATCACCGTCGAGCAGGACCCGAAGGTGCTGCTCGACCGCACGCGCCGCTCGGCCGCGCAGCTGCTCGCGCTCGGTGTCGATCCGGCACGCAGCGCGCTGTTCGTCCAGAGCCACGTGCCCGAGCACGCCCAGCTCGGCTGGGTGCTCGAATGCCAGACCGGGTTCGGCGAAGCCAGCCGGATGACGCAGTTCAAGGACAAGGCGGCGAAGCAGGGCACGGATCGCGCCAGCGTCGGCTTGTTCACCTACCCGGTCCTGCAGGCCGCGGACATCCTGCTGTACCAGGCGAACGAGGTCCCCGTCGGCGAGGACCAGCGCCAGCACCTGGAGCTGACGCGCAATCTCGCGCAGCGGTTCAACAACCGCTACGGCAAGACGTTCACCGTGCCGGAGCCGCATATCGTCAAGGACACGGCGAAGATCTACGACCTGCAGGACCCGACCGCGAAGATGAGCAAGTCCTCGTCGACCGGCAACGGCCTCATCGAACTGCTCGAAGACCCGAAGAAGTCGGCGAAGAAGGTGCGTTCGGCGGTCACCGACACCGGCCGCGAGATCGTCTTCGACACCGAGAACAAGCCGGGCGTCTCGAACCTGCTGACGATCCTCTCCGCGCTGACCGACCAGCCGGTCGCCGAACTCGAAACCGCCTTCGAGGGCAAGGGTTACGGCGATCTGAAGAAGGGCGTCGCCGAGGCGTTCGTCGACTGGGTCACCCCGGTGCAGGAGCGCGTGCAGGCCTATATGGACGACGTCGCGGAGCTCGACAAGGCGCTTGCCCTCGGTGCGCAACGAGCCAGGGAAGTCGCTTCGGTGACTTTGCGGAACGTCTACGAGAACATCGGTTTCCTTCCCCCGGCAGGCTGATTCGCACTGCGAGTGCGCCTGGGCGTGGTTAGCGTCAACAGGTGGCGAAAGATGACGGCACGAAGCCGGACGAGGACAAGCTGCTACCCCGGTTGAGGCGGAAGTACGGCTGGTTCGATCACCTCCTCCGGGCGAACGACGCCTTCACCGAGCGCTACGGCAACCACTACGCCGCCGCGATCACCTACTTCAGTGTGCTTTCGGTGATCCCGATCCTTATGGTCGCCTTCGCGATCCTCGGGATCGTGCTCGCCGGCGATCAGGTGGTGACGAACCAGCTCATCGACGGCATCCAGAAATCGGTACCCGCCGGACTGAGCGATCTGGTCGGCAGCATCATCAAGGCGGCGCTGGAGTCCGGCGGTGGTATCGGGGTTTTCGGCCTGCTGCTCGCGTTGTACTCCGGCGTCGGCTGGATGACGAACCTGCGTGACGCGCTGACCGCCCAATGGGGCCAGGAGAAACAGCAGCTTCCGTTGGTGTCGACGACGATCAAGGACCTGCTGTCCCTGGTCGGACTCGGCGTCGCGCTGGTGGTCTCGTTCGGGCTCACCGCGGCGGGCAGCGGCGTCGGCCGGTTCCTGCTCGAACTCGTCGGCCTGGAGAACCAGGGCTGGGCCGTGTTCCTGTTGAAGGTCGCGACGATCCTGCTCGGCCTCGCCGCGAACACCCTGGTGTTCCTGTGGGTCATCGCGCGGCTCCCGCGTGAGCACGTCGCGTTGCGCAGTGCGGTCAAGGGCGCGGTATTCGCCTCGGTCGGGTTTATCGTGCTCCAGCAGGCCGCGACCCTCTACCTCGGCAGCGTCACGAAATCACCGGCGTTCACGTTGTTCGGCCCGGTGATCGGCCTGCTCGTGTTCGCGAACCTCGTTTCGCGGTTCCTGCTGTTCGTCACCGCGTGGACGGCGACGGCGAAGGAGAACATGTCGACCGTCGTCGAGCCACCCGCCCCCGTGTCCATTCACCCGAGGGTGGTCGTGCAGCAGGGGCCGGGGCTCGGTGCCGTCGGCGGGGCTTTCGCGACCGGCGCGCTTTTGGGCTGGCTCGGCAAGCGGAAGTGAGACTCAGTTGTCGGTGAGCGCCTTCTTGCGCTGATGGCCGATGACGAACGCGACGACGATGATCAGGAAGACGACCAGTGTGATGATCCAGCCCGTCGTCCCGAACGGATCTTCGGCGGCGGCCGCGGCACCGCTGTTCGACGCGTTGTCGGCATTCGGCGCGGCCTGACTGGCGCCGACGTCCGTGGTTTCCGTCGCCTTGTACTCGATCCGCCCGACGGATTCGGCCTTCGCCTCGCGCAGCGCGATCCCGTAGTCCAGCAGCTTCGCGGCCTGATCTGAAACCCGCGTCGGCCGCTGCTCGGCGCGAAGCAGCACGACCGCGACCCGGTGACCGTTCTGGAGCGCGCCGCCGACGTAGGTGTGGCGCGCGTCGTCGGTGAAGCCGGTCTTCCCGCCGAGGAATCCGGGATAAGCACCGAGAAGCTTGTTGTCGTTGTAGACCGGAATCGCCGGTTTTCCGCCGATGGCCGGGATTTCGAAGCTCTTGGTCTTGACCACCTGCGCGAATTCCGGCTGCTTCATCGCGTAGTGGAAGATCAGGCTCATGTCGTAGGCCGAGGTCGACATGCCGGGCCCGTCGAGCCCGGACGGCGTCGCCGCCCGCGTGTCCATGGCGCCGATGCGGGCGGCCATGGCGTTCATCTTCCCGACGGTGGCGTCGACGCCACCCAGCGCGGTGGCGAGCGCGTGCGCCACGTCGTTGCCGGAATGCATCAGCAACCCGTGCAGCAGCTGGTCCACTGTGTACTGGTTACCGGCGGCGATGCCGACGCAGGTGCACTCCTGCTCGGCGTCCTCCTTGGTCGGGGTGATGAGCTTGGGCGGCGTCAGTTCGGTGACCGCGACCAGCGCGAGCAGCGTCTTGATCAGCGACGCCGGCCGGTGGCGGGCGTGCGGGTCCTTCGCGGCGATGATGTCGCCGGTTTCGAGGTCCTGCAGCACCCACGACGCGGCGGTGGTCCCCTCGGGCGGGTTCAGCGCGCGCTTCGGGAGCACGAGCCCGCATTCGGCCATCCGGTCGCCACCCACCGGCGCGGGCGGGACGGGCAACGGCGCCGGAACGGCCTCACCGGGACGCGGTTTCTCGGAGGTGTCGACCGGCGGCGGGGGCGTCGACTTGTTCGCGCACGGCTGTGCCTGGGCTGGTGGCTTCGGGGTGGCTGTGGCCACCGGCGTCACCATGAAGGCGAGCACACCGGAAACGAGGACCATGAGCGACCGGGAGATAGCGCTGTGCACCCGAGCAATGTAGCGTCGCGGCCCTCGCTGCATACTCAGGGGCATGCGCATTTCGCGAGGTACTTCGATGTTCCTGCTGGGTTTCGGCGTGTGGTCGTGGATCATCTGGATCACGTTCGCCAAGAACCTCTGGGACAGCGACCGCGCGTGGGCCGCCGACGGCTCGCCCACCGCCTACTTCATCGTGCACGCCGTGCTGACGGTCGTCTCGTTCGTGCTCGGCACCATCATCGGCCTGATCGGTCTGCGCACGCTTCGTGGCGCCAAGTCACGAAATGCGGAAAAGGCTGACGCCTGATCAGGTTGTCGTCCTTTTGACGGTGGTGGCCCGGCGCCTGCTCCCTTACGTTCACTCCACCGAATCATGGAGGTTGAATGTCCCGGATCAGACGCCTGCTCGTCCCCGCGCTCGTCGCGGCGGCGGCGGGAAGCGTGTTCGCGGCCCCGTCGGCGAGTGCCGCACCCGCGCCGCAGTGCGACACCGCGAGCGCGCCGTTCAACTACGTGGTGCTCTACAACCCGCGGACCCCTGAGCGCAAGGTCGACACCGAGCTGCGCGCCAAGTGCGGCGAAAAGGTGGCGTACTACCCGGAGATCGGGGTCGCGGTCGCGACCTCGCGCAACGCCGACTTCCAGGCGAAGATCGGCGTCTACCGCGCCTACTCGGGTGGCCGCGACGTGGCGTTCCCGCCCGCGGCCTCGTCCCGCGCGGCTCGTTCGGCCGTCGTCGACACCAAGGAAACCGAAGAGACCACCAGCGTCGCCGCCGAAGAGGACCTGTCGGTCCAGCAGTGGGACATGCGGCAGATCCAGGCTCCCGAGGCGAACAAGATCTCCGGTGGCAGCCGCTCGGTGACCGTCGGCGTGCTGGACTCGGGCATCGAGCCCACCCACCCCGCGCTGAAGAACGCCCTGGACCCGAAGGCGTCGGCCGGCTGCAACACCGGCGCGCCGGACACCACGCCCGCCGCGTGGGCGCCGACGAACTCCGACCACGGCACGCACGTCGCCGGCACGATCGCGGGCAAGGACACCGCGCGCGGCTTCACCGGCGTCGCGCCCGGCGTCAAGCTGGCGTCGGTCAAGGTCGTGAACGACGACGGCCTGATCCTCCCCGAAGCCGCCGTCTGCGGGTTCATGTGGGCCGCGAAGCACCGCTTCCCGGTGACGAACAACAGCTACTACATCGACCCGGGCATGTTCTACTGCTCGAAGGAGCCGGGCGACGCGGCCGCGTACGAAGCCGTCCGCCGCGCGGTGGTCTACTCGACCGGCCGCGGCGTGCTGAACGTCGCCGCCGCCGGCAACAGCGGCTTCGACGTCACCAAGCAGACCACCGACCCGAACCGCCCGCACCCCGTCGACTCGAGCTGCGGCATCCTGCCGAAGGCGATCGAAGGCGTCGTGACCGTGTCGGCCATCGGTTACGCGGGCACGAAGTCGTCCTACAGCAACTTCGGCGCCGGCCAGGTCGAGGTGACCGCGCCCGGCGGTGACCGCGCCCAGCTGCCGCCCACCGGTCAGGGTGCCGGTTGCCCGCTGTCGACGATCTTCAACGACGCCTACGGCACCAAGTGCGGCACGTCGATGGCGTCCCCGCACGCCGCCGGTGTCGCCGCGCTGCTGGCCTCCCGGTTCCGCGGCGCTCCGCCGCAGCTGCTGACCTGGCTGCTCGAGCACCAGGCGGACGCGGTCGCTTGCGGCACCACCGAGCCGGTCTGCGAAGGCCCGGCGAAGAACAACTCGTACTACGGCCACGGCCGCGTCAACGCTCTGGACGCGGTGAAGTAGTTCGACGCTTGTCCGGGGTCGGCTCACCTCTGTGAGCCGACCCCGGTTTCGTTTGTAGTGGGTAGGTCCGTGAAGGCCTCCTTCCCTACCCTGAGAGTAGGGAAGGAGGCCTTCACGGAATTTCAGGCGGCGACAGCGAGGCGTACGTCGGGACGTGGGCGAGCTGCCGCGATCCGCCAAGCGGTCTCCAGATCCGCGATCACCGCATTGGGAGCGTCCAGCAGCTGCGAAGGCAGCGTCTGGACGACGATGATCCCGGAAGTCGCGTACCGGGTGTTCCGGTCCACCGTTCGTTGATATCCGGCGCGGCGGAAATGGAAGTCGAACGAGTCGATTTCCCAAGCCAGGCCGACATCGTCCCACCACGCGTCCGGTCGCCCCAAATACCTCCCCGCACTGCCGAACAGTTCGGCATTCCAGTGGCTGGGTGGCGTGGTCAACCCTCGGCCGAGCAGTTTCGCCCGCGACTCGGCCATGGAACGGATGTCCACCCATTCGGTCAGCAGACGCCTGGGCACAGCGGTACCCCGTTGAGTGCCGTGATCGAGTTCCCACAGCAGGGCCTTGGGGTGGCACCTGCCTTGCTGGATCGCCTCGATGAGCAATTCCTCCGACACCAGTGGGTCCGTGAGTCGCCGGACAGCGTCAGTCGTGGCGCGGATCAACGGCGTGAGCGGTACTCCGTCCCGGTTCGACGGCGGCGGCAAACGGACGGTTCGCTCCGTAGTCACGAAGCCGACGCTGCGTATCTTCCGATCGTGCGGAATCAGGAGATGCAGGCCCTCGGCGTCCGGCAAGGCAGACGGACGCAGCCCATGGAGCCGGCAGGCCTCAGTGCCGGTGAGCAAGGCGTCCGCCCCCGCGTAAAGATGTGCGGCGGTGATCAGTTCCGACGGTGTCGGTTTCTGATCGTGCAGCAGAACGATTCCGGGAAGGAGTCTTTGCCATGGCCCGCCCGGCAAACATCGGCTGTAGATCGTCTTGCTGGGCATCTCCAATGATTCCAGGTCGGTGACCCGGACAACGCCATTACGGCTTCGCGCTAGCAGCAGTTCGGGATGCTGAGCCCATCTCCCCCTTTTGACCACGTAACCCAGCCTGTTCGCACAAGCGGGCCCACGGCAGCCCCAGTTCCAGAACCTGTGGACAACTGGGGTCCTGTGGATAACCCCAGAATGCCGTGAAGGCCTCCTTCCCTACCTTGAGGGTAGGGAAGGAGGCCTTCACGGACTTGCGGACTTGCGGACGCGCAAAGCGGGAAGCGGTTAGACGCGCTTGAAGAGGAGGGCGCGTTTGACCTCTTGGATCGCCTTCGTGACCTGGATCCCGCGCGGGCAGGCGTCGGTGCAGTTGAAGGTCGTCCGGCAGCGCCAGACGCCTTCGGAGTCGTTCAGGATGTCCAGCCGCTCTTCGGCGCCTTCGTCACGCGAGTCGAAGATGAAGCGGTGCGCGTTGACGATCGCGGCCGGGCCGAAGTACGAGCCGTCGTTCCAGTACACCGGGCACGAGGACGTGCAGCAGGCGCACAGGATGCACTTGGTCGTGTCGTCGAACCGGTCGCGGTCGGCCTGCGACTGGATCCGCTCGCGCGTGGGCTCGTTCCCGTAGGCGATCAGGTACGGCTTCACCGCACGGTAGGCCTCGAAGAACGGGTCCATGTCGACGTAAAGGTCCTTGAGTGTCGTCAGGCCCTTGATCGGCGCGATGGTGATGACGGTCTTCTTGCCGCCGGTCTCCAGCAGGTCCTTCATCAGGACCTTGCACGCCAGCCGGTTGATGCCGTTGATCTGCATCGCGTCGGACCCGCAGACACCGTGGGCGCACGAACGCCGGAACGAGAACGTCCCGTCGATGTAGTCCTTCACGTAGAAGAGCAGGTTCAGCAGCCGGTCGGTGCGCTGCGCCGGGACCTCGTAGGACTCCCAGTGCGGCTCGTTGTCGATCTCGGGGTTGAACCGGAGGATCTTCAGTGTGACGGTGATCGGCGTGTGGTCGGAGGACACGGCCTCCGACTTCTCGGGGGTGGCCGTGGTCATCAGTACTTCCGCTCCATCGGTTCGTAGCGGGTGAAGGTCACCGGCTTGTAGTCCAGTCGGACATCGGCGGACAGATCAGAACCCTGCTTGTAGGCCATGGTGTGCCGCATGAAGTTCGTGTCGTCGCGGTTCGGGTAGTCCTCGCGCGCGTGCCCGCCGCGGGATTCCTTGCGTGCCAGGGCGCCGACGACGAGGACCTCGGCGAGTTCGAGCAGGAAGCCCAGCTCGACGGCTTCGAGGACGTCGGTGTTGTACCGCTTCCCCTTGTCCGAAACGGTGATCCGGCCGTACCGCTCCTTCAGTGCCTGCACGTCGGTCAGCGCCTGCTTCAGCGTGTCCTCCGTGCGGTACACCGACGCGTGCGAGTCCATGGTCTTCTGCAGTTCGGTGCGGATGTCGGCGACGCGCTCGTCACCGTGCTCCGAAAGCAGCAGCGAAAGCTGGTCCTCGACGACGGTGGTCGGGTTTTCCGGCAGCTCGACGTAGTCGTGCGCCAGCGCGTACTCGGCGGCGGCGATGCCGGCGCGACGGCCGAACACGTTGATGTCGAGCAGCGAGTTGGTGCCGAGCCGGTTCGAGCCGTGCACGGACACACACGCGACCTCACCCGCGGCGTACAGGCCGGGGATGACGTTCTCGTTGTCCCGCAACGCTTCGCCGTGGATGTTCGTCGGGATTCCCCCCATCACGTAGTGGCAGGTCGGGAACACCGGCACCGGCTCCGTCACCGGGTCGACGCCCAGGTAGGTCCGGGAGAACTCCATGATGTCCGGGAGTTTCGCGTTCAGCGTCTCCTCGGGCAGGTGCGTGACGTCGAGGACGACGTAGTCCTTGTTCGGCCCGCAACCGCGGCCCTGCAGCACTTCCTGCACCATCGACCGGGCGACGATGTCGCGCGGCGCGAGGTCCTTGATGGTGGGGGCGTAGCGCTCCATGAACCGCTCGCCGTCGGCGTTGCGGAGAATGCCGCCTTCACCGCGGACGGCCTCGGAGATGAGGATGCCGAGCCCGGCCAGACCTGTCGGGTGGAACTGGAAGAACTCCATGTCCTCCAGCGGCAGGCCCTTGCGGAAGATGATGCCGAGGCCGTCACCGGTGAGGGTGTGCGCGTTCGACGTCGTCTTGAAGATCTTGCCCGCGCCGCCGGTGGCGAACACGATCGACTTCGCCTGGAAGACGTGCAGCTCGCCGGTCGCCAGCTCGTAGGCGACGACGCCGGAGGCGACCGGGTTGCCGTTCTCGTCCGGGGTCAGTACCAGGTCGAGGACGTAGAACTCGTTGAAGAACTCGGTGCCGTGCTTGACGCAGTTTTGGTACAGCGTCTGCAGGATCATGTGCCCGGTGCGGTCCGCGGCGTAGCAGGCGCGGCGCACCGCGGCCTTGCCGTGGTCACGGGTGTGCCCGCCGAAGCGGCGCTGGTCGATCTTGCCTTCGGGCGTCCGGTTGAACGGCAGGCCCATCTTCTCCAGGTCGAGGACGGCGTCGATGGCCTCCTTCGCCATGATCTCGGCGGCGTCCTGGTCGACCAGGTAGTCGCCGCCCTTGATCGTGTCGAAGGTGTGCCATTCCCAGTTGTCCTCTTCGACGTTCGCCAGGGCGGCGCACATGCCGCCCTGTGCCGCGCCGGTGTGCGAACGCGTCGGGTAGAGCTTGGTGAGGACCGCGGTGCGGGTGCGCTGGCCGGATTCGATGGCCGCTCGCATGCCGGCGCCTCCGGCGCCGACGATCACCACGTCGTACTTGTGGAACTGCATAGGGATGCTCCGCTTATCAGGAATCGAGCACTATGTGGTGGGACGTCAGTTGGCCGAGATGCCGGGATCGAAGGTGAAGATCACCATCGTGCCGACGGCGAGGATCAGCACCATCGAGACGTAGAGGACGATCTTCAGCCAGAACCGGGTGCTGTCCTTGCGGGCGTAGTCGTCGATGATCGTCCGCAGCCCGTTGCCGCCGTGGATCTCGGCGAGCCACAGCATCGACAGGTCCCAGAACTGCCAGAACGGCGAGGCCCAGCGGCCGGCGACGAAGCCCCAGTTGATGCGGTGCACGCCGCCGTCGAGGATGTTCATGATGAACAGGTGGCCGAGCACCAGCACGATCAGGGCGAGGCCCGAGATGCGCATGAACAGCCAGCTGTAGAGCTCGAAGTTGCTGCGGCGGGCGGCGGCGCGCTTCGGCGCGCGCGGGCGTTCGAGAGCGAGTTCAGCCATGGTCAGTTACCCCCGAACATAACCTCGACGGTGCGCTTCATCATGAAGAAGGCGCCGGGAATCATCACCACGACCCAGATGGCCAGGATCGTCCAGAGCATCGGCTTCTGGAACTTCGGTCCCTTCTCCCAGAAGTCGACCAGCATGACCCGGATGCCGTTGAGCGCGTGGAACAGCACGGCGCCGACGAGGCCGACCTCGAGGAGATTGACCAGCGGGGTCTTGTAGGTCTCGATGACTTCGTTGTACGTGTCGGGCGACACCCGCACGAGCGCGGTGTCGAGCACGTGCACGAAGAGGAAGAAGAATGTCAGCACGCCGGTGATGCGGTGCAGCACCCAGGACCACATACCGGGGTCGCCCCGGTAGAACGTCCCTTGCCGGCGTGAGGCACCCGCGGAGGCGCTCGCGGCCGCCTCGGTGGCGGTGCTAGCCGTGGTGGACATCGGTGAACGGCCTCCAACGTCATGGCTTGGGCCCGCTGACCGCTGGTTTCCGCGCCTGCGCCGGGTCGCCCACCTGGGGACGGCTCCGGCGACGGTGCCGAGATCGTGGTCATCGAGCGTGGATAAAAGGATGCTAGACCCGCTCCTCACGGTGGGCTCACCTCCGGGTTCGTCTGTGTGATGGACCAGACATCGGGGCGCCGCACGATCGAGTGACGCGGGCCCGTAACTCACCGGTTCGTCCACTGTGGACGCTCGAGAAGTCCGTCGGCCCCGAGGGTGGTCACCTAGAGTGGTGACGCTCACGGCGCCGGGACTGATCTGGGACGGCCGTCGCAGGTCATCCGCTTCGGCGGCCTGAACGGTGCGTAATGATCCGAGACCTGTCAGTCGGCCGAGGGGCCGTCTGCGGCACACGATTACTCCGTTGTGATCACCGTAAGTACTCCATTCGTCGCGCGTACGACTCATGAGTAAACGTTTGTGTTACGTAGCGTGCCTTTCCTATGGCGGCTAAGCGGCCGTTAGGTACCGTCTCTCGGTCGAACCCGGCAGTGTCGCCGGGTCGTTTCTTCGGACCATCCGCTGGATCAGCGGGGAGGGAGACACACGTTGCGTCGCATGCGTGGAACCGCGCTGGCCGCCGCCGCCATGGCCGGTGCTCTTGTACTGGCCGGGTGCGCGAAGGACTCCGGAGCGGGCAATAACAACAACAACGCGAGCTCGGGCGACCAGTCCGCGAGCTGCGTGACCGCGCAGAAGCCGCCCGCCGCGGCCGCCGCTTCGACCAGCAGCGCCCAGACGGGCGAGAAGGTCGACGGCAGCAGGCTCAAGGTCGCGCTGGCCTTCGACGTCGGCGGCCGTGGCGACGCGTCGTTCAACGACTCCGCCGCCGCCGGTACCGACAAGGCCAAGACCGAACTCGGCGTCACCGCGGTCAGCGAGAGCACCGCGGCGACGTCGGAGGACGAGGCCGCGAAGTCGCAGCGTCTCGACCAGCTCGCCGCGCAGGGCTTCAGCCCGATCATCGCGGTCGGCTTCGCCTACGCCAAGGCCGTCGGCGCCATCGCGCCCAAGTACCCGAACATCCAGTTCGCGATCGTCGACGACGACTCCGTCAAGGCGCCGAACGTCACCCCGCTGGTCTTCGCCGAGGAGCAGGGCTCGTTCCTGGCCGGTGTCGCCGCCGCCTACAAGTCCAAGAAGTGCCACGTCGGCTTCGTCGGTGGCGTCAACACGCCGCTGATCCAGAAGTTTGAGGCGGGCTTCCTGCAGGGTGTGAAGGCCGCTTCGTCGAAGGCCGTCATCGAGGACGAGTACCTCACCCCGGCCGGTGACTTCTCCGGGTTCCAGGACCCGGCGAAGGGCAACGTGAAGGCCGCCGCGCAGATCGCCAAGGGCGCGGACGTGGTCTACCACGCCGCCGGCGCCTCCGGTAAGGGCGTTTTCGAGGCCGCGAAGACGGGCAACGCGCTCGCCATCGGCGTCGACTCCGACCAGTACAACCAGAAGACGGTCGAGGCGTCGAAGGACGTCATCATCACCTCGATGCTCAAGCGCGTCGACGTGGCGGTGTTCGACTACCTGCGCGCACTGGCCAAGGGCGACCTGACGTCGCTGCCGAAGCGCTTCGACCTCAAGGTCGACGGCGTCGGCTACGCCACCTCCGGCGGCAAGATCGACGACATCAAGGACGTCCTCGACGGCTACAAGGCGCAGATCGTCTCCGGGGCGATCACCGTGTCGGACAAGCCGCAGAAGTAAGGTTCGTCTCGCAGCGGGGCTCGGGAGGGTAACCCTTCCGAGCCCCCACCTGTTTCTCTCCCAGAACTGGATGGCTTTTCATGAGCGCTCCCCAGGCCGAGGTCACCGACGCCCCCGACCGGGGTGAACCGGCCGTGCAGCTGACCGGGATCACGAAACGATTCCCGGGTGTGGTGGCCAACTCCGACGTCAACCTCACCGTCACCTTGGGCGAGGTGCACGCCGTCTGCGGCGAAAACGGCGCGGGCAAATCCACCCTGATGAAGATCCTGTACGGCATGCAGCAGCCGGACGAGGGCACGATCGCGATCAACGGCAAGCAGCTGAAACTGCGCAACCCGCAGGACGCCATGCGAGCCGGGATCGGGATGGTGCACCAGCACTTCATGCTGGCCGACAACCTCACCGTCGGGGAGAACGTCTTCCTCGGCGCGGAGAACCTGCACGGCATCGGCCGCGCGGCCAGGACCGAACTGTCGAGGATCGCCGAACAGGTCGGCCTGCACGCGAGCCCGGAAACGCTGCTCGAAGAACTCGGCGTCGCCGATCGCCAGCGCGTGGAGATCGTCAAGGTGCTCTACCGCGGCGCGCGGATCATCATCCTCGACGAGCCCACCGCGGTGCTCGTACCGCAGGAGGTCGACGCGCTGTTCGAGACGGTCCGCGGGATGCAGGCGAACGGGTTCACCTTCCTCTTCATCTCCCACAAACTCGACGAGGTGCGCGCGATCGCCGACACGGTCACCGTGATCCGCCGCGGCACCACGGTCGGCACGGCCGATCCGAAGACGATCACCTCGCGCCAGCTGGCCGAGATGATGGTCGGTTCGGAACTGCCCAGCCCCGAGACCCGCGAGTCCACCGTCACCGACCGGCCCGTCCTGCGTCTGGACGACGTCTGCCTGAGCGTCGAGGGTTCCGAGCGGAACGTCCTCGACCACATCTCCTTCACCGTCCACGCGGGCGAGGTGCTCGGGATCGCCGGGGTCGAGGGCAACGGCCAGACCGAACTCGTCGAAACCGTCATGGGGATGCGCAAGGGCGGCGGCCGGATCGAGCTGTCGGACGCCGACGGCAAGGTCGTCGAGCTGCACAAACTGGGGACACTCGCCCGCCGCGAGGCCGGGATCGGCTACATCGCCGAAGACCGCACGCGGCACAGCCTCCTGCTCACCCAACCGCTTTGGGTGAACCGGATCCTGGGGTACCAGACCCGCAAGCCGGTCGCGAAAGGCCAGCTTCTCGACATCATGGGCGCGCGGCAGGACACCCGCCGCATCGTCGAGCAGTACGACGTCCGCACGCCGGGGATCGACGTCCCCGCCGCGGCGCTTTCCGGTGGCAACCAGCAGAAGCTGATCGTCGGCCGTGAGCTTTCCGGGAACCCGGTGCTGCTGATCGCTTCGCATCCGACACGTGGTGTCGACGTCGGCGCGCAGGCGTTGATCTGGGAACAGATCCGCCTTGCCCGCGCGGCCGGGCTGGCCGTGCTGCTGGTGTCGGCCGACCTCGACGAGCTGATCGGGCTTTCCGACACCATCCAGGTCATGTTGCGCGGACGACTGGTCGGCGAGGCCGACCCCGCCACCGTGACCCCGCAGCAACTGGGCTCCGCGATGACGGGTGCTTCCGAAGACTCCGGAGAGGAAGGTGCAGCGTGAGTAGCTGGCGTACGAGGCTGCTGCCGCCTCTGCTCGCGATCGTTTTCGCCGTCATCCTGACCGCGATCGCGCTGATCATCTCCGGGGCGGATCCGCTCCAGGCGTACGGCACGATGATCGGGCAGCTGTTCAAGGGCTCGACCGCGGTCGACACGGTCAACCTCGCGACCGTGTACTACCTGTCCGGGCTCGCGGTGGCCATCGGCTTCCAGATGAACCTCTTCAACATCGGTGTCGAGGGCCAGTACCGGTTCGCCGCGATCGTCACCGCCATCATCGGCGGGGCCCTGCGGCTGCCGCCGGTGATCCACACGCTGGCGATCCTGGTCGTCGCGGTGCTGAGCGGCATGCTCTACGCCGCCGTCCCGGCCGTGCTGAAGGTGACCCGAGGGGTTTCCGAGGTCATCTCGACGATCATGCTGAACGCGATCGTCGGTGGCATCGTGGCGTTCCTGGTCAACGCCGACCAGTTCGGCGTGCAGACCGGCAACAACATCGCCACCCGCGAGATCGCGCCGTCCGGCCGGATCCCGGGTCTCCCGATCGGTTCGGGTGAGCTGTTCGGGTTCGTGATAATCGCGATCCTGATCGGCGCCGCCTACTGGTTCATGCTCAACCGGACCCGGTTCGGTTTCGAGCTGAAGGCCAGCGGCGAATCGACGACGGCGGCCGCCGCGGGCGGTGTCAACGCCAAGAAGATGACGCTGATCGCGATGCTGCTCTCCGGTGGCGTCGCCGGCCTGATCGCGATGCCGGAACTGCTCGGCCGCGACTTCACCTACGGCATCACCTCGACCCAGATGTACGGCTTCACCGGCATCGCGGTCGCCCTGCTCGGCCGCAACCACCCCGCCGGAATCGCGCTGGGCGCCCTGCTGTGGGCGTTCCTCGACCGGTCCGCGGTGTCGCTCGAGCAGATCAACGTGTCCAAGGAGATCGCAGTGATCATGCAGGGCGTGATCGTGCTGTCGGTCGTCATCGCGTACGAGATCGTGCGCCGCGCCGACCTGGCCGCCGAACAGCGTCGCGTGGGTCGCGCGCTGGCGGGCCGCAAGGGTTCGAGCGTTTCCGAGGGAGGTGCGGTGTGACCACGGACGTGCTTTCGCCCAGTTCGGGCGGGACGACCATGCCGGTGAAGCGGCAGAAACGCCGCATCCCGGGATGGGCGAAGGGAGCCATCTGGGGCTTGCTGGCCGTCGGCGTCCTCGCGATCGCGTCGTACGCCACCGGCGTGAACACCCTGACCTCGACCAACACCGCGCACACCGCGTTGCGGCTGGCGTTGCCGATCCTGCTGTGCGCGCTCGGCGGCCTGTGGTCGGAACGCGCGGGAGTGGTCAACATCGGCCTCGAAGGCATGATGATCCTCGGCACCTGGGGCGCCGCCTGGGGTGCGTACTACGGCGGGGTCTGGGTCGGCCTGCTCGCGGCGGTCGTCTTCGGCGCGCTCGGCGGTCTGCTGCACGCCGTCGCGACGGTGACCTTCAACGTCAACCACATCGTCTCCGGTGTGGCGATCAACCTGCTCGGTCTCGGTGTCGCGAAATACCTCGCGAACCTGGTGTTCGCGCCGCTTTCGGGTAACCCGCGGCAGTCGCCGACCGTCCCGAAGTTCGACACCTATTCGGCGACGTTCCTCTCGGACTGGTTGTCGGACCTGGAAAAGATGCAGCGCGTCTTCATCTCCGACCTCGCGGGCGTGATCAACGGCCTGATCACCGAGGTCGCGCCGCTGACGATGATCGCGATCCTGCTGGTGCCGTTCAGCTACTTCGTGTTGTGGCGGACGCGGTTCGGCCTGCGGCTGCGGTCCTGCGGTGAGAACCCGGTCGCGGCGGAATCGCTCGGTGTCAACGTCTACGTGCACAAGTACGTCGCGGTGATCATCTCCGGCGGCCTCGCCGGGATGGGTGGCGCGTCGCTCGTGCTGCTCGCCGGCGGCGCGGACTATCTGGAGAACCAGACCAACAACCGCGGGTACATCGGCCTCGCGGCGATGATCTTCGGCAACTGGCGGCCGGGTGGCCTGCTCGGTGGCGCGGCACTGTTCGGCTACGCGGACGGGCTGCAGCTTTCCGGCGGCGGGACCGCGGTGCTCGCGCTGCTGTACGGCGCGGTGATCCTGGTCGCGGTGATCGTCGTCGTGCAAATGGTGCGGCGACACTGGATCGCGGCGGCGCTCGGGGTCGCGGCCGCGGCCGCGCTGTACGCGATCTACTGGACCAACGACGACCTGCCCAGCGACCTGATCCCGTACACGGCGCACTTCGTGACACTGATCGTGCTGGCGGTGGCCTCCCAACGGCTCCGGCCGCCCAAGGCGGACGGCGTTCCTTATCGACGGGGTAATGACTGACATGTCCACAATCGACTGGGAAGCGCTGCGGGCTCAGGCCATCGAGGCGGCGAAGTCGGCGTACGCGCCCTACTCGGGTCTGCACGTCGGCGTCGCCGGTGTCGTCGACGACGGCCGGATCGTCGTCGGCTGCAACGTCGAGAACGCTTCGTACGGCCTGGGCCTGTGCGCGGAATGCACGATGGCGGGACAGCTGCGGCTGACCGGCGGCGGCAGGCTCGTCGCGGTCGCCTGCCGCAGCGGTGCCGGTGACCTGCTGATGCCGTGCGGGCGCTGCCGTCAGATCCTGTTCGAACACGGCGGCGCGGACTGCCTGGTGGACACCCCCGGCGGCATCCTGCCGATGTCCGCCGTGCTGCCGGACGCGTTCGGGCCCGACGACCTGCCGGAGCACAAGTGAGCGCGTTCGCCGCCGTCGACGTCATCCGGGCGAAACGGGACGGCGGGCGGCTCACCGACGAGCAGATCGACTGGACCATCGACGCGTACACGCGCGGCGACATCGCCGAGGAACAGATGGCCGCGCTCGCGATGGCCATCTTCCTGCGGGGGATGGACCCCGGCGAGATCGCGCGCTGGACCGGCGCGATGATCTCCTCGGGGGAGCGGCTGGACCTGAAGGTCAGCCGTCCGACGATCGACAAGCATTCGACCGGCGGTGTCGGCGACAAGATCACGCTTCCGCTGGCGCCGCTCGTCGCGGCTTGCGGGGCGGCCGTGCCGCAGCTGTCCGGCCGCGGGCTCGGGCACACCGGCGGGACACTCGACAAACTGGAGTCGATCCCGGGCTGGCGCGCGGCGTTGTCGACGTCGGAGATCATCCGGCAGCTCGACGAGGTCGGCGCGGTCGTCTGCGCGGCGACGTCCGGGCTCGCCCCCGCGGACAAGAAACTATACGCGCTGCGGGACGTGACCTCCACGGTCGAGTCGATCCCGCTGATCGCCAGCTCGATCATGAGCAAGAAGATCGCGGAAGGCTCGGCCGGGCTGGTCCTCGACGTGAAGACCGGCTCGGGCGCGTTCATGAAGACGCTCCCGCAGGCGCGGGAACTCGCGCGGACGCTGGTGGAGATCGGGACCGCGCACGGCGTCGCGACGACGGCGCTGATCACGGACATGAACGTCCCGCTCGGATACGCCGTCGGCAACGCGATCGAGGTCGCGGAGTCGGTCGAGGTGCTGCGCGGTGGCGGCCCCGCCGACGTCGTCGAGCTGACGGTGGCGCTGGCCCGGGAGATGCTGGCGCTGGCCGGTCTGACCGATGTGGACCCGGCGGCGGTGCTCGCGTCCGGACGGGCCTACGAGACGTGGTGCCGGATGATCGCCGCTCAGGGCGGGGATCCGGAGGCCGCCCTGCCGAAGCCGCGGCACGTGCACGTCGTCGAGGCGCCCGAGGAGGGTGTGCTCGCTTCCCTGGACGCCTATTCGGTCGGGGTCGCCGCCTGGCGGCTCGGGGCCGGGCGGGCGCGCAAGGAGGATCCGGTGCAGGCCGCGGCCGGTGTGCTGTGCCTGGCGAAGCCGGGCGACGAGGTCAAGGCCGGGCAGCCCCTGCTGGAGCTGCACACGGACACCCCGGATGCCGTCCCTTCGGCGCTCGCTGCGCTCACGGATGCCTACGCCGTCTCTTCGGAAGCCCCGGCGGCTACGCCTCTGGTCCTGGAGACCGTGCGGCCCGCCTGATCGCGTTTAGCCCGCTAAACGCGACGCGCTTCGGGCGGGGGCTCGCGTCCGCATCCCGGCGCGTTTCGTCCTCTAGTTGCGAAAGTGCGTAGTGCGAACTATCGCAAGTAGAGGACGAAACGCGGGAAGGGGGAGCCTCAGTCGGTGGTCTCGTCGGTGCCGTCGGCCTTGGCCTTGGCGTCGGCCGCCTTGGGCGCGCGGCCGTTG
The DNA here is from genome assembly GCA_049998115.1 of Amycolatopsis sp. cmx-4-19. Lineage (GTDB taxonomy): Bacteria > Actinomycetota > Actinomycetes > Mycobacteriales > Pseudonocardiaceae > Amycolatopsis. Next base: position 99,746 of record JAEBEO010000005.1, on the reverse strand, counting down.
CGGGAGCTGCGACGCGGCTGACGCGGGGCGGGCGGCGGGGACGAGATCTGCTGCACGGCCGGGCCGCCGCCGAGCATGAGCTCCGCGAAGGTCGCCATGGCCTCGTCCAGCTGGCCGCCGATGCGGCGCACGGACTCGTCGTTGCTCTTGCGCACCAGCGTGTCCACCGAGTCGGTGTCCGGCTGCTTCTGCAGCGTGCTCTCGACCTTGGACAGGCCGCTGCGGATCGAGCCGTCGAGGTCGCCGAGGCGGCCGGTGAAGCCGTCCTCGACCTTGTCGAGACGCTTGGCCAGGTCGTCGAGCCGCGAGGTGACCTTTTCGAGGCGGTCGCCGAGGCCGTCGAGCCGCTCCGACGCGTCGATCATCTCGCCGGTTTCGGTCAGCGCGGTCTTCAGCGCGTCGGCGTTCGCGGCGAGGCTTTCCTTGGTGGCCTTGTCGAGGTTCTCGACGCGGGTGCGCAGCTCGCGGTCGACGGTGTCGACGCGGTCGCGCAGCACCGACTCGGCCTGCTCGACGCGCTCGCGCACCGGGCCGATCACCGACTGCGGCAGGGTGTCGGTCTTGACGTCCTGCTTGTCGAGGTGCGCGCCGAGCTCGTCGAGACGACGGTGGATGTTCTGGAGCTTGTCCTCGAGGCCGTCCATCCGGCCCGCGACACCCTCGAACTTCGCGGCCATGCCGTCGAGGCGGCCGTCCAGCTGGGCGAAGGGCTTGGCCAGCTTGTCGACGATGCTTTCGACGGCGCGGGTCAGCGCGGCGAGCGCGTTGTCCTGCGCTTCGAGCCGCGACATGGTCTCGTCGAGGCGCTCGGCGAGCACGCTGACCTCGGTGCGGTCGGGCATCTCCGAGAGCCGCTTGCGGACCGCGCCGAGCGAGTCGACGGGGGCGAGACGGGCGTAGATGTCGTCGAGCGCGTCGAAGATCTGCTGCTGTTCGCTCTCACGCACTTCGGCCGCGCGCACCAGCATGTTGCGCATCCGGTCGAAGGACGGGGCTGCAATGTGGTTGTCAGTGGTCACTGCGGTGTCCTTCGGGGGCGGGGAAATGGGAGGGACGTGAGGTGAAGCTTATCCATTGCGAAATTGCTGTGCGTATGGCCCCCGGGTATCGGACAATGCCGAGCTCTGCCCTGATGGCCGATTCAGTCCGTGATCGACAAAGCTGAGGGTTAAGTGGAGCGTGAGAGCTACCGCCATGTAGGGGAATGACAGCCTGGTTACCGTTACGTATGTCCTCTGAAAGCAGCAGTCCCCGCATCCCGGAGGCGGTACTGACCCGTGCTCCGAAGGTCCTCCTGCACGACCACCTCGACGGCGGCCTGCGGCCGGGGACGGTCGCCGAACTCGCCGACCTGACGGGTTACCGGGCTTTGCCTGCCACCGATCCCGTCGAACTGGGCCGATGGTTCCGCGAAGCTGCCGATTCCGGCTCTCTCGTCTCGTACCTCGAGACGTTCGCCCACACCTGCGGTGTGATGCAGACCGAGGAAGCGCTGGTCAGAGTGGCTGCGGAAGCGGTCGAGGACCTCGCCGCCGACGGGGTCGTCTACGCCGAGGTGCGTTATGCCCCCGAACTCTTCGTCGAACGAGGCCTGTCACTCGATGCGGTGGTCGAGGCAATTCAGGCAGGCTTCGCGGAAGGTGAACGGAGAGTGGCGGAGGGCGGCGGCCGGATCCGGGTCGGGACGTTGCTCTGCGCGATGCGCCAGCACGCCCGCGCGCTCGAGATCGCCGGGCTGGCGGTCCGCTACCGCGACGCCGGTGTCGTCGGGTTCGACATCGCCGGCCCGGAAGACGGATTTCCGCCTACCAGAAATCTCGACGCATTCGAGTTTCTGCGGACGAACAATGCGCATTTCACCATTCATGCCGGGGAGGCGTTCGGGCTGGCGTCCATTTGGGAGGCGATTCAGCATTGCGGCGCGGAGCGGCTCGGTCACGGCGTGCGCATCGTCGACGACATCAAGACCGACAGTGACGGCACGGTCCATTTGGGACGGTTGGCGGCCTACGTCCGCGACCGCCGGATCCCGCTGGAGATCTGTCCCACGTCCAATGTCCAGACGGGAGCGGCGCGCTCGATCGGCGAACATCCCATCGGCCTGCTGGCCCGGCTGCGCTTCCGGGTCACCGTCAACACCGACAACCGGCTGATGAGCGGATGCTCGATGACCAGCGAATTCGCCGCGCTCGCCGAGACGTTCGGCTTCGGCCTGGCCGATCTGGAGTGGTTCACCATCAATGCGATGAAATCCGCGTTCCTCGATTTCGACCACCGGCTCGACCTCATCAACACGGTCATCAAACCCGGGTACGCGGCACTGCGCTGAGCCCGGGATGGCGGTTGCGTTCGTTAGCATAGCCAACTACATTTCACTATGTAGGAGAACTTTCCCAAATGGTGAAACGGAGCAGTGATGTCGCAGGTCGTGGACGTGGGGATCGACGGCAAACGACGCTGGCTCATCCTCGCGCTGGGCCTCGCCGCCCAGACCGCGAGCTGTTCGTTCCTCTACGGGATCCCGTTCCTCGTGCCTTCCATGCAGCGTGCGGAGGGACTCACCCTCGCGGAGGCGGGAACGGTCGTCGCGGCGCCGAGTCTTGGCCTGTTGTTCACCTTGATCCTGTGGGGCGCGGCCGCGGACCGTTACGGAGAGCGTCTGGTCATGGCCCTCGGGCTGGGGGCATCGGGATTACTCCTCGTGTACGCGGCCCTCGGTGATCACTCGCTCGGGGTGCTCTTCGGTGTCTTCCTGTTCGCCGGTGCGAGCACAGCGTCAGTGAACGCCGCGAGCGGCCGGGCCGTCCTCGGCTGGTTCGGCCCGGCCGAACGCGGTTTCGCGATGGGCATCCGCCAGACGGCCCAGCCGCTCGGCGTCGGGGTCGCCGCCTTCGGTCTCCCGCCGATCGCGGACCGCTGGGGGTTCCAGGCTTCGCTGCTTCTCCCGGCGGCCGCGGCCGTGGTCGTCGCGGTGCTCGTCGCCTGGCTGCTCGTCGACCCGCCCCGTCCGGACGGCCCCTCCGGGACCGGGGAGAAGCCACCGTCGCCGTACCGGAAGCCGGCGCTGTGGCGGGTCCACGGCGCGAGCGCGCTGCTCGTCGTCCCGCAGTTCACGGTTTCCGCGTTCACACCGGTGTACCTGGTGACCACACAGCACTGGACGGCGGCGTCGGCGGGTGTCTTCGTCGGCGCCGTCCAGATCCTCGGCGCGCTGGGCAGGCTCGCGTCGGGCTACTGGTCCGATCGCGTCGGCAGCAGGCTGCGGCCGATGCGGCAACTGGCGATTTCGAGTGCCGCGGTGATGCTCCTGGTCGCACTCGGGGACGCGACCTGGCCGTGGCTGGCGCTGCTCGCGCTCGTACTGGCCGCGGTGATCACCGTCTCCGACAACGGGCTCGGTTTCACCGCATCGGCGGAAATGGCCGGGCTCGCGTGGGCAGGGCGGGCGATGGGCACGCAGAACACCGGCCAGAACGTCGCCGCCGCTCTGACACCGCCGTTGCTGGGCCTCGTGATCGGCGACTCCCGTTACGCGCTGGCCTTCTGCGTGGCCGCGGTCTTCCCGGTGCTGGCCGTGGCCCTCGTGCCCGTCAAAGACGAAAAGAGCCCCTCAGGACGAACCTGAGGGGCCCTTTCACGGGGTGGTTCAGACGACCGTGAGGCGGTTCTCGAAGGTCTCGACGAGCTTGCGCCATTCGGACTGCTCGGCATCGAACGGGGCGCTCGGCTCGAGGCGCGTGGGGTCCGGCCGCAGCACGAACGACACCAGCCAGCCGAGGCTTTCGTTGGCGGCCAGCGCGGTTTCGACGCTGTCGTCGTCGGCCCACTCGGCGGCGTCGGTGATCAGCTCGACGGCCAGTTCCAGCTGGGTCGGGTCGATCGACTCGGGGCCTTCGGCGATGTCGTCGGCGATGCCGTTCAGCACGTAGGTGTTCTCGGCGTCGACGTCGATCTCGAGTTCGCCCGCGGTGGCCTTCGTGGTCACCTCGTCCCAAGTGGACACTTGGGCGAGGTCGTTGTCCGCCAGCTCCTTGCCGTCCGCGATCGCGCGGATGAGGGCCTTCTCGGAGGAGAAGACGTCGATCTCGCCTTCGCTGCCGAGGAAGATCGGCTGGTCGTCGAGGTAGCAGCGCAGCGTGTAGTACTCGGCGCCGGAGGTGATGATCTTGATCGGGTCGATGCCGACCTCACCCCAGAAGCCGACGGGCACGTCTTCGTCCTCGTCGTCCTCGTCGTCCTCGTCGGTGTCGACGTCGTCGAGGTCTACGGCGGCGGCCGCTTCGGCCTCGGCGGACTCCGCGAGGAACGTCGCGAGCTCCTCGGCGGTCTGCTCCAGGACCTTCTCGTCGACGTCGGGAGCGGTCACCAGGCCGTCGATCGCGTCGAGCACGATGTCCCACTTCTCGGAGACCGCCTCGGACAGATCCGCCCAGAGACGCTCGCCGTCACGGCCGGAGAAGGGCAGCGTGCCCTGGTCCAGCAGCGAGAAGCTCTCGTGCGCGTCGAGGACCTCGTGGACGTCTTCGAGCTCGCACACGTCCGCGAGCGAACGCACGATGCCGATGATCTCGGCCAGCTCGCCAAGGGTCCACTGGTCCGGCTTCTCGGCGACCAGTTCGGGGACGCCCACCAGGTCGTAGGTGTGGTCGTCGTCCGGGATCAGCTCGGGCACGTTCAGTGCAGGCACGACCTCCCACGCCGGGTGATCGAGCAGGTCGTGCTGCTCCGAGGTCCGCACGAACGCGGCGAGATGCGCCGCGTCGGGGAAGGCGTACAGGTCGTCCTCGTCGCCGAGGAAGGCTTCCCATTCCTCGCCGTCTTCCCGCCAGCGCGGCGCCCAGAGAGTGACCACGTCACCCTGTGGCAGGCCGAGTTCGATCGGGATGATGTCCTGTGCCATTCCTTAGCCCTCTCGGATTACCGCCTGTGTGCGCGCGGCCGGATGATGCATGCCCGGTGGGTGCGCGGTACCGCGAAGCCTACGGGTTTCCGACGGAGGGCGCGATCACCCCTGGGCAAGAAGCGACCAACGGATGGCACGATAGGTCCTCTGATGACACTTACAGACCTCCTGCCTGCGGCTCCCGACCCCGACTCGCTGTTCGAAGCCTTCTCCACCTGGACGGCCGAGCGCGGGCTGGAGCTGTACCCCGCGCAGGAGGAGGCCATCATCGAGGTGGTCTCCGGGGCGAACGTGATCCTTTCGACGCCGACGGGCTCGGGAAAGAGCCTGGTCGCCGTCGGCGCGCACTTCACCGCGCTCGCGCACGGCCGCCGCAGCTACTACACGGCACCGATCAAAGCGCTGGTCTCGGAGAAGTTCTTCCAGCTCATCGAGATCTTCGGCGCCGAGAACGTCGGCATGATGACCGGCGATTCGGCGGTGAACGCCGACGCGCCGATCATCTGCTGCACAGCGGAAATCCTGGCGAACATGGCGCTGCGCTTCGGCGCCGACGCGCCGGTCGGCCAGGTCGTGGCCGACGAGTTCCACTTCTACTCCGAACCGGACCGCGGCTGGGCCTGGCAGGTGCCGCTGCTGGAACTGCCGAACGCGCAGTTCGTGCTGATGTCGGCGACGCTGGGCGACGTCTCCTTCTTCGAGAAGGACCTCACCCGCCGGACCGGCCGCCCGACCGCGGTGGTCACGTCGGCGCAGCGACCGGTGCCGCTCACCTTCCGCTACGCGCTGACGCCGTTGCACGAAACGATGTCCGAACTGCTCAACGGGGGCCAGTCGCCGGTCTACGTCGTGCACTTCTCGCAGGCCGCGGCGATCGAACGCGCGCAGACGCTGATGAGCATCAATGTCACCACGAAGGCGGAGAAGGAGGCCATCGCCGAGACGCTCGGTGACTTCCGCTTCGCCGCCGGGTTCGGGAAGACGTTGTCGCGGCTGGTCCGGCACGGCATCGGCGTGCACCACGCCGGCATGCTGCCGAAGTACCGGCGCCTCGTCGAGCAGCTCGCGCAAGCCGGGCTGCTGAAGGTGATCTGCGGGACCGACACGCTCGGCGTCGGCATCAACGTACCTATCCGCACGGTGGTCTTCTCCGCGCTGACGAAGTACGACGGTGTGCGGCAACGGCATCTGAAGGCGCGCGAGTTCCACCAGATCGCCGGGCGCGCGGGCCGCGCGGGCTACGACACCGACGGCTACGTCGTCGTGCAGGCACCGGACCACGTCGTCGAAAACGCCAAGGCGCTGGAGAGGGCGGGCGACGATCCCAAGAAGAAAAAGAAGATCGTCCGCAAGAAGGCACCCGAAGGGTTCGTCAACTGGACGGAGAGCACCTTCGACCGGCTGATCGCGGCCGACCCGGAACCGCTGACGTCGAGCTTCCAGGTCAGCCACTCGATGCTGCTGAACGTCGTTTCCCGGCCCGGCAACGCGTTCGACTCGATGCGGCATCTGCTGGAGGACAACCACTCCGACCGTCCCGCTCAGCGGAAACTGATCCTGCGCGCGATCGCGATCTACCGCGCGCTGCTCGCGGCGGGTGTCGTGGAACGGCTCGACGAACCCGACGAGCAGGGCCGGATCGTCCGGCTCACCGTGGACCTGCAGTTCGATTTCGCGCTGAACCAGCCGCTCTCGCCGTTCGCGCTCGCCGCGATCGAACTGCTGGACGTCGATTCGCCGTCGTATCCGCTGGACGTCGTGTCCCTGGTGGAATCCACTGTGGACAACCCGAGGCCGGTGCTTTCGCAGCAGCAGTTCAAGGCGCGCGGCGAGGCCGTGCAGGCGATGAAGGCCGAAGGCATCGAGTACGACGAGCGGATGGAACTGCTCGAAAACGTCACGTACCCGAAGCCGCTGGAGGAACTGCTGGAAGCGGCGTATTCCCGCTACCGGCAAGGGCATCCGTGGGTCGACGACTACGAGCTCAAGCCGAAGTCGGTCGTGCGCGACATGTACGAGCGCGCGATGAACTTCGTCGAGTACATCGGTTTCTATCAGCTCGCCCGGTCGGAAGGGCTGGTGCTGCGGTACCTCACCGACACCTACGACTCACTCCGGCACACGGTCCCCGACGAGGCCAAGACCGAGGGGCTGCGGGACCTCATCGAATGGCTGGGCGAACTCGTGCGCCAGGTCGACTCCAGCCTGCTGGACGAATGGGAAGCCCTGCGGCATCCCGAAGAGGAGGGCCCGGTTTCGCACCGGCCGCCGTCCGAGCCGCCCGCGGTCACCCGGAACGAGCGGGCGTTCCGGGTGCTGGTGCGGAACGAGCTGTTCCGGCGCGTGGAATTGGCGGCCCGGCGTTCCTACGGGACGCTCGGTGAACTCGACGCGGCGTCGGGCTGGGACGCCGACGCGTGGGAAGACGCCATCGAGGACTACTTCGACGAGCACGAAACCCTCGGCATCGGGCCGGACGCGCGTGGGCCGCAGCTGCTGATCATCGAGAGGGAGAAGGAGGTCTGGCGGGTCCGGCAGATCTTCGACGACCCGGCGGGCGACCACGACTGGGGGATCATCGCCGAGGTCGATCTGGCGGCGTCGGACGAGGCGGGCTCGGCGGTCATCCGAGTCACCGCCGTCGACCGACCCTGATTGTCGGGCCAAGTCCGTGAAGGCCTCCTTAAGGGACTCAGGGTCTCTCAAGGAGGCCTTCACGGACTCGGGACCGGCGGCGCCGGCAGGTGGTGTGCGGGGTTCGGGTGTGGGGCGTGACGTTGATCAACCAGGGTGACTCCCGCGACGGTGGACAGCGCGAGCCGCCACCTGCGCGCGGGGTCAGACCCAGACCGGTCCGTGAAGGCCTCCTTGAGGGACTCAGGGTCCCTCAAGGAGTCCTTCACGGACTTGGGTCCGGCGGCGGCGGACCAGCTGAACGATCAGCACGATCAGCGACAGCGCGGGCAGCGGGTAGCCGAGGAGGAAGCCTGCCGTGATGTCCACGAGCGGCGCCACGACCGCGGCGACGAACATCCACGTCGGCGCCACCGGCAGCTTCGCGCCGGTGCGGACCTTTCCCCACGGCTTCGCCAGCGAAAGCCAAGCCTGGAAAGCCAAAGCGCTCGCCATCAGCGCGGTCCCGGCGACGAGCGCCAGTGGCGCGGGCTCCGGATCACCGGCCCGTGCCGCCGCGACGGAGTCCCGCAAAGCGCCCGACAGCAGGAAGATCCCGGCGTAGAGCTGGACGAGCGTGATCGCGAACTTCGCCAGCACCCACCAGTGCCGGGTGAAACCCCAGGCCGTCGCCGCGGCGAGCATGAAGCCGGTGAAGGCCGACGCGTTGGCGAGCGGCGCCAGCAGGAGCGAGTCGATCTCGTGCGCCATGGACGTCGCGGCGACGCGGATCGCGCCGTCGCCGGTGGTGCGGCTGATAGCGAGGAGGGTGAACAGCGCCAAGGCCTGTCCCATCCAGCCCACCGAGGTGATGACGTGCAGCCACACGGTCAGCTGCCGCCAGGTTTTCTTGCCCATGCCGCACACGTTCGCGTGACCGTCCGGTCCGGCGCATCGGGGACGACCCTGAAATCAGGCCGGAAGGGGCGGGAAACAGGCCTGGGCGTCGTGGCCGTCGAACCACAGCCCGACCGTGAACGCCATGGTCGCCTCCATGAGCGCCGCCCGGTCGAGACCGCCCGCGACCAGTGGGGTGCATCCGAGGGCACGGACCAGTTCGCTCACTTCGCCGACCTTGTCGCCGCAGATAGGCACCGCCAGCGGACGGCCGCCGAACACCGGCGGGGTCATCCGCCAGACGTCCACATGGCACAGGTTGAACGCCTTGACCACGTGCGCGCCCTTCGCGAAGGCGGCTATCCGCGCCGCCTGATCGGGCACCGAGAGCACGGCGCCGGGACCGACCGCGTTGGTGCAGTCGATCAGCACCTTTCCGGCCAGATTCCCGGCCGCGGCGAGGACTTCCGTCACCGTCCCGGCGGGAACGGCGAGCAGGATCACCTCACTCGCACGGGCGGTCTCCTCCCACGTCCCCACCCGCGTGGAGATCTTCTCCGCCTCGGCCCGGTCGCGCGCGGCGACCATCACCTCGTGCCCGGTCGTCCGCCACCGGCCGCCGAGGGCCGCCGCCATCCCGCCGGCGCCGAAAATACCGATACGCATGTGCCGCTCCCTAAGATCGAGTTACGACACGACCGTAGAAAGCGGCGCGGGTACCAAGTGGTTACCGGAGGTCCCATGAACGACGTCTTCCTCGCCGACTGCCGCGCCCGGCTCGCCTTCGACCTGATGGCGAACACGTGGAACCCGGTCGTCCTGTGGGCGCTGCGCGAGAGGCCGTCGCGGCCCGCCGAACTGCGGCGACGGCTGGGCGGGATCAGTACGAAGGTGCTCACGGAAACGGTCCGGCGGCTGGAGTTCAACGGTCTGGTCCACCGGCGCGACTGCGGGCGGACGGCGAAGGTCGAATACTCGCTGACCGATCTCGGGGTCAGTCTTCTCGGACCCATCGAGGCTTTCGGGGAGTGGGCCTTCCGGCACGGCGACGAGGTGATGGCTGCTCAGGACGGGGCGGCGGGCCTGGGGTCGTGAGTGGCAGCGCCCCGGGCGGTGTCGCGAAAGCCACTTTCGGGACGTCTGACGTCGCGAAAGTGGCTTTCGCGACCTGTCGGGAACGGGGGCGTCAGGGGAGCGGGCGGGCCTCGGCCAGCCTGAGCAGGGGGACGGCCGCGGCGGCGTCGGTGATCAGCGTCGAGACCATGCCGGAGCGCAGGACGGCGTCTATCGCCTCCGCCTTCGGTTCCGTGTAGCTGAGCGCGATCACCTCGGGCACCGCCAGTAGCTCTTCGGCGCTGATGGCCAGCACGTGGTGGGCGAGGCCGGTGGACATCGGTGTCCCGTCGGCGTCGAACAGGCGCGCGGAAACCTCCGCTTTGGCACCGCGTTTCGCTATCGCGTTCCGTTCCGTTTCGTCGAGCGCGTCGTAGACCGTCGATTCTTCGGGCTTCCAGGCGCCGATACTGACGACGGCCTTGGTCAGGTTCTTGAACTGGCCGAAGGTCTCCGCGATCCCGGGCTGCCTTCGCAACGTCTCGGTGGTGCGGCGATCGGGGAGCACCAGCGGGCCGAAGATCGGGTACGCCTGCCCGCCGGACACCGAGGCGACCCGGCTGACCGTCTCCACCGAACGGTCACGCATGTCCATCCCCGCCTGTACCCCGCACAGTTGCACGACCGGGCATTTCGGCAGCGAGTGGATCGCGTCGGTCATCGCGTTCACCGACCTTGCCCAGGACAGGCCGAGGACGTCGCCGGGAGTGATGATCTCGGTCAGGAGGCGGGCCGCGAGGGTGCCGATCTTCCGCCGGGCCACTTCGCGTGATTCCGGCTCCGGCGCTCGTTCGAGCACGAGGACCCGGTCCAGCCGGTACGCGGCACGGATCTCCTCGGAGAGGACGAGGTCGACCGGCGCGGGCAGGTGGAATTCGACCTTGACGATGCCGCTTTCCCTGGCTGTGTCCAGCATTCTCGCGACTTTGAACCGGCTGATGCCGAACTCGTCGGCGATCTCCAGTTTCGAGGCGCCCTGTTCGTAGAACCGCCGCGCCACCGCGGCCAGGCGTAGAGACTCCACCAGGCCGGGCCTGCCCCTTCTCGCGCTCATCTGAGCACTATAACGCAAAATCGATCCGAAAGGTTGACGTGACAACAGCGAAAAGCTCACCATGCCTGGACATGCAGTCTGCAGCATAAGTTCGTCCCGCTCGTTTGAGCGGAGAGAAGGGGAGCTGGCATGCGTGCCGCGATCGTGGACAGGCCCGGGGAGATCAGGGTCGGCGAGGTGCCCGATCCGAAACCGGGGGATCGCCAGGTCGTCGTCAAGGTCGGTGCCTGCGGGATCTGCGGGACCGATCTCCACATCGCCGACGGGCATTTCCCGCCGACGCCCTATCCGATCGTGCCAGGCCACGAGTTCGCCGGGGAGATCGTCGAACTCGGCGCCGACGTGCCGGGTGGCTGGCAGGTGGGTGACCGCGTCGCCGTCGACCCGTCGCTGTTCTGCGGGTACTGCAAGCCTTGCCGGTCCGGCCGCGGCAACCTGTGCGAGAACTGGAACGCGACCGGGGACACCGTGAACGGCGCCTTCGCCGAGTACGTCGCCGTTCCCTCCGCGAACTGCTACCGGATGCCCGACACGATGACCTGGGAACAGGGCGCGCTCGTCGAGCCGGTCTCCTGCGCGGTCCACGGGGTACGCCGGATCGGCGTCGAGGCGGGGGAACGGTTCCTCGTCGTCGGCGCGGGCACGATGGGCCTGATCATGCAGCAGCTGCTGCAGCGGGCGGGCGCACACGTCACGATGGTCGATCGCAACACCTCGCGCCTCGGCCGCGCGAAGGACCTCGGCGCTGTCGCGGTCGCGAGCGACGTGAAGGAACTCGACGACGAGAAGTTCGACGCGGCCGCGGACTGCACCGGCGCCGCGGCCGCCATCGAAGCGGCTTTCGATTCGCTTCAGCGCGGAGGCCGTCTACTGGTCTTCGGAGTCGCGCCCGCCGAAGCGCGCGTCGCGCTGTCGCCGTTCCGGATCTACAACGACGAGATCACCGTCGTCGGCTCGATGGCCGTCATGAACAGCTTCGGCGCCGCACTCGACCTGGTCGCCGACGGCGCCGTCGACACCGGCGCCCTGCTCACCGACACGCTGCCGCTGGAGCAGTATCCCGACGCGCTCGCCCTCATGCGGAGCGGCGCCGGTCTGAAGGTGCAGGTCTTACCGGGAGGCGAAAGTGCGTAAATCCGTCGCTCTGCTCGCGGTCCTCCTGCTGACCCTGACCGGCTGCGCGGGCGCGGGTGCGCTCGGGACCGGCGACCGGACGCTCGTGGTCGGGATCGTCGCGAACCCGCAGATGAAGGACGCCATCGAGCTCTCCGGCGAGTTCGAGAAGGCCCATCCCGGCGTCACCCTCAAGTTCGTCTCACTGCCGGAGAACCAGGCACGGGCGAAGATCACCGCCTCGACGGCCACCGAGGGCGGCGAATTCGACGTCGTCATGATCAGCAACTACGAGGCCCCGCAGTGGGCGGCGAACGGCTGGCTCGAAAACCTCGAACCGCATATCGCGGCGAACCCCTCGTACGATGCGGCCGACTTCATCCCGAGCATCAAGGAATCTCTGTCACACGACGGATCGATGTACGCGGTGCCGTTCTACGGCGAATCGTCGTTCCTGGCCTACCGGAAGGACCTGTTCGACCAGGCCGGGCTCACGATGCCCGCCAAGCCGACGTGGTCGCAGATCGCCGGGTTCGCGGCGAAACTCGACGACAAGTCCAAGGGTGTGGCCGGGATCTGCCTGCGTGGGAAGCCGGGCTGGGGCGAGAGTCTCGCGCCGTTCACCACGGTCGCCAACACCTTCGGCGCGCAGTGGTTCGACAAGGACTGGAACGCCAAGCTGACCAGCCCCGAATTCAAGGCGGCCGCGGAGTTCTACGTGAACCTCGTCCGGAACCACGGTGAGGTCGGCGCGTCGAGCGCGGGCTTTTCCGAATGCGGCACGCGGTACACGCAGGGACAGGCCGCGATGTGGTACGACGCGACGGTCATGGCCGGGACGAACGAAGACCCTTCGGCCAGCAAGATCGTCGGGAAGTCCGGGTACGCCCCGGCGCCGGTGGAGAAGACGAAGGCGAGCGGCTGGCTCTACACCTGGGCGCTGGCGATCCCGAAGGTCGCCAAGGACAAGGACGCCGCCTTCGAGTTCATGGCCTGGATGACCGACAAGGCCTACGTGCGGCGGGTCGCCCAGCAGTTCGGCGACTGGAACCGCGTCCCGCCGGGCGTGCGGAAGTCGACCTACGACATCCCGCAGTACCGCGAGGCCGCCAAGGCGTACGCGCAGCCGACGCTGGACGGGATCGCGGACGCCGATCAGCAGAAGGCGATGGCGAATCCGGTGCCCTATACCGGGATCCAGTTCGTCGGCATCCCCGAGTTCCAGGATCTCGGCACCCGCGTGAGCCAGCAGCTTTCGGCGGCGATCGCGGGGCAGATCACCGTGGACGAAGCGCTGGAACAGTCGCAGGAGTACGCGCAGACCGTCGGCAAGTCGTATCAGGAGGTGCAGTGATGGCCACGCTCTCCGCTCCCGCCCGCACCGAGCCCGCCCACCCGGAGAAGGTGGCTCCGAAGCGCGGCACCGACACGCCGTTCAAACGACGGCTCCCGCTGCTGCCGGCGTTGCTGTTCGTCGTCGCCGTCACACAGTTGCCCTTCGTGCTGACGGTGATCTACTCGTTCCAGTCGTGGAACCTGGTCCGGCCGGGTTCGCGGCATTTCGTCGGCCTGCAGAACTACATCGACGTCTTCGCCGACTCGACGTTCCTCGGCGCGTTGCTGAACACCGTCGTCCTCACGGTCGTCTGCGTGTTCTTCTCGCTCCTGCTCGGCCTGGGACTCGCGATCCTGCTGGACCGCAAGTTCCTCGGCCGCGGCGTCGTCCGGACCCTGCTGATCACGCCGTTCCTGATCCTCCCCGCCGCGGGCGCGCTGCTGTGGAAGACGACCATGTTCGACCCGACGTACGGCTTGCTGCACTTCGTCTTCGGCACGGACGTCGACTGGCTTTCGGAGTTCCCGCTCGCCGCGGTGATGGCCCAGATCGTCTGGCAGTGGACGCCGTTCATGATGCTGCTGATCCTGGCCGGGCTGCAGAGCCAGCCCAAGGACGTGCTGGAGGCAGCGTCGGTCGACGGCGCGGGCCGCTGGCGGACGTTCTCCCTGATCACCCTGCCGCATCTGAGCCGTTTCCTGCAGCTGGCGACGTTGCTGGGCGCGATCTACATCGTGAACAGCTTCGACGCGATCTTCCTGATGACCCAGGGCGGGCCCGGCACCGCCAGCACGAACCTGCCCTTCTACATCTATCAGCGCGCGTTCCAGGGCTTCGACATCGGGCAGTCGTCCGCGATGGGCGTGATCGTCGTGATCCTGACGATGATCGTGGCGACCTTCGCGCTGCGCCTGATGTTCCGCGCGTTTTCCGTACAGGGAGGTGCGAAATGAACCGCCGGTTCGGTCCGGGCGCGCTCACGGCCGTGACCTGGGTGATCGCGATCCTGTTCGTTTTCCCGCTGCTGTGGATGATCCTCACGGCCTTCAAACAGGAGGCCGACGCCTACACCGATCCGCCGCGGCTGTTCTTCTCGCCGACGCTGGACCAGTTCGCCGGTGTGCTCGACCGCGGATTCCTCCCGTACCTGTCGAATTCCGCGTTCGTCACCGTCGTTTCGACGCTTTTCGTGCTGCTGCTGGGAATCCCGGCGGCGTACGCGTTGTCCCTGGCGCCGGTGAAGGGGACGAGCAACGCGCTCGGCTTCTTCCTGTCCACGAAGATGCTGCCGATCGTGGCGGCGATCATCCCGCTGTACGTGATCTCGCAGAACACCCGGCTGCTGGACAACGTGTGGGCGCTGATCATCCTGTACACCTCGATGAACCTGCCACTGGCCATCTGGATGATGCGGTCGTTCTTCCTCGAAGTGCCGCACGAGATGATCGAGGCGGGCCGGATCGACGGCGCGACGTTGCCGATCCTGCTCCGGAAGATCATCATGCCGGTGGTCGCCCCCGGCGTGGCCGCGACCGCGCTGATCTGCGTGATCTTCTCCTGGACCGAGTTCTTCTACTCGGTGAACCTCACCGCCGCGCGCGCCGGGACCGTGCCGGTGTTCCTGGTCGGTTTCATCACCAGCGAGGGGCTGTACTGGGCGCAGCTGTCCGCGGCCGCCCTGCTCGCGTCGCTGCCGGTGATGATCGTCGGCTGGATCGCGCAGAACCACCTCGTCCGCGGCCTCTCGATGGGCGCGGTCAAGTAACCCGGAAAAGGGCCGGTCCCCTTGGCCTGCCCTTTTCCGTGCAGGGTCGGCCGAAAGCCACTTCCGCAACGTTGAACGTTGCGGAAGTGGCTTTCGCGACACCGATCGGCGCCGACCGAATCGCCAGGGTCATTCCGCGAGTGAGAGCGCCTGACTCGGGCAGATGTGCACGGCGGTGCGAGCGTTCCCCTCCGCCACCTCGCCTTCAGGCTCCGGGATCAGCACGACGACCGTCCCGTCGTCCTCGCTCTGATCGAACAGACCGGGATCGGTGAGCACGCATTGCCCGGCGCCCACACACCTCCCGGTGTCCGCGATGATCTTCATGCGTTCCTCCTACCAGGTGACCGGAAGCTCGTGGAGGCCGTAGATCGACGAATCGTGCTTGAACGGCAGTTCGTCGATCGGAACGGCGACCCGGATCCCCGGGATACGGCTGAACAACGTGTCGAACACGATCTGGAGTTCCATCCGCGCCAGGTTCTGGCCGAGACACTGGTGCGCCCCGAAGCCGAACGCGACATGGTGCCGCGCGCCGCGTTCGATGTCGAAGTCGTCGGGGTTCTCGAAGCCGTCCGGGTCGTGGTTGGCCGCGTTGCTCAGCCCGACGACGCCTTCACCCGCCCGGATGAGCGTGCCGCCGATCTCGACGTCGGCCGTGGCGAAGCGTGAAGTGGCCGTTTCCGCGATGGTGAAGACGCGAAGGAGCTCTTCGATCGCGGGGAGGGTCATACCCGGGTCTGCCTTGATCTTCGCCAGCTGATCGGGGTTCTCCAGCAGGGTCACCGTACCGAGCGAGATCATGTTCGCCGTCGTCTCGTGGCCGGCGATGAGCAGCAGGAACGCCAAGCCGATGAGTTCGTCGTGGTCCTCCTTGCCCGCTTCACGCTGCTTCAGGATCTGGCGGCCGAGAAGGTCGTCCTCGGTGGTGTCCGCCTCTTTCTTCGTGACGAGTTCATCGAGGTAGCCCTCGAGTTTTTCGAACGCCGCCATCCGTTCTTCGGCGGTGACCTCGCGGCTGAGCAGTCGGGAACTGCACCCCTGGAAGAACTCGTGGTCCGAATAGGGGACGCCGAGCAGTTCGCAGATGACCAGCGACGGGACCGGCAAGGACAGCGCCTTGACGAGGTCGACCGGTTTGGGGCCCGCGAGGATGGCGTCGATGTGCTCGTCGACGAATTGCTGGATCCGCGGCTGCAGCGCCTTCATCCGCTTGACCGTGAATTCGCCGACGACGTCACGCCGGGCCTGACCGTGTTCCGGCGGGTCCATCCCGATGAGGGACGCCCGGAAAGGCTTGTCCTCACGGCGGATCTGCCGCGCCACCAGCATCGGGAACGACGGACTCTGCCGATCGGAGCTGAAATGCGGGCTGGTCAGCATTTCGCGGATGTCTTCGAGCCTGGTGAGTGCCCAGGCCGTCTGGCCGGAGGGGAGACCGACCCGGGAAATCGGGTTTTCTTCGCGAAGCTTCTGATATTCCGGAGGCGGCGAAAACGGGCACGTTCGCGCCATCGGCAAAGTGGCGGTGGTTTCCTCGACGTCGGTCATCGGATTGTCCTCCCCAGGTGTCGGGTGGGTTCGGGCGATATCGGACAGGGGACCCCAAAGCGTATGCGGATGGTTTCATTCCGCTTACAAGATCCAACGTACTCAAGTGGAGACACGTCGTCCACTCGCGAAGGGGTGGTTTCCCGGGAAGCGTGAAGTGCCCGGACGGACGTGCGAGAATCACGGCGCCGGTGCACCTTCGAGAGGCGAGGATCATGACAGCCGACCCCGAGACCCGCTTGCGTGCCGACGCGCGCCGGAACCGGGATCAGATCCTCGCTGCCGCGAGGGCGATCTTCGCTGCTCAGGGCGCCGAAGTCCCGATGGAGGAGATCGCGCGCTCGGCAGGTGTCGGCGTCGGCACCCTCTACCGGCGTTTCCCGGACCGGGACGCGCTGATCCGGGCGGTCGCCGTCGACAACTTCGATCGTGTCCTTTTGGACGCGAAGGCGGCGAAAGACCAGGAGTCTTCCGACTGGGAAGCGCTGATCCGGCTGCTGCACCAGTCGATGGAGCTCCAGTTGAGCGTCCAGCTCGCGATGGTGTCACCGCGGGCGCTGGCCATTCTGAAGAGTGACCCCGCGATCAAAGCACTGCGTGACGACCTGCTCCTGGTGCTGGCCGATTTCGTCCGGGGCGCGCAGGCGGAGGGGCGGCTCCGGACGGACGTCGCGACCGGCGACGTCGCGATACTGTTCGCGACGCTGCTGCGGCAGATGCCGGGGAAGAACGAAGAGGTCGCGCGGATGGCGACCCGGCGCTGCATCGGCATCATGATCGACGGCCTGCGGGCCACCGGGTCGCGCGAACCCCTGCCCGGCCGGGCGCTGACCGGTACCGATCTGGACCCCTGAGCCCGCGTTTAGTCCTCTGGTCGCGGTGGTTGCGCGTGCAAGGACCGCAACTAGAGGACTAAACGCGGGGAGGGTCAGACGCCCAGGGGGTGCCAGACGGTCTTCGCTTCCAGGTACCGGCGCAAGCGTGCGATGTCGGCGTCGGCGGTCCAGTCCGGCTCGGCGTCCGGGACGGTCAGGACGCGTTTCACGGTGCCTGCGGCCTCACGCGCCAGGTCCGCCCGGGCCGAGGGCTCGGCGCCGGTCGGGTCGAGGGCGTTGACGTCGGCGTGCGACGCCAGCCACGAGCCGAGTTCCGACGCCCGGCCGGTCAGGATGTTCGCGACCCCACCGGGCAGGTCGGACGTCGCCAAGACCTCCGAAAGCGTGATCGCGGGCAGCGGCCGCTCCGCGCTGGAGACGACCACCGCCGTCGAGCCCGTCGCCAGCACCGGGGCCAGCACGCTCACCAGGCCGAGCAGTGACGACTCCTGCGGCGCCAGGACGCCGACGACACCGGTCGGTTCCGGGACGGTGAAAGAGAAGTACGGCCCCGCGACGGGGTTCGCCCCGCCGAGTACGGTCGCGATCTTGTCCGTCCAGCCCGCGTACCAGACCCACCGGTCGATCGCAGCGTCCACAAGGGACTGTGCTTTCTTCGCGGCGACGCCCTCGGAAGCGGCCACTTCCGCGATGAACTGCTCGCGACGGCCTTCCAGCACCTCCGCGACCCGGTACAGCACCTGGCCCCGGTTGTAGGCGGTCGCTGCCGACCAGCCGCCGAAAGCCTTGCGGGCGGCCGTAACCGCGTCACGGACGTCCTTGCGGGAGGCGTGGGAGGCGTTCGCCAGGAACTTGCCCCTGGCGTCGGCGACCGGGTACACCCGGCCGGATTCCGAGCGCGGGAACTTGCCGCCGAGGTAGAGCTTGTAGGTCTTCGCCACCGAAATACGGTCAGACATCGAGGTAGGCCTCCAGTCCGGTGCGTCCGCCTTCGCGGCCGAAACCCGACTCCTGGTAGCCGCCGAACGGCGCGGCGGGATCGAAGCGGTTGAACGTGTTGGCCCAGACGACACCGGCGCGAAGCTGGTTCGCCATCCACAGGATGCGCGAGCCCTTCTCGGTCCAGATGCCGGCGGAGAGCCCGTACGGCGTGTTGTTCGCCTTCGTGACGGCTTCGTCCGGCGTGCGGAAGGTCAGCACCGAGAGCACCGGGCCGAAGATCTCCTCGCGCGCGATGCGCATCGACTGCTGCACCTCGGAGAACACCGTGGGAGCGAAGAAGAAACCGCGTTCGGGCACCGGGCAGGGGCTGGTCCAGCGCTCCGCGCCCTCGGCGTCGCCGGATTCCACCAGGCCCTTGATCTTCGCCAGCTGCTCGGCGGAGTTGATCGCGCCGATGTCGGTGTTCTTGTCCAGCGGGTCGCCCAGCCGCAGGGTCGAGACGCGGTGGCGGAGCTTTTCGAGCACCTCCTCGGCGATCGACTCCTGCACGAGCAGGCGCGAGCCCGCGCAGCAGACGTGGCCCTGGTTGAAGAAGATCCCGTTGACGATCCCCTCGACGGCCTGGTCCAGCGGGGCGTCGTCGAAGACGATGTTCGCTGCTTTGCCGCCCAGTTCCAGCGTGAGCTTCTTCGAGGTGCCCGCGACCTGGCGCTGAATGGCCTTGCCGACGTCGGTGGATCCGGTGAAGGCGACCTTGTTCACGTCGCCGTGGCCGACGAGCGCCGCGCCGATGTCCCCGGCGCCGGGGAGGATGTTGACCACGCCGGGCGGGAGCTCGGCCTGCTGGCAGATCTCGGCGAACACGAGCGCGGTCAGCGGCGTGGTCTCCGCGGGTTTGAGCACCACGGTGTTGCCGGTGGCCAGCGCGGGCGCGATCTTCCACGCCAGCATCAGCAGCGGGAAGTTCCACGGGATGACCTGGCCCGCGACGCCGAGCGGCCGCGGGTCCGGGCCGTAGCCCGCGTAGTCGAGCTTGTCGGCCCAGCCCGCGTGGTAGAAGAAGTGCGCGGCGGCCGTGGGGACGTCGGAATCCCGCGATTCCTTGATCGGCTTGCCGTTGTCGAGGCTTTCCAGGACGGCCAGTTCCCGCGACCGCTCCTGGATCAGGCGCGCGATGCGGAACAGGTACTTGGCGCGTTCCGAGCCCGGCATCTTCGACCAGACGCCTGTGTACGCCTTGCGCGCGGCCTTCACCGCGGTGTCCACATCGGACACGGACGCGGTGCCGACCTCGGCCAGCACCTCTTCGGTGGCCGGGTTGATCGTCTTGAGCGGCTCACCGGAACCGTCGACGAACTCACCGTCGACGAACGGCCGGTAATGCGGCTTGAGGTTCGCGATGTCGCGCGATTCGGGCGCGGGCGCGTACTCGAAAATGCCCATGGATCAGTCCACCGTCACGTAGTCGGGACCGCTGTAGTGGCCGTCGGCCTGGGTGCGGCGCTGCAGCAGGAGGTCGTTGAGCAGGCTGGACGCCCCGAAGCGGAACAGGTCCGGGCTCAGCCACTGCTCGCCGGCGACCTCGTGTACCGCGACCAGGTACTTGATCGCGTCCTTGGTCGTCCGGATGCCACCGGCGGGTTTGACGCCGCGCAGGTCACCGGTCTGGACGAACCAGTCGCGGACGGCCTGCAGCATCACGTGGGTGACCGGCAGCGTCGCGGCGGGCGAGACCTTCCCGGTGGAGGTCTTGATGAAGTCGCCGCCCGCCAGCAGCGCGAGCCAGGACGCGCGGCGCACGTTGTCGTAGGTGGCCAGCTCACCGGTTTCGAGGATGACCTTCAGGTGGGCGCTGCCACAGGCGGCCTTGATGGCCTGGATCTCCTCGAAGACCGCCAGGTAGCGGCCCTCCAGGAAGGCGCCTCGGTCGATCACCATGTCGACCTCGGCGGCACCGGCGTCGACGGCGATCTTCGTGTCGGCCAGCTTGATCTCGCGGCTCGTGCGGCCCGCCGGGAAGC
Organism: Amycolatopsis sp. cmx-4-19; assembly: GCA_049998115.1. Taxonomy (GTDB): domain Bacteria; phylum Actinomycetota; class Actinomycetes; order Mycobacteriales; family Pseudonocardiaceae; genus Amycolatopsis. The sequence goes on along the minus strand of JAEBEO010000005.1, from coordinate 79,602 downwards.
CGGTGGCCACACTCGCGACGTGGATGCCGGTGCCCTGAAGAGCCTCGACAGCCGTCTCGACCATGTCCGGGTACACACAGACGGCCGCGACCTTCGGGGTGTCCGGCCGGTCCGGGTCGGGGCGCTTGGCCTTCGCGGCCAGCGCGCGGACCTTGCCCCGGGTGTCGGCGCCTTCGAGGGTCGTCAAATCGACCATCGAGATGGCGGTGTCGATCGCCCAGAGCTTGGCGGCCTTCTTGATGCTGCGCGTGCCGAGGCCCGCCGCCCGCTGCTCGACACCGACCTGGTCGACACCAGGCAGCCCGTGCAGGAACCGGCGCAGGCTCGCCTCGTCGCGAGTCGCGTCCGTCAGCGGCGCCGGGGTGGCCGACACCGCTGACGGGCTGGTCGTAGCTGTCATACGGGTGAGTGTAGGCGGCCTACAAGCTGGGCACCGGGGCCTGGGCGGCGGCCCGGGCGGGCAGCACCGGCGCGCAGAACTCGCTGATCATCGGCAGCTGGCGTTTCAGCGCGGCGTCCGGCGACGCGGTGAGGTCCACCGTGGCCAGCGTGGAGATGTTCTTGCCGGAGTCGTCCCGGAAGCTGAGGGTGTTGAAGCCCGGGAGGTCGCCGCCGTGGCCCCAGATGGTGATGTCCTCCGCGCAGATCCCCGCGCTCTTGAGGTTGAGCTTCATCAGGCCGAGGCCATACTCCATGCCGCCCGCCGGGACCGTCGTCTTCATCTGCTTCAGCAGGTCTGCGGGGAGCAGGCGGCCACCGAGCAGGGCTTCGAAGAAGCGGTTGAGGTCGGCACCCGAGGACACCACGCCACCCGCGCCGAAGTAGCGCGAATAGTTGTAGGTGGTGACGTCGGTGAGGCCGCGCGGCGCGTCGTAAAGCTGCTCGTAGCCGTGGGCGGCCGGGCCGGGCAGGAACGGGAAGTCGCGGGGCAGCGTGGTGTCGCGCAGGTGCAGCGGACGGGTGATGCGCTCGGCCAGCACGTGTTCGAGTGGCTTCCGGGTGAGCTTCTCGACCAGCAGGCCGAGGACGTTGTAGCCGGTGTTGGAGTACGCCCAGTTCGTGCCCGGCCGGAACAGCAGCGGCTGCTTCGTGCTCAGGCGGATCTCGTCGTCGCTGTCGAAGTGCTCGAAGCGCTCGGTGTCGATCTCCGGCCCGCTCGCCCAGGTGTCTCCGGGGAGCAGGTCGCGCGGAAGGCCGCTGGTGTGCTGAAGCAGCTGCCGGACGGTGATCGGTTCCGGGTACGGCAGCAGGCCGGGCAGGTAGCGCTGGACGGGTTCGTCGAGCCCGGCGCGCTTTTCGGCCACGAGCTGCAGGACCAGCGTCGCGACGAACACTTTGGAGACACTGGCGATCCGCCAGCGTCCGGACGCGCTGGGCTTGCCGCGGCGGGTGATGTCCGCGACCCCGCTGACCCCGCGGAAGTCGTCGGCGACGGCGACCATGCCCGGGATGCCCGCGGCGACGGCCGCGTCCATCGCGGTCTGGCGCGGATCGGTCCTCCCGGCAGCCGACGCCGGCGCGGCGGTGACGGAAAGCAGTGCGGCACAAGCGATGGCGACAAAACTTCGGCGCATCGGACGTATCCCCCCGGTAGGTGTTTCAGGCCCCGAGTCCGGGGACATCTTTCTTACGTGGTTTCCGCTTGACGACGACGCCGCCCCAGAACGCCAGGCCGTTGATCCGCACGGTCGGCGCGGTCGGCGCGGCGGGTGCGGTCCCGGCCCGGTCCTCCAGTTCGAAGGCGCCCATGAAGCCGACTCCGGTGACCTCGACGTTGATGTCGTCGGGGACGATGATGTCGATCCCGCCCATGATCGCGACCGCGGTGATCGTCGAGTGCTTCTCGGCGAACCGCGCGTAGCGCAGGTCGATCTCGGCGCCGCCCCAGAACGCGAAGCTGTTGTGCTGCGGCGGGACGACCCAGCTGCCCTTGCGCGACGCGCCCGACATGACGGCGATCGACGCACTGGAGCCGGGATGTCCGCCGATCCGGTCGTCGGGCAGGCCCAGCGCGCGCGAAGTCGCGGGCTCGATCGCCGTCCGGGACTGCTGCGGCAGATCCGCGGTGACCGGCTTCAGGTCGCCGACGGTCTTCGCCTCGTAGACGGTGGTGAGCCGCTCTTCCAGCTCGTTGATGGTGATGCGGCCCTCGGACATCGCCGCGTGCAGCACCTGCGCGACCTGTTCGCGGTCGGCGTCGGAGATGCGCATCTGTTCGGGACCCGGCAGGGCTGGCTCTTCGCTCACGCGGAGTAGCCTAGCGCCGCTGCGAAGCCCAAGTGTCCATCTTATGGTCGACAATGGCATTCTCCCGTGATGGGGAACTCATTACCCGGAGCGATCAAGCTGCCGGACGGTGTCGAAATCCGCGGACGAGGCCTGGGCCGCCCGTGGCCGGAAGGGCCGTCGCCGGACTTCGGGTTGTATCTCGGCGGTGCGAAGCTGCGCCGGAAGCACGACCACAAGCTGGACTGGGACCACGAGTGGATCCGCTGGCCCGACTTCCTGCTGCCGATGGACTGGGCCGACGCGCGACGGCGGATCGTGGACCTGCACGGGCGGGCGGCGGCGGGCGAGGGCGTCGAGATCGCCTGTCACGGCGGGGTCGGGCGGACGGGCACGGTGCTGTCCTGCCTGGCGACGCTTTCCGGGCTGAGCGCCGAGGAAGCCGTGGCCTGGGCGCGGGCGAACCACCACGAGCGTTCGGTGGAGACACCGTGGCAGCGTCGCTGGGTCGGCTGGTTCGCGCGGCAGTAAATTGACCCGCATGGATGTGCACGTCGTTGACCACCCACTGGCCAAGGCCAGGCTCTCCACCATGCGCGACGCGCGCACCGACAGCGCCGCGTTCCGCGCGGCGCTGCACGAACTGACCGTCATGCTGGTCTACGAAGCCACGCGGGACATGCCTGTGCGGATCGAGCGGATCCACACGCCGGTGGCGCGCACGGACGGCTACGCGCTGGCCAGTCCGCCGCTGCTGGTGCCGGTGCTGCGGGCCGGGCTGGGGATGGCGGACCAGGCGCACAAGCTGATCCCCGACGCCCAGATGGGTTTCGTCGGCCTCGCCCGCGACGAGGAGACACTCAAGCCGACGCCGTACCTGGAGTCGCTGCCCGAATCGCTCGCCGACCGACCGGTGCTGGTGCTCGACCCGATGCTGGCGACCGGCGGGTCGATGGAGTACACGATCCGGCTGCTCACGGACCGGGGCGCCACCGACGTCACGGCGATCTGCGCGCTGGCGGCCCCCGAGGGGATCGCGCATCTGGAGAAGACCGGCCTGCCGCTCCGGGTGGTGACCGCGAGCATCGACGAGCGGCTGAACGACTCCGGGTTCATCGTGCCCGGCCTCGGGGACGCGGGGGACCGCCAGTACGGCGCCGTCTGACCTAGCCCGGCCCGGCGGATCGCGTTTAGCGGGCTAAACGCGATCCGGGTGCGCGAGGCGAGTGTTGAGGTAGTGAAGGCCTCCTTCCCTACCCTCAAGGTAGGGAAGGAGGCCTTCACGGAGCTAGGGGAGGGAGTGCGGGGGCGGGCGGATCGCGTTTAGCGGGCTAAACGCGATCTGTCAGCGACGCAGCCAGCCGGAGGCGTTCGCCCGCAGCGCCGTCTCGTAGGCGGTGCTCACGGTGTACGTGTCCGGCAGGTTCCCGTTCAGTTCCAGCGACACGAGGCCGTGCACGGTGCCCCAGCAGCTCACGACGATGACCTCGGGTGGCGCGCCGACGAAGACGCCCTCGGCGACGGCCGTGCGGATCGTCTCCTCCAGCGGCGCCATCGTGGCGCGAGCCTGTTCCGAGGTCTCCTCCGCCGGTTCGAAACCCGGCACCGACTTCGTGAACATGATCGCGTAGAGATGCGGGTCGGCCAGCGCGCTTTCCCGGTACGCGACGCCGAGCCGCACCAGGTCCTCGACCGGGTCGCCGCTCAGCGTGACCCCGGACATCCGGAGGCCGAAGCGCCGGAAACCCTCCGAGAAGAGGGCGCTGACCAAGTCCGTCTTCCCACCGAAGAGTGAATAGACCGCGGTGGTGGACGTGCCGACGTCCGCGGCCAGTTTGCGGAGGCTGAGTGCCTTCGGGCCGTCGGCCGAGATGAGCTCACCGGCGCGGTCCAGCAGTTTCAGCCTGAGGTTCTCGTCGTGCGTCCTGGGGCGGGGCATGATCACAGCGTATCGCAACACTGTTATCGATCGGCGGGATTCGGTGTTGACCTGGAGTGCGCTCCAGGTCGTAGTGTCGTCGACATGAGCTACTCGATAGCGGAAGCCGCGCGACGTAGCGGGTTGTCCATCGACACCCTCAGGTACTACGAGCGCATCAAACTCGTGGAACCCCCGGCCCGGGACACCGCGGGGCGCCGCGCCTACACCGACGACGACCTCGGATGGCTGGGGTTCCTGACCAAGCTGCGCTTGACCGGCATGCCCATCAAGCGCATGCGGGAGTACGCCGCACTGCGTCACCACGGCGCGGCGAGCGCGGGGCGGCGCAAGTCGATCCTCGTCGACCAGCGCACGTCGGTCGCCGAGCGGATCGCCGAACTGCAGGCCTGCCTCGACATCCTCGACTACAAGATCGACCACTACGACCAGGTGGAGCGCAAGGTGCTCGGCACCGGAGCCACCATGGAGGGAATTTCAGCGTGATCACCACCAGGAAGCTCGGCGGTCTGGAAGTCGGGGCGCAGGGCCTCGGCTGCATGGGGATGAGCCAGGCCTACGGCGTCCGGGACAACGACGCGGAGTCGATCGCCACCGTTCATCGCGCCCTCGAACTGGGGGTGACCCTGCTCGACACGGCGAACGTGTACGCCGACGGCGGGAACGAAGAACTCGTCGGCCAGGCCATCGCCGGCAAACGGGACCAGGTCGTGCTGGCGACCAAGTTCGGCATCGTCTGGACCGAAGACGGCGGGATGGCCGCTCGCGGCGACGCGGCGTACGTCAAGAAGAGCTGCGAAGAGTCCCTTCGCCGGTTGAACGTCGATCACATCGACCTCTACTACCAGCACCGCGTCGACCCGGACACGCCGGTCGAGGAGACCTGGGGCGCGCTCGCGGAGCTGGTGGCGGAGGGGAAGATCCGGTACGCCGGGATCTCCGAGGCCAGTGCCGAGATGATCCGCCGCGCGCACGCGGTCCACCCGGTGACGGCGCTGCAGAGCGAATGGTCGCTGTGGACTCGGGGCATCGAGGGCGAAATCCTCTCGACCGCGCGTGAGCTGGCAGTCGGTATCGTGCCGTTCTCGCCGCTCGGCCGCGGTTTCCTCACCGGCAGCGTGACGTCGGTGAAGGACCTGCCGGCGGACGACATGCGCCGCGGCCTGCCGCGGTTCGCCGAAGGCAACTTCGAGCGGAACATGGCGATCGTCGAGGCCCTGCGCGCGCTGGCCGCGGAAAAGGGCGTCACCGCCGGACAGCTGGCGCTGGCGTGGGTACAGGCCCAGGGTGAGGACGTCGTGCCGATCCCGGGCACCAAGCGGCGCAAGTACCTCGAAGAGAACGCCGCCGCCGCGGCACTGGAACTGTCCGATGTGGACATCGAGGCCATCGAGAAGGCCGCGCCCGCCGAGGCGATCGCCGGTGAGCGTTACCCGGAGCGGCTCGCCCGCGCCGCCGGTAAGTAACTCCGAGAAGTGCGAGGGAGATCATGACGGGTTCGACGCTGCCCACCCGCGGGCTGGGCACGCTGCAAGTCGGCGCGCAGGGGCTCGGCTGCATGGGCATGAGCGAGTTCTACGGCCACGGTGACGACACCGAATCGATCGCGACGATCCATCGCGCCCTCGAACTGGGGGTGACCTTGATCGACACGGCCGACATGTACGGCTTCGGCCGCAACGAGGAACTGGTCGGCCGCGCACTGGCAGGCAAACGGGACCAGGTCGTGCTGGCGACCAAGTTCGGCATCGTGCGCGACGAGGCCGACCCCGGCAAACGCGGGGTCCGGGGCGACGAGTTCTATGTGCGGCAACAGGTCGAAGCCTCGCTGCGGCGGCTGGACGTCGATCACATCGACCTCTACTACCAGCACCGTGTCGACCCGAGTGTGCCGATCGAGGAGACCGCCGGCGCGTTGTCGTCGCTGGTCGAGCAGGGGAAGATCCGGCATGTCGGGTTGTCCGAGGCGGCGCCGGAGACGATCCGACGGGCGCACGCGGTGCATCCGGTGACGGCGGTGCAGACGGAATGGTCGCTCTGGTCGCGCGACATCGAGAACGAGGTCGTCCCGGTGTGCCGTGAACTCGGCATCGGCCTGGTGCCGTATTCGCCGCTGGGGCGCGGATTCCTCACCGGACGCTTCAAGTCCAAGGAGGACTTCGCGGCGGGTGACTTCCGGCAGGCGGCCCAGCCGAGGTTCGCCGAGGGCAACCTGGAGCGGAACCTGGTGATCGTCGAGGCGCTGCGTGCGCTGGCCGAGCGGAAGGGGGTCACCGCGGGGCAGCTGGCGCTGGCGTGGGTGCAGGCCCAGGGCGACGACGTCGTACCCATTCCGGGTACGAAGCGGCGCAAGTACCTGGAAGAGAACGTCGCTGCGGTCGAAGTGGAGCTGACCGCCGAGGACGTCGCCGCGATCGAGGCGGCGGTCCCCGCGGACGCGGTCGCGGGGGAGCGGTATCCCGAAGAATCCCTGCGGATGCTTTCGCGCTGAAACGAAAAACCGGCGCCGGGTCCCCGGCGCCGGTTTTCGCCGTGTCAGAGCAGGGACGTGACCGTCGAGACCACGGCGTCGACGGCCACGGTCTGCTGATCGCGGGTCGCGAGGCTGCGCACCGTCACGTTCCCGGCGGCCCAGTCGTCCTGGCCGACGATCACCACGGCCCGCGCCCCGGCCTTGTCGGCGCGGGTGAGTTCCTTGCCCAGTTTGCGGAGCTCGATGGGCGTGGACGTCCGCAGACCGGCCTTGCGCAGCCGCCCGGCGACCTCCCGCGCGGCGTCCGTGAGTTCCTCGACCACCGGGATCACCGTGACGTCGGCCTCGCTGCGCGGCTTCGGCGTCAGGTCGTGGGTGTTCAGGAAGTCGATCAGCGTGACGTCACCCATGCCGAAGCCGATCCCGGGGATCTGCTGCGCCGTGAACAACCCCGCCAGGTCGCTGTAGCGGCCGCCGCCGAAGAGGGCACGACGGTTCTCCGGAGAGGTGTCGAAGACCTCGAACACGGTCGACGTGTAGTACGCGAGCCCGCGCACGATCATCGGGTCGAACGTGATCAGGTCCGCGGCGCCGCTGTTGAGCACCTTCACCAGGTTCGAGTTCTCCTTGACCTGCTCCGGCAGCTCGTCGAGCAGCGCCGTCCCGGACTTCAGGAGCTCGGTCAGCTTCTCGAACTGCTTGTCGGTCAGGCCGATCTCGGCCGCGGTGTCGCTCAGCTTCGTGCGGTCCGCCTTCTCCCACCGGTCCACCAGGGTGAATACCTGCGGCAGCTGCTCGGGGGTCACCCCGACGATGTCGGTGAGCGCCGACGAGAGCAGGTTCCGGTCGTTGGCCCGCACCGCGAACATGTCCGGGGTCGCCCCGAGCGCGCCCATCATGTCGTGGACGAGCTCGAAGATCTCGATCTCGGCGTTCGCGCTGTCCGAACCGAAGATGTCCGCGTTGATCTGCCAGTGCTCGCGGACCCGGCCACGCTGCGGCCGCTCGTAGCGGTGGCAGTTCGGGTGGCTGTACCAGCGCACCGGGAGCTGCAGCGACTTCGCGTTGCCCGCGATCATCCTGGCGACCGACGGCGTCATCTCCGGACGCAGGGCCAGCCGCTCGCCGCCCTTGGTGGTCAGCGTGTACAGCTGCTGGTCGGCGATCTCCTGGCCGGATTTCCGCTCGTAGATCTCGGCGGGTTCGAGGATGGGCCCGTCGTAGCGGAGGAAGCCGCGCAGTTCGAGGACGTCGTAGAGATGGCCGAAAACCTGCGTCCGGACGGACATCTCGGCGGGCAGGAAGTCGCGGGTCCCCTTGACCGGGGCTGTCGGCAGGTATTCAGGCACGTCAGCAAGCTTAACGAGCGCCCGCCGTCCCTTTCGTCAGGGGAAGGCCACGCCGTACGCGGTGGTCAGGATCGCCGCCGCGAGCAGCACGGCCCCGGCGCTGGTGACCCGGCCGCCGAGCTTGCCCTTGCCGGGCAGCAGGTGGAGGAAGAAGCCGCCGGACTGGGCGAGCACCCCGAACAGCAGCAGGAAGCACACGACCCACAGCGTGGTGACCGAGAGCCCGGTCTGGTTCAGGATCTGCAGCGCGACCAGTGCCAGTACCAGCAACACGCCGGCGTGCGCGTGGCCCGCGCGGAACATCGAGCGCTGGTGTTCGGTCAGTTTCCGGTCGCGCAGGACGCCCATCAGTGCGTAACCGCCGTACATCACCGTCGGCAGTGAAACGAGCGCGATGACCGTGAACAGTCTGATCGGGCCTTCCATGGTGCTTCCCTTCGTGGTGGGTAGCATGACCATAACACTGTTTTAAAACGATGTCACCAAATGGGATGCACCCCCGCGGGCCGGATCAGGCGCGGGCGCCGCGCGAAAGGACGAAAAGCACGTTCCGCAGTGCCGCGAGGTCTTCGAGCGGATCGCCGCCGACCACCAGGACGTCGGCGCTCAGCCCGGGAGCGAGCCGTCCGGTGACGTCGCCGAGGCCGAGTCCGGTGGCGCTGTCCTCGGTCGCGATCTCGAGGATCCGCCGCCTGCCGAAGCCGAGCCATGCGTAGAGTTCGAGCGCCCCGACCGGATCGTCGAAGACCGAGCCGGGCAACCCGGCGTCCGTTCCCGACAGGAGCGGCACGCCCAGCTCCTCCAGCCAGGAAAGCCTGCCGTAAACCGTCTTCGCGAGCTCCTCGCCCATGCGCTCGGCCATCGTCCGCCAGTTGCGGCTGCTCGTGGAGCAGGCCGCGATGCCCTCGTCGGCCATCCGCTTGGCGACGCTTTCGCGCCGGTCCTGTCGCTGCGGCCCGGTCATCCAGGTGCAGTGCTCGATCGTGTGGACGCCTGCCTCGACCGACGCTTCGATCGCGTCGGCGCCGTGGGCGTGCGCGGCGACCTGGAGGCCGTGGGTGGCCGCGTGCTCGACGATCAGGTGGAGTGTCCGGACGTCGAACTGGGACTCCCACATGTCCGCGCCGCCTTCGGTGATCTGGCCGCCGCTGGCCATCACCTTGATCACGTCGGCACCGGCGGCCGCGTTGGCGTCGATCAGCGCGCGGATCGCGGCTTCGCCGTCGACCTCGCCGCCGAAGAAATGACAGTGTCCATTCGGGACGGTCAGCGGCGCCCCCGCGGTCAGCAAGCGCGGTGCGGCAACACCTTCCGCGTCGAGTTCCGCCCGGACCCGGGCGCCGAGGGCGTCCCGATCGCCGAGGTCTCGCACCGTCGTGACGCCGCTGCGCAGCAGTTGCCCCAAGCGGTCCCTGGCGCCGGCGCGGAGTGCGGCGTCGTCGCTCGCCAGGAAGTTCGGGAGCATCTCACGGGTGGCGTCGAACGCCAGGTGCACGTGGGCGTTGAACAGGCCGGGCAGGAGCGTCGCGCCGGGGAAGTCGAGCCGTTCGGCCTCCGGTGCCGCCTGTGCGACGACGTCGGCCCGCGGGCCCGCCGCGACGATCCGGTCTCCCTCGACGAGTACGGCGCCGTCGTCGATCGGTGTGCTGGGACGCGGCAGGACCCGGCCGGCCGTCAACAGGAGCTGCAAAGGTCATGCCTCGTTTCGGGATACCGCGGCCGCGAGCGCGAGCAACGGCCGCACGTCGGATTCGATGTCCCCGGCGCCGCCGCCGGGGAGCACGAGTTTCGCCCGCCCGTCGGTCTCCTCACCGGCGGCCTGCCGGGCGATCGCCGTCTTCAACGCCTCCGCGGCCCCCCGGGGATCGTCGACGGCGAGTGCCGTGAGATCGGTTTCCAGATAGGGACTCAGCTGCACCAGGCCGTCGCGGATCTCGATCACACGGCGGTAGTAGCGGCGGTGGACCGTACGCGGGCTCCACCGGTCCCACGGTCCCCTCGGCGTGCTCCGGAGCACGATGTTCGAATAGACCTCGGCGAGCACGGTCCACAGCGGGGTGAGCCGCTCGTGGTGGAGCCGATGCTGGCGACGTCGTCGCAGCGCGGCGAACCGGGCGCGCGCGCCGGGATAGGTGATCCCGGCGAGGAAGAGCACGATCCCGAGAAGGATCAGCGGGACGGCGACGGCGAGCAGCGCCGGGATCGAGGGGCCGAACGCCCAGGCGATCACGATGTAGAGCGCGCGGAAGACACTGCCCACCGAGAGGCCGATGAGCCCGGCCGCCCCGAGTTTCAGGCCGGTACGGAGATGGGTGTCCGCGGTGCGGATGTACCGGAAGATCCACCAGGTGCAGGCGAGCAGACCGTAGATCAGGTACAGCCCCGCGCCGAGGTAGAACAGCGCCACGCCGGGCTCGTGCACGAGCTTCGGACTCAGCGCGAGACCGCGTGCCTGGACCGGCGTGATGGCCAGGGCGAGGAACATCAGCGCGATCGCGGCGGCCAGCGGGAGCAGTTCGAAGAGCACCCGTAGCGGCCTGCGCGGGCCGAGCGCCGAGCCGAGGAAGACGATCAGCAACGCGCAGACCGCGAACGCCAGCATGACGTTGTTGACCAGCCGTCCGGTGCCCTTGCCGGTCAGTTCGTCGAGCCAGTCGGAGATGACCTTCTGCTGGGCGAGGAACGAGCAGGCGACGCAGGCGATGGTGACGGTGATCGCCCAGTTCGGCAGGACACGCGGCGCGCGGTAGGTCTGGTAGATCCGCCAGGCGAGCGCGGTCGCGAACAGCGCCATCGCCACGAGGTTGACGGGGGAAAAGAGCGCGTTCACATCCACCCTTGGTGATCGCCCAGCGCGCCTTGGACGCGGCGGACGTCATCGTCGTCGGCGCGACGGGGGATCGTGTAGTTCAGGACCGACGCCCATTCGAGGATGATGGTCGCCACGGTCTCGGCTTCCCATTCGTGCGCCTCATCGTAGGACGTGCGGCGCAAAGCGCGATGCACCGCGTCGCCGTCGAGGCCGGGAGCGGGGCCACGCAGGAAATCGGCGGGTTCGGCGTCACCGCCGGGATGGTGATCGGCGAGCATATGCCCGAGTTCGTGCAGGATGATGTGATCCTGATGGGACTTCGTGGTCTCCTGCTGGAAGAAGAGGTAATCCGCCGACCCGGTCGCGATCCAGCAGCCGAACGGGCCGGGCACCTCCAGCGGATACGGCATCAGCCGGATCGGCCTGCCACGTTGTTCGCCCAGCCGCTCGCAGAGCACGCCGACGTCGAGTGGCGGCTCGATGTCGAGCTTGTTCAGCATCTTGCGGCAGCGCTTGCGGAGTTCGCGTTCCTTCATCGGCCCTCGCCCGGCTGGTCGCGTTCGGCCCGCTCGTAGCGTTCGACGAGTTCCAGCAGGTCCATGACCTGGCGGCGGCCCTGCGGGGAGAGCTCCTGCGCGCGCATGGCCATGAGCTTCGCCTCCCCGGCGGGCTGCGGTTCCTGATCGTCGAAGAAGTAGGTGATCGGGACCCCGAACAGCCTCGCGAGCGCTTCGACGTAATGGATCTTCGGGTTGATCCGCTTGCCGGTGGCGAGCTGCTGGAGGTACGCGGGCGACATCGCGGGTCCGCCGGCGCGATCGATCGCCGCGGACAACTCGCGGTAGCTGTGCGGGGCACCTTCGTCCGCGCGCATCGAATCGATCAGCGCGCTCAGTTTCCCGGCGAAGGTCTGATACGACGACATGATCCCCCCTTCATTCTGTAGCCGGAGTGTAACTCGATTCCGCTTGTCCGCAGCTGTTGACAGCGCCTGTATGCAGTGGTTTACAGTTGTCGAGCGGTTTCGGGCCGTGTTCGGGCCTCTCTCTCCGGAATCCGTGCTCTGGGGGTGCACGGACAATGGAGTGAGAGGCCTTTTCCCCGGCGGGTGCACAAGATCGTGCGGGATGTAGTACGCTTCGGTAGCCAAGGTTGATCGCCATCACGGCGAACCCTTGGTCCAGGCCTGTTGCCGGAGGTCGACCCCCAGGGCTTCCGGTGACAGGCCCCTTTACTTTCCGGGCCCTCCCGACCGCAATTAGAGGACTAAACGCGGTGGGCATGAGGACCGAACGGCCGTCCCCGCGTGGAATCCGGGCACGGGTAATGGACCGTGCCGAAGAAGTGCTTCAACGCCCCCGACAGGTAACCGAGGTCGGCCGGGCCGTCCGCCTCCAGGACGTCGGGCACGGTCGCCCCCAGCGCACGACGCCCTCGACGTCCGGATGGTTCGCGCCGGAAAGCACGGCTTCGAACATCGCTCGAGTCGAGGGCGACGGCGTGGGGTGGACGATCAGCAGCTTCGCCAAGGGCCGGTGGTCAGGTCAGCCGGGACTCGATGTCGGACCGGAGCGCGGCGAGCCGCTCGACAGCGGTGGCGCGGGCCTCGGCGAGGTCCCCGGTGACCGGCTGTTTCACCTGCAGATACGCCTTCAGTTTCGGCTCGGTGCCGGACGGCCTGATCACCACGCGCAGGCCCTCGCCGGTCAGGCGGAGGACGTCGGCGTCGGGCAGGAGGTCCTCCAGCGTGACGTCGACACCGCCCACGGACGTCGGCGGTTCGGCCCGCAGGCCGGCCATCAGTTTCTCCCGCACGGAAAGGTCGGTGACACGCAACGAGACCTGATCCGTCACGTGCACCCCGTGCTGCGCCGCCAGCTCGTCGAGGACGTCCAGCGGCCCGCGGCCCGCCGCGCGCAGCGACGCGGCCAGTCCCGCGGCGACGACGGCGGCGGAGATGCCGTCCTTGTCCCGCACGAAATCGGGGTTCACGCAGAGGCCGAGCGCTTCTTCGTAAGCGAACACGAGACCGTCGCCCGCGCGCACCAGCCACTTGAAGCCGGTCAGCGTCTCCGCGTAACGCGCGCCGAACTCCTTCGCGATTTCGCCGAGCATGGACGACGAGACGATCGTCGTGGCCACAAGCGGATCCGTCGAGTCCACAGTGGACAGAATGTGGCTGCCGAGAAGGACGCCGGTCTCGTCGCCCCGCAGCATCCGCCAGGAACCGTCCCGTTCGCGGACGCCCAGCGCGCACCGGTCGGCGTCGGGGTCGAGCGCGATCGCGAGATCGGCATCCACTTCGGCGGCCAGTGCCAGCAGGAGGTCCGTCGCACCCGGCTCTTCCGGGTTCGGGAACGCGACCGTCGGGAAGTCGGGATCCGGGTTCGCCTGTTCGGCGACCACGTGCAGATCCGGGAAGCCGGCGCGGTCGAACGCCGCGCGCAGGGTGTCCGCGCCGACGCCGTGGAGCGCCGTCGCGGCGACCTTGACGGAGCGTTCGGGGCCACGCGGGAGGAGTGCGACCTTGGCGAGGTAGGCGTCCCGGAGTTCGTCGCCCAGTACCTCGGCGCCCGGCTCGCGGGGCACGCCGATCGCGGCGGGCGCGGCTTCGATGGCGCGTTCGATCTGGCCGTCCGACGGCGGCACGATCTGGCCACCGGTCGCGTCGTAGAGCTTGTACCCGTTGTCGGCCGGGGGATTGTGCGACGCGGTGATCTGGATCCCGGCGACCGCGCCGAGTTCCAGCACGGCGAACGCGAGAACCGGGGTGGGCAACGGTCCCGGCAGCACCTTCACCGCGAATCCGGCGGCCGTCAGCACCTCGGCGGCGGCCTTGGCGAAGGCCTCCGAACCGTGCCGCGCGTCGCGGCCGACCACCACGACACCGCCCGTGTGCCCCTGTGCGGTCAGCCATTCGGCGACACCCGCGGTGGTGCGGGTCACGACGGCGACGTTCATGCCGTTCGGGCCGGCCCGCACCGGCCCGCGCAGCCCGGCGGTGCCGAATTCGAGCGGGCCTGCCATGCGATCCGCGAGTTCGGCGGCCGCACCGGCTTCGCCGCCCATCGCGCGGGCGAGGACGTTCTGCAGTTCGACGCGGGAATCGTCGTCCGGATCGTCGGCGATCCAGCGGAACGCCTGATCCCTGAGAACCGGGGTCAAGGAAGTCGTCACCGAGTCAGCCTACGGGTACCTTGGAGACGGTGCGGTTGATCTTCACTACTCTGGTCAGTCACGGTCATCTCTATCCCCTACTACCGCTCGCCGTCGCCGCGCGCGACGCCGGGCACGATGTCCTTTTCGCCACCGGGGACGATATGCGTCCGGTTGTCGAAAAGGCCGGTTTGGCCTCGGAAAGCGCCGGATTCGGAATGCGCGAGGCCTTCGCCTCCGTATTCGGTCCCGACGTCCGGCCTCGGGCGGCCGACGCGTCACCGGAGTCGTTTTATCCCGTTATCGGGGAAGTGTTCGGAAACGTCCTGCCCCGGCGGTTCGTCGCCGACCTCACCCCGTTGCTCGAGCGGCACCGGCCGGATCTCGTCGTCTACGAAAGCGGCAACACGGGCGGCGCCATCGCCGCCCGCCTCGCCGGGATCCCCGCGATCGGCCACGGTTTCGGCCGGGTCTCGCCGGGCGAGGTCATCGACATCATGACCGCCCGCCTCGCGGAATACGCGGCGGAGGTCGGTTTCGAGGGTGTCGGCCTGCCCTCGTTCGGGGATCCGGTCGTCGACATCTGCCCGGAATCGGTGCAGTCGGCCGATTTCCTGGCCGAGGCGAACCGGATCCCGTTGCGTCCGGTCGGCTGGGCCGAACCGGGTGACCTCCCGGACGGCGTGCTGGGGCGCGACAAGGGCCGTCCGCTCGTCTACCTCACCCTCGGCACCGCGTTCGGTGACGAAGACGTGCTGAAGCGGGCCATCCACGCCTTGGCGCGGCTCGAAGCGGACGTCGTGGTCGCGGCGGGCCCGTCGGTGGATCCCGCGCAACTCGGCGAGGTGCCGGGGAACGTGCGGATCGAGGCGTGGGTGCCGCAGGCCGAACTGCTGCCGCACGTGGACCTCGTGGTCCACCACGGCGGGAGCGGGACGACACTCGGCGCCTTCGGCGAGGGGCTGCCGCAACTGGTCCTTCCGCAGGGAGCGGATCAGTTCACGAACGCCGAAGCCGTCGTCGCGGCGGGGGTGGGCGGACAGCTGATCGGTCAGGACGCCACCGAGGACGCGATTTTCGAGGCTTCGCGGAAGGTGCTGGCCGACGACGCCGTCCGTGCGGCGGCACGGTCACTCGCCGACGAGGTCGCGGCGATGCCGTCACCGGCGGAGGTCGCGAAGCGGCTTCCCGACTTCGCGGGCTGAGTGCAGGAAGGCCCCTTTCCCGCGACTGACGCGGGAAAGGGGCCTTCCTGCACTCGCGTCAGGCGCGGGCGACGAGTTCCTTGAGCAGGGTGCCCATCCGCGTCGCCGACTGACGGCCCGCTTCCAGGACCTCTTGGTGGTTCAGCGGTTCCCCGGTCATCCCGGCCGCCAGGTTGGTCACCAGCGACAGTCCGAACACCTCGACGCCGGCGGCGCGGGCGGCGATGGCCTCCAGCACCGTCGACATGCCGACGAGGTCGGCGCCGAGCGTCCGCAGCATGTGGATCTCCGCCGGGGTCTCGAAATGCGGTCCGGTCAGGCCCGCGTAGACGCCCTCTTCCAGCGACGGGTCGATTTCCCTGGCGAGGTCGCGCAGCCGCTTCGCGTAGAGGTCCGTCAGGTCGACGAAGTTCGCGCCGACGATCGGCGAACGCGCGGTGAGGTTCAGGTGGTCGGAGATCAGTACCGGCTGCCCGACCTGGAAGCCCTCGCGCAGGCCGCCCGCGGCGTTGGTCAGCAGGACCGTCTTCGCGCCCGCCGCCGCGGCCGTGCGCACGTTGTGCACGACCGGGTCGATCCCCTTGGCCTCGTAGAAATGCGTGCGGCCCAGCAGGATCAGCGCGTGCTTCTCGCCGACGCGGACCGACCGGACGGTTCCCCCGTGCCCGACCGCGCCCGGCGTCAGGAATCCGGGCAGCTCACCCAGCGGGATCTCCGCCTCGGGCTCCCCGATGACGTCCGCCGCCGGGCGCCAGCCCGAACCGAGCACGACGGCGATGTCGTGCTTCTCGACGCCGGTGCGTTCGGCGATGGCGGCGGCCGCCGCGACCTCGTTCTCACTCATGCCGACGAGCGTATCCGGACGGTTCGCACGAGCAGGAACGCCACCAGCCCGAACGGGGACAGGAAGATCGTGAGTGCCAGGATCGGACCGGTCACCAGCGGAGGGATCTTGTGCTCACGGGATTCGAGGTACATCCACCGGGCGATGAACAGGTCGAAGGCGATGAGATGCGCCCAGATCGCGGCCGCCCCGTACGGCGAGCCCGCGAACGCGCTGAGCACGTCCAGTTCCGGCCGCGAAACCGCCGTCCAGAGTTCGCCGAGGTGCGGGATGGCGAGCGCGAAGTAGGGGACGAGCGGCAGCAGCGGCACCCAGGGCGAGGCCAGGATCCGCCGGGTCCACGACCAGCCGGGCAGGAAGATCATCAGCAGCCAGAACGGTGCCGCCAGCGGGAACGTCCAGGTGAACAGGGTCGCGATACTCATCGAAGGGAATCCTCCAGCTCGCGGTCCTTCGACGGCCGCCCGATCGCGATTAGCCCGCTAACGGCGACGGCGGCCACGAGCAGCGCGAAGGCGGTCAGGGTCTGGCTGTCGGGGGCGATGATCGACTGGCCACGCAGGGCCTGCCAGGTGAGCAGCGCGAGAAAGCCCGCGTAGCCGACGCCGGCGATCAGGACCAGCCGCAGCCGGAGGACGTCGTCGCGAAGCCGCGGGTAGCGCGTGGCCAGGACACCCAGGGCGAGCGCGAACAGCGGGAGCGCCTGAAGGCCGTGCAGGCCGAGGAAATGCGGGATCCGCAGGTCGCCGCCGACCGTGCTCCAGCCGAGGATCGGCAGCCCGGGGCCGCCATCGGGGAGGCCGACGGTATGCGCGCCGATCATCGCGGACGTCCCGGTCGCGTCGAGTGCGGCCTGCTGGTCGGCGGTGGGGCTGCTCATGAGCGTCGCCAACGAGATCCCGGCCATGCCGAGGAGCGCGCCGATCCGGGCGGCCCACGTCGTCGCGCGGTCCGGGAGGCGGGTGAACAGCACGGCGACGGTGAGGAGGAAGTTGATCAGCCACAGTGTCGCGATCATCCCGCCCATGATCTGGAAGATCGTGTTGTCCAGCGGGGTGGCGTTGTTGAAGTGGCTCGCCCGGACGCGGACGGCCTGGAACACCATCAGCACGTACTCGGCCGCGAAGATCACGACGAGCAGGGTCGTGAGCCGATCGGCGGTCCGCCGGAACCGCGGAAGCAGCGAAGTGAGCCAGCTCCAGGTGAACAAGTACAGCGCGCCGGAGACGGCGAATTTGAGCGGTTTCGCCCAGATCGGCGCACCCTGCAGTGTCCGCTGGTCGACCACCAGCAGCAGAACGCACACCACGGCTATTCCGGCGAGCACTTGCGCGAACCGGTACGACGGCCGGTGCCAGGTGCGGGTTCTCTCGCGCAGATCGGTCAAGATGGTCATGAGTCCCTCCCCAAACGGATAGTCAAGCTCTCCGTTATGGGAAGTTAGACTATCCATGCTGAGAAGTCTTCAGGGATGACCCTGGAACCGTCCCCGAGATCGGAGCGAGACGCGCGTGCGGATGGCGGAACTGAGCGAAAGGGCCGGGGTCCCGGTCGCCACGATCAAGTACTACCTGAGGGAAGGGCTGGTCCCGCCGGGCGAACGGACGAGCCCCAACCAGGCCAGGTACGGCGACGGGCACGTTCAGCGGATCAAACTGATCAGGGCGCTGATGGACGTCGGCGGCCTTTCGCTCACGACGGTCGGCGAGGTGCTGGCCGCGGTCGACGGCGGGGAAGCCGGTCCGCACCACATCCTCGGCCTCGCCCAGGAGGGCATCACCCCCTCCAGGCGGGCGGGTGACGACGAAACCAGGGCCTGGGCCCTCGCCACCGTCCAAGACCTCGCGGAACGCCGGGGCTGGCCCTGCAAGCACGACGACGACCCGGTCGTCGACGCGCTGGTCGGCGTCCTGTGCACGATCAAGGAGGTCGGGCACGGCTGGTACCTCGACAAGCTCGACGGCTACGCCGAGATCGCCGACCGGACCGCCGACCTCGACCTCGAAGGCATCGCCGGGGTCGAATCACTGGAGCGGATCATCGAGATCGCCGTCGTCGAGACCGTGCTCGGCGACAAGCTGCTTTCACTGCTGCGGAGGCTGGCACAGCAGCGCGCTTCGAAGGCGCACTTCGCCGCGCTAGCCGTCGACGACGAGTGACCGCGCGACCGGGTCGAACACGCCGGACCTGGCGGAGGTCTCCTGCTCGATCGGCGAGGTCACCGAAAGAATCCACAGATCCGTGCCCCCGCTGAACAAATCCATGAACGTCGTGCGCGTGATGGTCTCGTTCTTGGTGTCCCGGCTCGCGGCGGAGCGCTCGGTCGTCCGGTAGACGTAGCGCATGCTGTCGTCGCCCCGGCCGGGAACGGTGCCGGGCTCCCCGATCAGGGACAGCTCCGGATTCTGCGTCCTCAGCCAGCTGAAGTAGGCGGGCGGCGGGTTCTCGCTCAGGAAGCCGCTCAGCCGCTCGATCCGGATGACCTGGCGGCCGTCGGGCGAGACGTACTGGACCACCGTGCTCGGCAGGCCCCTGGTGACGTGCGGCGCGACGAACTTCTGCCAGCCTAGCGGCACGCCGATGGTGAACCGGCCGCCCTTGACGCCGTTCACGGTGCTGGCGTCGCCCTGCTGGGTGATCAGCGTCGGCGGCGGCTGGGGGCTGATCGAATCACCCGTGTCCATCGCGACGGGCGGCCGCAGATCCTCGCCGCCGACGGCCCTGGCCAGCACGAAGCCACCGCCCGCGGCCAGCAGGAAGACGATGATCGACGCGAGGGCCAGCAGCGTCGTGGCCACCGTCGACCGCCCCGGCGGACGCGGGGGCGGCGGGACGAACGTCGGCATCGGCTCGGGTTCGGCCGGGGCCGCCGGAGCCGGAGCGGGCACGGACGCCGCCGGGG
This sequence comes from Amycolatopsis sp. cmx-4-19, assembly GCA_049998115.1. Lineage (GTDB taxonomy): Bacteria > Actinomycetota > Actinomycetes > Mycobacteriales > Pseudonocardiaceae > Amycolatopsis. Next base: position 60,696 of record JAEBEO010000005.1, on the reverse strand, counting down.
TGTCCGAATCCGGGGCGGGCGGTGGCAGGAACGGCAGCGGACCGGGATCGGCGGCGAGTTCGGAACTGGTCCCTTCGCCCGGCTTCTCCGGCGTGACCGTCTTGATCACCTGGGTGTCGGTCGCGTCGAGATGCGCGGTCGTCTTCTTGCCGTCGGGGGTGTGGAACAGCTCGGTCGGGAAGAGGTCGATCAGCGTCTTGGCCTGCAGCGGGTACAGGCGGCGCCGCACCTCGCGCAGGGTGATCCGCTTCGAGGGCTCCTTTTTCATGAGTGCGCCGATGACGTCGGACAGCGGACCTGGGCCGGGTTTCGGCACCTTGCCGTTGACGACCTTGCCGACGGTTTCGAGCGGATCGCCGTCGGCGTCGTAGGGCGGCGAGCCCTCGATGGCCGCGAACAGCGTGGCGCCGAGCCCCCACAGATCGGCGGCGGGGACGACCGCGCCGCCGGAGGCGACCTCGGGCGCGATGTAGGCGGGGGAGCCGAGCATCATCCCGGTGCGGGTCATGGTGGCTTCGGAGACGTTGCGCGCGATGCCGAAGTCGGTGAGCTTGATCCGGCCGTCGCCCGCGACCAGGACGTTCCCGGGTTTGACGTCACGGTGGGTGATCCCGGCGGCGTGCGCGGCCTCGAGCGCGGAGGCCACCGCGATCCCGATGGCGGCCGTCTGCTCGACCGTCAGCGGGCCGTGGTCGCGCAGGATATGCGCGAGGCTGCGCGACGGCAGCAGTTCCATGACCACGAACGGCTCGTCGTTCTCGCGGGCGACGTCGTGCAGGATGATCACGTTCGGGTGACTCAGGACGGCGATCGCGCGGGCTTCGCGCAAGGTCCGTTCACGCAGTTCGTCGGCCTGGGAGACGGGGACGCCCGGCGGCATCCGCACTTCTTTGACCGCGACCGGGCGGTGGAGGAACTCGTCGTAGGCCGACCAGACCGTGCCCATCGAGCCTGATCCGATGACCGAGCGCAACCGATATCGCCCGGCGACGACACGCTTCTCTTCGCCGGGGCTGTCGCTGGACTCGGTGGGGTCGGACGGCACGGCCCAATTGTGTCGTATGCCCGCGTGGCGGGCGTATGCACCGTGCCCTGGGGGAGTGAACGACCACCCCTTGAGCGCGACTAGCGTCACAGGTAAGGGTTGTTAAGGGCCGTTAACATCGTGGGCTATGACGGAAGTGGCCGGAACGGAGTCAGTGCCGACACCAGCTGAGCCCGCCGAACCCGACGACCTCGTCCTCGCGGCGGAGTTCCCGGAGGTGAGCCGCGAGCAGTGGCGCGAGCTCGTCGCGGGCGTGCTGCGCAAGAGCGGCGCCATCGACGAGGGGTTCACGGGGCTGCCGGAAAGCAAGCTGGTCACACGGACGTATGACGGGTTGGAGATCCAGCCGCTCTACACCGCTGAGGACACGATCGAGGGAACCGGCTTCCCCGGTCTTCCTCCGTTCGTGAGAAGCGCCCGGCCCGAAGGCTCGGTGACGACCGGCTGGGACATCCGTGCCCGGTACGCGCGCCGCGAGGCCAAGGCCACGAACACCGCCGTGCTCGCCGACCTCGAAGGCGGCGTCAGCTCCCTCTGGCTGCGCGTGGGCGCGGGCGGCGTCCCGGTCGCCGAGCTGGCCGACGCGCTGAACGAGGTCTACGTCGAGCTCGCGCCCGTCATCCTCGACGCCGGTGAGGACTACGAAGCCGCGGCAACCGCGTTGTTCGACCTCTTCGCCGAACGGGAGATCCCGGGCAGCGCGGCCGTCGCGACCCTCGGCGCCGACCCGATCGGCCTGACCGCGCGGACCGGCGAGGCGTCTCCGCTCGCCCCGGCCGCGGAGCTGGCGGCCCGGGTCGCCTCCAGTCATCCGAAGGTGCGGACGATCGTCGCCGACGGCCTCCCGTTCCACGAAGCGGGCGGCTCGGACGCGCAGGAACTGGGCGCGACCATCGCGGCGGGCGTCGCCTACCTGCGGGCGCTCACCGAGGCGGGGCTGGACGTCGACACCGCGGCCGGGCAGATCGAGTTCCGGCTCGCCGCCACGGCGGACCAGTTCCTCACGATCGCGAAGTTCCGCGCGGCCCGGCGTCTGTGGGCGCGGGTCACCGAGGTCTCGGGTGGCCAGGGGTCCGGGATGCGGCAGCACGCGGTCACCTCGCCCGCGATGCTGACCCGGCGCGACCCGTGGGTGAACATGCTGCGGACCACGCTCGCCTGTTTCGGCGCCGGGGTCGGCGGCGCGGACGCGATCACCGTCCTCCCGTTCGACGCCGCGCTCGGCCAGCCGGACGCGTTCTCCGCGCGGATCGCGCGCAATACGCACGCCGTCCTGCTGGAGGAGTCCAAACTCGCCGGTGTCATCGACCCCGCGGGGGGTTCCTGGTACGTCGAGAACCTCACCGACGACCTGGCCAAGGCCGCCTGGCGCGAGTTCACCGCCATCGAGGCCGCGGGCGGGATCGAGGCCGAACTGGCGTCGGGTGCCCTCGCCACGCGTCTCGCGGAAACCTGGGAGAAGCGGTCGAAGCGGCTCGCGACCCGGCGCGACCCCATCACCGGGGTGAGTGAATTCCCCAACCTGACGGAGAAATCCGTCGTACGCGAACCGGTCGAGGCCCTGCCGGGTGGCGGCCTGCCCCGGCATCGGTACGCCGAGGCCTTCGAAGCCCTGCGGGACCGCGCCGACGCGCATCCAGGCCGTCCTCGCGTCTTCCTCGCCACCCTCGGCCCGGTCGCGGCGCACACCGCGCGGGCGAGTTTCGCGGCGAACCTCTTCCAAGCGGGCGGGATCGAAGCCGTCAACCCCGGCGCGCCCGAGGACGTCGTCGCGGAATTCCGTGACAGTGACACGAAGATCGCCTGCCTCTGCGGAAGCAACACTTCCTACGCGGAGGAAGCCGCCGGCGTCGCGAAGGCGCTGAAGGACGCGGGAGCCACGTCGGTGCTTCTCGCCGGAAAACCCGGCGACTACCCCGACGTGACGGGCTACCTGTACGCCGGTTGTGACGCCCTCGAAGTCCTGACCGGCACGTTGAACGAGCTCGGAGTGCAGTGATGACCATCCCGAACTTCGCCGGTGTCGACCTCGGCACCCCCGGCCCGGGCGACCGTCCTCAATGGACCGAAGCACTGCACGCCGCCACCGGCAAGGGGCCCGACGCGCTCGCGTGGGAGACGCCGGAAGGCATCGGCGTCAAGCCGGTCTACACCGCCGACGACCTGTCCGGAGTGGACTTCCTCGGCACGTACCCCGGCGTCGCGCCGTACCTGCGCGGCCCGTACCCGACGATGTACGTCAACCAGCCGTGGACCATCCGCCAGTACGCGGGGTTCTCCACCGCCGAGGAGTCGAACGCCTTCTACCGCCGGAACCTCGCGGCTGGGCAGAAGGGCCTCTCGGTCGCCTTCGACCTCGCGACACACCGCGGTTACGACTCCGACCATCCACGCGTCGCCGGTGACGTCGGCATGGCGGGCGTCGCGATCGACTCGATCTACGACATGCGCCAGCTCTTCGACGGCATCCCGCTCGACAAGATGAGCGTCTCGATGACGATGAACGGCGCCGTCCTGCCGGTGCTCGCGCTCTACGTCGTCGCGGCCGAGGAACAGGGTGTCACGCCGGACAAGCTGGCCGGGACCATCCAGAACGACATCCTCAAGGAGTTCATGGTCCGCAACACCTACATCTACCCGCCGCAGCCGTCGATGCGGATCATTTCGGACATCTTCTCGTTCACCTCGCAGAACATGCCGAAGTACAACTCGATCTCCATCTCCGGCTACCACATGCAGGAAGCCGGGGCGACCGCCGACCTGGAGCTGGCGTACACGCTCGCGGACGGTGTCGAGTACCTTCGCGCGGGTACGGGGGCCGGGCTGGACGTCGACAAGTTCGCGCCGCGCCTGTCCTTCTTCTGGGCGATCGGGATGAACTTCTTCATGGAGGTCGCGAAGCTCCGCGCGGCGCGGCTGCTGTGGGCGAAGCTGGTGAAGGGCTTCGAGCCGAAGTCGTCGAAGTCCCTGTCACTGCGCACGCATTCGCAGACGTCGGGCTGGTCGCTGACCGCGCAGGACGTCTACAACAACGTCGTCCGCACCTGCGTCGAGGCGATGGCCGCGACCCAGGGCCACACGCAGTCGCTGCACACCAACGCCCTCGACGAGGCCCTCGCGCTGCCGACGGACTTCTCCGCCCGCATCGCGCGGAACACGCAGCTCCTGCTGCAACAGGAATCCGGGACCACACGCGTGATCGACCCGTGGGGCGGCAGCGCGTTCGTCGAAAAGCTGACCTACGACCTCGCGCGCAAGGCGTGGGGCCACATCACCGAGGTCGAGCAGGCGGGCGGGATGGCGAAGGCGATCGACGCCGGCATCCCGAAGCTGCGCATCGAGGAGGCCGCCGCGCGGACGCAGGCGCGGATCGACTCCGGCCGCCAGCCGGTGATCGGCATCAACAAGTACCAGGTGACCGACGACGAGCAGATCGACGTGCTCAAGGTCGACAACGCGGGCGTGCGGGCGCAACAGCTGGAGAAGTTGCGGCGGCTGCGCGAAGAGCGGGACGAGCAGGGCACGCGGGACGCGCTGCGGCGGCTCACCGCGGGTGCCGAAGCCGACGGCAACCTGCTCGCGCTGGCCATCGACGCCGCCAGGGCGAAGGCCACGGTCGGGGAGATCTCCGACGCGCTGGAGAAGATCTGGGGGCGCCACTCCGGCCAGATTCGTACCATCTCCGGTGTGTACCGCGAGGAGGTCGGCAAGGCCGAGAACGTCGAGCAGGCACGCGAGCTGGTCGAGAAGTTCGCCGAGGAGGAGGGCCGCCGTCCCCGGATCCTGGTCGCGAAGATGGGCCAGGACGGCCACGACCGCGGCCAGAAGGTGATCGCGACCGGGTTCGCCGACATCGGTTTCGACGTCGACGTCGGCCCGCTGTTCTCCACGCCCGGCGAGGTCGCGCGGCAGGCGATCGAAGCGGACGTGCACGTCATCGGCGTTTCGTCACTGGCCGCCGGGCACCTCTCGCTGGTCCCCGCGCTGCGCGCCGAACTTGCCGAACAGGGCCGCGAGGACATCATCGTCGTGGTCGGCGGTGTCATCCCGCCGCAGGACTACGAGGAATTGCGCGCGGCGGGCGCGGCGGCGATCTTCGGTCCCGGCACGGTGATCGCCGACGCGGCGATCGACCTGATCGGGCAGCTGACCGCTCAGGACGCGGTCGGCGAAACTGACGTCGACGCGGCAAACGGACACGACGAGTGAACCCGCCCGGCCGGAGGCCCCGCTATCGCGGTGGCAGGGCGCCCTTCCTGCTCGCCGTGACAGGTTCGGGCAAGCCGCGCCCTGCCGGCCCGATCGCGGACGCGGGTTCGCGAACCCCGACACAGGAGTCCTGAGCCTTGCCACGCAAGATCGACGTCGGCCTGCTGGCCAAGGGCGTCCTCGCGGGCGACCGGGGGGTGCTTTCCCGGGCGATCACGCTGGTCGAGTCCCACCGCGCCGACCACCGGGCGCAGGCACAGGAACTGCTGGTGGAACTGCTCCCGCACGCGGGCGGCGCGCAGCGGGTCGGGATCACCGGCGTGCCCGGTGTCGGCAAGTCGACTTTCATCGACCAGCTCGGCACGGATCTGACCGAGGCGGGGCACAAGGTGGCCGTGCTGGCCGTCGACCCGTCGTCGACCAAGACCGGCGGCTCGATCCTGGGCGACAAGACCCGGATGGCGCGGCTCGCCGTGGACCCGAAGGCGTTCATCCGCCCTTCGCCGACTTCGGGGACTCTCGGCGGTGTCGCCCGGGCGACGCGCGAGACGATCGTGCTGATGGAAGCGGCCGGACACGACATCGTCCTGGTCGAGACCGTCGGCGTCGGGCAGTCCGAGGTGACCGTGGCGAACATGGTCGACTGCTTCCTCTTCCTCACGCTGGCCAGGACCGGCGACCAGTTGCAGGGGATCAAGAAGGGCGTCCTCGAACTGGCGGACGTCATCGCGGTCAACAAGGCCGACGGCGACCACGAACGGGACGCGAAACGCGCCGCCCGCGAGCTGGCGGGCGCGCTGCGGATGATCTACGGGCGCGACGCCGGATGGACCCCGCCGGTCCTGACGTGCAGCGCGCTCACCGACGTCGGGCTCGACGAGGTGTGGGCCGAGATCGGCCGTCACCGCGACGTGCTGACCGCGTCCGGTGAACTGGACGGGCGGCGGCGACGGCAGCAGGTCGAGTGGACCTGGTCCATGGTCCGGGAACAGCTCCTCGGACGGCTCGCCGCGCATCCGGAGGTGCGAGCGGTCGTTCCGGACGTCGAACGGGCGGTCCGGGACGGCGAACTGACCCCGACGCTGGCCGCCCAACGGATACTGGAGGCGTTCTCCGGTCCTCCGCGTGGCGGCTGACGCCGGGACCAGGCAGAGTGCAGAATCGGATTCGTGCTCTGTCGACGAACACTCTGTCGACGAACACTCTGTCGATGAACACTCTGTCGATGAACGGAGTGCCGAGGAAAGGGAGTCATGCCGAAAAGGTCTCGTCTCGGGCAGCTCGCCGGGCTGTTGATCGCCGGGCTGGTCGTCTGTGCCCCGGCCGCGCAGGCCGTGCCCGCTTCGGGAAGCCCGGTCGTTTCCCCGGTGATCACGCAGGCGGCGGCGGTGCACGAGGTGCCGGCGCAGGCCCCGCCGGGTCCCGTGCTCGACCCCGCCGACACCGACAAGGCCAACAGCGAGGAGACCAAGAACAAGGTCATCGCCGGCATCCTCGCCGTGGTGCTGCTGGGTTTGGTGATCCTCGGCCGTCGTGTCCGGTCCAAGAAAAAGAAGTCCTGAACCGCTACCGGTAAGTAGAAGGACTCTCCGCTTAGTCCGGGCAGAACTCCTCGTAGCCGTTCAACGCAGATCCACTACCGGCCGTCTCGGGCTCGATCACTCGACGAGCGGCTTGTCATCTGCATGGTGCACGATCTATCGCAAATGCGTATCACAGATCGAACGGCACCCAGCGTGCCTTCAGCGACCACTCGTACGGTGGTAGACGAAGGCAACTGCGTTGCGGGAGGAGGTGCGGCGTGACGGTGCTCTATTCACGTCCGGACATTCCAGGCGACCCGGAAGGTCGCGTCAGCACCCCGGAAGAGGCATCCACCGCGCTGATCTCCGAGGCCGGCGTCAGCATGACACCTGTGCATGATCTGGGTGCCGGACGTGGTCCTTTCTGGCTTGACGACTGGCTTCGCGCGAATGCCACCGACGTCCTCGCGTGGCGACGGCACATCCACGCGCATCCGGAGCTCTCCCGCCACGAGTTCGCCACCACCGAGATGATCGTGTCCCTGCTGCGCTCGGTCGGGCTCAAGCCCTGGGTGCTGCCGGTGGGCACCGGTGTCGTCTGCGACATCGGCAGCGGAGACCGTTGTGTCGCGCTTCGCGCCGACATGGACGCCCTGCCGCTGACCGAGGCCACCGGGCTCCCGTACGCCTCCAAGACCGACGGCGCCGCGCATATGTGCGGGCACGACGCGCATACCGCGATCCTGCTGGGCGCGGCGCGGGCGCTGGCCGGTGCGCCGGAGCTGCCGGGCAAGGTCCGGCTGATCTTCCAGGCCGCCGAGGAGGTCATGCCCGGCGGTGCGCTGGACATGATCGCCGCGGGCGCGATGGAAGGTGTCGAGCGGATCTACGGGCTGCACTGCGACCCTCGGCTCGAGGTCGGCAAGGTCGGCCTGCGTGAAGGCGCGCTGACCTCCGCCGCGGACCTCATCGAACTGCGGCTCACCTCGCCGGGCGGCCACACCTCGCGGCCGCATCTGACCGCCGACCTGGTGCACGCCCTCGGCACCGTGATCACGTCGCTGCCCGCGGTCCTCTCGCGGCGTGTCGACCCGCGTTCCGGGACCGTGCTGGTCTGGGGCGCGGTGCACGCCGGGCAGGCCGCGAACGCCGTCCCGCAGGACGGCGTGCTGCGGGGCACGCTGCGCACGGCCGACCACGACGTCTGGACGATGCTGGAACCGCTCGTCGCGTCTTCGGTCGAGTCGTTGCTCGCGCCGACCGGCGTCGGGTTCTCGCTCGACTACCGCCGCGGGGTCCCGCCGGTCGTCTCCGACCCGGAATCGCACGCGCTGATGCGAGCCGGGGTCGAAGCCGCGCTGGGCGAGTCCGCCGTGGCCGGGACCGAACAGTCGTCCGGCGGTGAGGACTTCGGGTGGTACCTGGAGCACGTCCAGGGTGCTTTCGCGCGTCTCGGCGTGTGGCCCGGGGAAGGGCCGATGGCCGACATCCACCGCCCGACTTTCACCCTCGACGAACGCTCGCTGCTGTGCGGTGTCCGCACCCTGGTGCACACCGCGCTGGCCACCCTGGCCTGAATCGAGTTATCCACAGATCGCAGAGTTGTCCACAGGCCCCCGGGGTAACCCCTCCGGGGGTCTGTGCTGTGCGGTGATCGTCAGTAAAAGCCCAGGTCAGGCGGGCAAAGAAAGAACGCGAAGCCCATTCGGGTGTGTCTAGCGGGCGGCCGGTGGGGCCGAAGTATCCACAGGGCGTGGATCAGCCGGAGATGCCCTGGCAGGGGCGGGTGCGGAGCGCGTCGACGTAGTCCGCGGGAGCGCCCGCCGCCTCGGCCGCGTCGGCAAGGACACCCAGGTAACGCGCCGACGGAAGGCCGCCTTCATAGGCGTCGAGGACGTACAGCCAAGGCAGCACGGAGCCGTCCATGGTCTGCACACGCAGCCGGAGCTTGGAGTGCATGCCGAGCTCGCCGCCTTCCCAGCGGTCGAGTCCGGCTTCGTCCAGCGGCGTCACGTCGTACAACACCACGAAGACCCGGGAGCCCGGGTCTTCGACGATGGTCGCCAGCGCGCCTTCCCAGCCCATGTCCTCGCCGCCGAAGGTCAACCTCCAGCCTTCCAGCCAGCCGGTGCCGGCCATGGGCGAGTGAGGAGCGCGCTCCAACATCTGGGCGGGCTCCATATTGGATCCATACGCGGCATACAACGGCACGGCGACAGCCTAGCGACCCGTCGGTCACCCGGCTGGACGCACATGCCGTGTCCGGCCACTCAATCCGCCCAGCGGTCGCCCGCGTACGGTAAACGCAGTCACAGACACCACTGCGAGGAGGAGACCAGTGACCAAGATCGTGATCATGGGCGGGGGACCCGCCGGTTACGAAGCGGCACTGGTCGCGGCCCAGCACGGAGCCGACGTCACCATCGTCGAACGCGACGGTCTGGGCGGCGCGTGCGTGCTCTACGACTGTGTCCCGTCGAAGACGTTCATCGCCTCCTCCGGCGCTCTCGCGAACATGCACGACCTCCGCGAACTCGGCATCAACACCGACATGGCGGACACCAGTGTCGACCTGCCGACCGTCCACGGCCGTGTGAAAGGGCTCGCGCTCGCGCAGTCCGCCGACATCCGCGCCCGCGTGCAGCGCGAAGGCGTCCGCGTCGTCATCGGCCAGGGCCGGTTCGACGACGAAGAGACCGGCCTCGCCACCCACAAGGTCGCCGTCACCGCCCACGACGGCTCCGTCGAGGTGCTCGACGCCGACGTCGTCCTCATCTCCACCGGCGCCACCCCGCGCGTGCTGCCCGGCGCGGTGCCGGACGGCGAGCGCATCCTCGACTGGCGCCAGCTCTACGACCTGCGCGAGCTGCCCGAGCACCTCGCCGTCATCGGTTCGGGTGTCACCGGCGCCGAATTCGCCTCGGCCTACACCGAGATGGGCGTCAAGGTCACCGTCGTGTCCAGCCGCGACCGCGTGCTCCCGCACGAGGACGCCGACGCCGCCGCGGTGCTCGAAGAGGTCTTCTCGCAGCGCGGGACCACCGTCGCCAAGCAGGCGCGCGCCGACAAGGTCGTCCGCACCGACAAGGGTGTCGAGATCCACCTCGCCGACGGCCGCGTGATCGAAGCCAGCCACGCGCTGATGACCGTCGGCTCCGTGCCCAACACCACCGACATCGGCCTGGACAAGGTCGGCATCGAGGCGGGCCCCGGCGGCTTCATCGGCGTCGACCGCGTTTCCCGCACCAGCGCCCCCGGCATCTACGCCGCGGGCGACTGCACCGGCGTCCTGATGCTCGCCTCGGTGGCCAGCATGCAGGGCCGCATCGCGATGTGGCACGCGCTCGGCGAGGGTGTCGCGCCGATCAAGCTCAAGACCGTCGCCGCCAATGTCTTCACCCACCCCGAGATCGCCACCGTCGGTATCAGCCAGCAGGCGATCGACTCGGGTGAGGTGCCCGCCCGCACCATCATGCTCCCGCTCGCGACGAACGCCCGCGCGAAGATGGAAGGCCTGCGACGCGGTTTCGTGAAGCTGTTCTGCCGCCCCGCCACCGGCGTGGTCGTCGGTGGGGTGGTCGTGGCCCCGAACGCGAGCGAGCTCATCCTTCCCATCGCGCTCGCCGTCCAGAACCAGCTCACGGTGGAACATCTGGCACTGACCTTTTCGGTGTACCCGTCGCTCTCGGGATCGATCACCGAGGCGGGCCGTCAGCTCATGCGCCACGACGACTTGGACTGATCTTCCCCGGCGAAGCAACCATCGCGGGGGTGCCCGCGTCTAGCGCGTGTCGGTGTTTCGGTGACAGCTAGGGGTTTTTCGTGGTTCGCAGGGTCCTTGCCGGAATGATGGCGATCGGTGTGGCGGTGCCGGCGGGCCCGGCGACCGGTCTCGCCCAGCAGCCCGCCGCCGAACCCGGTGTCACCGTGCAGCTGAACGACGACACGGCCTACGACGTCGGGCTCGTCGGCAAGTACGTGTACGGCGACTCCAACGTGGCACTGGCGCAGTGCCCGGGTGACGGCCTGAAGGCGCCGAAGTCGACGACGTTCTCTTCGCCGGTGCTGACCGTCGGGAAGTACGACTACGGTCCCCTCATCGGGGTCCCGGCCAACGTCAGCGCGGACGTCGAACTCAAGGCTGGCACGGCACCCGGCAGCTACCCGCTGACCGTCAACTGCAACGGGAAGTCTTACAGCGCAACGTTTTCCGTTCCGCCGCGGCAGGTGAGCGCGGTGCCTTCCGGAGCCGCCCGCGCCGGGGACGGCAGCATGGCTTCCTGAATCCCCCCAGTACACGAAGGCCCCCTTCCTCACGCCAGGAAGGGGGCCTTCGCGTACTGGGGAAATGCTCGGATTTTCGCGACCTTTTCGTGACAAACAAAGGCAACCCCGCCCTCGGCCGAGGCGTCATGAGGATGTCGGGAAAACGGAGAACCGCCACTGGGGGAACAGGGGCGCGGATTCCTTCCCTTCCCGCCTTCTTCGCATTATTCACTTTACTTTTTCAGGGGTAACAATGAAGCGCACCATCATGCTCACCGCCGGTACCGTCGCCGGTTTCCTTCTTCTCGCGCCGGGCGCCGCTTTCGCGACTTCTCCGACCGGTGTCCCTTCGCCGTCTTCTTCTTCGGCTGCCCCGTCGCCCTCCCCTTCCGCGTCGCCGTCGCCCACCGAGGGCCCCGACGGCCCCGGCCCGCACGCTTCGCCGGTCGGGATCCTCAAGGCACTGACCGTCTCGCCCGCGAAGGGGCACGCCGGTGACCAGGTCAAGCTGGACTTCAACTGCGCGACGCGCGGCAACGAGTTCGGCCCGAAGGTCTCTTCGGCGGCACTCTCGGTCAACAGTGCGAAGTGGACCGCGACGGTCAAGGACATCAAGCCGGGCAAGTACCCGGTCACGCTGACCTGCTGGGGCCGGAAGTCGACCGTCACCTTCGAAGTGCTCGCCAAGAAGGGCCAGGTCGCAAAGGTGCCGGCCGGTGCGCCGCAGACCGGTGGCACCGAAGGCCCCGCCGACTACACGGGTGTCCTCGCCGCCGTCGTCGCCGGCGGTGTCGCGCTGGTCGCGGGCGGCGTCGGGGCCCTCGCGTACCGTCGTCGCGCGGCACGGGGCTGATCGCGATCTTTTCGTGACCTGGACGGGCAACCGTCCGGTCGCGCGTGGCGTCTGGCATGCGTGGGGTGAACGACGAGCCGGCTCCGCACCGCTTCACTACAGGGGTGAACATGAAGTCGACATGGTTGCGGGGACGACGGGTGCCACTGGCGCTCGCGGTCGTCCTGCTGGCCGTCCTGGCGACGCTGGCGTTCGTCCTGTCCGGTCCGGGGGAGACCGGCCAGGCGGCTCCACCGCAGGTCGCGGGCCAGACATCGGTGGCATCCGAAGCACCGGATACCGCCGAGGGCGGGGCCGCGGTCGAGGGGATGCCGAAGGTCGATCCGATCGCGATCGACGTGCCGAAGATCGACGCGAAGTCCAGCCTGATCCCGCTTGGGCTCAACGCGGACAACACCGTCGAGGTACCGCCGGTGACCCAGCCGATGCAGGCGGGCTGGTACGAAAACGGGCCGACTCCGGGGGAGGTCGGGCCATCGGTGATCCTCGGGCACGTCGACGGGAACAAGCAGAAGGGCATCTTCTTCCGGCTGAAGGAGCTGGCGCCCGGCGACCGGATCTCGGTCGCGCGCAAGGACGGCACGACGGCGGAGTTCGCGGTCACGAAGGTCGACAAAGTGCCGAAGGACAAGTTCCCCACCGACGCGGTCTACGGCGACACCACCGAGCCGGAACTGCGGCTCATCACCTGTGGCGGGGTCTTCGACAAGGCGTCGCACAACTATCTCGACAACATCATCGTTTTCGCTCGGCTGCTCGCGAGGTGAGTCCCATGACGAGGTACCGGTCCGCTCTGGTGGTGGCGTGCGGGGTGGCGCTGGCCGCCCCGTCCGTCGCCTTCGCACAGGAAACCCCCGTGTCGCCCACGGTGAGCACGACGGCCACCCCGCCGGCGATGCAGTACCCGTTCGTCGCGCTCTCCCCGGCGAAGGCGGCGGCAGGGGAGGACGTCCTGGTCTCGGTCGGCTGCGCGGTGGCCGACTTCGTCGAGGTGAAGTCGATGGTGCTGGACCGGATCGGGAAGTTCGAGGTGACCTCGGAGGACCCGGTGATCCTCGGCGCGGTCGCGCATATCGGCGACAAGGCGAAACCGGGCTTCTACGCGGTCAAGGCGACCTGCAAGAAGACGACGGTGACGATCAACCTGGAAGTGACGCCGGGCAAGACCCCGACACCTCCGCCTTCGACTTCGAAGCCGTCGAAGGCGTCGCCGTCGAAATCGGGTTCGCCGGTGAAACCGGCTTCGGGACGTCAGGTTTCGAAGATTCCGGTGGGGGCGCCGCAAACCGGTGGTGGGGGTGGCATGGGGGCTGCGGTGGTTGAATCCGGATCGCGGTCCGGCACCCATCGGTGTTGCGAAAGCCACTTTCGCAACGTTGAAGGTTGCGAAAGTGGCTTTCGCAACATTTCCGTCGGGGACGTCGCGGGTGTGGTCGGGCGGGGTTGCGAGAGTGCCTGGTGGTCGTGAGTGGTAAAGAGCGTTAGAACGACCTTTCCCACTCACGACCGCTTGAGGCAGGGTCGGGCTCCTGTCGGCCAGCGCAACCGAGCGCGTGACCTGCGGCAGTCGTCACCACTGGCGATCAAGGCCTGTCCAAGCTACGTGGCATTGGGTTAGAACCGTCCTTGCCACTCACGAGTCTTTTCGGCGCGAAGGCAACCGAATTCCCTTTCCAGGCGTGTTCTTGGGTGCGAGGGCACGCACTGAGGGAGAGAAATCATGGGAATCAAGGGAATTGTCGCGGGGGCGGGTCTGCTCGCGATGACGGCGGGAGTAATTCTCGCGCCGCAGGCGGCCGCGACCGCGCCACCGCCGAAACTGTCGGTCAGCCCGGCGACGGTAGCGCCCGGGCAGGCACTCGAATTCACCGCCAGTTGTTACGGCACCCGCACCGCGGTGACGTCGCCGGGCCTCACCGGTCCGGTCACGCTCGAAGTCCAGCCGGGCTCGGGTAACCAGGCGCCGTACATCGGGCACGGCGAGGCGGGGGCGAAGACCGGCAAGTACCAGGCGAGCTTCCACTGCGACGGCGGTCCGAACCTCCCGGCGGCCAGCGGGACGGCGACCGTCGAGTTCGAGATCGTCTGCCTGCCGCCTTCGACGACGCCCACCGCGCCGCCGTCGAGCAGCAAACCGCCGTCGAGCAGCGAACCGCCGTCGAGCAGTCAGTCCCCGTCCAGCAGCCGGCCGCCGAGCAGCAGCCAGGCGCCGTCCAGTTCGCGGGCCGTCGTCCCGGCGGCGCTGACGAAGCCGTGCGGTACGCCGTTGTCCTCGCCGGGCAAGAAGCCGCAGGTGAAGGTGACGCCGAAGGGCGCTCCGCAGACCGGTGGCGGCGCACTCGGCTGAAGTGCGTAGGGGACCGGTCGTGCTTGACCGTGTGGATTGCGGCTCATCTGACGCGCCGCAATCCACACGGTCGGGCATCGAGGCGGGACACCGGCCCCGGCGACGAGGTCAGCCTTCGTCTTCGACCCAGTCGAAGGTCTTCGTGACGGCCTTCTTCCAGTTGCGGTACTCGGACTCGCGGCGCGCCTCGTCCATCGACGGGTCCCACTGCTTGTCCTGCGCCCAGTTGTTGCGGATGTCGTCTTCGCTCTTCCAGAACCCGACCGCGAGACCGGCCGCGTAGGCCGCGCCGAGCGCGGTGGTCTCGTTGACCACCGGGCGGATCACGGGCACGCCGAGGATGTCGGCCTGGAACTGCATGAGCAGTTCGTTGACGACCATGCCGCCGTCGACCTTCAGCGACTTCAGCGGGACGCCGGAGTCGGCGTTCATCGCGTCGATCACCTCGCGCGACTGGAACGCCGTCGCCTCCAGGACCGCCCGCGAGATGTGGCCCTTGTTGACGAACCGGGTGAGCCCGACGATCGCGCCGCGGGCGTCGGAACGCCAGTAGGGCGCGAAGAGGCCCGAGAACGCGGGCACGAAGTACGCGCCACCATTGTCCTCGACGGTGCGCGCGTGCTGCTCCACCTCGGCCGCGGAGCCGATCAGGCCGAGGTTGTCGCGCAGCCACTGCACGAGCGAACCGGTGACGGCGATCGACCCTTCGAGCGCGTACACCGTGTCGTTCGAACCGATCTTGTAGCAGACCGTCGTGAGCAGGCCGTTGTCCGACATGACCTTCTCGGTGCCCGTGTTGAGCAGCATGAAGTTGCCGGTGCCGTAGGTGTTTTTCGCTTCACCGGGGGAGAGACACGCCTGCCCGAAAGTCGCGGCCTGCTGGTCGCCGAGGATGCCCGAGATCGGGACGCCCGCCAGCGCGCCCTTCTCGCGGACCTTGCCGTACTGCTCCGACGACGATCGGATCTCCGGGAGCATCGACAGCGGGACCGTCATCTCCTTGGCGATCTCCGCGTCCCAGGCCAGCGTGTCGAGGTCCATCAGCATGGTGCGGGAGGCGTTGGTCGGATCGGTGACGTGCACACCGCCGTCGACCCCGCCGGTCATGTTCCACAGCACCCAGGTGTCCATGTTGCCGAAGATCAGGTCGCCCGCTTCGGCCTTCTCGCGGGCCCCTTGGACGTTGTCGAGGATCCACTTGATCTTCGGCCCCGAGAAGTAGGTCGCGAGCGGCAGGCCCACCTTCGCGCGGTAGCGCTCCTGCCCGCCGCCGAGCGCGCCGAGGTCGTTGACGATCTTGTCGGTGCGGGTGTCCTGCCACACGATCGCGTTGTACACCGGCTTGCCGGTGGTGCGGTCCCAGACCAGCGTGGTCTCGCGCTGGTTGGTGATGCCGACCGCGACGACGTCGCTGGCGACCAGGTCACCCTTGGCGAGCGCGCCCGCCGCGACGGCCCGCGTGTTCTCCCAGATCTCCTCGGCGTCGTGCTCGACCCAGCCCGCCTTCGGGAAGATCTGCCGGTGTTCCCGCTGGTCGACGGCGACCACCCGCCCGGAGTGGTCGAAGATCATGCAGCGGGTCGACGTGGTGCCCTGGTCGATCGCGGCTACGTACGAAGTCATCGAAGCTCCAGTCTCAGGCGAGGTTGTGGACGGCGAGGAACACACACGCGGCCAGGGCGCCACCGACGAGCGGGCCGGCGACCGGGATCCACGAGTAACCCCAGTTCGGGTTGGTCTTGTTCTTGATCGGCAGCAGGAAGGCGTAGGCGATACGGGGGCCGAGGTCTCGGGCCGGGTTGATGGCGTAACCGGTCGGGCCACCGAGTGACTGGCCGATGACCAGCACGACGAACGCTACACCGGCGTAGCCGAGTGCGGAGTTGCCGAAACTCGGTGTCCCGCTCTCACCCGCGGCGTTGGCATAGACCGGGCTGAGCAGGATCCACGCGACCAGCACGAAGGTGCCGATGATCTCGGTGACGAGGTTCCAGGCCTTGTTCGGGATCTGCGGCGCGGTCGAGAAGATGCCGAGTGTCTCGTCGCGGTTGGGATGGTCGTCGAACTGCAGTTTGTAGGTGGCCCAGCAGAGCACCGCGCCGAGGATCGCGCCGACCATCTGCCCGGCGAAGTAGATCGGGACGTCGCCCCAGTCGGTCTTGTCCGCGATGGCGAGGCCCAGTGTCACCGCGGGGTTGAGGTGCGCGCCGCTCGGTGCGGCGATGCTGGCGCCGGCGAACACCGCGAACGCCCACCCGAGGGTGATCATCACGATGCCGCCGTTGTGGCCGTTGTTCTTCCGCAACACATGGTTGGCGACCACGCCGTTGCCCAACAGGATCAGGACCGCCGTTCCCAGCATTTCCCAGACGAAGATGGCTCCCACACTCACCGCACGACCTCCACTTTGGACACTCTGCGCAGGGTCGTACACGGTGTGCTACGGCGCCCTTGCCGACCCACGTTCGAGGCACGTTACCGTCGCGTATTTGTTCCTTCCAGGCGCCGCGAGCACGAATTCTTGCAAGATCGTCGAGGGTTACGCCACATGTGTCACCCGCATAACGGACCGGTCGCGGCCGATCGTGCGATGCTGGAGAGACAGCGGCCCCAAGGAGGAATGTCACGTGGCAAACTCGCAACGCGAAGCCGAAAACAGCCCTGCCAGGCTGGGACCGCTCAAGCGGGAAGAGTCGTGGCAGCGCCTGAGCGAGGACAAATTCGATCTCATCGTGATCGGCGGCGGAGTGGTCGGCGCGGGTACCGCGCTCGACGCCGCGACACGTGGCCTGCGGGTCGCCCTGGTCGAAGCACGCGACCTCGCCTCGGGAACGTCGAGCCGGTCGAGCAAGCTTTTCCACGGCGGGCTCCGGTACCTCGAACAGCTGGAATTCGGTCTGGTGCGCGAAGCCCTGCGTGAGCGCGAACTGATGCTGACGACGATCGCGCCCCACCTGGTGAAGCCGGTCAGTTTCCTGTATCCGCTGACGCACCGGATCTGGGAGCGTCCGTACACCGCGGCCGGCCTGTTGATGTACGACACGATGGGCGGCGCGAAATCGGTCCCCGGCCAGAAGCACCTGAGCCGTGCGGGCGCGCTGCGGATGGTCCCGGCGCTCAAGCGGTCCGCGCTGATCGGCGGAATCCGTTATTACGACGCACAGTCCGACGACGCGCGCCACACGATGACCGTCGCCCGCACCGCCGCGCATTACGGCGCCGTGGTGCGCACCTCCACCCAGGTCGTCGGTTTCCTCCGCGAGGCGGACCGCGTTTCCGGGGTCCGCGTGCGCGACGTCGAGGACGGCCGCGAGACCGAGATCCATGCCTCCGCGGTGGTCAACTGCACCGGTGTCTGGACCGACGAGCTCCAGCGTCTTTCCGGTGGCCGCGGCCGGTTCCGCGTCCGCGCGAGCAAGGGCGTGCACATCGTCGTCCCGCGCGACCGGATCGTCTCGGAATCGGGCATGATCCTGCGCACCGAGAAGTCCGTCCTGTTTGTCATCCCGTGGCGCAATCACTGGATCGTGGGCACCACCGACACCGACTGGAACCTCGATCTCGCGCATCCCGCCGCGACGAAACACGACATCGACTACCTCCTCGAACACGTCAACACGGTGCTCGCGACACCACTGACGCACGACGACATCGAGGGTGTCTACGCGGGACTTCGGCCTTTGCTCGCCGGGGAAAGCGAAGAGACGTCGAAGCTTTCGCGGGAACACGCGGTCGCGCGGGTCGCACCGGGGCTGGTCGCGATCGCCGGCGGGAAGTACACCACCTATCGGGTGATGGCGGCCGACGCCGTCGACGCCGCCGCGGTCGACCTCCCCGGCAGGCCGCAGTCGTCCATCACGGACAAGGTGCCGCTGCTGGGCGCCGACGGATACCACGCGCTGGTGAACCAGGCCGACCACCTGGCCGCGGAGCACGGACTGCACCCGTACCGCGTCCGGCACCTGCTCGACCGCTACGGCTCGATGGTGCACGAGGTCCTCGCGCTCGGCGAAGGACGGCCGGAACTGCTGAAGCCGCTGGAGCACGCTCCGGATCACCTCGGCGTCGAGGTCGTCTACGCGGCCAGCCACGAGGGCGCGCTTCACCTGGAAGACGTCTTGGCGCGGCGCACACGGATCTCGATCGAGTACGCGCACCGCGGCGTGGACTGCGCCGAACAGGTCGGCGTCCTGGTGGGTGAGGTCCTCGGCTGGTCGAAGGACCAGATCGCCCGCGAGGTCGAGGTCTACCAGGCGCGGGTCAATGCGGAGCGGGAGTCCCAGTCGCAGCCCAGTGACGAGGCCGCCGACGCGCTGCGGTCGTCCGCGCCGGAAGCGCGCTCCGGGATCATCGAGCCGGTGAGTTGATCAGGCCTGCCGAGTGATGTGCCACGCGCGCAAGGATCGTTGCCCGATCGGGTGAATCTGGCATAGCGTCGGCCGTTCCGAGACGGAAGGCGGACCTGTGGTGTTTCTCGACTCGTCGACGTGGACGGACCGGATCTTCGCCGGGGGCTCGTGGGTCCCCGGCGCCGGTGGCACCCGGAACGTCACCGAACCCGCGACGGGCGCGGTTCTGGGCAGCGTCGGACTTGCTTCGGCCCAAGACGCCGCGAAAGCAGCGGAGACGGCGGCCGAGGCACAACGGTCGTGGGCGGCGACGCCGCATGTCCAGCGGGCCGCGATCCTGCGCACCGCGGCCCGGTTGTGGGCCGAGCACGCCGACGAGATCCGCTGGTGGAACGTCCGCGAGGTCGGCGCGGTACCGGGTGTGGCCGGGTTTTCGCTGCACGTCGCCGAACAGGAGTGCTACGAGGCGGCGGCCCTGCCCGGCCGCCCGTACGGCGAACTCCTGCCGAGCGAGGAACCGCGCCTTTCGATGGCCCGCCGGGTCCCGGCGGGCGTCGTCGCGGTGATCTCGCCGTTCAACATGCCGATCATCCTGGGCATCCGCTCGGTCGCCCCGGCGCTCGCGCTGGGCAACGCGGTCATCCTGAAGCCGGATCCGCGCACCGCCGTCACCGGCGGCGTGGTCCTCGCACGGATTTTCGAGGAAGCGGGCCTGCCCCCGGGAGTGCTGCAGATGCTGCCCGGCGGCGCCGACGTCGGCGAGGAACTGGTGACGCATCCGGCGGTCCGGGTGATCTCGTTCACCGGGTCCACCGGCGCCGGGCGCAAGGTCGGCGAACTCGCCGGGAAGCATCTGAAGCGGGCACATCTGGAGCTGGGCGGGAACTCGGCGCTCATCGTGCTCGACGACGCCGACGTCGACGAGGCCGCCGGGCTGGCCGCGTTCGGCGCCTTCTTCCACCAAGGCCAGATCTGCATGACGACCGGACGGCATCTGGTGCACGAGCGGCTCTACGACGACTTCGTCGAGCGGCTGGCGGCGAAAGCGGCCGCGCTGCGGGTGGGGGATCCGGCGCAGGAGGAGGTCGCGCTCGGTCCGATCATCGACGCCGGGCAGCGCGACAAGATCCACGACCTGGTCACCTCCAGTGTCGCGGCGGGTGCGCGGATCGCCGCCGGTGGCGAGTACGACCGGCTCTTCTACCCCGCGACCGTGCTCGCCGACGTGCCGCCGGACGCGCCCGCCGTCGCACAGGAGATCTTCGGCCCGGTCGCGCCGATCGTGCGCTTCTCGGACGCCGAGGAGGCCGTCCGGCTGGCCACGACGAGCGAGTACGGGCTCTCGCTGGGCATCGTCACCCGCAATGTCCTCAAAGGACTGGAGCTGGCCGACCGCGTCCCGACCGGGATCGTGCACATCAACGACCAGACGGTCAGCGACGAGGCGAACAGCCCCTTCGGCGGCGTCGCCGCTTCGGGCACCGGAAGCCGTTTCGGTGGCGCCGCGGCGAACGTCGAGGCCTTCACCGAGACTCGCTGGGTCACCGTCCGCAACACCCCCGCCCGCTACCCCTTCTGACCCCTCGCGTTCAGTCCTCTAGTTGCGGTAGTTCGGGTACGTATTACCGCCATTAGAGGACTAAACGCGGGAGGGGTCAGGCGGTGCGGCGCCAGCGGATGAGGCGTTCCCCGGTCGGGGCCGGGTCCAGCTCGGGCCCGATCAGGGTGAACCCGCACCGGCGGGCGACCGAGGCCGAAACCTCGTTGGTCTCCTCGTATCGGTAGCTGACCTCACGCAGGCCGAGCCCGCCGAAACCGAACCGCAGGGCGGCGTTGAGCGCGGTACTCGCGACCCCCCTGCCCCGCGACGCCGCCCGGACCCAGACCGACGCCTCCGCGTAGCCGAGGTCGAGATCGAGGTCCCGCAGGCCGACCTCGCCCAGCAGGTCTCCGGTCGTCGGCTCCGCCACCGCCCAGGAGCAACGTTCGTCACCGGCCCACTGCGCCGCGCGCAGAGCGACGTACTCGGTCGCTTCGTCGAGATCACGGAGCCGATAGTTCAGGACGTACTTGCGGTGTGTCGGGTCGGCGAAGGCCGCGACCAGCGCCGGACGGTCGTCGAGGGCTTTGTCCGCCCGCAGCTGCCGCAGGTAGTACTCACCCGCGTTGATCTCCACCGGTTCCACCCTTCGAGGGTAACCGGACCGGGGGCGCCGCTTCAGCGGCGGCGGCTGATGATCAGCGCGACCGCCAGTGGGAGCAGGAACACCAGGAACGTCCCGCGGGTGAAGAAGAACAACGCGATCGCGACCGCGGCGGCGATCGGGACGGCGCCGGCCGTCAGCCATTTCGTCGCCGGAGCGTCGCTCCTCGCGGACGCCTGTGCGACGCCGGGCATCGGGGCCAGCGGGAGCAGTGCGCTGGGCCTGGGCGACGGCAGGTCCGTGAACAGCGGTTCGAGGTCGCTCGCCATCCTCGCGGCACTGATCTTCGCCGAACGGGTACCGAACTCGTCGAGGTCGAGCCTGCCGGTCCGGACATGCTCTTCCAGGGCTTCGAGCGCGTCCTGCCGTTCGGCGTCGCTCAGCCGGATGTCCGGTCTCCCGTCACTCACGTCCCGAGTCTACGGGCGGATCAGCCGTCCAGTTCCCGGCGACGTTGCTTCGCGAGTTTCTTGTGCGGGTTCTCCCAGCCCTTGCCCCAGATGCCTTCGCCGAGGGCGCTGATCCCGATCGGGACGAGGATGAACCACCAGGTGACGCCGGTGGTGATGATGAGCGCGATGGAGGCGATGAAGAGGATCGGCAGGAGCGCGCCCATGACCCGCTGTGCCGGGGAGATGCCCGCGAAGGGCGATCCGGGTTTCCCCGGTTCGCGCACGGCCGTCCGCGGTGCGTCGAAGGCCGGATGCGGTTCGGGCAGGTCGACGAAGACGTCGGACAGCTCGCCGCGGGTCTTGGCCGCGGTGACCTCGGCGGACCGGTCACCGAACTCGTCGAGGTCGATCCTGCCCACGCTCAGGTGTTCGCCGAGCGCGGTCAGCGCGGACTCTCGATCCCGATCACTGATCCGCAGTCGCGGAGACGGAACCTCGCTCACCCTTGCGATGGTAGGCCGGGCGAGGCCCCGTCAACCACGACATTCGTCAGTCTTTCAACTCGAAGAGCTGGGTTCCCTGCGTGACGGCCGCGCCGACCTCGACCGAAAGGCCGGTCACGGTGCCCGCTTTGTGCGCGGTGACCGGGTTCTCCATCTTCATCGCCTCGAGTACGACGACCAGCTCGCCCGCCTCGACCTGCTGGCCCTCTTCGACGGCGATCTTCACGATGGTGCCCTGCATCGGCGCGGTGACGGCGTCGCCGCTGACCGCGGCCTTGGTGCCGCCCGCGCGTTTGCGCGGCTTGGCCTTGACCGCCGTGCCGCCGCCACCGGCGTCGAGGGAGAAACCACCGGGAAGCGACACTTCGAGACGGCGTCCGCCGACCTCGACGACGACGTTCTGGCGAGGCTGCTCTTCCTCGGCGTCGGCCGCTTCGGGGGCGACGAACGGCTCGATCCGGTTGTCGAACTCGGTCTCGATCCAGCGGGTGTGCACGCTGAAGCCGTCTTCGTCGCCGATGAAGGCCGGGTCGTCGACGATCACGCGATGGAACGGCAGGACCGTCGCCATCCCCTCGGCGACCATCTCGGCCAGCGCCCGGCGGCTGCGCTCGAGCGCGTTCTGCCGGTCGGAACCGGTGACGATCAGCTTCGCGAGCATCGAGTCGAACTGGCCGCCGATGACGCTGCCGGACTCGACACCCGAGTCGACCCGGACACCCGGCCCGCTCGGCGCGACGAACCGCGTCACGGTGCCGGGGGCGGGCAGGAAGCCGCGGCCGGCGTCCTCGCCGTTGATGCGGAATTCGATCGAGTGACCGCGCGGTTCCGGGTCTTCGGTGATGCGCAGCTTCTCGCCGCGCGCGATGCGGAACATCTCGCGCACGAGGTCCAGGCCCGTGGTCTCCTCGGACACCGGGTGCTCGACCTGCAGCCGCGTGTTGACCTCGAGGAACGAGATCGTGCCGTCGACGGCGACGAGGTACTCGACGGTGCCGGCGCCGTAGTACCCGGCTTCCTTGCAGATCGCCTTCGCGGATTCGTGGATGCGCTTGCGCTGCTCGTCGGACAGGTACGGCGCGGGCGCCTCCTCGACCAGCTTCTGGTGGCGGCGCTGCAGCGAGCAGTCGCGGGTGCCGACGACGATCGCGTTGCCGTGCTGGTCGGCGAGCACCTGGGCCTCGACGTGCCGCGGCTTGTCCAGGTAGCGCTCGACGAAGCATTCGCCGCGGCCGAAGGCGGAGATCGCCTCGCGGGTCGCGGATTCGAACAGCTCCGGGATCTCCTCGCGGGTGCGCGCGACCTTGAGGCCGCGGCCGCCGCCGCCGAACGCCGCCTTGATCGCGACCGGCAGGCCGTGCTCATCGGCGAACGCGACGATCTCGTCGGCGTTCTTGGCGGGATCCTTCGTCCCCGGGACGAGCGGGGCGCCGGCGCGCAGCGCGATGTGGCGCGCGGTCACCTTGTCGCCGAGGTCACGGATGGCCTGCGGGCTCGGCCCGATCCAGGTCAGCCCGGCGTCGATCACGGCCTGTGCGAAGTCCGCGTTCTCGGACAGGAAGCCGTAACCCGGGTGTACCGAGTCCGCGCCCGACCGCTTGGCGGCGTCGAGCAGCTTGTCGAAGACGAGATAGCTCTCCGCGGCGGTGGTGCCGCCCAGTGCGAAGGCTTCGTCCGCGAGGCGGACGTGGGGTGCGTCACGATCCGGATCCGCGTAGACGGCCACGCTGGTCAGCCCGGCGTCCTTCGCCGCCCTGATCACCCGCACCGCGATCTCGCCGCGGTTCGCGATCAGGATCTTGGTCACCGGACCACCTGTGCCGGCCTGCTCGGTCACGCCGTACCTCCTGCGTTCGCACGTCGGGCCGCCCCGATGCGGCTCCGCAGCAGTTTACGGAAATCCCGGCTCTGGTTGAGTGAGAGCAAGGCCACCCAGTGACTTTCGTTTATACCAGCGCCTCGCGGTGCCGCAGTTCTTCTGGAAGGTCGGAATCGAGCACGATGAGGTCGTAGGGCTGCGCTTGATAGACATGACCGAGGTTCTCGGACTTGACCAGTGCCCACGGTTGATGCGGGCCGCGGCATTCGACCAGGCGGCGCACCGTGCTGAACGCGATCAGCGCCATCCGGCCGTCGCCGGTCTCGCAGAGCTCGATCTCCGCGCTCGTGAAGTCCTTCGGCTTCTTCGCCGTGGGAAGGAACAGGGCGTCGGGCAATCCGGGGCTCGTCACGGGAACAACATAGACGCGCACTCTGCGCTAGATCACTTACGCTCTCGGATATGCGGACTCAGGAAGCGCGGACGCCGCGATCCGTGCTGTTCACGGCGGTGCTGGCCGCCGTGGTGACGGCGGGGGTGTTCGCGGCCGTGTTCCTGCTCCGCCCGAGCGCGCCGATGCCCGCCGGTACGCCTGGCGGGGACTCGATTCCCGAAGGCGGCTCCGCCACCCCTCGCGTCAACTGCGGTCACTCGGCCTGCCGGGAGCTCGGCGCGATGACCGTCGGCGGGGTGCCCGTCGTGCTCCTGGCCGACGAAGCGGGGAAACAGGGCGTGGTCCGGATCGGGACGGACGCGATCTTCCCGCTGATCCTCAACGACCTGGGAGTCACCCTCAAGAGCGATTCTTTGCGCTGCGTCGACGGCGCGACGCCGGTCTGCCTGGTGCGCGGCGACGTGAGCGGCGGCTCGGCAGGCGAGCTGTTCGTCGCGCGCGGCGGGATCTGGCGCGATCCCGGCAAGCCGTACTTCTCGGATGCCGGGACGATCGCCTTGGACGACGTGACCGCCGACGGGATCGCGGACGTCATCGTCGTGCGGCACGAGTGCCCCGGCGCCCAGTCCGGTTCGGCCCGGTGCCAGGCGGCGCCGGTGCTCGCGGAGGTCTACGACGTCGCCAGCGGTTCGGCGGGGTGCACGCGCGGGTACACCGCGCCCTCGGAGCTGAAGGACTGGCCCGATGTCCGCCTTACCCGCGCTGACCTGCGGACCTGTCCCTGAGGCGGTAGCAAGGGACCTTTGCTATCACTTTCGGGTCGGGGTTGGCTGGATGCGCGTGAAGGCTCCCTTCCCCCGGCTGTGCCGAGGGAAGGGAGCCTTCACGCGCATCCGTGGTTACTTGGCCCCGGCTGTGGCGGGTTCCTTCTCCGAGGGGGAGGTAGCCGCTTCGCCGTTGTCGGAAGGCGAAGGGTCCGTCGGCGCGTTGAGCACGTCTTCGTCCAGAAGGCCTTCACTGCGGGCGACGACGACCGGGACGACGATCTGGCCCGCGACGTTGGTCGCGGTCCGCATCATGTCCATGATCGGGTTGACCGAGTAGATCAGCGCGATCCCGAGGGCCACCTGCTGCGCGTCGAGCCCGATGAACGCGGTGGTCAGGGTCAGCGCGGTCAGCCAGCCGGTGGTGCCCGCGGTGGCCAGCGCGCCGAGCACGGCGACCAGGACGATCCCGGCGTACTGCCAGAAGTTCAGCGAGACACCGGACAGGTTCGCGATGAAGATCGCGCCGATCGCCGGGAACACCGCCGCGCAACCGTCCATCTTCGTGGCGCTGCCCAGCGGAGTCGCGAAGGCGGCGTACGCGGGCTGGACGCCCAGGTTGACGGCGGACTGCCGGGTCAGGGGCAGCGTCGCGGCCGAAGACTGCGAAGCGAACGCGAACTGGATCGCCGTACCCGCCTTGGCGAAGAACTTCGCCGGGCTGACCTTCGCCACGAACTGCAGCAGGATCGGGTACACCACGAAGAGGACCAGCAAGCAGCCCACGTACACCGCGATGGTGGTGGAAAGCAGCGGACGGAACAGCGCGTCGCCGTAGTTCGACACCGCCCCGCCGATCAGGCCGATGATGCCGATCGGGGCCAGCCGCACGATCCAGCCGAGGTAGCGCTGGATGATCTCGAAGACGCTGGTCGTGAAGTCGACGAACGGCTTGGCCTTGTCGCCGAGGCTGTAGGCGGCCGCGCCGATCAGCACCGCCAGGAGCAGCACCTGAAGCGTCTCACCCTCGGTGAAGGCGGCGAGGAAGTTCTTCGGCAACA
Organism: Amycolatopsis sp. cmx-4-19; assembly: GCA_049998115.1. GTDB lineage: Bacteria > Actinomycetota > Actinomycetes > Mycobacteriales > Pseudonocardiaceae > Amycolatopsis. Next base: position 34,967 of record JAEBEO010000005.1, on the reverse strand, counting down.
GACCGTCGACGAAGGCACTCCAGGAGCCCCAGTGGTCGACGCTCTTCGTGGCCTTGTCGGCGTTCTTCGCCGTCGCGGCGACCCCGTCGCCGAGTCCGCCGCTGCCCGGGTTGAACAGCTTCCCGACGGCGATGCCGATCAGCGACGCGATGAACGAGGTGATCGCGAACCACAGGACGGTCTTGCCGCCCAGCCGGGCGGCCTTCTTGCCGCCGCCGAGGTTGCGCAGGCTGTTGATGCCGACCACGATCGCGGTGAAGACCAGCGGGATCACGGCGATCTGCAGCAGTGTCGTGAAGATCGAACCGATCTGATCGAGCAGCTCGGTCAGCCAGCTCGCTTCGGTGGTCCTGGCGAGGATGCCGAGGAGGGCACCCACGACGAGCGAGCCGAGGACCGCCGCCGCGAAGACCCTTGGCCTGGTGTAGGTCCGAATGAAAGACACGGGGCGACTCCGGTGCGTGAAAGTTTCCTGATTAGCCGAACGTGAAGAACGTTCGGCGAGGCAGGACTCTTCCGGATCACCCGATCGTGTGGGAGCTGTCTCAGGATGCGGGACGAGCCCAGAGATCGACGACACGCACGCCGACCTCGGCCAGCAGTCGCCGGGTCAGCGGCAGGCTGATCCCGATGACGCTCGAGAAATCCCCGTCGATCCCTTCGACGAACCAGCCACCACGCCCGTCCAGCGTGAAGCCGCCCGCCACCTGGAGCGGTTCGCCGGACGCGATGTAGGCCTCGACGTCCTCCTGCGACGGCGTGCCGAAACGAACAGTCGTTCCTTCGGTTCCCGAAGCTTCCTTCGTCCTCTCGCCGTTCTCGACGCGGATGATCGCGTGGCCGGTGAGAAGTTCACCGGACTTGCCCGCCATCGACGCCCAGCGCTCGCGCGCCGCCTCCGGCGTGATCGGCTTGCCGACCATTTCGCCGCCGATCGACAGCATCGAATCGCAGCCCACGACGACCATGTCGGCGCTTCCGTCGTGGGTCCCGGCGAGGGCTTCGAAAACCGCTTCGGCCTTCGCGGCGGCGAGCGCGCGGACCAGCTCCACCGGCGCCGGATCGGTCAGGGACGCGGCGACCGCGTCCTCGTCGACGCCGGAGACGACGACACTCGGTTCGATGCCGGCGGCGCGCAGCACGGCGAGGCGGGCGGGGGACTGGGACGCGAGGACGAAACGCACCTCCGGAAGGTACTCGACGGCCCGCCGTTGCCCGGTTGTGACCTGGGCTCGGTGCCCGGCCACCGCTTTTAGTCCTCTGAATGCTGGTCAGGCGGCGGCGGGCGAGGCGGCCGGCGCCGGGGCCGGGGCATGGGCCCGAGGAGCCGGACGTCGCATGGCCAGCGCGGCCAGGACACCCAGCAGGAGTATGGCCGCCGGAAGGAGCAGGGTCACCCGGGCCGCGTCGGTAAGTCCATCGTGGACAGCGTCCACGGCGAGCCGCTGGGCTTGTTCGGCCACGCCGGACGGCAGGCCGGGGAACGCCGCCGGGCCGGAAGAGCCGAACTCGCCGGTCGACTCCGCGGCCTTCGCGATACCTTCCGCGAACGGCGCGCGGTATTGCTCCGGCAGGGCGGCCGCGGCCGCCCTCGCCTCGTCGGCGATCGACGCGCTGATCCGTGCCTGGAGCAGGACGCCGACAGCGGCGCTGCCGAGTACGCCGCCGACCTGACGAGCGGTGTTGAAGATGCCCGAAGCCGTCCCGATGAGCCGCGGTTCCACCGAACTGATCGTCAGGTTGCTCATCGGCGCGAAGATGAACCCGATCCCGGCACCGGCCACCAGCAGCGCCGGGGTGAGCGTCCACGCGTTCGCGCCGGAACGGGCGATCAGTGCGACGAGCCCGATCCCGGTGGCGAGCGCGATCAGCCCGATGACGAGCAGGACCTTGCCGTTGACCTTGTCCGACGCCCGGCCGACGAACGGGCCGATCATGCCCGCCAGCAACGACATCGGCGCGAACAGCAGCCCGGACATCGTCGGGGATTCGCCGAGGACGGCCTGGATGTAGATCACCAGCGGCAGGAACATGCCGGTCATCGCGAAGCCGACGGTGACCGAAGTCAGCGTCCCGGCGGAGAAGTTGCGGTTCGCGAAAACGCGCAGTGGCAGAAGTGGTTCGTTGCGGTTGAAGCGTTGCCACAGCACGAAAGCGACCAGCAGGGCGATACCCGCGCCGATGATCTCGAACACGGTGATCGGTCCGAGCACGCGTCCCCAGTCGTACTGCTGTCCATTCTGGACGCCGTAGACGACGAGGAACAGGCCCGCGCTGGAGAGCAGGATTCCCGGTATGTCGAGGGAACGCGAGTGTTTCGGCTGCCAGTCCGGCACCTTGAGCAGCGCCAGCACGAGCGCGACCACGCCCACCGGCAGGTTGACGAAGAAGATCCATTCCCACCCGAGGTGGTCGACGAGCACGCCGCCGAGCAGCGGCCCGGCGATCGCCGCGATCCCGGCGACACCGCTCCAGAGCCCCATCGCGGGCCCGCGCTTCGCAGGCGGGAAGAGGTGGCTGATGAAGGCCAGGGTCTGCGGCGTCATCAGCGCGGCGCCGAGACCCTGCACCGCGCGGGCGGCGATGAGCATCTCGACCGAGCCGGACAGGCCGCACCACACCGAGGCCAGGGTGAACACCACGAGCCCGGCGAGGTAGACCCGTTTCGGGCCGAACCGATCGCCGAGACGGCCGGCGAACAGCATCGGTACCGCGTAGGTGAGCAGATAGACGCTGATCACCCAGACGATGGCGTTCAGCCCCGCGTCGAGTTCGCGCAGCATCGCGGGAATCGCGGTCGATACGATCGTGGTGTCCAGCAGGATCATGAAGAAACCCAGGCACAGCGCGGAAAGCGCGGCCCAGGGATTAGCTTGTTTCGCGTTCATCGGTGACTTCCTCGGTGACCAGGTTCAGCTGTGGTTTGCAGTGGTCCTGGAATCGGATGCGGCCGGATTCCAGGTCCTCGACGAGTTTTCGGGTCCACTCGAGTTCGAAGGCCCGGCGCGCGGTGGCGTAGGACCAGTCGAGCCAGTAGACCTCGGGGAGTTTGTGCTTGGTGACCAGGTTTTCGAGGATGACCTGGTCGGAGGCGACGGAGGCCCGCAGCCGGAGCAAGCGGTGCTTGAGCTGGGTGATCGACATCTCCGGGCCCAGTTCGTCGATGACGGCGAGCGCGCTGAGGTACTCGGGATACTCCTCGGCCGGGGTGCTCAGCATGTCCTGCGCGCGGTCGACGAACTCGTCGCGTCCGGCGTCCGTCATCGCGTACACGGTGCGTTCGGGGCGCTTCCCGTCCCGTTGTGTTTCGACGATCTCGACGAAACCGTTCTGTTGCAAGCGATCCACCGCGTGGTAGAGCGACCCGGCCTTCACTTTGACACGGGTGCTGACGTACCGCTCCTTCATCAGCTGTGCCATCTCGTACGGATGCATGGGCCGCTCGTGGAGGAGTTCCAGCACCGCCATGGCGAGCGGAGTGAGCTTCGCGGCCATCCATGGTCCTCTCGGAAGATTCCGTATCGATTATTCCGTGTGGACTATATGGCACCACTCGACCGTGGTTCAAGGACGCCTCCAGTTGCGTACGCCGAACGCTTATGCGTACAGTGTGCGCATATCCGGAACAATGTACGCGCCGAGAGGAAGAATCATGACGGACACCGTGACCTGGGACGCCGCACGCCGGCAGGCCGAACTGGACGAACTCCGCGCCACGCACCACGTCCCGGGTGCCGCGCTCGCGGTCCTGGTCGACGGCGAGATCCACGAACTCGCCAGCGGGGTGCTGCACCGGGGAACCGGCGTCGAGACGACGACCGATTCGGTGTTCCAGCTCGGTTCGGTGGCCAAGATCTACACGGCCACCCTGATCATGCGGCTGGCCGAGGCGGGCGAACTGGATCTCGACGCCCCCGTCGTCGAGGTGCTGCCGGAGTTCCAGACGATCGACCCGGAAGCGACCAGGACGATCACCGTCCGGCAGCTGCTCAGCCACACCAGCGGGTTGACCTGCGATTTCACTCTCGACACGGGCAGGGGTGACGACTGCATCGCCCGCTACGTCGAGGCGAGCAAGGGGGTCGCCATGGACTGCCCGCCCGGCACCGCGGTCTCGTACAGCAGCGTCGGCTACCAGGTGCTCGGTCGCATCGCCGAGGTGCTGACGGGGCTGACCTGGGACCAGGCGCTGAAGGAGCGCATCTTCGAACCGCTCGGGCTGAAGCAGTCGATGACCCTGCCCGAGGAGGCGCTGAGTTTCCGGGCGGCGATGAGTCACCTCGGCGAGCCGGGGCGGTACCCGGATCCCGCGCCGATGTGGGATCAGCTGCCGCGTTCGGCCGGTCCGGGCGCACGGGTCATCGCTTCCGCGGGCGACGTCGTCCGGCTCGCGCGGATGCATCTCGACGGCGGCAGCGCACCGGACGGGACCAAGGTGCTGGCGCCGGAGACCGTCGAGGCGATGCGGCGCCGCGAGGTCGACGTCCCCGACAAGTGGACGGTCGGCGCGGACGGCTGGGGGCTCGGCTGGACGCTCTACGACTGGGACGGCACGCCCGGTTTCGGCCACGACGGCGCGTCCATCGGGCAGTACGCGTACCTGCGCGTGGTCCCGTCGGCGGGCGTCGCCATCGCACTGGTGACCAACGGCGGAGGCGCCCGGTCGCTCTACGCGGCGTTGTTCCGCGAACTGCTCGGCGAACTCGCCGACGTCCGGATTCCCGACGCCTTCGCGCCGTCCGCCGAACCGCCGTCCGTGGACATGGCGCGCTTCGCGGGCGTTTACCGCCGGGAAGGTGTGGTCATCACGGTGGCCGAAGACCTGAAGCTGACGTACGAGTTCGTCGACGGCATGAAGGACTTCTCGCCGCCACTGGACATGGTCCTGGTCCCGGTGACGGCGACGGTGTTCGCTGCTTCGGGTGCCGGGCCGTCCTTCAGTGAAGACTGGATGCCCGTGGTCTTCTCGACCCTCTCGACCGGTACGGAATGCGTGTACATCGGGATGCGCGCGGCACCCAAGATCGCCTAGTTCAGGCGTCTCGGCCCGATCTCGCGGTCGAGGAAGCGGTGGTACTCGATGGCCGCTATCGAGTTCTCCAGCTGTTCGAACGTCGGCGCGGGGAGCGCCCCGTTGAACACGATCGTCAGGCTCTTCCTGGGAATGTTGATGACGTACGGGTCGACGCCGAGCTCCGCGCAGTTCTCGCGCAGCACGGCCGTCCAGAGTTCCAGGTCTTCGTCTTCGCCGAGGTGTTCCCACCGCGCGACGATCCAGTTGCCGTTGATGAGCTGGCCCGCCATCTCCCGCGGATCGTGGACCATGTACGGCTCGGCGACGTCGTTCATCGGTCCAAGTGATCGATGAGGGCGGCGAAGGACGCGGACGGGAGCACCAGGATCGGCCGGGTCTCGTCCGGCAGTGCCCACTGCTTCGTGTCGCGGATGCCGACCAGACCGGCCGTTCCGCCGACCTCGACGCAGGCGTTCTCTTCCCAATGCGTGTAAGTCGACTTGTGCCAGTCGGTCATGCGTTCGTGCCAGGTGGTCATCGGAGCGCCTTTCCCCAGTGACTGTTTCGGCAAGTAGACGGGTTGCGCGGCGGCAAAGTTGGCAATTCCGGGTGATCTGCGGCAACGGGTCGGCGAACGGTCCGTGAAGGGCGCCAAGATCGCGCTCGGCGCAGAAAAAGGGACTTTCACCGACAGCTGCTTTACTCACGATGCACTCTCAGGGTGCATAGCGCCAAGAGTCCTTGGTCACTGAAGTGATTCAGCCGATCAACCGTCGGTATTCGTCCGCGATCCGGGTCAGATGCGAGCACGCGACGGCGTCGTAGGTGGCGTAGCGCTCCACTTCGGCGAAGTTCTTCTCGTAGTCGGCGACCTCGCGCTCGTCGGTGACGAGCGCCGTGGCCGTCTGCGTGCCGAGCAGCACCGCGCGCGAGTCGTAGATGTCGAAACCGTGGAGGACCGGGACCGAAACCGGCGCGTTCCACGGGATGACGCCCAGCCGCACCCGGCCGCGGCGGGACAGGTCGATCAGATGGCCGAGCTGGGCCAGCATGGTCGCCGCCCCGCCCATGTTCCAGCGCAGCGCGCCTTCGGTCAGCACGAAGTGGAACTCGCGGTTCGACTCGAGGATCTGCTGGCGTTCCAGCCGCGCTTCGATCGTCTGGTCGCGTTCGCCGTCCGGCAGCGCGTCGCCGAACAGCGCGGTGATGTAGTCGCGGGTCTGGAGCAGCCCGAGCACGATGGTCGGCTGGAAGCTCCGGATCCGGGCGGACGCGGTCTCGATCTTGCCGATGCGCTGCTGCATCCGCCAGGCGCCCCGCTGGAGGACGACGCGAGCGGACGACGCCTCTTCACGCAGGTCGCGGGTGATCGCGACCAAGGTCCGCCGGACGGACGCGGGCGCGTGGTAGGCGCGGCACAGCGCGACGACCTGGTCCTCGGTCGGCATGAAGGCGCCGGTTTCGACCCTCGAGACCTTGGACTGGCTGAGGCCGGTCAGGCCCGCCGCTTCGGTACCGGACAACCCGGCGGCTTTGCGCAACCGGCGCAACTCGGTGGAGAGGTGGTCCTGGTTCGTCACGCACGGCTTTCTGGGGCGATCACGGCTCGGAAGGCCCGGCAAGCCGTCCAGGACGGCCCGCCAGGCCTGCAACGATAGCCCGCGCGACCCGGATCCGCGCTGTTCGCGGCCGCCGCGTCAGCGAGGGAGGGCCGAGGCCCGCCAGGCACCCTCGCCGGGGGCGAGCGGGGCCCGCACCAGCGCGGCCTTGTCCGCCCACCACGATTCCCGTTTCGGCGCCGGTTCCGGAGCCCGCGCGGCGGCCGCCGCCGCGACGACGGCGGTCAGCGCGGCGAGTTCGGCGTCGCTCGGATCGCCCTTGACGACCCGCAGCAGCGGGGTTTCGGGGGCGCTCACAGCGGGATGTTCCCGTGCTTCTTGGGCGGCATCGACTCTCGTTTGCCCTGAAGCAGCGAGAGTCCCTTCGCGATGTGGCCGCGGGTGTGCGCGGGCACGATCACCGAATCGACGTATCCGCGCTCGGCCGCGGCGTACGGGTTCAGGAGGGTGTCTTCGTACTCCTGGATCAGTTCGGCCCGCAGCGCGTCGACGTCCTTGCCGTCGGCGGCGGCCGCGGCGAGTGTCTTGCGGTGCACGATGTTCGCCGCGCCCTGCGCGCCCATGACGGCGACCTGCGCGGTCGGCCACGCCAGGTTGATGTCCGCGCCGAGGTGCTTCGATCCCATGACGTCGTACGCGCCGCCGTACGCCTTGCGGGTGATGACGGTGATGAGCGGGACGGTCGCTTCGGCGTAGGCGTAGATCAGCTTCGCGCCGCGCCGGATGATGCCGTTCCACTCCTGGTCGGTGCCGGGCAGGAAACCGGGGACGTCGACGAAGGTCAGCACCGGGATGTTGAACGCGTCGCAGGTGCGCACGAACCGTGCGGCCTTCTCGGAGGCGTCGATGTCGAGGCAGCCGGCGAACTGCGTCGGCTGGTTCGCCACGATGCCGACGCTGCGGCCGTCGACCCGGCCGAAGCCGACCAGGATGTTCGGGGCGAACAGCTCGTGGACTTCGAGGAAGTCGCCGTCGTCGACAATGCGGTTGATGACCTCGTGCATGTCGTACGGCTGGTTCGGCGAGTCCGGGATGAGCGTGTCCAGCTCGCGGTCGGACTCGGTGACTTCGTCGAAGAACCCGCCGGGCGCCGAATCCGTCTCGAACAGCGGCGCCTCGGACAGGTTGTTCGCCGGGAGGAACGAGAGCAGTTCCTTGACGTACGCGATCGCGTCTTCGTCGTCGGAACCGAGGTAGTGCGCGACGCCGGAGCGGGTGTTGTGCGTGCGTCCGCCGCCGAGCTCCTCGAAGGAGACCTCTTCGCCGGTCACGGTCTTCACGACGTCGGGGCCGGTGATGAACATGTGCGACGTCTTGTCGACCATCACCACGAAGTCGGTCAGCGCGGGGGAGTAGACGTGCCCGCCCGCGTTGGCGCCCATGATCAGCGAGATCTGCGGGATGACGCCGGACGCCTTGACGTTGCGGTTGAAGATCTCGCCGTAAAGCCCGAGCGAGACGACGCCTTCCTGGATCCGCGCGCCGCCGCCCTCGTTGATGCCGATGATCGGGCGGCCGGTCTTGATCGCCAGGTCCATCACCTTGACGATCTTCTCGCCGTAGACCTCGCCGAGCGAACCGCCGAAGACGGTGACGTCCTGGCTGAACACGCACACCGGACGGCCGTCGACGGTGCCGTAGCCGGTGACGACGCCGTCGCCGTAGGGGCGGTTCTTCTCCTGGCCGAAGTTGACCGAGCGGTGCTTCGCCAGCTCGTCGAGTTCGACGAACGAGCCTTCGTCCAGCAGCAGGTCGATCCGCTCGCGAGCGGTCTTCTTGCCCTTGGCGTGCTGTTTCTCCACCGCCCTCGCCGAACCCGCGTGCACCGCCTCGTCATACCGGCGATACAGGTCGGCCAGCTTGCCGGCCGTGGTGTGGATGTCCGGTTCATCCTCGGGTGGCGTCCCGAGCGGCTCCGTCGCACTGCTCATGGATTCGCAGCCTAGCTACTCGGCGGTCACTTCGCGTGTGGCGTAGGCAACGTCCTGGCTAGAGCGCCGCCCGGACCAGGCCGGATTCGTACGCCGCGATGACGAGCTGAGCCCGGTCCCGCGCCGCGAGTTTGTGCAGGAGGTGGCCGATATGGGTCTTGATCGTCGCCAGCCCGAGGTGCAGCGTGCCCGCGATCTCGTCGTTCGACAGCCCGCGCGCGATCAGGCCCAGCACTTCCCGTTCGCGGGCGGTGATGGTGTCGAGTGATGCCGCGACGCGCCGGCCGGGTTCGGGCAGCCGCGCGAATTCGGCGATCAGCCGTCGCGTGATCGACGGCGCGAGCAGTCCTTCACCCGCCGCGACGACCCGGATCGCGGAGAGCAGTTCCGCGGGCGGCGTGTCCTTCAGCAGGAAACCGCTCGCTCCCGCGCGCAGCGCCGAATAGACGTAGGCGTCGAGGTCGAAGGTCGTCAGCATCAGCACGTGGACGCCTTCGGTGGCGGTCGACGCGCAGATCCGCCGGGTCGCCTCGATGCCGTCCAGCTCCGGCATGCGGACGTCCATCAGCACGACGTCGGGCCGTTCCTGCTCGGCCAGTGCCGCCGCTTCGACGCCGTTACCCGCCTCGCCGACGACTTGGAGGTCGGGCGCGCTGTCGACGAGGACGCGGAAACTGCCGCGCAGCAAGGCCTGGTCGTCGGCGATCAGAACGCGGATCATCGTGCCCCTGCCTCCTTGACGGCGTACGGCAGCCGCGCGTACACCCGGAATCCCCCGGCGGGCAGTGGTCCCGCTTCGAAGTCCCCACCGTAGACGGCGACGCGTTCGCGCATGCCGATCAGGCCATGCCCGCCGAGGGGCGCGACAGGGCCTTCGCCGCGTCCGTCGTCGACGATCTCGACGCTGATCTCGCCCTGGCCCTCGGTGATCGTGACCCGGCAGGTGGACGGGCCCGCGTGTTTGACGACGTTGGTGACCGCTTCCTGGGTGATGCGGTACACCGAAAGCGCGACGCCTTCGGGCAGGTCGTCCAGCTCCTCGCCGGTCAGCTCGACGCGGACCCCGGCCTGTCCGGCGCGTTCGGCGAGGGTGCGCAGCTCGGCGAGTTTCGGCGCGGGACCGAGTGCCGCTTCGGGCGTTCCGTCACCGGAACGGAGGACACCGAGCATCCGCCGGAGTTCGACGAGGGCCTCGCGGCTGGTGAGTTCGATGACCCGCAACGCCTCACGTGCTTCTTCCGGTTGTTCCCGGGCGACGTGGTTGCCCACGGCAGCTTTGACCGCGATCAGGCTCATGCTGTGGGCGACGACGTCGTGCATCTCGCGCGCGATGCGCAGCCGTTCGTCGGAAACCGCCTGATCGGCCTGGGCCTCGGCGAGTTCGGCGAGATTCGCCTGCCGTTGCCGCGCCGTCCACCCCAGTGCCCACGAACCGGCCATCCCGCCACCGGCGAACGCGGTCGACGCGAACGTGGAGGGCCCGAGCTGCACGACTTCGAGGACCGCGACGACGAGCAGGCCGATGCCCAAGGCGATCAGCGAGCGGGGGCGCGGGTATTCCAGCGCCAAGATGTAGAGCGCGCAAGCCGTGGCCAGAATTGCGGCCGGGCCCAGCCCGTTGCCCGCGAGGACGCCCGGGATCAGGTTGAGCAGGCCGAGGCCGTAGGACGTCACGGGCCAGTGCCGTCGCGCGACGATCGCGATCGCGCACGCGGCGACCGTCGCCCAGGCAAGCCACATCGGGATGGCAACGGTGAACGTCCACGTCCTCGCGGCGAGGTTCCCGCCGACGGACACCACCAGTACCAGCGCGACGATCACGTCCAGGACGTGCGGCACCCGGCCGGGGAGCGCGGAGGGCGGTTTCATACGGCGAACCTAGCCGGACGCGCGGTTCGCGCGCGTCCGTCCGCCGGAGGTCATCCCCCAGGTGGAGGCGCGGCGGGTCGTGAGTGTTTCGGGTCGTTAGAACGACACTTGCCACTCACGACCCGTGTGCCGCCGCGAAGAACTCCTTCAGTCTCTCGCGCCACTCCCGCAGCGCCTCGGGCACGACGTCGCCGAGTCCGTTCGGGAGGGTCCGGGTCAGCTCGACCATCGTCCCGTCGAGTTCGGAGTGGCTGAACTCCCAGCGGACGACGCCGCCCTCCGGCAGGGAGAACTCCAGCACTCGCGGCGGTTCCTCGTGCGTGACCGTGCCCGGGCCGATCGCCGCCCGGTCGGGCGTGAGCAGTGCCCAGACCTCGTCGAGAGGCTTCCGGACGAGGTCGCGGCGGAAGCGGATCACCTTGCCGCCGCCGGTTTCCAGGACCTCGCCGTCCGCGAGCCCGAACTCCTCGACGTAGGCCTCGATGGGGCCGACCCAGTCCTGGGGCTGTTCGAACTCTTCGCCGTCGAGGTGTGCGACGAGGGCGCCGAGGCAGCTGTCCCAGCCCGCGGCCGTGCGTCCGGCGGCGACCCTGGCGATGGCGGGTTCACCCCGGCCGAACGTATGCGTGAACAGCAGGCGGCTGCCGTCGCCCTCCGGGATGATCTCCCAGCGCAGCACGTCGTCGTTCCAGCTGAAGGCGAACACGCGCGGTGCGTCGGCTTCGAGGACTTTGCCCACTGTCGGGGTTTCTTCGCCTTCGAAGGTGAACTCGATGACGCCGCCCGGCCGCAGCTCCGCGGCGACCGCCGCGGGGAACCAGCGCGCCAGCTCCGCCGGTTCGGTGATCGCCCGCCAGACCCGTTCGGGGCTGTGTGCGAGACGTCGTTCGATACGCAGCGCGGGACGATCTCCGGCGGTTTCCAACCTGGCGCGAGCCGTCACGGTGACCTCCTAATGTGCCGTCAGAGGAATATAACCGCGAAGGAATACTGGGTCAACCGCCGCGAAGGGCCGCCACGGCACTCGTCAGCTCGGGGTCGGCGTGGGCCTTGTCGAGGGCGGCCGCCAGTACGGCTTGATAGGTGGGCTCGGTTTCGGCGTACCGTCGCCGGCCTTCCTTCGTGATGCACGAATACACGCCGCGGCGGTCGTTTTCGCACGGGTCGCGGTCGGTCAGTCCGGCGTCTTCGAGGCGGACGACCATCCGGCTCACCGAACTCTGGTTGAGCCCGATCGCCTCGGCGAGTTCCTGCATGCGCAGGACGCCCCTCTCGGTGGCGGCCAGCTTGCCGAGCGCGCGGAACTCGGACAGGCCGAGCCCATGCTTGCGCTGCAACGCCTTCGTGAGCTCCTGCTCGATGCGTCCGTGCAACGTGATGACGCGGCCCCACGCCAGTTCGTCGGCGGTCATGGCGACCTCCCTGCTTTCCCTTGACAGCAGTTTACATGCAGTGACAGCATCTGCTTGCACATACATGTACTTTGAAATCACTTCGGAGGACCGCGATGGCCGACGATCGAAGCTTCCTGTTCCTGCTCGGGAGCGCCCGCGCGGGCGGCAACACGGAGATCCTGGCGAGGCGGGCGGCGAAGGAGCTTCCGCGTGACGTCGGACAGCGGTGGATCCGGATGTCCGCGGTGCCGCTGGCGCCGTTCGTCGACCGGAAACACGACGGCGAGGAGTTGGTCCCGCCCGCCGGGAACGAGCGCCTGCTGTTCGACGCGACGGTCGCCACCACGGATCTGGTGATCGCGTCGCCGGTGTACTGGTACAGCGTGTCGGCATCGCTGAAGCTGTACTTCGACCACTGGGCGGGCTGGCAGGACCAGGCGGAACTCCGCTTCAAGGAACAGATGCGGGGCAAGACGCTGTGGGGGGTGAGCGCGCTCGCCGAAGCGCCGGAGCAGGCGGGACCGGTGACCGGCACGCTGCGCCAGACCGCCGAATACCTGGGGATGCACTGGGGCGGCCACTTGCTCGGCAACGGGAGCCGCCCGGGCGACGTCCTGCTCGACGACGGTGCGCTCAAAGCGGCCGAGACCTTCTTCGCGGGCGCCGACCTGGTGCGTGCTTAGGACGTGTGGACGCCGATCCCGCTCCGGCCGGGCGCGAGGTCGTCGCGCAGGACGAGATTCTCGTCGTAGTCGCCGCCGTTCTGACGGCGGAACGGGATCGGGTCACCGGTGGACAGTGTCCGCAGCCGCTCGCGCAGCGCTTGTACGGCAGCCTCGTACTGCTCGGGCGAGACCCGGTCGGCGCCGCAGACGGTCAGCGGCGGGAGCACGGACATTCCCGCGTACCACAGGGTTCCGTGCTGAAGCGGGAACAGAAGATCGTTGATCTCGCCGTTCACACCACGCGGTCCGATCGTGTGTTCCGGCGCGCCCGCGGTCAGCAGGACCAGGGCGCGCTTGCCGGCCAGCGCGCCTTCGCCGTAGCGTCGCGTGCGGCCGTCGGGACGCTGGACGCCGTACGCGAACCCCTTGACGAAGACGCGATCGAACCAGCCTTTGAGGATCGCGGGCATTCCGTACCACCACAACGGGAACTGGAAGATCACCGCGTCCGCCCACGCCAGTTTTTCGTGCTCGGCAAGGATGTCCTCGCTCAGTTCGCCCGTGTTGTAGGCCTCCTTGGACGTCGTGCCGACGATCAGCCGGTCGGCGGACGCCGCCGCGCCGAAGTCGTCCGCGTCGACGACAGGCTTCCATTTCATCGCGTACAGGTCGGATTCCCGGACGTCCGCACCCTGCTCGCGGAGGGCGCGCACTCCCTCGTCGCGCAGTTCGCCGCCGAGAGAGCGGGGTTCCGGATGGGCGAAGATCCACAACACGTTCATGGCTCCAAGGTCTCTCGGGCAGCCTGCGGAAATCGAGTGGCCCGATGGCCAACATGTGCAAGAATCGAGCCATGGCGTTTTTCACGCGGCCGGGCCGCCATCGGGTGGCCGTACTGGTCCGCCACGGCATGCTGGTGATGGAGCTGGGCATCGTGACCCGGCTGTTCGGCACGGCCAAAGCACCCGGCGGTGAGCCGCTCTACGAGGTCCTCACCTGCAGTCCCGAACCCGGGCAGGTCCGGACCGACAGCGAGGTCACCGTCACCGTCGCGCTCGGCCCGGAAGTGCTGGCCGAGGCCGACACCGTGGTCATCCCCGCGTCGTCCACCGAATACGAACCGACCGGCCAGGACCTCACCGAACCCCTCGCGCGGGCGCTGGAGCTGATCCGGCCGGACGCCAGGATCGCGTCGATCTGCACGGGTGCCTTCGTGCTCGCGGCGGCCGGCCTGCTCGACGGCCGGAAAGCGACCACGCATTGGCGCTCGGCGCTGGACTTCCAGGCCAAGTTCCCGAAGGTCGACCTCGACCCGAACGTGCTCTACACCGACGACGGGAACGTGCTGACCGCGGCGGGCGTCGCCTCCGGCATCGACCTCTGCCTGCACATGATCCGCTGCGATCACGGTGCCGCCGTCGCGAACGAGGTCGCGCGCGGCACGGTCGTCTCGCCGCACCGGGAGGGCGGGCAGGCGCAGTTCATCCGGCGGCCGGTGCCGGAACCGCAGTCGGCGTCGACGGCGGCGGCGCGGGCCTGGGCGATGGAGAACCTCGACCGCCCCCTCACCTTGCGCGAACTCGCCGCGCGCGAGGCGATGAGTACGCGGACCTTCACCCGGCGGTTCCGCGACGAAGTCGGGATTTCGGCACTGCAATGGCTGACCCGGCAGCGGATCGAGCGGGCGCGGCAACTGCTCGAAGAGACGGACCTGCCCGTGGACAAGGTCGCGGCCGAGGCCGGGTTCGGGACCTCCGCGTCCTTGCGCCAGCACCTGCAGGCCACGCTGGGGGTATCGCCGAGTGCGTACCGGAACACCTTCCGCGAAGCCGTCTAGAAGACGCTGTCCTAGCTGACCGCCTGGTAACTTACCCGGAAATAAGTTCCGGAGGTGGTCAGTGAAGGCCCTCGAGTTCGCCGAGCGCGTGGTGTTCGGCGTCGCCGCGATCGGCACAGTGTACTCCGCCAGGACCGGGAACCGGCGGGTGCGACTGGTGACCAAACCGGCCGCGGTCCCGGTGCTCGCCGCCCACGTCGTCCGGGCGCAAACGCTTTCACCAGGGGAGAAGGGGCTGCTTGTCGCCGGTCTGGTCGCGGCAGGCGCGGGCGACCACTTCATGGGCAGGTCGCACGAGGACCGCGAACTGATCAAGGGCGCGACGTCGTTCGGGGTGATGCAGGTGCTGTATTCCGCGTTCCTGTGGCGCCGGGGCGCACGTCCGCGCGCTGCCACTGCGACGCCCCGGCTCGGCGCCTGGGTGGCGGCCGCCCTCGCGATGACGCTCCCGAAGCCGTCTCCGGTGTCTTGGGTGCTTTCGGCCTACGGAGGTCTGCTGAGCACGACGTCGACCCTCGCGGCTGACCCGGCGCTCGCGCCGAAGGCGAAGGTGTCGGGCGGGATGGTCGTTCCGTCGGCCGACCGCCGGACCTGGATCGCCGCCGGGGCACTGCTGTTCTCCGCGTCCGACCTGGCGATCCTGATCCGCCGCGACTTCGTCACCAGCGAGCGCGTGCGGGCCGACCTCGAGACCTTCGTGCTGACGTCGTACCTCGCCTCGCAGTGGCTGCTCGTCCAAGGCATGACCGCGGACGAATAGAAAGTTAAGTACCTGCTTGACTAACGCTCGGCGTGGGTAGATAGTTAAGCATGTGCCTAACCAACGGATGGACCAGGTGTTCAAGGCCCTCTCCGACGGGACCCGCCGCGAACTGATCGAGCGGCTCACGCGGGGACCGGCTTCGGTCGGGGAACTCGCGCAGCCGTTGTCGATGTCGCTGCCCGCGGTCATGCAGCACCTCCAGTTGCTGGAGACGTGCGGGCTGGTCCGGTCCGAGAAGGCGGGCCGCGTCCGCACCTGTCGTCTCGAACCGGACGGGCTGCGGATGGCCGAGGACTGGCTCGGCGGGCAGCGCACCGGCTGGGAACACCGGCTCGACCGGCTGGGTGACTTTCTGAACTCCGATGAAGGGAAACGGTCATGACCGTCAAACACGCCACTTTCACCCTCGAACGCGTCTACTCCGTACCGCCGGAGCGTGTTTTCGCGGCTTGGGCCGATCCTGCCGCGAAAGCCGGCTGGTTCACCGTGCCCGGCGGTGGTCATTCCCTGGACTTCCGCGTCGGCGGCCGCGAGGTCACCACCGGCCCGTCCGACGACGGGAAACGGATGGCCTTCGCGTCGAACTACGAGGACATCGCCGAAAACGAGCGGATCGTCTACGCGTCGACGCTGTCGGCGGACGACGTCCTCGCGACCGTGTCCGTCACGACGGTCCTGTTCGAAGCCGAGGAAGGCGGCACCCGGCTGACGTTGATCGAACAGGGCACCTTCCTCGACGGGCACGAGGAACCGGGCTGGCGCGAACAGGGAACGGGCTGCTGGCTCGACAAGCTGGGCAAAGCGTTGTCGGAGTAGTTTTCGGCAGTATGGGGAGATGCTGACCGCTGAGCTGATCGTCGACAGTCATGTCCCGTCCGCGCCCGCGCTCTCCCCCGACGGTAAAGGGATCGCCTACCAGGTCGCGACCATCACCCGAGGCGTCCCCGAGATTTGGCTCGCCGCTGTGGACGGCAGCCAGAAGCCGCGGAAGCTGGCTGAAGGGTCCTCGCCTCGGTGGTCGGGGGATACGCTCTATTTCCTCCGGGACGGTCTTGTCTGTTCGGGGGACGAGCCGCTGTTCGCCTGGCGAAGCGAGATCACCGCGTTTCTGCCGCTGCGCGACCGGATCGTGTTCATCGCCGAGGACGAGACACCCGCTCCGGCCATCCGAGTCTGGAGCGAGAGCCTCCGCCCGGCGCGGCTGCGGAGTTTCGACCCGCGGACCGGGGAGATCAGGACGCTGGTCGAAGACCACGTCGTCGACGTCGCCCGCCGGCCGGACGACGGGGCTCTCGCCCTCGTCACCTGGCCGACGCCCGAACTCGATCCCGGCGGTCTCGAACCCCGGCTTTCCTTGCTGGAACTGGAAACCGGCGAGCGACGCGACCTCGGCCAGGTCGTGGTCGAAGCCAGCAGCCCCGTGTGGTGGCGGGACGAGGACGGCTGGCACATCGCGTATCTCGGGACTCCGGAACTGGTGGGTGGCTGGGCGGTCTTCGACGTTCCCGTGGAAACCGGGGAACATCGGAACCTGACCGCGGAATCGACCTGCCCGATCAAGCTCGCGCAGGTCGATTCCGGCGCTCCCCTGGTGCTCGTCGCCGACGGACTCGACACGGCACTCCACCGGCTCGGGTCCGGCGAAGTGTCGTTCTGGCGCGGGCAAGCCGACGCGCTGGCCTCGAACGGCGAGATCGTGGTCACCGTCCGGAGCGCCGCGCACCGGCCGAAAGATGTCCACTGTGGACCTTTGGGTGGACCGTTGACGCGAGTCAGCGATACGGTGCCGGAGTTCTCCGGTATTTCGTGGGGTTCGCAGGAACGGTTGTCCTACAAGGCGTCCGACGGTCTCGCGTTGGACGGCCTGCTCGTCCTGCCGCCGGGAAAGACCCGCGCCGACGGACCTTTCTCGCTGATCATGATCCCGCACGGCGGGCCGTACGATCGGTACCCGGACGGCTTCGCACTCGGCTGGTTCCCGTCAGCGCAGTGGCTGGCCCTGGCAGGGCACGCCGTCTTCCTGCCGAATCCCCGTGGGGGACAAGGCCACGGGCACGAATTCGCCGCTTCCGTCGCGGGACGGGCCGGACTGGAGGAATGGGGCGATCTCGAGACCGGGATCGATCTCCTCATCGCCGAAGGAGTGGCCGATCCGGAGCGGCTCGGGATCGCGGGGTGGAGTCACGGCGGATACCTGACGGCCTGGGCCGTCGGGCAGACCCGCCGATTCAAGGCGGCGCTGATGGGGGCGGGGATCTGTGACTGGGGAATGCTCGCCGCGACCGGTGAACTCGGTCCGCTGGAAGCCGGGCACGGCGGGAGTACCGGCTGGGAAGGGACGGGCCCGCACCGGCACGATCAGCTCAGCCCGATCTCCTACGCGTCGAAGATCGAGACCCCCGTGCTGATCGTGCACGGTGCGGAAGACACGAACGTCCCGTTGTCCCAGGCGGAATTCTTCCACCGCGCGCTACGCCACTTCGGTGTCGAACACGACCTCGTCGTGTATCCCGGCGAAGGGCATCGGATCTCCCGACGGGAGCACCAGTTGGACCTGCTTCGCCGAACCCGCGAGTGGTTCGACAGGCTGCTCTAGGCGGTCTGCGGCACGCCGGGAACGTGCGTGCCGAAGGTCCATTCGTAGCCTTCGAGATCGTCGACGCGGCAACGGTAATTGCCCCACTCGGTGGCCGCGGGTTCCCAGACCCCCGTCGCGCCGGCTTCGATCGCGGAAGCGAAGACGGCGTCCACGGCCTCTTGCGTCGGAAGGCTGACGTAGAGGCCGTGGCCGACGGTCTCGCCCTTGCGGGTCGCGCGGTCGTAGTCCTCCTCGGCGCTGAACACGACGATGGCGGCGCCGCCGAGCCGCAGTTCGGAATGCAGGATCAGGCCCTTGTCGTCGGCGAACTCCGTGATGGTCTCGAACCCGAAGGCGCTTTCGAGCCAGCGAAGCGCCTTCGCGGCGTCGCGGTAGGCGAGGTAGGAGTGGAGGGAGGCCGGGCGTTCCGTGGTTACGGTCATGGGCACAGCCTCGCAACAGATGCGGACAACTGCCGCCCTCGATCACCGGGGATCACCAGAGCAGGCGGACACCGAGCACCGCGATGAGCGCGCTGGACGCGAGTGCCGTGACCAGCCGCCCGCGACGTCCGGTGAGCGCCTTGCCGAGGACGGCGCCGCCACCCGCGAGCAGCAACTGCCAGCTCGCCGAAGCCACGAACGCCGCGATCACGAAGACCACGTGTTCCGCTCCGGTCGCCGCGGCCATGTCCTCGCTGCCGAGGACGAGTGCCGCGAAATAGACCACCGTCGTCGGGTTCAGCAACGTGATCCCGAGCAGGCTCACGTAGGCCTTCAGCGGTCCGATCGCCAGCGGCTGGGTCACCTCGGTCTTCGCGGAATCGCGGAAGTTCCGGACCCCGGTGATGCCGATGTGGAGGGCCAGCCCGAGCAGCACCGCCACCGAAACCCAGCGCAGCGGCACGGCGATCGGCTGGATGACCGGGACGAGACGGCTGCCGCCGAGGACCGCGACCAGGGCGTAAAGCCCGTCCGCCGTGGCGACGCCCAACGCGGCATACGCGCCGATCCTGAGTCCTGCCCGAGCCGTCAGCACCACGAAGTAGGTCGCGACCGCACCCACCGGGACGGCGATGCCGTACCCGGCGAGCAGACCCGCGACGAGCGCGGCGCTCACGGTCGGACTGGTGTCGGCCTCCGACCGGTCCCGGCCTGCTGCTGCACCCGCACCCGTCGGGAGACGGAGGGCGCTGAGCGGAAGGCGAGGGTCGAAGTCATGTGCTGAAGGATGCGAACGGACGGCCTCGGGCGCAACACAATTACGGGCGCGGCCGAGCCGGGTGGGTGCTCGGCTTTCGCGATACCCGAGACCACTTGGCCTTGCCGGGCGCGATGTCCTGAAGGCCCCCTTCGGGACGTCGACCGTCCCGAAGGGGGCCTTCAGGACATGCCCGCCGGCAGCTGGTGGCGGGTAAGTCGGCCTCCGGGTCGCAGTCGCCGGTGTTGCGAAAGCCACTTTCGCAACGTTGAACGTTGCGAAAGTGGCTTTCGCAACGTGGCTACGCCACCTTCGCGCCGGTCGTCTGCAGAACGGAATCCAGGTCGGCCAGCAACCGGGCCTTCGGGCGGGCGCCGACGGTCGTCCACACCGGACCACCGTCGCGGAACAGGATCAACGTCGGCAGGGACATGACCTGGTAGTTCCGCGACGTGAGGGGATTCTCGTCGGAGTTGAGCTTGCGGATGATCAGTGCGTCGGCTCGCTCCTCGGCGATCTCGGCGAGCACCGGCGCGATCATGTGGCAAGGCGGGCACCACTGTGCCCAGAAGTCCACCAGCACGGGTTTGTCCTGGTCCAGGACGAGTTCTTGGAACGTTTCATCGGTGACGACGGAAAGGGACGACATCAGGACTCCTCTTTTTCCGGCACGACGACACACGGCCCCGGCGGCGTTTTCAGCGCGCTCGCCAGTTTGGCCAGCAGGCCTGCCCGCACGTCGTTGAGCCTGGCCAGGAAGGCGTCCACCTCGGCGAGTTTGCGTTGGTAGACCTCGATCGAATCGGCGCACGAGTCGCCGGTCTCGTGACCGGCGCGCAGGCATTCGACGAACGGCCGGGTGTCCTCCAGGCTGAGCCCGACCGCCTGCAGGGTCAGGATCTCGTTGACCAGCCGGTAGTCGTCCTCGTCGTACTCCCGGTACCCGTTCGAGGCGCGTCGCGCGTCGAGAAGCCCTTGTGACTCATAGAAACGCAGCGCGCGGGTGGTGGTTCCGGTACGCGCGGCGAGTTCGCCGATCCGCATGTCTTCGAGCGTAAACCTTGCCCTTGGCGTCAAGGCAAAGCCGAGATCCGATCAATCGTCGAGGTCGACCCGGATGGTGAGGAGATCCGTGCCGATCGCCTGGACGGCGGCGCTGGTGAACCTGGGCAGGGCCCTCAGCCGGGCGCGGGCGTCGTCGTCGGGCAGCAGTTGCGCGGTACCGGTGTGCCACCGGCCTTTGATGCGGACCCGGACCCGCGGATCGGCTTGGATGTTGCGGACGTACTGCGACTTCTCGCCGAACTCCGAGACGATCCAGAACTCGCGGCCCGTCCGGCGCCCGCCGATGGGGGTCTGCCGGGGCACGCCGGACTTGCGCCCGGTGGTCTCGATGATCATCTGGCCCGGCAGCCTGCCGAGGATCGGGTTGGCGACATGCCGTTGGACCGTCGTGGCGGCCCGGTGCTTGATCTCGTGAAAGCGCGACATGCGGCTCCTCGTGCTCGAAGGGGACGGGAACAAGGTTGCCCGATGGCGCCCCGGCGTGACAGTAGGCTCGGTGGATGGTGAACGAGTCCGACGTGGACCTCGGGGACGGGACCACACTGCATACCTACGACACCGGCGGCGACGGTCCGGTGGTCTTCTGGCAGCACGGAACGCCGAACACCGGCGCTCCACCGGTACCGCTGTTCCCGGCCGCCGAACGGCTCGGGCTGAGGTGGGTCTCCTACGACCGGCCCGGTTACGGGGGCTCGGCTCCACGGCGCGGCCGGGATGTCGCGTCGGCGGCGTCGGACGTCGAGAAGATCGCCGACGCGCTGAAGATCGGGAGGTTCGCGGTCTTCGGGCATTCCGGCGGTGGACCGCACGCGCTCGCTTGCGCGGCCTTGCTGCCGGACCGGGTTTCGGCGGTGGTCGGTGCCGCGAGCATGGCGCCGTACGACGCCGACGGTCTCGACTGGTTCGCGGGAATGGGGGCGGTGGGAGTCGCGTCGTTGACGGCCGCTTCGGCCGGACGGGAGGAAAAGGAAAAGTACGAGGCGGCGGCCGAATACGACGCCGAGATGTTCACGGCGGCGGATCACGCGGCCTTGTCGGGCGACTGGAACTGGATCCTCGAGGTCGTCCGCCCCGCCCTCGAGGGCGGGCCGGACGCGCTGATCGACGACGATCTCGCGTATGTCGCGCCCTGGGGGTTCGAGCCTTCCGACGTCGGCGCCCCGGTCCTGCTGCTGCACGGCGGCGAAGACCGGATCGCCCCGCTCGGGCATGGGGAGTGGCTGGCCGGGCAGTGCCCCGACGCGGAGTTGCGCTCGTTTCCCGAGGACGGGCACGTCTCGGTCCTGCGTCACGGCGAATCCGCTCTCGAGTGGCTGGCCGGACGCGGGTGACCAGCTAGGCCGCCGGGCGTCCGGCGCCGGCGTAGTCGTCACCCTTCGAGTGATAGGTGTGGATCTGGATGGCCTGGCCCTCGGTGGGCGCGTTGATCATGAGGCCGTTCCCGAGATACAGCCCGACATGGTGGATCCGCGTCCCCGGGTTCCCGTAGAACACGAGGTCGCCGAGCTTCGGCTCCTGCCCGCCCGGCACCTGCGGCAGGGCCCGGAACTGGCTGTCCGCGGTCCGCGGCAGCCCGACACCGGCCTCGTCGTAGGACGCCTTGGTCAGCCCGGAGCAGTCGAAGCCCGCGGCCCCCGCTTCCGGCCCGTTGCCGCCCCAGACGTACGGGAGTCCCAGCTGGCCGAGGGCGAACCTGGTCGCCTTCACCGAAGGGCTCGCCGCGCGAGCCGGGTCGAGCGACAAGGTCGCGTACAGCTGCGCGTTGCCGAGGACACGCTGGCGGAACAGTTCGGCCTCGGTGCCCTTGCCGCTCTGATATCCGGCGATGGCCTTCCACCAGCCGTTGCCGCCGCCGAGGTCGGCTCCCGAAGAGCACAGGGCGCGACCGGCGGCGACCGAGGCGGAGTCGGGGTCCGCGAGCGCGGGCTTCGCGATGCCAGGGATCGCCGTGCCGTGTTTCTTCCACTGCTGCGCCGAGAGACCGAGAAGGTTGTCACCACCGCGTCCGTGGTTCGAGCCCGCCGCGCCGACACCCGCCAGCGTGACCCAGGACAGGTGGCAGTTCGGCTGCTCGCCGCGCAGCGCGAGTTCGCCGTTCGCGTAGCCCATGAGCGCCTTCGCCGGGATGTCGAGCGGTCCGGCGAGCTTGGCGGCCCACTCTTCGAGGGGCCGGGCGCCCTTCGGCGTCTCCTGGGCCTTGACCGGAGCGCTGACTTCGAGGACCGAGGGACCCGCGCCGCCGCCGACGGTGGCCGGGTCCTGGTTCGCGGCCGGGACGGGAACCTGCCGGATCCCGTCCGCGGGTGCCGGATCGTTGCCACCCGCGAGCAGCCAGCCCGCCGTCGCGAGCCCCGCGACCAGCGGGAGGGCGACCAGGCTCCGCATCGCCACGCCGTGCGCCCACGACTTCTTCTTCGGGCTGGTTCCGGGCGCGCTCGACACGGGTTCGGGATCGGTCACGCCGTCCAGGTTATTGGAGACCACCTGTGCGTAACGAGCGAACGCCTTGCACGTTAGGGGGACTCTCATATTCTGGACGAATGAGTGAGACGGGAGCGCTCGACGCCGAGCGTCTGAGTGCCGCGCTGTCCGGCCGGTACGCCGCGACCCAGGTCGTGGCGAGTACCGGGTCCACCAACGCCGACCTGCGGGAAGCCGCCGAAAAGGGGGCCGAGGACCGCACCGTGCTGATCGCCGACGAGCAGACGGCTGGCGTCGGCCGCCGCGCCCGGCAATGGTCTTCGCCGAAGGGATCCGGCCTCTACGTCAGCGTCTTGCTGCGCCCCGGCGGCGTCCCGTTCGCCAATCTGGGTTCACTTTCCGTGGTCGCCGGCCTGGCGGTACGGCAGGTCGCCGGCGATCTGGGGGTCGACGCCGTCCTCAAATGGCCGAACGACGTCCTCGCCGGACCGGAACGCGCCAAATGCGCGGGAATCCTCGCCGAAGCCGTCGCCGGGGACGAGCCCACCGTGGTCCTCGGCATCGGCCTGAACGTGCTGCCGCTCGGCGACGAT
This sequence comes from Amycolatopsis sp. cmx-4-19, assembly GCA_049998115.1. Taxonomy (GTDB): domain Bacteria; phylum Actinomycetota; class Actinomycetes; order Mycobacteriales; family Pseudonocardiaceae; genus Amycolatopsis. The sequence goes on along the minus strand of JAEBEO010000005.1, from coordinate 12,018 downwards.
GTCCCGGCCGGGCCGGGCGGGCTGCCCGCGACCTCGCTGGCCGAGCAGGGGGCGCAGGAGACCGACCGCACCGAAATCGCCGTTCGGCTGCTCACCGGCTTCGGCGACCTCGAACGCCGCTGGCGGCTCGCCGGCGGATCGCTGGCCGAGGCGTGCCTGCTCGGCGACTACCGGCGGCACTGCGCCACGCTGGGCCAGGACGTCGAGGTGCAACTGCCCGACGGCTCGGCGCTGACCGGCCGCGCCGCCGACATCGATCCCGCGGGCCAGCTCCAAGTCGACGTTCCCGGCGGCGAGCGGTACACGGTGTTCGCCGGAGATGTCGTGCATGTGCGGCCCGCCCGATCCTGATCCGGCCCTGATCCGGGGTTGTCTCGATTTGCGGTGTCCGGTCTTCCGGCAGGGCTGGTCGCCGGTACGGTGAGCTCACCAGCGCCGAACACACTTTGGGAGCGTCCGTCGTGGCCTATCCGGACGATTTGCTCAGCGAAAACGAGCACGTCGTGGTGCACAGTCACCCGCATTTCAAGATGCTGATCTTCCCCTTCGTCGCGCTGATCGTCACGCTCGGCCTGGGAATCTGGCTGGGCATCCTGGCGAAGGACGCGACGGCCCCCTGGGACCTGATCTCGCTGATCGCGATCGGCGCCGTCGGGCTCGGTCTCGTCGCGTGGCTGTTCCTCGCCCCGTTCGTCCGCTGGCGCACGACGCATTTCATCGTGACCACGGACCGGCTGATCGCCCGCGAGGGCGTGCTCAAGCGGACCGGGATCGACATCCCGATGTCGCGGATCAACAGTGTGCAGTTCGAGCACGGGCTGCTGGACCGCGTGTTCGGCTGCGGCACGCTGGTGATCGAGTCCGCTTCGGACGAACCGCTGAAGTTCGACGACATCCCCAGGGTCGAGCGGGTGCACACGGTCATCTACCGCGAAGTCAACGACAACCCGTACGACGACTACGCCCCGCCCGCCGCCGGCGGACCGCAGCAGACCGAACCGCTTCCCCCGCAAGACCCGCCGCCGCGCGGGAACAGGCGCCGTTGATGGGCACGCGAGAACTGGGCCTGCCCGATCGCGTCCCGTCCGCCGCGGCGCTGCCGGAGCGGGTGACGATCTGGGAGGTCGGCCCGCGGGACGGCCTGCAGAACGAGAAGTCGATCGTGCCGGTCGAGGTGAAGCTCGAATTCCTGGGCAGGCTCGCCGATTCCGGGCTGACCACGCTCGAGGCGACGAGTTTCGTGAGCCCGAAATGGGTGCCGCAGCTCGCGGACGCCGAGCAGCTCCTCGCGGGCCTCGATCGCCGCGACGGCGTCCGCTACCCGGTGCTCGTCCCGAACGAGCGCGGGCTCGACCGGGCGCTGGAAGCCGGGGTTTCGCAGATCGCGATCTTCGCCAGCGCCACGGAGACCTTCGCCAAGAAGAACCTCAACTCCTCCGTCGACGACCAGTTCGCGATGTTCGAGCCGGTCGTCACCCGGGCCAGGGCCGAAGGTCTCGACGTGCGCGGGTACGTGTCGATGTGCTTCGGCGACCCGTGGGAGGGCGCCGTCCCGGCCGGGCAGGTCGCCGGCGTCGGCAAACGCCTGCTGGACCTGGGATGCTCGCAGCTTTCCCTCGGCGACACCATCGGCGTCGCCACGGTGGGCCAGGTCGAGGCGCTGATCGGGCAGTTCCCCGACGTCGGCACCCTCGCCGTGCACTTCCACGACACCTACGGCCAGGCACTGGCCAACACGGTGGCCGCGCTGCGCTGCGGTGTCTCCACTGTGGACTCGTCGGCAGGCGGTCTCGGCGGTTGCCCGTACGCCGAATCGGCCACCGGGAACCTCGCGACCGAGGATCTCGTGTGGATGCTCGACGGTCTCGGCGTCGAAACCGGCGTCGACCTCGACGCGCTGGTCGCGACGAGCAAGTGGATGGCCGGGAAGCTGGGCAGGCCGAGTCCGTCACGGGTGGTCAACGCGCTCGCGGGATGACGACGGCCGCGAGGCGCCGGTCCTCGGTGAGGCCGCGCGCGTGCGCCTGACGCGGTTCGGGTCTCCGCCGACGGGATCACCGTCCGGCGATAAGGTCGTACCGCGTCCTGTCCGCTGCCTCCCGCTCACCGGTGGGGATCGATTCCTGGGGGAGGTGCGGTGACCGATCCGAGCGAAGCCGGGACGGGCCCTGTCCGGCTGCCGGTTCAGTACGGGGACGCCGACGCGCCGACGCCGCCTCATGGCCTGCGGGCGCCGTACGCGCCTTCGCCGTGGCCGCCCGCCGTCGCGCCCCTTCGAGTGCCTTCCCCGCCTCCCGCGCCGCCCTGGCCCGTCGCACCGCCGCCGATGGGGGCGTTGCGGACCGAGCGGGAGAGCGTGATCGCGCTGTTCCTCGTGCATATGTTCCCGATCGGGCATCTCCCGGTCGCCATGGGGAAGCCCGCGCGCCAGCTGCCGCTGCCGGGTGGCGGTTCCGGGCCGCTGGACCATCCCGACGCGGGCGTACTGGACGACGTCGAGGCGTTGTCGCATGTGAGCGGCGGTTTCCGGCGCTCGCCGACGTCGCCGTCCGCCGTCGCGCCCGAGGCGCTGACCAGAGGCCACGACCCGTGGGGAGGAGCGTCCCGAGAGGACTGGGAGCGCTTGTTCGCGGGCGAGGACGGGTACGTGTGGCCTCCCGGCGAACTCTTCCCCGAAGGCGGGATCGACCCGGCGACGCCGGTGATGCTCGAAACCGGCACGCATCTCGACCGGTTCGGCGACCGGCACGGCCGGGTGTTCGCCGAAGACGCGACCTTGTTCTCGATGCGTTCGCTGCCACCGGATCAGGTCGGCGGGTACCGGCGCTACCGTGTCGTGCGACCGTTGCCGGTCTGGCGTTCGGTGACCGCCGAATGGTTCGGGCAGCCGGGCGGCGGGGTGCGGTATCGCGCGGTGCTCGGCGCGGATGAACTCGTCACGCTGGGCTTCCTGGCGGACGTCACGGGGGAGGTTCGGTGAACACGGGGACGATCCTGCGGTGGCTGGCCGCGCTGGGCGTGCCGCCCGAGGTGGTCTCGGTCGGCGCGGAAGCGGACAACGCCTGGTGCCTCATGCGCACTGAAGAAGACGGCGCCGAGCCCGCCTGGGAAGTCTTCTGGCGTGAGCAGGGCAACCGGTACGACTGGGCGCGGTTCACCAGCGAACAGGTCGCCTGCCACTACCTCTTCGGACGTCTTGCCTGGTCGCAGGTCGCTCGCGGCGCCGTCGGCCTGCTCCCCGGCACGCACTGATCGCACGCGGCATCAGCGCTTCAGGATGGCGAGGACCTCGTCGTGGAGGAGGCCGTTCGTCGACAGGGCCGAGCCGTTGTCGTAGCGCCCTTCGCCGTTCAGATCGCTGAACCGGCCGCCCGCTTCGGTGACCAGCACCTGCGCGGCGGCGACGTCCCACGGGTTCACGACGCATTCCGCGGTGACGTCGAGCGCGCCCTCGGCGACCAGGCAGTGATGCCAGAAGTCGCCGAACGCGCGGCTTTCCCAGCACGCGTCGACGAGGTCGAGGTACTTCTCCCGCGAGTGGTACTCGCTCCACGAGTTCAGGTCCGTCGTGGACAGGTACGCGTCCTCCAGCGACGAGACCTTCGACACCGACAGGCGCCGCTCGCCCGCGGAGTCGCGCATCCACGCGCCGTCCCCGGTGGCCGCCCACCAGCGGCGGCCGAGCAACGGCGCGCTGATCAGCCCCACCACCGGCGTGCCGTCTTCGACCAGCGCGATCAGCGTCGCCCAGACCGGGACGCCGCGCAGGAAGTTCTTGGTCCCGTCGATCGGGTCGAGCACCCAGGCCCGGCCGCTCGCGGCCGAACCGCCGCGTTCCTCGCCGAGCACCGTGTCGTCCGGGCGTTCCGTGGCGAGGATCGCCCGGATCGCGTCTTCGACCGCGGTGTCCGCGTCGGTGACCGGGGTCCGGTCGGGCTTGCGTTCCACGGCCAGGTCGAGCGCGCGGAAGCGGTCGGTGGTGATGGCGTCGGCGGCGTCGGCCAGCCGGGTGGCGAGTTCCAGATCATTCTCGTAGCCAGGCACGGTCACGATGGTTTCACGCCCGGCAGCCGTAGAGTTGGCCAGGTGAGCATGGTGCTACTCGCCGAGGACGACCCGGCCATCGCCGATCCGCTTTCCCGCGCTCTGCAGCGGGAGGGGTACGAGGTGCGTGTCGTCGGTGACGGGCCCGCCGCCCTCGACGCGACCGAGAGCGATCGCGTGGACCTCCTGGTGCTCGACCTCGGCCTGCCGGGGATGGACGGGCTGGAGGTCTGCCGTCGCCTGCGCGCGAGCGGGACCGAGGTGCCGGTGCTGATGCTCACCGCGCGCACGGACGAGGTCGACTTCGTGGTCGGGCTGGACGCGGGCGCCGACGACTACGTCGCGAAACCGTTCCGCCTCGCCGAACTGCTGGCCCGCATCCGCGCGCTGCTCCGCCGCCGGGCGCCCGAGGTGCTCGAAGCCGGGGGAGTGCGGATGGACCTCGGTGCCCGGATGGTCACCGTGGACCTGCACGAGGTGCAGCTGGCGAACAAGGAGTTCGAGCTGCTGCGGGTGCTGATGAGCCGCGCCGGCCAGGTGGTCAGCCGCGACGAGATCCTCGCCGAGGTGTGGAACGACCTCGAATCGAAGACTTCCAAGACGCTCGACATGCACATGTCGTGGCTTCGCCGGAAGCTCGCCATCGCCGCGGACGAGGCAGCCGCGCGGGGCAGGGTGGGTGGCTTCGCCGACAGCAGCGATCGGATCGCCGCGGACGAAGCGGCGGGCCGGGCGGGCAAACCCGGCGGGAACGGGGACGGCGAACGGCGGATCGCCACGGTCCGCGGCGTCGGCTTCCGCTTCAACGCCGAATAATGCGCCGTCGCATCCTCCTGGCGATCCTGCTCGCCGTCGCGGTCACCGCGGCGGTGCTGGGCATCCCGCTCGGGATCACCGCCTGGCAGCTGGTCGAGAACCTCAACCGGGAGAACCTCGCGTCCGCGGCACGCGGGATCGCGGCGACGCTGGACAACGAGATCGCGAACGGCCAGCCGATCGATCTCGACCAGGTCCGGGTGGCGGTGCCGCCGGGCGGGCTGCTGACCGTCCGCGCCGAGGGGCAGATGGAGAAGCGCTACGGCTCCGATCCCGGCGCCGATGTGGTGTCCGAGAAGGTGCCGATCGCGTTGCACGGCGAGGTCGAGCTGTCCGTGCCCGCCGGGCCGATGCGCACCCGGCAGACGCAGGTGACGCTGCTCGTGGTGCTGCTGGTCGTGCTGTCGGTGGGAACCGGCACGGTGGTCGCGACGGTGACCGCACGGCGGCTCGCGAAACCGCTGAGACACGTCGCCGATCGCGCGGTCAAACTCGGCGGCGGCGATTTCCGGCCGGATCCGAAGCGCTATGGCGTCGGCGAACTCGACATGGTCGCCGAAGCGCTCGACGCGTCCGGTTCGGCGCTCGCGCAACTGGTCCAGCGAGAACGACAGCTCGTCGGCGACGTCTCCCACCAGTTGCGGAGCAGGCTGACCGCGTTGCAACTGCGGCTGGAACCACTCACCGTCCATCCCGACCAGGACGTCGTCGACGAGGCGATCGCCGCGCAGGAACAGGCGGACCGGCTGGCCGGGGCACTCGACGAACTGCTGGCCGCCGCCCGCGCCGCCCGCGAGGTGGGTGCGGAACCGGTGAATCTGCCGGAGGTGCTCCCCGTGGTCTCGGAGGAGTGGCGACAGCTGCTTCGCGCCGAAGGCAGGCATCTGCGGCTTCGCGTCACCGACGGGCTGAGGGCCAGGGCGACCCCGGGCCGGTTGCGGGAAGTCGTCGGCGTGCTGCTCGACAACGCGCTGCGCCACGGCGCGGGCACGGTCACGCTCGCCGCCCGGCGCGGCGAAACGGAAGGCACCGTGGTCATCGAGGTCGCCGATACCGGTTCCGGTGTGCCCGACGAACTCGCGCCGCATATCTTCGAACGTGGTTTCTCCGGCGGCGGGTCGACCGGGGTCGGCCTCGCCCTCGCGCGTGCGCTCGTCGAGGCCGACGGCGGACGGCTGGAGCTGTCGAGCAAGCAGCCCGCGGTGTTCAGCCTCTTCCTGAAGGTCCCCCGCCCCGGCGATGTGGCCGAAGTGCGCTGGCCCGCCGAACGCGTCCCTCGCTAAGACCTCCCCGAGGACGTCCCGATCGGGCAACGCGCCGGGAGCGCGCCGACTTACCGTCGAGTGGTGCGTGCGACGGCGTTCCGCTACCGCCTGCCGGCGGATCCGGTGGCCGCGGCGACCGCGGAGATCGGCAAGGTGGCGGTTTCGGTGCGGTTGTTCTTCGAGGGCGACCTGTACACGTGCCGCCGTCCGCCCGGTGCGCTGGAACGGGTGGAGGCCGAAGCCCTGGACCTGCTGGCGAAGGGTTTGTTCGTCAGCGGGATCGACCTGCCGGTCGCGACCGTCACCGGCACGGCCGGGCACCGGTTCGTCCAGGAGAGCGCCGTCTTCGAACCGCCGGATCGGTGGGTCCGCCGCGGCACCTGCGTCGTCGGCACCGGTGGGAACGGGCTGAGCTTGACCGGGGTGCTCCGCTATCGCCTCGAAGTGCGGGCGGGGTGGAACCGGCGTGCGCCCGAGTGCGGTCCGCCCGCGACGGCGACCGAATGGCGCGAGTTCTTCGGCGCGCAAGTGGCGTCGATCGGCGGGATGGTCCTGCGGCGGGCCTCGCTGCTCAGTCCCGGTACTCCGCCGCGACCGTGACGACGAACGCCGCGCGGGCGGGCAGGCCGAGGCCGACCCACAGCCCGGTCGGATCGGTTTCCCCGATGCTCACCCGCGACGGTCGCGTGTCGACCATCAGGAACTCGGTGCCGAGCAGCACCCGCAGCGACCGGTCGAGCAAGGTGTGCTCGTCGCGGATCCGGTCCGCCCGCGCGGTGACCAGATAGGACAGTTCGCACCGCTTCGCCCGCACGGCGCCGGTTCCCGGGACGGCGCCGTGCAGGGCGAAGAGGAACAGGTCGACGCTCGAGACCTGGGTCTCGGTCTGCCAGGTGGGTTTCGGCGGATCGAGCCGGACCACCGTCCCCTCCGGCAGATGAGGTGCGATGAGCAGGCACAAGGCCTCGTCGACCTGCGTGATCACGGCGTCAGATCAATCCCTCACGCAGTGCGTAGGCCACCGCGTGCGAGCGGTTCCGCAGCTGGAACCGGTTGGTGACGTCGTGCAGGATGCTCTTCACGGTGCGCTGTGAATAGCAGAGCTGATCGGCGATCTCCTGTGTCGAGAACCCCGACGCGACCAGCTTGAGCACCTCGGTCTCCCGGTTGCTCATACCGCCCATGTGCAGGCCGCGCGGCTGGAGGACCTGGCGTTGCAGCCGCGAGACCCGGTGCAGCAGCCTGCCGAGCAGGTCGGGCGGGAGCGCGCCTTCCCCGGCGGCGGCCGCCTTGATCAGCCGGACCAGCACGTCGGCCCCGGCTTCCGAGCGGCGGGCGACCGCGCAGACGCCGTGTTCGATGGCGCTGAGGATCTCGTTGTCGTCGACTTCACCCGCGATGAGCACGATGCGGGTGAACCCCTGGTGGTGGAGCGCGGACAACAGCTGCGTCATCGCCTCGTCGAGGCGGTCGGTGACCAGGAGGGCCACCATGGTCGGGTCGGCGGTCTCCCCGTCCACCAGCCAGACGTCGTCACGGGAGCGGAGCGTCATGCAGACGCCGTTGTGCAAAATCGGATCGGTGGCGCGGACGACCACGGGTGTCCGGTTCGGTTCGAACATGTGATTCCCATTCCCCTCGAACGGTGCGAGGGTCCCACCCCTCGCACTACTCACCCTGCCGGGTGAGGTGTCCCGGGCGCATGGGACTCCGGTCCCGACATTGCCCGAAAAGCCGCCCTTATTGGGGTCGTGTTTTTCATCGGCCCAGTCCCGCTTCACGGGCACGCACGATCGCTTCGGCGCGATCCGTGACGTGGAGTTTGCTGAAGACGTTGGAAATGTGGTTCCGCACGGTCTTCGGGCTGAGGCACAGGGTGCTCGCGATGACGGTGTTGCTGTGCCCGCCCGCGATGAGCGAAAGGACCTCTCGTTCGCGGACGGTGAGCTCCGGGAACACCGTGTCCGTGCTCGGCTGAGAGTGGTTGAAAAAGCCGAGGACCCGCGTCGCGATGTCAGGCCCGAAGATCGCTTCGCGCCTCGCGACGGCGTGGACGGCCCGGATGATTTCGTCGGGTTCCGCGTCCTTCAGCAGATATCCGCGGGCTCCGGCGCGCATCGCCGAGAAAACGGATTCGCTTTCGTCGGCCATCGTCAGCATGAGCACGCCGATGCCGGGCCGTTCGGCGACGATATGCCGCGTCGCGTCGGCGCCGCTGCGGTCGGGCAGATGCAGATCCATGACCACGACGTCGGGGCGGAGGGCGGCCGCCGCGCTGATCGCGTGCGCCCCGCTGGCGGCCTCGCCGACGACGTCGATCTCCGGTTCGTTGCCGAGCAGCGTGCACACCCCGAACCGGAACAGCGGATGGTCGTCGACCACGAGCACGCGAAGGCGTTCGTTCATACGGTCTCCCCCTGACTCCCCGAGGCGGCACGCTAGCGAGAGGCCCGGGCGCGGACAACGCGTGGTCCGGACAGCGGACCCGGCAAGAATCAACCGCCCGATGAGTGTCGCGCACCTCGGGCATCCGCCCAAGCCATTAACCCTTTCGGCCCACCCGGGGAGAGCAAGGGACCTTTGCTATCGCTCGCTCAGCATGCCCGAGTAAGTGATAGCAAAGGTCCCTTGCTCCCTTTTCGCAGGTCAGGCGAAGGTGGCGGCGTGCTCGCGGGCCCAGTCGGCGAACGTCAGCGGTGCCCGGCCGAGGAGGTCGCGAACGGTGTCGAACACGATCTCCTCGTTCCCGGCGGACTGCCGTTTGAGCTCGAAGAGCCCGTCGATCGACGAAGCGGGCCAGCCGAACCCGAGCATCCGGGCGCGCGCGTCGGCTTCGGGCTCTTCGACGTAGGTCAGCTGTCGTCCGAGGGCGTCGCCCAGGATCTCGACCTGCCGCCGGGTCGTGAGGGCTTCGCCGCCGGTGATCGGGTACGTCTTGCCCGCGTGCCCGTCGGTGGTCAGCACGGTCGCGGCGACGTGGGCGATATCGCGGACGTGCACCAGCGCGGACGCCGGATCGCCTTCGGTCACGCGGACGACGCCGTCACCGCGCACGGCGTGCAGCCAGGCGAACCGGTTGTCCATGAACGTGCCGGGGCGCAGGATCGTCCAGTCCGGCCCGGCATCGCGGATGGCCTGTTCGGCCGCGGCGTGCACTCGCGAAAGCGGGTCGGTCTGTCCGAAATGGACGCCGGTGGTGGAGAGCTTCACCAGGTGGGCGACGCCGGTGGCCGCCTTGGCCACGGTAGTTTCCTGCGCGAGGCCGTCCGCGCCGTGGCCGGAGGTCAGGACGAACACGCGCTCGACGCCGTCGAGCAGCGCGGGGTCGAAGGCGTCGAGATCGCCGGCGACGACTTCGGCACGCGGGTCGATCCGGGCGCGCGCGGGATCGCGCGTCAACGCCCGGACACGAGCACCCTTGTCCAGCAGTGCGGGAACGAGTTCGCGGCCGATCTTGCCGGTGGAACCGAGAACGAGAATCATCGAAATACTCCTTGTCAGTGGCGCCGCAGCGAGACGCGCGGCAGGAAAAGGGAAGCGGCGAGGCCGAGCACGAGAACGGGGACCATCACCCAGAACACGCCGTTGAGCGCGGAGGCGTAGCCGCCGGGACTGTCGGTACCGAACGCGTGCGTGAACACCGCGCCGAAAACGGTCAGCCCGGCGGTGGTACCGAGGGAACGCAGGAAACCGACGGTCGCCGAAACCGCGCCGAGATCGGTGCGGGGCACGTTCTGCTGGGCGGCCATGGACAGCACCTGCATGTTGAGCCCGGCGGCGGCGCCGAACACGACGAGGTAGGTGACGACGAGCGGCAGCGGCGTGTGTTCGTCCATTGTGGACATGGCGAGCGCGGCGGCGAGGCCGAGCGTCATGCTGAGGATCGGCGCCCAGCGGTAGGCGCCGGTCTTGGCGATGATCCGGCCCGCGACCATCGACGAGGCGGCGACCGCGAGGGTCATCGGCAGCAGCAGGAGTCCGGCCTGCGACGGTCCGGCACCACCCGCGGTCTGCAGGAAGAGCGCCAGGTAGTTGACCGAGCCGAGGAAGACGAACCCGGCCGAGGCACTGGCCAGGACGCTCAGACTGAACATCCTGACGCGGAACAGCCGGAGCGGGATGACCGGTTCGGCCGCCCGCCGCTCGATGAAGAAGAAGGCGACGAGCAGGACGGCGCCGATCGACGCGGACAGCGGTGTCGCCAGGGTCAGCCCGACGATGGCGCCGGACAGGGTGATGATCCCGGCGATGTCGAAAGGCGCGGTCGTGCGACGCCGTTCGAGGCGCAGGAACCGGGCGACGACGCCGAGCGAGACCAGTCCGATCGGGACGTTGACCAGGAAGATCGACCGCCAGCCTGCCAGGTCGGTCAGGACACCGCCGACGACCGGACCGGCCAGCGAGGAGCCGGCGAAACAGAGCGAGAACCAGGCGAAGTAGCGGGCGCCTTCGCGGCCGGGGAACAGTTCGCCGATGATCGCGGCGACCGCGACGAACAGGCCGCCCGAACCGATGCCCTGGAGGACGCGGGCGCCGATCAGCAAGGGCATCGTCGGGGCGAGTGCGCAGGCGAGGGAGCCGAGGACGAACAACGCGATCGCGGCGAGCACGACGCGTTTGCGGCCGAACAGGTCGCCGAGCTTCCCGTAGACCGGCGCGCTGACGCTGCCCGCCAGCAGATAGGCGGTGGTGACCCAGGCGAACGACGCGGCGCCGCCGAGTTCGCCGACCATCCGCGGCAAGGCGGTCGCGACGACCTGGGAGTCGAGCATCGCCAGGAAGACGGCGGCGAAGAGCCCGACGAGGGCAAGGGTGTTTCGGGCACGCGGAGGCGCGCCGAGAGTGGTGTTCAAGAAGGAGATCCGTTCACTGGAAGAAACGAGGGAACGCGTAGGACACGGAGGGCCACTCCGGTCCCCGCCAAGACGGGAAAAGGCTCAACCGTCATCCGAATCGGATGCGGTCCTCTTCGCGCTTGGCGATCACCTCGAATTCGTCCCGCTCGGCCGTACGAACCCGGTCGGCGTCATCAGAGAAGGAACGTTGACATGGATGACCTTAGACAATCACATGTCTTTATGCAAGTACTTATCGAAGCGGGACGACGTCGTCGTCCGGCTCGTCGCTGTCCCGGCGGCGTTTGCCCAGCTCGTCCGGGAAGACCCACTTCTTGAAGCCCCAGAAGCGGAAGAACATCGCCAGCAGCATGCCGATGATCGACCCGCTGGTGAAGTCCGCGAACTCCTGGACGAACCGGGTCACATGCGGCACTTCGAGATCGAAGATGTACCGCGACGTGAAGAGCGGGATCAAGTTCACCACCACGGCTATCCCGCTGATCACGAAGAAGAGCGCCGCTTCGTGATGCCGCTCGCGGCCGCCGCGCGTCCGGAAGGACCACTCGCGGTTGAGGATGTAGGAAACGATCGTCGCGACGATGATCGCGATCGCCTTCGCCGTGGTCGGCTTCGACTCCAGCACGCTGAGCTTCAACAGGTACCAGACGCCGTTGTCGACCAGGAACGTCGTGCCACCCACGATCCCGAACTTCAGCAGTTCGCGGTGCTTGATCAGCACGGATCTGAGCGGCTCCGGCGTCCAGGAGAGGACGGATTCGACCACGGTCACTCGGTCAGTCTAATTCGTTCGCGGGATCGAACGCCCTGGCAGGGCATATCCGGACTGTTATATGTCCCTATGGGCGATTCGGTGCCGAAAAGCACGGCCGCGGTCCGTGAAGGCCTCCTTCCCTACCCTGAAGGTAGGCAAGGAGGCCTAATGGGTTGTGTTCGAGCCGGGTTTGGCAGGCTTGGATGTGGTGGCTGCTGGCGGGTGAGCACTCGTGAGGCCTGGGTTTTGCGAGACCTTCGTGAAGACCGTGCCCTTTGCTGGT
>JAEBEO010000004.1:0-456260 GCA_049998115.1 Amycolatopsis sp. cmx-4-19 | reverse complement strand
CACTGGTTCCGCCGCCTGCGCATCCGATGGGAGGTCCGCGACGACATCCACGAAGCCTTCCTCACCCTCGGCTGCGCCATCATCTGCTGGCGACGACTCAAGAACCACTCATTCTGTTAGGATTCCTTAATAGGGAGGGGAAAGGTCACCGATGGGTCGCCTGTAGACGATGTGGCGAGGGGCGCACGGGTCCCGCACCAGGTCGAGGAGGCGATGGTTGTGTATGGCACCACCACAATCAGAGAAGCAAGTGCTGGACGTCAGGTGGAATTGCGCAGCGACACATTCACTCTGCCAACGGCGGCGATGCTTGAAGCGATTGTCTCCGCGCCGCTGGGCGACGACGTGTACGCCGAGGACCCGACGGTTCGCCGGTTGGAGGAACTGGCCGCGCACACCCTGGGCAAAGCAGCCGGTTGCTTCCTGCCCAGCGGCACAATGGCAAATTTGGCAAGCATCATGGCGCACTGTCCGCGCGGTTCGAAGGTAATCGTTGGCGCGGAGTCAGATATTTATGTCTACGAGGCGGGTGGTGCTTCGGTCTGCGGTGGCATCGTCTACCACCCGATCGTAAACCAGCCAGACGGTTCGCTTGATCTGGCCGATCTAGCGGAAGCGTTCCCGGCGGACCCGAACGACCCACAGTTCGCCGCGCCTGCCCTACTTTGCCTTGAAAATCCGCAAAACCAGTGTGGCGCAAGAATTCTACCGATGAGCTACCTGGCCGAGGTGACGGAGTTCGCCAGGCAACGTGGCTTGCCCATTCACCTTGATGGCGCTCGGCTGTTCAATGCCGCACTGAGCCTCGGGGTCGGTCCAGACGAGATCGCCGCGCATGCCGACTCGGTGCAGTTCTGCCTGTCCAAAGGACTCGGTGCGCCGGTTGGGTCGATGTTAGTCGGGTCGGTGACGTTCATTCGGCGGGCCCGTCGGGTTCGCAAGATGCTCGGCGGTGGTATGCGCCAGTCTGGGGTGCTTGCCGCGGCGGGTATCGTCGCGCTGACCAACCGCGCCCGGTTGGGCGACGACCATGAGTCAGCTTCCCAGCTCGCCATCGGGCTTGCGGACATTTCTGGTATCACCGTCGATAGTGCCGCGATGAATATGGTCTTTTTTCGGATATCGATTCCTGGCTTGGATAATCAATCGTTCATCGCAGCTTCACAAAAACGGGGTGTCTCGCTAGCCGAACTTGCTCACGGGCAGATTCGCGCTGTAACTCACTGCGGTACGTCACTCGAAGACGTGGCGTATGCGCTCGACGTGATCCGGTGCATTGTCGAAGATCAAGTTCGTCGTCCGATCTAGGTCAGGAGCAACGATGACTGCTACCATCCCATCGTCACCCGTTGAGGTCCGCCATAACCTGACGACAGCGGAGTTCTACTCGCGCTATGTAAACCACAAGCCTGTCCTGATGAAAGGTGCGCTCTCGCACCTGCCAGCAACGGACCATTGGTCGCTCAGCCACTTCGCTGACCTCGCGCCTGACCTGCCGGTTCGGTTGAAGACCGGCCGGGTCGCCGACGGCGTCACCACAACGGTACCGCTGGCTGACTACCGGGACACCGTGCTGGACTGGGAGCAACGGGCGAAGTCCACACCGGACGCCGGCGAGCCGCCCGCGTACCTGCACGACGTTCCGTTGCTCGCCATGCTTCCCCAGCTCCGGTCCGACCTAGACCCCTTCCCCAGGGAATTGCTTACCCCATTTTTCCGATCCCAATGGTGGGTGTTTCCACAATTCTTTGTCGGTCCGTCTCGATCGGTCACGACGTTGCACTTCGATACGCTGCTCACGCACAACCTGTTTTTCCAGTTCGACGGTAGTAAGCGGTTCGTCATGGTCGACGCGGCCAGCCGAGACCGGTGCTACACCTACAACTGGCGCTGGTCACCGGTCGATCCTGACGAACCTGACCTGGAGCGCTTTCCGCTGTTCCGCGACGTGCGGCTGCGCACCTGCGTGGTCGAGGCAGGTGACTTGCTCTACATGCCGCCTGGAACACTGCACAAAGTGACTTCGCTGAGCCAGTCTGTGTCGTTCAACATCGATTGGCACGACCGACACAGCGTGGTGCGCGGGTTGACCGCAGTCCGGCACCGAATGCCAGTGCAGAACCTGCGGTACAACCTGCTGTTCGCGCTGGGCGTGTGCGGCAGGGTGCCGCTTTCCGTCATGATGCCAGCGCTTCGCTCCTACTTTACGTATATCTCCTGACTTGCCCTAAGTTCGACCGGCCGGGTGCTCAGTCACCCGGCCGGATCGCGTTGTCGGTCGTCTTCGGTGTGCTGGTCAGCATGAGGAGGGTGAGGACGCCCATGATCAGGAAGACGGCGCGGAGGCCGAACAACTGAGCGAGGACGCCGGCGGCAATGGCACCGAGTGGTTTGGTGCCGCCGGCGACCAGGAGGATGCCAGCGTTGACTCGGCCGAGCAGGTGGTCGGGCGTGATTTCTTGGCGTAGCGAGAGCATGACGACGTTGGCCATGACCAGGCCAGCACCGCCGACGAAAAATCCAGCGCCGACCAGGAACGGGTTGTTGGTCAGGCCGGGGGATCCGACCAGGAGTGCGCCGCAGATGAATCCGAGAACCAGAGTGCCTCGGTCGCCTACGGATCGAGTGACGGGTTCGGCGAGGAATGAGCCGACGAGGCTGCCGACGGCGATAGCGCTGAGCAGCCATCCGTAGCCTTGTTCAGTCTGGCCCATAGCGGAGGTCGAGCCGACCACGTAAAGCACTAGGATCGCCTGCATAGCGGCACTGGCGAAGTTGAATACCCCGGCGATCAACGCGAACCGGCGCAGCAACGGGTTGCGCCAGAGGAAGCGCACGCCCTCGGCAATATCACTGCGCAGCGTGCTGGGCGGGCTCGGTTCACGCTGTGCCCGGAAGGAGCCCCGGACCAGCAGCAGGGCGACCACCGCAACCACCCAGAGTGCTGCGGGCGTGGCCAATGCCGCGGCGGCGCCAGCGATGATCAGAAAGCCGGCCAGTGGGGGACCGAGAAATTCGTTGCTGGTCAACTCGGCCGCAAAGAGCCGACCGTTGGCCCGCTGCCGTTGGTCGGGCCGGACCAGTTGCGGGACGATCGCCTGTGAAGCGGTGTCGTAGATCGTTTCGGCGCTGCCGACGGCCAGGGCGACGGCGTAGAGCAGCCAGATGGACCCGGCGTCGAGCAAGACAACCAGCGTGAGGATAGCTAGCAGCGCGATCCGTGCGAGGTTGGCTGTGAGCATGAGGCGGCGACGGTCGAAGCGGTCGGCGATGGCGCCGGACAACAGGGTGAACAGAAGCCAGGGAGAGGTGAAGGCGAAGGCCAGGCCGGCGATGAGGGCGGGAGAACGGGTGAAGCCGATCGCCACTAGGCCCAGGGCGATCTTGAGGATCCCATCCGCCAAGTTGGACAGCGCCGCCGAGGTCCACAATCGCCAAAAGTTACCGCCCAGGCCGCGTGGTGCCGTATCGGTCGGGCTCGACGATAGTTCGTCAGTCATCTTCTGAGAATCGCACATCGATTGGGAAAATTCCATCAATGTGGGGGATAGGATCGATGGGATAGACTCCGCGAATGAGTGATGCCACAGCGGAACAGGCTTTGAACGGGGAGAAATCGCCCAGTGCGCCCCGGCGGGAGGCCACCGTCCGCGAGGCGAAGGCGCGAGCACACCCGTTACGCCTGCGCATCCTGCGGCTGTGCTGGAAGCAGGAACTGACCAACCGGCAGATCGCCGATCGACTCGGCCGCGACCCTGGCACTGTGCACTACCACGTCCGGCAACTCGTCGAAGCGGGCCTGCTGGAGCCCGCGCCTGTGCGCAGCGGCGACAGCGGAGCGTTGGAGAAACCCTATCGGGCGAAGCCTCGCACCTGGTGGCTGGACGATCCGCCGAATGCCGACGTTGATGTGGCCTTCGCGCCGATCGAGGCTTTCCAGGAAGAACTAAGGGAGGCAGGCCCCGACTCGGTGCGTACCTTCGCCCGATTCGCAGTGCACCTCTCCCCGGAGGACGCGCTCGAACTCGATCGACGCATCCTCGCCATCCTGGACGATTACCTGCTCACCGACCACGAACGCCTGGACCAACCCGCCTACGGCGGCTTCGTCATCCTCCACCAACTTGCCGACTGACGTGACCTGCCAACGCGACAGCTGGTTCACCGCCGGGCAGCGGGCGCTCCGGAGCTCAGCATGGTCGACGGCTTGGTCAGCCGCGCCGGCCAGGAGGGCTTCCCGATGTCCGCGCCCTGGACATCGAAGACACCGAGTCGGCGCAGCCGATTGATCGCGGTCGCCCGCATACCGGTTCCCTTGTCAGAGGTGATCCAATCCCGCCACACGGGCCATTTCTCGTGGTTGAGCCCGGCCCCGTCATAGTTACCGATGTAGAGGATCGCGTCTCGGACGATCTCACACTGTTCTGAGCCGTCGAGAATAGGATCCCGCAAATAGAGAGCGTCCCAGGCCAGTCGATGGTCGCCGCCGATCGATGAGTGCAGCAGGTTGGTGTGGAAGGCGATCACATCACCGGGTTCAGTGTCGATGCCCACGACTGGAACGGGCCAGTCATCAGGCGCGTCGACGCAACCTTGCCGGCGCGGGTCCTGCCCGATGTAGTCCCAGAACGCCGAGCCAGCGGCGGCCAAGTGTGAGCCGGGCAGGACCTGGAGTTGGCCGGTCTCCGCTGTACACCCGTCGAGGTAGGCCATGAACTTGACGCCAGGAACGGCTTTGGGCATGTCCGGATGCCATTTCGCGTTAGCCAGGAAGCAGGTGGATTCACCATTGGTCGGCACCGTGGGGCTACCCATCAGGTAGTGGGTAGCCCCCCATAACCTCGGGTCGTCAGCCACCAGGCTGGCGGCGAACGGCGTGCTGTCATCGGACATCATCGGAACGTCGAAGCCCGGGCGTTCACTGAGTTCTACGCCGTCGGTAAAGCCTTCACCATAGGCGTCTATCAGCGCGAAAGAAGTCTCTTCACGCAGCTGTGCGACCTCCGATGCGGACAAAAGGTCACGGAGCAACACGAAACCGAAGGCCTGGAAATGTGACACGGTCATATGACTCAACATGCGAGATCGCCTGCCATCCGCGCTTGGGAACCGGTTGACCCAAGATGCCGCACGGTCCTATCGCGTGGCATTCGGTGATACATCACGTCATTCGCGATAGCTCAGCGAAAGGTCACCGATGCGCCAACGTCGGACGATGAACGGGACCACGACGACGAGGGGGCACCGATGTCGAACGCCGAGAACTACTCATCCTCTGAGATTCACGACCTGGTCCTTGACCTGTTCCGGAAGGTACTGGGAAACCCCGAGTTCCCCGCCCGCGACGACTTCTTCGACCACGGTGGTGACTCGATCAAGGGAGTGGAGGTGCTGCACGGTATCCGTGATCTGACCGGAGTAAGGCTCACGATGTCGACCCTCTACCTCCATAGGTCCCCGGACGAGCTCGCCGCTGAACTCACCGCGAATCTCGCAGAGTAGGTAACGCTGTGACCGAGCTTGCTGAGGGCCTGCCCACAAGGACCCACGTCACCCTGCCGTCCGGCGAGTGGGCACTGTGGAAACCCGTACTCGTGCGAGCGCCAGGCTTTCCGGCGGCCGGTGTGACACGGCTGGCGGCACCGGCGCTGGCCGTCGCAGCGGACCAGGTTTGTCACGCATCGAACACGGATCCGGAGTGGGCCGCCTACCGAGACACTTTCGAGACCGAGATCCTCCGGCTGAGCAACGAACTGAGGTTGATCGCCCGGCGTCGGGACTTCCAGCTCGCCTTTACCTGGCAGAACCATCATGCGGTCGCGACCGGGCTGGAGCCATTTCTGCGTCGGAAACCGGAGATTGAGGGTCGTAACAGCAAGTACCGGCAGCACGAGGCATTGTTGGCCAACTACTGGCAGAGATACTGCGTCAAGAACGACAACATCGGCTTCTTCGGCCCGGTGGGTTGGGGACGGCTCGACGCCCGGTCGGATAGCCGGGTACGACCTGGTCCCGCGTTAGCCAACCTGCCCGAAGTGTTCTTTGAACCGTGGGTGGTCGACCGCCTCGCTGCGCGAATTGAGGACACAGGGCAGATCCGACGGTGGCTCGCCCCGCGGACGAGTCCGTTCGTCGGCATCGGTGACCGCCACGCGCAGGTGCCGGGAGTGCGCAATGTGGCGCTGTCGGAGGAAGCCGTCGCAGTGCTGCGCCGCTGCGACGGAATCAGTTCTGCGTGGCAGATCGCGGCCGACTTGACATCGGAGTTCCCTGCACTCGCCACCGAGCGGGACGTCTTCGAGATCATCGAGTGGCTGCAGGCACAGCGCTTGGTCGGATGGCGGTTGGAGGTGCCGGCAACCATGCGACCGGAGCGCGACCTACGTCGGCTTTTGAACCGGCTTGGTAACCGAGATGTCGCCATAGAAGGACTTGCCACTTTGGGGCTTCTGGAAAAGGGGCGGACGGAGGTCATTCGCGCGGCCGATGACCCGGTTGCACTCCACGACTCGCTGATCAAATTGGACCATACAGTCCGAAAATTTACCGGAGGAACTGCCTACCGCAACGCCGGGAAGACCTACGGCGGGCGCACAGTCGTCTACCATGAGGCTCTACGTGACCTCGACCTGGTCGTCGGGCGCGACTTACTCGCCGCCATGAAGCCCCTCGAGTTGCTGCTGCGCGGTGTACGTTGGCTGACCCATCGGATCGGCACCGCACTCATCGAGCAACTGCGCGAGCTAGTCGATGGTCACAGCGCTGGAAACGGCACAGGACCATCGTTGGCCTGGCTGTGGTTGCACGGTGTTCCGATGTTTCTGGATCCGAAGTCAGAGGTCGTCAACGAGGCTTGCGCGGAGTTCCAGCGGCGTTGGACAGGGATCCTCGCGCCGGTACCGGACGCCTCCAGACTGCGGTACGAAGCTGACGCGCTGACTGCCCGAGTGGCTTGTGCGTTCCGAGCTCCGGCTCCCGGTTGGAGCGGTGCGCGGTACTGCAGCCCAGACATCCTGATCTCGGCGCGGGACGCGGACGCGGTGCGGCGCGGGGACTTTCGGCTAGTACTCGGTGAACTTCATCTGGCAGTAAACACCCTACGCAGCGCCTTCCAGGTCGATCGTCATCCGCGGCCAGCGGAGTTGTTCGACTGCTTGACAGCGGAGAGCCCTGAGCCAAGGCTATATCCGGTCCTGCCCAAGGAGAATGCCGGCCGACTGTCCGCGCGAACCCACCCGGGCCTGGTCCGACCGCAAGACTTTATGGTTGCGCTCGCTGAGCAAACCGTCGATGCAGACCGGCCACGCTTGCTACGCGCGGCCGACCTGCTGGTCGAGTCGAATGACGGCCGACTGCGGGTCACGGTGCCCGGGGGACATCGGTTCGACGTGCTGGACGTCTTCGCCGAGCTTCTGATGAACTTGGTAGGGGACCGGTTCGACTTGTTCGGCCCGTTGCCGCACACCCCTCGGGTCACGATCGACCGGTTCGTGGTCTGTCGGGAGTCTTGGACCTTCGACCCCGCTCCACTGAATTTCGCCACACAGCGCGGGGAAGCGGCCCAGTTCGCAGGTGCCAGGCGCTGGTGTCGAGAAAACTCCCTGCCCACACACGTCTTCGTCAAGACCGCTGCTGCGAAGAAACCGTTCTATGTGGATTTTGAGAGTCCGATCTATGTGAACAATCTCTGTAAGTCGATCCGGGTCGCTCAGAGGGCCAGCTCGAAACCCGAGGTGCGGGTGACCGAACTGCTGCCAGCACTGGATGAGCTATGGCTCAGGGACGTAGACGGCAATCGGTATACCTCTGAACTCCGTCTCGCGGCCGTCGACCTGGCCGGCCGCTAGTAGCCGGCCCACCTGCGAACTGAGGGGTGGTCACCATCAAGAAGGCAATCCAGCACACGCCGATCGAGGCGAACCGGGCCAGTGTCGTCTTCGTCTTCCCTGGCCATGGTGCTCAGCGGACTGGGATGACTAGTGAGCTACTCGCGGCCAGCCCTCGCTTCGCCGAATACATGCGGGAATGTGATCATTCGATCGCCGCCGAGACCGGCTGGTCGTTGCTTGCCTTGCTGCGCAGTGGAGAATTGCTTGCCGAGCGCGGCCGTATCCAGCCGGCCTTGTGGGCCGTTCAGGTGTCACTGGCGCGACTCTGGCGGGATTGGGGCGTCGAACCCGACGTGGTCGTCGGGTACAGCATGGGAGAGATCGCTGCGGCGGTGATCAGTGGTGCGCTGTCGGTGGCGGCCGGTGCGGCGCTGGTATGCCGACGCGGTCTGCTGCTAGACACCGTGCACACCCAGGGTGACATGTGGGCAGTCGGGCTTGGTGAAGCTGCCGCGTCCGACGCTATCAGCCTTTTCGCCGACCGCGTATGCGTCGCGGCGGTCAACACTGACCAACTCACGATCCTCTCCGGCGACTCAGCCGCATTGGCCGAGGTCGTCGCGCCGTTGATCGAACGCAAGGTGCTGTGTCGCAAACTCAACACCGGTGGCGCCGGCCACTCGCCGCACGTCGACCCAGTCTTGCCCGCACTGGTCGATCAGCTCGGAGACCTGCGCCCCGGCCCGGCCGCCGTTCGGATGTACTCCACCGCGCTGGACAGGTTTGTCGATGGTGCCGAACTTACCGCAGACTACTGGGGAATGAACCTGCGTCAGCCGGTGCGGTTCGCTTCAGCCTGCGCCGCGGTCGTCTGCGGTCGACCCCCCGCTCTGTTCGTCGAGGTCAGCCCGCAGCAGGTGCTCGTCGGGTCAGTTGAGGAAAACGTGGCTGCGGCCCGTCGCGTCGACACGGTACTGCCGTCGCTGCGCCGAGGTCGATCTGATCTGCAGTCTCTCCAGGAGGGGCTCGCCGTCGCACAAGCCTTCGGTTGTGGATCAACCCCTTCGTCGCGCGTGGGCACCCGCTCCCGACGTTTCGAACGAGGCCGCGATGACGGATGAAAGCCATATCGCGGCCATAACCGGGCGGATTACTCAGCGGCCGGCCGCGCTGCTGGTCGAGGAAATCCTGGAACCGCAGTTCAGCTACGAGGCCGAACAGCTACTGGCCGGCTACCTCGCGATGGAAAAAGTTCTGCTGCTCGAGTACTCCCGGCTAAAGGTGCTGACCGGCCAGCAGGTTCGAGAGATCGCCGCAGTGCTTACCGAGATCGCAGGTACCGGCCTGATCCCGGACCAGCATGACAACCACACTGACATCGCGTTCGCCATCGAACGCAGGGTGACAGCCCAGGTGGACGCGCCGGTCTGGCACGTCGACCGCAGCCGCAACGACTTGCAAGCTTGTGCTCAACTGATGTTCGGTCGGGAACGGATCTTGGAGGTGCTCGCCGACCTGCTGGACTGCGCCACCGCCGCTCGTCGCTTGGCGGCCCGGCACGCCGAGGATGTTCTGCCCGGCTATACCCACTTACAGGCCGCTCAAGTCATAACGCCGGGCTTCTTCGTCAGCGCACTTTCTGCTCACCTGCTGCATTCTGCCCGCCGGATGCTGGCCACCTACGATAGCGCGAATCGTTGTCCGCTCGGGGCTGGGGCACTTGCCGGGCAGGAGCTGGCCTGGGACCGGGATCGGATGGCAGATCTGCTGGGGTTTACTGGCCCGGTCCCGCATGCGCTGGTCGCGGTCGCGTCACGGGCCTGGCTGCTGGAATTCGCCGCAGAGTGCTCAACTTTCGGGGTGGGGCTGAGTCGGTTGATGACCGACCTAATGGCACTGGGCAGCAGCGAATACGGGCTGATAGAGCTGCCCGACGAGCTGGCAGGGATCTCCTCGGCCATGCCGCAGAAGAAGAACTACCCCATCCTGGAGCGGATTCGGGGCCGGACGGCACATCTGGCCGCCTGGCATCTGGACATCTTGCTCTCACAGCGGAATACGTCGTTCAGCAACACGGTCGAAGTGTCGAAGGAGGGGGCTGCCGGGTTCCACGACACTATGGCGACCCTGCGGTCGTCGCTGCGGTTGCTCACCGGCGTACTGAATCACCTAGTCTTCCGCACCAGCCGTGCTCGGGATCGGTGCGCGACCGAGTATCTTGGCGGGTTCTCGCTGGCGAACCGGCTGACCCTGGAACAGCGAGTGCCGTGGCGACTCGCACAGGTGATCGCGGGCCGCTACGCGGTGCATGCGCTGGCCGCCGGTCGAGACGCCGCCAATCCGGATGCTGCGCTGCTCACCGCAGCGGCTGCGGCGTATGGGTACACCGTCACCAACCCCGAACAGCTGCTGCGGGAGGCCTTCGATCCACGGGCCGAGTTGGCTCGCCGGGCTACGCCCGGGTCGGCAAGTCCGGAGCGGGTAACAGAACTGCTAGCCGCCCAGGCAGCCGAGCACGCGCTGCTGACAGAAGAGGTCGAAGCTCGGAGCGAGCGGCTCGCCGCAGTACCGGACCGGCTGAACGCGCTGCTCGGCGTGACGGGCGGCAGCAGATGACTCACGGTGACCAGTCACTGGTCCAACGTGAGTATCTGGCGGGTGCGTCTGCTACTGCGGCAGCTTTCGGCACCTTCGGCGAACTTCTGCAAGGCGCCTTGCCCGACGGTCAGGAATTCCTTGTCACGCTGCCAATAGCGCGCTGGAGCAGGGCCACGTTCCGGCTGGACTCGCAGGCAGGCACCGTGTGCGTGCGTCCGGCACACAAGAACAAGTCCCGTCGTTTGGTGCTGGAGATGTTGCGAGAGAGGGGAATCGACGATGGCGGCGAGCTGGTGATCGACAGCGATTTGCCCGAAGGCAAAGGACTGGCCAGCTCTTCCGCTGACTTGGTCGCGACGGCTCGCGCGGTCGGGCGAGCGCTCGGCACTGAACTCGGCGCCGAACGGATCGAGACGCTCCTGCGCCTGATCGAGCCATCCGACGGCGTCATGTACGACGGAATTGTCGCCTTTCACCACCGGCAGGTCCGGTTGCGCACGCACTTGGGGCACCTGCCTCCGATGACGGTCGTGGGCATCGACGAGGGCGGGATTGTGGACACCACGGACTTCAACCTGCGGCCCAAGTCCTTCTCCGCCAGGGAGAAACGCACCTACGAGCAACTACTCGGAACGCTGACATGCGCGATCGCGACGGCGGACGTCGCGTCGATCGGAGCGGTCGCCACCCACAGCGCGCTGATGAATCAGCGGCGGGGTCCGAAGCGCCACCTGGACGACCTGATCACCTTGTGTCGGGAAGTAGGCGGGCTCGGTGTGGTCGCCGCCCATAGTGGCACCGCGCTCGGTGTGCTGCTGGCCGACGACGACCCCGGTCATGTGCTCCGACTGGAGCGCACTCGGCGCGCTTGCGCTGGCCTGGCAGGCGTGACCTGGACCGACCGTTGTCTTCCGGCCGTCAGGGCCGCGGACCGGCTCGGCGGCTACTTGTCCACCGACGCGAGGAGTTACGCGGTGCCATGACCACTCACGATGAAGCAAACACCGACCTGGGACTGGCTTCCTCGGTTCGGGGGATCTGGCAGCAGACGCTGCACACCCCAATTAACGATGACACCGACTTTTTCGACTCGGGAGGTAGTTCTCTGGCTGCGGTTGCGATCTCCGCCCGGATCGAGGAGGTTTTCGGCGTCCGCCCGGCACTGCGGGTTCTGTTCGACCATCCTCAGTTTGGGGACTATGTCGTGGCTGTTGGCCGGATCGTGCTCGGGACGGTGCGATGAGCGGCACTGATGACCACTTCGGAGACGTGACGTCTCCATGGCTACGTCCAGTCCGTTCCGGGGGCCGGTCGGACGTCGGACAGGTGCTGTTCTTCCCGCCGGCAGGCGGAAATGCCTCGGAGGCTTGGACGCTCGAATCCGCGATACCCGACGAGTGGGCTCTTTGGGGCGTGCAGTATCCGGGCCGAGGGCCGCGGCTACGCGAACCATCGGCCAAGTCGATCCGGGAACTGGCTGAGGCATGTCTTCCCGCTGTGCTCGCCAAGCCTGGCCTGATCGTCTTGTTCGGACACAGCTTCGGCGCGTTCGTGGCTTACGAGCTGGCATGGCTCTTGGAACACCGTGGCCGACAAGTCAGGCTCCTGGTGGCAGGAAGTTCGGCCCCGGGAGCGGTGGTGCCGGAGAGACCGGGGGCAGAGTGGACCGATGAGAGGCTGATCGACTTCCTGGCTCGCAGAGGTGGTACCTCTGGCGAGCTGCTCGTCGACGACGAATTGATGCGACTTACCCTGGTGGCGCTGCGCACAGACCTTACCCTGGCGGCGTCCTATGTAGATGATTGGGGTGGTCGGCTGGCGACCGGAATTGCGGCGCTCGGCGGTCGGCGCGACCCTGCTGTAACTGTCCGGCAGCTGGCGACCTGGCGGGAAAGGACCACCTCCTGGTTGGGTGTGGCGCTCTGCGACGGTGACCATTTCTTCTACCGTCAAGATCGGATTCATATCGCCGTTTTACTGAATCGGCACTGGCCCGTAATTCGGCGATAGGCCGACGATGGGAAATCAATGTTCACCTTGATGTACGCTGCAATGAATTACTGAAATCGTGCAAGGAGGCGTGATGTCTGCTACATTTCCGTCCCCGCTTACGCTGCGTGCCCCTGTTTCTTTCGGTGATGAGCGTTTCCTGATGTTCGTGTTGGACGAACTGGCCGACCAGCTTGCGCGAACCAATGACGATGTAATTAGGCTTACCCTTGGAAAGGTCGAGGAATCGCCGTGCGCCGCGGTGAACGCGGCTATGGTGGACGCTGCTACTGACTTCGACAGAAGCTCTCTTGTGTTCCCTGGTGGTCTTCCGCAGTTGCGCGAGCGGCTGGCCGATGAGTATCGGGAGAAGTGCGGCGTCACCATCGAACCTGGCCGTTTCGTGGTGAGTGTCGGTACCAGCATGGCCTTTCGCAACTTGAACCAGATTTTGGCCGGCCCGGGCGACGAGGTGCTGGTGCCTATGCCGTACTACCCGCTGTATGTGTTCACGGCGCAGTTGGCCGGGGCCAGCGTGCGGTACTATAAGATCGACCCGCAGACTTTGACCGTCGACTTGGAGTCGCTGGCCGCAGCGATGACCGAGCGTACGCGGATCGTGGTGGTGAACTCACCTGGCAACCCGCTCGGCAATGTGCTTAGTCTCCCCGAGTTCGCCGAGATCGACCGTATCGTTGCCGGTCGTGCGGTCCTGATCAGTGACGAGATTTACAATAATTGCCAATTCGACGATCCGCCGTTCTCGGCAGTACAGCTGGCAGATCCGGTCTCGCCCATCGTGGTCACCAACGCTTTTTCCAAAGGTCACCGGATGTACGCCCGGCGAGTCGGTTACTCGATGGTGCCCGCCGAATTGGTTGAGCCCCTCACGGTTATTCAGCATCACACTCTGCTCACTACTGACCCTGTGCCCCAGTTCGGTGCGATCGCCGCACTTGATAACCAGGACGGCGTTGCTGATTTGGTCGCTCGCTACCGGGCGCGACGTGATTACACGGTGGCAGCGTTCGCCGGAGTTCCCGGTGTGACGGCTCTGCCTTCCCGGGGTGGCTTCTACCTCACCCTGGACTGCTCGGACCACCTTCGTGGGCACCCCGGCTGGAACTCCCTGGACTTGGCCGTCGACCTGCTGCGGAAGACCCATGTCGCGACCGTGCCGGGCGCAGACTTCGGTTTGGCTGAGGCGTTGAGATTGTCCTACACGTCGGCCGGGTTCGAGGAAGGCATCGACAGGCTGGTCGGCTACTTCACCGGATAAGAGGCCGCGGAAATGACGAACATGGCAGACGTCGATGATCTCGGTGGCGCCGAGGATTCCCTCCCGATCCAGGTTTCTGTTCCCCGGGTACAGCATCGGCTTTGGCTGGCTGACCAGCTAGCCACGGACGGTGCCACCTACCTGGGTAACCTCTTCCTGCGACTGCGCGGGCCGCTGGACATCGCGGCGCTACGCCGGGCTCTGACCGAAATCGTGACCAGGCACGAGGTGCTACGGACTTCGATCAGCCTCCAAGACGGAGAGGTCACGGGCCTGCTCTACCCGCCGGTCGAGGTGCGGTTGCCGGTCGACCCGCTGCCGGAGGGTGGCCTGGACGCAGCCATGCGCGCCGAGGCGGCCACCGCACTGGATATCACCGCCGGGCCGCCCTTCCGCGCCCGCTTGGTGCGCTGTGCCGATGAGGATCATGTGCTTTCCCTGGCCGTGCACCATACGGCGATCGACCGCGGTTCGGTGGCGATCCTGTACCGCGAACTGGCCGACGGCTACAACGCCGTCGTCGCCGGTGCCGACCTGGAACCACGGCCGCCGCTCAACCGGCAGTTTCGGGAACTGGCTGCGGCAGCTGACGCACGGGACGACGACGGCGAACTGTCGGCGGCCCTTGCCGCGCGGTGCGTCGCACTTCGTGGGTCGAGCCCGTTCGAGTTGCCGCCGGACCGGCCTCGGCCGGTCATTCGCCGTGCCGCGGGAGCCTTGCGACACGGCTTTGATTTGTCCGAAGACTTGACACAGCGGCTCACCGAGTTGGGCACCCGGCACGCCGCCACATTGTTCATGGTGCTGCTCGCCGGTTGTCAACTGGTTCTACACCGTTACACCGGCCGTACGGACGTGACTACCGGTACCTCGTCTTCTGCTCGAGAAACCATCGAGAGCACGGAAGTCATCGGCCCCTTCCTCAATATGGTTGTAATGCCCGGCGACGTCTCTGGGAACCCGACGTTCGCCGAACTGGTCGACCGGACCCGGGCGCAGGCCTTGGACGCGTATGAGACTCGGTTGGTCCCCTTCGATTCGGTGGTCGCGGCGTCCGGGATCGAACGGGATCCGGCCCGTACTCCGCTGTTCGGCATCCTCGTGGACTTCCGAACCGAGGACAATCCGCCTGCACTGACCGGCCTCCAGGTGACCGAGCTCGCCACACCCGGCGCCGGCGCCAAGTACGACCTGTCGATCGACTTCCGGCGCACCGGCGCAGGAATCGCGGTGCACGTGGAATGGGACACCGCGCTTTACGAGGAAGACACGGTGACTCGGTTACTGGGTCATTTGCGTACGGCGCTGGTCGCTGTGGCCGCCGATCCGGCGCTAAGGGTCGACGAGGTACCGATGCTCAGCCCCACGGAGGTGGCCGAGCTGCGATCCCACGCCGAGCCGGCTCCGGTGTCGTCGCCCGCCCGGTGCCTGCACGAGCTGTTCCTCGACCAAGCAGCCCGTACCCCGGACGCGGTCGCGGTTCAGGAGGGGGATCACACGCTCAGCTATGCCGAGCTGGACCGGCTCTCGGCCGCCATCGCCGGCGGCCTGGTGTCACACGGCGTCGGCCCCGACGTACTGGTCGCTGTCCTGCTCGACCGGAGCGTCGATCAGGTGGCCACCGTGCTGGGCATACTCCGGGCCGGTGGCGCCTATCTGCCGATCGACCCGGAGACACCGCTGACCCGGCTCGTCGCCTTGCTGACAACGGCGGGCGCGCCGTTGTGCGTGGTGCCGACCAGTAAGTTAGCGATCCCGACCGGATCTGGTTGCCGCCCTCTCGAAGTCGTCGAGTTGACCCGAGCCAGTGCCCCTGCGCGCCCGCTTCCGGCCGTGTCGCCCGAGCACATGTGCTCGGTGTACTTCACGTCCGGATCTACCGGTGACCCCAAGGGTGTTGCCTGCACGCACCGTGGCTGGCACGGGCAATTGGCCAACCTGCAGGCGCGTTACCGTCTCGCTGCCGGCGAGACCCTGCTCCTCAAGACACCGTTGACCTTCGACGACGTGGCTCGGGAGATCTTCTGGCCGCTGATGCTCGGAGCTCGGGTGGTCGTGCTACCGCCGGGACTGCATCGGGACCCACGGGCGATCATCGCGGCTGCGGTCAGGCACCGGGTGGTCTGGCTGCAGTTCGTGCCAAGCCTCCTCACCATCTTCCTGGAGGAGATCGAAACGACTCACCTGCCGGGCCTTCGCCTGCTGCGGGAAGTGGTGTCTGACGGCGACCGGTTGCGTCCGGAAACTGTCCGCCTGTTCTTCGACCGGTTGGGTTCCTTGGCCTGTCGGCTGAACAACCACTGGGGCACTACGGAGGTCTCCATTGACTCCACACACCACGTGTGTACTGCCGAGGACGGCGATGCCGCGGACATCGTCGCCCTGGGCAGGCCGATGGAAAATCACGAAGTATACGTGTTGGACCAGAGCTTCCAGCTGGTCCCGTTTGGTGTGGTCGGCGAGATGTGCATCGGCGGTACAGGTCTTGCTCGCGGCTACCTGGCGAAGCCAGGACTCACTGCCCGCGCCTTCGTACCCCACCCATGGCGGCGCGGTGAACGACTCTATCGCACCGGGGACACCGGCCGGCTGCGGTGGGATGGCGCACTGGAGTACCGCGGGCGACGGGATCACCAGGTGAAGGTGCGAGGCGTGCGGATCGAACTGGGTGAGGTCGAGGCTGCGGTCAGGGCCTTTCCCGGGGTGACCGACGCGGCGGTCGTGGCCTGGGAACCTGTCCCCGGTGACTGTCGGCTGGTCGCCTACGTGGTGTCCACTGGTGGAGAGAGACTGCGGGACTTCCTTGTAGATCGGCTCCCCACAGCCGCAGTGCCGGCCGTACTGGTCGCCCTGCCGTCCCTTCCTCGGCTGCCCAGCGGCAAGCTCGACCGCCGAGCACTGCCCCAGCCGGATCCCAGTGCCCCGGCCATCGAGCCCTACGTCGTCCCAGCCAACGACACCGAACGAGTGGTCGCCGGGATTTGGGCCACTGTGCTTGGCGTCCCCCGGCTCGGCGCCACCGACAACTTCTTTGTCGCTGGTGGTCACTCGCTACTGGTTACCAGAGCGGTCAACCGTATGCGGGATGCGTTCGCCATTGATGTCCCTGTCCGCCTGGTGTTCGACAACCCCACTGTTCGTGCAGTGGCCGCCCGGGTCGAGGACCTGGTCTTCGCCCAGATCGAAGCGATGAGCGAGACCGAGGCCGAGTGTTTCTTGGCAGACAACCCTGAAGAGGAGGCAGCCGATGTCAAGCCCTGGTGAGCGTCGATATCAAGTGGTTGTGAACGACGAGGGCCAGTACTCCATCTGGCCCGTCGGTCGGCCAGTTCCTGCCGGATGGGCGGCCGACGGCCCGGAAGGCACCGAGGACGAGTGTGTGGCGCACATCGACCACGTGTGGGTCGACATGCGTCCGCGCAGCCTGCGGAACTAACCTCGGCAAGGGAGCGCGATCGATGATCGGAAACAGCAGGGACTCTGGCCTCTCGGCGGCGAAACAGGAGTTACTTCGGCGGCGCTTGCAGGGCCGGGCCGACCGGCGCGAGCTAGGCATTCCGCGTCGGCCATCCGGCGCGGCACAGCTATCACCCGTGCAAACCGGAATGTGGGTGACTAACCAGTTCTTGGGGACGACCGCTCTCTACAACGTCCCTCGAGTCCTGCATCTACGCAGCACACCCGATCTTGACGCGCTGCGCCGGTCGCTGGACCTACTGGTCGAGCGGCACGAGATCCTACGCACCAGTTACCCGGGCCGATCCACACCAGAGCCGGTCGTGGCTCCAGCCGGACCGGTGGCGCTGGGTCATGTCGACCTATCTGACCTCCCGGCCGATCAGCGCTTTGACGAGGGGATGCGGCTCGTCTATGCCGACATCGATACCCCCTTCGACCTGGCCGACGGCCCCCTGCTGCGCGCCTTGCTGGTCAACGTCGGGGCCGATCACTGGCTGCTCTTGCTGAACATGCACCACATCGTTACGGACGCGTGGTCATGCGCGCTGCTGCTCCGCGAGTTCGATCAGCTCTATACGGCCGTGACGACGGGTATCGCGCCGCAGCCGGAAGCTGCGCCGCTCCAGTACGCCGACTACGCTCATTGGCAAAACCGTCGCCTGACAGGTGGGCTGGCGGAGCGCCAGCTCGATCACTGGCGCACGGTCCTGTCGGCGATCCCTCGCACTCTGGAACTTCCACTGGACCGTCCGCGGCCGACCAGCCCCTCTCACTGCGGCGACAACATCCGGCGTACTTTCCCATTGGAGCTCAGCGACCAGGTCCGGGAGGTCGCCGCGCTGCACGGGGTCACGGTCTACTCGTTCCTACTCACCTGTTTCGCCATCGTTCTGCGGCATTACTGCAACCAGACCAGCTTCGCCGTCGGATCCCTGCTGTCTGGGCGGAACGCGGTCGAGACGGAACGGCTGGTTGGTTTGTTCGCCAACTCCGTCGCACTGCCCATGGACCTTTCCGGCCGACCGGTCTTCGCCGAGCTGTTGCAACGGACCCATCAGGCGGTGCTCGCCGCATTCGACCACCAGGACGTGACGTTCGAGCATGTGGTCGCCGCAGTGGCGCCGGAGCGTGCGAGCTCCACCAATCCCGTGTACCAGGTGCTCTACCAGTGCTTCGAGCCGAGCGAGCGGCCAGCTCGGCTGGCCGGGCTGAACGCGGAGCCGGTGGCCATCGAGGAGCACACGGCCAAGGTCGACCTCACCCTCAATGTGGTCAACGGGGACCCGGCCATCGAGCTCACTCTCAACTACGCGACCGACTTGTTCGTCCCGGAGACCGCGGCGCGGCTGGCGGACGCCCTGATCACTGTGGTGGAGCGGGTTGTGCGGCAACCCGGCCGGCCGATCAGCGACACCGTGGCGGTCAGCGACGCCGACCTCCACCTGCTCACCGACGTCTGGGCTCGACATGGAGCCACGTACCCGGGAGCCGCTGACTACCCGGTGTGCCAGACCGTGGTGGACCTGTTCCGTGTGACGGTCCGAGCCATGCCGTTGGCGCCCGCGGTGATCTGCGACAAGCAGACCTTCAGCTATGCCGACCTGGATGAGCTGACCGATCGCGTCGCCGCAGGGCTGCGTGCCCGAGGGGTAGGCCGTGACGACGTGGTCGGGATCCATCTGCCTCGCGGGATCGAGTCGGTGGCCGCTGTCCTGGGGGTGCTGAAGACCGGCGCGGCGTACCTGGCTCTGGATCCCCAGTACCCGGCCGCCAGGCTGGAGTTTCTGGTGGCCGACGCAGGTGCCCGGTTGGTGATCGCCGATGACGGCGCCTTCACCCCGAGAGTCAGGTTCGCCGAGCTGACCGAGCGGCCGGCCGCTCCGGCCGAGGCTGAGGCAGAGCCGGGGCCGGGGCCTGACGACCTGGTCTACGTGATGTATACGTCCGGCTCGACCGGTCGGCCAAAGGGAATCGACATCACCCACGGCGGTCTGACCAATTTCCTGCTTGGTGCCAGGGATCTTTTCGAGGCCCAGCCGGAAGACCGCTGGCTGCTGAACACCTCGCTGAACTCGGATCCGTCCACAGTGGAGCTGTTTCTGCCTTGGCTGGTCGGCGGAGTCGTCGTCGTGGCACCGGAAGCAACAAGGGCGGACGGAGCGGCGCAGCGCCGACTGATCCGCGAGCAGGCGGTCACCCATGTGCAAGCCACCCCTTCGGGATGGCAACTGCTGGCCGCTGCTGGCTTTGACGAGTCGCTGCGTGTCGCCGTCACAGTCGGCGAGCCGATGCCGATGTCTCTAGTGCGGGATCTGTGCCGGTGGGCCGATCGGGTGGTGAACGCCTACGGGCCGACCGAGATCACTGTCTTCGCGACCTACGCCGACCTGTACCCGGCCGGCAGACCGACCGAGATTGGGCGACCCACCGCGCACACTCGGGTCTACCTGCTCGACGATGACCTGCTCCCGGTTCCGCCTGGTGCTCTCGGCGAGATCTACATAGGGGGCCGCGGTGTCGCCCGGGGTTACCGCGGCGCCCCCGGATTGACTGCGCGTGCCTTCGTGCCCGACTCGTTCGGGCCGTCCGGCTCGCGGCTCTACCGCACCGGGGACCGAGCTCGGTTCGGCCCTGGCGGCGAACTGGACTTGCAGGGCCGCATCGACAACCAGGTGAAGGTTCGGGGGCACCGGGTCGAGCCTGGGGAACTCGAGGCCGCCCTGCTCTCCCATCCCGCCGTTGACCAGGCAGCGGTGACTACCGAGACCGGGCCAGGCGGCCTCCGGCTGGTCGCCGGTGTGGTTGCGGCGACCAGTGCGGCGCAGGGTGGGCCGGAGTTGGAGCGTAGGCTGCGCGCCTATCTGGCCGAAACGATGCCGCGATATCTGATACCCAGCCGGCTGGTCATTCTCGACCGAATGCCCCTGACACCCAACCGGAAAATCGACCGTAGAGCGCTGGTCGACAAGGCGGGCATGCAGCCGAATGCATCCGCAGCCCAGGAGCATCGCACCGTAGCGGAGCTGATCATGGCCCAGGTCTGGGCCAGCGTATTGGGCGTGGCAGAGGTCGGTGTCGACGACAATTTCTTCGGGATCGGCGGCGACTCCGTCCTCGCCATCTTCGTGGTGGCCAAGGCTCGGGACGCCGGGCTGGCGATCAGTCCGCGCCAGGTGCTGACCGAGCAGACACTGGGGGAACTGGCAGCGGTGGCACAGCTGGTCACGACGGCTGAGCCACCGGCGGTCGACGAACCGGCCGAGACCATGCCGGCGACGGTGGTGGACCGCTACCGTCTCTCTCCACTCCAGACGGGCATCCTGTTCCATACCCTGTTCGAACCGGACAGCGCCGACTATCTCGTCCAGTTCGTGTACTCCATCGAGGGCGCGCTCGACCCCTGGATGCTGCGCCAGGCGCTGGAGCACGTCGTCACCACACACCCGATCCTGCGCACGACGTTCGCCTGGACAGGGCTACGGCATCCGGAACAGGTGGTGCACCAGACCGTCTCGTTCCAGCTCCGCGAACTGGACTGGTGTTCCGTGCCACCAGCCGAGCTGGAGGCCAGGCTGACCGGCCACCTCGATGCCGAGCGCGCACGCGGGTTCGACCTGGAGCGGGACTGTCCGCGCCGCTTCGACCTGATCACCGTGGCCGATCGCGACCACCGGCTGGTCTGGCATGGGCATCACATCCTGCTGGATGGCTGGAGCGTCCGGCTGGTGCTCGACAAGGTGCTGGCTGTCTACCACGGCCTGCGTGCGACTGGCACGCCACCACCTCTGACGCGGCGGGAGCCGTTCGGCGCCTACATCGCCTGGCTGGGGAGCCACGACCCGGACGCAGCGGCCGATTATTGGCGGATGCTGCTGGCCGACGTCGCCAGACCGACTCCCCTTGCGGTGCTAGGCACCGACCACCCTGGCGCAGAACCCGGCCCGGCAGTCGCCTTTCGATACGGGGAAGTCCCAGCGCCGGTCACCCGGAGCCTGATCGACCTGGCGCGCAGGCACCGGATCAGTGTCGGCGCGATTGTGCACGCGGCATGGGGATTGCTGCTGAGCCGGTACGGTGGAGGACCGGACGTGGTGTTCGGCTCGACGGTCTCCGGCCGTTCCGGCAACCTGCCCGGGGTCGAGCGAATCATCGGCTTGTTGATCAACACGCTGCCGGTACGGGTGCGAGTGCAGGCCGACGGCACGGTCCTGGAACTGCTGCGAACGGTGCACGAGCAGTTGGTCGAGCACCGGGACTTCGAGCACTGTGCCTTGGTTGACGTGCACCGACAGACCGCCGTACCAGCCGGCCAGCGGCTGTTCGAGACAATCCTGATGTTCGAGACCCTGCCGCCTGCCGACGAGGTTCTGCCGACCGACCTGTCGGTCTCGGCGGTGCGAGCATGGGAACAGACTGGATACCCGTTGGTGCTCAACGCGAGCCTGCGCGACGAGTTGCGGCTGCGCCTGGACCATCAGCCCGCGCTCGTCACGGCGGAGACCGCCGCCCGCCTCCTGACGCATTTTCAGCTGTTGCTCGAGCAGTTGGCAACCCGGCCGCAGGCTCTGGTGGCCGACCTGGTCCCGCTTCCTTCGGACGAGAGGCGGTCGGTGGTGCTGCGGTTCAACGACACCGCGGCGGCTTTCCCCTCGGACCAGTGTCTGCACCAACTCTTCGAGCAACAGGTCGCTCGCGTTCCGGACGCGGTGGCTGTGGTCGACGAGACCGGTTCGGTGACCTATGCAGAACTGGCCGAGCGATCCAACCGGTTGGCCCGCCACTTGATGGATCTCGGTGTGCGGTCGGAGACGCTGGTGGGCATTTGTCTCGACCGTAGCGTCGAGATGGTGGTGGCAGTGCTGGCAGTGCTCACTGCCGGTGGTGCCTATGTGCCGCTGGATCCCGACTATCCGAACGAACGGTTGGCGCACATGCTCGCCGACACCGCGGCACCGATCGTGCTGACCCAGGTCGCTCTCGCCGATCGCCTACCCCCGCACGCAGGGCAGGTTGTGTTGGTGGACGGAGACAGGGATCGGGACCTGGTGGCGGCCTGCGATCCAGGTCCGGTGCGCTCGGCTGTGACTTCGAACCAGCTCTCGTACGTGATTTACACATCTGGTTCGACGGGCAGGCCGAAGGGCACTCTGATTCGGCACAGCGGGATCGTGAACTATGTCTGGTGGATGGCGACGAGTTTCCCGCTGTCGGAGGGCGACACGGTCCTGCAATTGGCCGGATTGAGTTTCGACATCTCGGTCTACGAGTTGTTCTGGCCGCTCAGTTCGGGCGCGTCGGTGTATCTGGCCCGGCCGGACGGCTATCGGGATCCACAGTACATCGTGGATGTAATGGCGTGGCAGAACGTGACCGCGGCTCACCTCGTCCCGTCCATGCTGCGCGCGGTGCTCCCGCTGATGCGAAACCGGACGGTGCCTTTGCGTTGGCTGTTCGCGAGCGCAGAGGCGCTGACTCCGGACGTGGTCGCCGAGTGGGTGAAGTGCTGTCCGGAGACGGTACTACTGAACCTCTATGGCGCTACTGAGGTATCGGTGGACTCCACCGCCTGGGTCTGCACGTCTGGGGCGTCGAAAGTTTCAGTAGGGCGCCCGATTGCCAACACTCAGGTGTATGTCCTGGACCCGGCGGGGTGGCCGTCGCCGGTCGGCGTCCCCGGTGAGGCCTATTTGGCAGGCGACAGCGTGGGCCGTGGCTACCACCGCCGTCCTGGCCTGACTGCCCGGCGGTTCCTACCCGATCCCTTCGGGGCGCCGGGCCGCACGATGTACCGGACTGGGGACCTGGTGCGCTGGTCTGCGGACGGGACACTCGATTTCCTCGGCCGAATGGACCACCAGGTCAAGATCCGGGGCTTCCGGGTCGAGTTAGGCGAGGTCGAGGCGGCGTTGATGGCGCATCCGGGCGTCGCGCAGGCTGCCGTGATCGCGCGGGATGACCAGGATGGGCCGAAGCGACTAGTATCCTACTTCGTCCCGGCCGCGCCAGCGGCCTCTCCGACCACCTCCCAGTTGCGTGCCCATCTGCGCACCCGATTGCCGGACTACATGGTCCCAGCCGCGTTCGTATCGCTGGCGGTACTACCGCTGAACCCGAATGGAAAGGTGGACCGTGCCGCCTTACCAGTCCCAGACGGCACACGCCCTGATCTCGCGTCCACCTTGCAGCCGCCCCGTACGCCGATGGAGCGCCTTCTCTCAGACGTGTGGAGCGACGTACTCGGCGTGCCGGCCATCGGCGTACACGACAACTTCTTCGAGCTCGGCGGCGACTCGATCCTGTCCATCCAGGTGATGGTCGCGGCCCGAGCGGCAGGGGTGACGCTGACCCCGCGGCAGATGTTCGGCAACCCAACCATCGCTGAATTGGCCGAGGTGTCCGGACCATCCGGGGCGGTTTCAGGGGCCTCGGCAGTAACAGCTGAGCAGGGCACCATCACCGGCGGACTGCCACTGACCCCGATCCAGCATTGGTTCACGGAACTGGACTGGCCCTACGACCATTACAACCAGTCGGTGTTACTCAGGTGGACAGAGCCGGTCGCGGCCGAGCCGCTGCGCGGTGCTTTGGCCACCCTGGTGGCCCACCACGATGCCTTGCGGCTGCGCCTACGACGAGCACCTGGGAATCGGTGGCAGCAGCACATCGCTGCGGCCGAACCCGCCGACCTGCTGACCGTCGCCGACTTGAGTGATCTCCCTGCTGACACAGTGTCCGATGCCATCGAACGCGTCATCGACCAGGCACATCGTGGGGTCGGTCTCGAGCATGGCCCGCTGCTGCGTGCCGTGTTGGTACGTCGAGGCGCGCAACACCCGGACGAAGTGGTCCTCACGGCCCACCATATGGCCGTGGACACCGTCTCCTGGACGATCCTCCTGGACGACCTGGCCACGGCGTATGGACAGCGGCTGTGCGATGAGCCGATCTCGCTCCCGGCTAAGACCACGTCGTACCGGCACTGGGCGACTCGGCTGGCCGAGTACGCGGTCGGTTCCGCTTTCGCCGAGCAGGCCAGCTACTGGCGTATGCAACGCCTAGTGGGTCCGGCGTTGCCGGTAGACTATCCGGCCGGTAGCAACACGCAAGGCAGCACGGTCACGATCACTCGCGCCCTGGATCGCAGCCGGACTGAGGCACTGCTGCGCTCGGCACACCCTGCCTATCGCACCCGGGCCAACGACTTGTTGGTCACAGCCCTGGCTCAGACTCTGGTAGTGGCCAGTAGTGTCGCCGAGGTACGCATCGATCTCGAGGGACATGGCCGCGAACCGCTTTTCGACGACGTCGATCTGAGCCGCACAGTTGGCTGGTTCACCAGCATCTATCCGTTGCAGGTACGACTGATGGCCCCGGACGACCCGGCTCGGTGCATCGCCGCCGTCCGGGAACATTTGCACACCGTTCCACGCAACGGCATCGGGCACGGGATCGCGCGGTACCTGCTGCCCGAGCCGATTGATCAACCGACAGCATCGGTGAGCTTCAACTACCACGGCCAGATCCGCAAGCCTGCTAGCTCCGGCCCGTTCACTCTGGTCGGAGCGGCACCGGGGGAAGAGCGTTCCAAGGCAGGGATCCGGCCCTACGCGCTCGAGGTGGACGGCGTGGTGATCGACGGCGTGTTCCGGGTGCACTGGACGTACTCGACGAACTTGCACCGTCCCGGGACGGTGCAAGCGTTGGCTGATCGGTTTCTTGAACGGCTTGCCGAGTTGCTCGACCACTGCACCGAGTCGGCGGCCACCGAATCAGCCGCGGCTCGGCCGGACCGAGAATTTCTCAGCAGGTTGGCCCCTGGCGTTCCAGCCACGCGATCGGGCATGGCGAAGCATCGGATTCCCGGGGTGAGCCTGGCGCTAGTCGCCGACGGAGAGTTGCTTGATACCTGGACCGAAGGCGTCGCGTCGACGACCAGCGGAGTCGAGGTCCGGCCCAATACTGTCTTTCAGGCTGGCTCGCTGAGCAAGCACGTGACCGCAGTCGGTGCGCTCCGCCTCGCCAGGGACGGAATGCTCGACCTGGACGAGGACGTGAATCGGTACCTGCGCACGTGGCGGTTGCCCATACTGGACCCGGATCAGCCGATCACTGTACGGCACTTGCTCGCGCACACCGCGGGACTCAACGCCGATGACTTCGGCGGGTTCGGTGCAGTACAGCCGGAAGGGCCAGTGCCGAGCCTGCTCGACGTGCTGACCGGCTGCCTGCCCGCGCAGACCGCGCCGATCCTGCCGGAGGTGCCTGCCGGTCGACGGTACCGGTATTCGGGCAACCACTTCGTTGTGGTCGAGCAAGTGTTGTGCGACCTGACCGGCCAGTCGTTTGCCAGTCTGATTCACGAGCTGGTGTTCGAGCCGCTGGAGATGCGAGACAGCGGGTACGGCACCGAGTTCGTGTCCGCACGGGGGGATGCGGTTGCAGTCGGCCATGACATCGGCGGAAAACCAATCAATGGTGGTTGGCGGATCTACCCTGACGCAGCCGGTGGACTTTGGACCACTGCCGCCGATCTCGGTCGGCTCGCGGCCGAAGTCGGTCGGGCGCGCGCCGGGCACGGCATTGTGCTGGATCGGTCGACGGCCGCCGACTTGCTGGACTCGCGGGCGACCGGCAGCTATGGACTCGGCACGGTGATTCGGTCACAGGACGGCGATACCTGGTTCGGCCACTCCGGGGAGACAGCTGGCTACCGGGCACACTCCGCGACCGGACTAAGCGACGGCGCAGGGTTGGTCGTACTGGCCAACGGCGAGGCGGGAAACGAGTTCGTGGTGGATCTTCTGGTCCAGTCTGGTGTCGGTTTGCGGATCTGGCTGGATCGCGGCGCGGACTGAGCCACCGGCCACGGTGGCGCCGCCTCATGCGGCGCCACCGTGGCCGGTGGCGAGCGTCAAAAAGCGGCCGGCGCAACCGCAAGCCGGATCGACGCAATGGCTTCGTCGAGGCTGGTGTGCACTGTTCCCGGCGTCCGTCCGACGGCGATTACGTGCCCGATCCTGTCGTAGGCGTTGCGGGCCGGCCGGACCGAGGCGCCCGGTTCGACCTCCAGTCGCACCTGCTGAATGGCTGGCAGGGCGTTGGCTCGCTCGGTGCCGGTCACATCTTGCAATGTCCCGGCGCGGTCCACACCTAGAAAGCGGATCCCGCTGTGCCCAGGCGTGCCGGGTATAGGTCGCAGGTCGACCGGCAGGCCTGCGGCTGCCCGGACTTGCTGCTCAATCAAGTCGATGCCGGTCGCGAGGCGGATCAACTCCGGGATCATGCCGCCTGCCAGCCGCATGTTGATCTCGATCAGGGCGGCCCGATCCGGTGACAGCTTGATCTCGATGTGTGCGGGCCCTTCACGGACGCCTGTTGCGGCGAGGGTGAGGCGCGCGGTCGAGGCCAACCGCTGGGCTGACTCCGAGTCGAGCCCTGCCGGGTAGTAGTGCCCGGTCTCGACGAAGTACGGGGCGCCGCCGACGCACTTCGCGGTAATCCCGACGCAATGCGCCGACCCGGCGACACTGAACATCTCCACACTGTATTCGGGTCCGCCGAGATACTCTTCCATGAGCGCGATGCCCGCCGAACGCTGGCCACGGGCGTTAGTATGTGCGGCCAGTACGCGGCGCACCTGGGCTCGCGCCTGTTCTGCGGACCGGCACAGCAGCACATCCTGCGAGCCGGACTCGTCTGCGGGTTTGACTACGCACGGCAGGCCGGTTTCGGCCAGCGCCTTGGGCACTTGCCGAGGGTCGCGCAGCACAACAAACCTTGGTTGGTCGACACCGGCCGCTGCCAGTGCCCGACGCTGGGCCGCCTTGTCCCGACACAAACGGACGGCGGCCGGAGGGTTAAAGGACCTGCCGAGGCAGCGCGCTAGTTCGGCCACAGCGAGCAGATAGAATTCGCTGGTCGTGGAGACCCCGGCGAGCTCCCCGGGCAACTCGGCAACCGTCTTGGCGAGCGCGGTGCTGTTGTTGGTGTCGCACTCGACGACCTGGGCAGCGGTTTGCGCCAGACCGCGGTAGCGTCCCGGGTCGCTGGTCAGCAGTAGGGGTGCCAACCCGAGCCGGTCCGCCGTGGTGAGGGCCAGCATGCCGCTGCCGGTGGTGTTCGACTCGACGAAGATCAGGCGCGCAGGCATGCCGCCTCACCTCGCGACTCGGTCAGATAGCTGTAGGACCAGCTGGACACCGGTTGCCCGTAGTTGACTTCGTCAGGCCGTTCGCGGTCAGGTTGCCGTTCGAGCTCGTGGGCGCGCCAATGCTCGTCGCTGTACACGGTGTCTGTATAGCGGTCGCCGCGGTCGGCAAGAATCCCGACCACCCGCTTGTCCGGCGGCAATTGAGCTGCGGCCCAGCCGAGTACCCGATAAACCGATCCCGAGGTGTTCCCCGCGAAGATCTGCTGCTCGCGGGCGAGCTGGCGGGCTGACGCGAAAGCCTCGTGGTCGTTGAGCCAATGCACCTCGTCGATCAGGGAATGGTCCAGATTCGGAGGGACCAGGCTGTTGCCCAGGCCGCTCTGCAACCGGTTCGGCTGGTCCGGCTGCGCGAACAGGATACTCCCGACACAGTCCACACCGATCACCCATAGATCCGGCATCGTCTCGCGAAGCGCACGGGTGGTGCCGCATAGCGAGCCGCCACTGCCGACCGACCCGACAAGCACGTCTACCTGGCCGAGGTCAGCGATCAATTCGTCGGCCAGGCTACGGTAGGCAGCCGGGTTATCCGGGTTGCTGTACTGCTGTGGCCAGAATGTGTCAGGAAATTGGCGTCGAACCTCGGCTAACCGTTCCAACCGTGCGCTTTGCCACCCGTTGGAAGTCATCCGTGGCACCACATCGATCGTGCACCCCAGCGAACGCAGTTTGGCAAGGGTGGATGCGTCGACCCGCGGGTCGGTAACGATGTGCACTGGATGGCCAAGTGCAGTGCCTACCAATGCGACCCCCAGGGCCATCGTCCCAGACGAGCTCTCCACGATCGTTGCGCCGGGGCGCAACTCACCCGACTCCTGCGCGCGGAGAATGATCTGTCGGGCTACCCGGTCTTTCATTGCGAAACTGTTCTGCAGCTCAAGTTTCGCGTAGCCTGTGGCTCCCCGAGGCTCGGGCAGCCGAAGGCGGACCAGCGGTGTGTGCCCGATGGCCTCAACCATGCTGTCGTATCGCATCTGCGCTCTTTCCTTCGCCGGCGGACACGTTTAATCGCCATTCTTCGCCAGGCATGCTATCGATTGACTTTCGGATTCATATCGACCGAGCGAACAGTCGGGACCGAATTTCCAGGAAATAGAAGGCCGATAGCAGGCGTGTCTATGCTTGGCCAAGAGGTGCGGAAAACTAAGCCCGAAGATACGTCGGAAATCAGCTGAGTGGCGATCTCCGGGTAGGCGGGAGTGAGAACATGGATGCACTGACCGATGCCGTGCTGCGCGGCGGGAGTCCAGCGGCACTGGCCACCGCGCCAGTGCCCGCCGACTATGTCGCCGCGCATTTGCGGCGGGAGGACACCGAGGTGTTCCGCGGTGTCGTTGACAAGGATGTCCGGCGCACATTGCGGGTGGGCCGAGTGCCTATGCCTGAGCTCGCACCGGACGAGGTGCTGCTCGCGGTCATGGCCAGCTCGATGAACTACAACACCGTGTGGCAGTCAATTTTCGAGCCGGTGTCCACTTTCGACATGCTGAAGCGGCTGGCCCGTGGCGGAGGCTACCTAGCCCGGCACGACCAGCCATACCAGGTGGTGGGCTCGGACGCGGCCGGAATCGTGGTGCGCACCGGACCCGGAGTGCGGCGCTGGCGGGTTGGCGACCATGTAGCGGTGAGCACTGCCTTCGTGGATGACCAGGATCCGGTGACACATGCCGACGGCATGCTCGGCGCGGATCAAAAGGCATGGGGCTACGAAACAAACTTTGGCGGCCTGGCGCATTACACAGTGGTGAGGGCGAGCCAGCTGGTGGCCAAGCCGCCGCACCTCACCTGGGAGGAGACGGCGGCCATCCCGCTGTGCGGCGGCACCGCCTACCGAATGCTGGTCGGCGACCGCGGTGCCCGGATCAAGCAGGGAGACATAGTGCTGATCTGGGGGGCAACTGGCGGCCTCGGCGCCTACGCCGTCCAACTGGTGAAAAATGGTGGAGGAATCCCGATCGGCGTGGTCAGTTCGGCGCCCAAGATGGAAGTGGCTCGACGGCTCGGCTGTGCCCACGTGATCGACCGCACTGAACTCGGTCTGGGCAGTCCCGGTGAACCCGAGGACACGGCACGGTCGGCAAAGCGGCTCGGCAAAGCGATCCGGGCGGCGGTCGGAGAGGACCCGCACGTGGTCTTCGACCACGTAGGGCGAGCCACGTTTGGCATTTCCATCATCGTGGCACGGCGTGGCGGCACTGTGATCACCTGCGGGTCGAGCACCGGCTATCAACACACCTTCGACAACCGATACTTCTGGATGAACCTCAAACGAGTGATCGGCAGTCACGGCATGAACCTCGCCGAGGCAGCCGAGATGATGCGCTTGTACCGTCTTGGCCGGCTAGTTCCGGTCGTGTCTGCAGTACACCCGCTGGACGATGTGGCTGAGGCGGCGCGGTCGGTGCAACGGAACCAGCACATCGGTAAAGTGGGGGTGCTCTGCCTGGCTCCGGAACCAGGACTCGGCGTGACCGATTCGCTACTGCGCTCGCGGCTCCGGCTGGACGAGTCGAATCCGTTTCGTGCCCCGGTGGAGTGGACCGGCGACGCGGTTCTGTCTGTTTGATATGTACAGTCGTTCGCTGTCATCGAGTTGCTTCCTTGCGTGAGGCGTTGTGGGTGAAAACCACATTCCACGAGTTGCGCTTAGTTTGCTGCGAGTGTCACGAAAGGTGTTGCTACTGACGGCAACCGAGCTTTCCTTCCCCGTGGCGTGGAGGATTCCACTATGCTGCTTTCTGCTCAGGGTTGGTGACTGTAGTTTTTCGTAGTCGATAGATGAAACCAGTTCGCGTCGCCTGTGTTGCCGGTTCCTAACGTGGAAATCGACGATATATTGCACGGCCACCATTTTAGCCTCGGCGCGGTTGGTGAAATGATGCCGCGAGAGCACGTCGTGTTCCGGGGCGGAGAAGAGATTATACGGCGACGTTGTCGAAACACGAACCGACGCGTCTCGTTGATTTCCGGCTGCCGAGTTTCGGGCAGGTGGATCGCTGTAGTGCGGTATTAGAGTCAATCAAAGGAGAAAAGTGAAGAGAATTAGTACTGTTCTGTGTTTGGCTGGTTTGGCGACGGCATCGACTATGGCATTTAGCACCAGCGCCTCTGCGGCGGCGTCTGATACGCGCGGGACCGCAATTGTGCGGACTGTCAGTCCAATGATTCCCTGTGACAATGAACTGGCGTACCAGGCGTGTATCGCTGGTGGGCAAAGTGCCTTTGTGTGCTGGTGGACTTACTGTTGATCGGAGAGTCGCCTGGATTCAATGATGCGAATGGTGGCGTATGTCGTCATACGCTGCGTTGATAATTCAATAGAATTTACTTAATGCAAAAGGGTACTGTTGAACGTCTGGGTTGGCGAGTAAAATTCTGCCGGCTCGGACGTTCAATGCCGACTTTATTTAGACAGGTTTGTGTGACGAGTATTTCGGGCGGTTGCGTGGCTCAGAACTTTTGTGGGCCAATGTGGGCGCCGCCCACTTTGGCCCAGGTTGTGCCTCGAGTGCTCCGTAGACGGTGCCTGGTGTCGGCTGCCGTACTAGTTTCAGCAGGTGAAAGTCGGCGATCATGAGGTTTGGCGTCGGACGACGCGTCCACCGCGCCCCGTCGAGATCCAGTGCACCTTGAAGTCGATCGCGCAGCGGCCGCCTTCATACCTCACCGGGGTAAGCCGCGCGGCAAAGGACCTGCAAGGCGGGCTATCACTGCGCGGCTACCGGGTTAGACGCGCCGCCAGATCACACGCTACGGCTGCCGTACTACTGTGACCAAGTTGTCCGTCGCTTCCGGATCTGCGCACGTTTTGCCGGTTTGAAGTTGTTGGCTGCCTGGAACGGTCACGAGGCTTTAGCCGTGAGTTTCAGCGGCGGAAGGGGCGTCGTGGGTCGCGTGGTTCCATGTTGAGGAATCGTTCGAACCAGGCTTGAGCTCGGTAGTCGCCGATGCCGAGTTCTCGGTTTTGGTCGGTGTCGGGGTCTTCGATGCCGTCGAGTTGTTTGCTGAACGGGGCGAGTATGTCGGTGTCTTGGAACAGTGTGTCGGTGAGCATGTCCCAGTCGTGGTCATCGTTGTGTTCGGGCAGATCTGCGTAGCGTCCGGTGAGGCCGGCCCAGTCGTCGTCGACGGCGGATTCAGCCGAGCGCAGGATGAGGTGCAGCGCCATCTCTTCGGCTGGGCATCGGGTTTGGGGCCAGGTTCCGGTGGCCAGGTCGTCGCTGAGGTCGTCGAAGGAGCGTGCGGCTTGTCGGCGCCAGATGGCGTTTTGTCGCCAGGTGATCGGCGGGAATTCGTCAAATACTGACCAGGTACCAGTGTCGTCGACCGGCTCATCGCCATGTTCCAGGACGTCGTCGTAGGCCTGGTCGGCTAGTACCCCGGCTGCTGTCCACAAGGCTGCCGCCGTTCGGGGTGTCACCTGGAATCCGCTGCAGTGATCGCAGG
Organism: Amycolatopsis sp. cmx-4-19; assembly: GCA_049998115.1. Lineage (GTDB taxonomy): Bacteria > Actinomycetota > Actinomycetes > Mycobacteriales > Pseudonocardiaceae > Amycolatopsis. The sequence continues at coordinate 424,450 of JAEBEO010000004.1, read as the reverse complement.
TGTCCGTGGCGCAGGTGCAGAGGGGGAAGAGTTCGGCGAAGGGCGGCCAGACGGAGAGGGGTACGCCGTCTTCGTCAATCTCGACCACGGACTCTGTGGCTTCGACGAACTCGATCCCGGAACGGTCATCGATCACGCCGCCCGCGTCGACGAACCATTGCGCGGCCGCAACGGCGTCGCCGCGGATGTGGTCCAGTTCTTCTTGCCGGACCTGCTCGACGCTGAGGCTGCTGCCGGGGAGGACGGAGAACTGTGCTGTTTCGATGTCGGCGATCGCAGCCTGTTCGAGTGCGTTCTCGTCGGTGATTTCGACGATCGCTTCGACCGTCACCTTGATTCTGCGGCTGCGTCCCTGGGCGCGGGTCATTAGTCCAGGCTATCCCCGCGGACAGGTTGTGGTGGTTGAGGACGCGGGGGCGCACGCTTGGGGGTGATCTAGAAGGAGGTCGTGATGAGGCGAGCAGCGGTGTACAAGCGATGCGGTTGCAAGACACGAGAGGGCGTCGGCGGCGGACGGTGTCCTCGGTTGGCTGAGCGGGGTCACGGGAGTTGGTATTTCTCGCTGGAGTTGCCGTGTGGCCGGGACGGCCGTCGGCATCGGGTGCGTCGTGGTGGCTTCCGGTCCCGTGCGGCCGCGGCGCAAGCACGGGCGTATCTGCTGGGGGCCGATGTGCTTCCGGGGCCCAGTGCGGTGACGGTGGGGCAGTGGTTGGACATTTGGCTGGAGATGCGGCAGACACTGAGTTTCAACACTCGTCGGCTCTACACCCAGCAGGTGAATGACTATCTGAAGCCGTACCTCGGGAGCGTGCCCGTGCGGTCGTTGACGGTGGCGCGAGTCCAGGCGATGTTCGTCGCGTTCGCGCGGTCCAGGACCGTAACGGCCACACCGTCGTGTGTCCGCCGAAGACCGAGTCGAGCGTGCGCACCCTGGCGTTGGATCACGTGCTGATCGCAGCGCTGCGGACACTCCAAGCAGAGCGGCAAGACCACGTAACCGAACCGATCGGGTTCTTGTTCACCAATCGGCACGGCGGACCACTCAGTCCTGGCTATGTGAGCCACACCTTCACCCGGCTGGTCGCGGAGGCGGGGTTGCCGCCGATCCGGTTGCATGACCTATGGCACGGCGCGGCCAGTCTGTCGCTGGCCGCGGGCAACGACCTCAAGGTCGTGCAGGCCATGCTCGGGCACTCCAGCATCGTGCTCACCGCCGACACCTACACCAGCGTCCTGCCCTGTCTGGCGCATAGCGCCGCGGAAGCAACGGCGGAGCTGGTACTGGAAGCGGCCCGTAAAGCTGCGACCTCACTGCGAGGCCAGGCAGGCAAGAAACATGCCCGGCGACGAAAAGGAGGCCGGAACCGAGGCAAGAAGGCCAAAAAATAAAGGGCTGGCTGGTACGGCCTCAATCGGCCCCACGCCGGTCCCACGCCGGTCCCACCCAAGATCAAAGCCCACCGGCAAGATCCTCTTGTGGAGAAATCCTGCAGGTGGGCTTCGATTCAGAACTGTGCGCCATCAGGGACTCGAACCCCGAACCCGCTGGTTAAGAGCCAGCTGCTCTGCCAATTGAGCTAATGGCGCTTGCTTGTTCCCGCCGCTTTGGTGTTCCCCTCGGCGACGTGGAAAACATTAACACAGGGTTGCTGAGGCCCGTTTCAGGGGGGTCCCCCTGCGTCCGCGACGAGGTTCGCCGGGACGGATTGGACCATCCGGACGCGGGCGTTGCGGCCGGTCAGGCAGACTATAGCCAGACGTAGGGGTTGGTACCACGCGAAACGGACGGTGTGCATGAGGCTCTGGGGAGCGACGGGACGGTCGCGGGTGGCGATGGTGGCTCTGGTGGCCGGGTTCACACTGACCGCGTGCACCAGTACACCTTCGGGTGAATCGACGTCGCCGGGTGGTGCTTCCGGCGGTGCGCAGCAGAACAGCGAGGCCGCTCCGGCACCGAAGGCCGCCGCGGTGAAGCTGACCCCGGCGCAGGGCGCGGCGGACGTCGCACCCGGGGAGCCGGTCACGGTCGCCGTCGCGGACGGCAAGGTCGGCGAGGTCAAACTGGCGGGTGCCGACGGCAAGGTCGTCGCGGGCAAGCCCAAGGAGGACGGTTCCGGCTGGGAGTCGGCGGAGCCGCTCGGCTACGGCAAGACCTACACGGTCACCGCGGCCGCGACCGGTACCGACGGCAAACCGGTCACCGCGATGTCGACGTTCTCCACGGCCAAGCCCGGCCGCCAGATCGGCGTCTCGATCAACCTGGTGGAAGGCGAGACGGTCGGCGTCGGCCTCCCGCTGATCTTCACCTTCACCGCGAACGTGCCGGACAAGGCGGCGGCCGAGAAGGCGCTGAAGATCGTCACCGAGCCGCAGGCCGAGGGCGCGTTCCACTGGTTCGGCGAGAAGACGGTGATGTGGCGGCCGAAGGAGTACTTCAAGGCGGGCACGAAGATCTCGGTCAACGCCGCCATCTACGGCAAGAACCTCGGCAACAACACCTTCGGCCGTGAGGACAAGCCGGCCAAGGTCGTCGTCGGCGACAAGCTCGTCGCGACCGCCGACGGCGGCACGCATCAGATGAAGGTCGTCGTGAACGACCAAGAGGTCAAGCAGATGCCGATCTCGATGGGCAAGCCGTCGAGCAGCACCCCGGCCGGGACCTACACGGTGATGAGCGAGCACACCGGGTACACGATGGACTCCAGCACGTACGGCGTCCCGTCGGACAGCAAGTCCGGCTATCGGACGTTCGTGAAGTACGCGGTGCGGATGTCGAACAGCGGCATCTTCTACCACTCGGCGCCGTGGTCGGTGGGCTCGCAGGGCAAGCGGAACGTGAGCCACGGCTGCATCAACCTGTCGACCGAGAACGCGCAGTGGCTCATGGACACTTCGAAGAAGGGTGACATCATCACGGTCGCCAACTCCGGCCCGCAGGTGCTGGAGCCGACCGACGGCTGGTCGGTGTGGCAGATGTCCTGGGACGACTGGAAGACCGGCGGGGACCGTAACTGACCCGCTCTCGTGGGGAATGTCATGAGGGGTCCCTATGGGGACGGAATCTGTTCTATGGGACCCCTCGGTTGGTCGTGAGTGGTTGGGGTCGTTAGAACGACCCCAACCACTCACGACCACACCCCGGAAAAAGAACAACCCCAGCCCGGTCGAGAGCCCGCTAGGGCTCGACCGAACTGGGGTGATGGGGTGAGCGACGGGTTTCGAACCCGCGACCTCCTGGACCACAACCAGGTGCTCTACCAGCTGAGCTACGCCCACCATCGCCGAGGCTCGGAAAGCTTCCCCATCACCTCGGCCGCACTATATTAGCGTGCCCGTTCAAGGGCCTCGCAACGGGTTACCCGTCGTGACGTTCCTGCACTTCAGCGGCCGCGGCCTTGGCCTGTTCGGTGGTCGGGCCGGGCTGCGGGACGAAGGCGACGCGACGGTAGTAGTCGAGCTCGCCGATGGACTCCTTGATGTCGGCGAGCGCGCGGTGGGCGAGGCCCTTTTCCGGCTTGGCGTAGTAGATCCGCGGGTACCAGCGGCGGACGAGTTCCTTCACCGAAGAGACGTCGACCATGCGGTAGTGCAGGTGCCCGTCGAGGGCGGGCATGTCGCGGGTGAGGAAGCCGCGGTCGGTGGCGATGGAGTTGCCCGCGAGCGGCGCGACGTTGGCCTCGGGCACGTGCTCGCGGATGTATTCGAGAACGCGCTGCTCGGCCTCTTCGAGGGTGACGGTGGACTGCCGGACCTCTTCGGTGAGCCCGGAGCGGGCGTGCATGTCGCGGACGACCTCCGGCATGCCGTCGAGCGTTGCGTCATCGGTGTGGATGACGATGTCGACGCCTTCGCCGAGGACGTTGAGCTCGGCGTCGGTCACCAGTGCGGCTATTTCGATCAACGCGTCCTTGCCGAGGTCGAGCCCCGTCATCTCGCAGTCGATCCAGACTAGGCGGTCGTTCACCCCGGAACCCTAACCCGACCCGGGGATTCGGGGCGCGCGACGTGCGGGGTCGGCGGGCAACTGGCAGCGTGTGCATCCTCGGGTGAGCCATATCACAGACCAGGGAGCGACAGTGGCCGAGCAGGGTCCAGCCCAGGAGATCGCGCAGGGCTACGTGAGCGAGGGGCAGGCTGTCGAGCTGGGTGCCGTCGTGATCGACGGCAAGGCCGAGGCCGGTGCCGCGGTCCGGTTGCCGCTGGCGACGCTGAACCGGCACGGGCTGGTCGCGGGGGCGACCGGTACCGGCAAGACGAAGACGGTGCAGCTGATCGCCGAACAGCTCTCCGCCGCGGGTGTGCCGGTGGTGCTGGCGGACGTTAAGGGCGATCTGTCGGGCCTCGCGGCCCAGGGCGAGAGCAACGACAAGATCGCCAAACGCGCGGAGGAACTGGGTGACGAGTGGGAGCCCGCCGCGTTCCCGGTGCAGTTCCTGTCGCCGGGGACGGGTGGCAAGGGCTCGCCGATCCGCGCGACGATCACGAGTTTCGGCCCGATCCTGCTGTCGAAGGTGCTGGGGCTCAACGAAACCCAGGAATCGACGCTGGGGCTGATCTTCCATTGGGCCGATCAGCGTGGGCTGGCGCTCCTGGACTCGAAGGACCTCCGTTCGGTCATCACGCACCTCACCGGTGACGAGGGCAAAGAGGACCTGAAGGGCATCGGCGGCGTCTCGGCGGCGACGGCGGGGGTGATCCTGCGGGCGCTGTCCAATCTGGAGGCCCAGGGTGGCGAGGACTTCTTCGGCGAGCCCGAACTCGATGTCCACGACCTGATGCGCCAGGTCGACGGCAAGGCCATGGTGACCCTGCTGGAGCTGGACAACCTCCAGTCGAAGCCCGCGTTGTTCTCGACGTTCCTGATGTGGCTGCTGGCCGAGCTGTTCGAGGAACTGCCCGAGGAGGGCGACCTCGACAAGCCGAAGCTGGTGTTCTTCTTCGACGAGGCTCACCTGCTGTTCAACGGTGCGTCGAAGGCGTTCCTGGAGCGCATCGAGCAGACCGTGAAGCTGATCCGGTCGAAGGGCGTCGGCGTGTTCTTCTGCACGCAGCTGCCGACGGACATCCCGAACAACGTCCTGTCGCAGTTGGGCGCCCGGGTCCAGCACGCGTTGCGCGCCTTCACACCCGAAGACCAGGCGGCGCTGACGAAGACGGTGAAGACGTACCCGAAGACGAAGCACTACGAGCTGGACTCCGCGCTGACGTCGCTCGGCATCGGCGAAGCGATCGTGACCGTGCTGTCGGAACGGGGCGCGCCGACGCCGGTCGCGTGGACCCGGCTACGCGCGCCGCGGTCGAAGATGGGCTCCATCGGCGCCGAAGCCATCTCCGCGGCGACGACGTCTTCGGATCTGCACGCGAAGTACTCCGAGACGATCGATCGCGAGTCGGCCTACGAGAAGCTGGCCGCGAAGGTGGCGACGCCGCCGGCCGGTGAGGCCCCGGCGCCCGCCGAAGCGCCCGCTCCGCGGCAGGAGAAGGAAGGGCCGGGAATGATCGAGCAGGCCATGAAGAACCCGGCGGTGAAGTCGTTTCTCCGCTCGGCGGCGAGCGCGCTCGGCCGCGAGATCACGCGCGGGCTGTTCGGGAACCGGAGGCGATGAGAAAACCTGACGTGTTCTGTCAGGTTTGTCCGGCAGGATCGGCGCCATGACCACTATCGCGACAGCGTCGTTCACCGTGGACGGCTGGGAGCCGCAAGCCACCGACAATGCCGAAGGCACCGAGTTCTCCAGGGTGACGCTCACCAAGACGTTCACCGGCGGTGTCGAGGGCACCAGCGCCGTGGAGATGCTCACGGCCGTCAACGAGACGTCGTCCGCGTACGTCGCCTTCGAGCGGCTCGCGGTCTCTGTCGACGGACGTAAGGGAGGCTTCGTCCTGCACCACTCGGCGGGGGAGAACGGCCATCACCTCATCGTCTTGCCGGGCTCCGGTCACGGCGAACTGGCAGGCATCACCGGAACGGCCGAGATCGTCCAGGACGACGAGGGCAACCACACCTTCACCCTCACCTACGAACTCTGAAAGCGCGTGAAGGACTCCTTCCCTCGGCTCAGCCGAGGGAAGGAGTCCTTCACGCGCTCACCGGCTGGGCCGCCCCCTGACAGCGGTCCAGACGGCCGGGTCAGCCGACGATCTGCTGGACGAGCGTCTTCGCGTCGTTGATGGGGATCGCGAAACCGATGCCGATACTGCCGGTGGACGAAGGGTTGTACAGCGCCGAGTTGATCCCGATGACGTTCCCCTGCGCGTCCACCAGCGCCCCGCCCGAGTTGCCCTGGTTGATCGGGGCGTCGGTCTGGATCGCGGTGTAACTCGGGCCCGCCTCGTTCGCCGTCCGGCTGTACGGCGAACGCCGGTCCTGGCCGCTGCTCAGTTCGTCGAGCTTCCGGTTCAGCGCGCTCACGATCCCGGTGGTCACGGTGTTCTGCAGCCCGCCGGGCGAGCCGATCGCGACGACCTGCTGGCCCGCGACGAGCTTGCTGGAATCGCCGAGCGTGGCCGCTGTCAGCCCGCTCGCGTCCTTCGCCTGGAGGACCGCGATGTCGGCCTTCGTGTCCGCGCCGACCACGCTCGCCTTGTACTGCTTGCCGTCCGAAAGCGTGACCGTGACGTCGCCTTCGGCGTCGGCGACCACGTGGGCGTTGGTGAGGATGCGCCCGTCCGCCGTGAGTATGACGCCGGAGCCGACGGCCTCGCCCTGCGCTGTCGTCACGTTCACCTGGACGACGCTCGGCGTCACCTTCGCGGCGACACCGCTGACGTCACCCGAAGTGGTGTTGCCGACCGGTTGCCCGGTGGCGACCGCGGACGAACCCGTGCCCGACGCCGAAGACGCCGAGTCGAGCCCGACGAGGGCCGCGCCGCCGACCCCGCCGACCAGTGCGGCGGCGAGTGCCGTCGCACCGACGAGGACGGCGACCCGGCCGCCCTTCTTCCGCGGCGCCGGCGGCGGTCCCATCGTCTGAGCCGTCGGCCGCGGCGTGAAGAGCGGATTCGGCGCGGCCTGCCAAGGGTTGTGGCCGGGGTGCTGCTGCTGGTGCGGCGGCTGGTGCCCACCGGTGGAGGCGGGGCCGGGCCGACTCTCGTTCTCGGTCATGGAACAAGATTCGCGCCCGTACTTGTGAGCCGCCTGTGGAAAACCCCTGGGCTTTGCTGAGAAGAATCACCTGAGAGATCTCAGCGTTTCCTCAGTCGAAGAAGGCCGGGACGTCCAACGCGCCACCCGAGGCTTCGAACTCTTCGTGCACCGCCGTACGGAGTTCCGCGTCCGCCAGGTAGTCCACGGCGGTCATCGCCAGGCCCAGCGCGCCGTCGACGACCGCGCGATCGCCGTCGGGCGAACCGGCCGCGGCCGCGAACTCCTTGGTGTGCAAGGCGGTCGTCGGCCCCGAGATGGCGATCATCGGGTGGATGGCCGGCATCCGATGGGAAAGGTTGCCGAGGTCGGTCGAACCGGTGAGGAACTCGGGCACGATCCCCGACGGCAGCGGTTTGCGCCCGGCGTCGACCTGATGCACCGACCAGCGTCCGGCAAGCGTGGTGTTGAACCGGATCGGCAGGTACGCGGGCTGCCCGTCCCACAGCAGCTCGACGCCGCAGCCGGTCATCCCCGCCGCGCCGCTGGCGATGGCCGACACGCGTTCGGCCAGGTCGCGCAGGGAGTCCGGGTGCGCGGACCGCAGGTAGAACAGCAGCGCGGCACGTTCGGGGACGACGTTCGGCCGCGCGCCGCCGTCGGTGAAGACGCCGTGGACGCGGTCGCTGGAGGGCAGATGCTGCCGAAGCGCCGCGACGCCCTGGTACGCGGCGACAGCGGCGTCGAGCGCGTTGCGCCCCATGAACGGCTGAGCGGAGGCGTGCGCGCCGACCCCCGTGAACACCATTTCGAGCTGACGCCTGCCGAGGAACGGGTGCATCGCGATGTCGTGGCTGAAGGGATGCAGCATGACGACGGCGTCGACGTCGTCGAAGACGCCCGCGCGGGCCAGGGTTTCCTTGCCGCCACCGCCTTCCTCCGCCGGCGTGCCGATCAGCGAAACCCGGCCGCCGAGCCGTTCGGCGACCGCCGCCGCGCCGAGGAAGCCGCCCGCGCCGGCGGTGCAGATGATGTTGTGCCCGCAGCCGTGGCCGAGCCCGGGAAGCGCGTCGTATTCGGCGAGGACCGCGATATGCGGACCGCCGCCGGGAGTGCTCGCGACCAAGGCGGTGTCCAGCCCGCCCGCCCCGATCGTCACTTCGTGGCCGTGCCGCGCGAGCAGATCGCCGAGCGCGCGGACCGACCGGTGCTCGGCGAAGCCCTCTTCGGGGTGAGCGTGCAGATCTTGGCTCAGTTCCACCAGTTCCGTCGTCAGCGCGCGGATCTCGGCGCTGACGGCGTCCCGCGTGGCGGAATCCGCGCCTTCGTGCGGCGAACCGAGGGGCTCGGCCGCGGCGACGGCGTCCGCGGTCGCTTCGACCAGCGAACGGAGGTAGCTGTCGTCGGGGGGAATCGGCGAAGCGTGCTCAGGGTGGATCATGGCCGGATGTTAACCGGTAGCTCTCCCGTGACGATTTGCGTGACGCCGTAGTACTGCTCCTCCACGTGGTCGAAGCCGCGCCGGAACAGCTTCATCGCGATCTCGCCGCGGTCGAACATCCGCTGCCCGCTCAGCCTGCCGAGGACGGTGTCCGCGAGCCGCATCGGCTGATCGCCGTGTCGCGCACTGGTCAGCATCACCACCGAGCCGCCGGGTTTCAGCACGCGCGCGAACGAGTCCAGCGCCGCGTCCGGATTGGCGAACATGTGCAGCGCGGCGAAGCAGCAAACGGCGTCCACAGTGGAATCGGAGAGCGGCAGGTCGACGGCGTCGGCGCGCAGGTAGGTCACCGAAGGCGGGTTCGGGGCGGCGAGCGCCTTCCCCAGCATGGTGACCGAACCGTCGAGCCCGATCGACAGTCCGCCGGGACCGACCGCTTCACCGAACGCGCGGGTGAACCGGCCGGTGCCGCAGGCGACGTCCAGCGCGACCTGGCCGGGACGCAGACCGAGGGCTTCGACGGCGATGCGGACCTCGTCGTCCATGCTCGGGCCGTCGAGTCCTTTCGCGACCCTGCCCAAGATCGGCCGCCAGTAGTGCTCGTAGATCAACGGCACGGCGGAGGTGCGCATCAACCGCTGCGCGAGCCCGGTCGGCGGACCTGCCTGGGGGATTTCCCCCAGCAGATCAAGGAAACCCGCGTCTTTCCCGGCAGGCGCGGAGCCCGGTCGCAGCAGGCTCACGAGACGTTCGCGGTTGTCCGGCATCGGCCTCTCCCTTCACGGTGGTCACCCGAGAATCTGCCATGACCGGCCCGTTCGCGACATTCCCGCCGCCGCGACCCGAAACTGTCGGTACCCGTCTCTAACGTCGGAGGGAGTCGCCGTTCCCCAGCCGAAGGAGCACGAAAATGACCGGCTCGATCCTCCAGCACACCGCTTCGACCACCGTCCGCGTCCCGGTACGCGGCCCGTTCGACCTCGACCAGTCCATCCGGTTCCTCGCCGGTTTCCCGCCCGCTTGCCGCACGGACGCCGCCGCCGAACCCGGCACCCTGCGCCTCGCCTTCCCGGCCGAGGCGGGCTGGGAGCAGGTCGGCGCGGCCGTCAGACAGAGATCGCCCGGCTCGATCGAGGTGGAGGTCTTCGCCGGGAAGGACCTCGCCGGCGAGGTCGCCGCGCAGGTGCGGCGGATCCTCTCGGCCGACATCGACGGTGTCGGCTACCCCCAAGTCGCCACCACGGATCCCGTGGTGCGCCGTCTCCAGCAGGACCTCCCCGGGCTGCGGCCGGTCCTGTTCCACTCGCCGTACGAAGCGGCCTGCTGGGCGATCCTGAGTCACCGGACGCGGACGACGCAGGCCGCGACGGCGAAAAAGCGGCTCGCCGAGGAGTTCGGCAAGCCGGTGGACGTCGGTGGGCAGGTTCTCCTGTCGTTCCCGGCGCCGGACGTCGTGGCCGGGCTGGAGCCCCGGCCCGGCGTGCCCGAGGTCAAGGTCGAAAGGCTGCGCGCGGTGGCCAACGCCGCCAAGGACGGTCTGCTCGACGCGGCGTATCTGCGCGCCATGCCGGTGCCGGACGCGCTGCGGTGGCTGCAACGGCTGCCGGGGATCGGCCCGTTCTCCGCACAGCTGATCCTGATCCGGGGTGCCGGGCATCCGGACGTCTTCCCCGCGGACGAACCGCGGCTGCAGGAGGCGATGCGGACCGCGTACGACCTGCCGCTGGCACCGCCGGAGGAGCTGGCGGAGCTCTCCGAGACATGGCGGCCGTTCCGGAGCTGGGTGGCGTTCGCCCTGCGGAACGACCGGTGAGTCTCGCATGCGGGAGATCGGGGGTTCCATGACCGCCTGACACCGGACGAACGCGGCTTGTGGTGAGCTGGACAGGTGAGCTCGTCCCCCGCCGAAACGGTTTCCGACATCGCCCAGTCCACCCCGCCCGGCACGATCACCTTGGTCACCGGTGGTCTGGCGCTGCTCGTCGTGGTCTCGGGCAGGCCGTGGCGGATCGCCCGCAACCTGATCACCCTCGTCCACGAGGCCGGGCACGCGCTGGCCGCGGTGCTCGTCGGCAGGCGGCTGCGGGGGATCAAGCTGCACTCGGACACCTCCGGCGTCACCGTCTCCCGGGGCAAACCCGAGGGACCGGGCATGGCGTTCACCGCGCTGGCCGGGTATCCGGCGGCCGCGGTGCTCGGGCTGGTGTTCGCCGGGCTGCTGTCGTCGGACCTGATCACCGTGGTGCTGATCGTGATGGCGCTGATGCTGCTGGGCGTGCTGGTGATGGTGCGCAATACCTACGGCGTGTTCGCGGTGGTCACCAGCTCGGTGGTGCTCGGGCTCGTCGCACTGGTGGCCCCGTCGTGGTTCCAGGCGATCTTCGTCTACCTGCTCACCTGGTTCCTGTTGTTCGGCGGCGTGCGGCCGGTGATCGAGCTGCAGATCAAGCGGCGTCGGGGCGCGGCGCGGGATTCCGACGCCGATCAGCTCGGCAGGCTGACCGCGATGCCCGCCGTGCTGTGGGTGCTGGTGATGGCCGTGCTGACGGTGAGCTGTCTCTTCGCGGGCGGGTTGTGGCTGCTGGAGCCGACCGCCGCCTGACCGGGGCGGTACGGCAGACTGGTGACTCGTTCCGCGCGGAGGGAGTCACCAGATGGACGAGGTCGCCAAGGCCGTCGAGGATTGCGCTCGATCGGCGAAACGGGCCGCCCCGTCGCTGGCCGCCGCCTCCGCCGAGGCGATCGACGCCGCGCTGAACGCCATGGCGGGCAGACTGGTCGAGCACGCCGACGTGGTGCTGGAGGCGAACCAGGCGGACATCGCCAAGGCTCGCGAAGACGGCATGAGCGCGGGCCTGCTGGACAGGCTCACCATCACCCCCGAGCGGCTGACCGGCATGGCCGAGCAGCTCCGCCTGCTGGCCGGCGCCCCGCATCAGGAACGTTCCGTCGACGTGTCCACTTTGGACGGTGGGCTGCGGCTGGTGGAACGACGTCGCCCGGTCGGCGTGATCGGCGCGAACTACGAGGCGCGCCCGAACGTCACCGTCGACGTCGCCTCGCAGCTGGTGAAGTCGCGCAACGGCGGCGTGCTCCGCACCGGCTCGGCCGCGCTCGGCTCGGCCCGGCGCCTGCGCGAGATCGTGATCGCCCCCGCGCTCGCCGAGGCGGGCATCGACCCGGACGTCATCCAGCTGGTACCGCGCGCCGAACGCGAAGCGGCGTCCGCGCTGGTGCGTTTCCCCGAGCTCGTGCCGCTGGTGATCCTGCGCGGCAGCGGTGACAGCACTCGCGCGCTGGCCACCGAAGCGGCCGTCCACGGCGTCCGCACGCTGGCCCACGCCGACGGCGGCGGAGTGCTGTACATCGACGATGCGGCCGACACCGACAAGGTGCGCGACCTGGTCTTCAACAGCCTCGACCGGCTTGGCGTCTGCAACCGGCTGAACCTGCTGCTGATCCACGAAGACGCCCACGACCGCGTCTGGCCCGGCATCTCCGGCGCGCTGGCCGAACGTGGCGTCACGCCTTCGCTCGCTCCGCACGAGCACGCCATCGGCTACGAATGGGCGCTCGACTCCGACCGTGAAGCGACCGTCACCGTCGCGAAGGTCGCGAGCCTGCCCGAAGCGGCGGAGATCGCCAACGAAAAGACCTCAGGTCTGGCCGCCGGCATCGCCACCGAATCCAGCGACGCCGCCGACGCGTTCTTCGACGCCTACACCGGCACCGGCGTCTTCTGGAACGCCCCGACCCGCCTGCTCGACGGTTTCAAGCTTCTCGCCGTCCCCGAGACGGGCATCAACCTGGACAAGGTCCCCGGTCCGCGCGGCCCGGTCACCTACACCGACCTCTACGTGCGGCAATACGCCGTTTTGCCCGCCTGAGGACTTGAAGGCCCTTGGCGTCGGCGAGGCGACCGCGCGACGGGTGACCACCACCCGAAGTGATAGCAAAGGTCCCTTGTTTGGTCGATCATAGGGTCCTACCTGGGGTTTTGCGGCGGATCCGGACGTGTGGGCCGTCACCAGGCCGTTAGGCCGCTTGGTCGGTGTCCGGTGAGCTGTTGAGCAGGGCATCGATTGCTGCCCGTGTCCGTTCGTGGCTACCGGGCAGCAAGTGGGTATAGACCTTGAGCGTGAACCCGGGGTCCGTGTGCCCGAGGTAGGCCGCGAGCGCTTTGATGGACTCGCCCGCGTCCAGAAGCACGGACGCGTACAGATGCCGCAAGGCGTGCATGCCGTCCTCTGGTGTCGGCTTGGCGATCCCGGCTCGCCGGAGCGCGGGTTTCCAGATTCTCTGGGTACACACGTTCCGGTTGATCGGCTTACCGGTCTCGCTCACCAGCAGCAACCGGACCGTGACCGGTGAGCCATCGGGATGCCGCCAGGGCAGCGTGACAGCGGTGGAGGGGAAGAACTGGGCGTAGCCGTCCAGCCGTTCCAGGAGTTCGCCAGAGATCGGGACCTCCCGGGTTTTGCCGCCCTTGGGGAGGGCGAACACGAGCTTGCCTCGCACCATGCGGATCTGACACTGAATGTTCGCGACGTTGCGGACGCGGTCCACGTCGTCGAGGGAGAACCCCAACACCTCACCCTGCCTCAGGCCAAGACCGCGCGGGAGGTCGACCAGCGGCCGGTAGCGCGGCGGCAGGGTCGCGCGCACCTGGTGCGAACGCCGGATCGGCCAGACCCGGACGCGGGTGAGGATGCGGCGCGGCCTTTTGACGCTCTTGGCGTGCGCGGGGTTGTCGCGGATCTTCTTGTCGTCTTTGGCGAACTCCATGATCGCGGTGAAGTGGGCGAAGTAGCGCACCTGGCACGACACGCTGACTTCGGCGTCCTGGAGCGCTCGTAACCACTTTTGCACGTTCGAGGGTTTGATCGACCCCACGGCCAGATGCCCGAAAACGGGAATGAGGTGCTTTTTCAGGTCTCGCGTGATCAGCTCCAGGGACGTGTAGTCACAGGTTTGAGCGGCGATCCATCTGGTCGCGATCGTCTCGAACAACACTTGACCCGCGCGCGGGTCGATGTAGGTTCCCTCGCGTTTGCTCGCCTCGATCTCGATGAGGAAGTCCTCAGCGAGCTTCTTTGCCTTGTCCGGGAACGCTTTGGATCGCTCGATACCGTCCGGGTCGAGGTAGCGCACCTTATAGCGCAAACCAACCCCGTAGGTGTCGGTTCGCTCTAGCGAGGGTTTGCCGTTTCGGTGAACAGTGGTTCGCCGTTGTCGTCGCGCTTCTGCCGGAACCAGCGGTCTTGGATATGTGCCACAGGCTTTTCCTTTCATAGTAGGGATTTGCCGCACGATTGCTGTGCGGCGAACCACTCGCGAACGCGAGCGGGGTCATAGCGAAGATGGCGGCCGATCTTGCGGACCGGTGGCCCTTCGCGACGCCATTTCCACCGGTACAACGTGGTGACCGGCACACCCAGGTAGCGGGACACGTCTTCCGGTGTCCACAAGATCTCCTCAGACATTGCTCCTCCCTTCCCTCACAGGGTTTTCTCTGGATCGCAGCCGCGCAGCGATACCAGCAGCGAGCGCGATTTCGGCGTCATCGCGGTAGCCAGCGCCGACGAAACGCCAGTCGTTGATGACCGCCACCGACTCGACACCCCCGGAAAACCCAAGCCGAGTAAGGTTTTCTTCGAGTCGGTAGGTTCGCCGAGCAAGTCGGATCGCGGTGAATGTCATAGAATAGGCGCGACTTTTGGTGAGGAAGTGCCCACGAAATCCCAACATGTGCGCCCACTTGCGTAGGTTCAGAGGTGCGTACCGCTCCAGTCCACCCAAGGTCCAGGCGGTCTGGATCAGTCGTCGATGGTGCGGCGTCACCCGGAGGTAGTCGAGGTGCCGTTGCGAACGGACCGGCCGGTCGACCCCTCCCGTGGTGGCTCCCGTGTCCTTTGTGGAGTATTTAGCGACGTAGGCGGCCAGCCGCGCTTCGCTGATCGCGCCGTCGGTGTCTTCCACCGAGGCGCGTGCGGTCGAGGTGATACGACGAATGTCGAGCTGCCGCCCCCACTTCAGCGCCAGGGGTGACCCGTCCGGGTGTTCAGTGGTGACCTTGCTGGAGGCTACCGCCGCGCGGACGGACTGTTCTAAGAGTTCGTCGGTTGCCCAGGCCGGCGGCCGGGTGTGTGGCCCGTCGGGTCCGTCGATACGGATGACGGCGTGAAAGTGCACCGCTCCGCGCCGCTGAAACTCGCCCACCTTGCCGTAAGAAATCCGTGCCTCATGGGGGAAGTCTCGTACGCGGATGTTCGCGAGCGCGGCGAGTTCGCGGCGCAGCCGAATCACGAAACGCGCCTACAACGCGGTGGCGTTCCCCTGCCACAGCAGCGCCGCCGTGTAGTCGTAGGTGTCCGGGTCGATCGGTGCCCCTAGGCGGGTGTCGCCCTCGTGGTGATACTCGCCGCAGCGGCACGGAATCCGGCGACCTCGCGTTGAGTAACCGGGGTTGCTATGTACCGGGCCAAAACTTGGCGCGGTGAGTGTGACGAACGCGCGTGGTCGGTCCGCGACCGATTCCGGAACGGTCGTCGTTCCGCCGATCAGTCCGGCGCGCACGACATGGAACGCGTCGCCCGCGTACCGCGCCGAGCAGGTCGGGCACACGCTTTCGCGTCGGTTGCCGCACGGGGTGAATACCGCGCCGCTGAAGCTGTGCAGCAGTGACCCGGTTGCGGTGTCGCGGATTTGGGTCTTGCCGTGCAGTGTGATCGGGCGAGCGCAGCCGCCGACGGAGATCACTTTTTCGCGCCAGCGCGGAAAATCCGTCGCGGCCAGTCGGTAGGAGATGCGGTCATCGAGAGTCCACATAGGACCACCTCCCTAGAATGCTGGTAAAACACAAGCCGGGGGCATGACCGTGTGGCCGTGCCCCGATGAGTGGGTGGATAACGTCACGGCTATCGCGCGGGTAATTTTTTGTGAACGCTTCCGCGTGGGATCGGTCCGTACGCGGTGACAAAACGCACGAGCTCGGCGATGTCGGCGTCGCTGACATACGCGGCGCGAACACGAACCGGCACCCGCTTGCGAGGTCGAATCACATAACCGATCCCCGCAGCCTCCGGGATATCGGGGATTTCGTCGGCGCGGGCTCCTCGAAGCCGTGCGTCTTCACCCAGTACGCCGTCGACATGGTTGCCCACGGTGAGCCGTAGGCAGATCCGCCAGGTGAACAGGTCTCGAATCGATACGGTGTCTTTGGTGGGTTCCTGCACGAGCCCGATCATGGTGTGCCCGGAGGCGCGGCCTTGCGAGCCGACGAGCGAGAGCTGTCCGCGAAGCTGCCGAGCGATAGTCGGGTCACCATAAGCCAGCAGCGCGGCCATCTCATCCACGATCAACAAGTTCACCGGGGTCTCGCGGGAGATGGTTAGGCGGCGGGTTCCGCTAGCGGAGAGAACTTGTTGTTCCGTTTGCATGTCCGCTACGAAGTCGGTGACCAGGTCCGCGCATTCCTGCCCGGTAGCGGCGTACCGGTAGGCGATGTCTCGGAGTGCGGAGAACTCGAACTGTTTCGGGTCGGCTATCCACACCCGCACCAGCCCGTCGCGGATCATCGGCGCGAGCGACCGCAAGATCGACATGGGGATCGAGTTCTTACCCGCACCGGTGTTGCCCGCGACGAAAAGGTGCTTACCCAGTACGGGAATCCGCCACTGTTTCCCGTACTCGGTCTCACCGAGATACACATCGTTAAGGTTCACTGCCTCGGATGTTTCGGGCATCTCCGGAGCCGGGATCACCGTGGTGAACGGCTCCCGGCGTTGGACGACCAACCCGATCGTTCCCGGCTTGATCTGCTCCACCGCGATCCGCTCCACACGCAAAGCGTGCGCGAGTTCCGCCGTCTTGTTCTCGAAGCGTTTCTCGCTTTGTCCGGCCACGATCCGCACGTGCAGCGTGTCCACTGTAGACGAGTAAGAACGGGCTCTGGTGATCCTGGGAAACCGTTCCTCGTTGGTTTTGCGGTGAGTTGTCGACAGCTCGCAGGCTCGTAGGACGTGGTGCCAGCGTGGGCCGAGGTAGCTGGTCCAGCGCCGCCACCACGCCCGAACATACGGTGCGGCGTACTGGTCGAACGTGTCGGGATGAGCCCGAAACCACCCGACCATCACGAAAGCAACCGCGCCAAGCGTGATACCGGTCGCTCGCCAGTCCCACTGCGACCCGGCGAACATGACAGCGGTAGGGATGAGCCACATTCCCGGGTGCCGCGCCGCCCACAGGAAGGCTTTCACCTCCCAACCCCGGCGACGCGACGAGGGGTCGGCCATGAACTTTCCTTTCTAGACAAGAAAAACCGGCCCTAACGCCTACCCCCGTGGGGCATGCGACTAGGGCCGGTAAGGAGCGCTGATCGGTTGAGGTTGTGCCGCTTGGGACCGAACGGCGGCCTACTCTAGGTCGGCGAGCCGGTCCACCCCATCGTGCACGTGGCCGGCGAGGTCGTTGATCCGCACGTACAACATCAGCAGGTTCATTCCTGCCACTTTCACCTGGTTGGCCATGACCTTGTTCGCGGAGTTGACTAACACCGCCGACGATTCGAGGAAATCGCCGAACTCGCGGATCTTCTTTGCTGTTACCAGGTAGTCCTCCGAGATCTCCAACAGCGTTGTTCGGGTCGCCATCACTCACCTCCGAGCCTTTGCTAGCAACGTCTTCTTCTGGATCAGGTCGAGCAGGTCTTCCGCTAGGGCGTCCAGACGGTTCTTGTGTGCGAGCAAGTCGATGGAGTAGCCGCGCCCCATCGCGCCTAGCCCTTCCGATGCCGTCATGAGCACGGTGGCGTGCCCGTCGAACCGATCAGCGATCACACCGAGCGCCTTGGCAGTTGCGCGGTAGGCGTCGATCAGTTTCATCAGAATCATCGTGTCGATCATCTGAACACCTCACATCCCTTATTGTTGTCCTGTTTGGTTTCTAGCGGTTCTCCATCGCGTTCAGCACGCCCACCAGAGCGGCGAGCTTGCGACCGGCCATCATCAGGTTGACCGTGATTGCAGTGGTGTGCACCGACAGTCCACTGTGGATATCGGCCACCAGGTCGGCGACGTTGGTCACCCGGTCCTCCAGCAGCTCCGCCTGGTCCTGAATGTCCGCCAGTGTCGCGAGCACGTTCTGCTTCGCCCTGCTACCCACAACTTGCTCCCTTCATACCTGCGCGACCGCGCCGCGCGGGGCGATAGGTGGTGTCGATGCCGAGTTCTCGTTCGTAGTCGCGGGCTTGCCGCCACCGTGGGGAATCGGCGGGTGGGTTGTCGGCGTAGATGTCGCCGAGCACCATCGCGGTAATGGCCGCGCTCAGATCGAAGATCCGGTCCGGCAGCCATGACACCACCCACCGATCCACCCGATGCGCGGTATGCGTGCCACGCCCGCCCACCATCAAGTCCTCAGTGATTATCCGTGTTCCCATGCACTTTTCCTTCCCTTGGTTGTTGTTCTTCACGTCGTCAGTCCATGCCCTACGGCCGTTGTGTTGACACTTAAGCGTCAAGACAACGGCCGTAGGGCACCGTTTTTTGGCATGGTTTGGCCCACTATGGATTTGTCAAACAACAAAATGTGTTACACCCCAACAGAAACTGGGGTTCGCGCTACCGCCCTAGGTGGTAGCGGGGGCGCGTTCCTTGGTCTTGGGTGGCGCGGTCAGCGGCTTGAGTCCTGCGGCCTTGTACCACTGGCCCGTGGCGGTAATCACGCCCAAGTCGTTGCGCATCTCGTAGGTGTTGACCACCGGGTCGATCAGCTCAACGCGGGTATCGACCTCAAAACCGGAGCCAGGGTCGACCGGCAGGTTCACGCGGATCTCCTCACCGCGGTCTTGCTGCTCCTGCCCCGGCATCGGCTGCCGCTTGCAGAACACCGCGACCACGAACTGCGTTTCACCGTTGCGGTTGGTCACCGGCACTCGCTTGCCGTCGATCTCACGCGTTTTGACGGCGGGCTCCTCAGTCACCAGCAACCGGAAGCCGCTGAGGTTGATCGGAAGATTCTGCATGCCACCACCTCCGTATCTCAGTGTGCCAACTGTGGTACTACAGCAGACTGTAGCATGTGTGGTACCACAGTCAAGAGGTGTGGCAGGTGCATCGCTTGTATTAGGTGAGGTACCACAGATAGGCTGGTGGACATGGTGAGCCCACCTTCGAATCCTGGCGGCCCGTTACAGTCGAGCGCCCAGCTCGCGGAGGGTCTGCGCAGCGCGATCGACTCGGGCGAATACCAGATAGGCGACATGCTCCCGTCGGTGCGCGAGCTGTCCAAAGTTCACAAGTTGTCCACCACTACCGTGCAGCGGGCGCTCGCCGCATTGCGGGAAGAAGGACTGATACAGCCGTGGGACCGCAAGGGAACGATCGTCCTGCGCAAACCTAGCCAGCCGCAACCCGACATCGCCGGGGTCGGCGTGGAGCCCGCCGTCATCCAGCAGATCTTCGCCCGACTGGACAACCTGCTGGAACTCCACACCGACATCAGTCAGCGCCTAGCTAAGTTAGAGGAGGAGCGTCCTCGTCAGGCAAAGCCTCGACGCGACGCTTGACATCACCATAAAGCGCTTCGAGCGCGGCGAGCCGATCCGCGATCACGCGCAGATCGTCGTCGCCATCGCGAGCCGTGGTCGCGTCATCGCCGGACAATATCGCTCCTTATATATGCCTACATATGGTTCCCCGTAATGGAAATCGGCCTCACGCGGCCCCGTTGCCACCGTTCGTTCTCGCCACCCGCTCGGTACGCGCGTCCCAGAAAGCGAGAAGGATTCGCCTTTTCCTTGCCTATCTGGCTCGCGGGCGAGCCGCAGCTATTTCGACCATTGGTCACCGAAACGGAGCACCGGGTGCACGTGCACCTCGCGCACGGCAACAAGCCGATACGGGGTCGCCGCTGCGGCGCTGACTTGCGAACTGACGTCGATACGTTCACCGCGATACCTCCCTTCCAGCGCCGTCATGGTCTGAACCTTCCCGACACCAGTGTTGCCGCGCCGATAATCCCCGCGCCACCACGAAGATTGATCAACCCCGATCGAGAATTAAGCATCACCCGGTAAAAGATGTTCACTCATCGCGCTCGGTAAAACGGAGTACCTTTCATCGCCGGTTCGGCCCACTGTGTGCACCATTGACGTAGAGGGTGACAACTGTCCGCATTAATCGCGGATGGCCAATAATCATTATTAGCGCCGGTTCGCCCATCCGCGCCCCATGTCGGCCCCAGAGCGCGACCACCGCACCGGAGGGTTAGTGCGTTCGAGTGAGCTCACGAACGCCGGTCACTGTCACGACACGTCACGGACGCGCACCCAACGTTACCAGTGTCGCGACCGTGCGGTCATTAATCCGACAAAGAACCGCTCGCGGTGTCGGTGATGTATGAAGGCTAGCGGCGCGCGGCGGCGTCGATCCGGCGCGCGAGGTCGACCGCACCCTTGTCGCGGGGGTGTCGGATCGCCTCCGCCCGCACATCGGCGAGATGATCGACCACGCGACTCGACTTGACCGTGGACGCGAGCTCAAGCGCGCGCTGCCCAGCGACCACCGCTTCGCCCCCCTCCCCAGCCCGAAACAGCACGCCCGCAAGTTGAGCCGTGGAAATAGCACGTCGTTTGATCCGCAGCGGATCCGTGGTCGCGGTATAGGCAGTCAGCGCCTCGATCGCTTTCGGCGCGTAGGCACGGTTATGAGTAGCGGCGATCGCCAGCACCCGGCCCGTTTCCGAGTCGAGCGCGGCAGCATCGAAACCACGCGGCTGGGGTATCACCGCGGAATCGACCGTCAACGCTTCGTGCGCGACCGTCAGCGCGTCCAGGGCCTGGCGGACGCTGCCCATCTCCGCGTGCGCGCGGGCGGTCGTGGAATGCACCAGGGCGTCAAGCTCCCCAATGTCGGCCCGAGCAGCCGCCACCGTGGCCAACTGGGTCATCTTGACCGCCTCGCCTGGCGAGTCCAACCGCAGATACACCCGAGCGGTCTGCTCCAGCGCGAGCGCGGTGCGCATCGGGTCGTCAATCTCACCGGCTGCGGCCATTGATTGCCCCAGGTAGGACACCGCGACCCCCGGCAGTCCGGCATCGTGGGAGGCCCAGCCGGCCAGGCTCAGCAGATCAGCCAATCCGGCGTAAAGCTGCTTGCCGATCTCATCGCTATGGGTGGAGCGCAGCAGCGACCGCGCCCACCCGAGTTGAGCAACTACCGCATCCCGCACCGTATTGCCGCCGAGCTGCTTCTCTTGCTCCCACAGCATGGTTGTCAGTTGCCGTAGCGCTTGCACTTCGGATCTGCCGACGCGCGCCGGGGTGGGTGTCGCCACAGCGGGAACCGACAGCAGTGCAAGCTCAGCCGAGGTGAGAGCAGCGCCGACGGCGAGCTTCGCGGCGATACCCAAGACTTGACGGCGGTCGGGCATGGTGTCGGTCACCTCCCGCGCAGCCATCGGGGCAGCGGACAGGGCCGCGCTGGTCTCAGTGTCCGGGGTATAGGCAAGCCCCATCAACCCCAGCGGGATTTTCAGGCCGGTCGCGATCCGCAGCAGGACGTCATAGGCCATCACCTGACGGCCTTTCGCGATATCGGAGACCTCCGACTGACTCTGACCCGTGAGCGACGCGATCCGACGCTGAGACACACCATGCCGCCTGAGCAGCAGAAACACCGAGCCGACGTCCCGTTTCCGCAGCGCTTCGCGCATCAACGGCTCATCCCAGACCGCAGCCGGGATCAGCGTCTCGCCCGCTCCGGACGTGTTCACCAGGTGTCCTGATTGCAGCTCATAAGCTGGGTCATGCAACCCAGAGTAGACGCACAGGGACGCGGTGTGTAGCACGCGCGCGAGCGGTGATCGGTCAAGCCGATCGGCCGAACCGATCAGCGCTTAGCCCGTTCGAGCGGTTCGGCCGAGCCGATCACCCCCGGCGCGGACGCCGCAACGGTCTGCCGTCAGCGTCCTCTTCCTGAGGTGAAGCGGGCGGAGCGGGCAGACCCTTCACCAGCTCGGCCGGGTCGATCTCCAACCCCTCAGCGAGCCTCAGCAAATTCCGCAAGCTCAAGTTCCGCAAACCCCGCTCGACCTGGCCGATGTACGAGAAATGAACACCGGTCCTGGCATCCAGGTTCTCCTGGCTGATCGCAAGCACCCTGCGACGCGCCTTGATCCGCTCGCCCAGGATCCGGGCCGCTTCAAAGATGGGCTCTGGCACGTATCTAGCTGATCGGCTCGCGGCTCAAGAGACCAGAGACGATGCACTGGCGGCTTGACTGTTGGCGGCTTATACGTTGTATTGCGTCCTACCGCACCCCATCGTGGAGAGGTGGGATGCACCGGTCACACAGGAGGCAGCTCGTGGAGATCCCCGGCGGCGGCCAGGGCGGCACCCAGGGCAACACGCACGAGAGCACCGACCCCAACAAGAAGAAGTAGCCCCCTCAAAACAGGAAAGGCCCCGGCGTCCACGTCGGGGCCTTTCCTGTTTTGACATACAGACTCGAATTTCGAATCGCTGCGTTATTGTTATCGATATGAGCACGCGCGGTAAACGCACAACGAAAGAACGGTTACTGTTTCGCCTTCACCGCGCTCGACTCATTGTCATTTCGCTGCTTTTGATCGCCGCCGGTATCGTCCTGCTCCTTCTTGATGCAGGCAGGATCGCGGACACTTTTTCAGAAGCCTTATTGACAATGGGCGGCTTGAGCTTGTTAGGTGATTTCGCCGCACGAAATCTCGCCGATACCCGCTTGATCGAGTTGCTGAAAAAGGTGCTGGCGGCGGTGTTCTTTGGACGGTTTCGCGGGCTGCATGACTGGATGAATCAATCAACGGCCCATCGCGAGAACGCCACTGTTGAGATCACCCTTACCACGTCTGATCCGAGCGAGGTCGATACACTAACAGCGGTAGTGAAATGCGCGCATTTCACTACCGCTCCCGTAGGGGAGCGCACATTTTTGTGTTCTCCCAGGCGTTATTCGCGCGACTACTACCTAAGTCGCGGCTTTACCGATTACTGGACCGTCGCGCCAGCGCAAGGAATCAGCGCCGATGATTCCGACACCTTCGCCGTCCTGGATTACAAACTCAACGGCCACCCTTACCCTATAACCCGCACGATCAAGCGGGGAGAGCAGCTCTACCGTGCCACGCCCAGCAAGACACGCTCTGGCTCGGATGATGGGATGCACCACGAGGAATACACCTACCGCATCCGCGTTCCCCGCGACGGAGGATCACTCCATTTCACCGTGGATATCCCCACCCGTGGCTACGCACTCAAAATCAGCCACTTCAACACCGGTATTTCCCGGCTAAGTCTGCTCGACTTCTTCGCCAGCGACACCGAGCCACGTATCAACTCCAGCGATCCCGAACTTCCCGCACCAGTCGACGTGAGCATCGACGGCTGGATCATGCCAACATCAGGAGTCGCGGTCACCTGGACACTCAACCCTCCCATCACTTAACGGTGATGCCTAGGCGTTCACAGTTGATCGTTTGAAATTTCCGTCGTGAATACCGCCAACAAATGCGTTCCACTCCGCAGGCGTGAACACAAGACGCTTGTCGCCTTGACGCACAACGGAAAAAACCGTCGATTCATGCGACACAAAAGCGAACTCCAGCAAGTTGGGGAAGCCGAACCATTGCGCGCCCGCGAGATTTAACTCGGCGCGAGTCGGGATCTTGTCGGTAACATTATTCCCGGCAGTCGCAGTGTTTCGGCGATGCGTGACCAGGAGAAGAAAGTCCTGCCAGGTTTCCTGTGATACGACTAAGTGGGGACCGTGCGGGTCTTTGGAGTCTTGAATATCCACAGAGTCGCCACGGTACCTGACAAGGACGCAAGCGGGATCGTTACCAGTGCTACGGGCGCTTTTGAACCAGGTATTTCTAGGGGCAGGACTAGACATTGCTACCTATCTTGCTTAGTGCTGCGGTGATCGTGGTACGGGTTTCCTGTGGAGGTAAAGCCATCTGCGCTAAGTCGGTAAATACTCGCGCCAGAGACTCAGTATCGCTCTTGTCGATGTAGAAAGTCGATGGACCGTAAGCCGAATAGACGATACCGACGGGGTTCACGAGATCTCCGAAATTCAACATCGTGTATCCGGCGCTCGGTACGGGATTACTCGGCGCGGACAGTGGAAGCACCTGAATCGTCGTGGCGGGCTCATGTGACCTCATCAGAAGGTGACTCAGTTGTCTCTGCATCACAATGGAGCCACCCGTGTTCGCCAAGAGTGCGGCCTCGCCGATGACAAAGTGTAAGCGCTGCTTGCCGGACCCCCACACCTTATTCTGCCGTTCAAGCCGGAATGCCAGGCGTTCTTGAACTGCTGTGACTTGCTGCTCTTCTGGCCACCATGCGGCACCGGCTGATTCCATGATCGAGCGTGCGTAATCGGGGCACTGCAAGAGGCCGGGTATCACGCTTGCTTCGTAGGCAAATATCTCAGTCGCATTCGCTTCGAGGTCGGCAAACCGTTGAAAAACATCTGGAAGGCTGTTTTTCCGTTGGTAGTCAGAGCGTTGACGCGCGGCGACTCCTAGCGCTGACGCGGCGTCGCGTTCTTCCTGTGTTGCTTGGTAGATGTCCAGCAGCCTTTTAATTCGCTCTTGGGTGAGAACGGCTACGCCCTGTTCGACGCGGCTTAGCTTGCTGTCGGAAACGCCAATGTGGCTACCTGCTTGCACTTGGGAAATCCGCGCTCGTTCTCTAAGACGTTGGAGCATAAGCCCCAACTGCCACCTTGAAGCAGTGAGACGTGCAGGCATAACCAATTCCCCATATTTCACTCTAGAGAAATAGATACGACGCGTAGCGAGACGAAAAGTCATTCATCATCATGGGCGAATGACTTAGGGTGGATTTGCACCTATTCTATGGATGTTGTCGGTTGATTTGCACCTTTCGCTCGCATGGACTGCTTAGTGAAAATAGCAATAAGCGACACGCCGTAAAAACGGGTAGGCAAAGCGGGAATCCTTATTTTCTAAAGGTGGCGCTGCGCACTCGTTTAACTGCTAAGCGTAAGGAGATTCGGGTCCTTGAACGCAATCCAGAGTGAGAATTCACTGAAATTTGAGAGGTTTGTACCGGAATATATGCGCGTATTCACCGATGTGGTCGAATTCCGCTTCGGTGGCCAAATGACTGATGTAGGCGCATTGTTGGTTCTGAGCAAGGAAGCCGCTACCGAAGCCAGAGCACTGCTCGACCGAGCACTAGTTACCTGGCCAACGAGCGAGGCTCAATGAGTGACCGGGTGCGCGTAGAAGTCATCACCGTTCTGGACTCGCCCCACATCCGGTGCACTGTGACAGCCGACCTGCACGGCGAGATCGAATTTTCCGACGTCAAAGCCGGACGCTGGACCAGTACGGCCCTCACGCGGGAACAGCTCGTGAAACTCGGGGAGGGAGCCCTTACAGCGGTCGACATCATCGACCGCAGGCGCGCTAATGCGCAGCATCGCCGCGAGTTGTGAACAGCCGAGCCGATCAGTCGTTGATCGGCTCGACCACATCGCAAGCTGAACCCGTCGCGCTATCTTCCCGCGCCCACTCCGCACCGGCAATCGTGAGCACGTGTCGGGTGGTTCTCGCAACATCCCTACCCGACGCACGGTCCGGCCTGCGGCGGTCGGACCAGGCAGCCCACGAGCCGAGCCAGGCCCCGCGCGAGCGCTTCACCCGCCCGACCAGCCCCTCACGCGTCCGGATCGATCACCGGACGTACGAGGGTTGCAGGCGGGAGGGACCACTCCGACCCCGCGCCGCTCGTGGGCTGCCACTCCACCCCAGGCGGAAGGGCAGCACGTGGATATCGGGCGACTGGTCCTGACGTTCGGGTTGGTCCTCGCGCCGCCATTGGCCTACGGACTGTTCCTCGTGGTCTACAACCACCACCGCACCGCCCGACTACGCGCCATGCGTCGCACCGTCACCCACGCGGTTGAGCACGCCACCAGGGGCGACAGTGAGGACGCCGCGGACTCCAAAGCGCCCAGCTTGACACTTAAGCGTCAAGCCGGCCAGTCCATCGAACCCCGCCTCGAACCCGAACCCAACCACGCCGCACGGCTTCCGCCTGGTTGGCATTGGCCCAACCGTGAACCCGACGACCCGCCACAGGCCCCTTGAGGTGCGCAATGGCGGGTTAGCGCAGTCCGTCGAGGGTGTCGTTCAGGGCGAGGATCGAGTCCCGGAAGGTGGCCGGGTGCATCACGATCTCATCGTCGCCGGTGGCGTAGGTCAGCACCCGCCCCCGCCCAGTCAGGTCCAACGCGGTGATCGGGCTCGACCGCACGCGCTCACCATCGCGGCGACACGCGGCATACAGTTGGTGCGCAGCGTCACGCGGCGCACCGAGCACGGACACCAGCTCGTCGTAGTCGCGGGTGTCGGGGGCTTCGGCTAGCGGGTCGTCGGGGTGTGTTGGTCCGTTCTCCGCTTCCGCCCGTGTCATCGATACAGCCCGCACCCCGGCGGCCGGGTCGATCGGCGGCAGCGAATCAAACAGCGCGGTCGCTAGCCGGGTCGCGGGGATGGGTTCGATGATCACCGCCTGCGGGTCCGCGATGACGCGTAGCGCGTCGGTGTCGTTGGCGGCGACCAGTACCGCGCCGTGGGAGTCGTCGCGGTACTGGCTAAACGCGTAGAACTCGCGAGCGGGTGCCGCCATCAGGGTTAGTGTGTTGATCCAGAGCGGGTTTAGCCTGCCGCCACGCGCTAAGCCCTTCTCTACCAACAGTGTGAGGGTTTCTTCGTGGAGCGCGCGGGTGCTCTCGTCATCGGTCCACAGGTGCCGGTCCGTGCCGATGATCGGGTGCGGGTCGGGTAGGTCGATCATCGACCATGCGGTGAGGAATCCTTGACGGGGCAACACGACGGCGCGTTCGAGCACACTCACGGGCACACCCTTTGGTGATGGGTCGACAAGGGGGAAGTGTTCGCCGGTTTGCGGGGACCGAGGTGAAGCTTATTTGCCGATGGTTGGCGGCACGGCTGGATACCCGGTTTCGGGGTCGACCAGCTTGTCGCCCTTTTCGGTAAACAGCGCGTCGTCGTCTTGGACGTACTTGCGTTGCCGTTCGCGGTCTTCCTCACCCTTACCCCGCGCTCCAGCCGGGGGCATCATGCCAGGGGTGCTACTGGGGCGGCCACCAGTGCGCGACGACCCCGAGCCACCGACCGTGCCGGGTTCACCGGGTAGGCCGCGCATCCCCGTTTGCCGCCCCGTGCCCGGAGCGCCACCGCTCCCACTGCCGGGGCCACTGCCGCCCGGAATCCTTCCGCCCGCGCCGGGTCCGCTGCCAGGAACCGCGCCAGGGTTCCAGCCGCCCCCGACGTACGGGTTCGCCGCGCGCGCGTCGATTCCTCCGGGAACGTTCACGGGAGGAACGCCCGGACCAGGGGTGACCGGGTTGGGGTTGGTCGCGGGTGGTGTCCACCCCGAGGCGGTCGTTTCCTCGTGCGCTGCCGGGTGCCGCGCAGGGGCAGGAGAGGCGGTGCGCTCGCCTGGTCCCGCGCTCGGGGATGGTCCCGGCGTTACTGGCGCAGGTCCCGACGACGGCGGGGCCACTGTTCCCGGTCCGGTGTCGCGGTCGAAGCGGTCAGCGCCGAACCCCTTAACCGGGCCGCGTTTCGCGTCCGGTGTACCGGGGCCAGGGGCGATGGTGACGTCTCCGGCGTCGAACTCTCCGAGCGTGCCGTAGTCGCCGGTTAACAGCTTCGCTTGTGTGCGGGTGCTGGTGGCATAGGAGTTGTAGGCTTCCGCGTTCTGCTTGGAGGAGTGGTTGTAGTCACCTACCTCCTTTTCGGTGTCGGTGTTCCATGGCAGAGCCGAATCTAGGAAGCTCTTTTCTGGTGGCTTGTCTGGCAGCGGAACCAGTTTTTTCTGTGTGCTGTCGAAGTGGCTCGCCACGTTGGTCACGTTGCCGCTGTTATCGGCGAGCGTGTCACTGGTGACAGTGAGCGCGGAACTAAGTTTCTTCATCCGAGCCTGCGCCGCGTCCGAAGCGTGACCGGTCCACGCGGACTCGAACTTTCCCGCGAATGCGAGAACTTCCGACGACAACGCGCGGTGATCCTCAGCCAAGCCCGTCGCGGTGCGCGCCCCGGTGTGCCACTGCTCGCTTGACCCGGCAAGCATCGCCTTGACCGCCTCGTCAATGGAGGTGACCCGCCCTAGCCGGCCAGCGTTGCCGCCACCAGCGAACAGGCCACCGACCCATTCGGCAGCGGCGTTAAGTCCGGCCTTCACACCGCCCTCGATGGTGTGCACGGCCTTGGTCACCAGGTTCCGCGCGTCGTCCCAGAGGCTCACCGTGTCACGCCCCCGCCCGCTGCTTGAGCGTGGTCACCACGAGCTCGGCCATTTGCGCGGTCACCTCGCACGAATCAGCCTTACCCTGTTTCGAGTCACCGAGGAAACCGCCCACATCAACCGAAAGATCGTCAGCTAGACCGATCGACACGGTGCAGTCTGAGTCTGTGTTATTCGAGAACGCTACAGCCGGGAGGCCTTGGATATCAGGAAGAGGACGCCACACCGGGTTTTTCGGGCGGGTGTTCTCGTACACTCCACTAAGGCCGGTGCGGGTTTCGGTTACAAAGCTGACACGTATTAGACCTAGCGTCGTGCGGTTTGCCCAACTGCACGCGGGGCCGACCCCGCCCGTCTTATCTGGTTCGCCCTTTACTTCCACACCGATAGCTTGCTTCACCTGCGCAGGGGTGAGCGCTGTCTCGCATGGGTCACCGGCTAGAACAGTGGCAGGTAGAGGGTTTTGCACTTTCGGGGCACCTGCGTATGGCAACGCGTTAGCTGGACTACCCGATGTTGCCGGGTTGCTAGACGGCGCAGGGGTAAGCGTGGGAGTGTTCCCCGTTGACCCTGTGGAGCATGCGGTCAACAGCACGGCGACACCTGCCGCCACTGCTCCGCGTTTCGCTGCCTTGGTCATCATCCGGCCATGCCCCCTTGAGTCTCGGCACCCGCGCCCGCGTTGTCGATTGCCGTCTTGGTATCCGCTTCGTTTTCGACGGTGATGCCTAATGCCTTATGTAGCTTTGCGCGCAGGGTCTTAAGGTATCGAATCTCGTCGTCGATCTGTTGAGCCGCTTTATCAAACGCCGCCGCTGTGTTCCACGGGGTAATGGCACCTAAAAACCCCTCGGTCAGCTTCCCGTTATATTCCACGCTCACAACGTCCTGCGCGGGTGGCTTGAGCTGCTGAAGTCCTTGTGCTTTCAACTTCATCTGTTCCAGTCGAAGCACAAATCCGTTCACTTCTTCGAGTGCCGCGCGGGCTTGGTCGGGGCTGAGCGTGAAACCTTGACCGGCTGTTGCGGTCGTGTCGTTAGCGGCTAACTCAGTGCGATGTTCCAGCTTCGATACTGTCTCGTAGTACCCCGCAGCCCCAGCGGCGAACGCCTCTCTCGCCAGCTCAGACGCTCTATCGGAGAACCCACCCTCGCTCATGCCCCTCTTGACCCCTCGTCAATGCGTGCGTGATCGGTGCGACCTATCGCGCCCTGATCGGTTAGGCCGATCAGCGGCGCATATCACCGTAGCCGATCGCGCACCGTCTGTGGACTGCCACCGGTAAACCCGCAGGTAACAAGCCGCTCCCGAACAATAGAAGCCGGTAGTAAAACCGATACGCACAGTGAAACGTCAAGATGGCTAGAGGTAGACGATCGAGCGACAGATACTTCCAAGCGCAACGGCTGACAAGCTGTGCCCGATCCTGGGTGCGTCGCGGTGGCTACCGAGACCTACCTCGCCGCTTCGGCTGCTTCGCGAAGCCTGGTTGCCCGACCTTGTCCGCGTTCTTTATGGGGAAGAGGGTGTCTGCGGGGATTTCGCGATCTTTCGTGTCGGCCTCGACATCGTTGGCGTAGACGATCTCCACCAACTCCCGCAACAGCCACAACAACAATGTGGCACCGTGCACGAGCAGGACGAGCCCGAGCTCGAACAGCCACGGCGCGACCCGTTTGCCCGAGGTGACCTGGACCATCGCCGCGACCAGCCCCAGCAGTGTTGCCGCGAACGGCTCCGCCACCACCGCCAGCCACGCGCGTTGCAGCGGCTTGCCTGACTCGAACCGGAAGAACCGGATACGCCGAGCTTCCGACCCGATCGTGAACACGATGACCACACCCGCGAAACCGGCGACGATCGCCGCAGCGGCAGCGGCTCCTAGATACAGGGTCACCGCGGTTCCGGTGTTCGCGTCCAGCGCCAGGTTCTTGTACGGGTCGAGAAACCGCCACCAGATGGTAAGCACACCATGCGCGGCGACCCCGACCAGGAGCACGAGCGCGACCCACAGTGGATGGTTCGAGCACGCCTTCCTCGCCGCTGCGAACAGTGATCGCAGCCGGCCGACCTTGCGTTCTTCGTCGGCGTTCCCCGCCTGCTCCACGGCCCCTCCCAAGGTCATCCCGCCTTAGCTGGGCCACGCGGACCAACCGGCTACGAGAACTCCTTTCGGAACACCTCGATGGCGTTGTTCATACCAGTCAGGACCGACAGTTCCGACGGCCTCTCGTCGCGCTGGATGTCGAACTTCTGCGTTGAGGTGAACTGCTCCTTGATCAGGTCATACTTGAGCCGTTTGAGATCATCACCGTCAGGGATCTCCAAGCTGACCTCGGCGCTCTTCACGAAGTCCTCCCGCACCCAGCGCGCCCCTTCCAGCAGGGTCGTTTTCGTGTCCTCGTGCCCCGAGCGATGCCCCAGGGTCCAGCCCAGTTCGATGTCGGTTTCGGTCGACACCCGCTTCGCTGCCCGCGCTGCCGCGCCGATCCGCCCGCCGCCCGTCTCCGGGACGTCAACGTCCGGCTCGACCTTCACTCGAAGGATCGTCGCTCCTTGGGCGTCGGCTAGCCGCTCGGAGACGCGGGAGTTGATGATCGGCACGAGGGTGTAGTTGTGCACGATCCCGTTGGGGTCCAGCATCGACGAGAACCACGACTCGAGTGCGGTCACGCGCGGTGACGCCGCTGACATGGTGAGCACCGCGATCTGATTGGATGCCCCGAACGGGACGACGTAGGTCGGCTCGACCAGCACCGCGTCCTGGTCTTGGGGCTCCAGATCGCCCACGATGCCCGTTGCGCTGCTGAGACTGTCGGGCCACTCCGCGCGCTCCCGTACTCCGGCGATGTAGAAGTAGCGGGTCGCGGGCTGCTTGCCGGTGCGGCTCTCGCCGTGGGTGGTGCGTCCACGGATGTTGATTTGTCGGTCCGCCGCTGGCAGCGCCTCCACATGTTTGGCCATTTTCGGCCAGAAGTCGTTCGACACCGGGTCCGTCCGTGTCCCGTTACCGACCTTCTTCTCGGCTCGCAGCTCGTAGAACCGGACCACTTTGCGCATCATCTTGGAAACCCACCCTCACGCAGCTCTACAGTGAGTAGTCGACGCTACCAGCGCAAACAGCGGTCGAGTGTCACCCGAAGGCGTGGTGCCGTGTTGACGCTTAAGTGTCAAGACGGTCCGCCCGCGGAGGTGCCGGGGCGAGCTAGCCGACAATTTTCGGTCTTGCCGGACTTTAGGTCAAGCCTCAGATATGTCGAGCACTTGCCGCATCTGCTCACTGCACTGACGTATGACCCCGCGCGGGATCTCGGCCGCAATCACGTGCGCTTTGCGCTGATACTCCGCACGCACATCGGCATCGTCCAACCCTCCGGCGCGCACCATGTCATTGTGGAGGGTCACCAGGTCAAGCATCTTCGTGGCAGTCAGGGCCATCACCTCAGCGGCCCGCAGGCAGATCGCCACGAGTTCGGTTTCCTGTTCGGCGGTCACCCCTGGTCGAACGCAGGCGTTATCGTCGGCTGTTGTCGATGTGCGGGGAAACTCCCCGTCCTCATCGCTACGCCAATGCCGATCCGACGCCGTATTTCTTCTCTCTCCTGGATTGTGAACATCATTCATGAGCACGACTGTGGCGTATCAGAGTCGAGACCCGGTGCGGAATATCGCTGCCATCAAGCGAACGGACTAACCCGCGTGACTGCCGACACTTTCCGGCTCCGCAGGACTGGTGCGCGCCAGGCCGGCCGCGAATCTGACGCCACCGCTAGCCTGGCGGCCAACCCGCTATTGCTGGCACTCTCGTCACCGACTGCCAAAACAAAGACTGTCAGACTTGATCAAAATACGATCTTGAATTATCGCAAACAAGGCTCGGTTACTTCTTGTATGGTCCCAGGAATCGTTCACCGTTGAAGTGAATGAGATGTGTCGGATTGTCCGCGCACCATACCTCGGTCTCCCACGCGATTTGATGCAGATACTTGCGCATCTCTTTACGGTCGGGAAAACACGATACATACACTAGGCCAGCGCCCGTACCGCTGAACAGTGTCGCCAGCTCTCCGTGTCGTTTGGCGTCCACCGGACCGTGCGACGAGGCCGCTTCCATCAACACAAGCCAGTCCTTCTCGCCCCAGTACGCCACCAGGTCAGGCATTTTTCCGTGCTGATCGACCACGATGCCCAACTCAGCCAGCCGGTCTGTCTCACACCGTGCCCACTTCGCGTCGGCGTCACCGAGATAGAGGATCTCCGCTCCAGGTGTGAACTCCGGACAGAACTCCTCCACCATCTGCTTGATCAGCACGTTCTGCCCACCAGGCGAGAGCGTGAACGGCTCACCACTAGGCAGAGTCACCGGGATACGGTTCCGTTCTCGGGCAGCCGCATACTGCGCCTTCAGCCCTGGGACCTTCGCCAGGTACGCCGCCAGCGACGACGTGAATGTGCCCGTCCCGTAGGACTGGATCACCGTCAGCGCCTCGGACGTCACCTGATAGTTCCACTTAGGAGAGTTCACCGGCCGGTCCGGCTGGTCGGGGTTCTGCGCCAGCAGCAGGGCATCGGCGAACTGATGCAGAGTGAACCGGCGGATTGTCTCGCGGGTGTTCGCCGCGTAATTCACGCCGTACTCGTCGCGAATCCAGTCCATGATCGCTCGCGTCCCCAGCATCGGGTTCGCGGCAGCACTCCAGGGGTCCCCGGGACGCAACTTCAGCAGCGCAAGCAAAGTTAGCGCGGAACGTTCGTTAGTGCGTTCGTCGTCCATCTCCAGAGCGGCGAGAATCTCACGAGCTTCGGTAACCTTCGGATCGCTGATCATGCAGTCGCTTCCACCAAATCGAGTACACCGTCAACCAGCCGGTCGATCTCCTCCTGAGCGGGCAATGTCCCCGCTGCTCGGGAACCCAGCTCCCGCAGCGCACGCTCGTCGGGGAACCGCAAGGTCCGCAGGTCTGTCGCGTTCACTTGGGTGTGACCGGAGAAAGTCCGGAAAAACTTGTCCACAAGAGACGAGTTAAGCCATAGCGACAACCCGAACGCAAGGTCGCGGTCCAGACCAGCGCCACCCGCGTGGAACACATTGACGTGGTTCTCGAACGCCACCGCCCCGGGTGTCTGCTCCGGCGACCACACGGCCGCGACGATCCGTCGGCGCTCCTCCTTCGCCGAGAAGCGTTTCACCACGCAATACCAGCCCTGAGGCATCACCATCCGCAGATCCCTATCCGTGAGAGGTGCGAACCACTGCGGCTTGCGGATCTCCCGGGGCCACGACACGACACCTTCACGCAGGTTCGCCGGATAGATCAGGGGCAGCGCCGACTCGTCACCGTCCGTGCGAAGGCATTCCCGTGAACGGAAATCCACGACGCGACCGGTTGAGACAGTCACGTCCAGATCGACCAAGGTACTCGGCGCGGCCAGCATGCGCTCCGCGATCTCGGTGTCACGCTCATTCGACGTGATCCGGATGAACTGGTGCGGATCGTCGCGGTGAACCACATCGTCATACGCGACTTCCCGGGCCGAGGGTGCATCCTCGTGCCCAGCGCTGACCGACAGCACGACACGCGACCGGGCACCACGTTTGGTCGCAGCAAAAATAATGTTCTCCTGCAGCACACCGGTGTCGGCAAACACAGTGGACCGGGAGTCGAATACGTGAACCCGATCCAGCGCCACCTGGTCGAGCAGGTGGCGGCGGAACGCTCCGAAGTACGGTCCGTTGCAGAACGAGCGAGGCGTGATTCCGACGAGCTGTCCTCCCTCAAGCAGGGCTGCCGCCGCCAGCGCCAGGAACGCCGCATACAGGTTCGGGGTGTCAATACAGGCGCTTCGCACCGCCGTGCGCAGCGGGGACGACACCGCCAGCTTCGCGTACGGAGGGTTCTGGATAACCAGATCGAAGCCGGTCAGGCGCGGATCCTGACCGATGCCTGTCGAGGCGAGGATGTAGTCGTCCTCGATCACCGTGAAGGTAACCCGGCCTTCGCTCTCGTCAGCGCAGGCCCTGAGGGTCGCTTTCAGGTACGGGATAACTGCCGAGTCCTGTTCGACCGCCACGATATCGACAGACAAGCTGGGACGTTCAGCCAGTACACGGGCTACGAGAGCAGCTGAGAGCATGCCTGAACCCGCACCAGGATCAAGCACACGCAAGCATCCGGTTTCCGGTAGCCGTGGCATTGACGCGATCAGTTGAGCGGCACGGGCAGGTGTGAAGAACTGCCCGAGAGAGTCTTGCGTCTTAGGGTTAAGAGAACCCAAGGCTGCGACCCGGTTGCGCTCAGCGGTGTCCAGGAGACTCGTCACGAATGTCACGCTACCCGAGCTCGATCTTAGGGGCTGAGCTCAACACGCTCGTAGTGCTCAGCCCGTACGATGCAGCCGGCGGAGACGTCACGCCCACCGCAGGGGCTCCAGAATGTCACCGCTGAGCGACACTGCGTTCACTGCTGGCGATCGAGACGTGCTCTCGTCGCCGAATCAGCCGCCGCCTGTTCAGGAGCGGGTCAGCGTCGGCCACGCGGATCGATCACAGCCCGCATGATCACCTTCGCAGAACCAGTACCCGTGGTGGGGGACCCGTCCGAACTTATCGAAGATCCATCAGCCCTGGCTCGGCGGCATGATGGCGTGCTCGTGTTCAAACTTTCTTTTATCTATCAAGGCGGCCCCTTCGGGGCCGCTCTGCCGGGACGGGCACCCGGGGCGTGCGGCCTGGCGGCCGGTCCCCGGGACCCGCCCAGCAGCACCCCGCCGACGCAGAAAATCACACAGCGATCGGACCGACGCGAGCAGGCGGACATCGACGCCGGATCGGCTGTCGTAACTGGTCGACCGGCTACCCTCGCTCATGCCCGACGCTGACGCGCTACTCCCGGTCCGACTGCTCACCTACAGCGAGTTCCCCGCTGGCATGAAGTTCATCGGCCAGGTCGAGAAGAAGGTCTCGAAGGCGTTCAACGGTCAACCGCCCGTCGAGCCCGAGTTGGTGCCTTGCCAGGACGAGCAGGAGCTCGCGGAGCAGCTCACGCTACCGGCGTTGCTGACCCTCGTGTCCGCTCACGGCTTCCGACCTCGACCAGACATGCCCCACGGCGGGCTCGGCGCGACCGAATGGACCGACTACGGGCCACTGCTGCACTGGCACCACTTCGCCGCCCGACCCGACCGCCCCACGATCAACACGACTGGGCTGATCCTGGATGCCTGCTATACCGGCCAAGCCGACTATCAACACGCCATCTCCACCGTGCTGGCCTACGACTCTGGTTACGTCGGATTCGACGAAGTGGTCAGGGTTCGGCAAAGCAAGGCGGTCATCCCCGAACTCGTCATCGCTCTGCTCCGCCTCGTCCAGGCCCAGTGCTCCCTCAGTCCACGTGACGTGACCGCAGCGGCGCACCGCTTCACCGGCGACAATCCACGCGATCGGAACTGGACACCCGTGCGCACGGCAATCCTGCATCCCGTGAATTGCCAGGAGCACGGGACCGACAGCCAGGAGATCAAAACCAAAGAATATAAGGAAAGTAGCCCCTTCCTCGATCGCTGATCGTTATATGGCCGGTCAGCCGTGTCAAGGCGGGAAAGAGTGCCTTGACACACCAGCCCAGCCACATAAGCGGGCTCCCTATCGGGTAAGGGGACCGGCTAGGCCGGGCAGATGGGTTTAGTTTCACCGGCCAGGTTCAGCCGGGATCCCCTCGACGACAAACAGCCGTTTTGACGCTTAAGTGTCAAAGCCCGTCAGGGAGGTACACCGCTATGACCGCCACCATCACCAGCCCCTTGGTCCACGCACTGGAGACCGCGTGGGTGATCATCCAAGCCCGCCACAACGACGTGCCCGACGTCGTGCTGACTCTCGGCGCGGGCAGCATCGGAGCCAAAGCGGGCACACTGCGGCTTGGCCACTTCGCCGCCGCACGGTGGCAGCACGAGGACGAACAACTCCCGGAACTGTTCATCGGCGGCGAAGGGCTCAAACGCGGAGCCGTCGACGTACTCGGAACCCTCCTGCACGAGGCCGCGCACGGCATCGCGCACACCCGCCAAGTTAAGGACACGTCCCGGCAGGGCCGCTACCACAACCAGCAGTTTCGAGCCATCGCCGAAGAGCTCGGGCTTGCCGTCGACGTCGACCCGCGTATCGGGTGGAGCCTGACCACCGTCACCCCGGAGACCGCCGACCGCTACGCCGACACCATCACCGCCATCGCCCACGCCATCACCGCCTACCGGCACGCCGAAGCGGGCACGGTCAAGAAACCCGGATCGACTAACTTGGCGGTCGCGACCTGCCTGTGTGATCGTAAGATCCGAGTCGCCCGCAGCACCCTTGACCAGGCATCGATCACCTGCCAAGCGTGCGGGCAAGACTTCCTCGCGACCTAGCCGCGTGAGCGGTCGGATCGAGGCATCGAGCCCCGATCCGACCGCGCCCTCGTCCGCCGCCCTCAGGCCGTGTACAGGCCGTGCAACGTCTCCCACTAGTGAGAACTGATGCACGGTAATGCCAGGTCACAGCCCGTACCAGGAGTGAGGGCCTGCCCGCAAAGCCCCAGATAGCAAAGGTCCCTTGCTCTCCCGGCCGACAGGCCACGCGGCTCAGCGGCGACGGCGACGCTGGGGCCGAGGCGGCAAAGAGTCCGCGGTGGCGTCCTCGATCTCGTCGGGACGCTTCTCCACCTTGGGAGCTTCCGAGGCGGGAACAACCCCAGGCGTAAGCCCCAGCATCTCCGCCGCCAACTGCTGCGAAGAAGCGAACATACCCGAAGGCCGGTCCCGCGCCCGGCGCAGCGAAGAGGGCCGCAGCCGGTTGTAGCCCCTGACCGACACCGGCCGACGCGTACGCACTTCGTACGCGTCGAACCCGGAGAGTTCGGTGGCGAGTTCCTTGTCGATCAGGATGGTGCCCGGCCGGGCGGTCGAGGTGAGGCGGGCGGCGAGGTTCACGACCGAGCCGTAGACGTCGCCGAAGCGGCTGAGGATCCGTCCCGACGCGAGGCCGGCGCGCACGGCGGGCAGGGTTTCGTCGGTATCCGCGCGTTCGGAGAGCGCCAGGGCGATCTCGGCGCCGTCGACGGCGGAGTCGGCGACGAACAGGACCTCGTCGCCGATCATTTTCACGATCCGGCCGTGGTGCTCGGCGACCACTTCGGTGGTGACGGATTCGAAGCGATCGAGCACGGCACTCAGCTCGTCTTCGTCGATTTGCCTGGTCAGGCGGGTGTAGCCGACCATGTCGACGAAGCCGACGACCTCGGTCCTGGTTCCCAGGTCCTCGTCCGGCGAGGCGAAGGCGCGCCCGGAGAAGGCCGCGAGGTGCCGGCGCCAGACGAAGTTCTGCACCTTCTCCAGTTCCGGCAGCAGCCGGTCGACGAGCCGGGCGATCTGGCGTTCGCTGGTGCCGACGCCCTTGTTCTCGGTGATCATCGTCCACAGCATGTGGACCTGCCATTCCGCGAGCCGCGAAAGGTGCTGGCCCAGCGCGCGCGTCACCGCCAGTTCGATATCCGGCTCGATCAGGCCCGAGTTCATCAACTGATCGGCGGTGCGGATCGCGTCGATGTCGGCATCGGTGAAGACGACCTCGTCGTCGTCGACGGTCGCGAAGCCCAGCGCGCGCCAAAGCCGCCGAGAGCGTTCTTCGGGAACGCCTGCCTTCTCGGCGACTTCGAGCCGCGTGTACTTGCGCCGTCCGCCGAGCAGGATCCGTTCGAGCCGCTGTTGCAGCGCGTCGGGCGCCGGCTCGCCGGTATCGGCCATTAGGTGGTGTGGACGATGAGCACGTCCACCCCGGACTTCCGCGCGACCTCGGACGGCACGGAACCCAGGATGCGGCCCGCGAGCGTGTTCAGGCCGCGGTTGCCGACCACCAGCAGGTCCGCCGAACGGTCGGCGACGACCTTGCGCAACGCGTCGACGGGGTCGCCGACGATGGCGGTGGTCTCGATGTTCTTCGCACCGGCCTTCGCGGCACGGTCCCGGGCGGACAGGAGAGTGTCCTCGGCCGGTGCCGACCCCACGACCTGGTACGCCTCGTCACCGAGGACGTCCTGTGCCTTCTCCACGTCGCCCTTGTTGGCGGGGTAGTAGGCGCACACGACGACCAGGGTCGCTCCGGAGTCCCCGGCGACACCCGCCGCCCGGTCGACCGCGGCGAACGAGGAATCCGAGCCGTCCGTGCCCACGACCACGGTCCGATATGCAGCCATCCGCAACCTCCACCGATCTGTCTGCCGCACCCGCGTGCGAGCAGCGACGATAACGGCTCGTCGACGGTCCCGCAGGGTGTCGTGAGCTCGGTCGGGTGAGAAGGTTACTCGCCAGTCGGTTTTTGCGCTGCCGCAGGTCGAGGTGAAGGCTTCGCGCCGGATGTGGCCTTCGGCACATCGGCCTTCCGGATCTGCACGGTGGCCTCCGAGTCGGGCGACGGCTTCGCCTTCAGATCGGCCGGGACGTGCGGTTCGTCGCCGAGCACGTGGGTCGCCTCGGCCAGCGCGGTCCGCGCGGTGCGGACCTGTTCGGCCAGGCTGGAGCGCACCTTGCGGAGCGACTCGACCCGTTCGGTGGCCTGCGTGATCCGCCGGTTGGACTCCTCCGTGGCCTGCCGGACGCGGCGGCGTGCCTCGTCGGCCGCCTCGGCGAGCCGGGCGTTGGCCTCGGTGATCGAGTCCTGCTTGCGCTTGTTGGCGTCGGCGACGGACTCCCGCTGACGGCGTTCGATGTCGGCCTTCGCGGTCGTCTCCTCTTCGAGGACCTTCGCGCGGATCGCGGCGGCGTCCTCGGTGGCCTCACGGACCCGGCGGGCCGCCTCGGCCTTGCTCGCGGCCTCCTGCTCGGCCAGCGCGTGCATGGCCTCGGTGCGCCGCGAGGCCATCGCGATCTCGAAGTCCTCTTCGACCTGGGTACGGCGCTGCTGCGACTCGGCGTCGAGCCTGTCGCGTTCGGCCTTCGCCTTGTCGGTGATCTCCTTGGCCTCGGCGCGCGCGGTCTCCAGGACGCCGCGGTGCTCGGCCTCCATCTCCTTGCGGCGGAGGTCGAGCTCGTTGAGCAGCTGCTCGTAGCGGGCGCGCATGGCGCTCGCGTCGGTCTCCGCTTTGGCCCGGATGTGCCCGGCCTCGGCTTCGGCGCGCGCCTTGGTGTCGGCGGCCTCGTCCTGCGCCAGCCGCAGCATGCGCTGCAGGCGCTCGGAAAGGCCTTCGACGCTCGTCGGCGGCTGGGCCAGCCTGTCGACTTGACCGCGCAGGTCCGCGATCTCGCCGCGCGCGATCTCCAGCTGCCGTGCCAGGTCGCCCGACTGCCCGATGGCGGCATCGCGATCGGCGGTGAGCATCTTCAGATCGGCGTCCAGCCGTTCGAGATGTTCGTCGACCTGCGCACGGCTGTAACCGCGCTTCGCCACGTCGAAGCCGGCTCCCAGCGGCACTAGCTCCCGTTCCTCGCCAAGGCTCATCCTTCTACCGTAGTCGAGCTGGAGTCACGGAAGGGTGAGCACCCACGCAACGCGCGGCGAAAGTGCGTTCCGGCGCGCTAAACGTTCCTGAACGCGTTGATCCCGTCGATGTGCTTCGCCCGAAGCTCGTGGTTCCGGACACCCAGACCTTCTTCCGGCGCAAGGGCGAGCACGCCGACCTTGCCCTGATGGGCGTTGCGGTGCACGTCCAGCGCGGCCTGACCGGTGTCTTCCAGCGAGTAGGTCTTCGACAGTGTCGGGTGGATAAGACCTTTCGAGATCAGCCGGTTGGCTTCCCACGATTCGCGGTAGTTCGCGAAGTGGCTGCCGACGATCCGCTTGAGGTTCATCCACAGGTAGCGGTTGTCGTACTGGTGCATGAATCCGGACGTCGAGGCGCACGTGACGATCGTCCCGCCCTTGCGTGCGGCGTAGACGGACGCGCCGAAGGTCTCGCGGCCAGGGTGCTCGAAGACGATGTCCGGGTCCTCGCCGCCGGTCAGCTCGCGGATCTTCTTGCCGAACCGCTGCCATTCCTTCGGGTCCTGGTTGTTCTCGTCCTTCCAGAACCGGTAGCCCTCGGCGTTGCGGTCGATAATCAGCTCCGCGCCCAGCTTCCGGCAGATCTCCGCCTTCTCGGGGCTGGAGACGACGCACACCGGGATCGCGCCGCCATTGAGCGCGTACTGCGTCGCGTAGGAGCCGAGACCGCCCGAAGCGCCCCAGATCAGCACGACGTCGCCCTGCTTCATGTCGGCGCCGTTGCGCGAGACGAGCTGCCGGTACGCCGTGGAATTCACCAGACCGGGGGACGCGGCCTCTTCCCAGGTGAGGTGGTCCGGCTTCGGCATCAGCTGGTTCGCCTTGACCAGCGCGATCTCGGCGAGCCCGCCGAAGTTCGTTTCGAAGCCCCAGATCCGCTGCTCGGTGTCGAGCATCGTGTCGTTGTGCCCGTCGGGACCTTCGAGTTCCACGTTGAGGCAGTGCGCGACGACCTCGTCGCCCGGCTTCCAGTTGTGCACGCCGGCGCCGGTGCGCAGCACGACACCGGACAGATCCGAGCCGACGACGTGATAGGGCAGGTCATGGCGCTTCGACAGCGGCGAGAGCCTGCCGTAGCGCTCCAGGAACTTGAAGGTCGAGACCGGTTCGAAGATCGAGGTCCAGACGGTGTTGTAGTTGATCGCGCTCGCCATGACCGCGACCAGCGCCTCACCCGGGCCCAGTTCGGGCGTGGGGACGTCGTCCACGTGCAGCGACTTGCGCGGGTCCTTGTCGCGGCTTTCGAGGCCCTCGAACATGTCGGCCTCGTCCTTGTGCACGGTCACCCCGCGGTAGGACTCCGGCACGTCGAGCGACGCCACGGCGCCGAGGTCATCGTTCAGAATGGCCTGCTGGATCTCGCCGAGCTGCGTCATCGGGACCTCCGCGATTGGGGTGACGGCGTTGGCGGCCTAAATTACTCACCGGTAACTCAAGTCCACAACTGTACGAGACGTGGAGCACGTACACATCCCGAAGTTCAGCCGTTTTCGGAGGTGAGCACGCATGAACGAACCCACGACGCGCCCTGGGACCCGTCCCCATGACTGGGCAGAGGTGGTCCTCGGCACGCTGATCGCCCTCGACGGCCTCGCGTCGCTCGCGATGCCTGGCATGGTCTACGGCGAAGGAATCCAGATCGTCCTGGGCGTCCTTCTGTTCCTTTCGCCCTGGGTGATGGGCTACGCCGACCTCATGGGCGCGTCCTGGACCGCTTGGATCGGTGGCGTCCTGACGGTGGTGGCCGGGGCGGCGGCGATGCCGATCGCGCAGGCCACGCACAAAACGGCGGGCCAGCACTGACCACGGAGGAGACCGCGTGAAAGAGGATTCGGCGGAACAGCGCATCCTGCGAGCCGCGGAGACGCTGTTCGCCGAATCCGGTTTCGACGCCACCCCGACGTCGCGGATCGCGGAG
This sequence comes from Amycolatopsis sp. cmx-4-19, assembly GCA_049998115.1. Classification (GTDB taxonomy): domain Bacteria; phylum Actinomycetota; class Actinomycetes; order Mycobacteriales; family Pseudonocardiaceae; genus Amycolatopsis. The sequence goes on along the minus strand of JAEBEO010000004.1, from coordinate 383,144 downwards.
CGGGCCGGCGTCCCCAAAGGCCTGGTGCACTACTACTTCCGGCGTAACTCGGAGCTGCTGGCCGCGCTGGTCGCGGAACTGCCGGACGCCCGGATCGAACCGGCCGTCGTGGTGGTCCCCGGTGATCTCGCGGGCAGCCTGCGCGGGCTCGTCGGGGAACTCGACAGGCGGTTCGACCGGTCTCTGGCGCTGTCACACCTGCTGTGGGGCGAGGCCGACACCCATCACGACGTCCGCGACGCGCCGGCCGAACGGTTCCAGCAACTCGTCCGCCAGGTGAAGGCGGTGATCGTCGCCGCGACCGGCGGCAAGCTCGCGGCCGCCGACGTCGATTCGGCGTCCGGGCTGCTCGCGCGCGTGGTCAGCCACCGGCACGCGACGGCACGGCACAACGAAGGCGGGGACCCCGCCGAGATCGACCGCGAGGTCCTCTTCATCGCCGAGGCGCTGACGCGCCGTCAGTGACCGTCCTTCGCCGGTTCGACCAATTCCACGAGCACGCCACCGGCGTCCTTGGGGTGCACGAAGTTCACCCGGCTGTTGGACGTGCCGCGTTTGGCCTCCTCGTAGAGCATCCGGAGACCCTGTGCGCGCAGGGCCGCCGCGGCGGCGTCCACATCGGACACCCGGTAGGCGAGCTGCTGCAGTCCGGGGCCGCTCTTGGCGAGGAACTTGCCGATCGCGGAGTCGTCGCGCAGCGGCGCGAGGAGCTGGATCGCGGTCTCGGTGCCGTCGGTGCCCGGTGCGCGCAGCATCGCCTCGCGGACGCCCTGCTCCTCGTTGACCTCTTCGTGCGCCACCTCCAAGCCGAAATGCTCGGCGTGGAAGGCGATCGCGGCGTCGAGGTCGGGGACCGCGATGCCGACGTGGTCGATGGCCGTCACGAACGGTTTCAGCGCCTGGTTCATGCAGAGCAGGATAGGTGCGCGGGCGGGGGGACCGGCGTGCGCCGCCTCACACTGGCTCCATCAAGACGGCCGTCCCCCGGGTATGGTCGCGAAGACCCCTTTGCCCTCGCACCGATGCTTGGAGGACGCCGTGTCCGGTTCCGTGATCCTGGGTGCCGCCCGTACACCGATCGGGCGATTGCTCGGCTCGCTGAAGGATTTCTCGGGTGCGCAACTGGGCGGATTCGCGATCAAGGCGGCGCTCGACCGGGCCGGTGTCTCCCCGGACGCGGTCCAGTACACGATCATGGGTCAGGTGCTCACCGCCGGCGCGGGCCAGATCCCGGCCCGCCAGGCCGCGGTCGCCGGTGGCATCCCGATGACCGTCCCCGCGCTGACCATCAACAAGGTCTGCCTGTCGGGTCTCGACGCCATCGCGCTCGCCGACCAGCTCATCCGCGCGGGTGAGTTCGACCTGATCGTCGCGGGTGGCCAGGAGTCGATGACCCATGCACCGCATCTGCTGCCGAAGTCGCGCGCCGGGTTCAAGTACGGCGACACCACGCTCGTCGACCACATGGCTTACGACGGTCTGTTCTGCGCCTTCGACCAGGTCGCCATGGGTGCTTCGACGGAGAAGTACAACAGCCGGTACGGCGTCACCCGTGCGCAGCAGGACGAGTTCTCCGCGCTCTCGCACCAGCGCGCCGCGGCCGCCATCGCGGAGGGCCGCTTCGACGCCGAGATCGCGCCGGTGTCGATCCCGCAGCGCAAGGGTGACCCTGTCGTGTTCTCCAAGGACGAAGGCGTTCGCGCCGACACCACCGCCGAGAGCCTCGCGAAGCTGCGCCCCGCGTTCGCCTCCGACGGCACCATCACCGCCGGTTCGGCGTCGCAGATCTCCGACGGCGCGGCCGCGGTCATCGTGGCCAGCAAGGCCAAGGCCGAGGAACTGGGACTCACCGCGCTCGCCGAGATCGGCGCGCACGGCGTGGTCTCCGGACCGGACGCCAGCCTGCACGAGCAGCCGTCGAACGCGATCCTGGCCGCGCTGGCGAAGGAGAAGCTGGGCGTCGACGCGCTCGACCTCATCGAGATCAACGAGGCGTTCGCGGCCGTCGGCCTGGTTTCCAGCGACAAGCTCGGTGTCGGGGCGGACAAGGTCAACGTCGACGGCGGCGCCATCGCCCTCGGTCACCCGATCGGCGCTTCCGGCGCCCGGCTGGCCGTGCACCTGATCCACGAACTCCGCCGTCGCGGTGGCGGCCTCGGTGCCGCCGCGCTCTGCGGTGGCGGTGGCCAGGGCGACGCGCTCCTCTTCCGCGTCCCGTAAAGCCTTTGCCGGTACAGCTGGACATCGACGAACTGGTCGGTCGCGCGCGGGACGGCGTTCCCCGCGCGATCGCCCGGTTGCTGTCGCTCGTCGAGGACGCCCATCCGCGGTTGCCCGAGGTGGCGGCGAAGCTGACGCCGCACACCGGCAACGCGCGGGTGGTCGGGCTGACCGGCCCACCCGGTGTCGGCAAGTCGACATCCACGTCCTCGCTGCTCACGGCGTTGCGGGCGCAGGGACTGCGGGTCGGGGTACTGGCGATCGACCCGTCTTCGCCGTTTTCCGGCGGCGCGCTGCTCGGCGACCGGATCCGGATGACCGAGCACGCCACCGATCCCGGCGTGTTCATCCGGTCGATGGCGACGCGCGGGCATCTGGGCGGGCTGTCGTGGGCGACACCGCAGGCCGTTCGCGTACTCGACGCGGCCGGGTTCGACGTCGTGCTGATCGAGACCGTCGGCGTCGGTCAGTCCGAAGTGGACGTCGTGAAACTGGCCGACACCACGGTGGTCCTGCTCGCGCCCGGGATGGGCGACGGGATCCAGGCGGCGAAGGCGGGGGTGCTGGAGATCGCGGACGTGTTCGTGGTGAACAAGGCCGACCGCGAGGGCGCGGACGCGACGATCCACGACCTCAAGCAGATGATCTCCTTGGTGCGCCGGGAGATCCGCGGCCCGAGCTGGCGTCAGCCGATCGTGCGAACGGTGGCGTCACGCGGAGAGGGTGTCGAGGACGTCGTCCGCGCGCTGGGTGAGCATCACGCTTGGCTGGTCGAGCGGGACGAACTGCCCCGGCGTCGCGCGGCGCGGGCGCGGGACGAGGTCGAGGCGATCGCCGTCCAGCGGCTGCGCGCGGAGATCGTCGACCTGCGCCACGGCGACCGGCTCGCCGAACTGGCCGAACGCGTGGTGGCGCGGCGGATCGACCCGTTCGCGGCGGCCGCGGAACTGATTTCGGACCTTCGGGACTCGTGAGTGGTAAGGACGGTTCTAACGCAATGCCACGTGGCTTAAGTGATCTTGGACAGGCCTTGATCGCAAGCGGTGGCGGTTGCCGCAGGGCACGCGCTAGGTTGCCCTGGCCGACGGGAGCCCGACCAGGCTTCGAGCGTCCATTGGGGACACTTTTCGAGGACTGAATGTCCGATTAATGACGAAATGGGCGATCTGCCAAAGGGTCGTGAGTGACAAGGGTCGTTCTAACCCTCCTTATCACTCACGACCCTCTTGCTTAGCTGCGCAAAGCACCCAAATCGGTCATCGTGACCCGGATTGGCGTCCCTTATGGGCAGTCGCGCCCAGGGTCCGCTGCTGGTGACCTGTCCAGCCCGATCAAACGGGTCCGGCAGTCGCCTAAGCTCGCATTCAAGATCAACTTAAGCTACGCGGCATGTCGTTTTAACGTCACTTACCACTCACGACCTAGGCGCCCGCGCGACCCCGGCCGATCGCGCACGCGACGTGCCCGACGAGATGTTGCGAAAGCCACTTCCGCACTGTTGAAGGTTGCGAAAGTGGCTTTCGCAACACACTCACGAGGACGGTTCAGAGGATTTCGATGACGCGGACCTTCGGCGGCCGATTCGGGAAACTGATGTCGGTCCAGCGGTTGATTCTCACGTCGGAACCGTTGCTGTCGTAGTAGACCAGGTCGTTGTTGCCGGTGTAGATGCGGTCGATCCACCAGCCGCCGAAGCTGATCCTCCCGCCGTTGGCGTAGCAGTCGACGCTGCTGCTCCCGCCGAGATGCGACCAGATCTTCAAGAAGTTCTCCCCGTCTTTGCAGGGGATGTGGTCGATGGCGAACGAGGTCCCGGTCGGCGCGATCAGCGTGAACGCGGCGGCAGCGGCGGCCGCCACGGCCAGGAAGCGGCCGGCTTTCTTCTTGCTCGAGATCACAGAGTCTCCTTTGAAATGTCGAAAAGGAGGTGCGTCCTACCGGACGAGGATCTCGGCGAAAACCGCCTGATGTCAATTATCGCGCGATTCAAGGTACTTCGGGGCAGCCGGACTGGTTCATTCGTGCATTCAGAACTCGACGTACATCTTGATGTCGCCGAAGTCGCTGTCGAGGTTGTCCAGATGGCTGACGGCGTCCTCTTTCCAGACTTCCAGCTGGTTGCCCTCGCCCTGGGTCAACGGCTCGCCGTCGGCGACCTTGTTGGCGTAGGTCGTGATCGTGACGGTCTGGCCGCGGCAGAACTCGACGCGTTCCAGGAATCTGTCCGCCATGTCCTGGTCGAAGACCCGGCCCATCCGGACGTAGCCGTTGTTGACGTGCTCCTCGCAGTAGAAATGCGCGGCCGCCGAGGCGATCCACTCGGTCAGCGAGGCGTCGCCGCGAGGCCATTTCTCCCGGACGTGCGGTTTGAGCTCCCGCGAGAGCCTGATGACCCGCCGCCGTTCGGTGTCGTTGAGCCCGTCCTCCTTGCGGAAGTCCAGGATCATGTCGTCGACGATCTTGGCGATCTTGAGGATGCGCGGCGGGTCGAGTTCGGCCGGTTTGTCCGGCGGCAGCCCGGCCATGACCCTCTCGTGCACGAGAACGTACTGCGTGTACGCGTAGAGGAAGGTCAGCGCGTTCAGCTGCCACTGGTGTCGTTCGGCGATCTCCACGGCTCCGACCCTAACCGCGCACCTACTTCCGGACCTGTGGAAGCGGCGGGGATTCACCCTATGCTCTCTTCTTCGTCCACGGCTGGGAGGCAGGAACCGTGCAGAGGATCGCGAAGGTTGTCGTGTGTGTGCTGGGGGCCGGGCTGCTGCTCGCCGCCGGGACCGGGACGGCGTCGGCCGAGGCCGCTCCGCCCAAGGTCACGAAGGGTCCGTGCCAGTACACGCAGACGCCGGACGACCCGGCGGTGCGGTCGGTCCCGCTGCCGCCCGACCCCCGCCACACGCCGAGCCGGGGCAAGGTCCCGGTTCAGCTGAAGACGAACCAGGGCAAGATCGATCTGACCCTCGACCGGGCGAAGGCGCCGTGCACGGTGCAGAGCTTCCTGCATCTGGCGGGGCACCGGTTCTACGACCGCACGACGTGCCACCGGCTGACGTCGTACCCGACGCTGAAGGTCCTGCAGTGCGGCGACCCGAGCGGCACCGGCGAGGGCGGCCCCGGCTACAGGTACAAGGACGAACTCCCGGTCGGCCTGCCGCCGGCACCGACCGACCCGACCGGCGAGCGGAAGGTGTACTCGCGCGGTGTCCTCGCGATGGCCAACGCGGGCCCGGCGACGAACGGCAGCCAGTTCTTCGTCGTGTACGGCGATTCCGCGCTGCGCCCGAACTACACGATCTTCGGCACCGTGGGCCCCGACGGTCTCGGAACGCTCGACAAGGTCGCCGCCGGCGGCGTCAAGCCGACTCCGGAGGACCCCGCCCCGGTCGACGGCGCCCCCGTCCTGCGCACCGACATCCAGCGTGCCCGCCCCTGGTACTGCTGACCCCACTCGGCGTGAGGGGAGGGGGGTCAGGTGACCTCGAAGATGGCCTCGCGCAGGGCTTGGACGGTGCCGCTGAAGGCGTGGTTCGCGGCGGCACCGTAGCCGATGATGACCCCTTCGCCGCGGGGCTCGCCGATCCAGTAGGTGCTGAGCCCTTCGAGACCGATCGCACGACGGCGGCAGGCGGCCAGCACCTCCGTCTCGCCGGGGACCCCGCCGGGGAAGTGGAGCACGAGGTGCAGCCCGGCCGAGATCCCTCGGTGGCGCACGGAATCCGGGAGGGCCGCGAGCAGCGTGTCCCGCCGGGAGCGGTACTCGGTGCGGCAGCGGCGGATGTGCTGGTCGTACGTGCCAGATTCGATCAGCTCGGCCAGGGCCAGCTGATCCAGCAGCGCGGGCCGGGCCCCGCTCGCGTGCATCTCCGCCCGCACCGGTTCGACGAGGAACCGCGGCAGCACCATCCAGCCCAGCCGCAGGGCGGGCGCGAGTGTCTTGCTCGTCGTCCCGACATACACCACCCGCTCTGGCGCGAGGGCCTGCAGCGCGCCGACCTGCTGGTTGTCGAAGCGGAACTCGCCGTCGTAGTCGTCCTCGACGACGACGGCGCCGGTTTCCGCCGCCCATCGGGTGAGTTCCGCGCGTCGCCGGGAGCCGAGGGTGACGCCCAGCGGGTACTGGTGCGCCGGGGTGACCACCACCGCCGGACTGTCCAAAGCGGACACTACGATCCCGTCGCCGTCGACCGGGACACCGGCCACCCGTGCGCCGTTCGCGGCGGCGATGTCGCGGTAGATGTGCAACGACGGGTTCTCGAAGGCGATCTCGTCCGCCCCGCGCGCGTGCAGGACCCGCGTCAGGATCGCGATCGCGTGGGAGAACCCGGAGCACACCACGATGCGTTCCGGGTCGGCGACCACACCGCGGCTCCTGGCCAGGTACGCGGCGAGCGTTTCGCGCAGTTCCGCCGCGCCGGGCTCGACGGTGTAGTCGAACGCCGTCATCGGGGTCCGGTGCAGTGCCCGCCGGGTCGCCGCGAGCCAGGCCGAGCGGGGGAACGCCGACAGGTTCGGCCTGCCGGGACGCAGGTCCCAGCGCGGCGCCGGATCGCGCGGGACCGGCCTCGGCGCCGACGCGGGCAGTGCGCCCGCGGTCGCGACCCGGGTCGGCGCGCCCTGCGACGTCCGCAGGTAGCCCTCGGCGGCGAGGTCGGCGTAGACGCGGGTGACCGTTCCCCGCGCGACCCCGAGATCCTGTGCCAATGCCCTGGTGGAGGGCACATTCGCCCCGGCCTTCCAGCGACCCTCGCGGATGGCCGCGCGGATCGCCGCCGCGAGCCCGGTCCGGCCGCTCTCGGGACGCCAGTCCAGGTGGACGTCCATTCCCGAACTGGACCACGATTCTGCCATGTGACTGGACCATACCCGTGGGCCAGTCGCCGCTAGATTCGGTGGCATGACCGAACGAATCCACGTGGGCAAACGAGTGCCCGAGATCTACCAGGCCATGGCGAAACTGCAGGCCGAAGTCGAAAAGGCCGCCACCAACGCCGGGGTCGACCAGAAGGTCCTCGAACTGGTGAAGATGCGTTCGTCGCAGATCAACCACTGTGCGTTCTGCCTCGACATGCACTCGCACGACGCGGTGCAGCTGGGCGAGTCGCCGCGGCGGTTGTTCGTGCTGGAGGGCTGGCGCGAGACCGAACTCTTCACCGAGCAGGAGCGCGCCGCGCTCGCGCTCACCGAGGCGATCACGAACCTGTCGAGCCTGCACGAGGTGCCGGACGACGTCTACGAAGAGGCCACCCGGGTCTTCACCGAGGAGCAGTACCGCACCGTCGTCTGGGAGGCCATCGCGATCAACAGCTGGAACCGCATGTGCGTGATCAGCCACGCGCCGCTCCCTGAGCGCGCCGAATGACCGCGGCCCTCCTGCGGGAGCTGCATGTCGCGGGCAGCCCGCTCCTGCTGCCGAACGCGTGGGACGCCGACAGCGCGCGCCTCGTGGAGGCGGCCGGATTCCCCGTGGTGGCCACGAGTTCCTTCGCCATCGCCAAGGTGCTCGGCTACGACGACGGCGAGGCCGCGCCCGCCGACGAGATGTTCGCCGCCGCGGCGAGGATCGCGCGGGCGGTCTCGGTGCCGGTGACGGTCGACGCGGAATCCGGCTACGGGCTCGAAGCGGGGGAACTCGCCACGAGGCTGGCCGATGCCGGAGCCGTCGGCTGCAACTACGAGGACACCGATCACACCTCCGGCGGACTTCGTTCGCCGGAGGCGCAGGCGGAACGGATCGCACAGCTGCGCAAGGCCGCGGGGGACGCGCTGGTGATCAACGCCAGGGTCGACGTCTTCCTCGGCGCTGCCGACGAACAGGCCGTTCTCGGTGACGCCGTCGCGCGGGCCGGGGCGTATCTCGACGCCGGGGCGGACTGCGTCTACCCGATCCTGGTGAAGTCGCCGGAGGTGCTGGGGGAGTTCGTGCGGGCCGTCGCGCCCGGCGCGGTCAACGCCTCGCCGCTGCCGGGGGGCCCCGATCTCTCCGCGCTCGCCGAACTGGGGGTGGCGCGGATCTCGCTGGGCACCGGGCTGTGGAAGTCGGTTCGCGCCGACATCGAGGCCAAGCTCGCGGGCGTGGCAGCGGGGAAGCTGCCGTACTGAAAGAACCGGGGCGGTGCGGCCGGGGTGTGGGATGCCCGGCCGCACCACCCCGGCGCCTAGTGGGAGACCGCCTTCTCGGCGCCCGCGCCGGTGAGGGAGCGGACCTCCATCTCGGCGTACTTCTTCTGGTTGTGCTCTTTCGACAGCACGGTGCCGAGCCAGCCGAGGAGGAACGCGACCGGGATCGAGACGATGCCGGGGTTGTCGAGCGGGAACCAGTGGAAGTCGACGCCTTGGATCATCGAGGCGCTCTTGCCGGTCTTCGCGTCGATCGGCTTACCCGAGACGGCCGGTGAGAACACGATCAAGATGACGCACACGATCAGCCCGCCGTAGATGCTCCACAGCGCGCCTTGGGTGTTGAAGCGCTTCCAGAACAGCGAGTACAGGATCGTCGGCAGGTTCGCCGACGCCGCCACCGCGAACGCCAGCGCCACCAGGAACGCGATGTTCTGCCCGTTCGCGAGAATGCCGCCGAGGATCGCGACGGCGCCGATCACCAGCGCGGTCATCCGGGCGACCTTCACCTCGGAAGCAGGCGATGCCTTGCCCTTCTTGAGCACGTTGGCGTAGACGTCGTGCGCGAACGACGCCGACGCCGTGATCGTCAGGCCCGCGACCACCGCGAGGATCGTCGCGAACGCGATCGCCGCGATCAGGCCGAGCAGGATCGGGCCGCCGAGTTCCAGCGCCAGCAGCGGCGCCGCCGAGTTCACGCCACCCGGCGCGGCCTTGATCCTGTCCGCGCCGACCAGTGCGCCGGCGCCGTAGCCGAGCACCAGGGTGAACAGGTAGAAGACACCGATCAGGCCGATCGCCCACACCACCGAACGACGAGCTTCCTTCGCCGTCGGCACCGTGTAGAAGCGCATCAGGACGTGCGGCAGGCCCGCGGTACCGAGCACCAGCGCGATGCCCAGCGACAGGAAGTCCAGTTTGGTGGTGCCGGTCTTGCCGTACTGGTTACCCGGTCCGAGCAGCGCCTCACCGGCCTTGCCCGCCTTGTCCACGGCGCCCTGCAGCAGCGCCGAAAGGTCGAAGCCGTACAGGCCGAGCACCCACAGCGTCATCGCCAGCGCGCCGACGATCAGCAGCGCGGCCTTGATGATCTGCACCCAGGTGGTGCCCTTCATCCCGCCGATCAGCACGTAGGCGATCATGATGATGCCGACGATCACGATGATCGCGGCCTGCCCCGCCTTGCTCTCGATCCCGAGCAGCAGCGCGACGAGGCCACCGGCACCCGCCATCTGCGCCAGCAGGTAGAAGAACGAGACGGCCAGCGTGGACGTCGCCGCCGCGGCCCGCACCGGACGCTGCTTCATCCGGAAGGCCAGCACGTCGCCCATGGTGAACTTGCCGGTGTTGCGCAGCAGTTCCGCGACCAGCAGCAACGCGACCAGCCACGCCACCAGGAAACCGATGGAGTAAAGGAAACCGTCGTAGCCGTAGACGGCGATCGCACCCGCGATCCCGAGGAACGACGCGGCGGACAGGTAGTCGCCCGCGATGGCGACGCCGTTCTGCGGGCCGGTGAACGCGCGTCCCGCGGCGTAGTAGTCCGACGCCGTCTTCGTGTTGCGGCTGGCGCGGAACACGACGAACAGCGTGACCACCACGAACAGGCCGAAGATGGTGATGTTGAGTGCGGGGTTGCTTCCCTCGACTCCGGCGGCGAGGGTCATTTGGTCTCACTCTCGAGGTCCGTGCGGATCTTCTCCGCGAGGGGGTCGAGTTTCTTGTTCGCGTAGCGGACATAGAGCCCGGTGATCACGAAGGTCGAAACGAACTGCAGCAGACCGAACACGAGGCCGACGTTGATGTTGCCGAGTAGCTTCGTGCTCATGAAGCCGTGCGCGTAGTCGGCGAGCAGGACGTAAAGCAGGTACCAGACCAGGAACAACGCCGAGACGGGGAACACGAACCGGCGCAGCCGCGAACGCAGCTCCTTGAACTCGGGGCTGTCGTGGGCTTTGTCCCAGTCCGTCCCGGACGGACCGGACACGTCCGTTTCGGTGCTCATGGTGCTCTCCTCGCGCCGCGAATGTGTTCCGCGACACGTTAGGGAGAGGGGCGGGGCACCGGAACCTTCAGCGGTTCAAACGCCTGCCGAGACGACGAACGGTCGACGAACGGTACTCCGACCACGACGAAGGGGCTTCGGCCGCGCGATCGTCCAGGTGCAGCCGCAACATGGCGGTCGTCGACCAGGAAGGAGGCCTGCCCCGCAAGGAAACCACGACCATTACGCCGAATGCCAGCGGAACCGCCCACGGGGCGGGTTGTGAGACGAGGATCGCGGGCAGTCCGGTCAGCGCCGGGCCGAACAACGCCACCAGGATCGAGCCGGAGGAAGCGACGAGTCCGGTGAGGACGCCGCTGATCGCGCCCGCCGCGGTGAGCCGGTTCCACCAGATGCCGAGGACCAGCAACGGACAGAACGTCGACGCGGCCACGGTGAAACCCCAGGTGACGAGCACACCCGCGTCCAGTCTCGCCGACGGCAGCGCGAGCAGGACCATCACCGCCGCCGCACCGAGCACCGACCAGCGCAGTCTCCGCAGGCCGCCGGGCGCGAGGTCGTGCGCGATCGCGCCGGAGATCACCAGCAGCAAACCGAGCGACGTCGCCAGGAAAGCGGCGAACGCGCCCGCCGTCAGCAGCCCGGTGAACAGCGACCCGGTCCAGCCGTCGTCGACCTGCGCCGGCAGCGCGACGACGACGGTGTCCGTCGCGCCGGAGACGTACAGCTCGGGTACCAGCACCCGGCCGAGGACGCCGTAAACCCCTGGGAACAGGTAGAAGACGCCGAGCAGGGCGACGGTGATCGCCGCCGTGCGGCGGGCGGCGCGGCCGTCCGGGCTGGTGTGGAAGCGCATCAGGACATGCGGCAGCCCCATGGTGCCGAGCATGGTCGCGATGAGGATCGCCCAGGTGCCCAGCAGCGGATAACCGTGGTCACCGAGGTCGAGCAGCGGACGCTGCCAGTCCGGCCCGCCCAGCGGGGCGCCACCCCGGACGGCGGGAACCGGCGCGCCTTCGGCGAATTCCAGCACCTGACCGCTCTTGGCGATCAGCTCTCCCGGCGGCACGACCCGTTTCTCGGGAGTGAGCAGTGTGGTCGGCTCGCGCAGGGTCAGCGTCACGTCGATCTCGAAGGAGAGCCTGGTGTCGCGGGCGAAGTGGGTGAACTCCACCGGGTGCACGGAATCCGCGCGTTCCCCGGGCGTGATCTGCGAGACCAGCCAGATCGCGGGAACGAGGAACAACACCAGTTTCAGCACGAACTGGAACGCCTGGACGTAGGTCGCCGCGCGCATCCCGCCGAGGGCCAGTGTCGCGCTGACCGCGGTGCCCGCGATGACGACGCCGACCCAGTACGGCGTCCCGCCCACGGCGGTGAGCACGAGCCCCGCGGTGCGGAATTGCGGTACCAGGTAAAGGGTTCCGATCACCAGGACGACGACGGCGGCGAGGCGCCGGAGTGCGGGGGAGGCGAGCCGGGCCTCGGCGAAGTCGGGCACGGTGAGCGCGCCGGAACGCCGCATCGGCGCCGCGACCAGTACCAGCATCGCGATGTACCCCGCGGTGAACCCGACCGGGTACCAGAGCGCGCCGATCCCGTCCTTCACCACCAGCCCGGCGACGCCGAGGAACGACGCCGCCGACAGGTACTCGCCGGAGACGGCGGCGGAGTTGACCAATGGCGAGATCCGGCGCGAGGCGACCAGGAAGTCCGACGTCGTCCGCATGGCGGCGACGCCGCGCAGGCCGATCAGCAGGGTGACCAGCACGACCGGGGTCACCGCGAGCGCCGCGACCACTAGTCGTCCTCGATCTTTTCCGCCCGGCGGAGCTGCCACCACGAGAGCAACGCCATCGCCGGATACGGCAGGATCGCGATCATCAGCCAGGACACCGGGATACTTAGCAGCCGTACCGAATCCAGGCCGGGGAAGACCCCGAACACCAGCGGGAGCCCGAACACCAGCCCGAACATCCCGGCCAGCGCGGGGAGTCCGCGACGGCGCTGGGCACGGTAAAGCCTGTCCGCGCGTTCGGCGTCGCCCGCCGCCAGGCGGGGCACGCGCCAGCGTCCGCGTGCCCGGCGCCGCGAATGCGCGAGCCGGGTCTGCGGACTGGTGACGGCGACCCGTTTGATCCGGCTCACCTACGGCCCCCGCGGCCCGGTTCCCCGCGCTGCGCGGCGGCCAGCAACCTGTCGCGCAGGTCGCGGGCGTGACGGCGGCTCACCGGCACGTCACCCGCCTCGGTATGCGCGAGCAGGCCGCCGGTGGTGTCGCTGCGCAGTTCCAGCACCGCGTCGACGGCGAGCAGGAATCCCCGGTGCACCCGGGTGAAACCGGTGCCCTCCCAATACTCTTCGAGCCGGGAGAGGGGCATCCGCGTGACGTGGACGCCGGATTTCGTGTGCAGCCGGACGTAGTCGCCGTGCGCCTCGACGAACTGGACGTCGTCGCGCCGGACGTACCGTGTGCGCCCACCGGATTCGACCGGCAGCGCGGACATCGCGTCCGGCGCCGGTTTCGGCCCGTCGTCCTGGTTGCCCGCCATCCGGACCACTTTCGACAGTGCGGCGGAAAGCCGTTCCGCGCGGACCGGTTTGAGCAGGTAGTCGACGGCGCCGATGCCGTAGGCGGCCACGGCGTGCCCGTCGTGCGCGGTGACGAACACGATCACCGGTGGTTCGTGGAGCCGGGCCAGCAGTGAGGCGAGTTCGAGCCCGTCGAGTCCCGGCATGGAGATGTCGAGGAAGACGGCTTCGAAATGACTGCCCTGCAACATCTTCAGCGCGGTGAGCGCGTCACCCGCGGCGACCACCTCGGCCACTTCCGGTGCCTCGCGCAGCAGGCTGCACAGCTCGTCGAGGGCGGGCGGGACGTCGTCGACCGCCAGCACCCGCACCCCGTTCGTCACGGCAGCACCCCCGGCTGGAAACGCGGTACGCGCACCACGACCCGGGTGCCCGCGCCGACCTCGGTCTCGACGGTCAGGCCGTACCAGGGTCCGTAGACGTTGCGCAGCCGTTTGTCCACATTGGCCAGTCCGACCCCGCCGCGGTCCCCGCGCCCGGCCAGGATCGCCGCCGCCCGCGCGGGGTCCATCCCGAGCCCGTCGTCCTCGACGCTGATCACGCAGTCGTTCCCTTCCGCCATCCCCTGCACCTGGATGAACCCCGCCTCGGCCCTCGGCTCGATTCCGTGCCGGATCGCGTTCTCCACCAACGGTTCCAGCACGAGGTACGGCACCGCGACGGCCAGCACCTCCGGCGCCACCCGCACCTGCACCCGCAGCCGCTCGCCGAGTACCGCGCGCTGCAGGGCCAAGTAGGTCTCGATGGCGCGGAACTCCTCGGCGACCATCGTGTACTCGCCGTGGCGGGCGAGGCTGTAGCGGGTGTACTCGGCGAAGTCGAGCATCAGGTCGCGGGCGCGGTCCGGGTCGGAGCGGACCAGCGAGGAGATCACGGTGAGCGCGTTGTAGACGAAATGCGGCGAGATCTCGGCCCGCAGCGCGCGCAGTTCCGCCTCCGCCGCCTGCTCGGCCGATGCCTCCAGCCGTCCGCGTTCGAGCGCGTGGACCACGAGGTCGGCGGCTTGGCGGGCGACGGCGGTCCTGTTCTCGGTGACCAGGAGTACCCCGGCCAGCTCCTCGTGGACGTGCAGCGGCAGGGCCAGCAGCCCGGGCTCGGACACCGGTGTCTCGGAGTGGAGGACCTCGTCGAGCGCCGAGACCACGACGTCGTCCGCCGCCGGACGCCCCGACCAGATCAGCGAGCCGGAGAGGTCGGTCAGCCCGAGCCCCGGTACGCCGAACAGGCGACGGAGGCCGTGTGTGGCGTGGCGGGCGCGGGGACCGGCGAGGCCGTCCATGAGGTCGTCGGAGACGCGCTGGGCGGCGGCGAGCACGGGCACCGGATCCGCGTTCGCGGGGGCTTGCCACGGCAGACGGGTGGTCATCCGGGCCTCCTCCGCGACGTCGAGGTCTGGATCCTAACCTTGGTGCGGGGCGTTTTCGACGTCCGATGGACCGAGGTCACGCGGCTACGGGTGCGGCGCGCTTCGCTCCCGCCGGGGTGGTCGGCGGAAAGGCCTTCAGGACATCCCCGACACTGCGGTGCCCGCCTGCCCGCAAGGTAGTGAAGGCCTCCTTCCCTACCCTGACAGTAGTGAAGGCCTCCTTCACTACTGTCAGGGTAGGGAAGGAGGCCTTCACGGCCCTTCAGATCAGCTGTTCTGCGCGTCGAGCGGGAGTTCGCTCACGACCGCGTCCTCTTGTCGGGTGCCGGTGGGCGGCAGCGGACGACCGTGACGTCACCCTCCAAAGTGGACTGTCCGGCGTCGTGCGGGACCACGTAGGTCTCGCCCTTGCCCAGTGCGTATTCGCCGCCGTGTTCGGTGCGGAGTGTGCCCGAACCGTCCATCACGACCAGCACCGCGAACGACGGGTCCAGTGACAACGTTGTCGACGTGCCGGGACCAACGGGACGCAGCTGATCGGCACGGAAGAACTCGGCACTGCCGTCGGCGAGCAGGTCCACAGTGGACGCACTGTCGCCCGCGGTGCGCTTGACGATCGAGCCGAGCCGTTCTTCGTCCCAGCCCGAGGTGTCGAGCGTTTCGATGGCGGTCTCGAAGCCGATCCCGAGGTGCGCCTTCTCCGGGTCCGCCAGGAAGTCGCGCCATTCCAGGGTCAGCGAGAAGTCGGTCGGCTGCTGGAGTTCGACGACGAACACGCCCTCGCCGATCGCGTGCGGCAGGCCCGCCGGGATGTACACCGTGTCGCCGGGGGTGACCGCGACGCTGTTCAGCGCGCCGAGCATGGCGGGCGCGTCCTGGGTGCGGGCCCACTCGGTGACCGTCGTCTTGTCGACAGTTTCCTGGAAGCCCGGGTAGACCCGGGGGTCGTCGCCGTAGGTGCCGACCACGATCCACGCCTCGGTCTTGCCGAAGTGCGAGTCGAAATGCCGCCGCGCGAACGAATCCGAGGGGTGGAAGTGCACCGGCAGGCGCTGGCCCGCGTCGAGCAGCTTCACCAGCAGGCCGGTCGAGTCGCCGAGTGCCTCGACGTGCTTGGCGCCGAGCCAGGCGGACGGGTTCTCGCGGACGGCGTCGCGCAGCCAGACCCCGTCGGGGAGTTTGGTCAGGCCGTTGGTCTCCTGGCCGAACATCGTGGTGGCCGAGCCGACCCAGTCCTCGGGTCCGAACCGGGACTCCGAGGTGGCGCCCCGCAGCGCGGCGATGGCGTCGCCGCCGCGGTAGAACTGCGGCGGCTGGTTCGCCGGCAGGCGGATCGGTGCGAGGTGACCGCTCATGAAGGCGCGACCTCCCCGGAACCACGGGCTACGAGATGCACTGGCAGAACTACCTTTCTCGGTGCGGATTGATCTCCCTGGACCCTGGCGAACAGCAGTTCGGCCGCCGCCCTGCCCAGCGCGCTCACGTCGTGCGCGATCACGGAGACCGGCGGATCCAGCAGATCCGCCAGTTCGAAGTCGTCGAAGCTGATCATCGCGGGACGCCGCTCCGCGTGCGCCAGCGCGCGCAGCAGGTGCACGGCGACCCGGTTGTTGCCCGCGATCACGGCGGTGGCCGGGTTCGGCCCGGTGAGCAGCCGCCGCACGGCGTCACCGACTCCTTCGGCCGTCGGCGTCCGCATCACGACGAGGCTCTCGTCGTAGGGGATCCCGTTGCGGACACAGCCTTCCCGGAACCCTCGCAGCCGCTCGCCCGCGGTGAAGATGTCCGGGCTGTCGGCGAGGAACGCGATCCGGCGGTGGCCGTGTTTCGCCAGGTGGGAGACCGCTTCGATGGTCCCGCCGATGTTGTCGACCAGTACCGTGTCGGCGACGATGTCACCGGCGGGCCGGTCGAGGAACACCACGGGCGTGCCGGCGCGCATCTCGGGCACCAGGTAGCCGTGCTGCATCCCGGCCGGGACGACGAGGATGCCGTCGACCCGGCGGGAGCAGAACTCGAGGACCAGTTCGCGTTCGCGGTCGGAGTTCTCCTCCGAAGACCCGGTCAGCACCTGGCGGCCGAACGACGTCGCGATCCGTTCGACGGCGCGGTTGAGCTCCGAATAGAAGGGGTTCCCGACATCTTCGACGATCAGGCCGATCGTCCCGGTCGTCGAGCCGCGCCGCAGGTTGCGCGCGCCGAGGTTCCGCCGGAACCCGAGCTGCTCGATCGCCGCCATGACGCGCTCCGCGGTGTCCGGATGGACGGCGGGCTCGTCGTTCACTACCCGCGAGACGGTCTTGATGCTCACGCCCGCGAGGCGGGCCACGTCACTCATCGTGGCCCGTCGGCCGGTGGTGCGGTGGCCGTTGTCCGGACCGCTGGAAGACAACGTTGTCATAGTGGCGGGAATTGAACGCGAGCGACGCGATGATGTCAATGCTCGATCCGCCGGGGAGACGCTTTCCGCGTTCGAACCGTTACGGCCGGGCGGCGGTGATACTGGGGGTATGAGCGAGTTCTACCAGCCGGTGCCCGCGGGGCCGGCGCTCGGCGAGCCGTTCGCGCCCGCCCGGCCCGCCGACTGGCCCGGGACCGGATCGCCGTCGTGGGAACCCCTGCTGCGGGCCTTCGTCACCCCCGGCGAGGTGCGGCTGATCATCGAGACCGTCGCGGGCGAGGGGACGACCGGCCGGGTGCGGCTGCTGGTCGACGGCGACTGGCTGGTCACCGAGCTGAGCGCGGGGGAGGAGGTGTCCAGGGAGGTGATCGAACTGGACGCCGAGGAGGAGCCGACCGAGATCGTCCTGGAGGGGCTGCGGCAGTCGGGGAGCGGCATGGTCCGTGTCGCGGCTTTCGTGCTGCCGCTGCCTTGAGGCACTGTCCTGAACCGGACAAGGTTTCGCGGACCTCTTGACCAGATGGTCGGTTCTTGCCGAAGGTGGGCAGGCAGCGACAACGTTGTCAGGAGGCGGCCTTCCCATGCCTGCACGTACTTCGACCCGCGTCGCCGGGTTGTTCACCGCGCTCGTTCTCCCCGCCGGCTGCTCACGCCCGTCGCGGCGGCGGCACCCGGTGGCGACCCCGTGGACGCGGTCAACACCTTCATCGGCACCCAGGACGACGGCAACACCTTCCCCGGCGCTTCGGCGCCTTCCGGGATGACGCAGGTCAGCCCGATTTCCTCGCATTACGCCGGCTATCGCTACGACGACACCGCGATCCGCGGCTTCGGGCATTTCTTCCTGTCCGGCGCGGGCTGCTGGGAGCAGGGCGGGCTCGTGTCCTCCCTGCCGACCACCGGCACCGTCGGCCCCGGCGCGGCGTTCGACACGACCAGACCCGACACCTTCGACCACAAGAAGTACGCGTCGCCGTACACGCACGAGGGCGAGGTCGGCAAACCCGGCTACTACAAGGTGCGGCTCACCGGCTACGGCGGTGTCGACGCGGAGACCACCGCGACCACGCGGACCGGCGTCGAGCGCTACACCTTCGCGAAATCCGGTGACGCCAACGTCTTCGTCAACGTCGGGCAGGCGAACGACAAGGAACCCGTGACGGCGAGCCGGATCCGCGTCGTCGGGGACCGGACGGTCGAGGGGATGGTGGAGTCGCAGGCGTTCTGCGGCGGGAAGCCGTACAAGACCTGGTTCACCACGACGTTCGACAAGCCGTTCAAGTCCTTCGGTACCTGGTCGCCGACCGGCGGCACGCCGGGCTCGAAGGAGTCCGCCGGTGGTGAGGGTCTGCGCGGCGCCTGGCTGACCTTCGGCGGCGGTCAGGTCACCGCGTCGACGGCGATCTCGCAGGTGGACGCTTTCGGTGCCCGGCTCAACCTGGCGGCCGAGAAGGGCCGTTCCTTCGACGCCGTCCGCGACGGCGCCCAGCGCGCCTGGCGCGAGGAACTGTCCTCGGTGGACATCAAGGGCGGCGCGAAGGACGACCGCACGGTGTTCTACACCTCGCTCTACCACGCGCTGCTGCAACAGCTGACCGGCAACGACGCCGACGGCCGGTATCGCGGGTTCGACGACAAGGTCCATCGCGCGGTGGGCTGGACGTACTACGAGTTCTTCTCGCTGTGGGACACCTATCGCACGCAGAACCAGTTGCTCGCCCTGCTGCGGCCCGCGCGCGCGAAGGACGTCGCGAAATCCGTGCTCGCCATCCACGACCAGGGCGGTTGGCTGCCACGCTGGGCGTACGCGAACCAGGAGACGAACACCATGACCGGCGACCCGGTCACGCCGTTCCTGGTCGACCTCTGGCGATCCGGGGCGCTTTCCGGGCAGGAACTCGAGGCGTACCAGGCGCTTCTGCAGAACTCGCGAGAGATCCCGCCCGCGTCGTCGCCGTTCCAGGGGCGGTCGGGCAACGCGAGCTACCAGAAGGACGGCTTCGTCCAGTACGACCCCGAATTCCCGAAGAAGAGCAGGACACCGACCCTGACCACGGGGCCTCGGCCACGCTGGAATACGCGCTCGCGGACTGCTCGCTGTCCATCATGGCCGATGCCCTCGGCAAGAAGGCGGACGCGAAAGCCTTGGCGGACAAGGCGCGCAGCTACCGGACGCTGTGGGACCCGAGTGTGAGCGATCGCGGCTTCACGGGGTTCTACCGGCCCAAGGTCTCCGGCGGCGGGTGGTTCAGCCCGGCAGGCAAGCCGTACACCCCGCAGAGTCAGGACGGCTTCCACGAGGGCACGTCGTGGCAGTACCAATGGCTGACGCAACAGGACGTCCCCGGTCTGGTCGACCGGATGGGCGGCAAGGAAAACGTCGGCAAACGGCTCGACGACTTCTTCGCCTACGGGGACCTGCTGAAGGACCCGGCGAAGACCGTGCGCGAGGAATGGGTCGTGGGCCCGTACGACTACTACAACCAGTTCCGCTACAACCCGGACAACGAGCCGGATCTGCATTCGCCCTGGATGTACACGCTGACCGGGCAGCCGTGGAAGACCTCGGCCGTGGTGCGCGCGGCGCACACGTTGTTCACCAACGCTCCCCACGGTGTCACCGGCAACGACGACCTCGGGACCATGTCCGCGTGGTACGTCTTCAGCGCGCTCGGCCTCTACCCGGTGGTGCCGGGCACCGGGCAGTTCGTGCTGAACGCGCCGCGCTTCGAAAAGTCGGTGGTACGCCTGGAGAACGGCCGCGACATCACGATCAAGGCCGACGGCGCGGACCCGTCGAAACTCCAGTACGTCCAGGGGCTGGGAACGGGCTCGCAACGGGCTTATGTCGGATGGGAACAGTTGACGCGAGGGACCACAGTGGACTTCCGGCTCACCGGGGACGCGGCCGAAGCCACGTGGGCGACCGGCCCCGAAGGCGCGCCGAAATCGCCGTGCGCCGGGTGATCCGAGTGGTTTAGACCGCTTCCGGCCGGGGGTCGTGAGGAGCATCACGGCCCCCGGTGTTCCGGTGAGCGCCGTCACGCCTCACACTGGTCTTACCACGTCCGACAGCGCTGTTGACGTCCCTGGCGAGTCCGCCTTGGACAGTGCTCGTCGGACGTAGTCATTTAGACACACATAGTGGTGAGACCCCACAGGAGGAGAAAGTGTCCAGCAAGGCCGCTCTAGTATTCCGCGTGGCCGCAGTAGCCGAAGCCCTCTCCTGGGCCGGGCTTCTGGTCGGGATGGTCCTCAAGCGCGTCGTCGGTGCCGGCGATGGCGGAGTCCCCGTCCTCGGCATGGTGCACGGTGTCGTGTTCGTCCTCTACGTGCTGGTCTCCCTGTCCGTGGCGAAGTCTCTGGGCTGGCGCCCGAAGACCCTGATCCTCGCGCTGCTTTCCAGCCTCCCGCCGCTGTTCACCTGGTGGTTCGAGTCCTGGGCGCTGCGCAATGGCAAACTCGACGGCCCGCAGCGGCTTTCGCATGGCGGGGTGGGCCTGTTCGCCCGCAAGACGCCGGAACCCGCCGCCGCCTGACTCTTCCTGTTCGCGTCAAGGCCCCCTTCCCTCGGCTCAGCCGAGAGAAGGGGGCCTTGACGCGCTATTCGGCGAAGTCGCCGGTGGCCTTGCGGACCTTGGTGAGCAGATCGGTCAGCTGCTCGGTCTGCTTCCCGGTGAGCCCGGTCAGCCCGAAGTCGATTTCGGTGACCGCTGCGGTGGCCTCTTCGCGCCGTGCGCGGCCCAGATCGGTGATTTCGACCAGCGTGGTCCGGCGGTCGGTCGGATGCGGGACGCGTTTGACCAGACCGTCCTTTTCGAGCCTGTCGACGATGTTGGTGACACTCGTCGGGTGCAGTTGCAGCCGTTCGCCCATCACGCGCATCGGCAGGCGGGACGCGCGCGCGAAGGTCAGCAGGACCAGCGCCTCGTACCGGGCGAAGGTCAGCCCGTGCGGTTTGAGCGCGCCGTCCACCGCGGATTGGATGATCTGCTGCACGCGCATGATCCCGGTCACCGCGGCCATGGTTTCGGACGGCCCGATACGGGCCTCCCACAGCTGCGCCGCACGGGCGATCGGGTCGAACGGCAACGGACGGCTCATGGCGTTCGAAGTTACCAGCGGGTACCCGTGCCATGCCGCACTACCGGGTGTTATGCGTGGGAAAAGTGTCTGAACGAGGAGCAGAAGATGATCGTGGCCTTCAGTGTCAGTCCGTCCGCGACCGAAGAGGACGGCGGTGTCAGCGAGGCGGTCGCCCGTGCGGTGAAGGTGGTGCGCGAGTCCGGCCTGCCGAACTCGACCAACGCCATGTTCACCAACATCGAGGGAGAGAGCTGGGACCAGGTGATGGACGTCGTCAAACGAGCCGTCGAAGCGGCGGGCGAGGGTTCGTCACGGGTCGGGCTGGTGCTCAAGGCCGACATCCGGCCGGGCCACGAAGGCCAGCTGACGGCGAAGGTGGAGCGCGTCGAGAAGCACCTGGGCGGGTGATCAGGGGAGCGGTGGGGTGAACGACACCAGCCACAGCCCGCCCTTGACCGCGATCGCCACCGGGTAGCCGAACGTGCTGCCGTCGCCCAGTTTCCCGCTGACGGTCGCCGAAGTCGGCGAGACGTCGTCCGGCGCGAACTTCACCGTGACGTCGTGCGCGCCCCGGCCCACCAGGGTGTCGACGTAGGACTTCGCGAAGTCGCCCGCCGCCGCGGGCGGGTAGTCGACGAGTCCGGAGAGGGCCTCGGCGTCGTGCCGGTTGAGCGCGGCGGCGAGGTCCTCCCGGAGCTGCCCAGGACTGCCGACGCCGGGATCGGGCTGATGGGCGATCAGGACCGTGATGACGCTCACCCAAACGACGGCGATGGCGATCGCGGCGGCCACGGTGGCCATCCTGCGTGTCGGAATGTCGATCACCCCCTCGGAGGGGAGCCTGCCGGAACTGGTGCGTCCTGCCAAGCGGGCAGCCGGGGGCATGCGGTGAAACACTCGGGCATGCGTGCCAGGATGGAACCGTGACACACCCACGCGGATCAGCAGCGAAGACGGCGGCCCTGTCCGCCGCGCTTTCCGGCGCGGTCGACCTTTCCGCGCTCAAGGCGCGTGCCGAAGCGCCCCAGAAACAGCCCCCGGCGCCCCCGCGGCCCCCTGCCGACGGAGCCGCTCCCGGCACCGCCCCGGCCGCGGGCGGCGCCGTGATCGAAGTCACCGAAGCGACGTTCCAGGCCGACGTGGTCGAGCGATCCCTGCACCAGCTGGTGGTCGTCGACCTGTGGGCCGAATGGTGCGGGCCGTGCAAGCAGCTCAGCCCGGTGCTGGAGCGCCTCGCCGCCGAATCCGGCGGTGCCTGGGTGCTCGCCAAGGTGGACGTCGATGCCAACCCCCGCATCGCGCAGCTCTTCGGCGCGCAGTCGATCCCGACGGTCATCGCCATCGGCGGCGGCCAGCCGGTCGACGCGTTCTCCGGCGCGCTGCCCGAACCCGAGATCCGCAAATGGCTCGGTTCGCTGCTGGACGCGCTGCGCGACAAGCTGCCCGGCATCGCGGCCGCCGAGGAGAACGGTGGCGGCGTCGAGGTGCCGGAGGACACGCGGTTCACCGAGGCCGAGGACGCTTTCGAGCGGGGTGACTTCGCCGCGGCGCAGGCGGCCTACGAGCGCATCCTCGACGTCGAACCGGCGAACGAGGAGGCCAAGACCGCGCTCGCGCAGGTCAAGTTCACCGTGCGTGCCGAGGCCGCCGGACCGGACGCCATCGCCAAGGCCGACGCCGACCCGGCGGACCTCGACGCCCAGCTCGCCGCGTCCGACCTGGAGGTCGCGGGCCAGGACGTCGAGGCGGGTTTCGCGCGGTTGATCGCCGCCGTCCGGCGCACCGCCGGGGACGACCGGAACAAGGTCCGTGAGCACCTGGTGGCGCTGTTCGAGCTGTTCGATCCGGCGGACGAGCGGGTCATGAAGGCGCGGCGGGACCTCGCGAGCGCGCTTTACTGAGGTTCCCGCCCCCGGCCTCGCGTGGGTCGTGAGTGGTCAGTGACGTTAGAACGTCACTGACCACTCACGACCACCCTGACCCCCGACTCACCGCCTGGGGGGTCTGGGTCCCTCAAAGCGTCCTTCACGGACCGGAGTCACCGCGGCCGATCAGCCGTACTGGGTCGAGCAGACCGACGAGCTCTCCAGGTAGCCCTTCCGCAGTGCCTCGATCCGCTCGAAACCGTTGTCCACGCGCTTGCCGTTGACGTCGGCCGACACCAGGCTCTCCGGGCTCAGCAGGTCCGAGATCGCCTCGTCGAGGTCACCGGCCGAGAGCCGCAGCGTCGCGCCGGGCACCGAGCTGGCCTTCGCCCAGGCGCCGACCAGGCAGGCGGTGCGCAGACCGGCGTTCGCGTTGTCGATCGAGGCGCCGACACCCTTCTGGATGCCCATGGCGTAGCGGGACGCGATTTCCGAGAACGCGGCGAAGTCGCCCTTGCCCTCGCTCTGCCCGCTCTTCCATTCGGCCTCCTGGTCGACCGGCTGGGCGAGTTCGCGCAGTTTGGCCATGTCGATGCTGACGGTGTTGTTCGACGCGCAGTACGACGCGGGCGGGGTGCTGGGGCCGCCGGGGCAGCTGCCGTTGCCGTCCTCGGTGATCTCCGGGCCCGGCACGCCGGCGCCCTTGAAGGCGTCGTCGAGGCTCTTCTTCAGGATCCCGACGATCTGGGCGTCCAGCTTCGCGTCGCCCTTGCCCTTGTCACCCTTGTCGAACGGACGCTCGGTGATGCGCGCCTTGATGTTCTCCTCGTTCATCGTCGCGCATTCCTTCGGGCCCTTCTCGAACCCGACCTGGAACGCGTACGTGCGGTCGAACGCCGTGCCGTGCGCGCCCTGTTTGGTCGCGCTGGTGCCCGCCTGGTCGCGGATCAGGAACAGCGACGCCATGACCTGGTTCAGGCCCTCGGACGTGGAGACGCGGTAGAACTTGCTCTTGTCCTCGGCGACCCAGCGGAAGTAGCCGCCCGCGAAGCAGTCGGCCTGCTGCTCCTTGACGATCGACGGGGTGGTCTTCTTGATGCTGGCCTTCTCGCCCAGCCGGTACTGGACGGCGTGCCCGAGTTCGTGCGCGAGCACGACGGCGCTCGCCATCTTCCCGAACCGTTCGCGCAGCATCGGCAGCAGCACGCCGCGGTCCCACGCCACCGAGTCGTCCGGCGGGCAGTAGAAGGCGTTGACAAGGCCCTTGACGCTCCCGCATTTGGTGTCTTCGTCATCGGTGCGCGCGCTGTAGGACAGCAGTGCCTTCAGCGGCTCGTACTGCTGGCCGAAGTCGCGCGGCATGACCTCGGTCCAGTAGGTCTGGGCGTCGGCGATCGCGGCGATGGCGAGCGTGTCGTCTTCGGAGCCGTCCTCGTTGCGGACCCGCAGGTCCGGTTTGGGCGCGTCCGGCTTCAGCCCGCTTTCGAAATGCGTGATGGGCAGCCCGGCGACGTCTCCGGCACCCGGCTGGCTGCCTTCCTTGCCCGCCGTGGGGCCGCCCTTGTCGTTGCAGGCGCCGAGCCCGAGGGCCAGCGTCACCACGATCGCGATCAGGGCCGGGCGATAGCGGCCCCGACCTCCCCCTTGGATCATGTTCACTCGCTTGTCGTCAGGGCCCCGACCGGGCCGTGTACACCGGCAAGCAGGGACCCTACCCAGCGCATATGGCCCATGTGCAGGTAATCCCCGAAGTGGGTCTCGAGCGGGGCGGGGGCCGTGCCGATATGGTCGCTCCTCATGAGAGCAGTCCGCCGGTTCACCGTCCGCGCGAGCCTGCCGGAGTCGCTTTCCGGCCTCGGTGACCTCGCCACGAATCTGCGCTGGACCTGGCATCCGCCCACGCGCGACCTGTTCGCGTCGATGGACGCGGAGTTGTTCAACCGTGTCCGCGACCCGTTGCGGATGCTCACCGCCCTGCCCCCGGCCCGGCTCGACGAGCTGGCCGTGGACGACGCCTTCCTCGCCCGCGCGCGCGAGGCGGTCGCCGATCTGGACCGCTACCTCGCCGAGCCGCGCTGGTACCAGAAGCAGGACGACGCCGATCTCCCTCCCGCCGTCGCGTACTTCTCGATGGAGTTCGGCGTCACCGAGGCGCTGCCGAACTACTCGGGCGGCCTCGGCGTGCTCGCCGGCGACCACCTCAAGGCGGCGTCGGATCTCGGCGTGCCGATGGTCGGCGTCGGGCTGCTCTACCGCGCCGGGTACTTCCGGCAGGCGCTTTCGCTCGACGGCTGGCAGGTCGAGCACTATCCGGTGATCGACCCCAACGCCTTCCCGCTGGAACTGCTGACCGACGACGGCAAACCGGTGCTCGTCGACGTCGCGATGCCCGCCGGGCGCACCCTGCACGCGCAGATCTGGAAGGCCCGCGTCGGCCGGATCCCGTTGCTGCTGCTGGACACCGACACCGAGGCCAACGACGAAGACCTGCGCGCGGTCACCGACCGGCTCTACGGCGGCGACGCCGACCACCGCATCCGGCAGGAGATCCTGTCCGGCATCGGCGGTTTCCGCGCGGTGCGCCGCTACTGCGAGCTGACCGGGCATCCGCAGCCGAAGGTGTTCCACACCAACGAAGGCCACGCCGGATTCCTCGGGCTGGAGCGCGCCCGCGAGATCATCCAGGCCGACGGGCTGGCGTTCGACGAGGCCCTGCCCGCCGTCCGCGCGGGCACCGTGTTCACCACGCACACCCCGGTCAGTGCCGGGATCGACCGGTTCCCCGTCGACCTCGTGCAGCGGTACTTCACCGACGGCAGGCTGGTCCCGGACGTCGACCCGCGGCGGGTGCTGGCGCTCGGCGCGGAGGACAACCCCGGCCTGTTCAACATGGCGCATATGGGCTTGCGGCTCGCGCAGCGCGCGAACGGCGTCTCGGCACTGCACGGCCGCGTCTCGCGCCGGATGTTCTCCCGGCTGTGGCCCGGTTTCGACTTCGACGAGGTGCCGGTCGCCTCGGTCACCAACGGCGTCCACGGGCCGACCTGGGTGGCGCGTGAGCTGAGCGCGCTGCTCGGGCGCAACCACGAGGAGTGGGGCCTCGACGGTCACCAGGGCAACCCGCTGCGGGACGGCGTCAGCGACGAACAGCTGTGGGCACTGCGGCGGGAACTGCGCGAGAAGCTGGTCGCCGAAGTGCGGCGCCGGGTACGGGCCGCGTGGATGCAGCGCGGCGCGTCGGCGCTCGAACTCGGGTGGACCGACACGGTCTTCGACCCCGACGTGCTGACCGTCGGGTTCGCGCGCCGCGTGCCGACGTACAAACGGCTCACGCTGATGCTGCGCGACCCGGAACGCCTGCGCGCGCTGCTGCTGGACGAGCGGCGGCCGATCCAGCTCGTCGTGGCGGGCAAGTCGCATCCGGCCGACGAGGGCGGCAAGCAGCTGATCCAGCAGATCGTCCGGTTCGTCGACGATCCCGAGGTCCGGCGCCGCATCGTCTTCCTGCCGGATTACGACATGTCCATGGCGCGCTACCTGTACCGCGGTTGCGACGTCTGGCTGAACACGCCGGTGCGGCAGCTCGAGGCGTGCGGGACCTCGGGGATGAAGTCGGCGCTCAACGGCGGGCTCAACCTGTCCATCCGGGACGGCTGGTGGGACGAGTGCTACGACGGCAGCAACGGCTGGGCGATCCCGACCGCGGACGGTGTCACCGACCCGCTGCGCCGTGACGAACTGGAAGCCGCGGCGCTCTACGACCTGCTGGGCCACCAGATCGCGCCGCTGTTCTACGACCGCGATCCCGGCGGGGTGCCCGGCGGCTGGCTGTCGATGGTGTGGCACACGCTGGAGACGACGGGGCCGCGTGTGCAGGCGTCGCGCATGGTGCGGGAGTACGTCGAGTCGGGCTACCTGCCCGCGTCGCGGATGGTCGCCGAGGCGACCGGCCACGGGTATCGCGGCGCGCTGTCCCTCGCCGACTACCGGACCAAACTCGACGTCGCGTGGCCGCGGGTGCGGATCTTCGACACCGAACTGCTCGTCGAGGACGCCGTGCCGATGGTCACCGGGACCGAGGTGACCATCCGGGCGCGGATCGACCTCGCCGGCCTCGACCCGTCCGAAGTGGACGTGCAGGCCGTGGTCGGGAAGGTCGGCGACGGGGACGAACTGAGCGAGCCCGTCACCGTCCCGATGTCCGGCGACGGGATCGGCGCGTTCGCCGCGCGGCTGAAGCTGCCGCATCCGGGCTCGATCGGCTACACGGTCCGCGTGCTGCCGAAGCACCGTCTGCTCGCCACGCCGGCGGAACTCGCGCGGGTCGTGCTCGCCTGACCTGACGCCGCGTCGGGTCGCCGGGTCATGGAACGTGCGTACGGTTTATTTCGCTCGGCTGCTGGTCATTTCGGCGTCCTTGTCAAGCCGGTGGCGAACAAAGCGCGCCGCCGGTTTTTGCTATCGTCCAAGAAATGACAAACTCGCAGGTGGAAATGGGTTTGCCGAGTTCGTCACCGGGCGCTGAATCTCGACTCCCGGCAATTCGGGGGCGATTCGTGCCGCGTAGTGCGGTCGAATAGGATCTTTGGCCTTGAGGTCGCCTCTAGGGGAGGAATAGTGACTTCGGCGAAGGAAACGAAAATGTCGCGCAAGGCGAAGGACCGGTTGCATCACATCCATGCCCGCGCCGGGATCCGGCAGGACGCGCTGGGCCGGGCGCTCGGACCCGAGCTGCGCGCGATCTGGGGTATCGCCGACGACGCCGAAACCG
Source organism: Amycolatopsis sp. cmx-4-19 (assembly GCA_049998115.1). GTDB lineage: Bacteria > Actinomycetota > Actinomycetes > Mycobacteriales > Pseudonocardiaceae > Amycolatopsis. The sequence goes on along the minus strand of JAEBEO010000004.1, from coordinate 355,721 downwards.
GCCGCGTGCGCGAGATCGTCCTCCTGCGGCTGAACCGTGTCCTGACCCGGTTCACCGACCCGGTCCTGCCCGAAATCGTCTGGACCGCCTACAACCTCGGTGTCGATCCGGCGGAACCGGGCGGGGGAATGGTCGGCAGGCTCAACGGCATGGTCGGCCGCGGCCGGGTCCCGGTCTCGGAGCGGACCTGCACTCGCCGGTTCTACCGATTCCTCGACGCCGTGAAGAAAAGCCTGGACGCCGAGCAGGACGCCATCACCGACGAGGATCTCGGCAGGGCTTCGCGGTGGCTGACCGGGAACGTGCGGCCCGGCCCCGCGCTTCCGGAACCCGCCTCCGCTCCCGACGAGCTGTCCGCCGCCGTCCGCGGTCTGCGGGCGCCGGTGCGGCCGGTGCTGCGGGTGTTCCTCGACGGCCGGGTACTCGGCCCCGCGGACGGCGCCGGTGGCCCGCTCGTCGCGGGGCTCGGCCCCCGCGGTGACTGGTTCTGCGTCTTCACCGAAGAACGGCTGCTGACCGAATACCGCGCCGCGACCGGGGCGGGCTGGCCCCGGACCGGTCGCTGGTCCGGCCAGGACGTCGTCCGTGTCGCGGCGGGCCGGATCAGGCCGACGGGTGTGCTGTTCAATCCGAGTCCCGTGCGGGGATCCGGGATCGACGCCGCCCTGCCGCTCCCACCGGAGGAGATCGCCCGGCTCGCGCTCGATCGCTGAGGAGCCCGCGCTCCAGAAGGCTTTAGGGCTCCACTGGTCCCGCTTGGGTAGGACTGCCCGCGTCAGGGGACGGCCGGGGTACCGCCCTCCCGGATCGGCAGGCCGGCCGAACGCCACGCCCGGAAGCCGCCTTCGAGGTCGGTCGCGCCGGACAGGCCGAGCCGCCGCAGGTCGGCGGCGGCGAGACTCGACGAGTACCCCTCGTTGCACACCACGATCACCGTCGAGTCCGGTTTCACCTCCGGCAGCCGCCACTCGCTGTCCGGCGCGAGCCGCCATTCGAGGTGGATCCGCTCGACGACCACCGAGCCCGGGATCTCTCCCTCCTCGAACCGGTTGACGTGCGGGCGGATGTCCACGATCAGGGCACCGTCGCGTTGCAGCCGTTGTGCCTGCTCGGGTTCCGCCCGGTCCAGTCCGGACCGGGCGGCCGCCAGCAGGTCGTCGATCGCGCTCATGCGCCCAGTATCGGGGCCAGCGACGGGATCTCGGCGGGAACGTCGGCGAGCGTGACGTATTCCCGCGTCGCGACCAGCGGCGGCGAGTAGGCGTGGACACTGGCGGCGGGTCCGGTGCCGATCCCGGTCACCTGGTGCGCGCGTCCGGCGCCGAAGCCGATGCCCTCGCCCGCGGTGTGCGTGCGGCGCCGGATCGGGCCGCCGGGGTAGCGGTACTCCTCGCCGAGTTCGCCCTGCAGCACGGTGAACGAACCGGACGCGCCGCCGTGGTCGTGCGGTTTGGTCCGCTGGCCGGGCAGCCAGGACAGCAGCCACAGTTCGACACCGTCGGTCAGCGCGAGCCGCGCCCACCAACGGCGGTCCTCGTCGAAGCGCAGCAGCCCGCGCAGGCCCGCGGTCAGTTCGGTGGTGACGGTGCTGGTCAGCTCGGCCAGTTCGCGCGGGGTCCAGAGCAGGCGCTCGGGGTGCAGCAGTTCGGGCAGCAGCGGGTCGATCAGCTGCGGGTGGATCTCGATGTCCTGACGCGGAGAGACGGACGTGGTCACCTTGGGGCTCCTCGTGAAGGGTTCGCGGGCTCGGAAGCAGGGCCGAACGCGGCGCGACACGGGTGCCCCGGCACGAGAGACGTGCCGGTGAAAGGGCGAGGCTCAGCCGTGTCGCGCGGTGGTACACCCGCACGAGGCGACGAGGAGCAGGTCGATCGTGCGACGGCGCCAGAAAGAGCCCCCGATGACGGGGAAGGCGGCGGACACGGACCTGATCACGTCTTCGATGGTGCCACAACCGCCGCGACGGTGGTTACTCCAGCGAGCCCTGTCCCACTCCCTGGACCAGCCGCTTTCCGCCGACCACCGGCCCGGTGCACACGCGCGCGCGTGTGCGGACACAATGGGCGCGTGAGCGAGCCGATCCAGCCCAGCGAACTTGACGACCTCGTGGTGAGGATGACCGGTGTCGGGGTCCGCCGAACAGGCAACGACCTCCTCGCCGACCTCGACTGGACCGTGGAACTGGACGAGCGCTGGGTGGTGCTCGGCCCGAACGGCGCGGGCAAGACCACCCTGCTCCGGCTGGCCGCGGCCGAACTCCACCCGACCTCGGGAACGGTCGACCTCCTCGGCGACCGCATCGGCAAGGTCAACATCTTCGAGCTGCGCCCGCGGATCGGGTTCACCTCCGCCGCGATCGCCCAGCGGGTGCCCGGCGAGGAGCGCGTGCTCGACGTCGTGGTGAGCGCGGGGTACGCCGTCGTCGGCCGCTGGCGTGAGGAGTACGACAGCCTCGACACCGACCGCGCCCGTGAGCTGCTGACCGCGCTCGGCATCCCGCAGCTGGCCGACCGCACCTTCGGCACGCTGTCCGAGGGCGAGCGCAAGCGCGCGCTGATCGCGCGGTCGCTGATGACCGACCCCGAGATGCTGCTGCTCGACGAGCCGGCCGCCGGGCTCGACCTCGGCGGTCGTGAGGACCTGGTCGCGCGCCTGTCCGAGCTGGCCCTCGACCCGGAGGCCCCGGCGATGGTGCTCGTCACCCATCACGTGGAAGAGATCCCGCCGGGCTTCACCCACGCGTTGCTGCTGCGTGACGGTCGCGCGGTCGCTTCCGGCCTCGTCGAGGACGTCGTGACCAGCGACAACCTGTCCAAGACGTTCGACCAGGACCTCCTGCTCGAACGGTCGGGTGATCGCTTCTTCGCCCGACGGCGCTGAGCCATCCGGGGGACGACCCCCAGGCCCCCGAAGGGGTCGTACTGACCGGTAGCCTGCACTCTGTCGTGGACGGTTAAGGAGGACGGCGTGGGAGAGTTCGTAAGCCTCGAGGTCGAAGGCGGGGTCGGCACGATCCGGCTGGACCGCCCGCCGGTCAACGCGCTGAACAACCAGGTGCAGGCCGAGCTCGCGGAGGCGGCCCGGGAAGCGTCCGAGCGCGACGACGTGCGCGCGGTGATCCTCTACGGCGGCGAGAAGACCTTCGCGGGCGGCGCGGACATCAAGGAGATGGCCGAGCGCACGTACCCCGAGATCGCGAAGTTCGGCGCGGCGCTGACGGCGTCGCTCGCCACCATCGCGAACATCCCGAAGCCCGTCGTCGCCGCCATCACCGGCTACGCGCTGGGCGGCGGCCTCGAACTCGCGCTGACCGCCGACCGCCGGATCGCCGGCGACAACGTCAAGGTCGGCCAGCCGGAGATCCAGCTCGGTGTCATCCCCGGTGCCGGTGGCACGCAGCGCCTCGCGCGGCTCATCGGCCCGAGCAAGACCAAGGACCTCGTGTTCACCGGCCGCTTCGTGAAGGCCGGAGAAGCGCTGGCGCTGGGCATCCTCGACGAGGTCGTGGCCCCGGACGACGTCTACGCCGCCGCGCGCGAATGGGCTTCCCAGTTCGCGAACGGCCCCGCCGTGGCGCTGCGCGCCGCGAAGGCCGCGATCGACGGCGGTCTCGACACCGACCTCGCGAACGGTCTCAAGCTCGAATCCCACCTCTTCGCCGCGCTGTGGGCGACCGAGGACCAGCGCAACGGCATGAAGTCGTTCATCGAGAACGGTCCTGGCAAGGCCTCCTTCGAGGGGAAGTAGCGAAGTGACCCAGGTGAACGACCCGGCGCCGAACCCGCACGCCACCGCCGAAGAGGTCAAGGCCGCCTTCGCCGATCCCAAGCTCGCGAACGTGCTCTACCACGACTGGGAAGCCGGGACCTACGACGAGAAGTGGTCCATCTCCTACGACGAGCGCTGCATCACCTACGCGACCGACGTGTTCAACGCCGTCGCCGGTGAGGACGGCCAGCCGTACCCGACCGCGATGGAACTGGGCAGCGGCACCGGTTTCTTCCTGCTGAACCTGATGCAGGGCGGCGTGATCAAGAAGGGGTCGGTCACCGACCTCTCGCCGGGCATGGTCCAGGTCGCGCTGCGCAACGCCGAGAACCTCGGCCTCGACGTCGACGGCCGGGTCGCCGACGCGGAGCGGATCCCCTACGAGGACGACAGTTTCGACCTCGTCGTCGGGCACGCGGTGCTGCACCACATCCCGGACGTCCGCGCGGCGTTCGCCGAGGTGCTGCGGGTGTTGAAGCCGGGCGGCCGGTTCGTGTTCGCGGGCGAGCCGACCAAGGTCGGCGACTTCTATGCCCGCAAACTCGGCCAGGTCACCTGGTACCTCACCACGAACCTGACCAGGCTGCCGGTGCTCAACGGCTGGCGTCGCCCGCAGGAGGAACTCGACGAGTCCTCGCGCGCGGCCGCGCTGGAGGCCGTGGTCGACATCCACACCTTCGACCCGTCGGACCTCGAATCGATGGCCCGCCGCGCCGGGGCGCAGGACGTCCGCGCGGTCACCGAGGAGTTCGCCGCGGCGCTCGCGGGCTGGCCGATCCGGACCTTCGAAGCCGCTGTGCCGCCGGAGAAACTGACCCTGCGCTGGCGTCTGTTCGCGTACCGGCTGTGGCTGCGGCTGTCCGCTTTGGACAAGAAGGTGCTCGCCAAGGTGCTGCCGCGCGAACTGTTCTACAACGTGATGATCACCGGTACCAAGCGATCTTAGGTTGCCGTACCAGTTCACCCTCGGCGACGTCGCCTTCCTGCGCTCCGGCGCGGGGAGCGCGGCGATCGCCGAATGCTCTGCCCTGCCGCTGACCGACAAGACCCGCATTGCCGACGTCGCCGCCGTGCGGCGGATCGCCCCGGACCACGCGGCCGCCGTGCTGGAAACGGTGGTGCTGCGGCGGAAGTCGTCGTCCAAACTGGACTCGGCAGGCTCCTGGCTGTTCACCGGTGACGCCCTTCAGCAGGCCAGTGCCACCTCGGTCGCCCGGCACCGTGCTTCGCGGCTGGCCGGTCGCGACGTCCACGACGTGACGTGTTCCGTCGGCGCGGACCTGATCGAGATCGCCAGGGTGGCCGCCCGGGCGGTCGGCTCCGATCTGGACGAGGTCCGGCTGGCGATGGCGAGGCACAACTCCGGCGAGGCCGGTGTCTCGCCGGGGCTGGTGCGGGCGGACGCGTTGCGGCCGGTGAGCCGGTCCGCGGTGGTCGTCGCCGATCCCGCCCGTCGTGACTCGGCCGGGCGCCGCGCGTGGAGACCCGCCGACTTCCTGCCGCCGCTGGACGGACTGGTCGAGGCGTACGGGGGACGCGAACTCTCGGTGAAATGCGCTCCGGGTCTCGACTTCTCCATCGCGCCTTGGGCGGACGAGGTCGAAGTGGTCTCTTTGGACGGTCAGGTCCGTGAGGCGTGCCTGTGGCGCGGGGTCGGGGCCACCGTTTCGCGGCGGGCGACGGTGTTGCGTTCGGACGGTACACAGTGGACGATCACCGACGCCGAATCCGACGAAATCCCCGCACGTGAGCCGGGTGAATGGATCGTCGACCCCGACGGCGCCGTCGTCCGGGCGGGACTCGTGCGGCATTACGCCGCGCGGCACGGCCTGTGGCAGCTGGACGAGCGGATCGCCTACCTCACCGGAGAAGTTCCGCCGCCGGGAATCCGGGCGTTCCGGGTGTTCGAGCACGGACCGTACAGCGAGAAGAATCTTCGCGTACTGCTGAAAAAACACGATGTCGGGCGACTGGAGATCCTCATCCGCGGGTTGGACATCGACCCGGATGCCTTGCGGCGCAAGCTAAAGCCTCGCGGCGGCGAAGAAGCTACTTTGGTACTGACCAGAATCGGCCGTTCTGGAGTAGCGTTCCTGTGCCGCGCACAGCTGACGTGAGGAGTACTGTCATGAGCCGGTTCACCGGTCTGCTGAAACTGGCCGCCGCGGCGGCGGCCGGAGCCGTTCTCGCCGGCGGCGCGTCCGCTGTCGCGAACCAGGACGACGCGGCGTGGCGCCGCGGCCACGAACCGGTCAACATCGGCCAGGTCAAACTGGACGTCAAGGCCTACTACGGCGACGTCGTCGGTGGCGACGGCAAGCACGGGTACTCGGACGACAGCCGGTTCGTGTCCGACACGAAGAGGCAGGTCGAGGACGCCAAGCGCTACCTGGACCGGCGGCTCGGCCGGGGCCTCGAGAATCCCGCGATCGTGCTCGACGTCGACGACACCTCCGAGGTCACCTACGGCTGGGAGGCCGACAACGACTTCGGCTTCGACCCGGTGAAGCAGCAGGAAGCGATCGACAAGGGCACCTTCGTCGCGAACAAGCCGGTGCTGGAACTGGCGAACTGGGCCGCACAGCGCGGCGTCAAGATCTACTTCCTGACCGGGCGCAACGAGTTCCAGGGCCCGCGGTCGCTCAAGAACCTCGCGAACGAGGGCTTCCCGGCACCGGCGGGCGCGTTCTTCAAGCCGAAGACCACCGCGCCCGGCTACCTGCCGTGCGGGCTGACCTGCACCACCGTGCAGTACAAGGCAGGCACCCGGAAGCACATCGCGTCGACCGGCGCGACCATCCTCGCCAACTTCGGGGACCAGTTCAGCGACCTCGAAGGCGGTTACGCGGAGTTCCCGGTGAAGCTGCCGAACCCGATGTACTACCTCCCCTGACGGAATATCCGGGCGGGCGGCGTTGCTGTCCCCGGTAGCGGAACCCCCGAAGGAGCTGATCCATGCCTGAGAAGAAGGTGCTGAAGCCCAGCGCGAGCCACCCGATCACGGTGACGCCGAACAAGGCGCGGGTGGTCGTCACGGTCGGCGGGAAGGTCGTGGCGGACAGCGCGAACGCGTTGACGCTGCAGGAGTCGAACTACCCGCCGGCGCAGTACATCCCGCGTGCCGACGTCGACTTCGGCCTGCTGGAGCGGACCGAGCACTCGACGTACTGCCCGTTCAAGGGCGACGCGTCCTACTACAGCGTCCGTACCGGTGACGACGTCGCCGAGAACGCCGTCTGGACCTACGAAGCGCCGCACGACGCGGTCGCCGAGATCAAGGGCCACGTCGCGTTCTACCCGGTGAAGGTCGACGCGATCGAAGAGCGCTGACCGTCGCTGCCTGCCGCTGACCACGCTGTCCGCGCTGTCCGTGAAGGCCTCCTTGCCTACCTTGAGGGTAGGGAAGGAGGCCTTCACTTCTTTTGGGCTGCGGTGCCGAGGTCACGGAACGTGGTCGACCCACTCGGCGGGGGACGGGCCGAGTACCGGCCGCATCACGGTGGGGAGTCTCCGGCAAGACCAAGGGGACGCGTCTTGTCGGTGGGCGGGGGCATACTGCGGGATGTGGGTGTTCCGCTGCGTCGGCGTTCGGGCCGCTCGGTGTACCGCGAAAGCAGGCCCGCGCCCGGCGTCGGCTCCGTGGTCGAAAGCTCCTGGACCGGCCGGGCGGGCAACGGCCGGTCCCTGCGGGTGTTCCCGGACGGCTGTGTGGATCTCGTCTGGGACGGGCGAGGGCTCACCGTGGTCACCACGGTGAGCGGTGTGCTGCGCCATGAGCTGTCTTCGTCGGAGTGGACGGTGGGGCTCCGGCTGCGCTGCGGTGTCGGCGGTGCGGTGCTGAGGCTGCCGATGACGGAACTGGCGGCGGGGGCGACGCCGTTGCGCGACCTGTGGGGCGCGAGTGCCCGGCGCGCGGAAGCCAGGCTGGCCGAGTGCCCGACGCCGGTCGAGGCGCGGCAGGTACTGGAGTCAATGGTCACCGAGCGGCTGCGGCGCGGTGTCGACGTCGACGGGCTGTCGGTCGCGGCCGTCCGCGCGCTGCGTTCCCCGGAAGTGGGCACCGCCCAGGTGGCGGCGGGGCTCGGTGTGAGCGAGCGCGGGCTCCGGCGGCACGTCCGGCACGAGGTCGGCGTCGGCCCCAAGGAGTTGCAGCGCGTGCTGCGGTTCACCGGCTTCCTGAAGCGGGTCGGGGACGTGGCGCGGGGGCGGTCGTCGCTGGCCGACGTCGCCGCCGAGTCGGGCTACGCGGATCAGTCGCACCTGGGGCGGGAGACGCGGCGGCTGGCGGGCGCTTCACCCGGCGCGCTCGTGCGATCCTGGTCTGGCCGAAACGTTCCAGACTGAGACGGTCACCGGCGCGAAGATCGGTGAGTGCCCGAACCCTTCCGTGTCACCATCGACATCCGGACCGACGATCTCGACCTCAACGGCCACGTGCGCGGGCCCGCCTACCTCGCGTACGCCGATCACGCGCGCTGGGAGTGCGTGTGGGCCGCCGGGGTGGATCCGCTGGCGCTCAAAGCCGGGAACCTCGGCCCCGTCAACCTGGAAACGACGATCCGCTTCCGCCGTGAACTCCGCGCCCGCGCGCGGATCGATGTCCTGACCAGGTTCTCTTGGGAGCCGGGCAAGGTTTCCCGCGTCGTGCAGGACTTCGTGGCGCCGGACGGTGCCGTGGTGGCGGAGGTGGAAAGCCTTTCCGGACTGCTGGATCTCGACCGGCGCCGGCTGGTCGAGGACCCCGCGCGATACTGGCGGAAGTATGCTGCGCGACCGGAAATCCTCGGCCTGTCACGGGATTCTTGATCTGTGAGCTTCGGTCACTCTCTTTTGGTAAAGACTGGTGGGCCATTTCGCCGACGGCGGGTCCGCCACGTGCTCGAATCCCGCGCGCTCGTAGAAGCCGCGGAGCGCGGGGTTGTCACTCGCCGTGGCAAGGCGAACGAACGTCTTACCCGTTTCCGAAGCCTTCTCACCCACCCAGCCGACGATTCGGAGCCCCAGCCCCGCGGCTTCGCGCGCCACCGCGAGGCGGCCGAGGTAGTAAGCGGATTCCGTGGTGACACCCCAGAAATCGGGATCCGTTTCGGTGACCACGCAGGTCGCGACCGGCCTGCCGTGTTCGGTGATCAGCAGGGCTTCGCCCGCCTCGATCGGGCGTTGGACGGACTCTCGGGGGAATCGAGGCGGCCACTGCCGGATTCCGCGGCCGGCCAGCCAGGCGGCCGCCTCGGCCAGAAGGTCGAGCACCGTGTTCTCTTCGCCCGGTTCGGCCGGGCGGATGGTGGTGTCCGGGGTGAGCGGCTCGGAGCCGGTGATGATCGGCATGTCTCGATGATGCCTCACTTCCGTGGAAACGGTTGACGTCCGGGACCTCGGCTCATTGCCCGCCTCTATGAACGACTTGGGACGTCGAGTGTCCTGATTCCTTCACGGACAGGTCCGGGTGGCCGTTGTCGTGAGACGGCAACGGTGAGGAATCCGGGTGATGGTCGGCCTATGTCCTGAGGTGCATGGTGTTGCGTCTCGGGGTTGCGGTGGGGTCGAGGTAGGCGGGTGCGGTGAATTCCGGTAGCCCGTCCTGGGCGATGCGGACTTTCCATTCGCTCTTGTGGATCAGGCGGTGGTGTTTCGAGCACAGGAGCACGAGGTTGTCGATTTTCGTTTCGCCGTGGTGGCGCCAAAAGACGACGTGGTGTGCGGTGCAGCGCTGCACCGGCATGTCGCAGATGGGTCGACCTGGGGCGCGCTGCCCGAGTTTCCTCGGGTGCGTTTCCCCAGGCCGCCCGCCGAACCCGCCGTGCGACTTTCACCGCAACGGGCTCTCCACGAAGTTATGCTTGTCGGGCTGTGTCCAGCATGTTCGCCAGGTTGGTCCATGGTGTTGGGATCGTGTAACCTCGCCACCGATAGCGCTCGATGATGATTTCCTGCGGGTTATAGAGCAGGATCCCGTTTTCTTCTGGGCGGTGCGCCGGGTATCCGGTAAGGAACCGGCGTTGGATCTTTCGCCAGCCCAGTTTCGGGTGTCTCGCACGCAGCCATTTCGTCACACTCTTCCACATGTAGAGGTAGCGGTAGGTGGCCGCCGAGACCCCGTGTCGAAAATAATTACACCACCCCCGGGCCACCGAGTTGAGGTGCTTCAGGAGTTGTTCCAGCGAAACATAGGGCGATCCTGATCTGCGGGTGATGGTGCGCATCTTTCCGATGATCCCGTTCAAGGACTTCTTGGACGGATACGTATACACCACCTTTTTGCTGAGGGTTCCGGCTTTGTGGCGCCGCTGGATGCGGAACCCGAGGAAGTCGAAACCCTCATCTATGTGCACGACACGAGTCTTCTCCGCCGCCAGGGACAGGCCCATCGGCCGGAGAAGATCAGCGACCTCGCTCCATAGTGCACGGGCCCGATGTTCCGGGCCATGGACCATGATGACAAAATCATCCGCGTAGCGAACGAGTTTGCAGGTCGCTCCACCCTTGTCGCGGAACCTTTTCCGTCGTTGTGCGGCACCTTTCTCATCGATACCTAAACCGAACGCATCCCACTTCTTCTGGAAGTGGTCGTCCACTATCGATAATGCGATGTTCGCCAGCAACGGGGACAGAATCCCGCCTTGCGGTGTTCCCGTGTGGGTGTCTCGATCCATGCCGTCCTCGGACAGGATTCCTGCTTTGAGGAAGGCTTTGATCAGACTCAGGACGCGTTTATCCTTGACACGGCGACGCACCCGGCCCATCAAGACCACGTGGTCGATATTGTCAAAGCACGCCTCGATATCCGCCTCGAACACCCATGTATAACGCTGAGTGGTGAAGTGGTGAACCTCGGCGATTGCGTCCTGCGCCCGATGTTTCGGGCGGAACCCGTGGCTGCCGGGCTGAAAATCCGCCTCGAAGATCGGCTCCAACACCAGCTTCAGCGCCGCTTGCACGACGCGGTCCGCTGCTGTCGGAATACCCAACCGACGTTTCCTGGTGGTTCCCGGCTTCGGGATCAGCCGTTCCCGCACCGGGCTGGGGCGGAACGTCCGGTCTTTCAGTTCCAGACGCAGTTCCGCAAGGAAATTGACGCCATCTCGCGGGAGATCGATCGGGGAGATCCCGTCGACTCCCGCGGTGTGGCCGCCTTTATTTCCCCGGACCCGATCCCAGGCGTGCACCAGAAACGCCGGGTCATACACAAGATTGTACAGATCAGTGAACACGCGACCCGGATCCCGGGTCGCCCACAAGTGCAGTTTGGCCTGCATCCGCCGTACTCGCGCCCAGGCTTCGTCGAAGTCCGGCCACGACTCACCGGAATTCACCGGTGTCTCCATACCCTTGCAATTCCTTTCCTGCTCGTACTTCGCTGCCGCCCTTCCCCATGTGACAGGCTTTCCCTGACTCGGAGTACTACGACGGCTCCGCCCCACGCCCTACCCTCAGCCGACGACGGGCCTGCCCTCTCATTCACTGGCCGTGAATGAGGATCGGGCGATAGGACATGGTTCCCACGTTCACGACCAACCATTCCACGGAGGAGGCACCCACCTTTACCCCTGCGACTTCGCCACGGTTACGCCGCAGGCTTTCACCGTGGCCTCCCTATCCATCCCAGCACCAGGAATCAGGAGTGACCCGCCCGACATGAGGGACGAGTCCGCGCCGCGATCCGACCCATATCCGTCGAGTTTGAGTCGGCGCGCTTCTTGAGGAGCGTTACAACAGTGGTTTCTCGCGTATGCCTTTCCGCGTCGCTTGCCGGACCCAAGCCATTCGACAGTGCTGACCCGTCCCGGCTTTGTCAGGGCTGCTTACCGCCCTCCCCGGCGTCTCCCGGATCAGGCTGCCCTCAGCTCACACTATTATGCTGCGACATAACAATGGTGCAGGTCTCTCACCTCCACACTGGTTGATCGCGCCTCGTGGCGCACCCCGGGGAAGGCACAACCTCCGTCCCGGATCTTGAGGGCGTGTTTCTGAGGTGTGGTGGTGGAGCGGCTGGCGCGTCCGACGTCGAGCGGTTGCCCGGCGCCGGAGAGGACGACGGGCCGGATCCGGGCGTCGCAGGCGAGGATGCGGGCGTCGGTGGCGTTGATCGGCCCGACCAGGTCCAGGTGTGCCTGGCCGAGGTCATTCACGAGGTCGTCGTAGGACATGGTGATCAGGATCTGGGTGGATTCCCCGGCTTGGCCGGGCAACTCGGGACTGGCCGTTTTGAGGCGCACGTAGTCGGAGAAGGCGTCGCCGTGGCGTTCGGCTTGGGTGCGGGAGTCCCGGACACCGTCCACGGCTTTGCGGGGTTTGGCGAGTGGGTCCAAGTCGGATTTGAGTCGGGCGTAGGTTTCGAGGTCGAGGGTGCCGGTGATGCCGAGGGTGCCGTCGCGGTGGTTGACGAACCGTAGTTCCGGTCGTGTGTCTTTCGGGTCCTCGTCGCGGGGTTCTTTGCCGTCGGGGTCCAACCGGTTCAGCAGCCGTCGCCCGGCACGGGCGATCTCGGGCGGAGCGGCGGTGCGGGCCGTGTCGACCAGGTACGCCTCCCCGGCGCGGACGGCTTCTTCCGGCACGAAGGACGGGATCCGGCCCAGGGTACGGAGGATCGCGTCGATCTGCCCACCCCCGATCGCGCCCTCCGCGGCCGCCTCGGCGGTCAACGGCGCCGGCGGCGGGACCGTGTCCCCGCCGACGGACACACCCGGGTGCAAAGCCAGCGCACGATCAGCACGAGCCGCTGTTTCCTCCTTCGACACCAGGAAATCCTGCAGGATCAACCCCATCAACGTCGAATGGCCACCGCACCCCCGAATACCGCGCGCATTCAATTCCGCGAAGACCTCGTACTGCTCGGCCTCCGCCTGACGCTTGAGGACGTCGAGTTCCTGCTTACGGGCATGCAGCGTCGCGGTATCGACACGCCACCACTCGGTGCGCGTCGGCTGGGGACTGTTATCGCTGGCCACGGGATCGACGATACCCCTGTTCGAACAGGTGTTCTAGCCCGATTTGCGTAATCATCCCCGCTGTGCCTTATCACCCGATGGGGATTAAAAGGTGCTGTCGACGATCACTGTTTGTCGCACCTCGAAAGGCAGATGCGCGCCAAGTCGACCTTGTGCTAGCGTCGTCGCCGAGCCCCGTATGGGCCTACGCATGGAGGTAGCGGCTACTCAGCCACGGAGATCGGCGCGGACCGTCTCTCGCATCTCGCATCCCCGCCTGGTGGGATGCCGCCTCCTGCACTGTGCCCTGACACTTGTGCATCACCGCGAGTTGCTGTCGTCATGCCCTTTTCCGTCGCTGCCGCCCTCCTGTCGACAAGACGACGGGAAAGGAACGCGTTGACCGGCTTCGACGATCAGGTGATCGAGGAATTCAGGCAGCACGAAGGAAAGCTCGGCGGCATGTTCGAGGGGTGGGAGCTGATCCTGCTCACCACCACCGGTGCCAAGAGTGGAAAGCGGCGAACGAATCCGTTGGGATACCTCGAAATCGACGGCAAGACCGTCGTCGTCGCTTCGAATATGGGGGCGCCGGGGCATCCCGGCTGGTACCACGACATCCGGCACGACCAGCGGGTCGAGGTCGAGACGGGGACCGAGACGTACGAGGCGATCGCGGCCATCCCGCCCGCGGCGGAGCGGGACGCGTTGTTCGCGAAAGCGACCGAGCTGGCGCCGGGATTCGCCGAGTACCAGGCGAAAACGACCCGGTCACTGCCCGTCGTGATCTTGTCCCGGCTGGACGACCGGGTGCGGGGGATGGGGGATTTCCTGGTGGAGGTCCACGAATGGTTGCGCGAGGAGCTCAAGACGTTGCGTGCCGGGGTCGACGACCTCGTGGCGGGCCGGGCGGATGCGCTCACGAGGGAGAAGTCCTTGCGTGCGCACTGTGTTTCGTTCTGCGAGGCGCTGGCCAAGCATCATACCGGCGAGGACATGGGGGCGTTTCCCATGCTGGCACAACGGTTTCCCGCACTGGGGCCCGCGTTGACGAAGCTCGGGGAGGACCACGTCGTCGTGGCGTCGCTGCAGAAACGGATTCGCGAACTCGTCGAGGGGTACGTCCACGGTGAGAGCGATCCGGTCCGGCTGCGCGACGACGTCGACGCGCTCGCGGGCAAACTCCAGGCGCACTTCGCCCATGAAGAGGAAACCGTGGTCGCGGCACTCAACGTGACCGCGCCGGCGCCGAATTTCGGGTGATCGGGTCACACGCCCTAGGGTTCCGGCCCCGGGGCGTGTACCCTGGGGGATGGCAACGCACTCTCTGCGTGACGCCGTTCCAGTGCGAGAAGCGGGCGGAATACGCCCTTGACCTCGCCGAAGACCGCCTCGGAGCGGTCCCTCTTCTTCGAAAGGTTTCACCATCAACACCTACAGCACGGACAGTGCGCTCTTCAGCCATCCGTTGGACACCGAGCCCGAACGAAACGACGTCGCCACGCCGCAAGGCGACCGGTACGCGGACCTGTTCCGCGAGCCGACCCGCCCCGGCGGGGAACCTTCCCCGGAGGCCGGTCGTTGACCGAGCACAGGGGCAAGGCAAAGAAAAGGTGAGATGACTTCAGCTCTAGACACCCCGGACACCGAAAAACGGCAGGTACCGCAGCCGATGTTGTCCGGGGAGCAGTCCGGCACCGAAAACTTTCTCGTCAAGCTCTTCGCGGTCGTACCGCTGCTGGCACTGGCCGCCTCGGTCCCCTTCGCGTGGGGCTGGGGCCTCGGCTGGGTCGATCTCGGCCTGGCCGCCGGGTTCTACTTCCTCACCGGCCTCGGCGTGACGGTCGGCTTCCACCGCTACTTCACCCACGGCGCGTTCAAGGCCAATCGCGGTCTGCGGATCGCGCTCGCGGTCACCGGCAGCATGGCCATGCAGGGCCCGGTCATCGGCTGGGTGGCCGACCACCGGCGCCACCACGCCTTCTCCGACCGTGAGGGCGACCCGCACTCCCCGTGGCGCTTCGGCACCGGTCCGGCCGCGCTGGCCCGCGGTTTCTGGCACGCCCACATGGGCTGGCTGTTCGACCGCGAGAAGACCAACGCGCACCGGTTCGCGCCGGATCTGCTCGCCGATCGCGACATCGCCCGGATCGACCGCCTTTTCCCGCTGCTCACCGTCGCGACGCTGCTCGCGCCCGCGGTGCTGGGCGGGCTGATCACGATGTCCTGGTGGGGTGCGGTGACCGCGTTCTTCTGGGCGAGCCTGGTCCGCGTCGCGCTGCTGCACCACGTCACGTGGTCGGTGAACTCGCTGTGCCACCTGATCGGTGACCGGCCGTTCGCGGCACGGGACAAGTCCGCGAACTTCTGGCCGCTGGCCATCGCGTCGATGGGCGAGTCCTGGCACAACTCCCACCACGCCGACCCGACCGGCGCCCGGCACGGCGTCCGCCGAGGTCAACTCGACATTTCCGCCCGGCTGATCTGGCTGTTCGAGAAGGCGGGCTGGGCCACCGACGTCCGCTGGCCGAAGTCCGACCGTCTCGGCCGCAAGCTCAACCCGGGCTACGCGTTGTCACCTCGCCGGAGTGCTCGGTGACCGCGGCCGGTCCGGCCGCCGTTCTCACGCCGAGGAGTGAAGCGCCGATCCGGGTTTCGTGAGCGGCAGGCCGAACGTCGTGAACAGCTCGGGGTCGATGAACGAGGTGATCTCGCTGATCTGCTCGTCCCGCAGGGAAAGCACGTTGAGCGACCAGGCGTGGTGGACGGCGTCGGCCGATTCGCCGACCCAGCAGGCGACGGTCGGCTGGCCGTTGGCGGTGATGATCTCGCTGTGCCAGCTCGGGCAGCGGCCGATCGGGATCTCGACGGCGAAATCGGTCACCGCCTCGATACCGCGGTACCACTGGGCGAGCGGCGGCATGGACCAGGTGACGTCCTCGGTCAGCAACGCCACCAGCGCGCCCGCGTCGCCGCGGTCCAGCGCCGAGGCGAAGTCCGCGGCGATCTCGCGGACCCGGGCGTCTTCGAGCTTGCGCAACGTCTGCTGCTGGCTCGGCGACGGGACCTTCTCGGCCACGATCGCCCGCGCGCGTTGCAGCGCGCTGTTCACCGCCGCGACCGAGGTGTCCATTGTGGACGCGATCTCGGCGGCGGAGAAGCCGAGGACGTCGAAGAGCAGCAGCGCGGCGCGCTGGTTGCCCGGCAGATGCTGCAACGCGGCGACGAACGCCAGTTCGACGGCCTCGCGCTGCTCGTACCGGGTGTCGGGGCCCGCCGGGTGCTGACCGAGGCCCGCGTCGGGGTACGGGCCGAGCCAGGCGACTTCCGTCACCGGGGTCTGCTCGATCACGGCGTGCTCGCTCGAGGGGCCGAGATCCATCGGCAGGGCGCGTTTGCCGCGGGCGGCCGCGGTGTCGAGGCAGGTGCGAGTGGCGACGGTGTAGAGCCACGTGCGCATCGAGCTACGGCCTTCGAAGCGCTCCAGACCCCGCCAGGCCCTCAGTAACGCGTCCTGCAGCGCGTCGTCGGCGTCGTGGGTCGAGCCGAGCATGCGGTAACAGTGGGCGTGCAGCTCCCGGCGCAGCGGCTCCACCAGGCGATTGAACGCCGCGTCGTCCCCGTTCCGGGCTTCGGCGACGTCAGGCTCCTCGGCTCGCAAAATATCTTCGCTCACAGTCGATGATTGTGCCCTTACTTGGCGCGAAGCGCGGTGATGGCCGGGGTGAACATCGTCGTCTTGATCGCGGCGAGGGTGCCTCGGTCCTTCCCGGCGAGCGGGCGGACGAGGTCGGCCGCGTACTCCAGCAGTGCGGATTTCTCGGCGACGGCGTCGACGAGCCCCAGATCCCGCGCGTCGGTGCCGCCGAACCGCCGTCCCGTGGTCATCGACGCGATCGCGGCCGCGGGGGTGAGCTTGCCCTGGATGAGCCCGGCCATCCCGGGGGTGAACGGGATGTTGATGTCGGCCTCGGGGAAGCAGAAGTACCCGCGGTCGGCGCGCATCACCCGGAAGTCGTGCGCCATCGCCAGCATCGCCCCGGCGCCGAACGCGTGCCCGTTGATCGCGGCGACCGTGTGCACGCCGAGGGTGAGCATGCGGGCCAGCAGTTCGTGGACGTCACCGACGTACCGCGAGGCCTGGGCGGCGTTGCTGGTGAGCCAGTCGAGGTCGAGACCGTTCGAGTAGAACCGCCCGGAGCCGACGGTGACCAGTACGGCGGGATCCGGATGCGCGACGACGGTGTCCAGCAGGGAATGGACGGTTTCCAGCCAGGACGGCGAGAAGCGGTTCTCGTCGTCCCCGAGGTCCAGCAGGAACACCGGCGCGTCGTAACGCAGAGTCGGCATGGGTCAATCCTTTCGCGGGGGTGGGAGCAGCAGTACGGCACGGACCGCGGTGGCGAGCCGGGCACGGGAGTCTTCGGAGATCGGTTCGCCCACGGTGAGGGCACGGCGGAACAATGCCGTCGGCAGGTCTACCACGCAGGTTGTGAGAACTTCGATAGCTGGGGCGTCGCGTCGCCCCCAGAGTCGCCAGGCGAGCTCGATCAGCAGCGCGACCAGGCGTTTGTCGAGGGCCAGGAGGTCGGCGGCCAGGTCGTCCGGTACCTGGGGGCCGAGCAGCTGCTCCTTCTTGACGGTGAGGAGCAGCCGGGCCGCTTCCGGCCTTCGCCCGGCGAAGGCGGCGGGCGCGGCGGCCGCGGCCACGGCCGCTTCGACCGCGTCTCCCGCCTGGCCGGCGAGCTCGGTCTGGAGGTCGAGGAAATCACTCGCCGCGCGCAGCCAGACGCGGGCCAGCAAGGCGCCGAGGGAGCCGAAAGCGTGGTAGATCGTGCCGTTGGGGACGCCGGCGGCGGCCGCGAGGGATCGGACGGTGACCCCTCGCGGACCCAGGTCGACGACGAGGCGCTCGGCGGTGTCGAGCAGCCTTTCGAGGTCGTGCACGCGCGGCCGGGGCATGGGCGCGAGAATAACAGAGCGCTTGCTCTAAAACTTTGCGGGCTGTGTGACCTGGTTCACGCGCGGAGCTGTCACAACCTTCAAGCGGGCGGGGTCAACCCGACGAACCAGCAAGAACCGAAGGAGAAACCCGTGAATACCGCCTACGTCATCGTCACCATCGTCGGAGCCTTCATGGCCGCGTTCTCGGCCGCCTCGATCTTCTTCCGCGCCAAGTGGGTCGTGCAGCCACTGGCCGACTACAGCGTTCCCCGCGCCTGGTGGAACCCGCTCGGCGCCGCCAAGGCCGCGGGCGCGATCGGCCTGATCGCCGGTCTGTGGATCCCGGTGATCGGGGTCGCGGCCGGGATCGGCCTGGTGCTCTACTTCGCCGGCGCCGTGATCACCGTGCTCCGGGCGCACTGGCCGTCGCACGTCGCGTTCCCGCTGATGTACATGGCGCCGGTGGCCGCCTCGCTGGTGCTCGGGTTCGCCGCTTGAGGTCAGGCGTCCGGGCACCACACCGCGAGCTCGGCGCCGCCGGGCTCGCGAAAGTGGAACCGGCGCCCGCCGGGGAAGGAGAACGGCTCGGTCGTGACGATCCCACCCGCGGTCTCGACGGAACCCCTCGCCTTGTCGAGGTCGTCGGTGCGGATCGTCACCAGCGGCGCGGCGGTCTGCTGCGCCGCGTCCTGCTGGAAGCCGAGCGAGACCGCGCCGCCGCTCTGGACGTCGGCGTATGTCGGGCCGAACGGCGACGCCGTCCAGCCGAAGGCCTTCTCGAAGAACCGGCTCGAATCCGCGGCCGAGCCCGACGGGAACTCGACGAAATCGATTTCGTACATGGGCCGGACGGTACCGGGGCCCACCGACAGAAACCGTCAGACGCTGCGCAGCACCGAAACCACGACACCGAGTACGGTCGCGCGATCCCCGTCGATGACGTCGTAGGCGGGGTTGCGCGGTTCGAGGTACACGTGGCCGTCGCGGCGGCGGTAGACCTTGACGGTCGCCTCCTCGCCGATCATCGCGGCGACGATCTGGCCGGAGTGCGCCTCCTGCTGCTGCTTCACCACGACGATGTCGCCGTCGCAGATCGCCGCGTCGATCATCGAATCACCGCGCACCCGCAGCCCGAAGACGGTGCCACGCCCGGTGAGTTCACGCGGCAGCGTCATCACGTCGTCGACGTGCTCGACCGCCGAGATCGGCGTACCGGCGGCGATGTCACCGACGACGGGGACCGGTACGGAGTCCTCCGTGGATTCCCGCGACGCCGTGCCGTGGAGGAACGCGCGGACGTCGATGGGCCGGGAGACCGAACTGCTGCGACGGAGGAAACCCTTCTCCTCCAAGGCCGCCAGATGCTTCGACACCGAGGACGTCGACCGCAGGCCGACCGCTTCACCGATCTCGCGAGTGCTCGGCGAGTACCCGTTCTCGACCACCCAGTCGCGGATGGTCACCAGGATCCGCTGCTGGCGTTCCGGCAGGGAAGCGGCGTCCTCGAACACGTCAAGATCGTGGTAGGCGGTCATCGTCGGAATGGTAGTTCGTGCAGGCGGCCGCGATCGCCGCGGTGTCCCAGTAGAACGGCCGCACCTCGGTGATCCGCCCGTCTTCGACGGTGATCGTCTGCAGGATCGGGAAATCCAGCTCGCGGCCGGTGGCCCGGGACCGCACGCGCACCCGGGTCAGGACGACCAGCGGGCTGGTCTCGCTCAGGAAGCTCTGCTCCACCATGTCGAAGACGTCCCAGGTTTCGCCCATGGCGAGGAAGAATCGCTCCATGTCCCCGTGACCGCGCCAGATTCCGCCGTAGGGCAGGCCGTCCGCCTGATGGAGCACGACGTCGGGGGAGAAGAACGGCGCGAGGGGCGCGAAGGAGGCCTCGCCCGGTCCGCCCGCGGCGAAGTACTCGGCTTCGGCCGCGTACATGCCTTTCAGTACGGACAGGGCATCGCTTGTCTGGGTCACGATGAACACTGTGGGGTGCGGCGTCCGGGTCCGCTGGCGGATATCGGTCGTGAAGATCGGCCGGATGGCCTCGCGCCGGAACCGAAAGACCGATCCCGCGCGCACCTCGGCGAGATTGACTCGAACGTATGAACACGAGCATGAGGATCACCGCGATGGCGGTCACCGTCGCCGGGGCGGCGGTCGCGCTGACCGGCTGCGGTCTCAAAGAAGCCCTGGCCGAAAAGGCGAACGGTCACGTGCGGACGGTCGGCTACACGACCGGCGCGGAGGGCAAGCGGGATCAGGAGATCCGGCTGCCGGACTGGGTACCGGACCAGGCGAGGTCGGTCACCGAGGTCGTCCGGACCACGGGATCGGAGCGGATCCTGCGGTTCACCGGCGTGAACCTGCCCGCCACCTGTGTACCCGGCGCGGCCGCGACGCAGTCGGCGACGCTGGTCGCCGATTGGTGGCCGCAGGGGCAGGAAAGCCGGACCGACGAGGTCTGCGGCGAATGGCATGTGCTCGTCCGGGACGGCGCCGTCTACGCGTTCAAGCCGGAGACGCTGAATACGCGGTCCTGAGGTCTATCCGGCGTCGAGCGCGTCGACGCAGGCGGCGAGATCGTGGAGCAGCCTGTCCTGGTGGGTGGCCGGGAACGGGGCGAGCATCCGGTTTTCGACGTCGCGCACGATGCCGCTGGCGGCGCGCAGCTGCGCCTGGCCGGCCAGGGTGAGCGTGCTGGGCAGGGCGCGTCCCTGGGGCGCGGTCGCCGGGCGGGTGACCAGGCCGCGGTCCTGCAGTCCGCGCAGCACGAGGTTCATCGACTGCCGGGTTACGAACACGGCCCGTGCCAGTTCCGCGTTGGACAGGCCCGGTCGTTGCGAGAGCACTTCCAGGCAGGAGTACTGCGGCACGGTGAGATCGAGAGGCCGCAACGCGGTGTCCATGGCCGCGCGAAGCGCCGTCGCCGCTCGTTTCAGCGCGTACCCCACCGAGTGATCCAGCGGTCCGACCGTCTCGCCTTGACTCATGTCAGCATCATGACATACCTTCCAAATGTCAGGGCATTGACATACGTGGAGGACGACATGACCGTGACCGGACCCGATTTCCTCGCGCTGCAGGTGCGCGACCTCGACCGTGCCGCCGGGTTCTACGAGACCCACCTCGGCCTGCGCAGGCTGCCCGTCGCCCCGCCCCACGCGGTGGTGTTCGGCACCGAGCCGATCCCGTTCGCGGTCCGGGAACCCTTGCCCGGGGTGGATCTGGACGCCATCTCCCCGCGGCCGGGATCAGGGGTGGCGCTGTGGCTGCACGCCGACGACGCCCAGGCGCTGCACGACCGGCTGGCCGCCGCGGACGTCCCCATCCTCACCGAACCGTTCGACGGACCCTTCGGCCGCACCTTCGCCTTCTCCGACCCGGACGGCTACGCGATCACCGTGCACGACAAGGTCTGAACGCGCCTGTGCGAGAAGGGCCGATCAGCTCCGCGAGACCGGCGACCCTGGCCGGGAGCGCCCGTTCTTCGGCTGACAGGGCGTCTCAGGGCCCCGTCAGCGCTGTGTGCGCCGTCTGCCAGAAGGCACGGACAAAGTTATGGAATGACATTCCAAACACAGCCAACGGTCACGATCATCGGCGCCGGACTCGGCGGCCTCACCCTCGCCCGCGTCCTGCACGTGAACGGCATCGCGGCCGCCGTCCACGAAGGGGAGACCTCGCCGGCGGCGCGGGCGCAGGGCGGGTTGCTCGACATCCACGACTACAACGGCCAGCTCGCCATCGAGGCGGCCGGCCTGACGGACGAGTTCCGCGGCCTCGTCCTGGCGGGCCACCAGGCGTTGCGGGTCCTCAGCCAGGACGGGACCGTCCTGTTCGAACGGGGCGACGACGGTATGGGCGGCCGTCCCGAGGTGTACCGCGGCGAGCTGCGGCAGCTGCTGCTCGACTCGCTCCCGGAGGGCACCGTCCGGTGGGGCCGCCGGGCCGCCGGAGCCAGGACGCTCGGCGACGGCCGCCACGAGGTGACGTTCGACGACGGCACCACCCTCGTCGCCGACCTCCTGGTCGGCGCCGACGGTGCGTGGTCACGGATCCGTCCGCTGCTCACGGACGCCGTCCCCGGCTACCTCGGCTCGTCCATCGTCGAGACCTACCTGTACGACTCCGAGACCCGGCACGCCGCCGCGGCGAAAGCGGTCGGCGGCGGCTCGATGTTCGGCCACGGCCCCATTCCGGGCAAGGGCATCAACGCCCATCGCGAACGGGGCGGCACCCTGCACACCTACACGGAGATCAGCGAACCGCTGGCCTGGTTCGAGGCCATCGACTTCGGCGACACCGCCGCGGCCACCGCGCGGATCGCGCGCGAGTTCGACGGCTGGGCCCCGGAACTCACCGCGCTGATCACCGAATCCGACCTCGCGCCGATCCACCGTCCCCTCTTCGCCCTGCCGCTCGGCCGGTGGGATCGGGTGCCGGGGGCGACCCTCGTCGGCGACGCCGCCCACCTCGGCGTCCCGAACGGCGAAGGCGCGAACCTGGCCATGCTGGACGGCGCGGAACTCGGCAAAGCGCTGGCCGCGCACCCCGGCGACGTCGAGGCCGCCCTCGTCGAATACGAGCAGGCCATGTTCGTCCGCTGGGAAACCCCCGAGGACGAGGCCGCCCTTCTCGAAAGCGTGTTCGGCGACGACATCCCGCAGCGCCTGGTCGACCTGTTCGAATCGAGGTAGCGGGGTCAGGCCGTCGGGCGGCCCGCCCCGGCGTAGTCGTCGCCCTGCTTCCGGTAGGTGTGCACCTGCACGGCCTGCCCGGTCTGCGGCGCGTCGATCATCTGCTGGTTCCCGATGTAGAGCCCGACGTGGTGGATCTTCGTATTCGGCTCGCCGTAGAAGATCAGATCGCCCAGCTGGGGCTCGGTCACCTTGTTCACGCTGTGGTACTGCGTGTGGGCGGTGCGCATGAGCTTGACACCGGCACTCGCGTACGCGGCCGTCGTCAAGCCGGAGCAGTCGAAACCGGGGTCGCCGCCGCCGGTGCCGTTACCGCCCCAGACGTAAGGGAGGCCGATCTTGTCGATGGCGAAGTTGACCGCGCTCAGCGCCGCGGCGTTCGGCGGCTGCGGGCTCTGGCCGACCGTGCCGTAGACGTTGACCGTCGCGAGCGTGCGGTGCATCAGCAGCGGTGCGGGCTGCAGTGTGCTCACCGCGTTCCACCACGTCTGGCCCTGGCCGAGGTCGCGTCCGCTCGCGCACAGGGCGCGGCCCGCGGTGAGGGTGGCGTCGTCGATTTTCTGCGGGTCCGGCTTCTTGCCGCTCGCCGAAGCCTGGAACTGGTTCCAGACCGACGGCGCCAGCTGCAGCGGGCCGCTCGCGTTCGCCGTGGACACGACCTTGTTGTAGAAGTCGCGGACCTGGACCGTCGCGAGCGGCACGGTCATCACGCCGTCGGCGCCGACCCCCGAGCCGTTGGCGCGGCCGTGGTCCGAGGCGATCTTCCCGAGCGCCGCCAGCGTCACCCAGGACAGCCGGCAGCCGGGTGTCTCCTTGCTCAGCGCCATGGTGGTCTTGGCGTAGCCGGTCATCGCGCGCAACGGGATGTCGAGCCAGCCGCTGGTCTTCGACACCCACGCGTCGAACTCCTGCCCCTGCTGCTGCGGGACTTTCGGCTGTTCCTTGGGGACCTCGGCGGACGCGGACGACGTCGTCGGCGCGGGCGGGGCCGAAGACCGGACGGCGGCGGCCTCCGTCTTCGGCTCGTCCTTCGGCGCGAAGGTGATGGCCGCGATCAACGCCGCGCCCGCGACGACGACGGCGGCGAGGATCACCGGAAGCCTGCGGCGGCGGGAAGCGGGCCGGTCCATCAGAGCCCTCCGATGACGCGGCCGAGGACGAAGTCGCGGAAGGCGTCGACGTCGGTGGTCAGCGCGACGTCGACGGTGTGGCCCGGCGTGGCCTGCGGATCGGTGCTCCGCAGCCTTCGCCTGTCGACCAGCGTCGCACCGCGTGCGGGGCCGAAGCCGCACTCGACGTCCACGGGATACGCCTCGGTGTGGAGGATGCCCGGCTTGATCGCTTCGGCCACCGCCACCGCGTCGTGCATGACCATCCCCGGGATGCCGAGGATGGGGGTGTAATGCTTCACGTAAGTGGGCGTGAGCGCTTCGAGTGCCGCGCCGAGCGGGCCGGACGCGGCCAGCTTGCCGAGCCAGACGGTGTCCACCGAGCACTGGTGCGTGATGTCCAGCGGGACCAGGACCGTCGGGATGTCCTCGTCGGACAGCACCCGGCGCGCGGCCTCGGGGTCGCTCCAGATGTTGAATTCGGCGGCCGGGGTGGAATTCCCCTTGGTCACCCCGCCGCCCATGACGACGATGCGGCCGATCTTCCCCCGGATCTCCGGATGGGCGGCCAGCAGCAGCGCGATATTCGTGAGCGGGCCGATCGGCACGATCGTCACCGGCTCGTCGGCGGCTTCGAGCAGGTCCACCAGCAGGCGGACGGCGCCGCGTTCGTCGAGCGGCCGCTTCGCCTCGGGCAGCGTCCCGGCGTGGCCGGACAACCCGTCCTGACCGTGCGCGAACCCGGCCGGTTCGGCGTTGTCGTAGACCAGCGGCCGGGCCGCGCCGGCGGCAACGGGGACGTCCTCACGGCCGAAGAGCTGCAACAGCCGCCGCGCGTTGGCGGTGGTGCGGCTCAGCGGGACGTTGCCGAACACCGTGGTCACGCCCAGCAGGTCGACGTCTTCGGATTGCGTGGCCAGGGCCAGCGCGAAGGCGTCGTCGACCCCCGGGTCGGTGTCGATGATCAGCTTGGTGCCCATGCGCGTGCTCCCCTTTGCGGTCGGCGGCCTGATCACAGGTTACGGTCACCGGTATGACGTCCATGTGGGGTGCGCCCGCACTGTCGCGGCTCCGTGCCTGGGGCCAGGCCCGTCGCGACCCGAGGCAGGCGAAGTTCCTGACGGCGGACTCGCTGCGCTGGGTGCTGCGAAACCGCGCGTACACGCCTTGGTACCTGGTCCGGTACTGGCGGCTGCTGAAGTTCCGGGTCGCGAACCCGCACATCATCCTGCGCGGCATGGTGTTCCTCGGCAAGGACGTCGAGATCCACTGCCGCCCCGGCTACGGGCGGCTGGAGATCGGCCGCTGGGTGCACATCGGCGACGGCAACGCCATCCGCTGCCACGAGGGTTCGCTGCGCATCGGCGACAAGGCGGTGTTCGGCCGCCAGAACGTGCTCAACGGCTACCTCGACATCGAACTCGGTTCGGCCACGCTCGTCGCGGACTGGGTGTACATCTGCGACTTCGACCATGTCACCACCGACATCACCGTCCCCATCAAGGACCAGGGGATCGTGAAGTCGCCGGTGCGGATCGGGCCGGATACCTGGATCGGCACCAAGGTCTCCGTGCTCAAGGGCACCCGGGTCGGCCGCGGCTGCGTCCTCGGCGCGCACGCCGTGGTGCGCGGCGACATCCCGGACTACTCGATCGCCGTGGGCTCGCCCGCCCGCGTCGTCCGGAACCGGCAGGACGACTACGCCGCCGACGCCGCGCGTCGCGAGGCCGTCGCGGACATGGCACGCAAGGCGAACAAGGCACTGCAGAAGACCCTGGGCGTCGATTCCTGACCGCGTGTGAAGGCGCATCGGGGGGCTAGTCGCGCAGCTGCTCCCGGACCTCCATGAGCGCGAAACCCAGGAGGTTCTGACCGCGCCAGTAGTCGGGCCGGGTGGCGTTCTTGTCGTCGCGTGCGACACCGCTTCCCCAGACGAGGTCCATCTTCGACGCCTCGACGATCACCTTGTCGCCCGTGCTCAGCAGGAATTCCCGCAGCTCGGGATGCTGCCGGAACTTCTCGAGGTTCCCGTCGACGACGATGTCGTAGCGGTGCCGCTCCCACAGGTCCCCGTCGAAATTCGAGACCTCGCGGCCGAGGATCTTCGCGGTCTTCGGGTCCGGTGCCTCACGGATCGTGCGCGCGGCCTCGTAATCGCCGAACAGTTCGGCCTTGCTCGCCATCATGTAGTGCTCGGCGGTGGGGTACCGCTCACCGCCCGCCGCGAACGGCGCGAGCCACCACTGGCTCAGGCACGCCGCGTTGACGCGGCCGCTCTTGAGCGGGGTGTGGCCGTAGAAGAGCTGGTACTCGGGCTCCGCGCCACTGTGGACCAGCTCGCGCAACGCATCGAGACTCCGGACTCCGTCGACCTTGCTCACCATGGCGACCAGTGGACCACAAGCCCCCGACAACCCGCGCACTGGACTCGGACCACTCTCCGGCGTGGCCGGGGGTGGTCAGTACATTCAGCATTCGTGCGAGGGAGCGAAACCGTGAGTGCCCGAACGGTCGAAGAGGCCGCGAAACGACTGGCCGGGGTGGTGACCCGCACGCCGCTCGAACCGAACGAACGGCTCTCGGCGCGGGTCGACGCCCGGGTGTGGCTCAAACGCGAAGACCTGCAGACCGTGCGCTCGTACAAGATCCGCGGCGCCTACAACTTCATCGTCCAGCTCGACGCGGAGCGCCGGGAACGCGGCGTCGTCTGCGCCAGCGCGGGCAACCACGCGCAGGGCGTCGCGTACGCATGTCGCCGTCTCGGCGCGGACGGCCGCGTCTACGTCCCGGGCACGACTCCCCGGCAGAAGCGCGAGCGGATCGCGACACTGGGCGGCTCGCATATCGAGGTCATCGTCGTCGGCGAGACCTACGAAGACGCCTTCACCGCCGCGAAGCAGGACGCCGAGCGCACCGGCGCGACGCTGGTCCCCGCGTTCGACGCACCGGAGACCGTCGCCGGACAGGGCACCGTGGCGATGGAGGTCGTCGCGCAGCTCGGGTTCATCCCCGACGTCATGGTGGTGCCGGTCGGCGGCGGCGGGCTGCTCGCGGGTATCACCGCGTGGGCCGCGGAACGCGCGCCGGAGATGCGGATCGTCGGCGTCGAACCGGCGGGCGCGACGTGCATGGCGGCGGCGATGGCGTCCGGTGAGCCGGTGCGGCTCGAAGCCGTCGACACCTTCGTCGACGGCGCGGCGGTCGCGCTGGCCGGGGCGGTGACGTACCCGCTGATCCGCGATGGCGGCGTCGAGCTGACCGACGTCGCCGAGGGCGCGATCTGCACCGAGATGCTGGCGATGTACCAATCCGACGGCGTGATCGCCGAACCCGCGGGTGCGCTCGCGACGGCGGCGTTGGGCACGACGGTGAAGATCGAGCCCGGCCAGATCGTGGTGTGCGTCGTCTCCGGCGGCAACAACGACGTCAGCCGCTACGGCGAAGTACTCGAACGGTCGCTGATCCACGAAGGACTGAAGCACTACTTCCTGGTCGGGTTCCCGCAGGAGCCCGGCGCGCTGCGGCGGTTCCTCGACGAGGTCCTCGGGCCCGACGACGACATCACGCGGTTCGAGTACGTGAAGCGCAACAGCCGCGAGACCGGCCCGGCGCTGATCGGCATCGAACTCGCGCGGGCCGGTGACCTGGAAGGACTGCTGCACCGGCTGGAAGCGAGCCCGCTCCAGGTGGAGCGGGTGGAGCCGGGCAGCCCGCTCTTCCACTTCCTCGTGTAAAGCCTCGTGAGTGGCAAGGAGGGTTAGAACGGCCCTTGCCACTCACGAGGCTTTTAGCGGAAGGAGGCCAGGTGAGCGCGTGCCCAAGCGGCGAAGGGGCGCGGTTCGCGGCCGGTGAGGTCCCGCACGGCGGAGGTCACCTCGGAGTCGTCGAACTCGCCTTCGGCGAAGAAGCGGAAGAAGGCGTCGACGTACTTCTCCGGCATCTCCGCGCTCATCGTCACGCGGGCCTCGGCGTCCGGCAGCGGCTCCAGCCGCAGATCTCGCCCCAGCAACTCGCCGAGGACCCGCAGCCGGTCCGCAGGCCGGAGCGCGTCCGGTCCGGTGAGCGCGTACGCCCGGCCCTCGTGCCCCGGCGTCGTCAGGGATTCCGCCGCGACGGCCGCGATGTCGTACGGGTCGATCGTCGCCACCGGCACGTTCGCGAACGGCTCGCGGACGACGTCGCCGTCCGCCAGTTGCGGGACCCACCGCAGCGAGTTCGCCATGAAACCGCTCGCCCGCAGGAACGTCCAGGCCAGCTCCGACGCGCGCACCGCCGCCTCCGCCGCCATGTGCATCCCGGCGACGGCGTTGTCGGGATGCCCGCCGACGACCGACCGCGACGACAGCAGCGTGACCTGCTCGACGCCCGCGTCCCGCATCACCGCGAGCGCGCCTGCCATGTCGTCGTAGCCGCCGAGCAGGAAGACCGCGCGCACGCCGTCGAGTGCGGCCTTCAGGCTGATCGGCTCGTTGAGATCACCCGATACTCCTTCGACGCCGTCGGGCAGCGGGCGCGGTGTGCGGACCAGCGCCCGGACGGGATGCCCTTCGCGCGACAGGATTCCGGTCAGTTCCGAGCCGACGTTCCCGCCGGCCCCGGTCACCAAGATCATGTTGTTCTCCCCAGTGTGGTGGCCGCCGTCACACCGCGGCCCTCGTCGGCAACCCTGCCAGGGAGATCAAGACGGCTCAAGGCGCCTTCGGCACCGCCGGATACGGCACGAAGGTGCTGGTGTTCTCGTCCACGGTCAGCTGCTTGCCGATCGTCGGGAACGCGCGCTGCGAGCAGGCCGGGCGTTCGCAGACTTTGCAACCCATGCCGATCGGGGTGGCCGCGGCGCGGTCGTCGAGGTCGAGGCCGGTGGAATAGATCAGCCGTTTCGCGTGCCGCAGTTCGCAGCCGAGGCCGACGGTGAACGTCTTGCCGGGGCTGCCGTAGCCACCGATGTTGCGGGAAATCGTCCGCGCGATCCAGAAGTAGCTCTTGCCGTCCGGCAGGGTCGCGATCTGGGTGAGGATCTTGCCCGGCTGGGTGAACGCCTCGTAGATGTTCCACAGTGGACACGCCCCGCCGACGCGGGAGAAGTGGAAACCGGCCGCGGACTGGCGTTTGGACATGTTCCCCGCCCGGTCGACACGCACGAACGAGAACGGCACACCGCGGTTCTTCGGCCGCTGCAGCGTCGAAAGCCGGTGGCAGACCGTCTCGAAACCGACGCCGAAGTGGTCGCACAGCCGCTCGATGTCGTAGCGGAAACGTTCCGCGGTCGACAGGAACGGTCCGTAGGGGAGGATCAGCGCGCCCGCGAAGTAGTTCGCCAGCCCCACGCGGGCCAGCGAACGCGCGGCCGGGCCGGAGAACGCCCACGAATCGGCGAGTTCGGTGATCAGGTCGTCGTAGTCGAGCAGGGCGATCTGCGAAGCCATCCGGAACGCCTGCTGCCCGACGCGCAGGCTCGGCGCCAGCCGCAGCACCCGCGGTCCCGGTTCGTACCGGTGCTGCTCACCCGCGGCTTCGTCGATGCCTTCGCTGGTGACGTCGACGCCGTAGCGCTGGGTCAGGGTTTCCTTCAGCGCGGCGAGCACGTGGCCACGCCGCAGCGGGATGTCGTGCGCCATCCGTTCGGCGCGTTCGTCCAGCTCGGCGACGTAGTTCTCCCGTTCGTAGAAGAAGTCGCGGACTTCCTCGTGCGGCAGGGCGGTGGCCGCGCTGCCGTGCATGCCCAGCCCGTTCTCCGTGGTCAGCGCGGCGGTGTTCTCGACCGAGTTGCGGTAGCTGCGATGCAGCTTGACCAGGGCCTGGGCGATCGTCGGCAGGTTCGTGGCGAGGTCGTTGAGCTCGCTGGTGGTGACGTCGACGCCGAGGACCTCGTCGAGCAGCGCCTCCTTCACGTCCGCGACGAGCCGCGCGGTGTCGTTGTTCGCGAAGAACTCGGTGTCCACTCCGAACGCTTGCGTGATGCGCAGGAGCACCGGGACGGTCAGCGGACGCGAGTTGTGTTCGATCTGGTTGAGGTAACTGGGTGAGATCTCCAGCACACGGGCGAGATCCGCCTGGCTCATCGACCGGCTTTCCCGCAGATGCCGAAGCTTCGCTCCGGCGAAGGTTTTGTCCACTCAGGCCTCCCTGTCCGCAAGGTTTCCGGACCTGAACGATTCAGTGAACGGTCAAGCCCGTGGTTTTTCGCCCGGCTTGCGAACCCGCGATTCGCAACATTTGCAGGATGGTACGGAAGATTCGCAGAAATTGGCAAATTGGAGACCTGGATCGGGTTTCCCCTGTCATGTCAGGGTCGGATCACCGAAAGGCGATCACTCGCAAACTTCGCAACACCGGGAGAATCCGATGACTCAGCACGCGCAGCAGCTGGAGCAGGCGGCCGCCGAACTGGCCAAGCAGTGGGAGACCGACCCCCGCTGGGCGGGCGTGAAGCGGTCGTACTCCGCGGCTGACGTGGTCAAGCTGCGCGGCAGCGTGGTCGAGGAGCACACGCTCGCTCGCCGCGGCGCCGAGAAGCTTTGGGACCTCCTGCACAACGAGGACTACGTCCACTCGCTGGGCGCCCTGACCGGTAACCAGGCGGTGCAGCAGGTCCGCGCCGGCCTCAAGGCCATCTACCTCTCGGGCTGGCAGGTCGCCGCCGACGCCAACCTCTCCGGCCAGACCTACCCGGACCAGAGCCTCTACCCGGCGAACTCGGTGCCCGCCGTCGTCCGCCGCATCAACAACGCGCTGGGCCGCGCCGACCAGATCAACTGGGCCGAGGGCAACACCGACATCGACTGGTACGCCCCGATCGTCGCCGACGCCGAGGCCGGCTTCGGTGGCCCGCTCAACGCCTTCGAGCTGATGAAGGGCATGATCGCCGCCGGTGCCGCCGGAGTGCACTGGGAAGACCAGCTCGCGTCGGAGAAGAAGTGCGGTCACCTCGGTGGCAAGGTGCTCATCCCGACCAAGCAGCACGAGCGCACGCTGAACGCCGCCCGCCTCGCCGCGGACGTGCTGAACGTGCCGTCGCTCATCGTCGCCCGCACCGACGCCCAGGCCGCGACGCTGATCACCAGCGACGTCGACGAACGTGACCGCAAGTACGTCACCGGCGAGCGCACCGCCGAAGGCTTCTACAACGTCACCAACGGCATCGACCCCTGCATCGACCGCGGCCTTGCCTACGCCGAGTACGCCGATCTGCTGTGGATGGAGACCTCCAAGCCGGACCTCGAGGTCGCCCGCCAGTTCGCGGAGGCCATCAAGGCGAAGTACCCGGACCAGATGCTGGCCTACAACTGCTCGCCGTCGTTCAACTGGAAGAAGCACCTGGACGACGCGACGATCGCGAAGTTCCAGCGCGAACTCGGCCACATGGGCTACAAGTTCCAGTTCATCACGCTGGCCGGTTTCCACGCCCTGAACTACTCGATGTTCGACCTGGCGCACGGTTACGCCCGTGAGGGCATGACCGCCTACGTCGACCTGCAGGAGCGCGAGTTCGCTTCGGAGGACCGCGGTTACACCGCCACGAAGCACCAGCGTGAGGTCGGCACCGGCTGGTTCGACAACGTCGCGACCGCGCTGAACCCGGAGAGCTCGACCACCGCGCTCGCCGGTTCCACCGAGGCCGAGCAGTTCTGATCCCTCGCAAGTAGGCCGGGTGGCGGTCTTTCGACCCCCGGAGACCGCCACCTCCCTTCCCCTTCTCTTTCTCTTTCTCTTTCGCGAAGCCCAGCGGAGGCACACCATGGTCGAGAAGCTGAACTACCGGATCGACGTCTGCGGACCCGCCGGTGACCGGTTCGACGAGATCCTCACCCCGGCCGCACTGGACTTCGTGGCCAAATTGGACAACGCGTTCGCCGGCCGCCGCCGCGAACTGCTCGACGCCCGCCGCCTGCGCCGCGAAGAGCTGCAGTCCGGCG
The DNA here is from genome assembly GCA_049998115.1 of Amycolatopsis sp. cmx-4-19. Classification (GTDB taxonomy): domain Bacteria; phylum Actinomycetota; class Actinomycetes; order Mycobacteriales; family Pseudonocardiaceae; genus Amycolatopsis. The sequence continues at coordinate 324,360 of JAEBEO010000004.1, read as the reverse complement.
AGAAGCCGCTGGGCTTCCTGCCCGAGACGCGTTCGATCCGCGACGACGGCAGCTGGTCCGTCGCCCCGGCGGCGCCCGGTCTCGAGGACCGCCGCGTCGAGATCACCGGACCGACCGACCGCAAGATGACGGTCAACGCGCTCAACTCCGGTGCCAAGGTCTGGCTCGCGGACTTCGAAGACGCGACCTCGCCGACCTGGCACAACGTCATCGACGGCCAGCTCAACCTGTTCGACGCCATCCGCCGCAACATCGACTTCACCACCGGGGCGGGCAAGCGCTACACGATCGGCGACGAGCCCGCGACGATCGTCGCCCGCCCGCGCGGCTGGCACCTGGTGGAGAAGCACATCCGTATCGACGGCCGCCCGGTTTCGGCGAGCCTCGTCGACTTCGGCCTGTACTTCTTCCACAACGCGCGTCAGCTCCTGGCCCGCGGCAGCGGCCCGTACTTCTACCTGCCGAAGCTGGAAAACCACCTCGAAGCGCGGCTGTGGAACGACGTCTTCCTGCTGGCGCAACGGGAACTGGGCATCCCGCGCGGCACCATCCGGGCCACCGTGCTGATCGAGACGATCACCGCCGCGTTCGAGATGGAGGAGATCCTCTACGAACTGCGCGAGCACGTCGCCGGGCTGAACGCCGGCCGCTGGGACTACATCTTCAGCGTCATCAAGAACTTCTCCTCGCACGGCGCGGACTTCGTGCTGCCGGACCGCGCGCAGGTGACGATGACCGTCCCGTTCATGCGGGCCTACACCGAACTGCTGGTGCGCACCTGCCACAAGCGCGGGGCGCATGCCATCGGCGGCATGGCCGCGTTCATCCCGGGCAAAGACCCGGAGGTCACCGCGACCGCGCTGGAAAAGGTCCGCAAGGACAAGGAACGCGAGGCGAACGACGGCTTCGACGGCTCGTGGGTCGCGCACCCCGGCCTCGTCCCGGTCTGCCGCGAGGTGTTCGACGGCGTGCTCGGCGGCTGGCCGAACCAGCTCGGCAAGCTCCGTGAGGACGTCGTCGTCACCGCCGAGGACCTGCTCGACGTCGCCAGCGCGGGCGGCGAGGTCACCGAAGCCGGTGTCCGCGCCAACATCAACGTCGCGCTGCGCTACATCGACGCCTGGCTGCGCGGGACCGGCGCGGCGGCCATCCACAACCTGATGGAGGACGCCGCCACCGCCGAGATCGCGCGCTGCCAGATCTGGCAGTGGATCCGCAACGGGACGAAACTCGAAGACGGCACCGCGCTCACCCGCGAGCTCACCGTGTCCTATTTGGACGAAGAGCTGGCGTCGGTGCGGGCGGAATCGGGCGAGGCCAACCGGCTCGGCGACGCCTACGAGATCTTCACCGAGACCGCGCTGGGGGAGAAGCTGCCGAGCTTCCTCACGACCGGTGCGTACGCGCGGTACCTGACCACGCACTGACGAAGGCTCCGGCCGCCCCTACCTGACGCGGGGCGGCCGGGTTCCACACCGGTTTGGGACGGTGTGGCCCCCGGGTCCGGTGGCGGAGGCTCCCCGCCGCCGGACCCGATCACGCGCGCGCCCCTCCGGTGGCGCCTGTCGGGCGCGCGTCGTTTCGCGAAGGCCCCGTCCACCCCCACACCGTCGTGGGCGGGGCCTTCGCCGCTTTCTTTCCGTGAAGGCCTCCTTGCCTACCCTCAAGGTAGGGAAGGAGGCCTTCACGGACTTGGGCGGCGGCGGCGCGGGCGGGACCTCCGGCACCGCTCACCGGGCACGTGCCCCCGGTCGAAGGCGTTGCGAAAGCCACTTTCGCAACCTTCAACGTTGCGAAAGTGGCTTTCGCGACACCCCTGCCCCGCTCACCTCGGGTGGGACCTCCGGTACAGGGACGAACCGGTCACGGACCGCGATTAGGTAGGGGTACCTAGTGATACCCCCGTTGTTTCCGTGCCGGGTCGCGCGGATGCTCTGCCCCGGGTGCACTTTCCGCCCGGATTCCCGAGGAGCCACCATGAAGAAGCAGTTGAGGACCGTCTTGGCCGCAGCCTTCGCCGTCCTCGCCGTCGTCCTCACCGCACCGGCCGTGTCCGTCTCGGCGACGGCCGCGGCGCAGCCGGACTGCGTCCGGCCCTGCCACTTCTGATCTTCGTCACCTAGAGCAGCCCCGGGGTCGCGCCCCTCGCGATCCGCGGGTGCCACCTTCGTGGAGGGGGATCCGGGAACCCCGACGTCCTGGATCCCCATCCACCCCGCCGAGTGCTCACGGCCCGAAGGCGTTACCGGTGGCGATCTTCGGACGCCCGAGTTCCACCGGCTCCCCGATCCGCGCACGCCGGTAGACGGCGACGGTCGCTTCGGCGATGCGGCCCCAGTCGAAGTCCGCGGCCAGCCGGGACTGCGCGGTCAGTGCCCGCCGCGCGGCGGCGGCCTCGTCGTCCAGCACCGCTTCGACGGCGTCCCCGAGCGCGTCGAGGTCGCCGGGGCTGAACGCCAGGCCCGTCTCGCCGTCGACGACGACCTCGCCGAGCCCGCCCGCGGTGGAGGCCACGAGCGGCGCCTTCGCGGCGGCGGCTTCCAGCGCGACGATCCCGAACGGCTCGTACCGGCTGGGCAGGACGACGGCGTCGGCCGCGGCCAGCACAGCCCGCAGTTCCCGGTCGGAAAGGTGCCCGACGAAGTCCACCGCCCGCCGCACACGCAGTTTGCGTGCCTGGTCGACGAGTTCCTCCAGATGCCGCCCCTTGCCGGCGACGACCAGCCGCGTGCCGGGCTTCGCGCGGCGGATCCGGGGGAGTGCGGCGAGCAGGTCCTGCACGCCTTTCTCCCATTCCAGCCGTCCGAAGTACAACAGCAGCGGCGCGCCGGACGGGCTGTAGACCTCGCGGGTGTGCGCGACCTCTTCGGCCGGTACCTGCCAGGTGCGTTCCTCGATGCCGTTGTGGATGACGGTGACGGTGTCGCCGTCGACCTCGAACAAATGCGCCACCTCGCGGCGCATGGCCTGCGAACAGGTGATCAGCGCGTCCGAGCGGTTCGCGAGCCACCATTCGACCGAGTGAACCTGCTGGTTCAGCGGATGCGAGAGCCAGCCGGAGTGCCGTCCGGCCTCGGTGGCGTGGACGGTGCCGACCAGCGGCACCCGCGCGGCCTCCGCGATCGCGATCGCGGGGTGGGTGACCAGCCAGTCGTGCGCGTGGACGACGTCCGGCTGCCAGGTGCGCAGCAGATCGGTCGCGGCGCGGACCATGGCATGCCCCATGGCCAGCGTCCACGCGACGAGGTCGCGTTCGAAGGTCACGTGCAGCGGGTCCTCGGCGACCCGGATGATCCGCACGCCCTCGACCACACGATCGGTCCGCGGGTGGGTCTCGGCGTCGGTACCCGCCGGGTGACGGCACAGGACGACGACGTCGTGCCCCTGCCCGGCGAGGTGCCTGGCCAGGGCGTGGACGTGCCGTGCGAGTCCGCCGACGACCACTGGTGGGTACTCCCACGACAACATCAGCACGCGCATGGGTGGAGGTTACTCGTCAGTCGGTCTCCACCGGAGGGGGCGATCACCCGGGCGTCGAGGCCGGAGCGTGGTCTCCGCCGTCGAAGCGGCGCTGTGGACGCGTGACGGCGGTGCCGAAGGTCACAGGTGGGTGCCCTTGGCCCTCGCCCCGATCCACCGGCCACCGGTTCGGGGAAGAAGAAACGGGCGGTTCCCGGAGAACCCCCGGAAACCGCCCGTGGCGGAAATATTCAGGCGCCGACGGTGGCCTCGATCGCCTGGGTGATCTCGCCGTCCTCGGGCTCGGTGCGCGGGCGGAAGCGTCCCACCACCTCACCGGACGGGGCGACGAGGAACTTCTCGAAATTCCACTGCACGTCGCCGGCCGCGCCCTCGGCGTCGGAGGCCTTGGTCAGTTCGGCATACAGCGGGTGACGGCTTTCGCCGTTGACGTCCAGCTTCTCGAACAGCGGGAACGAAACGCCGTACGTCGTCGAGCAGAAGGTCTGGATCTCCTCGGCGGTACCCGGCTCCTGGCCCGCGAACTGGTTGCACGGGAAACCGACGACGGAGAAACCCTTGTCCGCGTAGCGTTCCTGCAGTTTCTCCAGGCCGGTGTACTGCGGCGTCAGGCCGCATTTCGACGCGACGTTCACCACCAGCAGCGTCTTGCCGTCGAGCGCGCCGAGCGTGGTGTCCTCGCCCGCGAGCGTCTTCAGTGGAATGTCGTGGATCCCCATGCTTCCCCTTTCGTCATTTCCTCAGCAGGTCACGCGCGTCGACTTGCCCGAACGGGCCGTCGTCGCGCCGGAACGCGGCCGCGGTCTCCCGGGCCCGCTCGTGCGCGCCGTCCCGGAGCAATCCGGCGAGCGTGTCGAACCGCTCGGTGTGCACCCTCGCCCGCCGCCGCGCGTAGTCGGCGGCGGAATCCTTGGTGACCATGAACGCCCAGTCGCTCGAAAGCGCCAGCATCGCCTCGGAGACCGCCTGGTCGCGGACGGCGTCGCGAGTCGTCGTGTCCATCCCGCCGACGAGGTCGAGCATCCGGTGCTGCAGCGCGGTGTTGTCCCGCACCATGTCGGCGACCTGCTCGCCGTCCCAGACCCGCCAGTCCTTGCCCGAACCCCACGACGACGCCGGGAGGTCGACCCGCCCGCCCAGGTGCCCGGCTTCGAGCGCGCCCTTGAGCGTGGTGACGCGGACCCCGGCTTCCGGCAGCGCGCGCAGGATGCCTTCGAGCCAGGCCGGTCCTTCGTGCCACCAGTGCCCGAACAGTTCGGTGTCGTACGCGGCGACGACCAGCGACTCGCGGCCGTGCTCGGCCTTGAGTGAACGCAGCCGCGCGACGACGGTGTCGACGAAGTCCTGGACGTGGCCGCCGAGGGTGCCCGCCGCCATCGCCGGGTCGTACGGTGCCTTGTCCGGCGGCTCGATGGTCCTGCCGGTGACCCGGGACGGCTTGAGCCCGACCTCGTGCGCCCAGGTGTGGAAGTCGCGGTACGTGGCGTGGCCGGGGTAACCGGCCTTCGGCGACCAAACCCGATACGTGACTTCGAGATCGCGGCCGAAGCACACGACGTCGGAGTCGCCGACGGTCCGGGCGGCGGAGGTGTCGCCGTGCAGCGACGGGCCGTCGACCAGGAACCGCCGGACGCCCGCGGCCGCGTAACCCGCCTCCATGCCCGGGTTGTAACCGCATTCAGGTGCCCAAATGCCTTCGGGGCGCCGCCCGATCCGCAGGGCGGTGTCGGCGAGGCCGCCACGCAGCATGAAGTCGCGGACAGCCGGGTCCAGCAGTGGCTGGAACGGATGTGCCAGCGGGCCGCCGAGCAGTTCGATCGTGCCGTTGTCCACAAAGGACCGCAGGATCGGTGAGAATCCGTGCCGCCAGCGGGTTTCGAGTTCCTCCGACGCCCTGACAGCGGTCCGGTACTCGCTCGCGGCGAGGTCGCGCAGCAGCGGGTCGCCGCGCCAGAGCGTCGACGCGTGCCAGGCACGCAGCTGCCAGTGGCCGAGCCAGTCGTGGAAGGCGTCGATGCAGTAGGGATCGTCGAGCTGAGCGGCGAGGATCGGCGTCATGCCGAGCGTGAGGACGTCCTCGCGACCTTCGTCGGCGAAGCGGCGCAGAAGGTCCACCATCGGCAGGTAGGAATGCGCCCAGGCCTGGTAGAGCCACTCCTCGCCGACCGGCCAGGACCCGTGGTGCGGCAGCCACGGCAGGTGACTGTGCACGACGAGGCAGAACGTGCCCTTGTACTCGCTCATGCGCGCACCGCCACGGCGACCAGATCGAGGCAGGCGTCGAGGTCTTCGCCGTGGATCGCGAAATCCGCGGCCCGGATGCCCTCGATGTCGGCGAGCAGGTCCGGCGGCCAGGTCGCCTGCCCGGGGAGCTGCCCCATGACGACGTCGAGCTGGGCGTCGATGATCGAGCCGCCGTACCGGGCGTCGAGTTCCGCGACGCCTTCGCCGTGGTGGAGGCCGTGCAGGGTCTCCACCTCGAATCCCGCGTCACGCAGCAGTCCGTCCAATTCGGACGGTGCGAGTTCCCTGGTGTGGAACGGGTTGAGCGGGGTGTCGCTGTTCGGGGTGAAGGTCAGCCGGTTGGGCGTGGTGACGGCCAGCCGTCCGCCGGGCCTGAGCACGCGTCGGCATTCGGCGAGGAACGCGGCCTGGTCCCAAAGGTGCTCGATCACCTGGAAGTTGGCGACGACGTCGACCGAGGCGTCCCGCAGCGGCAGGAACACCAGGTTCGCCCTGGCCACGCCGATGCCGGGGTAGCGGCGGGCGACGTGTTCGGTGGTGGGGACGTCGTAGTCGAGGGCGAGTACCCGCTCGGCGACGGTGGCGATGAGCCCGGCGCCGTAGCCCTCGCCGCAGCCTGCTTCCAGGACGGTCTCGCCCTCGCACAGCGGCAGCAGATGGGCGTACGCCGCTTCGTGGCGGCGGAACCAGTAATTCTCCTCCGCGATGCCCGGCACGGTGCGTTCACCGGTGAGGTGCAGCGCTTCGGCCCTGGTGGCTGGGGTGGTCACGCCGCGACCCTACCGGCCGGTCACCTCCTTGCCCGCCGCAAGTAGTCCTCTGGTTGCGGTCCTTGCGCGTGCAACCACGCAACCAGAGGACTGAACGCGGGTGTCCCGCTCGCCGGGTCACACCGGCGACACCGTGATGCCGATGGCGCCGGGGCCGAGGTGCGCGCCGAGGATCATGCTCGCGTCGGCCAGGGTGCTGTCGACCAGACGAGGCAGCCGCGCCCGCAGCCGTCCGCCGATCTCCAGGTCGCGTTCGTCGGGGCCGAACCGGGTGATGGCGATCTCGACCTCCTGGTCACCCGCGCAGTCCACGGCGAGGTCGACGAGTTTGTTGAGCGCCCGGCGCTGCCCCGGCACGCGCGTCAGCGGGGAGACCTCGCCGTTCTTCAGCGTCAGCAGGGGTTTGATCGAGAGCGCCGAGCCGAGGAACGCCTGTGCCGCGCCGATCCGGCCACCACGCCGCAGGAATTCCAGCGTGTCGACGTAGAGGATCTCCCGGCTGCCGCGGAAGCGGCGTTCGGCCGCGTCGATGACCCGGGTGGCCTGGCCGCCCGCCGCGGCGACCTTGGCGGCCGACGTCGCCGCGAAACCGAGGCTCATCCCCGTCGTCCCGCTGTCCAGCACGTGGACGGGCACGCTCACCTGCTGCGCGGCCTCGCGGGCGGCGTTCACGGTTTCCGACATCCGCCCCGAGAGGTGGATGCTCACGATGGCCGAGGCGCCCTTGCTCGCGGCCTCCTGGAACGCCCAGAAGAACGCCCCGACCTCGGGTGGCGCCGTCTTCACCGGGGTTCCGGCGCGCAGTTCGCCGATGACTTCGTCGCGGTCGTAGCGGTTCTCTTCGTCGAAGTGGTCCCCGACCCGCAATTGCACCTGGACGACGCCGATTCCCCAGCGTTCGGCGACCGACGGGGGAAGGCAGGCGGTCGAGTCCGTGATCACGGCGACGAGGCCGGGCATGGAACGCATGGTGCGGCAGGTTAACCCGTCGCCCCTTCGTGGGTACTCCCGAGTACGGCCATTCGGGTTAGTCGCCGGGTCACACCCACTTCCGGGCGAAAAACCTGGACGATGGTCCCACTAAAACGTGCATCCAGGTGAATGAGGTCACCTCGCCGGGCCACGGCGCCGGAATGGCCCTAATCTACTGGCCAGTAGAGCTGTTGCCCCGTGGCCGACGCCGGCCACCAACGGGAGGTCGAAGTAGACCCATGACGAACATCGTTGTCCTGGTCAAGCAGGTACCGGACACCTACTCGGAGCGGAAGCTCTCCGGTGCCGACAACACTCTTGACCGCGAATCCGCCGACGCCGTGCTCGACGAGATCAACGAGAAGGCCGTCGAAGAAGCCCTGAAGATCAAGGAAGCGGGCGAGGGCGAGGTCACCGTCGTCTCGGTGGGTCCCGACCGCGCGACCGACGCGATCCGCAAGGCTTTGTCCATGGGTGCCGACAAGGCCATCCACGTCTCCGACGCCGCGCTCCACGGCTCCGACGCGATCGCCACCGCCAAGGTGCTGGCCGCCGCGATCGGCAAGGTCGAGGGCTACGACCTGGTCATCACCGGTAACGAGGCCTCCGACGGAAGGGGTGGCGCCGTGCCGGCGATCATCGCCGAGCTGCTCGGCCTGCCGCAGCTGACCCACGTGAACGAGCTGACCGTCGACGGCGCCTCGATCAAGGCCGACCGCTACACCGAGGACGGCGTCACGCACCTCGAAGCGAGCCTGCCCGCGGTGGTGAGCGTCGGCGAGAAGATCAACGAGCCGCGTTACCCCTCCTTCAAGGGGATCATGGCCGCGAAGAAGAAGCCGGTCGAGACGCTGACCGTCGCGGACCTGGGCCTGGACGCGGGCGAGGTCGGCCTCGGCAACGCCTGGTCTTCGGTGCTCGAAGCCTCCCCGAAGCCGCCGCGCACCGCCGGTGAGCGCGTCGAGGACGAGGGTGACGGCGGCGCCAAGGTGGCCGCCTACCTGGTCGCGCAGAAGCTCGTCTGAGACAGGTCCGAGGAGGAATAGGGAAATGGCTGAAGTACTCGTCCTCGTCGACCACGTCGACGGTGAAGTCAAGAAGGTCACGCTCGAACTGCTGACCGCCGCCCGCGAGCTCGGCGAGCCGTCCGCGGTCGTCGTCGGCCCGACCGGCACCGCCGCCAAGGCGAAGGAAGCCCTCGCCGCGCACGGCGCCGCCAAGGTGTACGTCGCCGAGGGCGACAACGCCACCGGCTTCCTGGTCACCCCGAAGGTGGACGTCCTCGCCGCGCTGGCGGAGCGGACCTCCCCGGCCGCCGTGCTCGTCGCGGCCACCGCCGAGGGCAAGGAGGTGTCCGCCCGGGTCGCGTTCCGCCTCGGCTCCGGTCTGCTCTACGACGCCGTCGGCGTGAACAGCGACGGCTCGGTCGACCAGTCCATCTTCGGTGGCGCGTTCTCCATCAAGGCCAAGGCCACCAAGGGTGTCCCGGTCATCTCGGTCCGCCCTGGCGCGGTCGAGGCGACCCAGGCCGACGGTGCCGCCGCCGAGGAGACCGTCGAGGTCCCCGCCGGTGACCCGGCCAAGTCCGCCAAGGTCACCGGTATCGAGCCGATCGTCGGCGGCGACCGGCCGGAGCTGACCGAGGCCTCGGTCGTCGTCTCCGGTGGCCGCGGTGTCGGCTCGGCCGACAAGTTCGACGTCGTCGAGGCGCTGGCCGACTCGCTCGGTGCCGCCGTCGGCGCTTCCCGCGCCGCCGTCGACTCGGGCTACTACCCGGCGCAGTTCCAGGTGGGCCAGACCGGCAAGACGGTCTCGCCGCAGCTGTACATCGCGCTGGGCATCTCCGGCGCGATCCAGCACCGCGCCGGTATGCAGACCTCGAAGACCATCATCGCGGTCAACAAGGACGCCGAGGCGCCGATCTTCGAGATCGCCGACTTCGGTGTGGTGGGCGACCTGTTCAACGTCGCGCCGCAGCTGACCGACGAGGTCAAGAAGCGCAAGGGCTGAGTTTCACCCTGAAGAGGGGCCGTCCGGGATTCGTCCCGGACGGCCCTTTTCTGTGACCCGAAAGTGATCTTCAGCCTGAGAGGAGCCTGAGAACCCGCAATTAACTGAACGTGCACTAAGCGGCCATCGGGCGCATTTTCGTTGGTACCCCCCGAGGGGTAGACCTTGCTTATGACGACGTCACAGCTCCTCGTCAGTACTGACCAGGCCGGTGTCAAACTCCCCGCCGACGCGCCGCGTTATTCCCTCCTCGTCGCCAATGGGAATGAGGAAGTCGTTGCCGCGCAACGACTTCGTCATCGGGTTTTCGCCGAGGAAATGGGCGCGAAGCTCACCTCACCCGTACCCGGCCTCGACGTCGACTACTTCGACGAGTTCTGCGACCACCTCGTGGTGCGGGACGACAACACCGGCGAGATCGTGGGCACCTACCGGATGCTGCCGCCCGAGCGGGCCGCGCGGGCCGGAAAGCTGTACTCCGACAGCGAATTCGATCTCGCGGCGCTCGATTCGCTGCGCCCCTCACTGGTCGAGACGGGCCGCTCGTGCGTGCACCCCGACCACCGCAGCGGCGCCGTGGTGAGCCTCGTCTGGGCCGGGATCGGCCGCTACATGCTGCTGGCAGGCCACCGGTACCTCGCGGGCTGCGCGTCCGTGCCGCTGACCGGCGGCGGGGAGTACGCGGCGGGCGTCTGGGATGTCCTGCGCGCCAAGCACTACGCCGACGAGTCGCTCCGGGTCACGCCGCTGAACCCGTGGCGGACCGAGGGTGTCGAGCGGCCCGCGCGGGCGATCCTGCCGCCGCTCATCAAGGGCTACACCCGCCTGGGCGCGAAGACCCACGGCCCGCCCGCCCTCGACGAGGACTTCGGTGTCGCCGACTTCTTCGTCCTGCTGGATCTGCACAACGTCGACGAGCGGTACCTCAAGTTCTTCCTGGGAGAGCAGGGATGACCCACGCCTGGATGCCGAAGTCGCCGTGTGGTGACGGCTGCCTGAGCGAAGGGGCGCCGACGGTGCCGTTCCCGCGCCGTGTCCTGCGGTTCGCCGCGGCGAGCGGCGTCATCTTCGGTGCCTTCCTGAGCGCGCCGCTGGTGCTCGTGCTGCGCGGCATGCCGCGGGAACGCTTGGTGCGCCTGCTGTTCGTCGGCATCCTGCGCTCGTTCGGGGTCCGGCTGCGTGTGCTCGGCGACGAACGTTTCCGTGCCGTGCCCGGCCGAGGCGCGCTGGTGGTGAACAACCACATCTCGTGGCTGGACATCATCGCGGTCAACGCCGTCCAGCCGATGCGGGCACTGGCGAAGAAAGAGGTCGGCGCCTGGCCGGTGCTCGGCCTCCTGGTGCGTCGCGGCGGCAGCATCTTCCTCGACCGCGAGAACCTGCGCGGCCTGCCCGCGACGATGGGCGAACTCGCCGACGCGCTGCGCGGTGGATCACTCGTCAGCGTGACGCCGGAGGGCACCACCTGGTGCGGTGTGGCGTCGGGCCGGTTCCGCCCGGCGACGTTCCAGGCCGCGATCGACGGCGGTGTCCCGGTGCGGCCGCTGGCCCTGCGGTTCCGGCTCGCCGACGGGCGGGAGACGACGCAGCCGTCGTTCATCGGGCCGGAGTCGCTGATCGCCTCGCTGCGGCGGGTCGCGGCCCTGCGCGGGCTGGTGCTGGAGGTGCACGTGTGCCCGGAGATCGCGCCCGGCAAGGCTTCGGACCGGCGGGAGCTCGCCGCGCTCGCGGAATCCGCCGTGCAGGCGGCCCTGGGCCGGGTCCAGATCCCGGCGCAGACACGGCGGCGCCGCTCCGCTCCGGTCGTTCCCGCTCCCGTCGCGAAAGTGCCAACCCGTCCGTGAAGGCCTCCTTCCCTACCCTCAAAGTAGGGAAGGAGGCCTTCACGGAAAGTCCCCTTCAGCTCCCGACGACCAGCGTGATCTTCCCGCCCGCGTGCCCGGTCTCGCTCTCCCGGTGTGCCGCCGCGACGTCGTCGAACCGGTAAGCCGACCCCAGCTTGAGCTTCAGGTCACGCGCCACGAGCTCCGTGAGCACCTCGGTAGTTTCCTTGCCACCGGACGAGAACTTCAGCCCTTGCGCGAACGCCCCCGTCGGGTCGGCGATGGTGACCAGCCGGTCGGGCGACCCGAGCAGCTCGACGGAACCGCCGAGGACGCCGTGGCCCGACGCGTCGAACACCGCGTCGACGCCGTCAGGGGCCGTCGTGCGCACGCGTTCCACCCAGCCGTCGCCGTACTGCACCGGAGTGGCGCCCAGCGCCTTCACCTCGTCCAGTGACGAAGCCCCGGCGAGCCCGATGACCGTGGCGCCCAGCGCGATCGCCTCCTGTGTCGCGATCCGCCCGACCTGGCCGCTCGCCCCGTGCACCACGATCGTCTCGCCGGGCTCGATCCCCAGTTCGCCGAGCACCCGCAACGCCGTCTCGCCGGCGATCGGCAGCGAGGCGGCTTCGGACCAGGACAATCCGGCGGGTTTGCCGATCACGGTGTTCGCCAGCGCGTACTCCGCGTAAGCCCCGGTCGCGGACCAGCCGAAGACCTCGTCCCCGACGGCGAACCCGGCGCCTTCGCCCACCGCGTCCACCACCCCGGCCAGTTCCAGGCCGAGGATGTGCGGGAATTCGAGAGGGCGGACCTCCGCCATGGCGCCGGATCGGATCTTCCAGTCGATCGGGTTGACGCCGGCGGCCTTGACCGCGACCCGCACCTGGCCGGGGCCGGGCTCCGGCAGCGGCACCTCGGCGGACCGCAGGACGTCCGGTTCGCCGTACCGGGTGATGGTGATCGCTCGCATGTTCACTCCTGTTCGGATTTCTTCGCTGCGTTCAGTCAACCGGTCGGCGAGCCGGTCCGAACCGCTCGGACGAGCAGTGTTCGCTAGCCGGGAGAGCAGCGACCCCGTGCCCGGGACGCGCCTACTGTGGACTCATGGACGAGTGGTCGGATCCCCTGTACGTGCTGAACCGGGTCGAGCACCTCCTCGCCGCCCCGCGCGCCGAACTCCTGCCGCGGTTCTCCGCGACGGCCGCGGCCGTCCTACCGCACCGGGCCGCGGCCATGGAGACCGGTGACTGCTCCCGGCTGCCCGTCAAGGTCGCCGGCGATCCGGTGATCACCGGCGCGGTCACGAGCGCGGAGCTGAGCAGGCTCGCCGCGCTCGGCGTCCCCGGCGAGGCCGTGGTCGCCGAGGAGACGCTCGGTGGCGAGCGGCGGAAACTCGTCCTGCTGACCTCGGCACCGGTCAACGGCAACGGCGCGATGATCGCGCTCGTGGCCACCGGGGACACGCCGGGAGGGCGCGCGCTCGGGATCGTCTCCCGGCTGTGGGACATCGTCAGCGTGAACGCCGCCCAGCGCGCCAGCGACCCGGAGCCCGCCGTGCTGGAGAGCAATATCGCGGCGGCGACCGCGCGGGCGCGGGCGATCACCGATCTCGGCCAGACCCACTCGACCACCTTGGTGTCCTTGCTCTCGGTGCTGAGGTCCCGACGGCTCGGCGACGCGGCCGCCCGGCAGACCGCGACCGACCTCGCCGCGGCCGCGCTGGTCGAACTGCGTTCGATCGCCGAACGGGATCGGGAGCTTTCGGCGGAATCGGCGTCTTCGGCGTTCGACACCCTCGTCGCGCAGCTGGACCCCTTGGTGCGCCACGGCGACACGACCGTCGACCTCGCCGGGCCCGGCGACGAACGGCTTCTCCCGCAGGACATCGCGCACACCGCGCGCACGGTCACCCGCGGCCTCGTGCTCGGCGCCCTGGAGCGCGGCAGCACCCGTGCCAGGGCGTCCTGGCAGCTCGACGGTCAGGTCCTCCGGATCGCCGTGCGCGACGACGGCCCGGACGTCGCCCGTGCCGTGCCCGCCGCCGGGCTCACCGAGCGGATCACCGCGCTCGGCGGCCGTTGCGAGGTCGACGCCGTGCCCGGCTGGGGCACCACGATCGCCGCCTTCCTGCCGCTGGGCGTCCAGGAGACGCCGGAACCGCGCCCGCTGGACCGGCTGAACCCGCGTGAACTGGAGGTCCTCACCGGGATCGCGCGGGGCAAACGGAACCGTCAGATCGGCGAAGAGCTCCAGCTGACCGAGCACACGGTGAAGTTCCACGTGCGGAAGATCCTCGGGAAGCTGGAGGTCACGTCACGCGGCGAGGCAGCCGTGCTGGCGCGGGAGCTGCGCATGGAGTCCGTCGGCGCTTGACCCCCACCCGGCTGGAGGTCGCATGGCGATCACCGGGACGAGCCGAAGGATGTGCTCTGGACACCGGCCCCGCGAGCCTTCAGCGACCGCGAACGCCCGGTGATCAACGCCACCGCGTAGGTGGTCGCGGCGCTCACCTGGGCGGCGCGGCATCCGTCGCTCCCGGCGCTCGGCTACGGCGGTGCCGGTCTCGTCGTGCTGGCGTACGCACTCCGGGAACTCCTCCCCGCGGGCACGTTGACGTCGCACCCGGGGTTGCCGACAGTGATCGCCTCCCGCGCGCTGATCGCCGGCGCGTACGCGGGATGGAGGCCTGTCCGCCGCTCACGATGAGCGAGGTGGCCGCACTGCCGCTGACGGTGACCGCGCTCGGCTGGCCGGCGGCGCCGGGAGGGGGTCGCGATCTCGGTGCTGCTGCTGCGTTACTCGCCGGGGGCCGAACGCGGGTTCACCCCCTCGGCGATGCGGCTCGGCCCGGCCCTGACCATCGGTTTGGACGGTGTCCCGCTCGCTTCGCTGGCTTCCGCGAAGGAGCCTTCGGCCGCGATCTTGGTGCTGTCGGTGCCGCTGACGGGCATCGCGCCGCCGGGGGGCCGGCCGACCGGCCGGTGGCCGCCGGATATGAGCGCCGCCACCCGCTGACGAGGGTGGGCTTGGTCACGGCCCGGAGCGGTCTACCCTGGGGTGTGCGATGACCTATCTCGACCACGCGGCGACCACCCCGATGTTGCCCGAAGCCGTAGCGGCGATGTCCGAGGCGCTGTCCACCGTGGGCAACGCCTCGGCTCTGCATTCCTCGGGACGCCGGGCCCGCCGCCGGGTCGAGGAGGCCCGCGAGGTGATCGCCGAGGCGCTGGGCGCCCGGCCGTCCGAGGTGATCTTCACCGGCGGCGGCACGGAGAGCGACAACCTCGCGGTCAAGGGTATCTTCTGGGCCCGCAACGACGAGGATCCGCGGCGCCGCCGGGTGCTGTGCAGCGCCGTCGAGCACCACGCCGTCCTCGATTCCGTCGAATGGCTGGAGCAGCACGCGGGCGCCGAGATCGTCTGGGTCGAGGTCGACGAGGCGGGCCGTGTCCTGCCGGAGACGCTGCGCGAAGCCATCGGCGACAGCCCCGAGACGGTCGCACTGGCCACCGTGATGTGGGCGAACAACGAGGTCGGCACGGTCAACCCGATCGCCGAGCTCTCCGCTGTCTGCGCCGAGTACGACATCCCGCTGCACACCGACGCCGTCCAGGCCGTCGGCGCGGTGCCGGTCGGCTTCGCCGAAAGCGGTGCCGCCGCGCTGACCCTGACCGCGCACAAGCTGGGCGGCCCGTACGGCGTCGGCGCGCTGCTGCTCGGGCGTGACACCGCGTGCGTCCCGGTGCTGCACGGGGGTGGCCAGGAGCGCAGTGTGCGTTCGGGCACCCTCGACGTCCCCGCGGTGATCGCGTTCGCGACGGCGGTGAAGGCGACCGTCGAGGGTCGCGAGGAGTACGCCAAACGCGTCGCCGAGCTGCGTGACGACCTGATCGAAGCCGTCCGGCGCGAGGTGCCGGACGCGGTGCTCAACGGCGGCGAGGGCGAGCGCCTGCCGGGACACGCGCATTTCACCTTCCCCGGTTGCGCGGGTGACAGCCTGTTGATGCTGTTGGACGCCAAGGGCATCGAATGTTCCACTGGATCGGCGTGCACGGCGGGTGTCGCGCAACCGAGCCACGTGCTGCTGGCCATGGGTGCCGATCCGGCGGCCGCGCGCGGGTCGCTGCGGTTCTCGCTCGGGCATACCTCGGCACCGGAAGACGTTGAAGCGGTTTCGAGGGAGATCGCGGGCGTCGTCGACAGGGCGCGGCAGGCGGGACTCGCGGGAATGCGCAAGCAGACGCAGAAGCAAGAGGTGTGAGGGAAATGCGTGTACTGGCCGCGATGAGCGGGGGAGTGGACTCGGCGGTGGCCGCCGCGCGCGCCGTGGACGCCGGGCACGAGGTCGTCGGCGTGCACCTGGCGCTGTCGGCGAAGCCCGGCACGCTGCGCACCGGCTCCCGCGGGTGCTGCACGATCGAGGATTCGGGAGACGCGCGCCGCGCGGCCGACATCCTCGGCATCCCCTTCTACATCTGGGACTTCGCCGAGCGGTTCACCGAAGAGGTCATCGAGACCTTCGTCGGCGAGTACGCCGCCGGCCGCACGCCGAACCCGTGTGTTACCTGCAACGAGAAGATCAAGTTCGAAGCGTTGCTCGACAAGGCGATGGCCCTCGGTTTCGACGCCGTCGCCACCGGGCACTACGCCCGTCTGTCTCTTGTGGACGGTGTGCCGGAACTGCGGCGCAGCGTCGACTCGGGCAAGGACCAGTCGTACGTGCTGGCGTCGCTGACCCCCGAACAGCTGCGGCATTCGCTGTTCCCGCTGGGTGATTCGTGGAAGACCGACGTGCGCGCCGAGGCCGAGAGCCGCGGCCTGTCGGTGGCGAACAAGCCGGACAGCCACGACATCTGCTTCATCCCGGACGGCGACACGAAGAACTTCCTGGAGAAACGGCTCGGACGGCGTCCCGGGCAGCTCGTCGACGCCGAGACCGGTGCCGTGCTCGGTGAGCACACCGGCGTGCACGGCTTCACCATCGGCCAGCGCAAGGGGCTCGGCATCGAGGCACCCGCGCCGGACGGACGGCCGCGGTACGTGCTCTCGCTGGAGCCGGTTTCGGGCACCGTGAAGGTCGGTTCCGCGCGGGATCTCGGCGTGGACGTGATCGAGGCGGACCGCCCGGTCTGGCCGAGCGAACGCCCGCTGGACGGGCCCACCGAATGCGTCGTCCAGGTGCGCGCGCACGGCGGGATCGTCGAGGCCGTCGCGGAGGTTTCGGGTGACGAGGTGACCGTGCAGCTGCGGGAGCCGCTGACCGGCGTCGCACCCGGCCAGGTCGTCGTCCTGTACCGCACCGACGCCACCCACGGCGATCTCGTACTCGGCAGCGCGAAGATCTCCGGCACCCGCTGATTCCGCGTCCAGTCCTCTGGTCGCGGTCCTTGCGCGTGCAACTACCGCGATCAGAGGACTGAACGCGCGGGGTCAGAGCCTCAGTTTGAAGCCGGTGTGGCTCGCCTCGAAGCCGAGGCGCTCGTAGAACCGGTGCGCGTCCACGCGTTTCACGTCGGACGTGAGCTGGACGAGCGCGCAGCCCCGGCGCCGGGATTCGTCGATGGCCCAGGTCATTAGCTCGCCGCCGAGCCCGGAACCGCGATGGCCCGCCCGCACCCGGACCGCCTCGATCTGGCCGCGCAGCGCGCCTTTCCGGGCCAGGCCGGGGATGATCGTCAGCTGCAGCGTGCCGACGGCCTCCCCGTCGTCCTCGGCGACGACCAGCAGTTGCGCGGGATCGGCGTCGATGTCCTCGAAGGCCTCGAGATACGGCGTGAGGTCGTCGGCGGAGTCGCGGGTGCTGCCGATCTGGTCGTCGGCGAGCATCCCGACGATGGCCTCGACGTCTTCGCGGCGGGCGGGGCGGATGATCATGAGGCGTAGTGTCGCACCCCGTCGGTCTCGACGGCGGCGAGTTTCCCTTGGGCCACCAGCAGATCCAGATGCGAACCGGTCTCGAGGACGGCGAGCATCTGGTTGAACGGGTCCATCTCGTCGAGTTTGCGCTTCCGGCGGGTCCAGCCCAGCCGCAACGCGACCTCGTACGCCGTCGTGACGTCCGCGGTGAGCTCCGCGCCCACGACCTCCAGCCGGTCGCGGTGGTGCTCCAGCAGTTCGTCCACGCGGGCGTGGACGCTGCCGGTCACGCGGCCGTGTGCGGGGAGCATGCGCCTGTCCGGCATCTCGCGTACCAGGCGCAGCGAGTCGAGGTAGTCGCTCAACGGCAGGTCGGCGGGCACCGGCTGGAACCCGATCGACGGCGTGATGTGCGGCAGCACGTGGTCACCGGAGAACAGCAGTCCCGCTTCGTCGTCGACGAACACGACGTGCCCGGCCGTGTGACCCGGCGTGTGCACGATGTCGAACTCGCGGCCGGGCACGATCACCCGCCTCCCGGGAGTGAGCCATTCGTCCGGCTGCTCCCACAGATGTGCCTCGGTGTGCCGGACGCCGCCGAACGCCTTGGCGAGTTCTTCCACCACGGGCACCGCGCCGCAGCGGTCGAGGAGAGCGACCTGCGCCTCCATCGGGAACCGGTCCGGATCGCCCGAGCGCGTCAGCGACGGCTCTTCCAGCTTCCCGAGCCCGACCTTGCCCCCGAACTCGCGGCGCAGCTCGACGGCGAGCGTGTAGTGGTCGCGGTGTACGTGGGTGATCAGGAACTCGTCGATGTCGCCGAGGTCGGCGCCGAGTGCCTTCAACCCGCGCGAAAGCCGTTCCCGCGCAGACTCCAGTGCCCAGCCCGAGTCGATCAGGACCAGCCGGGTGCCGTCCGTGACGACGTAGACGTTGACCGCGCGCAACGCGTCATGGGGCAAGGGCAGCGGGATCCGGTGGATCCCCGGCGAAACCGTGTAGACGCCTGGCTCGGCCCAGTCCCGTTCGCCGTCTTCGGGCAACGGCTCCATGGTGACCTCCAACCCGGTCGCACTCCAGCGTACGGCCCGGTTCTTCCACCTTGAGCCGCCGGAAGCCGAGTGTCCACTTGGGCGGGGTGAGACCCGCGTCACTTGTGGTCAGCCGTTGTCGTCCTGTTTCAGCGCGGTGTCGATGGTCAGCGCCGAGGCGACCACCATCGACGCCAGCGGATCCCGCAGCGGCCGGTGGATCTCGACGACGTAGTTGTCGGCCGTGGTGAACGCGGCCTTCACGAAACCGCCCCAGGTCTTGGTGATCCGCGCGATCTCGACGTCGTCGTGGTCCTTGATCGCGAAGTTCCACGCCCGCCAGTTCTCGGCGAAGATCCCGCCGATCTTCCGCCCGTCGACCACGAAGCCCAGCCGGATCTTGCCGAAGACGTTCTCCTGCACGATCTCGCCGATCGGCGAGTCGTCGGCCTTCGTCACCAGGAAGCGTGACTTGAACACCTTCGCCGGTCGCGTCACCTTCAGCACGGTGCTGTGGTTCGCGTCGCGGATTTCGAAGCGGTGCGTCAGGTATTGGTCGTACTTCGTGAACAGCCGGATGGCCTTCTTCAGCGTGCTCTGCCCGACCTGGACGACGCCGCCGAGGCGTTCGCCGTTCTGGTCGAACACCCCGAACTCGTTCGACATCTCGATGAGCTTCGCGCGCTGGTTGACCACCAGCACCGGTTCCGAGAACAGCGTCCCGCCACCGGTGAGCCCGTTCGCCCTGCCCTGGGTCCCCTTCGACACCTGCGCCCGGATCCGGTTCGGATCGTGCGAGCCCTCGATGTCCAGTTCGATGGCCTCGGCGTCATGGGACGGCCGTGTGTCGGGTGTCCAGGCCTGCCCGTCCCACCACCGGTGGACCCGGGGGTTCTGCTGGTCGGGATACCAGCCGGCGGGCTGGGGAGAGCTCGTCATGGCAGGTCAGAGTAATCCGGTCCGTGCCCTCGCGGGCCCGCCGACGGCAATTGCGGCGAATGTCCGTGTCGTCGGGTGCCCCGCCGCCCCGCCGAGTGGGACCAAGGGGAGAATCCGGGTGTGAACGAACGACCTTGGCCCCTCGGCGCGGCCACCGCCATCGGTTCCATGCCCGGCACCGATCCGGTCGAGGCCGCTTCGATCGTGTTCGGCGAACTGCCCGAATTCCCCTACCTGCCCGAGCTTCCCGCGCGCGGCGTCGGGGCCGACCTGATCGGCCGGACGGCGGGGCTGCTGGTCGATCTCGCCGTCGAAGTGGTGCCGAGCGGCTACCGGGTCGCCGCGCGGCCTGGCCACGAGCACCGCCGGGCCGTCGACCTGATGCGCTGGGATCTCGACGCCGCCCAGGAGGCCCGCGAGAAGGCCGGTGCCGCGCCGCCCGCCTTCAAGATCCAGGTCGCGGGGCCGTGGACGCTCGCCGCGAACATCGAACTCCCGCGCGGGCACCGGATCCTCACCGATCGCGGCGCGCTGCGCGATTTCACCGCGTCGCTGCTGGACGGTCTGGCCGAGCACGTCGCGGAACTGACGTCGCGGATCGGCGCGCCGGTGGTGGTGCAGTTCGACGAGCCGTCGCTGTCCGCGGTCCTCGCCGGTGACCTTCCGACGGCGTCCGGATACGGCACCGTCGCGGCGGTCCCCGCGCCGGAAGCGCGCGAGCTGCTGTCGACGGTGATCGCCGGGGCGGAGCGCATCACCGGGCAGCCCGCCGTCGTGCACTGCTGCGCCGGGAAACCGCCGATCTCCTTGCTGCGCGCGGCGGGCGCGGGCGCGATCGCGTTCGACTTCTCGTTGCTGAAGGGCGCTTCGCCCGCTCAGCTCGACGAAATCGGAGAGGCGATCGATTCCGGCACGACGCTGATGCTCGGTCTGGTCCCCACCGCGGACCCGGGTGTCCCGGTGAAGCTGCGCGAGCTCGTTTCGCCCGTGTTCAAGCTGTTCGACCGCCTCGGATTCTCTCGTGGGATCCTCGCCGAACGCACCGTGCCGACCCCGGCGTGCGGTCTCGCGGGCAGCACCCCCGAGTGGATGCGCCGCGCGCTGACGCTCGGCCGCGAGGCGGGCAAGGCTTTCACCGAACCGCCTGAAGGCTGGTGACCGGCGCGGTAGCGTGCCCGCATGCGTTTGTTCCGCCGTTCCCGCAAGGCCGAGGACGTCCCCGACCCCCGCACCGCCTGGCCGGAGCAGCCGGTCCCCGAGGACGCGGCCGCCGCGGCCGTGACGTTCTGGGAGGCGTGGTTCGCACTCCTGCCGGAGGTCAGCGCCGCACTCGGGGACCGTGAGCCGCACCGGGTGGAACACGACCTCTGCACGATCGTCGAGGCGCTCCACCCGAGACTGCACTTCTCCCTCGATCGTGGGCATCGCGCGATCTACTCGCTGGTGCTCACCGGCCAGGAGGATCCGGAACTGCGCCCGTACACCGACGCGTGGAAGGCCGCCGCGCCGCCGGAGGACGCGATCTGGGAGTACCACGATTCGGTGCCGCCGGTGCCCGACCCGACGGAGGTCACCGTCAACCTCGGTGAGACCCGCATCGCGCTCGCCGACGTCCGGGTGACCGCGAAGGTGGACGAATCATCCGGACGGGTGGACGTCACGGTCTTCCATCCGCTGATCGGGGAACTCGAACCGGAGACCCGGACGACGATGACCTTCCTGCCGCTGGACGCCACGCTGGGTGAGCGCGTCGCGGCCGAACGGCTGGGCCGGGTCGAGCTGGTGACCGAGGCGCGAGAAGGGCAGCTGAGCCTCCTGGAGTTCCGCGAAAGGGTCGGCGGACTCGGCTCGCCGACGTCCGGAATTGTCGGTACCCCCGACTAGAGTCACCCCTGTGAGCAGCGAACTTACCCCCTCAGACCGCGAAACGACCGAAGTCGCGCAGGACGTCACGGACGTCCCTGCCGACGTCCGTGAGCGGCACGCCGAGCTGGCCGAGGAGATCCGCGGGCACCAGTTCCGGTACTACGTGCTGGATTCACCCATCGTGTCCGACGGCCAGTTCGACACGCTGCTGAACGAACTCCAGGCCCTCGAGGACGAGCATCCGGGGCTGGTGACGCCGGAGTCGCCGACGCAGAACGTCGGCGGCACGTTCTCCACCGAGTTCGTCGCGCACGACCACCTCGAACGCATGCTCAGCCTGGACAACGTCTTCGACTCCGGGGAGTTCGAGACCTGGGTAGAGCGGGTCCAGAAGGAGATCGGCGCGACGAAGTACCTGGCGGAACTGAAGATCGACGGTCTCGCGATCAACCTGCTGTACGAGAACGGCCGCCTGACCCGCGCGCTGACCCGGGGCGACGGCCGCACCGGCGAGGACGTCACGCTCAACGTCCGCACGCTGGGGCAGGTCCCGGATCGGCTGACCGGGACCGACGAGTTCCCGGTACCCGCGCTGGTCGAGATCCGCGGCGAGGTGTACTTCCGCGTCGAGGACTTCTTGGCGCTCAACGCGAAGATGGTCGAGGCGGGCAAGGACCCGTACGCGAACCCGCGCAACACCGCCGCCGGGTCGTTGCGGCAGAAGGATCCGAAGATCACGAAGTCCCGCAACCTGCGGCTGATCTGTCACGGGCTCGGGAAACGCGAGGGGTTCGAGCCGAAGCGCCAGTCCGAGGCCTACGACGCGCTCGCCGCGTGGGGCCTGCCGGTCTCGCCGCACAGCAAGGTCCTCGGCACGGGCAAGGAACTGCTGGAGCACATCGCGTACTGGGGCGAGCACCGCCACGACGCCGAGCACGAGATCGACGGCGTCGTGATCAAGGTCGACGAGGTCGGGCTGCAGCGCCGCCTCGGCACGACGTCGCGCGCGCCGCGCTGGGCGATCGCCTACAAGTACCCGCCGGAAGAGGCGATCACCACCCTGCTGGACATCCAGGTCAACGTCGGCCGCACCGGGCGGGTCACCCCGTTCGCGGTGATGGAGCCGGTGAAGGTCGCCGGGTCCACGGTGTCGCTGGCGACGCTGCACAACCAGGAAGAGGTCAAGCGCAAGGGCGTGCTGATCGGGGACAAGGTCGTGATCCGCAAGGCGGGCGACGTCATCCCCGAGGTGCTCGGCCCGGTCGCCGACGCGCGCACCGGCGAGGAACGCGAGTTCGTCATGCCGTTGCGCTGCCCCAACTGCGACACCGAACTCGCGTACCAGAAGGAGGGCGACATCGACATCCGTTGCCCGAACGCGCAGTTCTGCCCGGCGCAGCGGCGGGAGCGGCTGTTCCACCTGGCGAGCCGGAACGTCTTCGACATCGAGGTCGTCGGATACGAGGCCGCGATGGCGCTGCTGGACGCCGGTGTCGTGCACGACGAAGGCGACATCTTCGACCTGGACGAGGAGAAGCTGCTGGAAGTCGAGCTGTTCCGCACCAAGGCGGGAGAGCTTTCGGCCAACGGGCGCAAACTGCTGGACAACCTCGAGATCGTCAAGGACCGTCCACTGTGGAAGGTCGTGGTCGGGCTTTCGATCCGGCATGTCGGCCCGACGGCGGCACAGGCGCTCGCGAGGGAGTTCGGTTCGCTGGAGCGGATCGAGAACGCCTCCGAGGAGGAGCTCGCCGGCGTCGACGGGGTGGGCCCGACCATCGTGCGTGCCGCGAAGGAATGGTTCGAGGTCGACTGGCACCGCGAGATCGTCGAGAAGTGGCGTGCGGCCGGGGTGCGGATGGAGGAGGAACGCGACGAGTCCATCCCGCGCAACCTCGAGGGCCTCTCGATCGTCGTCACCGGTTCGCTGAACGACTACTCCCGCGACGAGGCCAAGGAGTACATCATGGCCCGCGGCGGCAAGGCGGCCGGTTCGGTGTCGAAGAAGACGGCGTTCGTCGTCGTGGGGGACGCGCCGGGGACGAAGTACGAGAAGGCCGTTCAGCTGAAGGTGCCGGTGCTCGACGAGAACGGCTTCCGGGTGCTGCTGGAGAGCGGTCCCGAGGCCGCCGCCGAACTCGCGCTGCCGACGGGCGAAGAGGAGACCGATGGGTGACCTGAAGATCCGGCCCGCCCGCACCGCCGAACTGGCGGAGGTCGGGGAGCTCACCCTGGCCGCGTACGCCGCGGAACGGGAGCTCGTGGAGGGCGTGGGCTACGCCGCCGAACTCCGCGACGCCGCCCGGCGTGCCGAGCTGGGCGAGCTCCTGGTCGCGGAGGACGGTGACGGCACGCTGGTCGGCACCGTCACCATCGCGCGGCCGGGCACCGCGTACGCCGAGCTCTCGCAGGAGGGCGAACTGGAGTTCCGCATGCTCGGCGTGCTGCCCTCGGCCACCGGCCGGGGTATCGGCGAGGCGTTGACCAGGGCGGTCGTCGAGCGGGCGCGGGAACTGGCCGCGGCCCGGGTGGTGCTGTGCAGCCTGAGCACCATGACGCGGGCGCACCGGCTGTACGAGCGGCTCGGGTTCGCGCGGATGCCGGAACGGGACTGGGAACCGCACCCCGGGGTGACCCTGGTCGCGTATGGCCTGGAGCTCACCTGACCCCGCGTTTCGTCCTCTGGATGCGGTAGTTGCACGCGCAAGTACCGCATCCAGAGGACGAAACGCGAAGGTCAGCTGTCCAGGACGACGGCCACGATGCCCGCGAAATGAGCCAGACGCGCCACCTCGGCGGCCCGGAAGTTCGGCCCGCCGGGGCGCGCGACCAGCAGCGCCTTGCCGGGCTTCCCCAGTGGGGTGGCCGCGAGTTCCGTGCCCAGTTCCTTCCACGTCTCCGGGATCCACGCCTCCTCGGCGTCGAGGATGGTGGCGCGTTCCAGCGGCAGCCACGGCAGGTCGGTGATCGGCGTCTCGGGAGCCGCGCTCGACGACGCCAGCCGCAGCGCGCCGGATTCCGAGTGCTCGACGACGACGGCCCAGCCCGCCCGGATGATCCGCGGCACACCCTCGGCGAGGATCTCCAGCCCCGAAGCGGGCTTCGCGGCGATCTCCTCGACCAGTTCGAGTTCGCGATGGGTGTCGAGCACCCCGGCGTACGGGCGCACGGCGTCGACCTCGACGCCGTCGACGCTTTCGGCGGCGGTGATCAGCGCGTCCGGCAGCCTGCCGGAGGGGATCTCGACGACGAGGTCGTCGATGGCGACACCGCCGCTTCGTTCGACCACGTCCACGCTCAGGATGTCGGCGCCGACGGTGCCGAGCGCGGTGGCGACCGCGCCGAGGGTCCCCGGGGTGTCCGGTAATTGGACCCGGATCAGGAACGACACACGCGCCCCTCTCGCCTCAGGCGTTCCAGCCTCGCCGTGGAACGCGCTACGCCGGGCGCCGATTGTGACAGACCGGACGAGATAATGGGACTCGACGTCCGTGACGCGGGATAACGAACCAGGCACTCCTTACCCGACGTGGGAGTGACCGGCCGCGGCGTAACCCAGTCGAGTTGGCAGATGCCGCCACCATAGACTTGCAGCTTCCGACAGAACCCGCACAGCACACCCCGGGAGTCACCCGCGTGCCCAACATTTCCCGCGACGAGGTCGCACACCTCGCCAAGCTCGCCAGGCTTGCCGTCACGGAGGAGGAGCTGGACGTCTTCGCAGGCCAGCTCGACCAGATCCTGGACTCGGTGGCCAAGGTGAGCGAGGTGGCGGGCGAGGACGTCCCGCCCACGTCGCACGCCGTACCGCTGACCAACGTGTTCCGCGAGGACACGGTCCGACAGGGGCTGACCCAGCAGCAGGCGCTGGCCGGTGCGCCTGCCAGCGAAGAGGGTCGTTTCCGGGTACCGCGGATTCTGGGAGAAGAGCAGTGACCGAACTCATCAAGCTGACCGCCGCCGAACTGGCGGAGAAGATCCAGGCCCGTGAGGTCTCGGCGGTCGAGGTCACCCAGGCGCATCTGGACCGGATCGCCGAGGTCGACGACCACATCCACGCGTTCCTGCACGTGGACACCGAGGGCGCGCTCGACGCGGCCCGCGCGGTGGACGCCGACGTCGCCGGGGGCAAGGCCCCGAAGTCGTCGCTCGCCGGGGTGCCGCTGGCGCTCAAGGACGTGCTGACCACCAAGGGCATCCCGACCACGGTCGGTTCGAAGACCCTGGAGGACTGGATCCCGCCGTACGACGCCACCGTGACGCGCAAGCTGCGCGAGGCCGGTGTCGTGGTGCTCGGCAAGACCAACATGGACGAGTTCGCGATGGGCTCCTCCACGGAGAACTCCGCGTTCGGCCCGACGCACAACCCGTGGGACCACGCCCGCATCCCGGGTGGTTCCGGCGGTGGCTCCTCGGCGTCGATCGCGGCGTTCGAAGCGGCCATCGCGATCGGCACCGACACCGGTGGCTCGATCCGCCAGCCCGGCGCGGTCACCGGCACCGTCGGCGTGAAGCCGACGTACGGCGGCGTCTCGCGCTACGGCCTCGTCGCCTTCTCGTCGTCGCTGGACCAGGCCGGTCCCTGCGCGCGGACGGTGCTCGACGCGGCCCTGCTGCACGAGGTCATCGCCGGCTACGACCCGATGGACTCGACCTCGATCGACGCGCCGGTCCCGCCGGTGGTCGCCGCGGCCCGCCAGGGCCTGACCGGCGACCTCAAGGGCGTCCGTGTCGGCGTGGTCAAGGAGTTCGCCGGCGACGGCTACCAGCCCGGCGTCCTGCGGTCCTTCGAGGCCGCCGTCGAGCAGCTTCGCGCGCTCGGTGCCGAGGTCGTCGAGGTCTCGTGCCCGAACTTCACCTACGCGCTGCCCGCGTACTACCTGATCGCGCCGAGTGAATGCTCGTCGAACCTCGCCCGGTTCGACGCCATGCGCTACGGCCTGCGCGTGTCGGACGACGGCGCGCACAGCGCCGAAGAGGTCATGTCGCTCACCCGCGAAAAGGGTTTCGGCGCCGAGGTCAAGCGGCGCATCATGCTCGGCACGTACGCGCTGTCCTCGGGCTACTACGACGCGTACTACGGCTCGGCGCAGAAGGTCCGCACGCTCATCACGCGCGACTTCGAAGCCGCGTACGAGAAGGTGGACGTGCTGGTCTCGCCGACCACGCCGACCACCGCGTTCAAGATCGGCGAACGGGTCGACGACCCGATGGCGATGTACCTCGCCGACCTGTGCACCATCCCGTCGAACCTCGCGGGCAACGCCGCCATGAGCGTCCCGAGTGGACTGTCGCACGAGGACGGCCTGCCGGTCGGCCTGCAGATCATGGCCCCGGCGATGGCCGACGACAGGCTGTACCGCGTCGGTGCCGCCTACGAGGTCGCGCGGGACGCCGCCAACGGCGGTTCGCTGGTGCACCAGGTTCCGGAACTGGGAGGAAAGAAGTGACCGCCGTAGTGGAACTCATGGACTACGCCGACGTCATCGAGCGGTTCGACCCGGTGCTGGGCCTCGAGGTGCACGTCGAGCTGAACACGAACACCAAGATGTTCTGCGGCTGCGCCAACGAGTTCGGCGGCGAGCCGAACACCAAGGTGTGCCCGACCTGCCTCGGCCTGCCCGGTGCGCTGCCGGTCGTGAACGGCAAGGCGATCGAGGGCGCGATCCGGATCGGCCTCGCGCTCAACTGCGAGATCGCGCAGTGGTGCCGGTTCGCCCGGAAGAACTACTTCTACCCGGACATGCCGAAGAACTTCCAGACGTCGCAGTACGACGAGCCGATCGCCTTCAACGGCTACCTCGACGTCACGCTGGACGACGGCGAGGTCGTGCGCGTGGAGATCGAGCGCGCGCACATGGAGGAGGACACCGGCAAGTCGCTGCACGTCGGCGGCGCCACCGGCCGGATCCACGGCGCCGAGCACTCGTTGCTCGACTACAACCGCGCCGGTGTGCCGCTGATCGAGATCGTCACCAAGACGATCGAGCACACCGGCGAGCGCGCCCCCGAGGTCGCGCGGGCGTACGTGAGTGCGCTGCGGGATCTGCTGAGCGCGCTGGACGTCTCCGACGTCCGCATGGACCAGGGTTCCCTGCGCTGCGACGCGAACGTGTCGCTGATGGCCAAGGACGCGACCGAGTTCGGCACGCGCACCGAGACGAAGAACGTGAACTCGCTGCGCAGCGTCGAGCGCGCCGTGCGGTACGAGATGACCCGCCAGGCGGCGATCCTCGCCGACGGCGGCTCGATCAAGCAGGAGACGCGGCACTTCCAGGAGGCCGACGGCACCACGTCGCCCGGCCGCACCAAGGAGACCGCCGAGGACTACCGGTACTTCCCGGAGCCCGACCTGGTCCCGATCGCGCCGTCGCGCGAATGGGTCGAGGAACTGCGCAAGACGCTGCCGGAGATGCCGTCGGAGCGCCGCAAGCGCATCCAGGCGGAGTGGAAGCTGACCGACGAGGCGCTGCGCGACCTGCTCAACGTCGGTGCGGTCGACCTGGTCGCCGCGACCGTCGAAGCGGGCGCGACACCGGACGAGGCCCGCAGCTGGTGGGTCAACACGCTGGCGCAGGAGGCCAACTCCCGCGAGGTCGAACTGGCCGAACTGGCGATCACCCCGGCGCAGCTGGCCGAGGTCATCGGGCTGGTGAAGTCCGGTGAGCTCACCAACAAGCTGGCCAAGGAGGTCGTGCAGGGCGTGCTCGCCGGTGAGGGCTCGCCGTCCGAGGTCGTCGAGAAGCGCGGCCTGAAGGTCGTTTCGGACGACTCCGCGCTCATCGCGGCTGTCGACGAGGCGCTGGCCGCGCAGCCGGACGTCGCCGAGAAGATCCGCGGCGGCAAGGTGGCCGCGGCCGGGGCGATCGTCGGCGCGGTCATGAAGGCCACCAAGGGCCAGGCCGACGCCAAACGCGTGCGCGAACTGATCGTCGAGCGAGTCGGTGCCTGATCTCGCGCTGAAAAAGGTCACCTGGCGTGAGTGGCTCGGCCTCGCGGCCGGGCTGCTCGCGCTGGTGGCCTTGTTCCTCCCGTGGACGACCCTGACCGCGTCGCGCCCGGAGATCGAGGACGCGCTGACGGCGTTGCCCGCCGACGATGTCACCCGTGACGCGTGGCACGCGGGTTTCCTCGCCTGGGCGCCGCTCTTCCTGCTGTTCCTGCCCGGCCTGGCCGTCGTGCTGTTCGGCCGCGTCGACGCCGTCCGCCGCGCGGGTTTGCCGCATCTGTGGCTCATGGCCGCCCTCGGCGCGCTGCTGCTGATGGTGCTCGGCTGGGTCATCCTCGACTGGCAGTTCGACGCCGACCAGCGCGGGATCTTCGCCGCGGCCGGTATCGAGATCGGGACCGGTCCCGGCCGCCACCTCGGCCTGCTGGCCGCCGTCGTCTCCGCTGGTGTCGCTTTCGTCGACGTCCGCGTCCTGCGCGCCGAGACCCGCACCCGGCGCTGACCCGGCCCCCTCCTCGTCGCGGGGCGGGCACCGTGTTGCGAAAGCCACTTTCGCAACCTTCAACGTTGCGAAAGTGGCTTTCGCAACGGCGAAGTGGTTCAGGACTCCGGCTGGTCCCGATACCGCGCCAGATACCGCTCGGTGATCTCCGCTTCCGCGACCGCTGTGGCGGCGTCGCGGGTCCGGCGCCCGATGCCCGGCGGGAAGCCGTTCTTGGCGAGCCGGTGCTCGATGCTCTCCTCCATGTACGCCATCGAGTAGAAGTACGCGACGAGCGCGGCCATCAGCACGATCGCCAGCCGCAGCGTGATCGGCCCGGGCAGGAGCAGCCAGACGGCGCACAGCGGCGCGATCATCACCGTGCTGCGCGCGACGTGCCGCCAACGCCAGCTCCCGGTGGTCGCGTCGTGGAGGATCCACTCGTGGTAGCGCTCGGGCAGCCTGCCGCCGAGTGAGTACCACAGCCAGCGGACCACGTCCGGGCGCTTGCGAGGCATCGGGCGACTCCTTCCTTCGATGCCGTCACAGTACACTAATAGTTAGGGTACTAATCATTAGTGTCGCCGACGACACGGTTAAGATCGGCGGCATGAGTTCCGAAGGGCAAGGGATGACGGCGATCGATCTGGGCGAGGACCCGCTCGCGCTGGAACGGCAGGTGTGTTTCGCGCTGTCGGTCGCGTCGCGCAGCGTCATCGCCATCTACCGGCCGCTACTGGAACCGCATGGGCTCACCCATCCGCAGTACCTCGTCATGCTGGCACTGTGGGAGCGGGGACCACAGGCGGTGAAGGACCTGAGCGTCGCCTTGCGCGCCGAGCCGGCGACGCTGTCGCCGCTGCTCAAACGCCTGGAGTCGATCGGTTACGTCACTCGCCGCCGCAGTTCCGAGGACGAGCGGCTGCTGACGGTCGAGCTGACGGAATCGGGACGCGCGTTGCGCGCCGAGGCCGAGAAGATCCCGTACCGGGTCGTGGAAAAGCTCGGGATGGAGGTCTCCGAGCTGGAGGCGTTGCACAAGGCACTCACACGCGTCATCGAGGCCACGGCTTGAGCGAATCGAAACCCGGGTGTGACGAAATGGGGGTGTGAAGCCGCGTCCGGGTGGGTAATTTCCGTCACGCCAACTCAAGATGACAGGAAGCTGAGGACCGTGACCACCTCGACCCCCGCCCCCTCGGAAGCAGGTCTGGATCTGATGACCAGGCTGAACGCGTATCTGGAGGACGTGGCTTCGGCTCTGGGGATACGGATGGATTCGTGCACGGCCGACCTCACCGGCCCGGTCACCGCCCGCATGCGGCTGGGCTGGCACCTCGCCGGTTTCCCCGAACGTGACGTCGACCTGCTGTGGCACGAGGAGCACGGCTGGTCCGCCGCCGTCGCGACGCATACGGGTGACGACCACCACGTCGTCGTCGGTTATCTCGGTGGCCGCCTCGCCGCCTCGCCGCCGCGGCTGGTGGCCCGGTTCGCCGAGTCCCTGCGTGCCGGTGACCACCAGGACTGCTGGCCCGGCCCGCCGACGCTGCGCACCGCAGGCGGACCGTCCGCGCTGGCCAAGGAACTGTCCGCCTGGGCCTGACGCCGCTCAGGTCAGGGACTGACGGTCAGCCTGCCGAGGATCCGGGCGGCGACGGCGTCCAGATGGTCGTCGAGGAAGAAGTGCCCGCCGTCGAAGACCGCCATTTCGAACGGGCCGGTGGTGTGGTCGCGCCAGTCCTCGACGTCGCGCACGTCCAGCACCGGGTCCGCGTCGCCGGTGAACGCCACGACCGGGCAGGTCACGCCGGGTCCCGGCCGGTAGCGGTAGGTCTCGATGGCCTTGTAGTCGCCGCGCAGCGCGGGCATCGCGAGTTCGAGGATGTCCGGGTCGGCCAGGATCGTCGTGTCCGTGCCGCCGAGGCGGTTGACCTCGGCGAGGAAAACGGTGTCGTCGGAGAGGTGGTGCCACTCCTCTTTGTGCACGCCCGGCCCGGGACGGGCCGAGGCGAACAGCGCCGCCGGGACGATGTCGCGTGCTTCGAGCCGCCGGGCGACCTCGAACGCGATCGCGGCGCCCATGCTGTGGCCGAAGAGCGCGAACGGCCGGGGAAGTGCGGACACGACCTCGACCAGGCGCTCGGTGAGGACGTACAGATCGTCGACCACCGGCTCGGCGAGGCGGTCCTGACGGCCCGGGTACTGGACGGTGTGCACGTCGACGGCGGGGGAGAGCGCCGCCGAGAGCGAGTGGTACGCGCTCGCCGACCCACCCGCGTGCGGGAACACGACGAGCCGCATCCCGGCCTCCGGTGCCGGGTGGAAGCGACGTGTCCAGCCGCGCGGAACCTGCGCCACCATCGAAATCCCCCTCGTCCGCGCGGAAGTGCCCGCGCACTACCGAAATGTACGGGTCGTCCGCGGGGGGAGTCCACGGTCTGCGGGCATCTTCACTGTTCGTCTCGGCGACCGGACACCGGAGACGGCGAGGTGGGGCCGGTCGCCAAGCCCGGCCCCACCCCTCTCCACCCCACCCTGGTCAGAAGGTGATCGTGAACCCGTCGAGCGAGCCGGTGTCGAACCGGTAGACGTCCTGGGCGCTCAGCTTCCAGGTGCCGTTGGCGGTCTCTCCCGAGGCGTCGACCGTGTACGTCTCGTGGACACCGCCCGCCGAGCCGACCCCGCCGGACCCCTTCAGCCGGTACGCCTTCCCGCTGGGCCCGACGAGGTCCAGCACCAGATCCGCCGAATAGGTGTGGCTGACGTCCACCTTCACCGGCAGCGAGGAGGACGCCCGGCCATCACAGCCGTCCTGGGTCACCGAACTCGTCACCGCGGCACCGGCGTCCGGGATCGACACCGGGGTGGTGTTCGACTTCGTGCCGCACTTCGGCCCCGGCCCACCGCCGCCGATGAACGACATGTTCAGCAGCTTGTTCGGCGAACCGCTGCCCGCGTTCTTGACGACGCCGTCCGACGCGTTGTTCACCAGCGCGTCCCGCACCTGCTGCGGCGTCGCCGACGGGTTGGCCGCCAGGTAGAGCGCGGCCGCGCCGACGACGTGCGGCGTCGCCATGGACGTGCCGCTCATCCCCGCGGAGCCGCCGTTGCTCGGGCTCAGCGAGGTGATGTTGGTCCCCGGCGCGAAGATGTCCGTGCAGGAACCGTAGTTGGAGAAGCCGGACCGGTTGTCGCTGGAGTCCGTGGCGTTCACCGTGATCGCTTCCGGCACCCGTGCGGGGCTGGTGTTGCAGGCGTCGGTCGAGGCGTTGCCCGCCGCGATGCCGTAGACCACACCCGAGGCGATGGACCGCTTGACCGCGTCGTCACCGACTCCCGGCGCGTCCGTGGTGAGGCTCATGTTCGCCACGGCCGGCTTCTTCGCGTTGGCGGTGACCCAGTCGACGGCGTCGATGATGCCCGAGTCGGGTCCGGTGTTGTCGCAGCCCAGCACCTTCAGCCCGACGATCTTGACCTTCTTCGCGACGCCGTAGGTCTTGCTGCCGATGGTGCCCGAGGTGTGGCTTCCGTGGCCGTGACAGTCCTTGCCGTCGCCGCCCATGAAGTCCTTGCCGAGGCTGGCCCGGCCCTCGTACTCCGGGTTGCCCGGGTTGATGCCGCTGTCGAGGTCGTACGCGGTGACGCCCTCACCGCTGTTGTTGTAGGTGTACTTCTTGTCCAGCGGCAGGGCCTTCTGGTCGACGCGGTCCAGACCCCACGTCGGGTTCGCCTGGGTTTCGGTGCCGCGGGCCGTGCCGTCCTGGTAGACGGCCTTGACCGAGGGGTCGGCCGCGAGCCGCCGGGCTTGTTTCTCGGTCGTCTTCTTCACCGAGAAGCCGTTGAGCGCGGTGGTCCAGGTGGACCGGACCTCGCCGCCGAAGCGTGCGGTCAGCGACACCGAAGACGCCTGGGCGGCCGCGGCGCCGTCCTTCAGGACCACGATGTACTGGTCGCCGTAGTGTTGTTTCGCTTGTACCACAACGCCTTCGGCCTCGGCCGCGACGGCGTTCCCGATACCGAGCGCGAGCAACGGCGTCAGTGCGCCCAGCGTCAGGAGGAGTTTGCGATGGTTACGCATGGCTGGTCACCTCGGGATTCGGGGAGGTCACTGGACGGTGAGCGTGTAGGTGGCGGTCGAGGACTTGCCGGTGCTGTCCTTCGCTGTCACGGTGATCGGGTAGGTGCCCGCCTGGAACGGCGGGAAGACCTGCATCGTCGAGGTTCCGCCGCTGGAAATGGTCTGCGGGGTGAAGAACGGCGCGAACGGCAGGCCGGAACCGGACGCCGACAGCGTGATCGAGCCGCTGCCGCCGGTCACCGAGACCGTCGTGCTGACCAGCGAACCCGGCCGCGCGGTGCCTGAAGCCGGGTTCAGCGACACCTTGAGGTCGGTCGGCTCGCTGCCGCCCTTGCCGACGGTCAGCGTCAGCGTGGTGGTCGCGGTGTCGGTGGTTCCCTTGCCGGAGACGGTGATCGTGTAGTCCCGCTCCGGCGTGCCCGCCGCGGTCTCGATCGTCAGTTTCGCGGTGTCACCGGACTTCACGGTCGAGGGCTGGAAGGTCGCCTTGGCGCCGTCGGGCAGCCCGGACGCGGTCAGCGCGACGTTCTCGCTGCCGTTCTTGCCCGGCTTGCTCGTGATCGAAGCCGAGACGTACTTGCCCGGGTCGACCTTCACCGAACCCGGCGACGCCGCGAGGGTGAACTTGTCGGCGCTCGGCGCCTCGCCGATCTGCTCCTTGACCCAGTCGCCCATCTCGTTGTTCAGGCGGCTGTAGACGCTGTACCACTTGAAGTCGCTGCGGCTCCACGACGTGATCCCGACGACCGTGCCGTTGACGATGAACGGACCACCGCTGTCCCCGGGCAGGACGGTCTTGCGGCCGTCGGAGTACCCGGCGCAGATCATCGTCGCCGGGTCGACGCCGTTCTCCACGCCTGTGCACTGGTTCGGATCGACGATCGGCAGGGTCAGCTTCTGCAGCGTGACGTCGGCCGGGCTGTCGTTCTGGGTCTTCTTGCCGTAGCCCAGGCTGAAACCGTCCTTGCCCGGGCTCTCCAGGCCGGTGTCGGCGGAGGTGGCGACCTTCGCGTAGCCGCCCGCGGGGACGGGGATGTCGGCATCGGTGGTGATGATCGCGACGTCGAAACCGTTCCAGGGCTGGGTGAAGCGCGGGTGGAGTTTGTAGTCGACGGCCTTGAGCTGGGTACCGCCGGTGCTCTTGAGATCGTCGAGTCCATAGAGGACGGACTTCTCGCCTGCCAGTTCCTTGCAGTGCGCCGCGACCATCACCTTGCGCGGTGCCACCACCGAACCGCTGCAGCTCTGCCCCTTGGGGCGCGAACCGCCCTCACGTAGGGCCGCGATGGCGAACGGGTAGTCCTTCACCGAGGCAGGCACGCCGCCGATGCCCTGGGCGTGGGCGCCGTCGGGGAGCCGGACGTCGCCGGTGGGGGAGATCGCCGACGCGGTCGGCTGGGGCGCGGCGCCCGCGGTGCCGCCCGTCACGGGCACGGACAGTGCCGCCACGCCGAGGGCCAGCAGTCCCAGGATTCTCTTTCTCTGCACGGTGGTTCCTTTCACAGGGGGGAGGGAAATCAGAAGGAGACGCCGAAGCTGTCGATCACACCGGTGTCGAACCGGTAGACGTCCTGGACACGCAGCTTCCAGTCGCCCGAACGGTTCTCGGCCGAGGTGTCGACGGCGTAGGTCTTCGAGAGGTCGACCGTGCTTTCGCCACCGGCCTGCTTGAGGGTGACGACCTTGCCGCTCGGTGTGACGAGCTCGATCTTGAGATCGCCGGTGTACGGATGCTTGATCGCCACGGCCACCGAGGTGCCCGAGGTGCCCTTGGCGTCGCAGGAACCGATGGTCACCGTGCTGGTCACGGCGTCACCGGCGTCCGGGACGGCGACGTCGTCGGTGCTGGTGCCGCCCGCGCAGGACGGCGGGTTCGGTGTGCCGCCACCGAGGAAACCGGTGTACAGCAGCTTGTTCGGCGAGCCCTTGACGTCGGAGATCTTGCCGGGGGTGGTGTTGTCGAGCAGTGCCTTGGTGACCTGCGCCGGGGTGGCCGACGGGTTCGCGGTCAGGTAGAGCGCGGCGGCGCCCGCGACATGCGGGGTGGCCATCGAGGTGCCGCTCATCTGCTGTGTGCCGCCGCCGTTGCGGGTGGAGGTGATGTTGCTGCCCGGTCCGAACAGGTCGGTGCAGGTCCCGTAGTTGGACGACTGGGAGGAGTTGAAGATCGACCGCTTGTCCTGTGCGTCGCTCGCGGCGACGGTGATCGCCTCCGGGGTGCGCGCGGGCGAGACGTTGCAGGCGTCCTGACCCTCGTTGCCCGCCGCGACCGTGACGGTGATCCCGGCGCGGACCGCGCCCTGGACCGCCTGGTCCACGGTGGACGTCGCGCCGCCGCCGATGCTCATCGTGAGCACCGCGGGCTTCTTGGCGTTCTTGGTGACCCAGTCGATACCGGAGACGATCGTCGACCACGGTGCGCTGGAGTCGCAGCCGAGGACGCGGACGGCGACGATCTTCACGCCTTTCGCGACGCCGTAGGTCGTGCTCCCGACCGTGCCCGCGACATGCGTGCCGTGGCCGTGGCAGTCCGAGGCGTCGCTGTCGTTGTCCACGAAGTCGTAACCGCTGCTCGCGCGGCCGCCGAACTCGGACTGCCGGTAGTCGGTCCCGGTGTCGAGCACGTACACCGTGGCGCCGTCACCCTTGTTGGCGTAGTTGTACTTCTTGTCGAGCGGCAGATCCTTCTGGTCGATCCGGTCGAGGCCCCAGGTGGGGTCGTTCTGGGTGTCCGTCGCGTGCGCGAGGGAGTCCGGTTCGACCGAGGCGACGGCCGGGTCCGCGGCGAGCCGCCGCGCCTGGGCCTCGGTCATCCGGCCGGCGAACCCCCGCAAGGCGCTGTCATACGTGCGGGTGGCCTGACCGCCGTAGCCCGCGGCCAGCGAACGGGCGTCGGCGGTGGTGGCCTGTCCGGCCTTGAGCGTGACGAGATAGGCGCCCGGGATGGCGTCCGGGCCTCCCTTGAGGACGGTCGGGGTGCCCGCCGCGGCGGGGGAGGCGAAGACGGTGGTGGCGAGGGCGAAGGCCAGGCCGGCGAGGGCGGCGGCCCTCCGGGGACGGAAACTTTCACGCATCGGCATACTCCTGGAGTGGGGAATCGGCGTCGGGGAGCAGTGCTGGACGCGCCGCCACCTCGCCGTGACAACAGTGAATTTTCCGGAGTGCGAGAACAATAGTGGTCGTCGCCGATGGAGTACCCAATAATTCTCTTGGCGCCGCTACCAGCGGTTTTGGCTGCGAAAAACGAGATACAGCGTATTCGTGGAATTTATTCGGGCAGTATTCCCCATGAATAAGGGCCCTCGGTTATCGATCAGGGCGTGACTGTCCCGCGCGCGTCCGGCCGGGGCGTCAAAGCCCTTGCGGCAGCCGCGATTCCACGCGGAGTTCGCGCAGCAGCTCTTCGCTCAGCACCGCGCGCGAGGGCACATCGAGCTTGCACAGTGCCCGGCCCAGGTGGACCTCGACGGTGCGGGCCGACAGGAAGAGCCGTTCGGCGATCTGCCGGTTGGTGAGGTTCCGCGCGGCCAGGGTCACGACTTCGAGTTCACGCGGTGACAGGGCCTGGCCGTAACCGCGGCGGCCGCGTCGCGGGACGCCGGGGTCGTGGGCCGCCAGTGCCCGGCGGCACCGTTGCGCGTCCACGAGGGACCCCAAGGCCCGATAGGCCGTCTCGGCCGAGGTAAGCGCGCCGAGCAGGCGTTGGAGGTCGCCGAGTTCGGCGTAGCACGCACCGGCGAGTTCGTCGGCGCCCGCGGCGGCGTACGGGCGGGGCAACGCCTGATAGCACCGCGCCGCCTGGCTGAACAGTTCGGCGGCCTCGGCCGGACGGGGCCGGGCGAGCAGGCCCTGGCAGAAGAGGGCCGCGGCGTGGGCCAGCGGCGCGTCGCGGCCGGTGATCCCTTCCCGGTATTCGGCCAGCAACGCCTCGGCCGCCTCGGTTTCCTGCTGGTCGCGCAGGATCCGGACGGTCAGCGGCATGAGCTCGGCCGCCCAGACCCAGTTGTTCTTGCGGCGGACGTTGTCGAGGCCGTACTCGGCGAGACGGCGGGCGCCCGGGAGGTCCTTGCCCGCGAGCCGGACGACCACCCGGCCGGCGAACGCGGACGCCCGCAGCGGGACGCTTCCGGCCGCGAGGGCGAAGGCGGCGTCGAAGTCGCGCAGGGCGGCTGCCCGCCTTCCAAGCCCGAAATCGTGCCAGCCGAGCGCCAGCAGGGGTTCCGCGGCCAGGGAACTGTCCTCGCCGACCCGCTCGACCAGTCCGCGTGCGTCGACGTCCACAGTGGACAGTGCGCCCATCGCGACGTCGAGCCGCAGGTCCGTCCCGGCGGCCAGCGCCTCCAGGTAGGGCTGGTGCTCGTCGCGGATCAGCCGCCGCGCCGTCGCGAGGTACGCCCTGGCCACCGGGTAGTAACCGTTCCACGCGGCCGCGTCGGCGAGGTTGATGTAGGTCCGGCTGACCTGACGGCGCACATCGGCCGAGCGGGGCGCGTCCGGCAGCGTCCCGACGTCCTGCCAGACCCCGGGGTCGGCCACCTGCATCCGGCTGGACATCCGGTTCGCGGTCACGGCCGCCAGCACCTCGACGTCACGGATCCCCTTGCTGACCTGCTCCGCCTGGTCGAGCCAGCGCAGGTTCTCCTCGACCGGGACCGCCCCGACGTGGGGGAGCGCGAGGGTGACCAGACCGCGGGCGAGCAGCGCACGGCGGTCGGAGAGGTCGGCGACGGCGAGCTGGATCTCCGAACGGCCGGCGTCGATCTGCGCGGTCTGGTTGATCAGCACCCGGCCGATGTTGAGCCGGATCTCGCCGCGGGCGGCCTTGCTCAGCGGCCAATCGCGCACCGCCGTGCGCAACAACCGCACCGTATGGTCCCGGACCAGTTCGTAGGCCGTCTCCCTGCTGAGCCGGACGGCGAAATCCTCCCTGCCCGCCCGGGAAAGACCGTCGTCACCGAGCGCGGTTTCGAGCAGCCGCACGGCGTCGTCCGGCCTGCCCTCGGCCGCCGCCCGGTCCACGGCCTTCGACGTCCACCGCATCCATTCGCCGAGGTCGCCCGCTTCCCGGTGGTGATGGGCGACCCGCCGCGCGTCCGGTTCGGCGGCACCGGCGAGGAAACCGGCGGCGCGGGCGTGCAGCCGGCAGCGGCGCGGGCCGGGGATGGCGGCGTACACGGCGTCCGCCACCAGCGGGCTGCGGGCCGCGTACCGGCCTCTGCCCAGGTCTCGGAGGAACCCGGCGGCCAAGGCGGAGAGCAGCGCGCCGGTGATACCGTCCACAGTGGACACCGTCGTGAGCGCCTCGTCGCCCGCCGGACGACCGAGGACCACGGCGGCCTCGACGAGCGCGGCGCAGTCCGGCTCCACCTCCGCGAACCGGGCGGCGAGCGCGGACGCCCAGGCGCGGGGCACGTCTTCGTCGCTCTCCAGCACCGCGTGGACGGCCCCGCGGACACCGCCGGTCCGCCGATGGATCCGCTCGGCGCTTTCCCGCGAGCCGGTCAGCGCCGCGATGTCGTCGACGTCCAGCGGCGGCAAGGTGACCCGCGCGGTCACCCCGGAACGCGGTGGCCACCAGGAATCGCCCTGCCGCATCCCGGCAGGCGAGGTCGCGACGACGGCCAACCGCGGCGAGGGATTGTCCGCCAGGAAACGCAGGAGATCCCGGGTTTCCTCGTCGGCGTCCTGGGCGTCGTCGACGAGCAGGACGGTGCGGTCGTGCGTGGTCAGGAGTTCGCGCAGCGCCCGGAACACCAAGTGGCGGCCGGGCGGCTCGGGCAGCGGTGACGGCAGCGCGTCCGTCAGTTCGGGAAGCAGGGACCGGAGGGCGCCCCCGAGCGGTGAAAGACGGGAGGCGGCGGCGGCCCAGCGGCCGACGTCGGCGCCGAGCGCTTCGAGCACCGGACCGAGCGGGACCGGCCGCCGCCGGGCGCACCGGATCCGGAGCACGGCACCGTGCTGGCCTTCGCGGTGGCCGAGTCGGTCGAGCAGATGCGTCCGCCCCGCCCCCGGTTCGCCCTCGACCACGACGAAGGCGGGAGGCTCGGCGACGAAATCCGGACTCATGTCACGACTGTAAGCCCGCGTAACCCTTGGCCAGGGCCGAAAACCAGGTACGGGTGTTCAATAAGGACCCTCATTTAATGCCGGTGACCGCCACCCGTCACGACGGCGACGAAGGCCGGGCCAGTTCGACGAGGCTGTCGAACAGCACCTCCGCCGCCCGGCACACGGCCTGTGGCGGGGCGTCGAACGGGCCGATGACCTCGGCCAGTTGTTCCCAGGCGAACCTGCCCACCACCCGCGCCAGCACGGCCCGGACCGCGGCGGGCTCACCGGGCCGCGGCCGCAGCGCTTCCGCGCCCCCGCTGAGGTGACCGCCGGGTTCGAGCGCGTCGAGACACCGCGACAGCACCTCGCCGGTCAGCCGGGTCGCCACCACACGCGACGGCCCCCGCAGATACGGGGCGACGTCCGCGAGGCAGGCCATCCGGCGAAGCGCGCCGACCACCATGCGGTCGCGGAGATAGTGCGGCCCGAGGGAGGACGCCGTCGCGGGCTCCTCGAATCGCTTCGACACGGGTCCCACTTTCGCGCCCGCGGGGCGCGAGGGCCAGTCCGATCGGGATAGATGAGGGCCCGTAGAGAAACCCGGCGGGGTCGCCGGTCCCGCCTGGGACACTGGGGTCGGGGGGCTTGGCGGAAGGGAGCGAGTGTGGCGGAGGACCTGAAGATCCGGCTCGGGGTCGGGCTGGGGACCGGGACGGCGCCGGAGGCGTTCGGCGCGGCCGTCGATCTGCTGGAGCGGGCGGGTGTCGATTCGCTCTGGCTGCCCGAGGCGGTGTATTCGCCCCGGATCGACCCCGTCGTCGGGCTGACGCACGCGCTGGCGAGGACGGCGAAACTGAAGGTCGGCACCGGTGTGATGGTGCTGCCCGGCCGTGATCCGGTGCTCGTCGCCAAGCAGCTCGCCTCGCTGGCCGCGCTCGCGCCGAAGCGGGTCCTGCCGGTCTTCGGCCTGAAACCCGCGCGCGACGCGGAACTGCCGCTGTTCCCGGTGCCGCAGGGCCGTCGCGCCGCCGTCTTCGACGAGTCGTTGCGGCTGATCAGGGCGTTGCTGGAGCAGGAGGAGGTGACCTTCGACGGCGAGTTCTTCCGCGTCGAGGGTGTCGGTCTCGGCATGCGCCCGCTGAAACGGCTCGACCTGTGGCTCGGCGGGAAGGCGCCGGGAGCGCTGCGCCGGGTCGGCAGGCTCGCGGACGGCTGGCTGGCCAGTTTCCTCACGCCGGAGGAGGCTCGCGCCGGCCGCGAGGCGATCCGGAAGGCCGCCGCCGAGGCGGGCCGCGAGGTCGAGGCCGACCACTACGGGATCAGCCTCATCGTCGCCGAGGACGGCATCCCGGACGCGCTCGCGGCCTCGATCGCCGCCCGGTCGGACGCCGACCCGTCCCGCCTGATCGCGGGCAGCTGGGCGGCCGCCCGCGAACTGATCGCCGAGTACATCGACGCCGGGCTGAGCAAGTTCGTGCTCTATCCGGCCGGGCCGGAGCCGATCGAGCGGTTCGTCGAGAACTTCGCCGAGCACGCCATCCCGTTGCAGAACTAGACCGCGCTCCTCGTTCCGTGAAGGCCTCCTTCCCTACCCTGAAAGTAGGGAAGGAGGCCTTCACGGACTTGGATGCCCTAGTCGAATTTCAGCTGTTCGGTCCGCCGCGGCATCAGCAGCAGCGCGCCGACGCTGAGCACGGCGACCACCAGCATCGCCAGGAACACGTGGTGCGTGGCGTCCGCGAGGGCGTCACGCACGAACGTCGTCGTCGGGGTCGCCGGGCCGTTGCCCTCCAGGACGACGCTGGTCGCGTCGACACCGGACGGCAGGTTCGTGACCTCGGCGGGCGGGTTCGCGAACCGGTCGGCCAGGGTGGCGTTCGCGATCGCGCCGAACATCGCCGCGCCGATGGCGCTGCCCAGTGACCGGCTGAACATGTTGGTCGCGGTGACCACGCCGCGGCGTTCCCAGCCGATGGTGGACTGCACGGCGACCAGTGTCGGGCTCGACGCCAGGCCCAGCCCGACACCGAGGACGAACGCCGCCCCGGCCGCCATCCAGATCGACGAACCCGCCACCAGGAACACGGTGGACGCCGCGCCCGCGACGACGATCCCGCTGCCGATCAGCGCGGTGTCACGGAACCCGATCCGCATGTAGATCCGACCCGCCAGCGACGCCGAGATGGGCCAGCCGACGGTCAGCGCCGCCAGCGCGAACCCGGCGACGAGCGCGCCGGTACCGAGGACGCCCTGCGCGTAGGTCGGCAGGTAGGAGGTGAGGCCCATCAGCAGCATGCCGACCACGACGGCGATCAGGTTCCCGCCGATCAACGTCCGTTTGGTGAAGATCCACAGCGGCAGCACCGGTTCCCGGGCCTTGCGTTCCACCAGCACGAACGCCACCAGCAGGAGCACCGAGACGCCGAAGATCAGCAGGCTCGGCACCGAGGCCCAGCCCCAGGCCACCCCACCCTCCAGCAGGCCGAGGATCAGCAGCGAGCAGCCGAGCGTGAGGAGTGTGGCACCCAGGTAGTCGATGCGGTGCGATCGGCGTTCGACCCGCTCGCGGAAGTTCCGGAACAGCATCCACGCCGCCAGCGCGCCGAGCGGCAGGTTGATGAAGAAGATCCAGCGCCAGTCGAGGTACTCGGCGAACACACCGCCCAGCGTCGGCCCGACCACCGAGGAGATGGCCCAGACGCTGGCGAGGTAACCCTGCACCCGCGCGCGTTCCTCGACGGTGTACATGTCGCCGACCATGGTCAGCGCGATCGGCTGGATGGCGCCGGCACCGATGCCCTGCACCGCGCGGGCGGCGATCAGCACCGGCATGCTCCATGCGGCGCCGCACAGCACCGAGCCGAGGAGGAACGCCGCGATCCCGAAGAACATCACCGGGCGCCTGCCGAGCACGTCGGCGAACTTGCCGTACAGCGGCACGGTGACCGCCTGGGTCAGCAGGTAGATCGAGAACAGCCACGGGAACTGCGAGAACCCGCCCAGGTCGGCGACCACCGAGGGCACCGCCGTCGCGATGATGGTCGAGTCCAGCGCGATCAGGCCGGAACACAGCATCACGGCGATCAGGACGGGGCCGCGTTCGGAGCGGAAACCGACCCCTTCCTTCGCGGTGACCGGGGCCGGGGTGGTCATCTGTGGCGATCTCCTCGGGCTCATGAACGGCGGCAACTGCTTCGCATGGGTAAGCATTCCATGGAGACACCCGGTCATGGGATCGATTATTTCCGTGAGCTATCCCGCAAAATGGATCGGATGAGCACCTGGATCCGCCCGATCGACCGCGGCTGGGTCGTCCGCGACGCCGTCCCCGGCCCGGACGTCGACGAGTTCGCCGACCCGGACCGGGTGATCGCCGCGCTCGCCGTCGCCTCCGGAGACAGCCTGCTGGCGGTCCAGCACCCGGCCAGGACCCCGGCCGCGCTGGCGGGCGGCCTGTCCGTCGAGGAGGCGCTGCCGCAGGCCCGCACCACCCTCGAAAACGTCCTGGAGGCGCACTACCGCCCGGTGTCGGCCGTCGTCGCGCCGTACCGCATCGACGGGCCGGACGGCGTCGCGCTGGGCGTGCTGTGCCTGGTCGACCCGGCCGCGGTCCGCGACGACGGGCTGACGCGGGTGCGGCACACCGAGGACGTCTACCCCGACGTCGTCGAGGAGCGGGCCGCGATGCTCGCCGGTCTCGGCGTCGCCACCAGCGCCGCGATGCTGGTCCCCACGACCGGTGGCCGCGAGTTCACCGCGCTGGTCGAGCGGGTCTGCCGGGGACAGGTGCCCGCGTTGTCCACAGTGGACGGCGCGGGCCGCAAACACGAGCTCTGGCTAGCCGGTCCCGGTGAGGGGCAGGACACGCTGCTGACGGCGCTGGACGAGATGGACCTGCTGGTCGCGGACGGCAACCACCGGGTCGCGGCCGCCGCCGCGTCCGGGCGCGGCGCGCTGCTGGCGCTGGTGACCGGCGGGCCCGGCCTGCGGATCGGCCCCATCCACCGGGTGCTCACCGGCACCGGTCTCGACGCGGACACGCTGGTCCGGCGCTGGACGGAGGCGGGTTTCGACGTCCGGCCCGGCCCGCCGAACCCGCCATCGGAGGCGGGTGAGGTGACCGTCCTGGTGGGAGGGTCGGCGTTCCGCGTGCTGCTCGGCAGGGCGGGCGGCGATCACGCCGTGGTCGAACAGAGCCTGCTTCGCGACGCGCTCGGCGTCGATCCCGACGGTCCGGAGGTGCGGCCGCTGCTGCCGGGCACACCGGTGCCCGAGGACGCGGACGCGGTGCTGCTGCTGGCCCCGGTCGCGTACGCCGAAGTGCTCGCCGTCCACGCGGCCGGGCAGCGGATGCCGAGGAAGGCCACGTATTTCACGCCCAAACCCCGCAGCGGGCTCCTGTTGGCCGACATCTAGCGGTGGTCGTTCCGGGAGCTTTTGTCGGTGGTCGCGCTTAGGATCGGCTCGTGGAACTGCCCGTGACGCCGCCCGTCAAGCCGATGCTGGCCAAGGCCGTGCACGAACTGCCGCGTGCGCCGGGGCTGCTGTACGAGCCGAAATGGGACGGCTTCCGCTGCGTCGTGTTCCGCGACGGGGACGAGGTCGTGCTCGGCTCGCGCAACGACCGGCCGCTCACGCGGTATTTCCCGGAACTGGTGGACCTGCTCAAGGAGGCACTGCCGGAGCGTTGCGTGGTCGACGGCGAGATCGTGCTGGTCACCGAGGGCGGGCTCGACTTCGAGAAGCTGCAGTTGCGGCTGCATCCGGCGGCGTCGCGGGTGAACAAACTGGCTGCGGAGACGCCGACGAGTTTCGT
This sequence comes from Amycolatopsis sp. cmx-4-19, assembly GCA_049998115.1. Taxonomy (GTDB): domain Bacteria; phylum Actinomycetota; class Actinomycetes; order Mycobacteriales; family Pseudonocardiaceae; genus Amycolatopsis. The sequence continues at coordinate 280,988 of JAEBEO010000004.1, read as the reverse complement.
CGTGTTCGACCTGCTCGCCCTCGACGACCGCGACCTCACGCCGGAGCCGTTCGGCGAGCGCCGGAAACTGCTCGAAAGTGTCGTCGACACGAAGTTCGCCCGGGTCCACCTGACCCCGCTGAGCGAGGATCCCGATCTCGCCCAGGACTGGTTCACCCGGTTCGAGGGCGCGGGTTTCGACGGCGTGATGGCGAAACCCGCCGACGCGCCGTACGAACAGGACAAGCGGGTGATGTGGAAGGTCAAGCACCAGCGGACCGCCGACTGCGTCGTCGCCGGATTCCGGTGGCACAAGGACGGTGCCGGCGTCGGGTCGCTGCTGCTGGGGCTCTACAACGACGAAGGCGTCCTGCACCACGTCGGCGTCGCCAGCAGCTTCTCCGCCGCACGGCGTCGTGAACTGGTCGACGAACTCGCGCCGCTGCGGGAGAACGCGCTGGAGAACCATCCCTGGCGCGAGTGGGCGGAGGCCCACGAGGAGGCGGGCGGCCGCATGCCCGGCGCGGGAAGCCGCTGGGCGCCGCAGAAGGACTTGAGCTGGGAGCCGGTCCGTATCGAATGGGTCGCCGAGGTCCGCTACGAGCATGTGGAGGGCACCCGGTTCCGTCACGGCGGCAGGCTCGTGCGCTTCCGCCCGGACCGCGAGCCGGGGTCGTGCACGTATGCGCAGCTCGAAGAGGTCCCACCCGCCGAACTGGCCACGTTGTTCACCGAGCTGGGGGAAGCATGAAGTCGGAACCGGTCACGCTGGACCTCGACGGGGTCGACTTCACGGTGTCCAGTCCGGGCAAGGTCTACTTCCCGGAGCACGGCGAGACCAAATTGGACCTCGTCGAGTACTACCGCGCCGTGTCGGTCCCGCTGCTGGCGCAGCTCGGCGGGCGGCCGCTGCTGCTGGAGCGCTATCCCGACGGCGCGGGCGGGAAGTCGTGGTTCCAGAAGCGCGTCCCGAAGAACGCGCCCGAGTGGCTGACCACGACGGTGGTGTCCACTCCGAACGGGACCACTTCGGACGCCCTGGTGGCGAAGGACCTCGCGCATGTCATCTGGGCGGTCAACCAGGGCTGCCTCGGTTTCCACGTCTGGCCGAACCGGGCCGACGCGCCGGACATCAGCGACCAGCTGCGCGTCGACCTCGATCCGTCGCCAGGCATCGGTTTTCCCGAGCTGCGGCACGGCGCCGTCCTGACGAAGGCGTTGCTGGGGGAACTCGGCATCACCGCGCAACTGAAGACGTCGGGCTCGCGCGGTCTCCATCTTTACGTGCCGCTGGAACCGAAATGGGACGGCTACCAGGTCCGCGCGGCCGCCGTCGCACTCGCCCGCGAACTGGAACGCCGCCATCCGGAAGAGATGACGGCGCAGTGGTGGAAGGAAGAACGCGGCTCCCGGGTGTTCGTCGACTTCAACCAGAACGCGCCGCACAAGACGGTGTTCGGCGCGTGGTGCGTGCGGCCGCGGGTCGGCGGGCAGGTGTCGACCCCGATCGGCTGGGACGAACTGGAGACCGTCGAGCCCGACAAGCTCACGCTGTCCACCGTGCCCGCCCGGCTCGCCGAACGCGGGGACCCTTGGGCGGAAACGAAACCGCAGTCGATCGAGCCGCTGCTCGAGATGTCCCGAAGGGATATGGAGAACGGGCTCATGGACGCGCCTTGGCCACCCGTCTATCCGAAGATGCCCAATGAGCCGCCCCGGGTCGCCCCCAGCCGGGCGAAGAAAGACGACGCCCCGAACTAGGCCGCGGTCTTTGCGTGTACAAGGACCGCAACAAGAGGACTAAACGCGTCACAGGGGCAGGTCGAGGGCGAGTTGCGTGTTCGCGGCGGGTTCGGCCTCGCGGGTGGACCGGTGGCCCGGCAGGGTCGCGGCGCAGCGCGGGCACGGCGCGACGTCGGTGGCGGTGAGGTCCACCGGCGTCCACCGCCGGGATTCCTTGACCCCGCAGGCGGAACGGCGATAGCGGAGGTCTTCGGAGCGGGTCATCAGATGCGCGGCGGGGGAGTCCTCCGGCAGCGCGCCGACCAGGTACCAGCGTCCGGCGGTGTTCGTCATGGAACTGTCCTCCCGATACAGGTGGTCCAGCTCGAGATTCTTTCCGGGAATCAGTGTCAAGGAGACTCGCCGCGATTCCCGGTATTTCGGCTCTTCGGCGTGTCAGTCCTGGATGAACCGCAGGACGCGGAGCATGCCCCGTTCGTCCACGACCTCGGGATCGTCCGCGACGCATTCCCGAAGGCGAGTGGTGACGGCCTCGGTGTCGATCCCCGAACCGATCAGCATCAGCTCGCTCCGGCGCGGTTCGCCGGACGGCCAGGACGACCGTTCCACCTGGACGAACGAACCCACCGTATGCAGGCCGAACCGGGACCGCGGGCCGTTCGGGCCGAAGTCGAGGAAGCCCTTGATCCGGTAGAGCCCGCCGGGGCGTCCTTCGAGGAAGTCCATCAGCCGTCGCGGGTCCAGTGGGCGGTCGGAGGTGAACGCGACGCTGTCGTACGCGGTGTGGAAATGGTGCTCGTGGTCGTGCTCGTCCTCGCGGAGGTCGTCGAACGACATCTGCCCCGCGCGCTCGCGAGGGCGGGCGTCGAAGAACAGTGCCGGGTCGATGCGGCCGTGGGAGGTCGCGATCACCGGCGTGCCGGGGGCGACCTCGTCGATCGTGCCCCGCAGTTTGGCCAGGGCGTCCTCGTCCGCCCGGTCGACCTTGTTGAGCACGACCAGATCGGCGAACCGGAGGTGCTCGTCCAGTTCCGGATGGTGCCGCCTGGTCTCCTCGAACTCGGCCGCGTCGACGAGTTCGACCAGGCCGCCGTAGGCGATCCGGGGGTTCTCGCCGGCGATCATCAGGCGGATCAGGTCGCGCGGTTCCGCGAGGCCGCTGGCTTCGATCACGATGACGTCGATGCCCGCTTCGGCTTCGGAGAGTTTGCCGAGCATGGCGTCGAGGCCGCTCGCGTCGACGGCGCAGCACAGGCAGCCGTTGCCGAACGACATCATCGTGTCGACCTGGCCGGAGACGGCCATCGCGTCGACGGCGATGCTCCCGAAGTCGTTCACCACGACGCCGATCCGGGCACCCTGCCGGTTGGCCAGCAGATGGTTCAGGAGGGTGGTCTTCCCGGCGCCGAGGAAGCCCGCGACCAGGATGACCGGGATCCGCCTGTCGACCACGAGTTTCCTTTCCGCCGGGGAGCTCCTCGCACTCTAGCGACGGACGGCGCGGGTCAATACACCGGTACGGAGAAAGAGCGGAAGGCCGGGCAATGAAATGCACTCGAAAGTGTATCGGAGGAAACGATCATAAGAGGACCTTCGTGCGCTTGATCGTTTACCGCAGGCAATTCGGTGAATCTTCCGCGAAGTCGGAAGCAATTCCAAATATTGTCGCCCGCAAGCTTCCTGCCTGCGTGAATGCGGCGCCGTCCGGGCTTCTGTCGTTTGGTGGATAGTGTCCTTGTTTTCGTGGGGTATCGTCTTCCGTCTGGTCCGGACCCGGTCGGCTCGTGGAGCGGGCGGGATTCTCCGGGTACTTCCGAAGTGCAGGAGGAATGGTGATCGTTCCCGTCGCCGGTGCCGGGGTTGAATTCGGAGAGCGGGAGGCCGAAGTGCCGACGGCCTCCATGCGGGTGACGGATATCCCTCGTTCGCCTCCGGGCGCGGGCTCCCGGGGACACAGCGTGGACGTCGCCGAGGCCGAGGACTTCCTCCGGCTCTTCCACGACGAGACGGGCGGCGGGGAGGAGCGGCTGCGCGAGCGGCTCGAGCAGGTCCGCGCCGAGATCCGCGAGACCGGCACCTATCGCCACACCACCGCCGAGGTCGAGTTCGGCGCGCGGGTGGCCTGGCGGAACTCGGCGCGCTGCATCGGCAGGCTGTACTGGCAGGGGCTGAGGGTGCGGGACCGTCGCGACGTCGACGGCGCCGCCGCCATCGCCGGGGAATGCGTCACCCATTTGCGTGAAGCGACCCGGGACGGCCGGATCCGCTCGACCATCACCGTGTTCGCGCCGGACGGCCCCGCCGGGCCCGGCGCGAAAATTCACAACGACCAGCTGATCCGCTACGCCGGCTACCGGCTCGGCGACGGATCCGTGCTGGGTGACCCGCGCTACGCCGACTTCACCGAGACCGTCCAAGACCACGGCTGGCGCCCACCCGAGCGCAAGGGCTCATTCGACGTCCTCCCGCTGCTCATCGAGTCCGAGCCGGGGGAGCGGCGGCTGTTCCGGCTGCCACCGGACGCCGTGCTCGAGGTCCCCCTTTCGCATCCCGACCACCGGTGGTTCGCCGGACTCGGGCTGCGCTGGCACGCGGTGCCCGCGATCAGCAACATGCGCCTGGTCATCGGCGGGATCACCTACCCCGCGGCGCCGTTCAACGGCTGGTACCTCGGCACCGAGGTCGGCGCGCGCAACCTGGCCGATGCCGATCGCTACGACCTGCTGCCGGTGATCGCGGACCTGATGGGGTTGTCGACGGCGTCGGAGCGCACGCTGTGGCGCGACCGCGCGCTCGTGGAGCTCACACTGGCGGTGCAGCACTCCTTCGACGCGGCGGGTGTGACCGTCGCCGACCATCACAGCGAGTCGCGGCACTTCCTCGCGCATCTCGCCAAGGAAGAGCGGGCGGGACGCCGCTGTCAGGCGGAATGGAGCTGGATCGTCCCGCCGTTGTCCGGCGGGCAAACCGCCGTGTTCCATCGTTACTACGACGAACCGGACCCGGCCGCGAGGCCGGCCTTCCTGTCTCCTGGGTGAACGGCGCTCCCATGCGCCCCGACGGGTGAAAGGGGGGATCCGAATGCGGCGTGTCGATGGGCCGTACGGCGGCGCGGGTTGCGGCCGCGCGGACAATGGGGGCATGACCGCCGTACTCGTCGCCCACGCCGGGAAATCCGGCGGGACCAAGGAGATCGCCGAGGTGATCGCCGCCGAGCTGCGCGAGGGCGGTCTGCTGGTCGAGACACTGGACGCCGCCGAGGTCGACGACGTCGAACCGTACGGGGCGGTGATCGTCGGGAGCGCGCTGCACCGTCGGCGGTGGCGCCCGGAGGCGGTCCGGCTGCTCACCGAGCACGAGGAGGCGCTCCGTCGGCGTCCGGTGTGGCTGTTCCACAGCGGCCCCTGCGGGCCGCTCGCCGCGGGCAAACGGGTCAGCCTGCCCGCGGGGGTCGCCCTGCTGGCCGCCCGCATCGACGCCGAGCGCACCGCCACCTTCGGCGGCAGGCTCACCCCGGCCACCGCGAGCGGCCTGTTCTGGAAGATCATGGCCGCGGGCCCCTCGGCGGGCGACTTCCGCGACTGGCCTTCGATCCGGGCCTGGGCGCGGGACGTCGGCCGCCGGGTGCGGACTCGCGTCACCCTGTAAAAACCGCCGGTTTCGTCGGTGCACTGTCGTAGGGTGCGGGCATGGACAAACGGTTCACCGCGACGTTGCAGAAAAGCCCGGAGAAGGGCGGTTGGACATACGTGGTCATGCCCGGCTCCGCCGAGTTCTTCGGCACCAAGGGGCTGGTCAAGGTGCGCGGCACCATCGACGGGCATCCGTTCCGGAGCTCGTTCATGGCGCTGGGCGACGGTACCCACAAGCTCCCGGTGAAGGCCGACGTCCGCAAGACGATCGGCAAGGAGGAGGGCGACACCGTGGACATCGTCCTGCTCGAACGGCTGGAGGGGTGAGTGGCCGCGGAATGGAAGCCGTCGCCGGTCATCAAGATCTACGAGGCCCTGGGCGCGGTGGCCGACGGGCGGGTCGAGCTCGACGGTGACACGGCGCGCGTCGCGTCGTCGGACAAGGCGAAGACGTACGACGTGCGCCACGATCCGGCCGCGGGGTCGATCACGGCCAACGACAACGGGTCCTACTGGCAGGGCTATCTCGGCTACCCCGGTATCGCTTACCTGATGGAACGCGGCGTGCTCACCTGTGACCGCGCCCTCGCCGACGAGCTGGCCGGTGTGCCGTGGAAGGAACTCGCGACCCGGTACCGCAACGACTGGGCGAAGGTCGAGAAGCATGTCCGTGACGACCTGGCCGGGCGTGGGGTGGACCTCGATCGCGTCGACGCCGGGGTCGCGGAGATCTCGGGACAGCTGGAGAAGCTGGGGCTCACGAAGCTTTCGCCGCGCCTGCGGCCGCCGAAATAGGTCGCGCCGAGCGGCTACAGGTCCGTGAAGGCCTCCTTCCCTACCTTGAGAGTAGGGAAGGAGGCCTTCACGGACAGAGCTCGGCTCAGCTGCAGTGCTCCAGCGGGCTGTCGTACGCCGTCCCTCCCGCGGAACCGCCCCACCGGACGCACTTGTCCGCCGCGGTGGCACGCACCGGGCCCGCGAACCACGAGAACGAGCCGGAGTCGGTGATCCGCGACGCGCCCTGGACTTCGAGGTAGGCCGAAGTCGCCGTCGCGGTACCGGCGGACGTGCTTTTCATCGTGCTGACGCAGTTCTACCCGGTGGAAGCGTTGCCGGACAGGAAGACCGTGCCCGCCGTCCCGAGCGGAGCCGAGTCGATCACGCCGTATCCGCCTTTGCACGCCGGGGCGCCCAGGGTCGCTTCGGTGACGGTGGAGAGCGGATGGTTTCTTTGGCGTTGCCCGCCGGGCCCGCTTCGTACAGCACGCCAACCGAACCCGAGGACAGCTGGACCATGTCGGAGTACGCGGCGTCGTCGCCCCACACCAGTGTTCCGGCGGAGTTGTGCTGCCAGTTCGCGCCCTCCTCGAACGACGACCGGACGAGGAGTTCCTTGCGGCGGTCGCAGACCGACGGTCCGGCGATCAGGATGCGGTTGTACTTGCCCGCTTTGACGGTGGCGGTCATCCGCGCGGTCGAGGCCTGCACGACCGGCGTGATCAAACCCTCCTCGAAGGCGAACTGGCTGTCGGTGGCGCCGCGCTTGCCGGTGACGCCCTGGTCGTCGCTGTAGTGAGACGCGGAATGCCGTCGCAGGCGGGTTCTTCATGCATTCCAGCACCGAAAGCAGCACGATCCGCCCGGTGGAAGGAACCACGATCGGTGTCGGTTTCCTTTGGTGTCACCGACACCTTCGCTGACGACCTTCGGTGCGCTCCAGCTCTTCCCGTTGTCGGCGGAGCGTTTCACGACGTGGTCGATGTCACCCCGGTCGTCGCAGAAGTCGGCGAACGCGAGCAGTTCGCCGTTGCCCTTTGACCACGGCGGGGATCTGAAGCAGTCGTGACCTTCTGTTTTCTCCTTGTGCACCACAGTGTTTCCGACCGCGGCGGGAACGGCGAGGGAGGTGGCAGGGGAGGCGCCGACCGCCGCGATGGCGAGGAGGGCCGCGAACAGGCCCTGCGCGACGCGGAGATGTTCACGGGAGTTGCTCCGTCCTGGATCCGGTTCCGGGTGCCGGGAGACGAGCCTCCTTCCCGGTCGTACAAGCCGCGTATAACCCGGTTCCGGATTGTGTGTCAGGTGACGCAGAACAACGGCACCTTCCCTGTCAAGGTTTCTTCAGCCGGGCACGGCGCGACAGGGGAAGGGGAGGGCCTCATGAAGGTGAACGATCCCGGGGGGCGCAAGTGGGAGATCAATCGCCGTTTCGCGCCGTGGCGCCGGTGGGTTCAGCCGTTCGCGCAGCTCAGGGGCGGCTACCGGCACTACAAGATCACCGCGGACTGGACGCTGTATCTCAAGGACCTGCCCGATGACCCCCAGGACGAGCCCGGGAACAAGGTGGCCGCCGGGCTGTTAGGCCTGGTGGTCGTCCTGCAAGCGCTCGCCGAGTTCCCGGTCTATCTGCTCCTGGGACTCTGCCTGGTGCCGTTCCTGCTGCTGGAGATGCTGTGCCAGGGTGTCGCGGGCTCCGTCTCCCGGGCCGTCCGGAGGTTCCGGAAGGCGCCGGAGCGGGTCGATGTTGCCGGGTGGAACAAGGACGGGGACGGCCTGGTCTCGCTGACGATCCTCAAGGTACACAGAGAGCTCGCCGACCCGTTGGTCGCCGAACTGCACGAACTGTTTCGTGACAGCGTCATGTTCGACCCCGGCAATCCGGAGGTGCGTGAAGTGCTCACCCGTTTCGGCGTGCGCGTGGACAAGCACCGCACCCTCCTCCGCCGCCGGACTGCCCGGATCGCCGCGTGACGACGGGCGGTCTGTGCCAGGATCCCCTCAGGAACGAGGGGGACGACGATGCGGGTGATCGGCACGGACGGCGGCGAGTGGCTGATCGTGCGCCGTTTCGCGCCGTGGCTGCGCCGAATCCGGCCGTTCGCCCTCGTCACCGAAAGCGAGCGGTACCGCGAAGTGTCGTTCACTCGTGGCCGCTTCGCCGCCGAAGGACGCTTGGGTTTCGAGGACTGGCTGATGCTCGGGTTCGCCGGTGCCCAGGCGGCGGGTCTGGCGTTGCTCCTGTCGCCGTTCGTGCTGACCGAAATCGTCGCCTGGCTGGTGGCGGGCGCGGTTCTCTTGCTGGCCCGGCTGACCGGTCTGGTCCGCGCCCGCGTCGACCTGATCGCCCCGCCGCCCGCCGTGCGCAGTCTCGCGCCGGTGCGAGTGCTGTCGGTCCCGCGATCCGCCTCTGGCAGTCTCGTCCGTGAGCTCGCCACCCTGGTCGAAACCACGCCCGGATTCGACCCGGAGAACGAGCCGCGCGTCCGGAAACTGTTCTCCGCCACCGGTGCCCGCGTCGACCGGCACTTCGGCCTCCGCTGGCGGATCAGTCGTCGGGTGCGAGCTGCCTGAGGTCGTGCAGGCTCCGGACGACCAGCCGCTGGCGACCGGTGCTGAGCAGCCCGTCGGCGCGCAGGGTCCGCAAGGTCCGTGCGACGGCTTCCCGTGACGCGGACGCGAGTCCCGCGAGGTCGCGCTGGCTGATCCGCAGCGCGATCAGGGTGCCGTCGGGAACGGGGACGCCGTACCGCTCGGCGAGGTCGACCAGGATGGCGGCGATCCGTTCCGCGGCGGTGCTGTCGCCGAACTCGGTGCGCCGCGAGTTGGCGTAACGCAGGCGGGAGGTGATGATCCGGAGCAGCACCACGGAGATCCCGGCATGACGGCGGAGTACGGAATTGAACGCCCGCGAGGACAGCCACAGCCCGCTGACCGGTTCGACGGCGACCGCGGTGGCCGAGCGCAGGCTGCCGTCCATCGAGGCCATCTCGCCGATGATGTCGCCCGGATCGCGGACGGCCAGTACGGCGTCGTAACCGCCGGTGGACACCGACGTGATCTTGACCCGCCCGGTCATCAGGATCAGCACCCAGTCCGACCGGTCACCCTCGCGGATGATCACCGTCCCGGCCGGGTACCGGCGTAGTTCGGCCTCGGCGCGCAGCGCCTTGCGCTGGACGTCGTCGAGCAGTTCCCAGAGCCTGCCCGGTGAGTCGTGCGGCTGCGCCGCCGGCTGTGTCATGCCTGTCATTCGCCTCCGTGCGCGATGGTACGAGCAGAACCCACCGGACGCTCAAGCAGGCCTATCCGGGGATCTCCTGATACGCCTGGGAAAGGCGCCGGATGCCGTCCCGCACTTGTGCGCTGGTCGCGGTACTGACGTAGCTCAGGCGCAGATACGGCCCCGGCGCCTCGGCGGCGAAGTAGATCCTTCCCGGCGTGACCGCTACTCCGGCACGGAAAGCAGCGCTGGTCAACGCCACTTCGTCGGCGAATCCGGGCAGCGGCTGCCACAGGTGGTAGCCGCCGGTCGGCACCGTGACGGGGTGCCAGGAGGGCAGGAACTCCCGCAGCGCGGAGGCCGCGACGTCACGGCGTTCCCGCAGCGACGCGGCGAGCGTCCGCAGATGACGGGCCCAGGCGGGAGAACTCACCAGCTCCAGCGCGGTTTCCTGCAAGGGCCGCGGCACGAAGAAGCTCTCGACGGCGTGCAGCCCGCGCAGCCGTTCCAGCGCCGGGCCGCGGGCGGCCAGCGCGCTGATCCGCAGGCTCGGCGACGCCGGTTTCGTGAGCGAGCGGATATGCACCACGACGCCGTCGGGATCGTCGGCCACCAGCGGCGGCGGGGGAGGAGGGCTGCCGGGATGCGCCATCAGGCGGGCGAAGTCGTCCTCGATGACGAAAGCACCGGCGTCCCTGGCGATCCGCAGGACCTGGACCCGGCGTTCGGCGGACAGCACCGCGCCGGTCGGGTTCTGGAACGCGGGCTGGCAGACGAACAGCCGGGCGCCGGTCTCGCGGAAGGCGTCCGCGAGCAGGTCGGTCCGGACGCCGTCGCGGTCGATCGGCACCGGTACCGGCCGCAGGCCCGATGCCCTGGCGATGGCCAGCATGCCCGGGTATGTCGGGGATTCCACCAGCACCGGAGCGCCGGGGGCGCCGAGCGCGCGCAACGCCGTGGTCAGCGCGCTCTGGCCACCCGCGGTGACCAGGACGTGCTCGACGTTCACCGGGCTGCCGATGTCGCGGGCGAACCAGGCCCGCAGTTCGGGCAGGCCGCAGATCGGGGGCCGGGTCCAGGCGCCCGGGCGGCGGCCTGCGCGGGCCGAGGCCGCCGCGAGTTCCCGTTCCGGCTGCAGGGTGGGATGTGCGTACCCGCCGTTGAGGTCGATCACGCCCGACGGCGGATCGCTCAGCGCCGCCAGTACCCCGGTCGCGTCGATGACACGGGTGCCGGTCCGCGAACTGAGCGCCACCTCCTGCCAGGAGACGTCGCCCGTCACCACCGACTCGCGAGGCGGCGGCGCGCGGAAGACACCGGCGCCGGGACGGGTGATCACCAGGCCTTCGGCGGCCAGTGCGGAGATCGCGCGCGACACCGTCACCGGGCTCACCTTCAGCTGCCGGACAAGCTCGCGGCTGGACGGGAGCTTTCCTTCGATCGGATAGCGCTCAAGGTCGGAACGTAATTGTGTGACCAGGCTGGCGACGCTGCTACCATCGGACATGAGACTGGATGATAGCGCTATCGCGGACCGGGCAGTAGCGGTCCGCTTCGGGACGGTGCTGGCGGCGCTGGGTGTCTTCGCCTTCTCCTTCACCTTTCCCGCCACTGTCTGGGCGCTCAAGGGCTTCGGTCCATGGACCGCCACTGGCGCGCGAAGCGTCCTCGCCGCCCTGGTCGCGGCAGCCTGCCTTCGCGCCTTCCGGGTCCCGTTCCCGAAACGTGCGCAGTGGCGCGGTCTCGCCGTGGTCGCCCTCGGCTGTGTCCTCGCGTTCCCGGTCCTCACCACGCTCGCCCTCCAGACTTCGTCGACGGCGCATTCCGCGGTGGTGATCGGGTTGCTGCCGATGGCCACCGCCGTCGTCTCGTCGAGGCTGACCGGGCACCGGCCGTCCCGCCGGTTCTGGGTCGCCGCCGCGGTGGGCGCGAGCGCAGTCGTGGTGTTCACCGTCGGCCAGAGCGGCGGCGGACTGTCCACAGCGGACCTGTTCCTGTTCGGCGCGCTCGTGCTGTGCGCGTTCGGGTACGCCGAAGGCGGCAGGCTCGCCAGGGAGATGGCGGGCTGGCAGGTGATCGGGTGGGCGCTGGTCTTCGCGCTGCCGGTCACCGCCGCGTTCGCCGTCTTCGGATTCGTCACCGAGCCGCTGCACGTCACCGGTGAAGGGATCGCCGGCCTGCTGTACGTCGCGCTCATCTCGCAGTTCGGCGGCTTCTTCGCCTGGTACCGGGGGATGGCCGAGATCGGGGTCGCGCGGGCGAGCCAGCTGCAACTCGCCCAGCCGCTGCTGACGCTGGTGTGGGCGGTCCTGCTGCTCGGTGAGCACCTCCCGCCCGCCGCGCCGGTGACGGCGTTGATCGTCGTCGGCTGCATCGTGGTGACCCAGCGGTCCCGCGCCTAACCACATCCCTGTCGCGATTCCGCCAGACCGCGGTGTCCGCGCGGTGATGGGCTGAGGCGTATGAGCGCCTCGACCCTCGACACCTCCGCCCGGATCCCGCTGAAGGGATGGCTCGCCGTCCTCGCGGTGACACTGGGGATCTTTTCCCTTGTCACCACCGAGATCCTCCCGATCGGGCTGCTGACCCCGATCGGTGAGGATTTCCGGATCTCGCCGGGGACGGCGGGCCTGACCATGACGCTGCCCGGCTTCCTCGCCGCGCTCGCCGCCCCGGCCGTCACCGTCGCCGCCGGACGGCTCGATCGGCGGGGCCTGCTGTGCGCGCTGATGGGGGTGCTGGCGCTGGCCGACCTCGTCGCGGCGACCGCGCAGGCCTACTGGGCGGTGCTGGTCTCACGGGTCCTGGTCGGACTGGTGATCGGCGCGTTCTGGGCGATCGGTTCCGGGCTCGCGGCACGGCTCGTCGGCCCCGGGCGGGCGGGCACGGCGACCGCGGTGATCTTCTCGGCCGTACCGCTCGGCTCGGTCCTGGGTGTCCCGGCGGGCACGTTCGTCGGCGAACTGTTCGGCTGGCGGGCGGCGTTCGCCGTGATGGGCGTGGTCACCCTCGCCGTCCTCACGGCGTTGGCGCTGTCCCTGCCGCCGCTGCCCTCGGCGCGGGCCACCCGGCTCGACGTCCTGCTCGAGACGACACGCGGGCGGGCGGTCCGGCTCGGTCTGCTCGTCACGGTCCTGGTCGTGCTCGCCCATTTCGGGACCTACACCTACGTCACGCCGCTGCTGCGTGACCTCACCCGGGTGAGCCCGGCGCTGATCACGGTGTTCCTGCTGGTCTACGGCACCGCCGGGATCGCGGGCAACTTCGTCGCGGGCGCCGCGATCGCCCGCGACCTCCGCCTCACCTTCCTCATCGCCGCCGGTGTGATCGGCTTCGCGACACTGGCGTTGCCGTTCCTCGGCGGTTCGAAACCCGGCGCGCTCGTGCTGCTGGTCGTCTGGGGCTTCGCGTACGGCGCCGTCCCGGTCTGCTCGGGAACCTGGTTCGCGAAGGCGGCACCACACGCGCCCGAAGCGGCGTCCGTGCTGTTCACGTCGTCGTTCCAGGCGACGCTCTCGGTGGGCGCGCTGCTCGGCGGGTTCGTCGTCGACTCGGTCTCCGTCCCGGCCGCGTTGGTCGCGGGCGGAGTGATCGCGCTGCTCGCGGCCGGGGTCCTCAGCCGAGCACGGACAACGTGACCAGTGCGGTCGTCCCGACCAGCAGCGTGGAGAGCAGGCCGAGCAGCAGGGCGCGGCCGCCGGTGCGGACCAGCGTGCCGATCCGCACCGCGCAGCCGAGTCCGAACAGCGCCCCGGCCAGCGACAGGGTGCAGGTGACCTTGGCGAGGTCGAGCCCGAAACCCGGCACGATCCCGGTGCTGCGCACGGCGGCCATCGCGAGGAAGCCGAGGACGAACAACGGGACCAGCGGCGGCCGCTTGCCGTCGGCGGGACGGTGGCGTTCATGCACGCCGACCGCGGCGACCATCGGGGCCAGCAGGACCACCCGGCTGAGCTTGATCACGATGGCGACCGCGACGGCGGCACTCCCGGCCGGGGTGGCCGCGGCGACGACCTGCGCGACCTCGTGCACGCTGAGCCCGGCCCATTCACCGATGCGGACCGCGTCCAGACCGAGCCAGCCACCGAACAGCGGGATGGCCGCGATGGCGAGGCCGCCGTAGAGGGTGACGAGTGCGACGGCGGTCGCGACGTCCGAGTCCTTCCGCTTGACGACGCCCTCCATCGCGGCGATGGCCGACGCGCCGCAAATCGAGAACCCGGTCGCGACCAGCATCGCGAGGCCGCGCGGTACCCCGAGCAGCCTGCCGAGGCCGATCGTGCCGAGGAACGTGCTGCCCACCGTGAGCACGACGGCGAGCAGCGTCCCGGGGCCGAGGTCGAGCACCGCGGGAAGTGAGAGTTGCAGCCCCAGCAGGACCACCCCGGCACGCAGCAGCTTCTTGGTGACGCCCGAGATCGCCCGGCGTGTCTCGTCCGGCAACGCGGGGAGCGAACCGGCCAGGATGCCGAGCACGACGGCGACCGTGAGCGCGCTGACGACCGGGACCGCCGTGCCGACCAGGTACGCGACGGCCACTCCGACGGCGGTGACGGCCAAGGCGGTGAGGTAGGGATGGGTCCGTCTCTCGTGCGTGGTGCTCATGCTCACGAGCCTCGCCCGGAAGGGGGGACCTCGGTAGCCGGGAACAGCAGGGGTAGATCATAGACTTGGGCTATGACCACACCCGACCTGGACTCCCTGCGCCTGCTGGTGCTCGTGGACGAGCTCGGCAGCATCGGGCAGGCGGCGACCAGGCTCGGGATCGCGCAGCCGTCGGCGAGCAAACGACTGTCCACAGTCGAACGACGGCTCGGGCTGGTGCTGGTCGACCGCACGCGGCGCGGCTCCGCGCTCACTCCCGATGGCCGGGTCATCGCGGGCTGGGCGCATCGCGTGCTGTCCGAACTCGACGGTCTGCTCGACGGCGCCGAAGCCCTCCGCACCCAGCACGAGGCCCAACTCAGGGTCGCGGCGAGCATGACGCTGGCCGAACATCTGGTCCCCGGCTGGATCGGCGAGCTCAAACGCGGGAACCCGGGGTTGTACCTCGGGCTGGAGGTCACGAACTCCGACCAGGCCGCGGAACTGGCCAGGGACGGCAAGGTCGACCTCGGCTTCGTCGAGTCACCCGGCGCGCTGCCCGGTCTTTCGTCGAAGCGGGTCGCGACCGATCACCTGGTCCTCGTCGTGGCCGGAAGTCATCCGTGGGCGCGGCGGCGGCGTCCGCTGACCGCCGCCGAACTGGCGATCACGCCGCTGGTGGTCCGCGAACCCGGTTCCGGGACCAGGGAAACCGTGGACACGGCGTTGCGCAAGGCCGGCACCGGCCCGGCGAAACCCTTGCTGGAACTGGGTTCGGCGTCCGCGGTCCGCAACGCGGTGATCGCGGGCGCCGGTCCGGCGGTGATCAGCGAACTGGACGTCGCCCGGGACGTCGCCGACCATCGGCTCGTCCCGGTCGCGGTCGAAGGTGTCGACTTCGGCCGGCAACTGCGCGCGGTGTGGCCCGCCGGTCGGCGGCTGGCCGGTCCGGCGGCGGCGTTGTTGGCACTGGCCGTCCGCTCCCGGCGAGGTAGTTCCTGATCCTGCCGGTGAAGACGACGACCCGGCGGTGTCGTGGGACCGGTGGGACCCGAGGTGCTCGTGGTGCCGCCGACGGGGCCGTCGCAGCCGCCGATCACGGGGAGTCTCTACTCGGCTAGCCCCTTGAAAAGCCCGCGTGTAGGGACTCTCCTGGAGGGGTATCAGCTTTCCGAGAGCGTGCCGCCATGCTGGGAGTCGTCGTGACCGCAGTGAGGACAACGCACCAACCGCAGGCCGTCCGGTTCGGCGGCAGGAGCCGCGCCCCCAAGGGGAGCGTGTTCCTCACCATCGTCCGTACCACCGATCACAAGACGATCGGGTTGCTCTACCTCGGTACCTCGTTCGCGTTCTTCCTCACCGGCGGGTTCATGGCGCTGCTGATGCGCGGCGAACTCGGCAGGCCGGGGTTGCAATTCCTCTCTCAGGAGCAGTACAACCAGCTGTTCACCATGCACGGCACGATCATGCTGTTGCTGTACGCGACGCCGAACCTGTTCGCCTTCGCCAACTACATCCTCCCGCTGCAGATCGGGTCGCCGGACGTCGCGTTCCCCCGGCTGAACGCGTTTTCCTACTGGCTGTACCTGTTCGGTGGAACGATGACGCTGACGGCGTTCGTCACCCCTGGTGGCGCACCCGACTTCGGCTGGACGGCCTACACGCCGCTTTCCGCCGCCGCCCACGCGCCGGGCGTCGGCGCCGATCTGTGGATCATGGGCCTCATCGTGTCCGGACTCGGGACGATCCTGGGCGCGGTCAACATGGTCACCACGATCCTCTGCCTGCGCGCGCCGGGGATGACCATGTGGCGGCTGCCGCTGTTCACCTGGAACATCCTCTTCACCACCATCCTGATCCTGATCGCGTTCCCGATCCTCACCGCCGCGCTGTTCGCGTTGGAAGCGGACAGACGGCTGGGTGCCCACGTCTTCGACCCCGCCAACGGCGGCGCGATCCTGTGGCAGCACCTGTTCTGGTTCTTCGGCCATCCCGAGGTCTACATCGTCGCGTTGCCGTATTTCGGCATCGTGACCGAGATCGTGCCGGTGTTCAGCCGGAAACCGTTGTTCGGCTACAAGACCATGGTGTTCGCGACGATCGCGATCACCGCGTTGTCGATCGCGGTGTGGGCGCATCACATGTACGCCACCGGCGCGGTGCTGCTGCCGTTCTTCTCGATCATGACGTTCCTCATCGCGGTACCGACCGGGATCAAGTTCTTCAACTGGATCGGCACGATGTGGAAGGGACAGCTGACCTTCGAGACACCCATGCTGTGGGCCGTCGGGTTCATGGTGACGTTCCTGCTCGGCGGGCTGACCGGGATCATCCTCGCCTCGCCGCCGCTGGACTTCCACGTGCACGACAGTTATTTCGTCGTCGCGCATTTCCACTACGTGCTGTTCGGCACCATCGTGTTCGCCACTTTCGCCGGGATCTACTTCTGGTTCCCCAAGATGACCGGCCGGATGCTCGACGAAAAGCTGGGGCGACTGCATTTCTGGACCACGTTCCTCGGTTTCCACACGACGTTCCTCGTCCAGCACTGGCTGGGCAACGAAGGAATGCCACGCCGCTACGCCGATTACCTCACCTCGGACGGATTCACCACGCTCAACACGATTTCCACGATCGGCGCGTTCCTGCTGGGCGCGTCGGTGCTGCCGTTCAACTGGAACGTCGTCCGCAGCCACCGGTTCGGGGAGGTCGTCGAAGTCGACGACCCGTGGGGACACGGGAACTCCCTGGAATGGGCGACGACCTGCCCGCCTCCCCGGCACAACTTCCACGACCTGCCGAAGATCCGGTCCGAACGGCCCGCGTTCGAACTCCACTACCCGCATATGGTCTCCCGGCTGCGCGCCGAGGGGCACTCTGGCCGACCGAGGGAATGAGGTACCGCGCATGATCCCGATGGATGTCGAAGGGATGGCTGTCCTGGCTCCGGAAACGGCACCCGTGATGTTGCTGCGGGAACGGGAAGGCGACCGCCGCTGGCTGGCGATCACGATCGGCGGCCCCGAGGCGAGCGCGGTGGCGCTCGCGCAGGAGAAGATCGAGCTGCCCCGACCCGGCACGATCGAACTGATCGGCCAGGTGGTGGCGTCGTTCGGGCGCCGGGTCACCGGGGTGGAGGTCACCGCGCTGCGGGACGGGATCTTCTTCGCGGACCTGGTTCTGGACTCCGGCATCCGCGTCTCGGCGCGGCCGAGTGACGCGGTTGCCATCGGGCTGCGCGCCGGCGTGGTGATCAAGGTGGCCGACTCGGTGCTGGAGGTCGCTTCGGTGCGGGTCGAGATCGTGGGAAGCGGACCCGACGCGGAACTGCCGACGGTGCCGTCGGACCCGGTCGAGCAGGAGCGGGAGGTCGAGGAGTTCCGGGCGGCGCTGGACAGGATCGCGCCCGAGGACTTCGGCGATCCGCCGCCCGGGCCCGCGAAGTAGTGAAGGCCTCCTTCGCCACCCTGAGGGTAGGGAAGGAGGCCTTCACGGACTTTCGGCCGCCTGCTTACTTGGCCAGGCCTCGTTCGATCGCTTCGATGATGCGCGGACGCAGCTCGGCCGCGCTGATGATCGCGTCCACCGAACCGACCTTCACCGCGCGCTCGATGTTGTGCACGCCGTCGAACTCCGACGCGACCGCGCTCAGCTTCTCGGTCCGCACCGACGACTGGACGTCGGCCAGCTCCGCGGCGAGCGCGGCGCGTTCGGCGCCGGTCGCCCCGCTGACCTTCTCCGACAGCGACCGCACCCGCGGGTCCGCCGCGGTCCGCGCGTTGACCTCACCGGAGAACACGACCGCCGCGGCGGGCGCGCCGCCGAGCACCGACGCGAACGAGCCCTCCAGCGCCAGCACGGTCATGTTCGGGTTCAGCGCCTTCGAGAAGACCACGAACGCGCCACCGTGGTACCGCGAGATCACGGTGAACACGATCGGGCCCTCGAAGTTGACGATCGCCCGGCCGATCTCGGCGCCGTACTCCAGCTGCAGTTTCCGCATCGACTCCGGCGAGCCGTCGAAGCCGGACAGGTTCGCCAGCACCACCAATGGCCGGTTGCCGCTGGCCGCGTTGATCGCCCGCGCCGCCTTCTTCGACGACCGCGGGAACAGCGTGCCCGCGGTGTAGGTGTCCGGGCCGTCGGTGGGCGGGAAGCCGCGGCGCGGCACCGAACGCGACTCGATGCCCAGCAGGCACACCGGACGTCCGCCGAGGTGGACGTCCTGCACGGCCGCGGTCTCCGCGTCGGCCATCCCCGGCCACCGCTCCAGCACCGGGTGGTCCTGGTCCGACAGCGCGCGCATCACCGTCCGGATGTCGAAGGGCTTCTTGCGGTCGGGGTTGGATTCCCGCGAGAAGATCTGGCCGACGGTGGTGAAGTCGCTGTCGACGGCCGCGTGCGGGAACGGCGAGACGTCCCGGTCCACCGGGTCGGTGGTGACGGCCTTGCGCGGGCTGGTCTCCTCCGGCGCCACGTAGGTGTGGTCGTAGTGCGACATCAGCACGTCGCGCGCCGCCGCGAGGTTCGGCGCCCAGTACTGCGCCTGGCCGTTCGGGCCCATCACGCGGTCGTAGCCGCCGATGCCGAAATTGTCCTCGGCCGACACGCCACCGGAGAAGTCGAGCGACTGCTTGCCGGTCAGCACCATCGCGGAATCCGGCGTCATCACCAGGATCCCCTTGGTGTGCATGAGCATCGTCGCTTCGGCGTTCCAGTACGGCTGGGCGCCGACGTTGATCCCGGCCACGACGATGTTGATCTCACCGCCGTCCTGGGTGAAGTGCACGATCCGCTTGAGCGCGGCCGCGACCCAGTCCATGTTCTCGGTGCCGGACTCCATCGAGATCCGGGCACCGGCCGACAGCGCGTACCACTCCAGCGGGACCCGCAGCCGCTCCGCGAGGTCCAGCGCCGCGATCACCCGCGCGCACTCCGGCTCCGACAGCGCGCCGAGCGCCTTCGTCGGGTCACCCAGCAGCACGACGCGTTTGACGCCCTCCGGGTACCGCTCGGTCACGGTGGAGACCACACCGGCGACGATCGCCGCCTTGTTGCGCCCCTTCGGCCGGTCGACCGGGACGAGGGTCTTGCTGTCGTCCATGTCGTACTCGGTGAACGAACCGAGCATCTCGGTCAGCTCGTACGGGTACACCGTGTCGCGGCGCCGGGCACGCAGGACGTTCTGGCGGTAGTCGTCGAGCGGTTCGATCGGTTCGAGGGTGGGCTCGTCCAGCGACATCTGCACGCCGCCGCTGACGTCGTAGCCGATCCGCACGGCGACCTCGGTGAGCTCGCCGGTCACGCGGTCACGCTGCCTGCCGAGGAACTGGACCTCTTCGAGGCCGGCGCCGGCCGTCGACGGCTGCACGCGCTGCGCGACCGTGTTCAGCTCCTCGCCGGAGAGTTCGCTCGTCGGCCAGACGTAGAGCATGATCCGGTTGGTGTCGAAGCGCTTCTTCGCCGGAAGCTTCGCCTGCACCTCGCGGATCGCGTCGAGGCAGCCCGCCAGCGTGCCCTCGACCGCGGGCAGGGCGAGCAGCTTGCCGTCGTTGTCCCGCAACGGTGTCAGGTCACGGACCTGCGCCAGCGCGACCAGCCGCTGGTCCGCCGGATTCTTCGGCGCGACACATTTGAACAGGTAGACGTCCTCGTCACCGGTCGGCAACCGCGTGAGGTCGAAATTCGCCAGCCGCTGCAGCTGCATCCGCTGCGCGATCAACGGGTGCAGGCCGCGGATCAGCCGCTCTTCGGCGAACCCGGTCGAGGACGGCCGGAAGGTGAAGTGGTGGTGCACCACCGCGCCGCTGTGCCCGGCGACCGTGGTGGTGATCCGCCGGACCCGGCTGGGCAGCGACTCGGCCGCGAGGATCTCACGCAGCCCCGCGGCCATCGTGTCCTCGTCGGCGGACTCGTCGTCCCACGTCAGGTACAGGTCCGCCTCGACGTCGGTGTCGGCGGGCAGCCCGGCGGCGAGATCGGTGACGGCCTTGACCGCCCCGGGCAGCCCGGCCCGGTCGACGGCCGTGGTGGCGATGTGGAACCGCTCGCCCTCGTCGGCGTAGTCACCGGTGACGAAGGTGCAGCCGCCGACGGTGACCGGCTGGACGCCGGTGAGCGCGCGATTGCCGTAGTAACGGCGGCTCAGGACTTCGAGCAGCGGCGTGTGGTCGGTGCCGGGACGGCCGATCCGCTGTCCGAGCAGGCGTACCAGCGGCTGCGCGCTGGCCAGCATGCTCGCGATCCGCTCGGCGCGGTCCGGCGAGTCCGGGTGTTGGTCGAGGTGCCGCAGATGCTTGCGGACCTCGCTGTAGACCTCGGCGCGCGTGCGGCGCAGCAGCGGCTGGGCGAACCAGCGGAACACGACGCTGCGGGCGAGGTCGCCGACCACCGGGAACCGGAGCTGGGTGGCGGCGATGAGCTGCTCCAGCGCCTTGCCCGCCGGTTCGCGCATGGACTCGAACGGCTGGGCCTCGGTGAGCCACTGGCGCAGCAGCGCGGTGACGATCGCGACGTCGGAGCCGGCACGCTGCTGGGCGAGGAAGATCCGGAAGACCGCCTCTTCCAGTTCGGGCGTGCGCTCCAGGTCGTCGACGCCGTAATGCGAGAGGACCCGCTTGAGCTTGTTCTGGAACGACTCCGACAGGCCCGCGCGTTCGACGTCGAGACTCTGCAGGTAGGTGTGGAAGAACTCGCGGGAGCTGTGCACGCGCGTGTCGGTCTTGGCCTCTTCGCCTGCCGGCTTGTTGCGGATCAGCTCGGACAGGTCGGCGAACACGGTCAGGAGTTCGACCTCGCCCACCAGCGGACGGTCGCCGTTGGCGTTCAGTTCGGCCCGGGCGGCCAGGTACGCGTCGAGTGTGCGGCCCTCGTCGTGCGGGTCGACGTCGAAGCCGAGCAGAAGGCTGCGCAGGTCCTGCTGACCCCGCGCGATCCGCTGCGGTGCCGACGCGTCGTCGGGCTCCGCGGGCAGTTCGATCTCGACGCTGCCGGTGTCCTCGGCGACCTCTTCGCCCTCGTCCGCCAGTGGTTCGAGCCGCAGCAGCGGCGCGCCGGTCTCGACCTGGCTGCCGACCGACACGACGCATTCACGCAGCTTCGCGCGGAACGGCGCGCGGAGCACTGTCTCCATCTTCATGCTTTCCAGCACCAGCACGGGTGCCCCGGCCTCGACCTCCGCGCCGACCTCCAGCGGGGTCGCGACGACCAGCGCGGGCGCGGGGGAGCGGACGACGCCGCCCTCGTCGCGGCTGACGCGGTGGGTGACGCCGTCGACCTCGACCAGGTGGATCGGCCCGTGCGTCCCGGTGACCAGGCGGAACCGGGTGCCGTTGACGGTGATCTGGCCGGTGTGCTCGTCGAAACGGTCGACCTCGACGTCACAGGGGTGGACGTCGCCGCCCGCGGAGACGCCGACGCGGAACCGGCGTTGACCGATCCTGGCCACGCTCACCCGGTACGCGGCGCCCCGCAGCTTGAGGTCGAGCGGGCGGCCGCTCTCGTGCTGGACCTGGGGACGGCCACCGTGCGCGGTGGAGAGAAGTCGTTGGCGCTCAACGGCTTCCTCGTCCTCGTAGGCCTCGATCGCGGCGGCCGCGAGGGCGATCGCCGAATGCCGGTGGGTGATCAGCTTGCCCTCGCCGCGGACGCGGTCGATCCAGCCGGTGTCGGCGCTGCCGTCGATCACCTCGGGCTGGTCGAGCAGGTCGAGGACGAAGCTCTTGTTGGTCGCACCACCCTCGATGATGACCGTGGTCTGCGCCATCGCGCGGCGCAGGCGGCCGAGCGCCTCGTCACGGTCGCGGCCGTAGGCGATGATCTTCGCGATCATCGAGTCGAAGTCGGCCGGGATCGTGTCGCCTTCGCTGACACCGGTGTCGACGCGGATACCGGGTCCGGCGGGCAGGTCCAGACGCGCGATGCGGCCGGGAGACGGCGCGAAGTCGCGATCCGGGTCTTCGGCATTGAGCCGCGCTTCGATGGCGTGACCCGCTTCGGCGGGCTGGGCGCCTTCGAGCTTGCCGCCGGAAGCGACGTGCAGCTGGGCCTTGACCAGGTCCATGCCGGTGGTCGACTCGGTGATCGGGTGTTCCACCTGGAGGCGGGTGTTGACCTCGAGGAACGCGAACAGCTTGTCGCCGGGGTGGTAGAGGAACTCGACCGTGCCGGCGCCGCAGTAGTCGACCGCGAGCGCGAGCCGCTCGGCGGACCGCTTGAGTTCGTCGGCCTGCGCGGGGCTCAGGACGGGGGAGGCCGACTCCTCGATGATCTTCTGGTTGCGGCGCTGCACCGAGCAGTCGCGGACACCCAGCGCCCACGCGGTGCCCTGGCCGTCGGCGATGACCTGGACCTCGACGTGCCGCGCCCCGGTGACCAGGCGCTCCAGGAAGACGACGCCACTGCCGAAGGCGCGAGCGGCCTCCTGGCTGGTGCGCTCGTAGGCGTCTTCGAGCTCCTCGGCGGAGGTGATGACGCGGATACCGCGGCCGCCACCGCCGGCGGTGGCCTTGAGCATCAGCGGGTAGCCGATCTCGTCGGCCGCCTTGATGGCCGCGTCCAGATCCTCGACCGCACCGCGGCTCCAGGGAGCCACCGGCACGCCGACCTCTTCGGCGATCAGCTTGGCACCGATCTTGTCGCCGAGCTTGCGCATCGCGTCCGCGCTCGGCCCGATGAAGGTGACGCCCAGCCGCTCACACAGCTCGGCGAAGGCCGGGTCCTCGGCCACGAACCCCCAGCCGACCCAGGCCGCGTCGGCCCCGGACTCGGTCAGCGCCCGCTCCAGCACGGCGAAGTCGAGGTAGGGCCGCGCCGACGCCGGGCCGAGGTTGTAGCTGAGGTCGGCTTCCCGCACGAACGTCGCCGACCGGTCCGCATCCGTGTAGAGAGCGACGGTCTCGATCCGCTGTCCGGTCTCCGCCGAAAGCTCGCGGGCGGCGTGGATGAGCCGCATCGCGGCTTCTCCGCGGTTGACGATGGCGACACGACTGAACACCGACTGAGCCTCCCAAGTACGCAGCACAACAGGCGACATCCCGCCGGGACACGCGCGGGACAGTCATCTGTACCTGCCTTACAGCCTGCCTCTTACCGGCCGGTACGAGAATGTCGTCGGTGACGCATGCCGAGGGCCGGGTCTTGTAGGAACCCGCCAAAAAGTGGCCTGGAACACCCAGTCGAGGGGCTGGATGACGTCATGATGTGGACAATCGGGCGGCCGTGGTGACCGGCGGGTCGGCGAGGTGTCACCAGGTGTTCACGCCGGTTTCACGGGCTTGCCCCGGGGTGGTGGCGGGCGGGCGGCCGTCGCCGTTTTCCGGCGACGGCGTCAGAGCAGCGGGGGTTCGTCCGCGTCGGCTGTTCCGACACGGGGTTCGTGGAGCGGGGGAGGTGTGCTCTCGTAGGTCTGCCCGGTGGGCGTGGTGATCGTCAGGGTGCCGTCGTCCGTCATCCGGTAGATCCAGCCGGGTTCGTCCTTCAACCGGTGATCGCGGCGGCAGAAGGCGATGAGGTCGGCGGCGTCCGTGGCGCCGTGGAACTGCCACGGCAGGGAGTGGTCGAGGTCGCACGCCTGCGCGGGGCGGCGGCAGCCGGGTCTTCGGCACTCGCGGTCGCGGACCCGGACGAACTCGTCGAGACCGGCCTTCGGGCGGTACCGGTCGCGGCCGAGATCCTCCACCTGTCCCGACAACGGATCGGTGATGATCCGGCGCAGCACGGTGTTCGGCCCGTCCGCGATATGACGTGCCAGCGACGCCGGGATGTGGCCGTGCCCGGCCATCTCCGCCGGATCCTCGTTCAGCCCGAGATAGGTGAAAAGGTCCATGTACAGGAAGACCTCGGCGCGTTCACTCTTGCCGCCACGCCCGCTCAGCAGGAGGTCCAGGGCGACGTCCGCGCGCAACTGGTCCATCGTGCGGGTCTCGTCGGCGGTCTTGAGTGCCCGCGCCTCCCGGTTGATGCGGAGATACGCGGCATTGACCTTCTCGACGGGACCGTCTTCGATCTCGATCGACGCCACTCCCGGCTCGCCTTGGCTCACGACGAGGCGGCGGCCCGCGCGATTCTCTCTGCACCGCTTGTCCGAGCCCTCCCGATCGACCATCGACGCCGCATGGTTGGCCGCCTTGCGGATCTGGTCGGAGTTCTTGCCGGGCAAGCGATCCTCCAGTAAAGCATCGGCGGCCCGCGCGTTCTCGTCGGAGAGCCACGCGGTGGCCTTGGCGACTTTCATCGCGCCGAAACCGTCCACGCGGCCCTGGTCCATCAGGCCGAGAGTGCGGGGCAGGCGAGTGGTCAGGGCCTCGGCGGTGGCGACCATCGCGGCGGCATGAGAGTCCACAACGGACAGTGCGAACGCGACTTCCTGAGCGACGCTTCTCGCGCCTTCGCGGTGGCGACTCAGTCGAGCCAGGGCCCGGTAGCGGACCGCCTCGAGCCGCGCGATCCCCGCGGACGCCGCCTGGGCGACGGCGACGGAGTCTCTATCGTCCAGTGAAGCCAGGGAGCCGTTGATCTCCTTGAGGGTGTCGGGGTCGGTTATTTCGTTGAGTAGCGCCAAAGTGGCGGATGCGTGAGTGTCCACGCACCGAAAGTACAACCGACCACCGACAGTTTTGGATCTTGCCTTGACGCGAAGCCGTTGCCGAATTCCGGCAATGGCTCATCAGGAGTATCGCAGTTCTCTTCAAGCTCCGCTTAAGGCCGCGAAGGCCCACTACGCAAGGAAACCGTTGCTCCTCGCGACGGCTGGGGAACCAGGCGGGGAGGATCCGGGTTTCGGTCCCGCCGTCCTCGCTGATCCCGAAGCCACTGTCAACAAAGGGGAATCGTGTGTCGCTTGCCAGATGAACCTTGGTGCCGCCAGCAGAAGAGCCACCAGGATCCCGGCCGGCCAATGCGGAACGGGCCCAGCGAAGGGATCGCTGGAGACCCGTGCCGGCCGCGGCTGGTCCACCTAACCCCAGACGAGGGGACCCTACGGCGTCGGAGGCGCCAGTTCCACGCGGTTGCGGCCACCCTGTTTCGCCCGGTACAGCGCGGTGTCGGTGGCGACGAGCAGGTCGTCGACGCCGGTGATGTTGTCGGCCGGGTACAGCGCGCCGCCGATCGACACCGTCAGGTCGGTCAGCACGGCGTCGCGATCGGGCAGGGTGACCGCGACCATCGCCACCCGGTGCCGGATCCGCTCGGCCACCTGGCGCAGTGTCTCCTCGCTGTGGACGTCCGGGATGACGATCGAGAACTCCTCGCCGCCCCATCGTCCGCAGACGTCCTGCTCCCGGATCTCGTCGCGCAGCGCGTCGCCGACGGCGCGCAGGACGAGGTCGCCGTTGGGATGGCCGTAGGTGTCGTTGATCGTCTTGAAGTTGTCGAGGTCGAGGAACAGCACGCCGAGCTTCCGGCCCGCGCGGGTGCGGCCGAGGAGTTCTTCGGCGAGCTGACGCCAGCGGCGTTTCGTGACGAGACCGGTGGTGGCGTCGGTGTGCGCGTCGCGCCGGTACTGCGTCAGCAGCAGGCCGCGGTGCAGGGCCACGAGGGCGATGACGACGCCGACCAGCACCACCGGGTTGGCTGAGATCAGCACGACGGCGGTCACCAGACCGAGGCCGAGCGCGCCCGCCTCGAGGATCTGGTCGCCGAAGCCGGAGAACAGGTCGCCGATCGACTTCGGCGGTGACGACAGTGCGATCGCGATCATCACCAGCGCGGTGTTGATGGCCCAGCGCAGGGCCGCGGCCACGAGGACGACGGCGAAATCACCCAGCCCGGCGAGCAGCCCGGAGTCGGGCGCGCCGGGGTAGTGGCGCATACCGAGGCTGAGGACGACGACCGCCGCCTGCGTGCCGCACAGCACCGTCGCGGCGGAAAAGATCCACCGATGGGGGACGACCGGCCGTTGGTGTGGCCAGATCCGCAGCCATGCGATGGTGTAGGTCACCACGACCATCGCGGCGGCGAGCACCGGCGGCAGCGCGATGACGGCGGCGACGCTCCAGACCGCCTTGGTGTCGACGTAGGCGACCGACGGAGCCCTGTCGTACTCCCGTTGGCGTTCGATCTGCCGGGTGCCCTCGATCGCGATGGCCGCGCACAGCGTCAAGACCCCGAACCGGACCAGGTCGGTGCCGGTGACCGGGACGAGCCGGGCCGTGGCGGCGGTCGAGAGGACTGCGATGAGATTGACGACCAGGACGTAGGAGCGCACAGGTCGAGGCAGGCTCCACAGGTGCCAGGCCCTGAGCCGTCGCCGCGCGCCGCCGAGTCGTCCGTCCACGCACCCTCTCCCGTCGGTGATCTCCACCGTAATCGAACCGGGACGGAGACGGTCGTCGTTGTCCGGACGATGAGAGACGCGGTCGGGAATTCGCCCGGACAGCCCAACCAAAGGGTGGGAGGTGCACCGATGCAGGACAACAACTGGTGAGGAATTTGCCGGATTTCGCTATCGGGAAGGAGGTGCACGGCATGCGTGACAACAACTGGACGACCCGTCGTGACAACAACTGGACGTGATCAGGAACCGTGTTCACCCACGGGTGTCGTCCCGCCGACCGGGCCAACGGGATCTTCCGGCTCGCGGCGGGACGACACCGCCCGTGACCAGCCCGCCCCGGCGACGCAGGCGACCACCACGCCCGCGATCGCCGCGACGGTGACCACGGTCGTCGGCGCGAAGACCTGCGCCAGCAAGCCGGCGGCCGCGATGCCCGCCGCCTGTGCCGCCCGCAGCGCCGCGATCGCGACGCCGATCACCTGACCTCGATGTTCGGCGGGCGCGACCAGGCTGTACTGCGTCTGGGTGATCATGTCGTGCGCGGAGAACATGCCCGAGAGGGTCCACAGCACGACCAGGGCGACCAGGCCGGACGTCCAGCCGCTCGGGATCAGCACCAGGCTGCTCGCCACCGTCAGCGCGCCCAGCACCCGGACCTGCCGCTCCCGCGGGATCCGGCTCAGCAGGATCCCGCCGAGCACCGAGCCGACCGGATTCGCCGCGAGCAGCCACGGCAGCGCGCCCGTCCCGCCCAGCTCGGCGGCGACCGGGACGGCGAGGCCCTCGGGTACGACGTAGAAACCGCAGCAGCAAGCGATGAGCAGCAGCCAGCGCAGCTTCCGGTCGCGGCCGACGAGACGGCAGCCCGCGATCAGCGACGGCCGTGCGTGGTGGCGCGGCGCCGAGGGCGGGTACCGCTTCAGCCCGAAGCGGAGCATGAGCGCCGAGAGCGCGAACGTCCCCGCGTCGATCAGCAGCGCCCCGGGCACGCCGAGGCCGGTGACGACGGCGGCACCCGCGCCGAAACCCACCACGAGCCCGGCCTGGTACGTCGAGGAGATGACGGCCTGGCCGACGACCAGCCGGTCCGGGTCGAGCAGGTCCGGCAGCAGCGCTTGGCGTGCCGCTTGGAACGGGCCCGCCATGAGCTGCACGAGGAACAACAGCGCGGCCGCGGCGGGCAACGGCAGGCCGGGGACGGCCATCAGCGCGATCAGGACCGCGCGGCCGACGTCGGTCGCCACCATCACGGTGCGCCGCGAGAACCGGTCCGCGATGCCACCGAGCGCTCCGCCGAGGAGATCGGGCACGAACGTCAGCGCGTACGCCGCCGAAGCCCACCCCGCCGACGACGTCCGGTCGAACACCAGCACCGTGAGCGCGACCCTGGCCAGCTGATCGCCGGCGACCGAGAGCAGATGCGCGAGCCAGATCCGGCGGAACCCGGCGACCGCGAACACGCTGCGGAACGACGCCGCCCGGGCTGGCATGCGCTTCAGGCTGTCGTGAAGCGGCCACTTTGCGCAAGCCCCGGAGAAGTTCGAAAAATATCCGCGGCCGTGTCGAACCGCGGGGTACCCGTTCGACGTGTCGGTAAGAGAAGGAACGGAGAATCCGATGTCGCATTCACTGGGACCGCTGGCGAACAATTTGGCCGCCTACGCCATCTATTCGACCGCGCAGACCGAGATGCGCCACGCCTACAAACTGATCGAGGCCGGTGACTACCTCGGCGCCGCCACGGAGATCGACTCCGCCGCGCACGCCGCCGAGGTGCTTGCCCGCGCCACTTCCGATCTGGACGCGGAGCGCTCCGAACGATGGCTCAGAGTCGTCGCCGCCCGAAGGCGGTTCGCCGAACAGGCCCGGGTGCGAGCCTCGGACCTCGCGTCGCCGCTCGCCGCCTGACCCAGACACCGTGGCGCATCAACGGAAAGCGCGCCGATAGCTGAGCGGGCTGACCCCGGTCGTGCGTTTGAACCGGTCGCGGAACGAGGTGGGCGAACCGAAACCGACTTCGGAGCCGATGCGCTCGACGGCGTCCTGCGTGGTCTCCAGCAGATGCTGCGCCTGCCGGATCCGCGCCCGGTGCAGCCACTGCAACGGTGTCGTCCCGGTCTGCTCCCGGAAGTGCCGGATCAGTGTGCGCGTGCTCGTCCCGGCGCGCGCGGAGATCTCGGCCAGGCTGAGGTCGCGAGCGAGATTCTCCTGCATCCACAGCAAAGTCGGCTCCAGCGAGGCTCCCCGGGGGGCCGGCGGATGCCGCAACGCGATGAACTGCGCCTGCCCGCCCTCCCGTTCCAGCGGCATCACCGAAAGGCGGGCGGCGTCGGCCGCGACGGCGGATCCGTAGTCGCGGCGGATCAGGTGCAGGCACAGGTCCAGACCCGCGGCGGCGCCTGCCGACGTCAGGATCTGCCCGTTGTCGACATAGAGCACGTCCGGGTCGACGTCGACGGCCGGATAGGTCTCGGCGAGCGATCCGGCCGCGACCCAGTGCGTGGTGGCGCGAAGGCCGTCGAGCAGGCCCGCCTCGGCGAGGACGAAGGTGCCGGAACAGATCGAAGCGATCCGCGTGCCCCGGTCGGCGGCCGAGGTGAGCACGTCGCGGACGGCCCCGGGCAACGGCAGCGACGGTTCGGCGGTGCCGGGGACGACGATCGTGTCGGCTTCGCGCAGCGCCTCCAGGCCCCACGGGGCACGCAGGGTGAAGTGCCCGGCGTCGACGTCCGGGTGTTCGGCGCAGATCAGCACCCGGTAGCCCGCGCTCCCGTCCGGCAGCCGTGTCCTCGTGAAGACCTCGATCGGCGTCGACAGGTCGAACGGGATCACCTGGTCCAGTGCGAGCACGGCGACGGTGTGCATGCCCGCGAACCTACCGCGTCGATGGCGGGATCCCGGCGGAAGGCGTCGTTCACGCCACTGTGCGCGGACGCGGCCCGGCTCTAGCGTCGAACCATGATGATCATCGCGCCGATGCTGATCGGGCTCGGCTACGTCGTACTGATGTCGCTCATCCACGAGCCGGCTCGCCGCCGCTTCAACGCGATCATGGTGGCGGGAGCCGGTGCCGCGTACCTGAGTGCAGGCGCGCTCGGTGGCTGGGAGTTCGTCTTCGTCGCGGTCGTGACCTACGTGGCTTACCGTGGCCTCGAATCGTGGACGTTCATCGGGATCGCCTGGCTGCTGCACACGGGCTGGGACGTCGTGCACCATCTCAAGGGCGCTCCGATCATCCCGTTCGCCGAACATTCCTCGTTCGGCTGCGCGATCTGCGACCCGGTGATCGCGATCTGGTGCTTCACCGGCGGGCGATCGGTGACGGATTTCGTCCGTGCCCGTGTCGGTTCCCGGCGAGCACGTTCGTCGGTCGGGTGAACCGACCGGAAGGGGACAGGAATGACAGTGATCGTGGCGGGCAAGGTGTACGTCGATCCGGAGGTACGCGACAGGTACGTCGAAGGCCATCAGGTGATCGTCGAGCGGGCGCGGGCCCATCCCGGCTGTCTCGACGTCGTGATCGCGGCGGACACGCTCGAAGCCGGCCGGGTGAACATCTTCGAGCATTGGGAGTCGGAGGAGGTGCTCGACGCCTGGCGCGCGATCTCGCCGAGGCCGAGTTTCACCGCCGGGATCCGGGACGACCAGGTGTTCAAGCACCAGGTCTCCCACTCGGGTCCACCGTTCGGTTGACCGCCCGGGTCTTGGCTGACGGGCCGCTCGATGCGAACATATGTTCTATGACGATCGAGGGTCCCATCCTGCACGCCGACCTGGATTCGTTCTACGCGTCGGTCGAGCAGCGTGACGACCCGAGCCTGCGCGGGCGGCCGGTCATCGTCGGCGGTGGTGTCGTGCTGGCGGCCAGTTACGAGGCCAAGGCGTACGGCGTCCGCACGGCGATGGGCGGCGGCCAGGCGCGGCGGCTCTGCCCGCACGCGATCGTGGTCCCGCCGAGGATGCACGCCTATTCGGAGGCGAGCAGGGCGGTCTTCGACGTCTTCGACAACACGACACCGCTGGTGGAGGGCATCTCGATCGACGAGGCCTTCCTCGACGTCGGCGGGCTGCTGAAGATCGCCGGCACACCGAGCCGGATCGCCGCGAAACTGCGCCGGGACGTCCTGGAGCAGGTCGGCCTGCCGATCACGGTCGGCGTCGCCAGGACGAAGTTCCTCGCGAAGGTCGCGAGCGGCGTCGCTAAGCCCGACGGCCTGCTCGTCGTGCCGCACGACGGCGAGCTGGAGTTCCTGCACCCGCTGCCGGTCGAGCGGCTGTGGGGAGTGGGGAAGGTGACCGCGCGCAAGCTGAGGGAACGTGGCGTCACGACGGTCGGGCAGATGGAGGGGTTCGGCGAGAAGGAACTCGTGCGGCTGCTCGGCCGCGGCGTCGGCGTCCATCTGCATGCCTTGTCCCACAACGACGATCCGAGGCGGGTGCAGACCGGACGCCGTCGGCGGTCGATCGGGGCGCAGCGCGCGCTCGGCAGCAGGCCGCGCTCTCCGGCCGAACTGGACGCGATCCTGCTGACCCTGGCCGATCGCCTCGCCCGGCGGCTGCGTGCCGCGCATCGAGTGTGCCGGACGGTCGTCCTGCGGATGCGGTTCGCCGACTTCACCAAGGCGACGCGCTCGCACACCCTGCTGGAAGCGACCGAACAGACCGGCGCGATCATCGCGGCGGTGCGGGAGTTGCTCGCCGCGGCACGGCCGCTGATCGACGAGCGCGGGCTGACGCTGCTCGGGCTCGCGCTCACCAACCTGTCGAAGGACGACGCGATCCAGCTCGCGTTGCCGTTCGGGGCGAAGCCGAGGGACGTGCTCGACACGACGCTCGACACCGTCCGGGACCGCTTCGGTTCGAAGTCCATCACGCGGGCGGTGCACCTCGGGCAGGCCGAGGAGCCGTGGGTGCCGCTGCTGCCGGACTGAACCCGGTGAGGGCGCGGCGGAGTTCGGTACGCGAGGTGGCGCCGAACCGGTCGTGGGCCTCGCGCACCAGCGCGGTCGCGGTGTCCAGGCCGAGTGCGGTCTTGTGCGCGATTTCCGCCTCGGAACGCCCTTCGGCGGCGAGGTGGGCGATCCGGCGCAGGCGCGGGGACACGACGTTCACCGGTTTCTGCCGGCCGGGCGCGACCCCGATCTGCTGGAGACGGCGCGCGACGACGTCCCGCAGCGTGACGGCACCGCACTCGTCGGCGAGGGCGAGTGCCTCGCGCAGCACCCGGCGTGCGTCGGGGTTGTGGCCGGAGTGCAGGAAGGCCGTGCCGAGGTCGGCGAGCGTGACCAGGTGCTGCCACCGGTCGGGAGAGGGTTCGAGCAACCGGGCCGACTCCTCCAGGAGCGCCACCCCGGAGTCGGCGCGGAGCGCCGCGAGAACCCGGAGAGAGTGCCCTCGGGTGGTCGGATTGCCGAACCGCTCGGCCCGGTGGTGCGCGGACTCCGCGATCGCACGAGCCTCCTCCGGCGCGTCGAACCGCAGGGCCAGCGCCAGGTCGAAACGCGCCGGGCAGACGGCGGGGTTGGGCACGGGCGCGGCGTCGAGCCAGCGGCCGACTTCACGCAGTGGCCCGGCTGCCCGCCGCTGATCGCCCTGAGCCAGGAACAACGCGCCGAGCACCGCCCTGGGCATCGGCAGGATCGTGGCGTCCGGCAGCGGCCCGGGATAGTCCCGGGCGGAACACACGGCCGCCGCCCGCCGGACGTCGCCGCGAGCCACCAGCGCCTGGATGAGAATGCCCGTCGCGAACCAGTGGGCAGGTGTGCCCGTACCGCTGCGGTCGGCGAACCGCAGGGCGATGTCGGCGTCGGCGACCGCGTCCGCCAGCCGTCCCCCGAGCAGCGCCGCGTGCGCCCGGTTGGCGTGCGCGAAGGCGAGGTGGGTGCCGTGCCAGCCGTGTCGTTCGAACTCGTCGACAGCCTGGTCGAACAGATCGTGGGCGCGGTCCTGGTGCTCGGTGAACAGATGGACGAACGCCGTCATGGTGCCCACCTCCATCCCCTGGTCCGCGTCCGCGAACACGACACCGCGCCGGATGACCGGCTCGATGGCCGCCAGCGCCCGTGCGCGGGGCTCGCCGCGCAGGACGAGGCTCCACGCGTGCGACGTGACCAGCAGCCGCTGCGGATGGGTGAGGGCCGCCAGCGGGGGTGCGATCCGGTCGAGGAGGTCCATGCGGTCCGACCGGTACGGGTCGTCGGCCCACCAAGCCGCCCACAGCACCTGCTCGGCCAGCAACCGCTCCCGCAGGGGTTCGTCCGTGCAGCGGTCGAGGGCGGTGTCGAGGAGGCGGACCGCGTCGCCGAGCTGGTCCGCGTAGCCGTGGGTCTTGGCCAGCGCGATGGCCGCCTCGGTGAGCTGGCCGTCGTCGGGGGCCCGCTCGTAGGCGGCACGCAACTCCGGTAACGCCGTGGCCACCTCGCCCAAGGCCAGTGCCTGGCCGTAGCGGAGCCGGACACGGCAGGACCGCGAAACCGGCGGCGGCTCGTCGAGCGCCCGTTTGAGATAGCGGGCGGCCGTGGCGGACAGACCCGACTCCGACGCCGCCGCGGCCGCTTCCGTCAGCCGGTCGACCACCCACGTGTCCGCGGCGGCGTGGACATCGAGCAGGTGCGCCGCCACCGCGTCGGCGTCGGCGCCTTCGTCGTACAGCAGCGAGGCCGCCGCGCGGTGGGCGTCGCTGCGCCGCGACGGGTCGATGGCGTCGTACACCGCCCCGCGGATGATCGGGTGGCGGAAGTCCGTGGTGGGGCCGGGCTGCAGGATCGCCGCGGCGCACAGCCGGTCGTATTCGCGTTTGGCGGCCGACGGGGTCACGTCGGCGAGCCGGGCCGCGTGCGACAGCGCGCATCCGGGTCCCAGCACGGCGATGGCGCGGGCCAGCTGTCGCGCCGGCGGCCCCAGGTCGTGGAGGCGTTCGGTGAGGTGCAGGACGACGTGACGAGGGGTCAGTGTGGCGACCGCGCCGGTGTCGGCGAACGTGGCGGTCAGGCCTCTTTCCCTTGCGACGTCGAGCATCCAGCGGAGGTAGAACGGATTGCCGCCGCTGTGCCGGTGGAACTCGGCGCAGAATCCCTCGTCAGGCTGGCGGTTCGTGTGCCGGGGGAGCAGGCCGCGGCCGACGATCGTGCGCACGGAGTCCGGTCCGAGTGGCGGCGGCCGCAGGATTTCCGTGGCGTGCAACTCGATCCGGGCCAGGGTGGGGGTCCGTTGGTGCGGCCGGTGGGCCAGCATCAGCACGACCGGCAGGCCGGACAGGCGGTCGCTGAGGAAATCCAGCCACTGCAACGATTCCTCGTCCAGCCAGTGCGCGTCGTCGACGGCGAGCAGCAGGCCCTCTTCGGTCCGCCCCGTCCCGGTCAGCGAGGTCGCGTTGACCACGAGCCAGTACAGCGCCTCGGTCAGGCCGATCATGGTGGTGGGACCGGCCTGCCGGGAATGGGGAAGACCCAGCGGGACCCTGGCGAGCGCGGCCGCCCCGGCGAAGAGTGTCTTCTGCTCGCGGACGGGGCGACCGGCGACCCAGCGGGCCAGCAGGGTGCGGGCGGCGCCGAACGCCAGGGTCCGGTCCCGCTGGTTGCCGCGTACGGCCAGCGGCACGATCCCGCGAGCGGCGGCCTCCGCGCACACCCTGGCGACCAGCTCCGATTTGCCGATCCCCGCCGGACCCTCGATGACGACGGTGGCGCCCGCCCGGGTGCGCACCGATTCGAGCACCGCCGAGCAGCGGCCGAGGAGCTCCTCGCGTTCGAGGATCCCGTGGTCGGACGCGGTGTGCCCCGGCACGCGCAGGGCGCGCAGCATCCGGTGCTCGTCGAGCGGGGCGTGGCCGGTGGCGCGGGCGTGCACCAGACAGCCGGAGACGACCTTGGCCACGAACTCCTCACGCGGCCGCCGTTTGCCGGACATCACCTCGGAGAACGTCGCCGCGGCGACGCCACTGCGCCGGGCCAGCACCGCGTCGGTGGGATTGCCCACCGCTCGCTGCAACGTGCGCAACTGCCGCCGGACGTGGTCATCGGGATCCTGCTCGGCCACGCCAGCCCCCGGCTTGGAATCGTTCGGTTCTTCGACTCCGATGGTGCTCCGCCCCGCCGGTCGATGAGGCTTTCCAGGACAGCGAACAACCCTAATGGCGGCTCTCCGGCTGCCGGGAACGGACGGCGAAATGATCAAGCGTGGCAGACGTCCGGCACGTGTCCGAGCGACGGTACTGGTCGTCCTCGGCCTCCTTGTCGGCCTCGGCGGGATCGGGACCGCGGCCGCTACTCCGAAAGCCGCACCGGCGGCGGCCGGCTTCACGCTCAAATCGCGGCTGAACGACAAATGTCTCGACGTCAAGGACATCAACCGGAACAGAGGCGCCCAGATCATCGTCTGGGACTGCTGGGACAACCCCGGGCAGCGCTGGCACTGGGCCGGGACGGCACTGCACAGCGACCTGAACCACCTGTGCCTCGACATCAAGGACATCAACCCCGCTCGCGGTGCCCTGGTGCAGATGTGGGACTGCTGGGACACGCCGGGACAGCAGTGGTCCTGGTCGGGGGAGTCCCTGCGCAGTGCGCTGAACGGCTTGTGCCTGGACATCAAGGACGTCGACCCCGCCAGTGGCGCGCCGGTGCAGATGTGGGACTGCTGGGCGATCGCGGGTCAGCACTGGTACTGAGGGCTGCCGGGGCTCGATGAGGGAGTGAGTGGCAAGGGGGCAGGGACCCTTGCCACTCACGACCCTGTCGGGGATACCGGGGCCCACGACGCATTAGGGTGTGCCGGTGGCGGAATCAGTCGAGATCTACACCGATGGCGCGTGCAGCGGGAATCCCGGCCCCGGCGGCTGGGGTGCGGTGCTGCGTTACGGCGACGTCGAGAAGGAGATCTACGGCGGTGAACTCGGGCCGACCACGAACAACCGGATGGAACTGACCGCGCCCATCGAGGCGCTGGAAAGCCTGAAGCGCCGGGTGACGGTGAACATCTACACCGACAGCACGTATGTCCGGAACGGCATCACCAGCTGGGTGCGGAACTGGAAGAACAACGGCTGGATGACCTCGGCCAGGACACCGGTCAAGAACGCCGATCTGTGGCGGCGCCTCGACGACGCCGCTTCACGACACGACATCGAATGGCATTGGGTCAAGGGCCACGCGGGGCACCCGGAGAACGAGCGAGCGGACCGGCTCGCCGTCAAAGGCGTGGAAGAGGTCGTGGGACGACCCGTGGTCCAGCCCGGCGAACGGTCCGGTCGGCGTCGTTAGCAGCTGACGCTGACCTTGGCGCTCTTGGAGAAAGACACGTGGACGTGGTCCATGTGGTTGGCGGTCGCGCCGCCGCGGTCCTCCATGGTGTCCCAGCCGCTGCCGTCGTTGTAGCGCTGACGCCAGATGACGTAGGTGACGCCGAAGTCCTTCTGGTTCGCCAGGATGTAGTCGGCGATGGCGTTGCCGGTGGCGGCGTCCACCATGAAGTCCAGCGCGAGGCCGGAAGGGTGGTCGCTGGCGTTCGCCCGGCCGGCGACGCCGCCGACGTTCTCGACGCCGAACTTCGCCTTGATGTGATTGCCGACCTGGGCCACGTGCGGCTTGGTGCCGGAAAGGCTGGTCGAACAGGAGGCCGTCGCGGCGGGCACGGTCTTCTTCACCGGCGCGGGGGCCTTGGCCGACGTCGTCGGCTTCGGGGGAGCCTCGGTGGTCGACGGGGGCGGGGTGGTCGTGCTGGAGGGCGGGGTGCTGCTGGTCGACGGCGAGGGGGTCACGCTGCTGGAGACCGGGGGAGTCTTCAGCGCGAGCGCGGCACTGGCCGCTTCGACGTCAGGGGTGCCGACGGTGGTGAGCCACATCGACGCCGGGAGCGCCGTGGCGACGGCTGCCGCGATACCCGCGGGGAGCTTCCACTTCGGAGCGTTCGTCTTGCGATGTCTGCCGGCCATTTCTTCGATCACTCACCACTTCGGGGACGGGAACTCGCGTCGGGGGCCGCGAGCTCCGGGCAACATTACGAAATGGACACGGCAATGTCACGCCCGAGTGTTGTCGCCCACAGTTACCTTGATCGGTGAACCGAACGGTCCTCGTGTCCGTACAGCCACAAGAAGCGCTTTACCTGAACACTGTGAGTGAGCGGATCAGCCGAATTTGCAAGTTCGCAGGATCGCGTCGCCCGTGGAGGAGGTCACGGTCATCTGCTGGGAGACCGGTGCCCGTCCCGTCGCCATCGAGGCCGCCGTCGCGGTGCAGACCAACTGGTTGATGGCCTGGTCCGACAGTTTCCGCTGGGTGAACGGCAGCACGATCGTCCCCGGCTCCCCCGAATAGACCTCGACCCGTCCCAGCTCGGGCGGGACGAACGTGGTCAGCCCCTGCGCGGCCTCTCCTTCGCTCGGTCCCTTCAGCAGGAGCATGAGCGCGCCTTCGGGGGAGATGAACCCTTCGGACGGCCGGGCCACCGGGACGACCCTGCCGTCGGAGACGAAGTACAGCGTCACGCCACCCATGACGGCCGACCCCGCGGTGGCGCGGATCGACGGCCCAGGCCCGGCCGGGACCACGCCGGTCGGCTGGACGCCGCAGGCCGCCACCAGCGTCGCGGCCGCCAGGGCCGCGAGGACACGCGTCTTCTCCATCAGGCCGCCCCTTCGGCGCGATTCGGCAGGCGAAGGACGAACCTGGCGCCGTTCGCGGTGTTCTCGGCCGTGATGTCGCCGCCGTGCAGGCGGGCGTTCTCCAGCGCGATCGCCAGGCCCAGCCCGCTGCCTTCGGACCGGGCGCGGGAGGTGTCCGCCTTGGTGAACCGGTCGAACACATGGGGCAGGACCTCGGGGTCGATCCCGGGGCCGTGGTCGCCGACCTCCAGGGTGACGCCGTCGCCGCCGGTGCGGAGGTGGACTTCGACCGGGGTGGCGCCGTGCCGGAACGCGTTGCCGACGAGGTTGGCCACGATCAGGTCGAGCCGCCGCCGGTCGACCCGCGCGGTGACCCCCTCGGGCAGGTCGGTGACCAGGGCGTCGCCCTCCCGCCAGCCCCGCGCGTCGAGGCTGTCGCGAATCGCCGTCGCGAGATCCCATTCGTCGAGCACGAGTTCGGCGCGGCCCGCGTCGAACCGGGAGATCTCGACCAGATCCTGCACGAGCCGGGTCAGCCTGCGGGTCTCGCCGGAGACCAGCCGTGCGGCGACCGCGGTGTCCGGCGGCAGGGCTTCCGCGTCCTCGTCCAGGACGTCGGTGACCGCGTTCATCGCCGCGAGCGGGGTGCGCAGTTCATGCGAGACGTCGGCGACGAACCGGCGGGCGTCGGCCTCCATGGCCCGCAGTTCGCCGACCGTGCGTTCCAGTTCGGCGGCCGTGTTGTTGAACGTCGTGACCAGCTCGGCCAGCTCGTCGGAACCCTTGGCGGGCAGCCGGACGTCGAGCCTTCCCTCGCCGAGCTGGGCCGCGGCGGTGTTGAGCGCCCGCACCGGCCGCAGGACCTGCCTGGCCGCCAGCAACGCGAGCGCGGCGGCGAGCGGCAGGGCCAGCGCGGCCATCTGCCAGGCGTACTTCGCGAGTTCTTCGATGGCCTGTTGCTGCTGGCCGAGGGAGGTGAGCGAGTACACCTGGAGCCCGCTGGGCCCCATCGACCCGTCCGGCCTCCGCGCCAGCACCGGCATTCCGACCAGGAGTTCGGGGATGGTCTCGCGATCCAGGCGCTGGAACTGGATCCGGTCGTCACTGGCGACGGTCTTTCGCAGCTCGGGGGAGAAGGTGGTCAGATCCGGGCCGTTGATCGACCGCATGTCGCGGTAGACCGCGACGGCGTTCAACCGGAGGCTGCCGGCGAAATCGTTGAGCTGCTCCTGGGTGGGCGGCGTGGACAGCGGACGGCCGTAGGCGGCGACCCGGTCCTTGAGCTGGTTCATCGCCGCGTTCTGGACCGCTTCGAGGATGGCGTTCCTGGCCGAGACGTAGCTGGCCCCGGCCGCGGCCGCCGCCCCGATGAGCGTCATCGCCGCGAAGGCCAGGATCAACCGGGGCCGCAGCCCGGAGAGCACCCTCATGAACGGCCGAACCGGTACCCGAAGCCGCGGACGGTCTGGACGTGGTCGGGCTTCGCGGGCACGTCTTCGATCTTCGCGCGCAACCGCTGGACACAGGCGTCGACCAGCCGGGAGTCGCCGAGGTAGTCGTGGTCCCAGACGGCGGAGAGGATCTGCTGGCGGCTGTAGACCTGCCCGGGGGTGCGCGACAGCCCCAGCAGCAGCTTCAGCTCCGTCGGGGTGAGCGAAACCGGCTGGCCGTTCTTCGTGACCACCAGGCCGACGCGGTCGATGACCAGCCCGCCGTGCCGCTCGGCGGTGCCGTCGTCGGCGTTCGCGGGTTTCTCGCTCACCGCGCGCCGCAGCACCGCGCGGATCCGGGCGTCGAGCACGCGGGGCTCGATCGGCTTGGTCACGTAGTCGTCGGCGCCCGCCTCCAGGCCGGCCACGATGTCGAAATCGTCGCTGCGCGCGGTGAGCATGATGATCGGCACCTCGCCGGCGGCCCGGATGCGGCGGCAGGTCTCGAAGCCGTCGATCCCGGGCAGCATGAGGTCGAGCACGACGATGTCGGGCTGGAACACCCGCAGTTTCTCCAGGCCGACCTCACCGCTTTCGGCGGTGTGGACGGTATGCGCCTGGCGGCGCAGCGCGAGTTCCAGACCCTCCCGCACGGAGGCGTCGTCTTCGATCAAAAGGACACTTGCCACGTCGCCATTATTCGGATGTCACCGCGCGGATGCGACTCGGCCCGATCTTGTAGCAGAACCATGACATTGTCCGGACCTCTTGGCTAAACGGCGGCTGGACAGTGAGATGCATGGCCGTACTTACCCCCGAAGCGAAGCCGACCCCTGCCCGCCGACCGCTGCCCGGACGGCACGCCGAGCCCAGGCCCACCCTGTCCAGGGCCGTGTTCCAGCTCGCCACCGGACTGGGACTGGCCGTCGCGTTCGCCGTGACTTTCGTGCTCTTCGTGCACACGTCGGCCGGGCAGCTCGCGGAGAACGGTGTCGTCCGCAGCGCGCAGTCCGGCCAATGGTCCACAATGGACTGGGCCGGGCCGTTGCGGGACCAGGACATGGTGCTGGTGCTCGGCGCCGCCGCGGTGGCGCTGGTGGTACTCGCCCTGCTCCGCCGGAAACCCGGCCTCCTCGTCCCCGCACTGAGCGTGCTCGTGCTCCCGCTCGTCACCGCGCAACTGCTCAAGCTGTACGTCCTCGAACGCCCGGAACTGCCCGACGGCGGTTACGGACCGGGTCACAACAGTTTCCCGAGCGGCCACGTCAGCGCCGCGATGACGATCCTGATGGCCCTCGCTTTCGTCCTGCCCCACCGTTTCCGCCCGGTGATGGTCGGGGTGGGCGGCGTCGCCGTCGCCTGGGTCGCGTCGTCGACCATCGCGCTGGGCTGGCACCGGCTGTCCGACACCGCCGGTGCCTGCCTGCTGGGCGCGTCGTTCGCCTGCCTGCTCGCCGCCTGGCTGACCACCCGGCGCCGGGACCTGCGCCGCACGCCCGCCTGGGCGGTGGCGGTGGCCGCCCTCCTGCCGACGGTGATCGTGCTGATCGGGTTCGCGGTGCTGAGCACGGCGACCGCCGGCGCCGCCCAGTTCGTCGCCGCGCTGGTACTGGCCGCGCTGTCCGCGGTGGGCGTCGCACTGGTCGCGGTGTGGCCGCTGCGGGGTTCGGCGTTCGAACGACGGGCCGGTGTGGAGACCCGGGTGGTCGACGACCTGCTGGAGACTCGCCTCGTGACCCGCCGCTGACGCGGGTCTTCGGAGGTGCCCCGAATGTCACGTATGGGACGGGCCCCGTCCCATACGTGACATCGGTGTTCGGTCGCGGTGGTCGTGAGTGGTAAGTGACGTTAGAACGACACTTTCCACTCACGACCCACCCGGCCCACGCCTCACCGCCGCTGCCCTGCCGACACCGCTATGGCGCGACTACCACTCCCGGCGCGAGTTCCCGGCCCGGCTCAGCGGCGACGTGGGCGCCCGAGGCTCGGGGGGCGAAGGCGCCGAAGCGAGCACCGGAGCCAGCACGACCCGGTTCCGCCCGCCCCGCTTCGCCTCGTACATCGCCGAGTCCGCAGCGCGGAAGAGCTCGCCGTAGTCCGTCGAATGCTCGGGGGAGAGCCCCACCCCGATCGACACCGTGCAGCCGTGGATCGGACCGACCGCACGGGGTTCGTTGGTGGCGTGCCCGCTGGCGAGTTCCGTCAGCCCCGTGATCGCCGTCGCGGCGACCGCCGCCCGGATCCGTTCGGCGACCCGCATGGCCTCTTCGCGCGTGGTGTCCGGCAGCAGGACGGCGAACTCCTCGCCGCCCCAGCGGCCGACGACGTCGGACGTGCGGGTGTTGTGCCGCAGCACGGCGCTGACGCAGCCGAGCACGATGTCGCCGCCGGAGTGCCCGTACTTGTCGTTCCACTGCTTGAAGTGGTCGAGGTCCAGCATCAGGAACGCCGTCGGCCGCTCGTCGGTCTGGTCTTCGAGCAGCCGGAGAGCCGCCGGGGCGTGGAAGGAGTCCTCGGTCAGCAGGCCGGTCTTCCGGTCGCGCTGGCTGCGCGCGATGGTGTCGGCGAGTGCCTGCGCGAGCCGCGTCGACCGCAGCGCGACGCCGATCATCACCAGCGGCACGAGCGCGATGTTGACCGCGCCCAGGATCGTGGTGCACGCGGCGAGCTGGAGCGCGTAGACGAAGTCCGCGTTGTCGGCCCAGCTGCCGATGAGCTTCTGCCGCCGCCAGCCGCCCCAGGCCAGGCCGCGTGCGATGCTGATCAGGAGCGTCTGGGACGCGAAGTACCAGAGCGCGGCACCCACGAGCGCGACGGCGGCGAGCGCGATGTCGCCGGGCCCCTGGGGGAGGGTGCCCGATTCGAGCCAGGTGTGCAGGGACGTCAGTTCGGTGAGCGTGTGCACGCCGAGGATCGACGCCGCGTGCGCGGCGGTGGTGAAGAGGAACGTCGTCATCGCCTTGTGCGCGATGGAGTAGCGCTGTACGCGCACCATCAGCAGCAGCATGAGCGACAACGTCGGCGGCAGCAGGACGGCGGCGCTGCCGAGCCAGACCGCGGTCTGGTCGATGTGCTCGCCGCGCCGGTCGTCGGCCCGGCGCTGTTCCTCGGGGTGCTGGGTCTGGACGAGGTACCAGATGGCGCAGCCCGCGATGACGCCGAAGCGGACGAGGTCCGTGGTCGTGGCGGTGGCCTTGAACGCGCTGTGGAGCGCCCAGACCGCGACGGCGATCTCGGTGCCGAGCATCCAGACGATCGCCGGGGGCGGCAGCCGCCACAGTTCCCAGCCCGCCGGATGCCGCAAGGTGTTCCAGGCACGGCTTCGCAGCCGCCAGACGCGGGCGGTGGCGAGCCCGACGGTGTCGGCGAACGCGCGAAGCGACCCGGTCCGCCGCTCGGTGGCCGCGTCGCGGTCACGCGTGCCGGTCTTCAGTTCGTTCCGGAGCCCGAACTCGCTGACGAGGGCCACCTCCATCCGTTACGCACCGCACCCGCTTCGATCTTGCTGGTCACCGCAAGGGGGTGACAGGGGGACCGCGTTGACGATCGCGTGAGACAGGGCAATACCCGCGTTCGCCGGACGCGATACCGCCCCGAGCTGGCAGGGTGGCCCGTATGCCAGACGCCGCATACGACGCCGGGGCGGCCCCCGTGATGTTCGGCCCGGAATTCGACCGGAATCCTTCTCCCGCCTACGAATGGCTGCGTGCGAACGCCCCGGTGTTCCGGCTTCCGCTGCCCGGCGACACCTGGACCTGGCTGCTGACCCGGCATGCGGACGTGGTCTCCGCGATGGCCGACCCGAGGCTGTCGAAATGCCCGTCCGTGGCCGCTGACCACTGGCGCAAGGCCAATCTCGGGCTTCCCGCCGACCATCGGCCGACGCTCATCGGGCATATGAACAACTTCGAGGGCGAGGAGCACACACGGCTGCGGAAAGCGTGCGCGGGCGCGTTCGGGCCGCGGCGGCTGCAGCATCTGCGTGATCGCACGCATCAGCTGGCGAACGAACTGCTCGACCCGATCCTGGACCGCGGCGAGGGCGACCTCGTCGAGGACTTCGCCTACCCGCTGGGGATCCGGTCGATCTGCGAGCTGATCGGCATCCCCGGCACGCTCCTGGACCAGGTCCGGCCGCCCGCGCTGGTGGTCGCCGCCGGCGACGTCACCGACATGGCCTCGATGCTGAAGGCGACCGACGACCTCGACGCCCTGCTCGCCGACGTGGTCGCGCGGAAACGGGCCGAACCCGGCGCGGATCTGATCAGCGACCTGCTCGCGCAGGAGAGCGCCGGGAAGCTCACCGACGAGGAGGTCGCGGCGACGGCGTTCCTGTCGCTGATCGCCGGGCACGAGACGACGATCAGCCTCATCGCCTCCACCGCGCTCACACTCATCACGCATCCGGAGGAGGCGGCGCGCGCCCGTGCCGACGGCTCGCGTCTGACACTCGTCATCGAAGAGGTCCTGCGCCGCGACACCCCGCTGCAGAACACGAGCTGGCGCTTCGTCACCGAGCCGATGGAACTCGCCGGGCAGCGGATGGAGACGGGCGACCCGATCCTGCTTTCCTTGCTGGCGGCCAATCGCGACCCCGAAGTCCACCCGGACCCGCTCGCGTTCCGGCCCGGCGAGCGTCCGGTGCGGCATGTGGCGTTCGGCCTCGGGCCGCATATCTGCATCGGCGCCGCGCTCGCGCGGATGCAGGCGGCCGCGGCGCTGGAGACACTGTTCGCCCGCGCGCCGTCGATGACGCTCACCGTGCCCGAGGACCGGCTCGTGTGGTGGCCGAGCGCGATCACCCGCGGCCTGCACAACCTGCCGGTGAAGCTCTAGACGGCGCCCTCGATCCGGCCCCGGAGCACGCTCGCCTTGCGATCGTCGAGGTCCATGACGAGCTGGAGCGCGTCGCGCCACACCTCCAGCGCGGCTTCGGGGCGGCCCTGTTCGGCCAGCGCGCAACCGCGTTCGTCGAGCGCGTCCGCCTGCCCCCAGACGTCGCCGCAGTTCCGGTAGGCGGTCAGCGCCCGGTCGCAGTAGCCCAGTGCCTGCTCGAGGTCGCCGAACCGGCGGCAGGTCCGGGCGAGCGGCACCAGCGCGAAACCCATGCCGTGCTGGTCGGCGTCCTTCGCGTAGACGTCCAGCGCACGGCGGCCGTGATCGAGGGCGAGGTCGCGTTCCCCGAGATCGCGGTAGGCACGGCCGAGGTGGACCCGTGCCGTCGCTTCGCCCAGCTGGTAACCGATCCGGGCGTTCACCTCGACACCCTGACCGATCAGCCACGCGGCCTCGGCGTAGTCGTCCCGCTCGTGCGCGATGTTGCCGAGCCCCACCAGTGCCCAGCCGAGACTCGGGTTCTCACCGATCTCTTCGGCCAGCTCGACGGCCTGGCTGAACAGTTCGTGGGCACGGTCGAGATCGCCGCGCCGCCGGTGCGCCTCCGCGAGGTTGATCGCCGACCACGCCAGCCCGGCGAGGTCGCCGCCTGCCTTCGCCGACTCGATCGCGACGTCGTGACTGGAGATCCAGGTCTGCCAGGGGCGGCCGAGCAGGTGGTAGTCGAACATCTCCACCGGCAGCCGCCAGCCGATCTCGTACAGCCCGTGGTCCAGCGCCAGCCGCGCGACGCCGGTGATACTCGGCATCTCGGCCGCACACCAGATGTAGGCCTCGTCGAAGGTGGCGAACCGCACCGGTTCGACGCCTTCGGGCGCCGGGCCGAGGTCGACGTGGTGATCGCGCGCCGGGGTCAGCGTCCAGCCGGCCGCGTTCGCGGCGTGGAGATACCAGTGCGCCAGCCGCGATACCGCCGCCTGCCGCTCTTCCTTCCACTGCTCGGTGGAGGACTCTTCGGCGGCGTAGACCCGGAGCAGGTCGTGGAACCGGTAGTACTGCGCCCCGACCTGCTGGACGAGGTGCGCTTGGACGAGTTTGTCGACGAGGCGGCGCGCGTCGTGCTCGGGCAGCCCGGCGAGCGCCGCCGCGGCGCCGGCGGTGAACCGGGGGCCGGGGTGGACTCCGAGCAGCCGGAACATCCGGGCGGTGTCGGCGTCGAGCGCGCGGTAGGACCAGCTGAAGGCGGCCCGGACCCCGACGGCGTCGTCGTCGACGGCGAGCAGTTCCAGCCGTCGTCCCTCGGCGACGAGTTCGCGGGCGAGTTCCCCGATGGTCTGATGTGGATGGGTGGCGACCCGTTCGGCGGCGATGTTCACCGCCAGCGGCAGTGCCGCGCACAGCCGGACGAGCGTGCCGACGCCTTCGGGGTCACCCGCCGCGCGTTCGTCGCCGATGAGTACGGCCATGAGCCGCGCCGCTTCGGGGTCTTCCAGTGGCTCCAAGGAGACCTGGACCGCGCCGCTGCCGACGACCAGTCCCGACAGCCGCCGCCTGCTGGTGATCAGCACGGTGGTGTCCGGGGTGCCGGGCAGTACCGGCCGCACCTGGGAGGAGTCGAGGGCGTTGTCCAGTACGACGAGTGTGCGCTGCCCGCGCAGCAGTCCGCGCAGGAGCGCGAGTCTCATGTGCTCCTCGGCGGGGATGCGGTCGGGGCGGACGCCGACGCAGCGCAGAAGGTCGTCGAGGATGTCGGCGGGCTGCGCGGGGGAGCCCGCCGCGTAACCGCGCAGATCCGACCAGAGGACG
Source organism: Amycolatopsis sp. cmx-4-19 (assembly GCA_049998115.1). Lineage (GTDB taxonomy): Bacteria > Actinomycetota > Actinomycetes > Mycobacteriales > Pseudonocardiaceae > Amycolatopsis. Next base: position 236,098 of record JAEBEO010000004.1, on the reverse strand, counting down.
CCGTCGAACTCCTCCTGCCGTCGGTTCGCCCATTTCAGTACCAGCGCGGTTTTCCCCACCCCCGGTGGTCCGGCGACGAAGACCACCTTGGCGGGTCCGGTGAACACCGTTTCGTCGAGCAGGGAGAAGTGTCCGTCGCGGCCGACGAAATGACTCGGCGGCGGTGGGAGGTGCACGTACGGTTCCGCGCGGGCGGCCTCGGCGAGCACGATCAGCGTGCCGCCCGCCTCCAGCGCGCGATCGCAGGCCTCGGCGAATTCCGCGCTCGGCGGGGTGAGCCCGCGCTCGGCCCGGCTGATGAGGCTTTTGTCGACATAGGCGAGTTTCTGGAGTTCGCGCAGCGCCAGTCCTTTGGCCTGCCGCCGCTGCCGCAGCGCGCGCCCGAACGCCAGCGCGGCCGTCGAAACCGGTCGCGGTTCCGCCCGTGCTTTCCCGGTTTCCCCGGATCTGGCCGAGCCGGAATTCTCGGTCACCAGAAGCACCTTTCTCCCTGCTTCGCGCCAGATAGTGCCATAACCCCCGCGGTGGCGGGCAGGGCCATCTGCCGATTCGCCGCTGGGCGGAATGGCTCCGCGCGCGACAACCTTCCCATCACGTGGGTCACAACACGGCCACCGGGTGTGCGGAGGTGCGAAGACTGCCCCCAAACTGTGCGAGAACGCGCCCGTTCCCCACCGGTGCGCCGGGCGAAAGGGAGGTGGGTCATGCGCGACCGCGAAATGTGAGCAGGCCCAGATCCGCCTTGCGAACAACCGGGCGAGTACTGATCCGTCGTCAGCCGGTCGTGGTCGCCTTTCCCGGGCGGCCACGACCGTGGCCTTTCGGAACGTGTAGGACCGCTTAACGTCGGTGTAGATCTTTTCACTTGTCCTGTCAGGTCGTGGGAGGCAGCTTGGAGAAGTACCCAGCGGCACCACGAAGGGACGACCGTGGCCATCGGCGCACCAGGAACCCTGATCCGGATGGGCGTTCTCGCCCTGCTCTGGGGATCGGGGTTCCTGTGGATCAAACTGGCGTTGACCGGGCTGTCACCCGTCCAGGTCACCGTCCTCCGCTGCGCCCTCGGCGCGGTCGTCCTTCTCGTGCTGAGCCGCTGGGCCGGGCAACGCCTTCCGCGTGGCCGTCGCATCTGGAGCAGGCTCCTGATCGCGGCCTTCTTCTGCAACGCTTTGCCGTTCGCGTTGTTCGGGATCGGTGAACTGACCGTCGATTCCGGCATCGCCGGCGTGATGAACGCGACGACTCCGTTGTGGTCCTTGCTGATCGGCATCGCGATCGGCGGCGAGCGCCGCGTCACCGCGCTCCGCGTGACCGGTCTGGTCCTCGGTTTCGCCGGTATCCTGCTGATCTTCGCGCCCTGGCAGAAGAGCGGCCTGCTCGGCTGGGGAACACTGGCGCTGCTCGGTGCCGGAGTCAGCTACGCCATCGCTTTCGCTTACATGGGAAGGAAACTCGTCGGGGAGGGCGGGCCGATCGCGATCTCCGCGGCGCAGCTGATGGCCGCCACCGGGCTGGGTGCGCTCGCCCTGCCGTTCGATTCGACGCCGACCGGGCCGTTGAACATGACCGCGGTGGTCGCCGTCGTCGTTCTCGGCATCTTCGGTACCGGTGTCACCTTCTACCTCAACTACCGGCTCATCGAAGACGAAGGCGCGACCTCCGCGGCGACCGTCGGCTACCTGTTGCCGGTCGTTTCGGTGGCACTGGGTGCGATCGTGCTCGGCGAGGACCTCGGCATCCGGGTGCTCGCCGGGATGGCGGTGGTGCTGATCGGCGTCGCGCTGACCCGTTACGTGAGGTCTTCGGCGAGCAAGTCCATCAGCAGTCCGTCGTGCCAGCCGTCGCCCTCGGTGTCGCGTTCGTAACCGCGCATCACCCCGACCTCGCGGAAACCGACCGCCTTGTAGCAGCGGATCGCGGCGTGGTTGTCCACCGCGGGATCGATCACCAGCCGGTGGTGCCCGCGATCGTGCACGAGGTGGCGGGCCATGGTGCGGACGGTGTCCTTGCCGAGCCCGCGGCCGTGCTCGGCCGGGTCGAGGAAGAGGTCGACCGACGCGTGGCGGTACTGGGGGTCCTCTTCTTCGCCGTACTGGACGTAGCCCCGTACGACACTGTCCTCCAGGACGGCGAAGCAGGCCGTCGTCGGGTCGTCGAACGGCCAGGTGGGGTGGTCGTCGACCGAACCCCAGCGAGCCCGGACCTCGGGCGTACGGCGGATCCGCCGCAATTCCGGGACGTGGGCCTCGGTGACCGGGGCCAGTATCACGGCTTCCCCGCGCAACTCGGTGGTCAGTTCCCGCTCCGTCCGCTCGTTCGAGTGTCGCCAGTCTAGAGAGAAAGCGGCGGGCGCGCCGCCGGAGCCCGGCTTTGTCCGGCCGACGGGACCCCGATACCCGGGACAGCAAGAAGGCATGGGGTCTTCTCAGCCGGGATCGGGTATCAACGACAGGGGAAGGTGAGGTGGGTCATGGGGAACTCATACGACGGATTGCGCCCGGCCGCTGAACTGATCGACGGCGGGGAGACGGCCGTGCGCGCGGCGGTGCTGCGCAAGGCGACCGAGACGGTGGCCGGGAACGCCCGCGACGCGACGGACTGCCGGATGCTGCTCGAAATGCTGGGGCTGCACTCGCGACAGGTGGTGGCGGAGAACGACGAGGCGGCCTGAGTCCACACGGGACACGGGTGCCTCAGCGCCGGGGCAGCACGCAGAATTCGTTGCCCTCGGGGTCGGCCATGACCACCCAGTGGTCCTCCGCGGGGTCGTCGACGACCTTGGCGCCGAGTGACACGAGCCGGGCGACCTCTTCACGCTGATCGAGTTCGATCGGGGCGACGTCGAGGTGCAGCCGGTTCTTGCCGGATTTCGCTTCGGGAACCGGCTGGAAGAGCAGGCTCGGCACGTCCGGGCTCTTCAGTTCGACGTAGGTCAGACCGTGCCCGTCGGTCCAGCGGTCGGTTTCGGGATAGCCGAGTGCTTCCTTCCAGAACGCGGCCAGTGCTTCGGCCTCGTGGCAGTCGACGGCGACAGCGAGTATCCGGGTTCGCATCGTTCCACGGTGGCACGGAACGGGGCGGCTCGCAGATTCGCGGGACACGGCCTAGCCGGGACGCGGCGTGATCAGCAGTCACCCGGGCCGCGTTCCCGTCGCCCGAGTGGCGTTCCCGACAGCGCGGCCACGCCGATCCATGGGCGGGCCTGATCGACTTTGTGCCAAGGTGAAAAGCGGAACAACCCATGAGCCCAGGTGGTGACCCCGGATGGCACTGAAGATCGGTTACAAGGCGTCGGCCGAGCAGTTCGGCCCGCGCGACCTCGTCGAGTACTCCGTGCTCGCCGAGCAGGTCGGGCTGGACAGCGTGATGGTCAGCGACCATTTCCAGCCATGGCGGCACCAGGGCGGGCACGCGCCGTTCTCGTTCGCGTGGATGGCGGCGGTCGGCGAGCGCACCGAGCGGGTGGTTCTCGGCACCAGCGTGCTGACCGCGACCTTCCGCTACAACCCGGCGGTGGTGGCACAGGCGTTCGGCACGCTCGGCAGTCTGTACCCGGGCCGGATCCTGCTCGGCGTCGGCAGCGGCGAGGCGCTCAACGAGGTCGCGGTCGCCCGGATCGAGTGGCCCGCGTTCAAGGAGCGGTTCGCGCGGCTGCGCGAGGCGATCGAACTGATGCGGAAACTGTGGTCCGAGGAGCGTGTGACCTTCGAGGGCGAGTACTACCAGACCACCGACGCGACGGTCTACGACCGGCCCGAGGGCGGCGTGCCGATCTACATCGCGGCGGGCGGCCCGGTGATGGCGAAGTACGTCGGGAAGCAGGGTGACGGCTTCATCTGCACCAGCGGCAAAGGAATGGAGCTCTACACCGGCAAGCTGCTGCCCGCCGTCGCGGAAGGCGCGGAGCAGGTCGGCCGGAGCACCGGCGACATCGACAAGATGATCGAGATCAAGCTGTCCTACGACCCGGATCCGGCGCAGGCGCTGGAGAACACCCGGTTCTGGGCGCCGCTTTCCCTGACACCGGAACAGAAGGCGGGTATCGAAGACCCGTCCGAGATGGAGAGGGCCGCGGACGCGCTGCCGATCGAGCAGGTCGCGAAGCGCTGGATCGTCACCTCCGACCCGGCGGACGCCGTCGAGCAGATCAAGCCGTACGTCGAAGCCGGCTTCAACCACCTCGTCTTCCACGGTCCCGGCCACGACCAGGAGCGGTTCCTGCGCTCGTTCTCCGAGCAGGTCGTCCCGGGGCTGCGCGAACTCGGCTGACCCGACGGTGCTACCGGCGCGCGTTGCGAAAGTGCCTTCGCAACGCCGTCCGGCCGCTCCTCGACCGCCGGGTCAGCGCGACCCCGGCGCGAGGACCTCGGCGTGCCGTTCCAGGAAGGCCGTCACGTCGCCGGGATCCGCCGGCGGCAGCGGGTGGACGACGAGCCGGTCGACGCCCAGGTCTTCGTCCCGCCGAACTCGGCGTCGTCTGGCGGGCCGATGACGACCGAAGGCCGTCGAGGTTCGTCACCGGCTTTCCGCTGTCTGTGCGAGGAGCTCAGGACTCCGTGACGAGTTTGCCGATCTCCTGGTCGAAGTCGAACCATTCCGGCTCGGAGCCGGCGGGCACCAGGTCGTAGGTGAGGTCGAGGAACTCGGCCAGCTCCTGCGCCGGGGCTTCGAGGACGGCGCAGCCGTCGGGCGCGCTGAGGGCGAACACCACGATCGATGCGTCGTCGGCCGGGCTGATGATCACGTCGCCCTCACCCGATGGAGTGAGGAGACCGTCCGCCAGCAGATCGCGGCCGAACATCCAGTGGACCGTCCCGCCGCCGGAGTGGTAGGCGACCACGACGGCGTAGGGGTCTTCCGGGTCGTACTCGAGATCGCCGCGGACGGGCAGGGGGTCGGCACCGAAAGTGCGCAGACCGAAGACGATCGTCCCCCGGATGAGGTCGTTTTGCTTGTCCAACGCTTCAGCCCCTTACGTTCGGTTGTTGTTGATCTTCAGTCATGGATAACGCAATGTGAAGAGCTTTCGTGACCCGAGTCGACAACTTTCACACGTTCGGCTGAGAGCTGTGTCTCATGTGCTCACAGACGGTCTCGGCCGTGTACGTGGGGTGAGGGGCCGGGATTTCGATCATTCGTGCAAGGGAAAGAGATTCCGCACGTGCACATTCAAGGGAAGGAAAATAGCCAACCGTTCGGCGGATGGTTTCGATATTCTTCGCGGTTAAAATCGGCATTGCGTCGTTCACGAATGTTCTGGAGTCCGGCGTGGCTCCGTCCTGGACCTCGGCGAGCTTGATCGTTGTGGATTGGGAAGGAGATCGGTTATGGGAGTGCGAATCACCATCACCATTCCGAAGGAAGACCTTCGGCGACGCGAGGCCGTCGACGGGTCGTCGCGGAAGCGAGTGCTGCCGGGGTACGTACTGCCGCGGTCACGGTCCGGCAACGAGACCGGTCCGGCTGTGCCGCGGGTCCAGGGGCGTCGCGGTGATTGACCGGCTCCCGATGCGCGTCGGGCAGGCCGACCTCGATCGGCTGGAAGGCGTCATCGGCGTGCTCCGGGCGCGCGACTACCGGGAAGGCGGCGGTTCCTGCCGTGAACTGCTGCGGGTACTGGAACCGTTCGGTACCGCGCTGCGCCGCGGGATGATGTCCGAGGCGCTGGCGCGGAAGCTGGCCGGGGTGGTCGCCGACCTGCACAACCTGTTCGGGTGGACGGAATTCGACTCCGGCAGGCCGGTCAGGGCCGAGCGGCATTTCCGGCTCGCGCTCGAACTCGCGGAGGAGTCGGGCAACGACGATCTCGTCGCCAACATCCACTACCGGCTCGGCCGGATGTACCTGCACCACCGATCCCCGGCGGAGGCGCTCGACCAGTTCGGGCGGGGCCAGCGCGCGGCGCGAAGGGCCGGGACACCGCTGTCGCAAGCGATCCTCTCGGCCAATGAGGCCTGGGCGTACGCCTTGCTCGGTGATGTCCGGCAGGCGCTGGACAAACTTTCCCTTGCCCCGGAACAGTTCGCCGACGCGCCGCCGGGTGAAGTGCCGTCGTGGTCGGCCTTCTTCACGGTCACCGACATGGCCGCGATGATCGGCACGGTGCGCACCGAACTCGCCAGGCTCGTCGACGTCCGCCACACCCGGGAGGCCATTCCGGCGCTCGCCGAAGCCATCGACGGCTACGGGCCGGACATGGTGCGCAGCCGGTCGCTGACGATGATCTGGCTCGCCGTCGACCACGCCCTGGAAGGGGATCTGGATCGCGCGGCGGAGGTCGGGCTGGCGGCGATGGAGATCGCGAACGGAATCCGTTCCGCCCGTACGCGGGACCGTTTGCGGCCGCTGTCGGAATGCGTGCGGAAGCGGGTCGGCGATATTAACGCCCGTGATCTCCTTGACCGGATCGCAACATTTCGCGCGAGTGCCTGAGGGTCCGGGAATGAGTGGAGGAATGACCGGATCAATTCGCCCGGCGTAGGCTCGGGGGTATGAAACGGACTTCGTTCGCGCAGTGGCCGTGCTCGATCGCGCGCACCATGGATCTGCTCGGCGACTGGTGGACCCCGCTGGTCCTGCGGGAGGCGTTCTATGGAATCCGCAGGTTCGACGAGTTCCAGCAGGAACTCGGCATCGCGCGGAACACCCTCGCCGACCGGCTGCGCCGCCTGGTCGGGGAGGGCCTGCTGGAAAAGCGGGCCTACCAGGCCGATCCGGTCCGGTACGACTACGTGCTGACGGAGAAGGGCGCCGACTTCTACGGTGTGCTCGCCGCGATGTCGCGGTGGGGGGACCGCTGGCTCTCGGGCGAGGCCGGACCGCCGGTCACCCTCCACCACGACACCTGCGGACACGACACGCACGCCGAGGTCGTCTGCGCGCAGTGCGCCGGGCAGCTGACCGCGGAGAACACCCGCGCGCGGTTCGGGCCCGGGTATCCGCCGAAGCTCGCGAACCGTCCCGACGTCGCGCGCCGGTTCACCGCACAGGAGGCGCCGGAAGGTTTGACAACGTAAGTCTATCTACGCAACTATCGAGGTCACGAGCACGGGAGGCGACCACGATGGAGTGGACCGGCGCCAGGTACGCCGACAAACCGACGGTCGAGGTCCAGGCATGGGTGGACGCGGACCCGGAGCGGGTCTGGTCGATCGTCTCGGACGTCCGGCTGATGCCGGAGATGAGCCGGGAGCTCCAGTCGGTCGAATGGTGCGACGGCGTCGAGGGCGCGGCGGTCGGCAGGCGGTTCGTCGGCCGCAGCAAGCACGACGCGCTCGGCGAATGGGAAACGACCTCGCAGGTCGTCGAATGCGACGCGCCCCGCGTGTTCACCTGGGCGGTCAGCGACCCCGAAACGCCGACCGCGCTGTGGCGGTTCACGCTGGAGCCGGAGAACGGCGGCACGCGGCTCCGGCAGTGGATGCGGCTGGGTCCGGGCCGATCGGGACTGTCCTTCGCGATCGATCAGATGCCCGACAAGGAGCAGAAGATCGTCTTCGTCCGGCTGCGCGAGTTCGAGAACGCGATGACCGGGACCCTCGCGGCGATCAAGGCGCGGGCCGAAGCGGCGCCCGCGTGATGCGGACGGCGACCACGGTCGAGGCTTCGCGCGGCTGGCAGGAGACGCTGGACTTCGTGCTGGAGGCGGAGAGACTCGGCCTCGACGACTGCTGGGTCGCCGAAGCGTGGGGCACGGACGCGCCGTCCGTGCTCGGCTACCTCGCCGCGCGGACCGAACGGATCCGGCTCGGCTCCGGGATCATCCAGCTCGGCACCCGCACCCCGGTCGCGATCGCGCAGGCCGCGCTGACCCTTTCGGAGCTCTCCGGCGGCCGGTTCGTGCTCGGCCTCGGCGCTTCGGGGCCGCAGGTGATCGAGGGACTGCACGGCGTCCCGTTCGCCCGGCCCCTCTCCCGGATGCGCGAGACCGTCGCGGTCATCCGGCAGGCGTTCGCGGGGGAGAAGATCTCGTTCTCCGGCAAGGAGTTCGAGATCCCGTTGCCGGGCGAGGCCAAGCCGATGCGGCTGTCGACGGCACCGAATCCGGACATCCCGATCCACCTGGCCACGCTGTCGCCGAAGCTGCTGGAGCTGACCGGCGAGATCGCCGACGGCTGGCTGGGCACCAGTTTCGTCCCCGAGGGGGCACACGCGTACTTCTCGCATCTCGACGCCGGGCTGGCGAAGGCCGGCCGGTCGCGGGCCGATCTCGAAGTCTGCCAAGGCGCCGAGGTCGCGTTCGCCCGCGACGACGACGAGTTGCGCGGGATGGTCGCGGGCCGGAAAGCCGAACTCGCGTTCAGCCTCGGCGGGATGGGTTCGGCGAAGACGAACTTCTACCACAACGCCTACCGCAGGCAGGGCTGGGCCGACGTCGCGGCGGCGGTGCGGGAGCGCTGGCAGGGCGGCGATCGCGAAGGCGCGGCCGCGCTGGTGACCGACGAGATGGTGCTGGGCACGACGTTGATCGGCACCGAGCAGAGGGTGGCCGAGCGGCTGCGCGTGTGGCGAGACGCCGGTGTCGGCACCGTCCGGCTCTATCCCGCGGGGGAGACGGTCGGCGACCGGCTGACCACCCTCGGGCGCGCGCTCGACCTGGTCCGCGCACTGGGCTGAAGTTCCGCCGAATGCCCGCGCCGGTTGAGGTGACCGGCCGGGCGCGGCCGCCCCGGCGTGCTCCAAGCGGGTAGAACTTGTTCCACTTTTCCGCTCGGCTGGAGAACATGACCTCGCTCGATCGCCACGCGAGGAGGACCCATGAAGCCCGTCCACGACTCCCGCCTGTCCCGGCGCCAGGTCCTGCGCGGCACCGCCGCCGGCGCCGGCATCGCGTTCGCCTCGGGCCTGCCGTTCGCCGGAACGGCCTCGGCCGCCGCCCCGGTGCTCGGCGAGTACGACGTCGTCGTGGTCGGCGCGGGAGCGGCCGGGATGACCGCGGCGCTGACGGCGGCCCGACGCGGGCTCAGTTGCGTCGTCCTGGAGAAAGCCGCGAAATTCGGCGGTTCCGCCGCCCGGTCGGGGGCGGGGATCTGGATCCCGTGCAATTCCGTGCTGGCCGCGGCGGGCGTCCGCGACACCCCCGAGCAGGCCGCGCGCTACCTGGCCGCCGTCGTCGGCCCGTCGATCCCCGCTTCGCGGCAACAGTCCTTCCTCGCCAACGGGCCCGCGATGCTCTCGTTCGTGATGGCCAACAGCCCGCTGCGATTCCGCTGGATGGAGGGCTACAGCGACTACTACCCGGAACTGCCCGGCGGGATGCCGGACGGCCGTTCGATCGAGCCCGATCAACTCGACGGGAACGTCCTCGGCGCCGAGCTGGCCAACCTGAACCCGCCCTATCTGGCCACGCCGTCGGGGATGGTCGTGTTCAGCGCCGACTACAAATGGCTCGCGCTCGCCGCGGTGAACCCGAAGGGTGCCGCCGTGGCCGCGGCCTGTCTCGCTCGCGGCACCGCCGCCGCGCTCGCCGGGCAGAAACCACTCACCATGGGGCAATCGCTGGCGGCGGGGTTGCGTGCCGGGCTGCAGCGGGCCGGCGTGCCGGTCTGGCTGAACACGCCGCTGACCGATCTGGTCATCGAGAACGGGAAGGCCACCGGGGTGACGGTGACGCGTGGCGGCTCGGCGGGCGTGGTGAAGGCGCGGCGCGGCGTCATCGTCGGCTCCGGCGGGTTCGAGCACAACGCCGCGATGCGGGCGGAGTACCAGCGCCAACCGATCGGTACACAGTGGACTGTCGGGGCCCGGTCGAACACCGGAGACGGGATCCTGGCGGGAAAGCGGGCGGGTGCCGCACTGGATCTCATGGACGACGCCTGGTGGGGGCCGGCGATCCCGCTGCCCGGTGAACCGTACTTCTGCCTCGCCGAGCGGACACTGCCCGGTGGCCTGATGGTGGACGCGGCGGGCAAGCGGTTCGTCAACGAGGCCGCGCCCTACAGCGACGTCGTGCACAGGATGTACGACCGGAACCCGACGTCGCCCACGATCCCGGCGTGGCTCGTCGTCGACCAGCACTACCGGAACCGGTACCTCTTCCGCGACGTCGCGCCGCTGCTTCCCCTGCCCGACGAGTGGTACTCGGCGGGTGCGGTGAAGAAGGCCTGGACCGTGGAAGCGCTCGGTTCCGCCATCGGCGTCCCGCCGGGATCCCTGCGGGCCACGGTGAACCGGTTCAACGGCCAGGCACTGTCCGGTGTGGACAGTGACTTCCGTCGTGGGGCCGGCGTGTACGACCACTACTACACCGACCCCCACGTCCTGCCGAACTCGTGCCTGGCGCCGCTCTGGGAACCGCCGTTCCACGCGTTCGAGATCGTCCCGGGCGACCTCGGCACGAAGGGCGGGATGCGGACCGACGCGCGGGCGCGGGTCCTGCGCGGCGACGGTTCGGTCATCACGGGTCTGTATGCCGCCGGGAACGCGAGCGCGGCCGTCATGGGTGACAGCTACGCCGGGGCGGGTTCGACCATCGGCCCGGCGATGACGTTCGGGTACGTCGCGGCGAACGACCTCGCGGATCAGCCGGCGACGTCGTGAACGTCCTCACTCGTCTTCGAACGGCTTGTGTGGTCGAAGTTGCGACGGGACGAAGGGAACGCCGTCCAGGGTCGAGTCGGTGAACCTGATGTCGCCGCTGAACGTCGCGCCGTCGAACGTGGTGTAACTGCTGAAGGTCACCTGGTTGAACCAGGCGTCACCGCCGAAAGAGGCTTCGGTGAAGTAGGACCTGTGCGCGAAGATCACATCCGGTAGATAGGCTTCTTCGTAGAAAGTGGCACCGTCGAACTTCGCGCTGCTGGTGAAGGTCGCCCTGCTGAACACCACGCTTCCGGTGAACGTCGTGCTCTCGAACCGGGCCTCGCGAAGGAACATGGCGGAGCGGAACGTCGCGGTGCCTTTGAAGGAGGCTTCGTCGAACCTCGCGTCGGCTTCGAAGGTCACCTGGTCGAAGCGCACGTCCCCGGTGAACTGTGCCTCCGAGAACCAGGTGTCGCCGGTGAAGGTCGCCCCGTCGAATCGGGTCTCTCCGTCGAATTGGGCACCCATGAGCAGGGTGTCCCCACAGAACCGGGCATTCGAAAACCGGGCGTTGGTGAGCCTGCGGTCGCGGAACATGACGTCGATGAGCAGCGCGCCGCTGAGATCAAGGTCGACTTCGGGCCAGAACCGGGCTCCGTCGTGGTGATTCGGATCGAGGTGATCGGTCAGGATGCGCTGAGCCGTCGTCCGGACCTCGCGTTCCTGGACAGTGCTCCGGTATTCGTCATGGACGTCTTTCTCCGCGCCGGCGTCAGGAGGCTTCTCGGGCAGTTCGTAAGGCATCCGGAGGTACGCGCTGATCACGTTGATGATGGTTTGACGCTGCGGAGGGTTGTCCTGCGCCAGGCGATCGAGTGCGTAGAGCCCGGCCAGCCGGACAGGTGCCTTGTCCGCTCCCAGTTGCTCGACAGCCTTGAGATAGAGGTCGCTGATCCGCCGCTCCGCGGCATCGTGTCGGGCGTCTTCGTTGGCTTGCTCTCGCAGGAGGAGGTCATGACGTTTGGTCACGAGGTCCTGTTCCGCGGTTTGCTGACGTCGGGCGGCCAGCAGCAAGGCGACCGCGCCGCCCGCGCCGAGCACGATCGTGCCGACGGTACGGACAGCTTCCAAGCGGGCCTTGTCGGCGTCGGTTCCCCGTCCGTAGAGAAAGAACAACAGCCAGCAAGCGGCTATCGCGAAGGCGAGCAGAATCCTGGCGCAAAGGGTGATGGTCCGATTCGACAGAGTCCGGTGCGCGGCGGCGGGAGGCGAGGGTGATCGGGCTCTGGACTTCTCCGGATGACGGGATTCGTCGGCCATTAACCCATGATCGCAGCGCGGGGGCGGTTTCGAATCTGGCGAACACGTGACAGTCCCGCTCGTTGTCACCGGACCTGTCGCGCGCCACCGTGGGGCCTGGCGCCCGGCCGGGTATCGCCCCCGTGGGGCCCGCGCACCGGTTAGGGTGAGGCGTTCGCGTGGCATCAAGGGCTGGGGGGGTCCGCCATGGTCGTCAGACGTGCTTATCACCACGGGGACCTTCGTCGTGCGCTCGTCCTGGCCGCACGGGAGGTCCTCGTCGAACGAGGTCCCGAGGGGGTGAGCCTGCGCGGCGCGGTCGCGAAGGTAGGCGCGTCCACCGCGGCGCCGTACCGCCATTTCCGTGACAAGGACGCGCTGCTCGTGGCCGTGGCGCTGGAGGGGCACGCCGAGTTGCAGGGCACCCTGCGGGACTGCGCCGCCGGGACGGTGACCGCGCTCGGGCATTCCTACATCGGCTTCGCGCTGGACAACCCCGCGCTGTACCGGCTGATGATGGGCGCCGGGATCGGCGATCGCGCCGCGCATCCGGAACTGGCCGAGGCGCACCGGGAGACCTGCGCGGTGCTGGCCGATCGGATGGGGGACCGGATCGACCCCGGCGGCTTCGCCACCACGCTCTGGTGCCTGCTGCACGGGCTGGCCACGCTGGTGATCGACGGCCACGTCGCGCGCGGCTCCGCCATCGCGGAAGCCGAGCGCAGCCTGGCTTTCCTGGCGGGCGGCGCGGTGTCGCCGTCGGGGTGACAACCACTCCGGGGTGATCTGGGCCACATTGTCTCCGGCGATGTCCCGAAATGCCCGTCCCGGCAAAGTCGACGGTGTTTACATGCTTGTATGAACGCATACGACTGGGAGCCGCCCACGGCTGCGGAAATGGCCGCTTGGGAGGCGCAGGCAGCGGAATTCGAACGCCTCGCCGCCGAACACGCCGAAGAACGTTTCTCCGGTCGGTCGGACAGTGGCTTCGTCGAGGCCGAGGTGGACGGCAACGGACGGCTGATCGACCTGGACGTCAGCGCGGACGCCCTGCGCCAGGCCTACCCGCAGAACATCGGCCCGGACACGATCGAAGCCATCGCCGCCGCGCGCGCCGCGGCCGGTGCCGCCGGTCGCGAGAAGGCCGAAGAACTCTTCCCGGGGGTGTTCGCGTGAGCCGCAGGCGCAGGCTGGAAAACCTGGTCAGCGAGATCGAGGAGCGCGACGAGAAGCGGACGCGGGCGATCGCGAACGCCCGTTCGCAGACCATCGAGATCGACATCCCCGGAGACCTCGGCGTCGTCGAGGTCTCCGGCGCCGGACGCCTGGAACGGATCGAACTCGATCTCGACAACCTGCCCTACACCACGGCCCCCGCGTTGAGCGCGAGCCTGCTGGAGGCGATCGTCGCCGCCGAGGAACACGCACAGGAACTCAGGCAGCAGGCCCTCGACGCCTCGCGCCCCCGCTGATCGCTGAACGGAGAACGATTTTGGCCGAGATCGAAGGCACCGGCTACTACGTCGTGCCGGACGCCCTCCGCAAGAACACCGACGCCTGGGTCACCGCGGGCGACGCCTGGTACGAGTTCCTCAAGCTGGCAGGCGACTACGCGGCGATGTCCGACATCGACATGGGGTTGCTCGGCATGAAGACGGGTTTCCCCCGGGACTACAACGTCGCCCGCGAAACCATCATGAAGACCACCCGGCTCGGCTTCGAACAGATCCAGGAAGTCCGCGACAACCTGGACAAGGTCGCCAAGGAGTACGAGAACCGCGACGCCGAGTACTACGAGCGGTTCGGCTACATGGGTGGCGACGACACGAACGCGCGCTTCTAGGCCCCCGGACCACTGAGACTTAAGGAAAGAACAGAGCATGGCGACACGCGAGAAGGCCGAGTGGCCCGAGAACAGCGCCGACAAGGTTCAGAAAGAGGCCGAGAAGCGCAAGCACAGGGGCGCGCTCGACACCCTCGCCATGATCCGCGACGTCCTCTTCGGCAACGCCGATCGGATGGAGGAGCTGGCCGTGTGGTGGGGCCAGGCCCCGTACATGGTCGATTCGGAGACGGCCATCGACGACTCCCGCAACAACCTCGCCGCGTACTGGCAGGGTGGCGGGTACGACTCGTACAACACCTACGCGATCAACGCCACGAAGCGCATCGCGCGTAACGAAGCCGTGTGCAACGAGATCGCGGGCACGATGGAGAGCTGCATCGACATCGTCTACGAAACCTACGGCGACGCGATCGCGTTCATCAGCGAATGCGCGAACCAGCTCGTCGAGGCCGCGACGAACTTCTTTGAAGACGTCATCAACCCGTTCGGCGAGGCGGCGAACATCATCCGCGTGCTCAACGGGTTCGTCCAGGCCGTCAGCGACCTGATCGAGGCCTCGGTCCGCAAGATGGGCGACCTGCGGCAGATGGGCGTCTTCCTCGCCCGGCAGGCGAACGATTTCGCCGACGTCAAGGAGATGGCCGACCCGGCCGGGAATCCCGAACTCTGGGCGGTCAAGCCGGTGCCGAAGGAACCCGCGGCCGCGCAGTGACGGAGGAGCCGCCGAAGGAAGAGGGCGCCGAAAACCTCCTCGAGAACCCGTGGGATCCGGAAACGATGGCCGCCAGACGCAAGAAGGCGGGCAAACCGAAGGCCCGGGTCAAGGGAGCGAACAAGCCCTCCGAGGAGGACCCGGAGTTCCGCTTCAAGTTCGGCAAGGCCTGGTAGGACCGAAGAAAGCGGCCTTCACCGCGTGGCGCGCGGTGAAGGCCGCTTCCGGCTTGCCTAGCCGATCGACGGGATGAACGTCGGCAGCCGCCGGACCTTCGTGTCCTGCTCGAAGGCGTAGGCGATGGCCAGCAGCGACGGTTCGCTGAACTTCCCGCCCATGATGGACAGTCCCAGCGGCAACGGCCCGGAGTAAGCCATCGGGACGGTCATGTTGGCGTAGCCCGAAACCGCGGCCGGGCCGGAGGAATCGATGAGCAGCGCGCCGTCACCGGTCCCGAGCTGCGTCTTCCACGCGGCGTTGTTGGTCGGCGCCACGATCGCGTCCAGCCTGCCGCCCCGCAGCGTCTCGTCGAGACCCCGCTGGGCCGCACCCGTCGCGGCCGCCCGCATCGCGCGGTAGGCCGGATCGTCGATCCCGGTGGTGGCCTGCGACCGGTCCCACAGGTTGTGGGTCCAGTACGGCATCTCGACCGCGGCGTGGTCCAGGTTGTACTGGATCAGCCCGGCGAGATCGGCGGGATGCTTGCCGCCGGTGGACGCGAGATAGGCGTTCAGGTCGTGCTTGAACTCGGTCCTGATCGCGGGGAACTCGTTGGCGGCGATGACGTCCAGGTACGGGATGGTGATCTCCACCGTGGTGGCGCCGAGCTTCCGCAGCCTGCTCAGTGCCTGCTCGAACGCCGCCTTCGTCGCGTCGTCCGGGGTGTACACCTCACGCCAGACACCGATCCGCTTGCCGTGCAAGGCGTTGGGGCGCAAGAACTTCGTGTAGTCGTCGAGTGACTGCCGGGTGGCGTCGACGGTGATCGGGTCCCGGCGGTCGGCGCCGTTGAGGGCCGCGAGCAGGATCGCGGCGTCGACCACGTTGCGCGCCATCGGGCCCGCGGTGTCCTGCTGCTTCGACACCGGCACGATCCCGCTGCGGCTGACCAGGCCGAGACTCGGCTTGACGCCCACGATGCCGTTGGCACCGGAGGGGCAGCTGATCGAGCCGTCGGTCTCGGTCCCGACCGCGACGGTCGCCAGATGTGCCGCGACCGCGACGCCAGGACCGGCCGACGAGCCGCACGGATTGCGGTCGAGGACATACGGGTTGGCGGTCTGGCCGGCGAGCGGGCTCCAGCCGTTCGACGAACTCGTGGAGCGGTAGCTCGACCACTCCGAAAGGTTGGCCTTGCCGAGCAGTACCGCGCCCGCCTCGCGCAGGTTCTCGACCACGCCGGAGTCGCGATAGGGGCGGGACTCCAGCATCGCCGTGGAGCCGGCGGTGGTCGGCTGCCGGTCGGCGGTGTCGATGTTGTCCTTGAGCAGCACCGGAATGCCGTCCATCGGCCCCTTCGACTGATGCCGGATCCGCCGCAGGTCGCTGGCCGCCGCGAGGCGCAGTGCGTCCGGGTTGGTGGAGAGGACGGCGTGCAGCGTCGGGTTCAGCTTGTGGATCCGCTGCAGGTAGAAGAGCGTCAGCTCGACCGACGACAGCCTCCCCGAGCGCATCGCCCGCTGCAGGTCGGGGATCGTCGCGCGCTCCAGGTCGATGCCTGCCACGACCGGACGTCCGGAAAGCGCCGTGGCCTGCGCCGGGACGGCCACGGTGGCGGACGCGACGAACACCAGGACGAGAAATGCGGACACGGCCGCAAAGCGTCTTTTCAAGGAATTGCCTCCCTGGTCGAAAGAATTCCTGAACCGTACGTGCGGCGCCGCTGCCGGAGGAACAGCCGGATGGAGCAGAAGAAAACGGGGATAAATTGTCGCCGAACAATTATCCGGTAGGCGCTCGGTCACGGAAACGACCTGATGACCCCGGTGATCAACCGATTTCCGTACGCGGTGCTGCCGAGTGCGGACGCAGCGTGATCCGGTGCGCGACAAAAGTCGACTTCGTCGGAAATTAATCCGCCGGAAAGCAGTCCTTGATCGCCGAAATCGATTGATCGGGAATTGGTCGGACTATCGTCGATCATCCGACCCTGCCCGGCCGGGAGTGCTCGGCGAGTGCGGCGCCGATGGAACGCGCGGTGTTCGCCAACCCGGTCACCGCCGATGCCGGGTCGCGCCGGACGGGCAGGACGGCGGCGAGTGCCGCGCCGACCCGGCCGTCCGGGGTCCGGATTCCGACGGCGGCGCAGCCGAGGCCGGGGGTGATGGTCTCCGACTCGGTCGCGAACCCCGCCACGCGGATCTCCAGCGCGTCGGCGTCCGGTTCCGCGAGGGCGTGGTGGTGGGCGGCGAGCAGCCGTCCGGCGGCGGTTCCGGGTGGCAGGGGGCTGCCCGGCGACACCGGGACGTCGTCGGCGGGCAGGACGGCGCCGGCGGCGACGAGCGCGCGGCCCTCCCTCGGGACGACGAGCACGAGACTGGCGCGCATCCGCGCCGAAAGCGACGGCAGCCACTCCTTGGCCAGGTCGCGCAGTTCGGGCTGCCAGAACCGGCCGAGCCGGAACACCCGCGAGCCGATCCGGTAGCCGCGGCCCGCCCGCTCGACCGCGCCGAGTTCGACCAGTTGCTCCAGCAGCCGGTGCACGGTCGTCTTCGGGAGTCCGCTGGCCCGCACGAGCTGGGTCAGCCCCGCCCGGCCGCCGTGGTCGTTGAGTGCTTCGAGCAACGTGAACGCGCCTTCGAGCACGCCGCGCCCGCCGATGGTTTCCCGCATCGTCGCCCTTTCCCCGATCACGTCACACCGAAGAAGTAAAGTGCGCTTCCGGCCACCCGGGATACGCGCTTTCGGGCAGGCGTAGGGGCAGGGTTCCGCTGAACGGCCCAGCCGCCGACGTGACGCACACCGCGCCGGAAACGGCCGTGCCGGGTCGGGCGCTCCTGCGCGTTCCTGGCATGCTGGCAAGGTTCGCGCGAACACCACAGCTCCAGGGGGACGTCGATAATGGAGGAGATCCGACGCCTCGCCGACCGGTTCGATCTCATCGAGCCCGTCGGCGGTGGCTCCATGGGCACCGTGTGGCGGGCGCGCGACGACAACCTGGAGCGCATCGTCGCGATCAAGGAACTGCTTCTGCCGCACGGGCAAGGGGAAGAGAAGTCCGACGAGGCGAAGAACCGCGCGCTGCGCGAAGCCAGGATCGCCGCGCGGCTGGTACACCCCCACGCCATCACCGTCTTCGGGGTGATCGACGAGCAGGACCGTCCGTGGATCATCATGGAGTACCTGCCTTCGGCCAGCCTCGCGGACAAACTGCGCGAAGGGCCGATGGAGGTCGACGACGTCATCCGGCTCGCCATCCAGTTGTGTTCCGCGCTGGCGGCCGCGCACCGGGCGGGCATCGTCCACCGTGACATCAAGCCCGGCAACGTCCTGCTCGGCGAGGACGGCACCGTCAAGATCACCGACTTCGGCATCTCGCGGGCGATGGGCGACGTCCAGCTCACCGCGACCGGCGAGATCTCCGGTACGCCGGCGTTCCTGGCACCCGAGGTCGCCCGCGGCGAGGACGCCACCTCCGCCTCCGACGTGTTCTCGCTCGGCGCCACGCTGTACACCGCGCTCGAAGGCGGCACGCCCTACGGCACGGCGGAAAACCCGATCGCTTTGCTGTACCGCGCGTCGAGCGGCGAGATCACCCCGCCGGTCAAGTCCGGCACTCTCACGCCGCTGCTGAACCGCCTGCTCGACGTCCGGCCCGACAGCAGGCCGACGATGACCGAGACCGAGCGGGAACTGCGGGCCCTGGCGGCCGGTGAGCCGACGACGCTCGTCGCCGAGGAGCCGCCGCCGAAGGCACGCAGAGGCATGCTGATCGGTGTCATCGCCGGATTCGTCGCGTTGGCGATCGCCGCGGCCGTGGTCGTGGTGCTCACCCGAGGCAAGGACACCCCGACGGAAGCGGCGCCGCCGCCGAGTTCGCCGCAGCAGACCGCGGCTCCGTCGTCGTCGTCGGAGTCCGCCGCTCCGCCGCCTCCGCTGTCATCGCCGCCGCCCTCGACGCCCCCGACCACGCCGTCGTCCTCCGCGGCGCCGCCGCCGGCGCAGACGCCCGGCCAGGCGCTCGCGGCTTACTACACGCTGATTCCCGGCAACCTGCAGGCCGGGTTCGCGACACTGACCGACAACTTCAAGCGCAGCAAGAACCAGAGCTTCGAGCGTTACTCGAACTTCTGGAAGGACTACCGCGGGGTGGCGGTGTCGAACATCGCCGAATCGGGGAACACGGTGTCGGCGACGCTCACCTACACCAGGGCCGCGGGCGGGACCATGACGGAGAAGGCGACCTTCGTCATGGTGGAACAGGACGGGCGCTACCTCATCGATTCCCAGCGCTGAGGCCGAGTTTCCCGGCGAGGCGCCGAAGCCAGGCTTCGACCTCCTCGGGTGACCGGTCCGGCAGGCCGAAGATCGTTTCGGTGACCCCGGCGGCCGCCAGCTCGGCCAGGTTCTCCGGATCCGGGCGGACGCCGAGCGCGGAGATCTCCGGCTCCCCGGCGCGGCCTTCCTCCCGCCAGATTTCGCGGAGACGACGGGCTTTGTCCTCGATGTCCGTGTCGCCGGGTGTGGTGAGCCAGCCGTCGGCCGACTTCGCGATCCAGCGGAACGTCTTCTCCGTGCCGCCCGCGCCGACGATCACCGGGATATGCGCCTGCGTCGGTTTCGGCCAGGCCCAGCTGGCCCCGAACGAGACGAATTCGCCCGCGTACGAGGCCTCGTCGTCGGTCCAGAGGGCGCGCATCGCTTCGAGGTACTCGCGCAGGACCGTCCGGCGTCTGCCGCCGGGGACGCCGTGATCGGCCAGTTCGTCGACGTTCCAGCCGAAGCCGACGCCGAGCGTGACCCGCCCGGCCGAGAGGTGGTCGAGGCTGGCGATGGTCTTCGCCAGCGTGATCGGATCGCTCTCGACCGGGAGGGCCACCGCGGTCGCGAGCCGGATCCGCGTGGTCACCGAGGCCGCCGTGGCCAGCGCGACCCACGGGTCCAGCGTGCGCAGGTAGCGGTCGTCGGGCAGCGACGCGTCGCCGGTGCGCGGATGCGGGGCCTCCCGTTTGACCGGGATATGCGTGTGCTCGGGCACGTGGAAGGCGTCGAAGCCGGCCGCTTCCGCCGCGCGTGCGGCGGAAGCCGGGTGGATGCCGCGGTCACTGGTGAACAGCACGATCCCGTGTCTCACAGCCGGGCATGCTATTAGAACGTGTTTCAGTTGGCAACCGTCGCCTGCAGGGTGACCGGCAGTGCGTGCAGTCGCCACGTGCCCGGGTCCGGGATCCGGAGCGGGCCGTCCGCGAGGGCGAGGCCGGGAAAGCGGCGAAGCAGTGCGGCGAGCGCGACTTCGGTCTCCACCCTGGCCAAGGAGGCGCCGAGGCAGAAATGCGGGCCGTGTGCGAACGCCAGGTGCCAGGCCGGGCCTGCGGCGCGCCGGATGTCGAAGACGTCGGGTTCGGGGAACGCCCTCGGATCACGGTTCGCCGCCGCGATCGCGACGGTAACGGGTTCTCCTTCGGGGATCAGGACGTCGCCGATCCGGACGTCCTCGGTGGTGAACCGGGGGATCGTGAGCAACTGCGGGCTGCGCCAACGCATCAGTTCCTCGACCGCGCCGGGTACGAGCTTCGGGTTCTCGCGCAGGTCGGCGAGCTGATCGGGGTGGTCGAACAGGGTCTCGACCGAGTTGGCGATCAGGTTGCCCGGTACCTGCCCGCCCAGGACCAGTTGCCACACCAGGGCGACAAGTTCGGTCTCGCTGAGCCTGTCGCCGTCCTCGGCCCGGAGGCGGAGCAGCTGCGAGACGACGTCTTCGGCGGGTTCGAGCTCGCGATGCGCGATCGCGGCGAGCGAGTCCTCGACGATCCCGGGTATCACCTTCATCAGCCCGGGGCCATCGCCCGCCGCGACCGCGGTGCCGTACTCGCGCCAGCGTGGGCGGTCGGTTTCGGGGATGCCCACGAGTGCGCAGATCACGTCGACCGGCAACGGGCGCGCGAAGTCGGTGACCAGGTCGATCCGGTCCTCCCCGGCGAGGTCGTCGAGGAGGGCGTCCACGATCCGCTCGATACCGGGCCGGAGTGCGTTCGCGCGACGCGGCGTGAACGCGGGGGCGACGAGCCTGCGGAGCCGGAGGTGCTCCGGGCCTTCGGTCTCCTGCATGGTCCGCATGTAGGGACGGCAGTGGTCGGGGATGTCCAGCCGCGGATAACTGTTCGGGCCCAGGGCGAAGCGCGGGTCGCTCAGCATCTTGCGCGCTTCCTCGTGGCGCAGGACCGCCCACATCGGGCCGAAGCCCGGCGCGACCAGCTTGCCGACCGGGGACTGCTCGCGGGCCGGGCCGTAGGCGGTGAAGGGATCGTGCAGGACGGCGGGATCGGTGAGGAGGATCTCGGGAACGTCGGACAAGGCGGTCTCCCAGTTTGGATGTGTCATTCAGATGTTAGCATCATCGGAATGTTCACGGTATCTCGATCTGGGGTCGCCGGGCAACGACCGAAGGCCGATGGTCCGGCTCGGCAAGGCGGGAACGGGGGAGGGCGAACAAGCGTGCGCCGTCGGCGCCGGGCACGCCGTCTCGACGGACGTGCCCCGTGTCGGGGTCTCGCTAGACGACGTCGGTATGGCGGATCCGGTACACCTGCAGCCGGAGCCCGTAGTACTTCTCGGTTTCCCCGACCCAGACCATCCCGAGCCGTTTCGCGGTCGCGATGGCACGCGTGTTGTTCGGCCGCGCGACGGCGAAGAACTCGTCGGTGTCCTGGGTGAACGCCCAGCCGAGCAGGGCGCGGGCGGCCTCGGAGGCGTAACCCTGGCCCCAGGCGTCCGGATGCAGCTGCCAGCTGATCTCCAGGTCTTCTTCGTAGGGCGGCAGCAGATGGATGCCGAGCCCCCCGACGACCGCGCCGTCCTCCTTGCGCTGCACCGCCCATCTCCCGCGCGGTGGTACGAGGTTGGGCTGGGCCTGTTGCCAGGCCTGCAGAACCGAACGCATGGCCGCGGCGTCGGTCACCCGGTCCATCGCCGGGGTGAGCCAGCGGGTCACCGCCGTCGTGCCGTAGATCGCCAGCGCGGCTTCGGCGTCGTCCTCGGACCACTCGCGGACGACGAGCCTTTCGGTGGTCAAGTCCATGACAGAACGCTACGCCGCCATCCGGCGACCGGGGTAGCGTCGGTATCCGAAGGAAAGTGAGGTCCCGCATGCGCGCCGAAGCCCTGACGCCCCCCGTGCAGGCCTGCCCGATCGCCCCGGTGGTCGACCTCGTCTTCAGCCGGTGGACCACGCCGATCCTGTGGACGCTCAACGAGTTCGGCAGGCAGCGGTTCGTCGAACTCGAGCGTCGTATCGGCTCGATCACGCCGAAGGTGCTGACCCAGCGGCTGCGGCAACTGGAACGCGACGGTCTCGTCACCCGTACCTATCACGCCGAAGTGCCGCCTCGGGTCGAGTATGAGATCAGCGATCTGGGGCGCAGCCTGGCGCCACTGTTCGCGACACTCGCGGACTGGTCGACGGAGAACCTGCCGAAGGTGGCGGAGGCCAGGTCAGCCTACGACGCGGCTCCCTGACCTCTTTCTTGACCGAACGGTCCAGATGTGGTTACCTTCTTTTCGTGTCCCGCGTGAAGGAATTCGACGTCGACGCGGCCTGCGACGCCGCACTCGCACTGTTCTGGCGGCAGGGGTACGAGGCCACCTCGGTCAACGACCTCGTCACCGAGCTCGGCATCGGCAAGGCCAGTCTCTACGCGACCTTCGGTACCAAGCACGACCTGTACCTGACGGCGCTGAACCGCTACATCGCCCGAGGCGACGAGCGGTTCGTGGAGGACTTCGCCGGACCGGGCCGCGCGCTGGCGGGGGTACGGCGGCTCATCGAGCGCTATCTGGCCGAAATCCTCGACGAATCGGGACGGAACGGCTGTTTCGTGGTCAACGCGGCCATGGAGATGATGCCGAAGGATCCCGAGGTCGCCCGGGTGGTCGAGCGGAGCTGGGACAGGCTCGAACTGGCCTTACGGATGGCGTTGAGCCGGGCGAAGGCGCAGGGTGAGCTCCTTCCCGGGGCGGATCCGGAGACACTCGCCGCGTTCCTGCTCACCGTCCTGCAAGGGATGCGGGTGCTGGGCAAGGGACCGGATCCCGAGGCGCGGGCACGGGCGGCCGCAGGGCAGGCCATCGCCGTCCTCGACGCTGCTCGCAGGCAGTAATACTAGAACGATCAGACCAGAAAGTGGGAACTGTGGGGAAGCGATTCAGCGGCAAGGTCGTCCTGGTCACCGGTGGAGGTTCCGGGATCGGCCGGGCGACGGCGGCGGCTTTCGCGCGAGAAGGCGCGCAGGTCGTCGTTTCCGGCCGGGACGATGAGAAGCTGCGTCAGACCGTGAAGGAGATCGAGGCCCACGGCGGCACGGCCGACGCGGTGGTCGCGGACGTCGGTGCGGGCGCGGACGTCGAGCGTCTCGTCTCCGAAACCGTGCGGCGTCACGGAAAACTCGACATCGCGTTCAACAACGCCGGTGTCCTCGGCAGCCCGGCGCCGACGGCGGACCTCGACGAAGACGGCTTCAACGCCGTCGTGCAGACCAACCTCACCGGCACCTGGCTGTCCATGAAGCACGAGATCGCGCAGATGCGGCGCGACGGTGGGGGAGTCATCGTCAACATGGCTTCCAATATCGGCTCGCACAGCCGCCTGCCGGGCATGGCCGCCTACGCCGCGTCGAAGGCCGCGGTGGACGTGCTGACCCGTACCGCCGCCCGCGATCACATCGCCGAAGGCATCCGCATCAACGCCGTCAGCCCGGGAGCCACCGACACCGGGATGTCGTTCCGGCCCGGCGAGACCGAAGCCGACCGCGCCGAACGGCTCGGCGCGGTCATCCCGCTCGGCCGGATCGGCACGGTCGGCGAGATCGCCGCCGCGGTGCTGTGGCTGGCATCCGACGAGTCCGCGTACGTAGTCGGGCACGACATCGTCCTCGACGGCGGCGCGAGCGCCTGAGCGGGGGAGGCCTCAGTCCTTCGTGGGCCAATCGCCGGTCGCCTTGCGGTAGCCGATCGCCCCCGCCCGTTCGGTGGCCGCCTTGACCGCACCGAAGATGGCGCCCTGCGCGGCGGCGGCGATGAGCACCTGTGTCCAGGTGAAGTCCCGGTCCGTCGCGTTCGGCGCGTCCTCGTTGCCGGTCGCACGCTTCCAGACCTGTTTGAAGGCGATCCCGGCGAGCACGCCGCCGGCGGCGCTCACGACCATGTTCAACGGTTTGTAGAGCACTTTGTTCACGACGAGGCCTTCTTTCGCGTGATCAGCCGGATCGCGACCAGCAGCGCGAGGACGCCGGCGAAGATCGGCAGGGGATTGGCACGGACGACTGCGGTGCCGTGGCGGAACTTCTCGGCGGCCGGTTCGGAGACCTTCGCCGAGATCTTGGCGCTGGCCTGGTCGACCTTCTCGTCGAGGCTGTCGTGGACCCTGGTCTTGACGTCGAGTTTCCGCCCGAGCTCGTCGAGCGTCTCGGTGAGTTCCTCGCGCGCCGCGTCACGATCGGCCCGCACTTCTCCGGCGTTCTGGGGCGAATCGCTCATGAGTGCACTCCCTGTTTGACGGTGTCGACGTCCTCGCGGACGCCTTCGATGGCTTCTTCCGGCACCGGCGGTGTCGCGTTCGCGACCTCCTTGCGGCCGAAGATGGCCGCGAGGCCGGCGACCAGCAACAGGGCGGCGCCGGTCACCACGGCCGCCAGCCAGGCGGGCAGGACCAGGGCGAGCGCCAGCACCGCGGCGGCGATCAGGGTCGCCAAGCCGAACAGGGCGAGAATCCCCGCCGCACCGAACAGACCGGCGCCGAGCCCCAGCCGTTTCTCCTTGCGCTGCAATTCGAACACGGCGAGCCGCATCTCGTCCCGCACAAGGCGTTTCACCTCGTCGCTGAGGTCGGACATCAGTTCCCCGACCGAACGTTCCCGGATTTCTTCGACCACGGAGCACCTCCTCAAAACTGTCTGCCCGCCGGGTACCCGGGAGTACGGGGGATCAATCACGGTGAGTTTCGGCCCCCCTGGTGCCGGGTAGCCGAAGGTGTACCGGCTCGATGAACACTCAACCAGCAGGAGGCTGCATGAGCACGATCACCGAAATGGTCGATGTCGACGTACCGGTGAAGACCGCGTACAACCAGTGGACCCAGTTCGAGTCCTTCCCGCAGTTCATGGAAGGTGTCGAAGAAATCCGCCAGGTCGACGCTACCCACACCCACTGGGTGACCAAGTTCGGTGGTGTGAGCCGGGAATTCGACGCGACCATCACCGAGCAGCATCTCGACGAGCGTGTCGCGTGGACGTCGGACTCCGGCCCCGACCACGCCGGTGTCATCACCTTCCATCGCCTGGACGACACGAGGACCCGGGTGACCGCGCAGATGGAGATCGACCCGGAAGGGTTCGCCGAGAACGTCGCCGACAAACTCGGTGTCATCGACCGCCGGATCAAGGGCGACATGAAGCGGTTCAAGGAGTTCATCGAGAGCCGCGGCGCCGAGACCGGCGCCTGGCGCGGCGACGTGGACCGTCCCGGTAGCTGATCCGAGCCCGGGACTTCCCCTGGATGGCGGCGTTTCCAGGGCAGGGTCCGGGGTAACCCACAGGTGAGGTCCACTACGAAGGGAGCGTCCTGGCATGACTACGAACGCATATGTGGCCTTCCTCGTCATCGGGGTGGCGCTGGTCATGCTCGACGGCGTGATCATCTACCAGAGCGGTAAGCGCTACTTGCGGGGTTCCGCCGGTGACCCCGCCTCCGGGGCGTCCATGACCTGGCTGGTCACGGTGCTGTTCCACCTCGCGACATTGGGTGTGCTGGCGCTCCTGTCGACCGTCGACATCGGCGGCAGCGATCTGCCGGGTGTCGTGGGCCGCCTGGGTGTCCTGTTGCTGGTCCTGGCCATCGCGCACGCGATCACTCTCAGCGTCCTCTCGCGGATCCGCGGCGAGCAGGAGGCCGGAGCGGTGATCAATCGCAAGCAGCGCGTCGAGCCCGAACAGCAGCGCACTACGGTGACCCCGGTCCCCGGCCAGGAAGGTCGCTACCCGACCGCGAGCCCGTCGATCGAGTACCAGGCGCCGTACACGACGCCGTGACTCCGAATACCTGAAAGGCCCCCTTCGTTGCACTAGGCGCAACGAAGGGGGCCTTTATGCGTCCGGGGACGAACTACTACTCCGAGAGCTTTCCGCGTAGCTGCTCCAGCGTCTGGGAAAGAAGCCGCGAAACGTGCATCTGCGAGATACCGACACGTTCCGCGATCTGCGTCTGGGTGTAGCCGCCGAAGAACCGCATCACGAGGATCGCACGTTCCCGCTTCGGCAGTTCCCGCAGCAGAGGCTGCAGCGCCTCGTGGTTCTCCACCAGCGTCATCTCGTGGTCTTCCTCGCCGATCGTGTCGGCGAGCGAGAGGGCGTCGGTGTTGTCGTCGTGCACCGGCTTGTCGACGGACAACGTCTGGTACGCCTGGCCGGCGAGCAGCCCTTCGCGGACGTCGTTGACTTCGAGATTCAGGTACTGGGCGAGTTCGGTCGGCGTCGGTGCGCGGCCGAGGGTCTGGGAAAGCGCGGCCGTCCCCTGGCTGAGGGAGACGTGGAGTTCCTTGAGTCGTCTCGGTACCCGGACCGACCAGCCGGTGTCGCGGAAGTGCCGCCGGACCTCACCCATGATCGTGGGGACGGCGAAGGAAAGGAAATCATGGCCGCGGCCGGGGTCGAACCGGTCGACGGCGTTGATCAGCCCGATCCGCGCCACCTGCACCAGGTCCTCGCGCGGCTCGCCCCGGCCGGAGAACCGGGTGGCGATGTGCTCGGCGAGCGGCAGCAGCTCCGTGACCAGCCGATCCCGCAGTTCCTGCCGCTGCGGGGAATCGTCGGGAAGCGAGAACATCTCCTGGAACAGCGGCTCGCAGTGGGCGTAATCGTCCGCTTGGCGCGTGGCCGACCTGCGCTGGGGGCTCACCCGTCGCTCGTTCCCGGGGCGAGGACGAGATCGATCGTCGTCGTCCCCCCTGCCTCGCCGGGGATCGGTTCGCAGCGCGCCGTCACCGAGTGGGTCAAGGTCGTCAGGACGTGCCATCCGAACGTCGTCTCGCTCGGCAGGTAGGGCTTCGCCGTCCGAGTGGAGATCGAACAGGCTATTCCCTCCGGTATCTCGTGAAAGACACAACACAGAATCGCTCCCAGTTCTGCGGGCTGGACAAGTTGGGAACAGGCTTCGTCGACGGCCATCTTCGCGTCTGAAATGGCGTCCAAGCCGAAGTCCGCACGCGCCACCACACCATGGGTGAGCGTGCGGACGAGGGGAATCTGCTCGGCCTCGGCCGGAAGGCGAAGCTCGACCCGGTCGAGCAAGCCGTCCGACTGAGGCCGGGTCTGGGGGGTCAGACCGCCCCGTCCGTGTGCATCCATTGCGGTACCTATCTGTCCGTGGCCGGGGGAGAACCGCGGAGGGATTCCGCCGCGGGACGCGTACTCAACGGCCGAGGGCGCGCTGAAGCTCCTTTTTGGACATCTTCGACCTGCCCTTGACGTTGCGTTTCTTCGCTTCGTTGTAGAGCTGGTCCTTGGTGGGACCGTTCGGACCCAGCCGGTTCCCGGACCGTTTCCCCCCGCGCCGTTGCGGGGACATGTCCTGGGTGGAGGTGCGGCTCGCCTCGCGCGACTCGCCCGCCTGGGCGCGGTTCTTGTTGACCGTGCGCGCAGCGATCTCCTCGGCGCGGCCGGTGCTCGCGCCCCGCTCCTTCGCCGAGTCCTTGATGTGTTCGTACTGACGTTCGCGTTTCTTGCTCCAAGTCTTCTGAGGCACGACGGCTCCTCTCGTCCCGGGTCAAGTACCCCATTCGCTTCACCCGGTAAACGTCCGGTTGGCCCGAGCCTGGCGGGGCTGATTCACTCGGACGGAGTAGGTGATCCCTGCCTCTGGCACCCGGACGTGGGTACCTGTGTTCGAGCCGGCGATCGTGGGTAACAGGGGAGTACGGCGGCCTTCCACCTCAGGGGGAACTGATGAAACGAGACCTGTCGACCGGACTCCAGCCGGTATCCGACCTGATGGCCGCGAGCCAGGCTTCGCCAGAGCAGAAGGAAGTGCACCGGAAGGCGGCACTCGTGGTGGCTTCGCGGGCGAAGAGCGACGACGACCACGCGACGCTGCTGGACATGCTCGGCCTGCACGAGGGTGGCCGTACCTCCGTAGTGGCCTGAATCACCGGGCGCACAGCGCCCCAGGCAGGATTTTTCTCCCGCCCGGCAACCCGGGCGCGTCCGCCCCCGGTCGTAAGAGGTGTGAGCACGGGAGGCCTGGGTGACACGGTCCGACGAAACGGCGTACCGGGAGTACGTCACGTCCCGGATGGAGGTGCCGCGGCGGACGGGCTCTCTGCTCTGCCGTGACTGGCATCTCGCGGACGACCTGGTCTCGATCACGATCGCCGAGCTGTACCGGCATCGGAAGCGGACGAGTGCCGTCGAGCACCTCGACGCCCCGCGCGGCGGCGTTGCGCGACCTTCCGCAGCACCTGGTCGCCGGGCATGGCCCGTCGGTCGGTCAGGGCTCCTCTTCGACCCATTCGAGCAAGTCGCCGGGCTGACAGCCGAGGACCCGGCACATGGCTTCCAAGGTGCTGAACCGGACGGCCTTGGCACGGCCGTTCTTCAGCACCGCCACGTTCGCCGGGGTGAGCCCGACGAGGTCCGCGAACTCGCCGACGCTCATCTTGCGTTTGGCCAGTTCGACGTCGATGCGGACGACGATCGGCATCAGATCACCTGTTCCATGTCGGAGCGCAGCGTGGTGGCCTGCCGCAGCAGTGTGCGCAGCACGATCATGAGGAGGCCCAGCACGGCGACACCGATCAACGCCAGGAACAAGAGGAGCGGCAGGCCCGGATCGTGGGCGTTGAGGCCGACGTAGAGGAGCACGGCCGCGAGCACCACCCAGCCGGCGACGATCGACCACACGATCGCGTCCACCCAGACCAGGGACGCCTCGGTGAAGATCCGGTCCCTCTTGACCAGGGTGAGCAGCTGCCAGGTGGCCACGATCACGACCTGGACGCAAAGCACCCAGAAGACGGACACGGCCGTCGCGGGCCAGCGCAGGTAGGCCATCTCCGGGTCCTGCCTGGCCATATGCGCGAACTGGCCCGGCAGGGACATGGTCTGGAACAGGACCAGGATCCCGAACAGCAGCACGAGGAACACTCTGAGGGGCGCGACCGCCCGTTGCCCGGTAAACATGCATCGAGTTTCGCGCATTATCTATCGAAAGTCAATCGATGGAGGACATGACGGCGGAGGCGTTCCCCTGCGTCTTGAAGGCCCCCTTCGAGACGATCAACGTCTCGAAGGGGGCCTTCAGGACATCTCGGCGACGGTCCCGGCGGGGTGACGCTCGGCGGGGTCGTTCCCGTCCGGGTTGAGAATCATCGCGACGTCGTCGAACCGGTATTCGGGAAATCGCTCACCGCATTCGGTGAAGGGGTCGGATTTTCGTCGCCGGAGGGAATTCACCCGGCTGTTGTGCTTTCGTTGTCGCGTCCGGTGGATTCTGCCAGGATGCTCGGTGACCCGACCCGAAGGAGCGTCCAGTGGCTTCCCGTCTCAACCCTTATATCAGTTTCACCGGCGATGCCCGGCAGGCTTTGGAGTTCTACAAGACGGTGTTCGGCGGCGAGCTCACGCTGAACACGTTCGGCGAATCCGGTATGGCGGGCAGTCCGGTGGAGGACCAGATCATGCACGGCCAGCTCGAATCCCCCGGCGGCTACACGATCATGGCGTCGGACACGCCGCCGGGAATGGAGCACGATCCGGGGACGAACATCTCCGTCAGTCTCAGTGGTGACGACGGTGCGGAATTGCGCGGATACTGGGAGAAACTGTCCGCCGAAGGCACGGTTTCGGTCCCTTTCGAAAAGCAGATGTGGGGCGATGAATTCGGTGCCTGCACCGATAAGTTCGGCATCTCGTGGATGGTGAACGTGACCCAGGGCTGACCAGGGGGCGCGCGTTCGACGCCTGGGTCACCGAGGGGCGTCCGGCGAGCCGGGACGCCGATCGCGACGGGTATCCGTGCGACCAGTCGTACGGGGATCGGAACCAGCCCTCGCGGCGATGATGAGCGCACTGGCCGCGAGGGGCGTCAGCGCCCACAGTGCCGCGGTGACGTAGCCGTCCTGGGTGGGGAACCGGCTTCCGGGTGGGGTGGCGCCCGCGAGGAGACCTCCGGCGAGCGCGCTGCCGATGCTGAAGCCGATGCTGCGGATGATCTGGTTGATCGAGAGCACGCTCGCCGTCTCTTCCCGGGACACCCCGACGAGGACGAGCTTGGGCATCACCGCGAAGACACCTCCGACGGCGAAGCCGAGCAGGGCGATCGCGGCGAGGACGGCCACGAGCGATGGGTGGGCGACGGCGAACAGCAGGGCGCCCGCACCCGCGGTCGCGGCCGAGAGCGCGTAGGTCCGACGCTCGGCGATGCGCGCGAGGAGCCGCGGTATCGCCTTTCCCGCGAGGAAGCCGAGAAGCGAGAACGGGATCAGGGCCGCGCCGGCGGCGACGCCGGGGAGCGCGAATCCGTAGTGGGCGTCGGCGGGTGTCTGCACATAGCGAGTGAACAGGCTGAACAGCAGGTACAGGCCTGTCCCGGCGATGAGGACGGCCAGATTCGCGCGCAGGGCGGGCCCTCGGGTGAGCAGCCGCAGGTCGACCAAAGGCGCCTGGGTGCGCAGTTCGACGATCGCCCAGACGGCGAGGATCGTGACGGAACCGGCGAGGATGCCGCCTGCCTGCCACGGCGTCGCCCGGATGGAGGGTTCCGCGATGGCCAGGAGGAGCCCGAGGGTTCCGAGAGCGAGCAGCAGCGCGCCGGCGACGTCGATCCGGGGCCGCGGCCCGGGTGCCTCGACAGGCAGCGTCCGCCACGCGAGGGCCAGCGCGGCGGCGGACAGCAGAAGTCCGATGCCGTACGCGGCGCGCAGACCCGCGAGCTGGTCGACAAGGCTGATCACCGGATAGCCGACTCCGATGCCGACGGTCGAGGCGACCGACAACGCGGCGATCGTCGACGCCGAACGCTCGGCGGGCAGATGTGTGCGGGCGACGCTCATCAGCAGCGCGCCCACCGCGACCGCGAGCCCTTGCAGACCGCGTCCGATCAGCAACGCCGCGAACGGAAGGGGCAGCACCGTCAGCAGGCCGCCCACGGTGACCAGGGCGAGCGTGACCAGGATCGTGACACGGCGGTACGGGCCGCTGCCGAGCCTGCCCAGGACCGGACTCGCGATCGCGCCGGTGAACAGGGGTACCGTCAGCGTCCACTGCGCGACGTCCAGGGAGACGTGCATCCCCGTGGCGACCGGGGTGATGAGAGGTGCGCCGACGCTGCCGATCACCGCTCCCGACAACGCCGTGCACATCAGCGTGATCCTCAGTCGCCTGGCCATGGCGCCTAAGTTACCAGTTACTAACTACTAATCGGCTGTGCCGTCGGCTGCCTTGAGGTAGCGGGTCAGCATCGCCACGATCTCGTTCTCCAACCTGCCGGGATCGACCGGTTCGGGCGCGGCGACGAGCGGGTGCACGCCGAAGTGCAGTGCCGAGTTCACCAGCCGGGTGGCCGTGTCCAGGTCGGTCACCCGGACCTCGGGGTGGCGGCCGAACAGGTCGCGGAAGTAGGCGAAGTTCTCCCGCTCGAACCGTGCGATCCGCTCGAGCAGCGCCCGGGAGTGCGGTATCTGTTCCATCATCAGCCGCAGCAGCCGCGGATCGTCGTGGTGGTTCTCGATCTGGGCCCGGACGAACAAGCGAAGGAGTTCTTCGAGCGACTCGGGCAGCTCGCCGTCCTGGTTGCCTGCCAGCGCCACCCGGCCCTCTTCGAGGTGCCGGTTCAGCAGTTCGAGCAGGATCGCGTCCTTGTTCGGGAAGTACTGGTACAGCGAGCCGATCGAGACCCTGGCCCGTTCGGCGATGCGGTTGGTGGTGCCCGCGGCGTAGCCGTACTCGGTGAAAACGTGAGCAGCCGCGTCGAGGATCCGCGCCCTGGTGAGTTCCGCGCGGATCTGGCGTGGCTGTTTACGTGGCTGGAGCCGTCGTTGATCCGACGTCATGACACCTCCGGCGGGACGGCGCGAAAGCGAGTAGCGCGCGAACTGAACAATTGCTCATAATAGTGCCATGACCTGCATGTTCGCCGAAATGAACCAGTGATGACGCCTGTCCGCACCCGGCCGCGGCCGGTCGCGCCCGCGGCGGTCCGGGCCCGGCTCGGCGAACCCGAGGCCATGCTCAAGGAGAAGAAACAGGACCACGTCGACGAGACCTCCCGCCGGTTCATCGCCCACTCGCCGTTCCTGACACTGGCCACGGCGGACGCGGCGGGCCGGATGGACTGTTCGCCGCGCGGTGACTACCCGGGTTTCGTGAAGGTGCTCGACGAGCACACCCTCGCGATCCCCGACCGGCCGGGCAACAAGATCGCCGACTCGTTCGGCAACATCGCCGAGACCGGCGCGGCCGGGCTGCTCTTCCTCGTCCCCGGTATGCGGGAGACGTTGCGGGTCAACGGCCGCGCCTATCCCAGCGACGAACCCGACGTGCTCGCCCGCATGCAGATCGAGGCGAGCGAACCGATCTTGGCCATCGTCGTCGAGGTCGCCGAGGTGTACTTCCACTGTGGACGCGCGCTGGTCCGGTCCCGTCTGTGGGATCCGGCCAGCCAGGCACTGGCCGGGGAGATGCCGTCGGTCGGTGAGCTCGCGGCCGCCAAGATGAGCCTCGATCCGGCGTTTCTCGACCAGGCTCTCGAAACCTCCTACCGCGAGCTGTACTGACATGCAGCGGACGATCATCGACCGGATCGACCCCATCGCCGAAGACGTGGTCTCGCTGACGTTGCGCGGCGTGGACGGCCCGCTGGCGCCGTGGCGCCCGGGTGCCCATGTCGATCTCGCCCTGCCGAACTGGCTGACCCGGCAGTATTCCCTGTGCGGTGACCCGGCCGAGCGGGAATGCTATCGCGTCGCGGTCCGGCACGATCACCTCAGCCGCGGCGGCTCGGAGTACGTCCACCGCTTCCTTCGCCCGGCGCGCCCCCTTGAGGTTTCCTCGCCGCGTAACCATTTCCCGCTGGAACCGGCACCGGAATACCTCTTCGTCGCCGGAGGGATCGGCATCACGCCCATCAAGCCGATGCTGCGTGCGGCGAGCGAATCGGGCTCGGCGGTGACGCTCGTCTACGTGGGCCGCTCACGCGCGTCCATGCCCTTCGCCGACGAACTCCTCGCCGCGTATGGCGGCCGGGCGCGAATCTTCGCGACCGAAAAGGACGGTCGTCCCGACTTCGCCGCGCTGGCCGCCGGAGTGGGGCCGGAAACGCTGGTCTTCTGCTGCGGCCCCGCGCCGATGCTCGCCGCCGCCGAAGCGGCGTTTCCCGCCGGACGACTGCGTGCGGAGCGATTCCGGCCCGCCGTCCGGGAATCCGCGCCCGACAGGGCGTTCGAGGCGGTCTGTGCCCGAAGTGGACGGACGATCGGGGTCCCGGTGGGGAAATCGTTGCTGGACGCGCTGAACCACGCCGGGACACCGGCCGCCTCGGGCTGGCGCGAAGGCGTCTGCGGCAGCTGCGAGATCACCGTCCTGGGCGGCGAGCCCGAACATCGCGACGACATCGGCGCCCCGGCGGGCCGGATGTACCCCTGCGTTTCCCGAGCGCTCTCACCACGACTGATTCTGGACCTGTGAAGGGAAAACGACGTGCTGCCCAGAATCAAATCGCCCGAAACCAAGAAGATGATCACCCTGGAGGTGCTCGCGGCCCACCGGACGAGCCCGGGTTTCCTGACGGTCACGCTCGGCGGCCCCAGCTGCGGGATTTCCGGCCGATGGGCTACGACCAGGTCGTGCGGCTGTTCTTCCCGCGGCCGGGACAGCCGGGGCTGCGTATGCCGACCTTGTCGAATGAGGCCTGGATGGCCGAATTGCTGTTGCTGCCGAAGTCCCGCCGTCCCCGGGTGCGGAACTTCACCGTCCGCCGTGCCCGTCCGGAACCGGACGAGGTGGACATCGAGTTCGCGCTGCACGCCGGCTCGCCGTCGTCGTCCTGGGCGCGCGGGGCCCGGCCCGGTGACCCGGCGGGCATCTACGACATGGGCGTCACCTATCTCCCGCCCTCGCATGCCGAGTAGCAGTTGCTGGCAGGCGACGAGAGCGCGGTGCCCGCGATCCTCGCCATCCTCGAACACGCGCCGTCGGACCTGATCGCGGACGTGTACCTGGAGGTGCCGGAGAGCGCCGACATCCGCGAGGTCGCGGTGCCCGGTGGCGTCCGGGTGCACTGGCTGCCGCGGGACGAACCCGGACGTCGGCCGGGAACACTCGCGCTGGAGACGATCCGGCGCGCGACGCCGAGGGAGGGCCGGTCCTACACCTGGGTGGCGGGGGAGTCGCGGCTCGCCACCGGGGTGCGCCGCCACCTGACCGGCGAACACGGCGTCCCCAAAACCGACGTCGCGTTCTTCGGCTACTGGCGGCAAGGGCGTTCCAGCCCGGGCTAGGGGTAGTGACCTCTGAGGTTGGGAACGCGGCCGGCGGAAGGGTCGCCTTCGCCGAGGCAACGCCGGGGCCAGGTTCCCGCCTCGCGTCTCGTTGATTGTTCTGCCCGAATCAAGGGTTCCGGTCAACCAATCCCCGGGATGTAGTAGCCCGCGACGAAGCGACGGGCTGGTGGGGAGAGGGAATGAGCTCTGCGGAGGGTGTTGTCCTGGTCATCGGCTGCGGGATGCGGCCGTACCGGGAGTACCTGTTGGCGTCGGCCGGGCACCGGCATCCCTTGTGGCTGTTCACCGGGGCCGAACCGACCTGGCAGGACCGCTACATCACCGGCGCCACGGTGCTGGACCTGCAGGACCGTGAGGCCGTACTGATCGCGGCGCGGGCGCTCGCCGCGACGACGCCGGTGCTCGGCGTGGTGTCGTGGGACGAGGCGCTGATCGTGACGGCGGCGCACGTCGCGGACGAACTGGGTCTTCCGGGTGCGGGCATCTCGGCGATCGAGGGCTGCCGCGACAAGTGGCTCAGCCGCCGGACCCTCACCGCGGCCGGGGTCGCGCAGCCGGACTTCGGTTTCGTGCACGACGACGACCAGGCGGTCCGGGTGGCCGACCGGATCGGGTACCCGGTCGTCGTCAAGCCGCGAGGGGGAGGCGCGAGTATCGGCGTCAGCCTCGCGGAGGACGCCGAGGCGGTCCGGAACGCGTTCCGGACGGCGGAGGAAGCCAGTTACGGCGGCTCTCCCGCCTACCGGGGCGGGGCGCTGGTCGAGGAGTACCTGACCGGCCCCGAGATCAGTGTGGACGGCGCGGTAGTCGACGGCGAGTACACGCCGATGTTCGTGGGGCACAAGACGGTCGGCATGCATCCGTACTTCGAGGAACTCGGTCACCTGGTGAGTTCGAAGGACGACCTGCTCGCCGATCCGGCGCTCCGTTCGACGCTGGCCCGAGCGCACAGCGCGATCGACTTCCGCTACGGCATCACCCACACCGAACTCAAGCTCACCGAACGAGGGCCGGTGATCGTGGAGATCAACGGCAGGCTCGGCGGGGACCTGATCCCGTTGCTGGCCAGGTACGCGACCGGGGTCGACCCGGGCGCCGCCGCGGTCGACGTCGCGCTGGGCATGCGCCCGCATATCCCGCACGAGCCCGAGCCGCGGTGGGTCGGGGTGCGGTTCGGCTACCCGAAACAGGACTGCGTCGTCGAGTCCGTGTCCGTGCCGGACTCGTCGCCGGGCAGCGGGATCCTCGCGGCCGACGTGCTCGTCGATCCCGGGTCCCGGATGCGGCTGCCGCCCGCGGAGTTCATCTCGCGGCACGCGTACGTGATCTGTGCCGGCAGCGACCCCGACGACTGCGACGTCATGCTGGACAAGGCCATGGCCCAGGTCCGGCTGACCGCGCATCCCCTGCTGCCTTCGGTGACCTCCGGTGGCTGAAAGCGCATCGGGACCACAGAACACTTTCCCAGCACTCACAACGATGGCGGAGCAAACTATGGCGAACCGTGATGTCGAGCTTCTCGCAATCGGAGCAGGACCGTCCAACCTGGCACTCGCAGTGGCGCTGGAGGAGCTCGCACCCGGCCTTGCCCGCGATTCGGTCCTCATCGAACGCGACGAGGAGGTCTCCTGGCAGCGGGGCATGCTCCTGCCGGAGGCGCTGTCCCAGGTCTCCTTCCTCAAGGACCTGGTGACCCTGCGCAACCCGCGCAGCCGGTTCTCGTTCCTCAACTACCTGCACGACACCAACCGGCTCAACGAGTTCGTGAACATGGGCAGCTTCGTGCCGTACCGGGTCGAGCTCGCCGACTATCTCAAGTGGACGGCCGAAGCGCTCTCGCTGGTGGATCTGCAACGCGGCCGGGAATGCCTCGACATCACTCCCGTGTGGACGGACGGCACGCTCACCGGCTGGGAGACCAGGGTCGCCGACGGCGAGACCATTCGCAGCCGGTACCTGGTGGTCGGCGCCGGCCGCGACGCGCGGATCCCGGACCAGCTCCGGACGGTGAACCAGGACCGCGTCATCCACAGCACGCAGTACCTGCCGCGGATCGCCAAGCTCCGCAAGGACCTGCCGTACCGCGTCGCGGTGATCGGTGCCGGGCAGAGCGCGGCGGAACTGTTCTGCTCGGTGCAGAACGACCTCCCCGAATGCAAGCCCACCATGGTGATGCGCTCGATCGGGCTGAACTACTACGAGAGCAGCAAGTTCAACAACGAACTGTTCTTCCCGTCCCAGGTGGACAAGTTCTTCGACGCGCTGCCGGACGCCCGCGAGCAGATGCTCAAGGAGATGCACCACACCAATTACTCCGGGCTGGCGCCGGGCACGATGGACTCGCTCTACCGCTCGGTGTACCTGGATCGGCTCTCCGGCCGCTCCCGGCTGCGGATGATCACCATGAGCGACATCACCGACGCTCGCGACGAGGGCGACGAGGTCGTGCTGGAACTGACCGACCGCCGCACCGGAGAGGTGCAGGAACTGCGCACGGATCTCGTGCTGCTCGGCACCGGCTTCTCGCCGGAGATGCCGCGCATGGTCCAGGAGATCGCGAAGTCGATCGGCCTCTCGGAGATCAAGGTGACCCGCGACTACCGGCTGGAGATCGACCAGCCCGCCACCGCGGCCGTCTACCTCCAGGGCGTCAACGAGGCGACGCACGGGATCGCCGACTCGCTGCTGAGCGTCCTCGCCCCGCGCGCCAACGACATCCTGCAGGACATCCTCGCCCACCGCGGCGAGACCCCATCGGTGCCCCCGCAGCCGACGCCCGACACGGCACCCATCGTCGCCACCCGCTGAGCATCGGAAAGGAAAGAACGTCATGGAGATCCGTCCGCTGGAGCGGGAGAAGATGGTCTTCGAGAACGGTGCCTTCGGGCAGCGGCTCCTGCCGTGGGCGGCGCTGAACGCGCCGTTCGAAGGCGCCTGGGTGACGGTGCCCGCGCACGGCGCGACGGGTGCGCATTCCCACCACGAGTACGAGATCTTCATCGCCGTCAACGGCGAGGCGGTCGTCGAGTCCGGGGGAGAGCGCCGCGCGTTCAAGCCGGGTGACATCGAGTTCCACCGGCCCGGTACCGAGCACCGCATCCTCAACGACGGCGCCGAGGACTTCGAGATGTACGCGATCTGGTGGGACTCGGACATGACGGCGAAGTTCGCCGCCCGGCACGGGGAGACGGTGTGACCGCGGCCCCCGACACCAGGCCGGTGGTGATCATCGGCGGCCCCCCGACGTCCAACGGGGATCTGCACATCGGGCATATCGCGGGTCCGTACCTCGGCGCCGACGTGCACCGGCGGTACCTGCGCGCGGCCGGGCGCGAGGGCGTGTTCGCCTCCTGCACCGACGACAGCCAGACCTACCTCGTCACCAGCGCGGCCAGGGTCGGGACGACGCCGCCCGAGCTGGTGGAGCAGTCGACCGGCGCCATCCAGCGCACGTTCGAGGCGATGGGTGTCGAGGTCGACGGCTTCTCGCCGACCGACGACGGGTACAAGGCGCTCGTCTACGACTACGTCAAACGCCTGTACGACAAGGGAAAGCTGCGCCTGCGCAAGGTGCGGCTGCCCTACGACGAACGCAAGGGGGAGTTCCTGGTCGAGGGTTTCGTCGGCGGTGGCTGCCCGACCTGTCTCGCCGACAGCCGCGGCGGGTTCTGCGAGGGCTGCGGGCATCCGATCGACTTCGACGCGCTCATCGAGCCGTACTCGGTGCTCGACCCGTCCGCAGAGGTGACCTACCGCGAGACCGAGATCATGGTCTTCCCGGTCTCGGAGTACCGTGAACAACTCCTCGCCTACTACGAGGAACGCGGCTCGGCGTGGCGGCCGCACGTGCTCGGGCTGATGCGGGAACTGCTGGCCGGGCCGTTGCCGGACTTCGCGATCACGTACCCGGTGAAGTGGGGCCTGCCCGCGCCGTTCCTCCAGACGCCGGGGCAGAAGCTCAACGCCTGGGTCGAGGGTATGCCCGCCTCGATGTACTGCACCGAGTACGCCTTGCGGCGCAACGGGAAGCCGAAGCTCGCCGACGACGACGCGTGGCTCGCGGAGAACGACGCCCGGGTCGTGGTGTTCATGGGTTTCGACCCGCTGTTCACCTGGGGCGTCGTCCACGTCGCCGAACTGATGGCGCACGAAGGCCGGTACGTCCTCCCGGACACGTTGCTGGTCAACGAGTTCTACGAACTGGAGAACGAGAAGTTCTCCACCAGCAAGGGGCACGTGGTCTGGGCCCGCGAACTGGCGGCCGAGGTGCCGCGCGACATCGCGCGGTTCTACCTCAACCTCACCGCACCCGAGTTCGCCAGGACGAACTTCAGCCGCGCCGCGCTGGAGAAGGTCGCGGGGGAGCGGCTCGTCGCCCCCTGGAACGAACTCGCCGAGACACTCGGCAAGCTGACCGCCGAGGTCGGTGGCGAGGGCGGCGGTCTTCCCGTGTCGACGGAGGCCACGGAGCGCGCGGCGGTGATGGTCTCGCGGTTCGCCCTCAACTACGAACTCGAGGACTTCAGCCTCAGCCGGGCGGCCGATCTGCTGGTGCAGCACGTCGGGCGGCTGCGGGCCGCGACGGAACGCACCCTGAAAAGCAACCTCGACCAGGAGGTGCTCCGCGGCAGGCTGGGCGACCTCTTCCTCGAACTGCGTGCGCTGATCGGCTGCGCGTCGCCGATCCTCATCGACCTCGCCGAGCGCGCCGCGCTCGCGGGCGGGTTCGAACCCCGGATCACCCCGGACGCCTTCGACGTCACGCACACCACGGCGTTCGCCGTGCCACCGCTGGAACTCCCCCCGACGAGCGAGGTCTGAGACCCCATGTCACTCGACACCACCCTCTCCGCCGACGCTGCCCGGAGTTCCCGGCTCGCCGAACGCCTGCTGGTCCCGGCCGGGTTCGTGACGACGGCGGGCAACGCCTTCCAGATCACCGCCGCGGCGATCCTGGTCTTCCACGCCGAACAGACCACCCTGGCGGTCGGCTGGCTGTTCATCGCGGTGTCGATCCCGCAGGTCGCGCTCGCGCTGCTGTTCGGCAAGCTGGTCGACAAGGTCGACCGGCGGATGCTGTGCGTGGCCGCGGACCTGGTCAGCGCGATGACCGCGTTCGCCCTCCCGGTCTGGCTGTGGATCGGTGGCCCGGCGAACCTGGGGTCCTATATAGCGAACTTCATGCTCGCCTGCACCGCGGCACTGTTCATGCCCGCGAGCAACGGGCTGATCAAGGAACGGATCGCCGACGAGCGGCTCGGGAAGTTCAACTCTCGTTTCGAGATGGCGAGCAACGCCGGCATGCTGCTGGCCTCGTCGCTGGCGGGCTTCCTGGTGATCTGGTTCGGCGCCACGCCGCTGTTCATCTTCAACTCGCTGACCTTCGTCGTCTCCGCCGTCCTCGTCTACGCGATCGGCCGCAAGCCCGTCAAGGCGCCGGTGGCCGAGGAGGCGTCCGTCGTGGACCCGTCGGCGCCGGTGGAGGCCCCGGCGCGCCAGCCGATCAAGCGGCTCGCGTTGTTGTACGCCAACGGGAACATCGGCCTGATGGTCGCCAACGTCATCCTGACGACGCTGATCCTGCAGACGTTCGATCAGGGCGCGTGGATGATCGGTGTGGTCGACGCGCTGGCCGGGGTCGGGTTCATCGTCGGTGCCGCCCTGTACGGCAGGGTCAGCCAACGGTTCAAGGGCATCCATCTCGCCGTGCTCGGCACCCTCGGGAACCTGATCTGCCTGGCCATCCAGCCCCTGCACTACATCGCGCTGATGGTGGCGATCCCGTTCGCGGGGTTCTGCTTCGCCCAAGGACGGATCGCTGCCCGGACCCTGCTGATGCGGGCCAGCCCCGAGGAGCGGGTCGGCCGGATCTTCGGTGGCACCCAGGCGGTCGGCCTCGGGCTCGGGGTCGGCGCGACCGTCGTCCTGTCCACGCTGGCGGACGCGACCAGCGTGCCCTACGCCTTCTGGGGGTTGGCGATCCTGCAGGGCGCGATCGTGATCGGCACCTACTTCAGCCTGGCGAAACCGCTGTCGGCGCAGGAGAAGAAGCAGCCCGCCGAGGTTCTCGAGGCGACCGCCGCCTGAGCGCGGCCCACTACGGAGGAAACGAAAGCCATGACGGACAAGCCGAGCAAGGGCGGCGTGGCGACCTGGGCCTGCCTGCCCGGGTTCCCGCCCGCGGTGATCTTCCCGTTCACCCCGGGTGAACGCTTCGG
Organism: Amycolatopsis sp. cmx-4-19; assembly: GCA_049998115.1. Taxonomy (GTDB): domain Bacteria; phylum Actinomycetota; class Actinomycetes; order Mycobacteriales; family Pseudonocardiaceae; genus Amycolatopsis. The sequence goes on along the minus strand of JAEBEO010000004.1, from coordinate 195,800 downwards.
CGTGCGGAACCTCTACGAATTCCAGATGCTGATGTACCGGCCCCTCTACTGGCTCGGCCGGGACGGCGCGCCGGAGATCGACTACGACCTCAGCGTCGGCGAAGAGCCGGTGTGGGACGAGAGCGGCCGCACCTGCACCGTGCGGATCAAACCGTGGAAGTGGTCCAACGGCGAGACCGTCGACGCGGACAACGTCATCTTCTGGATGCACATGCTGAAGACGAAGGGGCCGAGGTTCGGCGCCTACAGCGAGGGCTACTTCCCGGACAACCTGGTGTCGTTCGAGAAGGTCGCCGAGGACAAGGTGAACTTCACCTTCGACAAGGTCTACTCGAAGAACTGGGTGCTGCTGAACCAGCTCACCATGATCACGCCGATGCCGAAGGCGTGGGACCGCACCGCGGACGGCCAGGCCGACGCCACGCACGACATCGACCAGGCCGAAGCGGTCTACGAGTTCCTGATGGCGGAGAACGGCGACCCCGTCGCCGAGGACAACGGCCACCGCACGCGCTGGGCGGACAGTCCTGTGTGGAGTGTCGTCAACGGGCCGTGGCGGCTGAAGAGTTACACGGAGGAAGGCGTCATCACCTTCGTCCCGAACGAGCACTACAGCGGCCCGAACCCGCCGCGTCTCGACGAACTGCGCCAGGTCTCGACGACGTCGGACGAGCAGCAGTACGAACTGCTGCGGTCCGGCGAGGTCCAGGTCGGCTTCCTGCCGCCGGGGATGGGCGTCCAGCCGGACGGCGACCCGACCCGGGGCGGGCCGAACCCGCTGGGCGACGGATTCCAGCTGGAACCGCAGATCCTGTTCAACATCAACTTCATGGCGGTGAATTTCAGCAACCCGACGGTCGCCGGGCACCTGATCAGGCAGCCCTACGTCCGGCAGGCCCTGCAGAGCTGTTTCGACCAGGAGTACGGCGCCCGCGAGGTCTATCAGGGCTACGGCTGGAGCCAGACCGGGTCGATCCCGGTGCTGCCCAAGAGCGACCTGGTCTCGCCGAAGATCACCGAACGCGGCGGTTTCTGGCCGTTCGACCTGGAGAAGGCGCGGACGCTGCTGGCCGAGAACGGCTGGGATGTCAGCGCGTCCCCCGCGGTCTGCGTGCGGCCCGGCACCGGGCCCGGTGAAGCGGGCGAGGGCATCCCGGCCGGGACCGAGCTGAGCTTTTCGCTGCGGTACTGGGAAGGACGTCCGTCACTGGCGCGGCTCATGGCGCAGTTCCGGGACGACGCCGACAAGGCGGGCATCGAGATCCGCCTCGAAGAGGTGATGGGTTCGGTCCTGGTGGCGGAGGACGGGCCGGGTGAGAAGCGGATGTGGGAGCTGTCCTGCTGGGGCGGCGGCTGGGTCTACAACTACCCGACCGGCGAGAACCTGTTCCAGAGCGGCGCGGCATGCAACTTCAGCAACTACCGCGACGCCAAGGCGGACGAGCTGATCGCGAAGACCGTCACCACCGACTCCCTCGAAGCGCTCTACGAGTACCAGGAGTACATCGCCGACCAGGCGCCGGTGATCTTCATGCCGACGTTCCCGCGGCGGCTGTTCGAGGTCGCCGGGAACCTGCGCGGGTTCTCGCCGCTGAACCCGTACGGCCTGATCAACCCGGAGAACTGGTACTACGTCCAGGAGGAGTCATGAGCCGCCCGGTGGTCCTGGTCGGGTTCGTGGCGGCCGCGCTGGGGTCGTCCATCAAGGACTTCCAGCCGGACGGCTCGGTGATCTTCGTCGAGGAGCCCGACGTCGTCCGCAAGCGCAACGCGCGGGAGACGGTGGCAGGCTCGGCGCTGGTGCGCGAACTGATCGAGTGGGAGTTCCATCTCCCCGGCAAGGCCGACGAGTTCTACCACCTCCACCGCGGCCTGGACCCGGCCGCGGTGGTGCCGCTGACCGAGTACGCGACGCCGTTCGCCGCCCGGCTCGCCGAACGCTACGGACTGCCCGGCGCCGGCTTCGGCGCGGCGCAGATCCTGCGGGACAAGGCGGTGCTGCGCCAGGTCAGCCGGGCGGCGGGGATCGCGAACCCGGCGTCGTCGCGGGTCGACGGCCCCGACGACGTCCGCGCGTTCCTGGCCGAGCACCCGGGGAAGATCGTGCTGAAGCCCGCGAACCGGCAGGCGTCGGTGGGCACGCAGGTGATCACCGACGTCGACGAGGTCGAGCAGGCGTGGGAGAACTGCGTCGAACAGGACGAGGGCATCTTCGTCCCGGACCGCGCGATGGACCTGCGCATGCTCGCCGAGGAGTTCGTCGACGGCGACGAGTACAGCGTCGAGATGCTGCTGCGGGACGGGAAACCGTTGTTCGCCAACGTCACCGGCAAGCGGCTGTTCCCCGGGCCGCGTCCGGTGGAGCTCGCGCACATCGTCCCCGCCGACATCTCCGGCGAACTGACCGCGTCGCTGAACGAGGAGACGCGGCGGCTCACCGCCGCCGCCGGGTTCGGCACCGGGATCGTCCACTGCGAGTGGATCGTCTCGGACGGCGTCCCGTACCTGGTCGAATGCGCCGGCCGGTTCGCGGGCGACGGCATCATCGAGCTGATCCAGCGCGCGTACCCGGTGGAGCTCAACCGCGCCTACTTCGCGGTGATGAAGGACGAACCGGTGATGGACACGTTGCCGCGCAAGGCCGAAGGCGGTGCCGCGGTGCGGTTCCTGTCCATCGAGCCGGGCCTGATCGAGGACGTGCGTGGGGTCGAGAAGGCGTCACAGGCCGAGGGCGTGTTCATGTGCGACGTCGGTGTTTCGGCCGGTGACCGGTTCGAGGGGCTGACCAGTTCGTGGGACCGCGTGGGCGATCTGATGGTGACCGCGGACAGCCCGGCGAAGGCGTCGCGCCTGGCCGAGGAGGCCGTCGCGCTGATCGAGATCGACGTGCGGCCGGACGGTGAGGAGAGGGAGAAAGCCGCGCCATGAGCATCGAAGCCGTCCAGCCCGCCCTCCCGGACACCGGTCTCGACGTGATCGTCACCGGGCTCTCGTCCGACGCGCACACCTGGAACCTGGTGTACCTGGAGCTGTTGCTGGAGGAACTGGGCTGCCGGGTGACCAATCTCGGCGCCTGCGTCCCGGACGCGACGATCGTGCGCGAATGCGCCGTCCGCCGTCCGGATCTGGTGGTGATCAGCAGTGTGAACGGGCACGGCTGCCAGGACGGGGTCCGGCTGATGTCGGGATTCCGGGCGCGGCCGGGTCTGGTCACGATGCCGGTCGTCATCGGGGGGAAGCTCGACGTCGTCGGCGGGAGCAACGCCGCGCGGCTGGTGGAAGCCGGCTTCGACGCGGTGTTCGAGGACTCGGGCGGACTCAGCCCGTTCCGGACGTTCATCCACACCCTCGCCGTGCGCACCGGTGTCCCGCTGGGTGCGGGATGAGCGTGCTCGCCCCGCGACGGGGACTTTCGTTCGGCGAGGTGGTCGCGCGCCACCACGCCAGGGGGGAACTGGTCGTCCAGCCCCGGATGGGGTTCGCCGATCCGGAGCGGATGGGCCGGGGCCTGCTCGCGACCCGCGAGGCGCGGGCGGCGACCGTCGGCACGATCACGATCGACAGCTACACCCGGGTCGGCGACCACGACGCGGCGCTGGCGGCGCTGGCCGCGGGCGCGGATCTCAACGGGTACCCGCTCGTCGACCACGATCCCGCGACGACGACGGCGTTGCTCGACGCCGTGCGGGCCGGGGACTTCCCGGTGCAGATCCGGCACGGTTCGCCGGATCCGCGCCGGGTCGTGCGGAAACTGCTGGACTTCGGCCTGCACGCGACCGAAGGGGGACCGGTCTCCTACTGCCTGCCCTACAGCCGGATGCCGCTTTCGGCCGCCGTCGACAACTGGCGCCGGTGCTGCGAAACGCTGGCGCTGGCCAGGGGGCCGCGGCTGGAACCGCATCTGGAGACCTTCGGCGGGTGCATGATGGGCCAGCTGTGCCCGCCCGCCCTGCTGGTCGCGCTGAGCGTGCTGGAGGGGATGTTCTTCTGGCGGCACGGCGTCCGCTGCATCTCCTTCAGCTACGCGCAGCAGACCCACGCCGGCCAGGACGAGGAGGCTGTCGCCGCGCTGCACGCCCTCATCAGGGAATACGTGCCGCACGCGCGGACGCATGTGGTGATCTACAACTACATGGGCGTCTATCCGAGGACTCCCGGCGGCGCGCTGGCGCTGCTGGCCGAGTCCGCCCGGCTGGCCGCCCGCACCGGGGCGAGCAGGCTGATCGTCAAGACCACTTCGGAAGCGCATCGCGTCCCGACGGTGGAAGAGAACGTGATCGCGCTCGAACACGCGGCCGAGGCCGCGCGGGACGTTTCCCCGGTCGGCCATCTCGGCGACACCGGGATCCACGCGCAGGCGAAGGCGCTGGTGGACAACGTTCTTTCCCTCGACGACGACCTCGGCCGGGCACTGATCACCGCGTTCGCGCGGGGGCAGCTGGACGTCCCGTTCTGCCTGCATCCGGACAACGCCGGCCGCGCGCGCGGCAGGCTGGATCCCAGCGGACGGCTGGAATGGCAGCGGATCGGCGGGATGCCGCTCGGCGACCTCGTCGACCTGCCCGCGGACCGGCGGATGACGTCGGCGGGGCTGCTGGAGGCACTCCGGTACGTCGAGCGTTCGTTCGACGAGCGGTACGGGATGCCGGGAATCGAGACTGTGAAACCAATCCAGGGGAGTACAAGATGACAGGAACACCGGGCGCGGCACTGCCGCCGGGAACCCGCGAGCACCTGACGTCACCGGTGACGCAGGCGGCGTTGCGCATCCAGAACAGCATCACCGCGGGCACCCGCGAGTACCTCGGCATGAACGGGTTCGTCGAACTGCAGCCACCGCTGATCGGCCCGGTCACCGACCCGGGATGCCGTGGTGCCAAACAGGTCGACGTCGACTACTACGGGCACAAGTACAAGATGATGACCAGCGTCATCCTGTACAAGCAGGCGTCGCTGCTGGCGTTCGACAAGATCTTCTACGTCGCCCCGAACGTGCGGCTGGAGCCGCTGGAGACCGCGACCACCGGACGGCATCTGGTCGAGTTCACCCAGATCGACGTCGAGGTCGCGCGGGCGAGCCGCGAAGACGTCCTCGACCTGGCACAGGGCCTGCTCCGGCACGTGGTCACGTACACGCTGCGCGAGTCCAAAATGGACCTCGCGGCGCTGGGACGGGACCAGAACGCGTTCACGCCGCTGCTGGAGGAGGACTTCGAGCGGATGACGCACCGCGAGGCGGTGTCGCGACTGCAAGGGCTGCTGCACGGGCAGAGCGCCGACGCGGAGATCGACTGGCAGGGCGAGCGGATCATCTCCGAGCAGACGAACCGGCCGTTCTTCATCGTCGACTACCCCAAGGGGTCGCGCGGGTTCACCGACGGCGAGTCGAGTACCGAACCGGGTGTGCTGCGGAACTTCGACCTCGTCGCCTCGGACGGGTACGGCGAGCTGTGCAGTGGCGGCGAGCGGACGCACGAGTACCGGCGGCTCATCGAGCGGATGCGCGAGACGGGGGAGAACCCGGCGAAGTACGCCTGGTATCTCGACCTCGCGCGCGAGGGTCTGCCGCCGAGTGCCGGTTTCGGGATGGGGCTGGAGCGGGTGACGCGTTACCTCGCCGGGCTGGACGCGGTCTGGCAGGCCAACGCGTATCCGAAGCTGCCCGGGATCGCGACGCCGTGATCACCGCGCGGCAACTCCCCGAAGACGCGATCCGCGCCCGGGCACGTGAAGGCAGCGCGGCGATCTTCCCCGACGTCGGGGGCTACGGCCGCTCGCTGTTCGGCGCCGACGTCGACAGTCCTCCCGACGAACTCGATCGCGCGCGGATCGTGCCGCCGGTGTTCGTCCCGCGGCGTCTGGAGAAGATGTTCGACCTCGCCCGCGAACCGGTCTACGGCGACGTCGGGCTTTCGACGGTGCTCGGTGGGTTCACCGCGCCGTCGCCGGTGTTCCTCTGCGCGTTCGGATCCACGCAGGTGGCGGGCAGCGGGCTCGGGATCGCCGCGAGCGAGCAGGCAGGCAGGCTCGGGATGCCGATGGTGATCGGCGAGAACGTCGTGCCCATGCACGGATACGGCCGGATGGGCGAACGCGCCGAGGACGGCCTGCTCGGCCGGATCCGCGCGTACGCCGATGCCGCGCCGGACGGGCTGGGCGGCGTCGTCGTGCAGCAGAGCACCGAGGACGCCGACGCCGAGGTGTGGAACCTCGTCTACAGCGACCCGTCCGCGACGAAACTGCTGGAGACGGGACGGTTGGCGTTCGAGCTCAAGGTCGGTCAAGGCGCCAAACCGGGCCTCGGGGGGATGACCGTGCTCTCGCGCACGGCCGCCGTCGAGGTCGCCGAACAGTACACGGTGGACGAAACCTTCGGCACGGACACCGCCATGGTGCTGCGCTCCAGCAGCCCCGGCACGTTCACCGGGGAGATCCTGCGCCAGCAGATCCACTTGATGCGCAACAACTACCCGCGGGCCCGTGCCTGGGTGAAACTGCACCCGGGCCGGGACGTCGGCGAAGCGGCCGAGGTCGCCTGGGCGGCGGGCGCGGACGCCGTCACCGTGGACGGTGCCGAAGGCGGCACCGGCTGGGCGCCGTCGGTGTTCCTCGACCAGGTCGGCCTGCCGCTGGTGGAATGCCTGCGCCGGGTCGGGAAGCACGACGCGTCGTTGCTGGTGTCCGGCCGGATCTGGGAAGGCAGCCGGGCGCTGAAGTGTCTCGCGATGGGTGCTTCCGCCGTCGGGCTCGGCCGGGCGGCGCTGCTGGCCGTCGACGAGGACGCTTCGGAAGGGCTGGTGCGGCTGGTGCGGTGCCTCGAACTCGAACTGCGGCTGCTCGCCAGCGCGCTCGGCAAGTACGACCTCGCGGACCTCACCGCGGACGACCTGTGGTTCCCCGGTACTTCTGGACGGACGGAGCGGGACGGATGATCAACTACGACGGGAAACGGTTCCGCAAGGTCAGCACCGACCCGAACGCGCCGGTGACCCGGTACCGGCAGAAGGACGACCTGGTGTGGGCCGAGCTGACCGGCGGCGGCGTCCGGCTCGGCTCGCTGACCGGGAAGTGCGGAGAGAACGGGACCATCGACATGGCCTACACGATGGTGCTGGCCAGTGGTCAGGTGATCGCGGGGCACAGCACGAACACGCCGGAGTTCCTGCCCGACGGGCGGATCCGGCTGAACGAGGTGTGGGAGCGGTACGGGTCCCAGGGCTCGCGGGGAACCTCGGCGATCGAGGAGGTCGCCGACTAGCCCTGCTCGATGTCCATGAAGGCCCCCTTCCTCGCGCCCAGCGCAAGAAAGGGGGCCTTCATGCACATCTGCCCTAGCCTTCACGGACCCGCGGCGGCGGCAGGGCATCGGTCCGGGTGGTCGAGGGGGCTGAATGGCTCACGTCGATAGGAGTGGTTCAGCGCGGGTTCTTTTCAAAGTATTCAGTCCAGACCTTCTTCGGCACGCACATTCGCCACGAGTCGACGATCAGCTCCCGTAACTCCTCGTAATCGATCGCGGACAGCCGGACGCGAACCCACTGATAGCGCATATCGGACGGAATCGGCATCATGAACTTGTCCGGCTCGCCCGCCACCAGTGCTTCCCGCTCCTCTCTGGGATAGCCGAATCCGAGCACCGTTTCGTCGGGTGACAGCGAAGGAACACGATTCGCCCCACCCGGAACTTCGCCCGGTCGCGGACCAGCGCCTCATAGGCGCGAGGCAGGTCCGAAGCGATCTTCCTGACATCCTCACCGGTTACCATTTTTCCACCATTCTCCATGTTCTGTTCCCCAGTCACCTCCGGCGCCCATGGTGAAGGCGACGTAGAGGTATTCGTCCAGGATCTTCGCCAGTGACACCGGCCTGCCCATCAACGCGGGGATCGTGTCCCCGGCGGCCCCGGCCGCGTCCGTTTCGGCGATCACCGCGGCGGCCCAGTCCCGGCCGAGCCGCAGGTGCCTGCCGAACGCGGCACCGTCACGCTCGCCGTGGAGGGCAGCCGCGATCGCGGCGTCCCACGGCATGATCGTGTTGGGCCGCAACGCATACAGTGCCTTCGCCGCGGCGGTCGGGCCCAGCGTACGCCTCGACCGTCCGGTTGAGACCACGACACCCGCGAGGTCCGAGTACGCCTTCGCGGCGGTGTCGATCCCCGCGTCCGTCAGGTGGACCAGGTCGACGTCCGGCAGCGCGGCTCCCCACGCTTCCCACCAGGCCCGGACCCCGTCGTCGAAGGGAGCGGGCTCGCCTTCGCGCGGATACCGGATGCGGCACCCCCACGAGTTCAACCAGCGAAGAAGAATTGTGCGGTGTGCGGCCTGTGACAGGTCGATCGCGGACCGCGTTTCCCCGACCAGTCGAAGCCAAGTGGTGTCGGCATTCGCGAAGCCGTTGAACACTTCGGCGGCCCGCCGGAGTTCCGCGAGAGGCGGCAGGGGGTCAGACATGGACGCACCCTATCCGGTGCCACCAAGCAGGTGAATTTCCGCGTCCAACTATTGGACTTTGTACATTGAGTCACCTATTTGTATCTGCTGCATCGTTCATTGGTCCTTTAGGGTTGTGTCCAGGAAGGCCACAAGGATGTCGGTCACGCAGCGCGATCGCGTTGCCCCATCCAGGGGAGGAGATGGCATGGGCAGACCCGAGCGACCGTTGGACGGCTCCACTGGTCCGATCGCCGCATTCGCTCATGATCTGCGGGTGTTACGGAACCGGGCGGGAAACCCGAGCTACCGGGAACTCGCCAGGACGGCGCTCTTCGCGCCTTCCGTGCTGTCCAGCGCGGCCAGCGGCCATCGGCTGCCCACCCTCGCTGTGACACTGGCGTTCGTATCCGCGTGCGGCGGCGACCGCGCGGCGTGGGACCGGCGCTGGCGGAGCATCGCCGGGCAAATGGGTGTCGGCGTCGAAGCCCGCGAGGAGCGCGCACCCGCGCCGGCGCAGGCCGAGGTGCCGGTGGACGGCACGCACGCACTGGCGTCCGGGGTCATCCACCTGGCCCGTCCGGCCCAGCTGCCCATGGGATCGAGGACGTTCGTCGGCCGGGAGAAGGATCTGACCGAGGCCGCCGGGATGATCGGGGCGGCCGGGCCGGGCAAAGTGCCACTGCTCGTCAGTGGTCCGATCGGTGTCGGCAAAACGGCCTTCGCCTTGCGCCTCGCCGAAGAGGTCGCCGCGGACTTCCCGGACGGGCAGCTCTACGCGGACCTGAGCAACAGCGGCACCGGTGGCCGCTCGGCCAACGGGATCGTGCGTGGCTTCCTGCGCGCGCTCGGCGTGCCGGCGCATCTCGTCCCCGACGACCCGATGCAGCGGATCGGGTTGTACCGCTCCCTGCTGGCGGAACGCCGGTTGTTCGTGTTGCTCGCGGGTGTCGGCGACGAGGGTCAGGTGCGGCCGTTGCTGGGCCGGGCACCGCACAGCCAGGTCGTGGTGACCAGCCGCGCCCGGCTGCTCGGGCTGGAGGACGCGAACCGGATGGAGCTGGATACCTTCACACGCAACGAATCCCTGGCCTTGATCGGCCGGATCGCCGGTGTGAACCGGGTCCGCGCCGAACAGGACGCGACCGACGCGATCGCCGACCTGTGCGGTGATCTCCCGCTGGCGATCAACATCGTCGGCCGCAAGATCGCCGCGCGCCCGGAATGGGCGATCGCGTACACGGCGGGGCAGCTCGCCGATCGCGAACGGCTCATGGGCAGCCTCTGTGTGGGTGACGTCAATGTGCGCGACCGGTTCACGTCGGCGTACGAACACCTTTCACCGGCCGGGCGGGAGGCCATCCATCACTTCGGGCAGAGCGGGGCGGGCTGGACGACGTCGATCGGCATCGCCGCCGCGATGGGCATCATGATCGAGACCGCCGACGAACTCCTCGAATCCGTGGTGGACGCCGGTCTGCTCCAGCGCGCCAGCGTGGCAGGCCGCTACGCGGTTTCCCGGTTGGTCAGCGCGTTCGCCGCCGAGCGGCAACGCGATCCGAACCCGTTCGCCGCCGCCGTCCCGATGGCGGGCCGCAGGGCACGGAAGACCGCGTTCGAGTCGCTTCGCCGCGAGGCCGTGCGCACCCTGCCGGGCGGCTCGTCCGAAGGTTGATTGTTCGAGCCGCGCGGAGCTTCCGGTCAACGGGCCGCGCGGCTTGAATGAGTCGACGAATGAAGGCGAGCGAAATTCGGTGACACAATGCTGATTCTGTCCATGAAAGAGGGTCACGATGGCGGGATCGTGGCGATCGAGGACGGCAAGCTGCTGTTCGCGCTGGAGTCGGAAAAGGACAACTACCCCCGCTACGACCGGATCACCGGCGAGCTGATGGCCCGTGCGGCCGGCATGCTCGACAGGCAGCCCGACGTGGTCGCGCTCGGCGGCTGGGTCAAGGGGGAGTTCTCGGTGGAACCCCCCTCCCGCACCGGATACTTCGGTGTCGGCGAGGGAGCGATCTCCGACGAGGCGGGGAAGTTCTTCGGCAAGGACGTGCGCTACTTCTCCTCGACCCACGAGCGCTCGCATATCTACACCTCCCTCGGGATGGCCCCCGCGGCACCCGGCCAGGCGTACTACTCCTTGGTGTGGGAGGGGAACATCGGGGACTTCTACCGGATCGACGAGCGCGGTGAGGCCACTCACCTGCAGCACGTGCTGAGTGATCCTGGCGCGAAGTACGCTTACCTTTTCGCGCTGGCGGACCCGAAGTTCCCACTGGGCAAGGGAAAGTTCCGGTTCAACGACGCCGGGAAGCAGATGGCGCTCACCGGCTTCGCCGAACCCGGACCGCTCACCCCCGACGAGCAGAAGACCATCGACTTCATCCTCGACCGCGACGGCATCATCCTAGGTCTGTCCAAAGAGGAAATGTCCTGGTCCCATCTGTACAACGCGGGCGTGTGGTCGCAGGAGTACCGCAACGCGGCCGCCAAGCACTCGCAGGCGATCTTCGACCGATTCTACGACTACGCCGAGAAGAACATGACCGAGGGCCTGCCACTGCTGATCTCCGGCGGATGCGGGCTGAACTGCGACTGGAACCGGTTGTGGCGCGAAAGCGGCCTGTTCTCCTCGGTGTTCGTGCCGCCCTGCCCGAACGACAGTGGTTCCGCACTGGGCACGGCGATCGACGCGCAGTGGTTCTACACCGGGCAGGCGACCATTGATTGGGACGTCTACGCGGGGGAGAACTTCGTCGAGGACGTCGTCCCGGATCCCGCCAAGTACGAGACGCGGCCGCTCGTGGCGAGCGAGGTCGCCAAGTACATCAAGGACGGCAACATCATCGGCTGGGCACGCGGCCGCTACGAGATGGGCCCGCGGGCCTTGGGGAACCGGTCCATCCTCGCCGCCCCGTTCACCGTGGACACCACGGTGCGGCTCAACAAGATCAAGCGCCGGGAGGACTACCGCCCGATCGCGCCGATCGCGCTGGAGTCCGACGCTCCCCGGTGGTTCGTCGGTTCGGTGCAGGACCCGTACATGCTGTACTTCAACCACGTCACTTCCGACGAGCTGAAGGCCATCACGCATGTCGACGGCACCGCGCGCACCCAGACGGTGACGCGGGAACGCAACGCCGGCATCACGGATCTGCTCGAAGCGTTCCGGGAGCAGACCGGGTTCAGCGTCCTGTGCAACACCTCGCTGAACAACAACGGGCGCGGTTTCCTCAACCGCACCAGTGATCTCATCGAGTACGGCGAGACGTACGGCCTCGACGGCTACGTCATCAACGACACGTTCGTGACCCCGCGCGAATCCTGAGCACCCGCCCGGCGGGGGCAAGACCCGGATGCCACGCGTCCAGACGTGGCATCCGGGCATCCCGTGCTGCCCGAACACACTTACCTCCGGAGGGGGAAGGCCATGCGGATCGTGCTCGCGGGTGGCGGCGTCATCGCGCTGCTGACCGCCGTCGAGTGCGTGTCGGCCGGGCACGAGGTGGTCGTGGCCGACCAGGCCGACATCCCGTTCTCCGGCGCGACCTCGTTCGATCGTCACCGGGTGCTGCGCGCCCTGCATTTCGGCGACCCGGCCAAGACGGCCGCCGCGATCACCGCGCACCACGCGTGGACCGATCTCGAGCACCTGTTGTCCACGTCGTTCTACGAACAGGTCGGCGCGCTCACCGCGGTGACACCGGAGGACGCCCGGCCCGCACAGGACCTGCTGATCGCGGCGGGGTCCAAGACCGAGGTGTTCGACGCGGACGACATCGCCGCCGAGTTCCCGCACGCCGGGTTCGTCCCCGGCACCGGCGCCGTCTTCGAATCGCACGCCGGGGTCCTGCTGGCCGACCGTGTCCTGGCGGCCTGCGCCGGCTGGCTGCGGTGGCACGCGCACGCCGAACTCCATCCGCATCGCAAGGTCGTCGGGGTCGACGCCGACCGCGCCGAGGTGCGGCTGGCCGACGGCGAGATCCTGCGCGGCGACGCCGTCCTGCTGGCGGCCGGTCCGTGGTCGCGGGACCTGTTGGCCCCCGAGTTGTCCAGGGAACTCGTGCTGCACCGGCAGACGATGCTGTACTGCGACGTCCCGCCGTCCGACGCCGCCGCCTGGGCGGCCACGCCGGCGATCACGTCGCTCGGCACCCCCGGCGGCGCGTGGCTGGTACCCCCGGTGGCCGGGACGCCGCTGAAGCTCAGCGCCGCGAGCGCCTGCCGGGTCGTCGACGAGGTCGGGACCGGCCGGGCACCGGCCTGGTGGCGTGAGCAGCTGATCGACACGTTCGCCGAGCTCATCCCGGGTTTCCGCCGGGACTGGCTGGTCGACACCCGGGACGGGCATTACCTGTCCCGGCGTTCCACCCTCGGCCCGCTGCTCGCCGTCCTCGGCGACCGGGTCCTGTCCTACGCGGCGTGCGGCGGCTCGTCCTTCAAGTTCGCCCCGCTGATCGCCCGGTCCCTTGCCGCCCGCCTGACCGGGGCGGATCCGGCCCCGACCGGACTCGAACCGCTCGACCGGCCGCTCGTGCGCGCGTCCGGCGTCCACCCAACCCGCCCTGCACTCCGAGGTGTGTCGTGAAACTGCTCGCGCTGGAAGCCAGCCAGAACTCCTACTACTACCTGCCCAGGTACCAGCAGATCGAGGACTTCGGCGGGGTGCTGTACGTGCTCAACGGGATCGGCACGGAGGACCTATGGCCGTCCGAGCGCTACCGGATCGCCGGCAGCAACCACATCGACGACCTCGTCCGGCACGCCGAGGCGTGGCACGCCGAGGAATCCTTCGACGGCGTGCTCACCTTCTCCGAGTCCGGGGTGGTCCTGGTCGCCGCGGTGGCCGAGGCACTCGGCCTGCCCGGGGTCGGCACCGACGCGGCGCGGACGAGCCGGAACAAGCTCGTCATGCGGCAGGCGCACGAAAAGGGCGGCGCCGCGCATCCGGACTACAGGTTCGTCGAAGACCTCGGCGCGGCCTTGCAGGCGGCCGGGGACTTCGGCTATCCGGTGATCCTCAAGCCGACCCTCGGCGCCGCCAGCAACTTCGTCTTCCGGGTCGACGACGAAGAGAAGATGCGCGAGCGCTACGAGCAGGCGCGTGCCGGCATCGACCGGATGACCTGGTACAACATGGAGGCCGAAGGGCTGGACCTCGGCCCGCACGGTCTGCTCGTCGAGTCCTTCTTGGACGGTCACGAACACCTCATCGAGGCACTCGCCTGGGACGGCGAGGTGTACCTCGGGTCCATTGTGGACCGCGTGACCTCCGAGGGGGAGACGTTCGACGACGACGTGCATCACGCCCCGACGTCGCTCACCCCGGAGCAGGTGGCCGAGGTGCAGGCCGTGGTGGCCACCGGCGTCCAGGCGCAGGGAATCACCCGCGGCGCCCTGCACGCCGAGGTCCGGTTCCACCAGGGCAAGCCGTTCCTGCTGGAGATCGCCATCCGCCCCGGCGGTGGCGGACTCGACCACATGGCGCGGCTTTCGGCGGGCTACGACCCGATCAAGGGACTCATGGACGTCTCGCGCGGCGTGCGTCCCGACGTCGGCCACTTCAGCCCGACCGGTGTGCACACCGCGGCGATGTGCCTGATCTGCCCCGGCGGCGTGATCGGTTCGATCGAGGTCCCGCCTGCGGTGAACGAGTCGGAATCCCTGTACTACCTCAAGATCTTCGCCAAGCCCGGTGACCTGATCAAGCGTCCGCCGCTCGGCAACAACATCTTCGGCGGTATCGGCGCGCTCGGCTCCTCGTTCGACGAAGCCATGCGCAACGCGAACGACCTGGCCGGGAAGATCGAGGTCAAGCTCACCGAAACCCAGGACTAGCACCGTATCCGCGTGGAGGACAGCGTGTCTCGTACAGCCACCCAACGGCACTACCTGATGGTCAGACCGACGTACTTCGACGTCGAGTACTCGATCAACCCCTGGATGGACCCGAAAAAGCCCACTCACACCGAACTGGCCGTCGCGCAGTGGGAGTGGCTGCACGACCTGTATGTCGATCTCGGGCACCGCGTCGAACTGCTCGACCCGCTCCCCGGCCTGCCGGACATGGTGTTCGCGGCCAACGGCGCCACCGTGGTCGACGGCCAAGTGCTGGTCGCGCGGTTCCAGCACCGGCAACGCTGCGGTGAGTCCGACGCGTACCTGGCGTGGTTCCGCGCCAACGGCTACCGCTACGTGCGGCAGGCGCAGTGGGTCAACGAGGGCGAGGGCGACTACCTCGTCGCCGGGCCGAAGATCCTCGCCGGGACCGGCTTCCGCACCAATCCCGAGGCACACAACGAATCCCGCGAGTTCTTCGGCAGGCCGGTGATCGGGCTGACCCTGATCGACCCGCGGTACTACCACCTCGACACCGCGCTCGCCGTCCTCGACGACGACACGGTCATGTACTACCCGGAGGCGTTCTCGGAGGACAGCCGCCTGGTGCTCAAGGAGACGTACCCCGACGCGATCCTGGCTTCCGGACGCGACGCCGCCGTGTTCGGGCTCAACGCCGTCTCCGACGGCTTGCACGTCGTGCTGCCGCAGGCCGCCACCGGGCTCACCGCGCAGTTGCGGGAACACGGTTTCGAACCGATCGGCGCAGACCTGTCCGAACTGCTGAAGGCGGGCGGCAGCGTCAAATGCTGCACGCTGGAATTGCGTGCCGGGTAAGGAGAAACTCGATGGAGTCAGCTGTACGGGAACGCGGCGGGCGCACCACGCTGCGCCGGGTCCTCGTCGGGACGGTGCTGATCGCGGTGCCGGCGGTGGTGATCGCGGTCGTGCTCGGGCTGGGCACGGCCTACGAACCGGCCGGGGGCGCGGTGGTCCAGGCCGTCGACAGCGGACCTGACACCTACGCGCGCCTGCTGGTGGCACTGCCGGTGGTCCTCGGCGCCTGCTACCTGGCGGGAATGCTGGCCCGGCGGCTCGGGCAGCCGGCGGTGATCGGGGAGATCGTCGCGGGCATCCTGCTCGGGCCGTCGCTGTTCGGGGTCGTCTGGCCCGGCGCGTTCGGCTGGTTGTTCCCCAGTGGGGTGGTGTCGGCCGTCAGCATCCTCGCGCAGCTGGGCCTGATCTTCTTCATGTACCTGGTCGGTTCCGAGATCGACGTCGCCGCGGTGCGGCGGCGCGGGTTCACCGCGGTGACGGTCAGCCAGGTCAGCATCGCGCTGCCGATGGTCTCCGGCATCGTGCTCGCACTCGGGATGTACCCGCTCTTCGGCGGTGATGTAAGCTTCCTCGCCTTCGGATTGTTCATCTCGGTCTCCATGAGCGTGACCGCGTTCCCCGTGCTGGCGAGGATCCTGACCGACCGCGGCATCTCGAAGACCCCTTTGGGTGCTCTCGCGCTCACCTGCGCCGCCGTCGACGACGTCGCGGCGTGGTGCCTGCTCGCCGTGGTGGTCGCGGTCAGCCAGGGTGGTACGCCGTCGGAGGTCTTCCTGACCATCGGGCTCACGCTGGTGTTCGTGCTGGTCATGATCTACGTCGTCCGGCCGCTGCTGCTCAAGCTGCTCGCCCGGGTACCGGAGCCCGCGGTGCTGGCGATCCTGCTCGGCGGGATCATGCTGTCGGCGCTGGCCACGAACCAGATCGGCATCCACGCGCTTTTCGGCGCCTTCCTGTTCGGCGTGATCGCGCCGAGGAACGCGCCGGTCGTCACCCGCGCCGCCGGGAAGCTCGGCAGTGTGACCCTGACGTTGCTGTTGCCGCTCTTCTTCGCCTACACCGGTCTGCACACGCAATTCAGCCTGCTCGGCGCCGGTTCGCTGTGGCTCTGGACCGTGGTGATCACGGCGGTCGCGGTCTTCGGGAAAGGGGTCGGCAGTACCACTGCGGCCCGGCTGACCGGCGTCGGCTGGCGCGAGTCGCTTTCGCTCGGGGCGCTGATGAACTGCCGGGGGCTGACGGAACTGGTGGTGCTCAACGTCGGCCTGCAGCTGAAGGTGATCAGCCCGACGGTGTTCGCGATGCTCGTGATCATGACGCTGGTCTCGACGATCGCCACCGCCCCCGCGCTCTCCTTGATCGCCAGGTTCGGGAACAAGTCCACCAAGGACTCGGACAAGACCGCCGGTCCAGCGGCGGCGGAAAGTAGATAGGACACCATGACCAGCAAGCAGGAAACCCTAGTCAGCACCTTCGCC
The DNA here is from genome assembly GCA_049998115.1 of Amycolatopsis sp. cmx-4-19. GTDB lineage: Bacteria > Actinomycetota > Actinomycetes > Mycobacteriales > Pseudonocardiaceae > Amycolatopsis. Next base: position 179,215 of record JAEBEO010000004.1, on the reverse strand, counting down.
GAGGTCGTGCTCGCCGACGAGGTCCGGGACACCATCGGCGGCGAGCTGCGGTCCTTCCCGAACCCCGTCGACGACATCGACCGCTCGCTGGCGATGCTCCGGGTGGCCTTCGCGCGGCTGCCCATCGAGCAGCTGCAGACGATCCTGGACTTCGGCAGGCACGTCGACACCCCCGGCGTCGCCCTCGTGCGCAACCTGCCGGTGGATCCGGAGCTGCCGGAGACACCGATCGACGGCGAACCCAGCAAGGACAAGAAGACGTTCGTCGCCGAGACCGTCCTTTTGGGACTGAGCCAGCTGCTCGGCGAGCCCGTCGGGTTCACCACCGAGAAGAGCGGCCGACTCGTGCACGACGTCGTCCCGGTTTCGGCGGGCGCGCGGAGCCAGACCAACCAGAGCTCGCACGTGTTCCTGAACTTCCACAACGACATCGTGCACGACGAGGTCGGCCGCTACGATGTGTCCAATCCGGACTTCCTGGTGCTGAACTGCGTCCGCCAGGACGGGAACAAGGAAGCCGTCACCTACTACGCCGACGGGCGGGACATCTCGGCCGCGCTGAGCCCCGACGTGCTCGACACCCTGCGTCGCCCGCTGTTCCGGCTCAACGCGCCCGGCAGTTACGTGCGCGATGTCGCCAAGGGCGCGGACGTGCTTTCCGACCTCGTGCCGGTGATCTCCGGCCCGGCGGACTCGCCCGAGGTGGCCGTCTCCGCGAACGGCGTGGTGGGGGAGACCGTCGAGGCCGAGCAGGCGCTGGAGGAACTGCAGCGGATCTGCCGCGAGGTGGCGCACCAGGTCAAACTGGAGCCGGGGACGGCGCTGCTGATCAACAACCGGAAGGGCCTGCACGCGCGGTCGCAGTTCTTCGCGTGGCACAACGGGCGGGACCGGTGGTTGCAGCGGACCTACATCCGGCGGAGCCTGTGGACGATCCGGTACCGGGGGACCGCGGAGAACCGGCGAGTGCACTGAGGTCCCGTGCGTCCGTGCGTCTGGTCGTCCGTGCGTCCGTGCGTCCGTGCGTCCGTGAAGGCCTCCTTCCCTACTCTCAAGGTAGGGAAGGAGGCCTTCACGGACGGTGGGCTCGGTCGCCTTCGGTGACCACGCGAGTCTTCGACGTCGCCGAGGCCAGGGCGAATTCGGGCCGGTGGTCGCGGATGCGTGGAGGGCCTCTTGCCCTTCGTGGGTGGGTGGGTGGTGTTGCGAAAGCCACTTTCGCAACACCACCCACGGCTCAGGCACGGTAGGGAAGGAGGCCTTCACGGACGGTTGAGTAGTTCTACTCCTGCGGGACAGGGGGAACCCTCGGCAAGATCGGGGATGACCGCCCGCTGGGGCGACAGTCACTGGAGGATCCATGAAATCGCGTCATGCCGTCGCGACGCTCGCCATCGCCGCCGGTCTGACCACCGCGTTCGCGCCGGTCGCGGCCGCCGAGACCATCGCGAGCCTCGACTACACCGCCGAACAGGGCGCGCACCCGGTCATCGGCAAGAGCGGCCACTGGGCCGCCTCCCCCGAGAACGACGTGCGGGCGTACGAGCTCGGCGACACCCTTCGCGTGGACGCTGAAACGGACCATGGCTTTGACTACATCCGGCTCGACTTCAGCGCTCCTTCCGGTGCGGTCCAGGAAGGCACCTACGACCACGGCGGGGAGCACATATCTTCGCGGTTTCCAACGGTCGCGGCTGAAGGCCTCCTGGCACTGGACGTCACGTTCGAACAGCGCTGCGGAAGCCCCACCGCGCCTGCTTTGCGCGGCGAGGTCCACTACCGGCGGTAGGCGACTCCCGACACTTCGCCGACGGAATCCCGTGTGAATCGAGCGGGGCGGGGTACGCATCGGGTATGCGAGCTTTGGTGATCGGCTGGGCGAGTTTCCGCCATGGCGAGTCCACCCCGGTGGACGTGCTGGGCATGCGGCGGATCGACGCGGCCCTCTCGGCCGCGGCGGTCCCCCACGATCTGGCGTGGAGCCCGCCGTATCGGCCTGGAGGGGTGAACTACGAGGAGGTGGATCCGGCGCGGTACAGCCACGTCGTGTTCGCCGGCGGGCGCGCGCACGGATGGCAGGTGCTCGAGGTGCACCGGCGGTTCGCGCACTGCTGGCGGATCGCCGTCGGCGTCTCGGTGGACGATCCGGACGACGAGACGATCGTCGGCTTCGACCAGGTGCTGGCACGGGACCACACCGGGATCGCCACCCCGGACCTCGCGATCGAGGTCCCTACCGACGACGTGCTGGTGGTGGGGGTCATCCTCGAGGAGTCCACCAGGTCGTCCACGCTGACGCGATGGATCGCGGGGCTGGACTGCGGCCGGGTGCCGCTGGATCCGCGCCTGGCGTCCTCGGACTGGGAACGCTGCGCGACACCCGATCAGTTCACGTCGATCCTGTCGCATCTGGACGTCGTGGTCACGAACCGGTTGTCCGGGCTGGTGCTGGCGCTGCGGGCGGGCGTCCCGGCGCTGGCCGTCGACCCGGTCGACGGCGGCGGCGCGGTGACCGCGCAGGCCGACGCGCTCGGCTGGCCGGCACTCGTCCCGGCGGGTGAGGCGGAACTGACGGAGAACCTCGACTCGTGGTGGCGGTGGTGTTCGTCGGTCCAGGGCCGCGCGGTGGCGGCACTGCGGGCGCTGCCTTCGGACAACGGGCTGGTGCGGGACATGCTGAAGGCGCTCAAGACGGGACCTGTCCGATGACACCGGCGAACCGGAGGACCCGGGTCAGGATCGAGCCGGGCGGCCCCGTGCTGGTGGAGGGGCCGGTCGAGATCGTCACCGACGACGGCCAGACGGTGACCTCGGACCGGTTCATGGTCGCCCTCTGCGCCTGCCGCCGGAGCAAGTCCTACCCGTTCTGCGACACCAGCCACCGCCGCCGGTCACGACAGGGGACGCAGCGGCCGCAGGAGTGAGGACTCCCCGGCGGACCACGAGTCCAGCAGATGCCCGGCCAACCGGTCCTCCAGCAATTCGGTGGCCTGGATGCCCAGGGCGACGTCCGCCGTCAGTCCCGGTTCCCGCCGCAGGAGGTCTTCGACGACGTCGTGCCGCAGGATTTGTTCGTGCACGGCGTCGGCTTCGATGTGCTCGGTGTAGAAGTAGCGGCATTCCTCCGCGCCGCCGAGCCGTTTCAGCGCCTCGTCCATCCGCCGGGCCGAAGGCGCCGTGGTGATCTCCGCGGCGGCGAAATGCCCGACGAGTGCCCCGCGCAGACGCCGGTGCAGCCCGAACAGGGACATCATGTTCACCGTCGCCAGCGTGCAGGCAGGAACCCGGTCGAGGTAGGCGAGATAGCCGGTGGAGAGCCCGGCGGCGGCGAGCAGATCCGCGAACAGCCGGGAATGCGCCTGCTCGGCGCGCCCGCCCCCGTACTCGTCGAACTCGACGGCGACCACGGCGGCCTTGGCCCGGCCGCGCAGCCGCGGGATCACCCAAGCGTGGGGATCGCCTTCTTTGAGGTGGTAGATCGAACGGTGCGCGAAGAACTCCTCGACATGCCACCATTCGCCTTTGTCACGAAGGAAATGCGAGACGCCGTCGCCGTCGACAGGCTCGACCTGCAGTTCGTCGAGCAGCCCGTCGACGTCGTCGCCACCCGGCACCGCCGCCCGGATGCCGTCGAGGAAGACGCGCTCCAGGGTGGCGCGGAAACCGAGCAGACCCGGATTCCATTCCCAGCCCGGGTCCACTTCGGAGAAACCTTGATAGTGAAGCTCGTAGCAGACATGCAACGCGAGCTGGAGATCTTCACCGAAAGGATCGGCGGTCGCGGCGGCATCGAGGTCGAACTCGTCCCTCCGGTCGCCCGCCAGTGTGTTCACGACGGCCGCGGACAGCGGACCGCGGCTCTGCGGCAGCCTCGCGGCCACCTCCTGCTCGATCATCGTCATAGACCGGGAGTACCCGATCTACGCGTGCGGAACCGCTTCTTCCGTGAGCATGCGGAGCACCGCGACGTCCCCGTCCTCCGCCGCGCGACGCTGCCGTTCGGCACCGGTGCCCTCGGCCCGCAGGGTGCCGAGCAGGTCACGCACCGTCGTCAGATCACCGGAGTCCTCCAGCGCGTCGCGGATATGCGTCATGAGCGCGGCGAGCCGGTCGTCCGCCGGGATGGTCTTCGCGGCCACCGGATCCACCGCCGGACCGGACATCCCGTACCGCGCGGCCGACCACACCGCGGCCGAGGCGATCTGCGGATCGAGTGGCCCGGCTTCGACCCCGCGCCCCAGCGCACCGAGCGCGGTGGACACCAGGGCGCGGGTGAGCAGTCCTTGCAGGACGGCTTCGTCCACAGTGGAGGCGGTGTCGGCCACGCGGACCTCGACCGTGGGCCAGCGCGAGGACGGCCTGGCGAGCCAGAACGTCTGGTTCTCGTCCACGATCGCGCCGCAGTCGACCAGCCGTCCGAGTTGTTCCTCGTAGTCGGCGACGTCCTTGAAGTACGGCGGGACGCCCGAGCCGGGGAAGCGGGCCTGCTGCACCGTCCGCCAGCTCGCGTACCCCGTGTCGAGCCCGCCGTCGAAGGGCGAGTTCCCCGAAAGCGCCAGCAGCGCCGGAAGCCAGGGCGTCAGATGGTTCACCACCCCGACCGCCAGTTCCGGATCGGGTACGCCGACGTGCACATGACAGCCACAGGCCTCGTAGGACTTGACCATCCCGGCGAAGAGGGCGTCCACCCTGCCGAACCTGCCGTCGGTCTCGTAGTCGCGATCGGGAGAGGGCAACAGGGGAGTGCCGGAGGCGATGATGGCGCAGTCCTCGCCCGCGGCCGCCTCGGCGAGCGTCCGCCGTCCCGCCACCAGATGACGGCGCAGCTCGTCCGACGTCTCGCAGATACCGGTGGTGGCCTCGATCTGCGTCGGCCGCAGTTCCGGATGCACGGCGGCGCCGTCGGGCAGCGGGCAACAAGCCCGGTGCCGGGCGATCACCGCACCTGCCCGCGGGCAGCTCACCCCGGTCCTCGGGTCGACCAGCAGGAACTCCTCTTCGACTCCGATCCCGGCCATCAACGCCCCCGTTTCGGCACCCGCGTGCCGGGAAGATCCGTCATGGTGAGGGGATTCCCGCTGGACGACGCGGGCAAACCGGGGATGGCCGGGAATCCGGGGGTTTGGCTTCGGGCAAGCGGGTAACCCCGTGGGCAGCGGCCGGTGAAGCGAGGTTGTACGGCCTCCGGCCGCGAGGTGGACCGGCGCGGGCAGCCCCGGCGAAACAAGGATGCCGGCGCGCCGGTCACCGCGCCCAACCTCAGGTGTGCCGGACGGCGACGAGATCCACGATGTCCAAGGGGCTCTTCTGCTCCGCGAACCGGGCTCGCTGCCGGTCCGCCCCGTTGCCGCCTTCGAACAACCGGGCACAGCCCTCCCGGACGAACTCCAGGTCGCCGGTCGTCTTCAGCGCGGCCGCGGCGAAGTCCACGACGTCGGTGACGACTTCGGCGGCGGGGGTGAGGTCACCGGTCCGCGGATGGGGGCAGCGGCCGGAGAGACCGTCGCGCGAGGCGCGCCACATATGGGCGCGCAGGATCTCGTTCGACAGGCCGCTCGCCGGTTCGTCGCCGTCGAGGATCGTGGTGAGCAGCCCCCGGATGAGGATGCCGAGCAGCACTGCCTCCTCCGGCTTCGCTGCCACGTCGGAGAACCGGAACTCCAGGGTCGGTTGCGCTTCGGAAAGCCTCACGTCCCAATAGACCATTTGGCGGTCCAGGATCGCACCCGCGCGCAGCCATCCGTCGACGATGCTCTCGTAGTGGTCCAGCGACGTGAATTCCGGCGGTGGCCCGGCGGACGGCCAGCGGGCCCACTGCTGGTAACGCCAGCTGCTGTAGCCGGTGTCGAAACCGTCCGAGATGGCGGAATTGGCGGTGAGCGTCAGCAACGCGGGCAGCCACGGCCGGAACCGCGTGAGCAGCCGCACACCCGTCTCGCGATCGGGGATCGCGACGTGCACATGGCAGCCGCAGGTATGCGAAGTCTTCGCGGTGGCACCGAAATGTTCGGCGATGCGTTCGTAACGCGGATGCGGGGTGATGTGCGGCAACCCGGGTTCCGACAGCGGCGAGCTTCCGCAGGCGAGGAGACGACAGTCACGCTGGGCCGCCACTTCGGCGAGTTCGGCACGCAGGGCCCGCAGCTGTAGCAAAGCCTCGTCGTGGGTCCGGCAGATGTCGGTCGCGGTTTCGACCTGCGAGCGGGTGAGTTCGTGCTGGAGTTCGCCTTGGGGCTCTTCGGCGGAGTCCACGACGGCATCCCCGGTCTGGGAGAGGTGCCCTTCGCTGTCCACGACGAAGAACTCTTCTTCGATACCGAAAGTAAGTTCGTCGGTCACGAAGCGGGAGTAACCCCGGACGGGTATCGCCAAACCTGTTTTCGCCGCGCCGCCGGTGGGTAGTACCCGGCATGGACCTCGTCTCGGCGGAACCGCCGTTCCTGCTGGCCGCGCAGGCCTCTTCCGTGGTGCGTCAACTGTGCCGCCGGGTGCGCGAGGACGAACTCGCCTCGACGGCCGACCTCAGCCGGACGCTCGGCGCGCTGCGTCAGCTGGCCGACGATCTCGCGCACATCCTGCCGGGATTGCAGGAACAGCTCGAGGAAAGCCTGATGAACGGCGGAATCCCGCAGGTCGGCCCGACGGCCGAGGCGTGGGACACCGTCGCGGGGGTCGGCAGGGGCCTGGGGCAGGCTCGCGCGGCGGGCGTGCTGATGGCGCAGGAACTGCGGGCGTCCCAGAACCTCCTTCGCGAGCTGGCGGCCCCGCTGGACGGCTGAGGCGCCCTCACGAACGCACCACCGCCACCGGGCAATGCGCATGGTGGAGCGCGTCGTCGCTCACCGAACCCAGCAACAGACGCCGCAAGTCGCCGTGATCGCTCCGGCCGAGCATCAGCAGCGCCGCGTCGGCGGAGTGCTCGGTCAGCGACTGCCCCGCGGGGCCGATGCCGTGCACGATCCGTACGGGCACCTCCGGATGGCGCTCCCGCCAGGGATTCAGCTGCCTGCCGACGTGTTCGTCGGCGACCTCCTGCGGGATCGAAGGCGCCGGATCCAGCACCGGCCCGCCGAGCAGCGGTTCGGTGGACGGGCCCCACGCCGGGATCCGCGCGACATGGACCGCGTGCACGGCGAGACCGTGCCGGGCCGCGTAGTCGAAGGCGAACCCGGCCGCCTGCGCGCTCTGCTCGGAACCGTCGGTCCCGAGGATCACCGGCCCGTCCTGGTGGTGCTCTTGCCCGCGGACGACGACGACCGGGCGCCCGGCGGCGCGGGTCACACCGGATTCGGTCGAACCGGTGACGGCGCGGCTGAACACACCGGTATGCGATTCGCCGAGCACGATCATCGCGGCGTCCGTTTCGTCGGCAACCGCCGTCAGGACGGTGTCCGGGGCGCCGTCACGCGTGATCTTCCGGACTTCGAGATCCGGGTCGGTGCGCTGCAGTGCTTCGGCTGCCGAATCGAGTCGTCGTCGCGCGGACTCCTCGTCAGGCGTGCAGTACGCGAGCACCAGGCCGCGACCCCGGGTCCTCGCCTCGGTCGCCGCCCAGGCCACCGCTCGTCCGGTCTCCGGCGAACCGTCGAATCCGGCCACCACGGGACCGGTTCCGTGCTGTGCGAAGGACATCGGCCATCACCTTTCGACCTGGGGGGGGTACCCGTTCGGGCCGACCTTCAAGCGGCCCGCCGTTTCACCCGACGCGAAAACGGGGTACTTCCACGGTATGACCTCGTTGTCGGTACCTCGTACGCCTCAGCCGAAGCGTGCCCTGTTCGTGCCCGCCGAGTTGCGGGCGCTCGAGGCACCCCATGGCCGTCTTCGGCTGCGAGTGAGCAGGCCCGCCAGGGGAATAGCCGTCGTCGAAGCGAACGGCGAGGTCGACCTCGGCACCGCGCCCCAGTTGTGGGAGTTGCTCAGCGGACGGCTCCGGGGCCACGGCACCAGGCTGGTCTTGGACCTGTCCGAGGTCCAATTCTTCGGCACGACGGGGGTCGGTGTCCTGCGCCGGGCGCGATTGCTCGCGGACGAGACCGGGACGCTGCTTCTCGTCTTTCCCGGCGAATCGCGTTCCGTACGCCGGATGCTCGGCCTCGACGGCGGGTTTGGGGTCGGTAGCCGTTCACGCCCGTCCGGTGACGGCGCGAGCCGAGAGGGCCGCGTTCAGCAGGGCGATGTGTTCGAGCCGGGTGGGATCCAGGCCGGTGAGATCGGCGATCCGGCGTAACCGGTAATCGACGGTGTTGGGGTGGACGTGAAGCGCGGTGGCGGTCTGCCGCCGTCCGCCGCGGCGCAGGAAGGTCTCCAGTGTCTGCAGGAGTTCTTCGTTGCCCTCCAACGATTCCAGCCGGGTCGCCAGCCTGTCGAGCGCTGGTCCCGGTCGGGACAGCTGGTATTCGAGCAGGACGTCGTCGAGCCGGTACAGCCCCGGTGGCCTGCCGGAGCCGGTGGCGACCGCGAGGACTTCCTGCGCCAGCTTCACCGCGGCGGGAAGATGGGCGGGCACGGCCGCCGCGGCGCCGGCGATGACCTCCGCGCCCGCCGTCCGGGCGACGTCGGCCAGCACCCGCTCAAGCCGTGCCCAATCCTGTGTGGACAGTTCACCGGCCGCGCTTTCGTACGGCAGCAGGGCGATCCCGCCCTCGGGAGTGAGCGAGGTCAGGACCGTGCCCCGGATCTGGCGTTCCAGTTCGACCCGCAGCCGCCGGAGCTTCCGCCGTCCGGCGACCAGCGGGTCGACGCCGCTGGCCTCCTCGTCGGGATGCGCGCCGACAGACGCCGCGAGGACGACGTAGCACGGCGCCAGGCGCAGCCCCGCCTGTCCCGCGGCGACGTCGGCGGGTTCGCCGTCGAGCAGGGCGGAGAGCACCGTGTGCCGTGCCGAACGCTCGTCGTCGAACATCGTCCGCCGCTCGTCGAGGTAGCCCGCGCCGACCGCCGGGGTGACCACTTCGAGATAGCGCAGGGTCAGCGCGTTGACGGCCAGGACGTCGGCGACCTCCTCCGGCCGCGCGTCGGACGTCAGCGATGTCCAGATCACCTGGATACCGATGTGGTACGCGGTGAGCACGATGTCGATCGGGATGCCCTCTTCCGCGCGGCGGGCGGCCGATTCGCGGAGGAAGTCGAGTTCCTTCCGCGTCGGCGTCGCGCCGGTGCGGAGGGTGTCGATGAACGACCGCATGTTCTGCTCGATCACGTGCGTGATGTCGCCGCTGAGTTCCTCGGCGGGCAGATGGCCGTACTCGGGGATCCTGGCGACGATCTCGGCCAGCACCGCCTTCGCCAGCGTCGGCAGGACCTCGGTCAATCGTTCCGCCAGCGGGCGGCCGCCGATGCGAAACCCCATGACTCCTCCAGCCGTCGGTGGTTCATCATGACAGCCGGTCGGAGCCGGGGCCGGGTGATGTCAGCCGGCGAGCGCGTCCCGCGCCGACGCGATGGTCGGATGCACGTTGAAGACGGCGTCGAGACCGAGGAGGGACATCGGGCGCAGCAGGGCCCGTTCCTGGGTGACCAGGATGAACGGGATGCCCGCTTCCTCGGCTTTCGCGCGGATCTGGACGAGGGCGGTGAAGCCCGACGAATCGCAGAAGCTGACCTCGGACAGGTCCGCGATCAGCGCCGCGGGCCCGAAGCGGAGTTCGTCGTCCAGGCTCTGCCTCACACCGTCGGCGACCCCGAGGTCGATCTCGCCGGAAACGGTGACCACCGTGTCCTTGTCGGAGGCGGTGACCGAGACCTCGAGCGAGGACACGAACCTCTGGCTCGAACGGGGCGGGTCGGAGGCGGGTGCGCGATAATCGGTCAAGATGACTCCTTGCCGGTAACAGGGGGACCGGCCAGGGCCCAGTCCAGGCAGGCCGGTACCCGGAAAGATAGGGCCCGGCGGCTGGTGTCTGAACCGCGACGGATCAACCGTAGCAGTCCCGCCGCCGGGGCTGCGCGATGAGCGACGGCCGGCCGGTCATCCCCCGCCGACCTCGCCGTTGAACAGCGGGCTGTCCTGGGCGGTGAAGACCTTCACCCAGGTCGTGCTGCGGGGTCCGATCGGTGCCGAGCCCGGTGGCGGCCACGCCGCGAACGTCCCGGCGACGACCGGGACGGCGGTCGGGGCGGGGAGGCCGAAGTCCGCGATCATCCTGGTCGCCGACGGCGGGACGATCCCGACGAACGGCGTCCGGCCGCCGATGTCCGGGACGATCAGCCGCCGGGCGGGGATCGAGTTGCCGACGAAGGTGTCGACGTGGATCTCGGCGGTCTTGCCATCGGTGGAGCAGGCGAGGGCGTGCTGGGGGTTACGCGCCGTCACGACGCGGTACGGACCGTTGTCGAGCACGGCTCCGGCCTGGTAGGAGGCGGCGTCGTCCGGCGGACGGCTCGCGCGCTCGAAGCATTCCTTCAGCGCGAGGCCGGCGGGGGTGGAACGGTCCGCCTGCCGGTCCATGACGCTGAACAGCGGCGCCGCGGGAACGGGCAGCACCTGCCGCGGCCAGGTGCGCTCGGTCTGGTCGGCGTCCCAGCGGCCCGCCCAGAGGGCACCCATCGACGGCGGGGTCTGGGTGAAGCCGAGGAACAGGTGATCGGCCGGGGGGACCCGCTCCATCGTGATGCCGAGCCCGTCCGCGCGGGAGAGCTCGATCCTGGCCCACGCCGGGTCGGCGATCCCGGCGACCAGCCCGCCCGCGGTGTGCAGCAGCAACGCCGTCCGGCTTCCCGCGGCGTAGCCGAGCGGCGCGGCCGGATTCGTGAGCGTCACCGTGGTCGCCGTGGTCTCGCAGGCGGCGGGCTTGCCCGCGGCGAGGAACGTGACGCCCACCTGCTGGCCCTGCGCGGCCAGCGTCGGCGACGTCCACGAACCGCGTGGCGGGAGCCGTCCGGCCTTGCCCGCGGTCTGCGCCGCCGCCCAGCAGCGGTCGAGGACGAGCGCCGCCGGGTCCCGCGCGGGCCCGGCGGCCGTCGGCGGCTCGGCCCGCCACAGCTGCGCCCCGGCCGTCGCCGCGCCCGCCAGCAGCACGACCGCGGCGGCGACGATCCCCCACCGGCCCCGCTTCGGCCGGTCGAGCCCGGACAGGACGTCCTCGCGGAGCCGGTACCGCACGTCTGCGGGCAGCTCTCGCCGTGGGGGAAGAAGTTCTTCGATGCTCATTTCGCCTCCATCGAGGTGCGTAGCTGCGTCCGCGCCCGCGACAGATGCGCACGGACGGTGACTTCGGCGACTTCGAGCAATGCGGCCGCGTCCGCGATCGACAAGTCGCCGAGCAGGCACAGTTCCACCACCTGCCGCTGAGCAGGGGGTAACGCGCGTACCGCATCGATCACCTGGCGTAGTCGTTCCTCGCCGTCCACCTGCGCGGCGACGCGGTCCGCGTGATCGTGGACGTCCGGCGGTTCGGGGATACGCCGCAGCAGCCGCAGGCGGCGGCTCGCGCTGCGGCGTTCGGTGCGCGCCAGGTTGCCCGCGACGGTGTACAGCCAGGGCAGCGCGCTACCCCGCACCAACGTCAGGTCGGCCTTCTTCCGCCAGGCGATCAGGAAGGTGTTCGACGTCAGGTCCTCGGCCGAGGACCACGAGCCCGTCAGCCGGTAGGCGTGGTTCCACACCGCTTGGACGTGCCGCTCGAACAGCTCCGCGAAGGCCGATTCGTCCCCGCCCGCCGCCCGGTCCCACAGCTCCCGGTCGCCCAGGTCGGAGACTGCCCCCACCGGTGCCTCCGCTCCGGTCCTTTGCATGGTCACATCTCTCAGTGACCGGCACCCGCGCCAGTGTTGCGTCCCGGGCCCAGCCGGCTCCGGCGAGGGTGGGTGACAGGGACTGTCGCGCGTGACCGTGTGGATCGCGGATCACCTGACGCGCCCGGAGCCCCACCGTCACCGACCTAACCGCGAGGCCGGGAATGCTCCGTCGCCGTGCGGATCCGGGCTTCCCCGACCATGACCGGGTCGAGATCGGGGTGGATCTCGTCGGCGCGTTCCCACAGCTCGGCGGCCCGCCCGGCGGAGCCTTCGGCGGCCGCGACATTGCCGAGCCCGGTGTACGCGCGCGCGGTTTCGTAGGGACTCCCGCAGCTCTCGGCGCGCTTCACGGCGGCTTGGTAGGCCGACGCCGCGTCGGCACGCCGATCGGTGTGGAACCAGGCCCAGCCCGCGCAGTTGAGGGCCATCGCGGCGTCGAGGTCCAGCCCGAGTTCGTCGAAGACGGACAGTGTTTCGGCGGCGAGAGCGGCGGCTTCGGCGGCCTGCCCCATCGCCGTCAGGACCAGCGCGATTCCCCGGCCGGTGATCGCGGCGTTGCGCAGGTTGCCGTCACGGACGTAGAACGCCTGTGCCTGCCGGAGATCCCGCAGTGCCTCGGCGTGCTTGCCCCGGTAGTGATCGGCCCAGCCGCTGTGCGCCAGTGCCGTGCTTTCCCCGTGGCCGTCACCGATGCGGCGGAAGAGCGTGAGGGCTTCGCCGTAACAAGCGGACGCCGCGTCGAGGTCGCCGCGGTCGACGTGCGCGACCCCCAGGTTGGCCGTGGTGGTGGCGAGCGCCCACGTGTTCCCGATCGCTTCGGCCGACACCCGCGCCCAGCGATGGGTGTCCAGCCAGGGATCCCAGAGCTTGGCCACGAAGAAGAAGTCGCGCAGGAAGAAGGCGAGCTGCCAGCACCGCTCGTGCTCGCCGCGTTCCCCCGCCGCCCGGCACAGCGCCACCAGCCCCGGCCATTCGGCGCGAAACCAGGACATCGCCATCTCGCCGTCGTCCAGCCGGGCCGGTTCCGGCGTTTCCGAGTCGAAAGTGACCTCCGGGACGAAGCGATACGGAGTGAGTCGCCGGTCGGCCTGAGCGGCACTCCGGACAGCGAAATCGGTCAGCCGTCGAAACGCGTTCATTCCGTCCTCCTCGTCAATTTGTACGAATTCAGTGGCGAATGCGCGAAGCAGATCATGGAATCCGTATCGATCCGGCTCCGGTTGGAGAAGCAGATGGGCATCGTGCAGACGTTCCAGCAAGCGATCGGTCTCCCGTGGTGGAAGCGCGCACAACGCGCTCGCGGCGTGGATGTCGACGTAGGTTCCGGGGTGGACGGTGAGCAGGCCGAACAGTCGTGATTCGGCGGCGCTCAGCTGCCGGACGGACAGCTGGAACGCGGCGGCGAGGGTGCGTTCCCCGTCGTCGAGTTCCCCGAGCCGGGCGGTCTCGTCGCCGAGCCGCCGGTCGAGTTCCGTGATGTCCCAGGCGGGATGCGCGCGCAGCCTCGCCGCGGCGATCCGGATCGCGAGGGGGAGCCGGGCACACCGCTCGACCACCCGGACGACGGTGTCACTCGCGGGAACACCGGTGACCGTGGTGAAGAGTTCGACCGCCGCGGCCGGCGGGAGCATGTCCAGCGAGACGTGCCCGGCGTCGTCGAGCGCGCTCAATCTCGATCTGCTGGTGATCAGCACCCGGCATTTCGGCTCGGCGGGCAGCAGCGGACGCACCTGTGCCGCGCTGACCGCGTTGTCCAGCACGAGAAGGAGGCTGCGCCCGCGAAGACGGCTCCGGTACAGCGCCGCGCGATCGTCCGGGTCGGCGGGGATGCGGTCGGCCGGAACGCCCAGCACGCGCAGCAACCTGTCGTGCACGGCCGCGGTTCCGGCGGCGAGCTCGTATCCGCGCAGGTCGACGAACAAGCAGCCGTCGGCGAACCCGGATTCCAGCCGGCGCGCGCACCGGACCGCCAGTTCCGTCTTGCCGACACCGCCCATGCCGGAGACGACGCAGACCCCGCCGTCGGCTTCCAGCGCCGTGCGGACCGCCCGTAGTTCCGTTGCCCTGCCCGAGAAAGCGGTCGTCACCGGCGGCAGGCCGGAGGGACGCGCATCGGGCCGGGTCCGGCGTCGCACGGATTCACCGGGCAGTAAGGAAGTAAGGATTCCGTCCGCGTCGAGTTCGGCTTCGCACAAGGCCGCGAGTGCCGGATTCGGTGTGGCGAGGCCGGTCTCGACCTTGCTGAGATAACCCTTGCTGTAATGGGTGCGGGCGGCGAGTTCGGTCAGTGAAATCCCGGCCGCTTTCCGGCGGCGCCTCAGCTCGGCCCCGAAGGTGGCTCTCTCGTTCATCAGCACCCATCCTCGTCGGAGGGTCAGTATGACCGTGTGGACGGTCGCCGGGCACCGTCCACGCGGGGCGCCGGCCGGGTCCGCGGATCCGGCCGGCCGCTGCGCGCACAGCCCGTGGTCGTGGTCGATCATCTTCGTCTCAGCCGAAAACGAGGCCGAGCAGGGCCAGGATCAGGCCGATGGCATGGGTCTGCATGGTCAGCACACCTCCTCTCCGTGCGTCGCGACCGCGGGTTCGACCGGGATCGCGGGAGCGGTTCCCTGCGTGCTGCCGAGCAGGAGCCCGGTGAAGAGCGCGACCACCCACAACCAGAAGGCCAGCCGCAGGAGCAGCGAAAACGAGCACATGACCTTCATTCCGACTCCTTCGATGGGCGTGCTTGGGCAGCACTCGACAACGCGGGAAAACCGCTGGTTCGGGTGTTATTCCGCCGCGAAATCGTCGCGGTCCACCAAGAATGCGATGCCCGTCCGGGCGCGACAAGGAGTTTCCTGTTTCCCGTATGGGCGGGAAAGGAAAACCCAAAATAACGATCGGCGCGGCGCGGCACGACCGGCTGGACACGGGCGGCCGGGCTGACGACTATTGACCACCGAGCTCACACCACTAGGGGAGGACTGGTGAACGTCAGCGCTGCTGACCTGGTCGGCGAGTTGAAGCTGCTCCGGCGGGGCAGAGGGATTTCGGCACCTCAGCTCGCCGATCGGGTCGGGCCCGCCCTGTGCGTGGCCTGCTGTATCCCAGAGGACGACGAAAACCCGGAGATCCGGAGAAGGCTGACGGAGTGTCTGACCGGATGGGCCCTCTCACTGCCCGCGGATCTGCGCACGGCCGTGCTGGCCGCGTTCGCGATGCACGAGGAGGCGCGGAACCCGTTCTATCAGGATCGGGTGCGCTGGCTGGCCAAGTCGCTCGACCGTGACGACCGGACGGCTCGCCGCCGGATCGACGAGGGCATCGAACAACTCGCGGAACTGGCGCTGGTGTCCACATGCGAGTCCGACCCGGACGAGCCGTCTTATCCCAGCCGCAGCTGGCATACCGAAGAGCTGCGAGTGACCCTCGCGCTCGATCAGCCGGTTCCCGAGGCCTTCGAGTTCCGCCGGATCGTCGCCGATGCCGACGACATCACCGAGCTGGATCTGGCACTGACCCTGACCCAGTCGGCCTACCGGGGGGAATTGATCGGCGACGACGAGCTGCGGGTCGACGTCTTCCACGGTGGACTCCTCGCCGAACGCGTGATGGAGTCCAGCGACCGGGTCGGCCTGGCGCTGCGCCTGCCCGCACCTCTGCAGCGGAAGGGACGCCATGAGATCGCCCTGCGGTTCAGGGCCGATTTCACGCACCCGCATTTCGTCTGCGTTCCCCGGCATCCCGTCGACCTGTTCGACCTGCACGTCCGGTTCCCCGGGCCGGCACCGGTGGAGGTCGTGTGCCTGGAACGGGTGTTCCAGGACGACGCGAGTGACGACACGACCCAGGGAGCGTTCCTGTCGCCGGACGCGTCAGGAGAGGTCCACGTCCAGTTTCGACGGCTCGAACCGGGGTTCGCCTACGGAGTGCGCTGGCGGCACTCGCACCTCGGTGTGTCCGGTTCGGTGAACTGACGTCTCGACGAGCGGCGACGGAAACCTGATCACCCGCTGGGCGGCACTCGCCTTGGCCGACAGTTCGGCCGCGGTGCCGAGCGTTTCGACGATGTCCTCCGCGGCGCCGTCGACCAGTTCCGTGGCACGCCGGTATTCGCCGCGACCGCTGAGGGCCAGTGCGATCCCGAGGTCGAGCCTGCTTTCGAGGGTTTCCGGATGTCGTGAGCCCAGCAACCGGATCTGTGCCGGGAGGACGTCTTCCACCAGATCCGCCTGACGGCCGAACTCGCCGAGCTGACCATGGGCCAGCCCCATGCCGTGCCTGATGCGGCACCGTAACCGGTTCTCGCTCCCGAGGACGCGCACGACGGTCTGCTCGGTCGCGGCCAGCATCAGCAACGCCTGGTCCGGCCTGTCCAGTGTCAGGAGCGCGCGATCGGCCATGGCCTTGACGGTCAGGGTCTGCGGGCTCTCCGCGCCGTGGCGCTTCTCGTAGAGGGCTTCGAGCTCACGGAGTTCTGCCGCGTACGGCCGCAGTCCTCGCAGGTCGAGGGTGACCGTCGCCTCGGCGTGCAGCAGTTCGGCCTCGGCGCAGAGGTGATGCCGCGCCCTGCCCTCGGCGCGGAACGCCGCGATCACCTCCGCCGAGGCTGTCCGCGCGCGCGGTGCCCGGTCGTCGAGCAGCAGGACGCGGGCGTACTCGATCATGGCGGACCGCGAAAGATCGGTTGGGGTGTCGCCCGGCCCCGGCAGGATCGTGTCCAGCAAGGCGATGGCCTCCCGGGGGAGTCCGCGCAGGCGAAACGCCTGTGCGGCCGCGAGGACCGCGGCCGGGCGGGCCGGGGATCGGTCGCCGAAAGACCGCCAGAACATCCGATCGCCGGCTTCGTAGTCACCGCCGCAGTCGAGCGCCTGGGCGGCGACGAGTCTCGCGGCGTACCGCTCGTCTTCGGTGCTCGCCAGCAGCACGGCGTGCCGGGCGTGTGCGGCGGCCTCTTCGGGGAAGCCGCAAGCGATCTCGACCCGCGCCGCGTTGGTGAAGTCCGGGCTCGTCGCGCCTTCGGTGGCCAGGATCATGGCGTGGATCTCGCCTGCGGCCAGCGGGTCCCGCTGCTTTTCATGAGCGACGGCGATCGGGCGCAGCAGGCTGATCCGGTGTGCCGCCGAGGCGTGCTCGGCGAGCGTGCGGGCGTGCTGGAGGAGGAGGTCGCGCCCTTCGGCGTGCTCGTCGGCGAGATACCGGGGCAGTGCCGCCGCCGCGCGCTCGTGCAGGCCGTCCGGTCCGAGTTCGGCGCGGGCCACGTCCGCCACGAGCGGCTCCAGCCGTAGTCCGCCGTCCACCCGCGAGACGACACAGCGCGCGACCGGTTCGTCGACGGCTTCCGTGATCTCGCGTTCGCTGTCGAGTCCGAGGACTTCGCGGGCGAACCCGGGGGGAAAGGGGACCGGGGCCAGCAGGCTGCCCAGCCGGACCAGCATGCGGGTGAGCGGGCCGAGACGCGTGAACAGTTCACGGATTGCTTCTGGCGCGGTATCCGGGTAGGCCCGGTCCTCCGCAGGACCGGTCAAGGCGTTGGCGCGGACCGTGATCGGGTGTCCGCCGCACCGCTCCACCAGCCGTGGTGCCGCTTCCTGCCCGACGTCCTCGACAGGCCCGCGATACGCGCGGAACAGCTCGAGCCCTTCCTCCCCGGGCAACCCGGCGAGGTCGACGGCGGCGACGTCCCACGTGGAGCGTCCGGCCCGGCCGGTGATCAGGGTGGACACCTTCGGCGAGGGCAGCAGCAGCCGGTCGAGCACCTTCGGGGGTAGACCGGGCGGAACGTCGTCGACGAGCACGAGGACCTTTTCCCCCGCGGCGTCGATCCGGTCGGCGACGTGGGCGCGCAGCCGGTCGGGGTCCAGCCCCGACACGTCGGCCACTCTGGCCAACGCCAGGTGGAACTGGGAAAGGACCTCCTCCGGCGAGTGGTGGCCGAAGGGACCGAGCCTGAGCACACCGCCGCCGAAGTCGTCTCGGAAGAGGTGGGCGTACTGTTCCGCCAGCGCGGTCTTGCCCATGCCGGGCAGGCCGCGCACCGTCACCGCACGTCGCGAGTCCGTGTGCAGGCCCTGGTGGAGCGCCCAGAGTTCGCGGTACCTCCCGGCGAATCGGCCGGACGGCTGATTCCCGGTGCCGAGGGGACGCCCGGCTTCGGCGACCTTGCGCCGGACACGTCCGACCAGGTCCGGCATCGTCCGCGGGGTGATCGGGCCGGGGAAGAAATTCGAGGCGGCCAATTCCGGGAGTGCGATATGGCCCCTGCCGGATTCCGGATCGATGACGAGGATCCGGTCCGCAGGGGGGCCGTGCCGCCTGGCCGCCAGAAAGGCCGCGGTCAATTCCCGGCGGCACGAGTGGGAATCCGGAAAGGCGTGGGAGTAATAAACGAGTACGACCCGGGAACAGGCGATTCCGTCGGCGTCGGTGCCGCGGAAGACGCGGAGTCCCGCCGCACGCAGCGCGGTCGCCGTCTCGTCGGCACGTGCGGTGTCTTCCGGATCGGCTCGGGTGAAACACAGGAAGACGTCGAAACGATTCGTGGTGCGGGTATCGGGCAGGTCGGGGTCCGGATCCGTCATCTGCGCACTCTCTCGCTGGTGGAGTTCATGGGGGTTCGCAAGCGAAATGATCGCCGACGGAGGGGGTTTCGCTACCGGGCGATCACGTGGATCCGGGAACTGTCCTTGTTCTGACCGCCCCTCGGGGGATTCCACCGGAAAGCCTCGGCGGAAGGTGTTTTGTCAACGGACAAAACCTGGACAAGAACCGACGAGCCGCAACGCGGCGACGCCGTCCCTCGATTACCCGGGCATTCGAACCATGAACGCCCGGGAGAAAAACATGGGAATCGCCACGACCACCGCGATGACCACCCACGGCCCTCCGCCGACGGACGCGGACGTCGAGGGGTACCGCACGCTGGAAACCACCCCGCGCCCCGCGGGACGCATGACGAGAGAGGTGCTCGACCCGCTCGTCGTCGCGGCGAAAACCGGGGACCCGGCCGCGGTCGACGCGTTGCTGGCCGTCGTCAAACCGGCACTGGTGCGCTATTGCCGAGCCCGGATGGGAGGGCGCGATCTCTCCTACCTCTCGGCGGACGACGTCGCGCAGGAGGTCTGTCTCGCGGTCTTCAAGATGCTGCCCGGCTACGAAGATCGCGGCGGTTCGTTCATCTACCTCGTCCGGGCGATCGCGGCCAACAAGGTCGCCGACGCCTTCCGCGCGGTGTCCCGTGACCGGTCCGACCCGGTGCCCGAGCTCCCGGAGTGCGGTCCGGTCACCAACGAACCGGAGAACCACATGCTCGGCGTCGATCTCGGGGCGCGGCTCGGCAGGCTGCTGGCCACCTTGCCGCAGGCGCAACAGGAAGTGCTCACGCTGCGGATCGTCGTCGGCCTGACGGCCACCGAAACCGCGGCGTCCCTCGGGCTCACGCCGGGCAACGTGCGGGTCAAACAGCACCGGGCGCTGATGAAGCTTCGCGAGCTGGCGCAGGAGGAGGACGACTTCTGAAGCGCTGTCAGCGCGGACCGGACTCCGGCGGGAGCACGAGCGGCCGTCCCAGCGTGGGCCGCAGGTGACGTGGCTGTCCCGTGATCGTGCGGAGGAGACCTTCGGCTCCCTCGACGGTCAAGGAGGAGACGGGGTACCGGTCCGCCGCGTGCGGCTGGAGGAAGAGCGGGATGCCCTCGATGCCCTGGCCGGGAAGCAGCACCGGGAGGATCTTCGCGGTCCAGGCCGGGCGGTCGCCTTGGAGGAGGTCGCGCAACAAGGCCGCTTCGGACTGGCCACCGAGGTTGCGGTCGGCGGGACCGTTGCCGTCACCCATGCGCCGGTAGCCTTCGGACGCGACGACGAGGACGTAGTCGTACGAGGTCATCAGCCGGGTGGCCCACGCCTGCCAGTCCTGCCTCGGCCCCGCCGCCCACTGGTCCAGCTCGACGATGATCCCGTTGCCCACCAGCAGGGTCGCGAATTCCCGCACCTGATCGTGGTGCTGCTCGCTGTCGTGGGTGTAGGAGATGAAGACCTTCGGAGGGGAACTGGATTCGTGCGCTCGCATGTGTGAGACCTCGTCGCCCGGCGGTTCTGCTGTGGCGGAACGATAGCAAGGGCTTGTGCGGCGGACGGAGTATCCGGTACGACTCTGTGACGCGACGTCGTTGATCAAATCAGTGGGGGAAGGACGGACTTGGTGGATCCCGGCGAAACCTCGCCACGGGTGTACATCTCGTATTCGCGGGATTCCGAGGAACACACCCGGCTGGTACTCGAATTCTCGGGCTTCCTGCGGAGCGAGGCGGGGATCGACGCCCATCTCGACCGGTGGTACGACGACGGCAGGCGCGACTGGGCCGCGTGGGCCCTCGACCAGGTGGGACAGGCGGATTTCATCCTCGCGATCGCCTCGCCGGAGTACAAGAGGGCCGTGGACGGGCGGGGTTCTCCGGCGTCGGGCGGCCTCGCCGCGATCGACGGCGCACTGATCCGCGACAGCTACAGCGAGAATCTGGACGGCGCCACTCGGCGGATCCTCCCGGTGGTCCTGCCCGGCGCGACGGTCGACGGAATCCCCGAGTTGTTCCGTCCGGCGTCCACCACGAAATATGTGATTCCGGAGCTCACTCTCGAAGGAATCCGTTCCCTGGCGCGAGTTCTTTACGGTTCTCCCGAATATGTCCTTCCGCCGCGGGGTTCTTTCCTCCCGCCGGCCACCGTGCCGGACCGGATCTTCGTCTCGGTCGCCGACGCGCCACCCGTGCGCGCGCCCTTGCTCGCCGCCGGCGCCGAAGCGGAGATCGGAGACGACCGCTACCTCGTGCACGGTGACTCCCTGCAGGAGCGGCCGGTCGCGGACGGGGCGGCTGTCGAACGGCACGCCCGGGCGCTGCGCGTCGGACCACCCCATGAGCAGGTGTGGCTGCGCCAGGTGGAAGTACGGCAGCGGACACCGCGCGCGAAGACGGCCGTCCTGGGCCTGGGCCGCGAGCACGATCTGCTCGTCGCGCTGGCGAGTAAGGGTTCGGGCATGCCGTCGCTGGTCGGGCGCTCTTCGGACGGCGGCGTCGGGACGTTGATCACCCGGTGGCCCACGGACCGGTCTTCCGGCCGTCCCTGCGACACGCTGGCCGCGTTCCTGCCGGAACCGGGCGAGTACGTCGATCCGCTGCGCGTGCTCGGACTCCTGCGGGAACTCGCCCGGCTGTGCCGGACCCTGGCCACCCTGCACGGGGTGCGGCGCACGCACCGGCTGCTCACACCCGACGGCATCATCCGGTTCGACGACGGCGGGCTGGTCCTGCGGGATCTCGGTCTCGCCGCGGTCGAGTACGAGCCCGGCGAAGGAGCGGGCCTTTACCAGGCCCCGGAACAGCGACGGCGGACCAGCGGCCGGGTCGGGCCGTGGACGGACGTGTACCGGACGGCCGCGGTGGCTTGTCACCTGGTGACCGGCCATCCGCCTCGGCATCCCGTCCCACTTCCGGTGAGCGCGTCGGCACCGGGTCTGCCGCCGGTCACCGCGGCCGCGCTCGACGCCGCACTCCGGCCCGATCCGGACCAGCGGCCGGACATCCGGGCGCTCGCCACGGCCCTGGCGGGCTAGGGATTTCGTCATCGACCCGGGGAGGGGTCCTTCTTGTTCCACACCATCGACATACCCGGCCTACTGATCCTGATACCGGGAAAGTCGCTCGACACATTCCTGCGCCGGATGGCCAAGGACCATCCTGGCCTGCCGGGAGGGGTCGCCCAGGTCGTCGCCGACCTGAGCGGGCGCCCCGACGGCGTCGCGGCCACGGTGGACGGACCACGCGCGAACGGGAGCGACCAGAGCCTGCTGCTGTACACCCGGGACTACCGGGTCCGCCTGTTCCGCTCTCCACGCGGTGACGCCTTCACGGTCGCCGCGATCGACCCGATCCGGCTGAAGGACCATGACAGACTCGCTCAAGGGTGCCTGCGGTTGCGGGCTTACTGGCACGCGGTGCCCGAACACCGGCAGATCCCGGCCGGCTCCGACGCGCGATGGCCGTCACTGCTCAAGGCCTGGACGCGTCTGCTCGGCGCGCGGGGAGACGAGCAGGCGGTTCCCGCCGTGAGCCCCGCCCAGGCCGCCTTCCTCGACACGCTGGATCGCCTGATCGACACGAAACAGGCGATGGACGCCGCCGCCGAGGTGCCGTCCTACCCGTACCGCGAGGCACGCGCGGCCGGGGAGCGCCGGTACAGCGCGTCGTCGGTGTACGAATTCCTGGTCGTCGGCGGTCGGGTGCCGGAACGGCATGAGTTCGTCGGGCTGCGCGGAGAACCGGCGCAGCGGGGCCAGGTCCTCCGGGTGGACGGAGACCGGGTCGTGGTCCGGTTCGACCAGCCGCTCGACTGGGCGAGGCTGCCGCAGCAGGGCGAACTGGCGGAGACGAAGAGCAACGTGGTCCACGCGAAGCAGCGGGAAGCCGTCGGACTGCTGCGCGATCGACGCTCCCGCAACCACTCGCTGCTGAGCGTCCTGGTCGAACACGAGGTGCGGCCCCTCGCGGCCGTGCCGGCGCATCCCGGCGGCGAACTGGACGAGGACCAGCTCGCCGCGTTCCACCAGGCGCTCGGCGTCCGGGACATGCTCGTCGTGCTCGGTCCGCCCGGCACCGGCAAGACCCGCACGATCAGCGAGATCGCGCGGTCGAGGGCATTGGCACCGGACCGCGCGCCCGTGCTCGTCGCGTCGCATACGAACCGCGCCGTGGACAACGTGCTCGCCAAGCTCCCCGAGGACGTCGTCGTGGTCCGGGTCGGCAACGAAGGCAAGGTCGATCCGGACGGGCGTCCGTTCCTCCTGGAACGGCTCGCCGCCGACCTGCGCGGCGAAGTGCTCAGCACGGTCGACGTCGCGCTGCGGTCCTACGAGGGAGTTCCCGTCGCCGTCAGCTGGCTACCGGAGCTGGAGCGGCGGATCGGCGCGTTCGGGGCGGCACTGGACGCCGAAACGCGAGCCGCCGCGGAGCTCGATCGTGTCCGGCACGCGATGGGCGGCCCGGCGTTGACCCGGCTGCAGGAGCGCCGGGCCGAACTCGCCGCCCACGAGCAGCACATGGCGGGGCGGACGCGGAAGCTCGAACGCTTGCGCGGCCGCGACAGCAGAGCGGGCAAACGTCGCTGGTGGCCTCCTCTCGACAAGTGGGCCGCCTCCCGGGCACGGACTCGCGCCCGGCGGATCGAAGCGGGGAACGCCGCGCTCGCCGGCTTGTCCGAGGCCGCCGGGCGCCTGCGGGCGGCGGTGAACGAAGCCGGTGCCGCGCTCGACGTCGCCACCCGCGCACTTCCGCAGGTCCGGCACGCCCAGGGCGAACTCGAACGAATCCGGCGCCATCGCGAGGCCGCCTGGACCGCCGCCGCCGAAGCGGTGGAAGTCATCAGGAGGGCGCTCGGCGGCGTGGACGTCGTCCCGCCGTTCCCCGCCGGTCTCGACGCCGTGGCCGCCCGGCAGGCCCTGACGGGGTTCCATACCTGGGCAGGGCAGCGGCTGGTCTTGCTGAGCGCCAGGGAGAAACTGCTGTCCGCGTGGCGTGAGGAAGCGTCCGGGAAGACGGAGCAGCTGCATCCCGAGCTGATCCGCTACGCCGACGTCATCGGCGCGACCTGCGTGGGCACGGCGACGCGCTCGGAGATCGCCGAGGTCGAGTTCGATCTGGCGATCATCGACGAGGCGGGGCAGATCGACACGGCCACTCTGCTGGTCCCGCTCGTGCGGGCGAAACGTGCGGTGCTGGTGGGGGATCACCGGCAGCTCCCGCCGTTCGTCGATTCCGGCGTCCAGCGCTGGGGCAAGGAGAACGGCGACCCGGTGGTCCGTACCCTGCTCGAAAAGAGCGCCCTCGAGATCCTCGTCGGTGGCATACCGGACAGCCACGTCGTGCGGCTCACACAGCAGCGGCGGATGCCGAAGATCATCGCCGACTTCGTGTCCGACATGTTCTACGAGGGCATGTTGCGCACGAAAGTGGTCCGGGAGCACAACTCCACGCTGTTCTCCAGCCCACTGGCCTTCGTCGACACCTCCCGGCTGCCGGAGCGGCGGCGCGCCGAAACCGCCGCGCAGCAATGGAAGCCGAGTCTGGCAGGCGGTTGCGTGAACCACGCCGAGGCCCGGATGCTCGCCGGGCTCGCGGCCCACTACCAGCGGTCCGGAGTGGAGTGGGCCTTGATCGTGCCCTACGCCGCCCAGGTCAAGCTGATCTCCGACCTGCTCCGCGCGGACGGCGCCGCCTCGGACACGATCGACGGCAACGTCGGCACCGTCGACTCCTTCCAAGGCGGCGAACGGGACGTGATCCTCTACGGGTTCACCCGCAGCAATCCGCGCGGGGAAGTCGGATTCCTCGACGAACTCCGCCGCGCGAACGTCGCTTTCACCCGCGCCAAACGGCAACTGGTCCTCGTCGGCGACATGGACATGTTGCTGCGCGCCAGGGACCCGGGCTTCCGGGCGCTGGCGACGTCGTTGCGTGACCACGTCGCGGCCTCCGGTGACGTCCGGCGGTACGAAGAACTCGAAGCACGTCTGGAAAGGCTGCGATCGTGAAGTCCAGGAAGTACCTGATGCCCTACCGGGAAGAACGCGCGCTGGAGGACGCGGCCTTCGGGCAGGGTTTCACGCCAACCCGGATCTTCTCGCTGATGCTGCCGGTCTGGCAGGTCGAAGTGAAGGCGACGGTCACCGAAGGCAGGCCGTACGAGCTGATCGAGCGCTTTCTCGAACGCGGGATCGCCGAGGGCGGCCTGGGCACGGTGCCGGAACTGGCCGCTTTTTTCGCACTGGACGAAGCCCTGGTCGACCGCGCGATGCGGTTCCTCGCCGCGATCGGGCACGTCTCCGCCCGGGACGGGCGGCTGTGGCTGACCGACCTCGGCGTCCGATCACATCGCGATCAGCGCTGCTACACGGTCGAACGAGAGGATCGGCGGAAGCTCTACTTCGAGGCGTTCTCTTCACAACCGCTGTCGAGGCCTTACTACGACACGAATGTCGTGACTCTCCTGTCCCTCGCGGAGGCGAAGGAGGCGAAGACCGGCAACGCCTACGCGTTCCCGATGCTGGTGGCCGTCGACGGATTCCGTCATGAGGCGCTGGCCGAGCTCGCCGGTCTCGCCGACCGCGACCACTACAACCTGCCCGACCGGATCGACCGGCCGGAGAGCCTTCGGGAGACGATCGTCCACCTGCCGCTCTTCGTCGTGCGCGCCCGCGACCTGCGGGGCCGTGTCCGCCATCTCGCCTACAGCCAAGCCGGTGACAGCGCCGACCCGGAGTTGAGCGAGCTGTGCGAACGGAACCCCGACATCGCGGCGGTGCTGGACTCGGAAGAACGCGAGTCACCGCCGGATCGGCAACGGACCAGGATGGAGGACTGGCTGAAGAGGAGGAACCTCGACGGGCACCGGGTGACCAGGAACGACCACGGTGCCTGGGAGGTCACTCTTCCCGCCGAGGCCTTCGAACCCGCCGGGACGGTGCCGGTGGCCAGGCTCGGCTCGTTCGTCGTCCTCGGCACCGAGGTGCTGCACATCCTCTGCGAGGACGAGGAAACCCGCAGACGCACGGTGCTCACACGCATGGACGCCTACCTGACGGCGAGGTTCCGGCTGGACGCCGCCGACGTTGCCGCCCGGATCGCGCGCATCGGGAACCAGCTGGGCTTTGCCGGGTTGGACCCGGAGGGACTGCGGCGGCTGGCGGACGACGCGGGGATGGCTTCGCTGGCCGAGCGGCTCGCCAAGCTGAAGCCGTCCGCTTGAGCGCGGCTACTCCACCGTGGGATCACCCCAGGCGAGTTCGGGAAACCACCTGAGGTCGGTGGTGCCGGGCCGGTGCATCTCCAGGCGGAGCTTCAGCACGCCGCTGACGTCGACCTCGATCCTGGCCGGTTTTCCCACCGCCACCTTGGTTTCCGGCGAAGGTTTCCCGTCGAGGAGGAGCCGGAAGTGGCCGACCTGGTATGCCTCGACGGCGTCGTCGAGCACGCCGGCCACCGCGGTCAGCCGCCGGTAGGCCATACCGAGATCCATCTCGACGAAGCCGAGCCGGTCCGGTGCCTTCAAGACGATGCTGTCCGGGTAGTGCACATCGCCGAGCCGCGCGCCCTCCGTGCGGATTCGCGGACTGCACGCCTGCCAGTCCATGCCGGTCGCCAGCAGTGTCCGGCGAGGTCCGGGAGCACCCGCCGCGCCTCCGCGCCACCGTCCACGTTCGGGCCGCTGGTGCCGGGCCCGGCCGGTGATCGCGGTCAGCAGATCCGCCACGCCCTCCTCGGTGAACGTGTCGATCGGGTACCTCGTGGTGGAGTACGGATTGAGGAAGTTCGGGATGTCCCCGACGGACTGTTGCGGGAACACGACCGGGAGCACCCGTTTGATCTCCCGTCCCAGGTTCTCGGTCAACCGGTCCCGGAGACGGGCCGCCTCGAACTGCGATCCCCGTCCCTCGTCCGCCGCCGCACGTCCCTCGGCACGGCGTTTGTAATCCGGAGAGACGATGACGACCACGAAATTCGCGGTGTCGAGGTGTTCCAACGCCCAGAGCGACCAGTCGCGGCGCGTGTCGTCGTCCCATTGATCGAGGTGCACCTCGAGACCGATCTGGCCGTGCAGGAATTCGGCGAACCGGCGGACTCGCTCCTTGTGTTCAGGTGAATCATGTGCGTAGGTGACGAACACCTTCGGTGCCTCGTTGCCGGTCATCGAATACTCCTCGCGAATGTGGTTGCCTCGACTGAGAGGCATTCTCGACCATAGGCGGGGAGTGTGCACCCGTTGTCGGCCGCTTGTCACCTTTCTGTCTTTCCGGCCGCGCGAGTGTCCAGAGTGTCCTTGCGGGTGAGGGTGTCCACTTTTTGTCGTGTTTCTGTACCTTTTTCGAGAGTGTCGTCGAGCCCTACGATCGCTTTGTCCGGAAGGTCGGCGGGTGAAGGGGCAAGGGCGCTCGTGTACGAGTACCACGTGTTCATCAGCTATCAGCGCAGCGGTTCCAATGTCCCGGCCTGGGTGCGCAACCACTTCTACCCTCGGCTTCGGGAACTGATGGACGACCTCGTCGACTATGACGTCAAGATATTTCTTGACGACCAGGTCCCCGTTGGTGGTGAATGGCCGGAATTGGTTCGGGAAGCGCTGCGCCGCGCGCGGATCTTGATTCCGGTGTGCTCGCCGAAATACTTCAACGACGAATGGTGCATGGCGGAGTGGCGTTCGATGGCGAAGCGGGAGGAACTCGTCGGCATCGGCACGCGGGAGTGGCCGGGACGGCTGATCTATCCGGTGATCTTCAGCGACTCGAAGAACTTTCCCGAATTCGCCCATCAACGGCGGATGCGAAGCCTGAAGAGCTGGAACCTGCCGTATCCGCACTACCAGAACACGGCCGAGTACATCGACTTCCACCGCGAGATGGAGCGGGTGGTGGAGGAACTCGTCGAGATCATCTCACTGGTACCCGAGTGGCGCTCGGAGTGGCCGGTGGAGGCGGCCGCCCCCATGCTGCCGAAACCGTCGAAGCTGCCGAGGTTCTGAACCATGCCGGGAACCGTGGTCACCTTCTACTCCTACAAGGGCGGCGTCGGGCGCAGCTTCACCCTGGCCAACATCGCGGTTCTCCTCGCGCGCTGGGGACATCGGGTGCTGTGCCTGGACTGGGATCTCGAAGCACCCGGCCTGGACGCCTACTTCCGGCCGATGATGAGCGCCGATCCCGCGGGCGGGGTCGTGGATCTGGTCGACGACTTCCTGGCGGGCAGGTTCCGTCCCCGCGCGCATACGACCAGGCTGACCGGCGTCCGGCAGCTCGACGTCGTCACCGCAGGGCGCCCCGGCGCCGACTACGCCAGGCGGATCCAGGCGATCGACTGGGAAACCCTGTACCAGCACGGATTCGGCGACTATCTCGAACGCTGCCGGGAACAGTGGACGGCGGAGTACGACTACGTCCTCCTCGACAGCCGGACCGGTATCTCCGACATCGGAGGCATCTGCACCGCACATCTCCCGGATCGCCTCGTCGTCCTGTTCACCGCGAACGTGCAGAGCATGCGCGGCGCGGTCGACATCGCCGAACGGGCCGACGCCGCCCGTGACCTCATGCCCTACGACCGGCCACAGCTGACCGTCCTGCCCGTCCTGTCCCGGTTCGACGCGCGTGAAGAGTACGCGCGGTCGGTGGAGTGGCGGCGCATCTGCCTCGAAGAGACCAAGGCGCTCTTCGGGAACTGGCTCGACCGCGAGGTCCCGCCCGAACTGATGTCGCGTCACCTGACCCTGCCCTACGTTTCCTACTGGACCTTCGGCGAAGAGCTTCCGGTCATGGAGGAGCAGAGCCCGACGGCGGATCAGATCAGCTTCGCCCTGGAAACGGTGGCGGCGGTGGTCGCGCACGACTTCGACCGGACCGAACTGCTGGCCGAGAACCGGGACGCCTACGTCGCCGCCGTCCGCACCGAGAAGCGCACGTTCACCCACGACGTCCGGGTCAGCACCCCGCGGCCGACCCGGCCGCTCGCCGCCGAACTGATGAAATACCTGGGAGAACTCGGCGTCCGGCCGGTGCTGTCCTTGTCCGGGGAACGATCACTGCTCGAACGGACCGAGGACGACGCCAGGCATCTCTGCCTGCTCGTCGACGGGGAAGTGAGCCGGTGGCAGTCCGCCGAGGTCGAACTGTTCCTGCATCGGACCCTCGGCCAGAACCGCCGGGTCATCCCGGTGCTCACCGAGGCCACCGAACCGAACACGCTGCCGGGCTACGTCGGCAACCTGCGGTTTCTGCGTTTCGGCCAGTCCTGGGGCCCGGCGGAGGTCGCGCGGAGCCTCGTGGACCAGCTCAGCGGCACCACCGCGCTGATCGAACCGGGGGAGTACGACATCGCCGGCGCGCTGCGGAAGGCCGCGCACGCCGAACTGCGGCCGCTGCTGTGGGAACTCGTGGACGAGATCGTCGCCGAACTCCAGGTCGTGATCGGCGCGGGCGAGAGCGGGCGTGCCCAGGAACTCGCCGAGGACCTCCTGCTGGCAGTGCGGGTCCGGTCGACCGACGCGGAGCACGCCGAGCGCACGGTCGCGCCGCTCGGTACCCGCGCGGCCATCGACTGGACAGTGCGGATCGCCGAGGCCCGGGCGGAGCGTCAGGGATTCAGTGGATTTCTCGATCAGTAAAGCCCCAAAACCCAGGTGTGGAAGGATCTCGGATGACGGATCGTTTGGGACAGAAGCAGACCGCGGCGATGCTCGTGCTGATGGTGATCGCACGGGAGATCTCCAATCCGGAACTGCGGGAGATCGTCGGCTTCGCGCTCGACGGCAAGGAACGTCGTGAGCTCAACGACCTCGATCTGGTCGCCAGCGAGCAACGCGGACGCCCCTACTTCCACGAGCTGACCGAGCGCGGCTGGGCCTGGTGCGAGGAAGAGCTGGGCAAGGGGGAGGCGCCGCCGCCCCGGGGCAGCCTCGGAAGCGCGCTCTACGTCCTGCTCGGCGGGCTCGGCAGGCATCTCCGGCGGGAGAAACTCCGCTTGGCCGACCTCTTCATGCCCGAGGTCGAGCTGACCACCGACGAGATCGAGAGCCGGATCCGGACCGCCTACCGCAAGCTTTCGCGCAGTCCCCGCGACTGGGTCGGGCTGGTGGAACTCCGGCCGATGCTCGGCGAGGCGTCCACTGTGGACGTCGACGCGGTGCTGAAGGAACTCAGCCGTTCGGGGCAGGTTCACCTGGTCCCGGACTCGAACCGCAAGACCCTCACCGCCGCCGATCACGCCGCGGCCATCCGCATCGGCGGTGAGGACAACCATCTGCTCTCGATCGAGGCGTCGTGATGGACCCTCAGACGGCGCTCGCTGCCCTGCGTTTCGACTGGGCCGACACACCCGACCACGTGTGGCGCGACTCGCCGTATCACGTCGACGGTCTGCACGCCGACATCCTGGCGTCGGCGAACGCGGGGATCAAGGACGCCGCCGCCAGTGACGGCCCGAGCCCGATCGGCCTCGTCCTTCAAGGACAGAAGGGTGTGGGCAAGACGCATTTGCTCGGCCTGGTGCGGAAGCAGGCCCATCATGCCCGGGGTTACTTCTTCCTCAACGATCTCACGGCGGGTGACGCGTTCTGGGAGAACACGGCTGAGGCGTTGCGTCGCGGACTGTCCAGACTGGACGAAGCCGGTGTGCCGCAGCTGACCAGTTTTCTTCGCCGCGTCTGCCTTCGCGCTCGTGTCGACGCGCAGGTCACCACGAAGATCCTGAACGGGCGCGGCGTTTCCCGCAACGACGTCGACGCCTTCGTCGAAGCCTTGAAGACTCTCGATCGGGACGTGGCGAGGGAGTGCGCCGACACGGCACGGGCACTGGTGCTCTACGCGAGCGAGGATTCGAACAAGAATTACGTCGGAGACGACTACCTGGGTGTCTTCGCCGAATCGAAGACGGGCGACCGGAAGAAGTGGGGCATCCGGTCGGAACCCAGGTCCGCGTTGACACAGGTCAAGAACATCACGAGGCTGCTCGCGCTCACCGGGCCGATCGTGGTCGCCGTCGACCAGCTCGACACCCTGGTGGCCCGGACCTCCGTGACGATGCGGCGGATCAAGGACAGTGACGAAGAGGGGCTGCTGGTCGCGCAGATCGCCGATGGCCTGATGGGACTGCGGGAAGTGACCAAGCGGACCATGACGGTCCTCGCCTGTCTGCCCAACTCGTGGGAACTGATCAAGGAGAAGGCCTCCGACACCGTCCCCGACCGATTCCGTGAGGCGCTGATCCTCGGCCGGGTCACCGATGCCGAGGTGGGCAGGGCGCTGGTCGCGAAACGTCTCGGAGTCGCCTACTCCGCGATGAAGTTCGTGCCGCCGCACCCCACCTGGCCGGTGGCACCCACGGCCTTCGAAGGCGGCTGGGACGAGCTGACCCCTCGCGAGATCCTGAAGCGGATCGGCGCGCATATCGAAACCTGTCTGCGCACCGGCCGGATCACCGAGCTGGCGGAGTTCGACGGGCAAGGTGTTCGTCCGGCGGCGGTGTCGCGTCCGGTGATGGCCGACGACCGCTTCGCGGAACTCGACAAACGGTTCGAGGAGCTGCGGTCGGGAGCGGAGCCTGCCAAGTGCCTCGACAAGAACACCGAGGACAAGGTCGTGCCCAGGCTGCTGCACGCGGCGCTCCGCGGATGGATCACCGAAGTCGGCGACGACAACATGGAGTGGGTCTGCGAGGCCAAGAACGACCGGAACGAGCTGCACGCCCGCCTCACCCACACCGTGGACGAGGCGTCCGATCTCGAAGAGCATTGGGCCTTCCGGGCGATCGCCGCGCCGCATCACCTCGCGGTACTGCATCGCTTCCGGAAGGCACGGTCCGCGGCCGGGCTGCGGAAGGGGGTGGACAACCGGCACCTCATCCTTCTCCGGAACTCGTCGTGGTCGCCAGGGCCGACAACCCAGAAAGAGCTCGAGGAATTCAAGAACGCGGGCGGCCGCCACCTGCCACTGTCCGAATCGGATATCCGCACCTTCTGGGCGCTGGACAAGATGTTCGCCGAAGGCAGTCGCGAACTCCACGAATGGCTCGTCGACCGCCGGCCGGCGGGCCGATCGGAACTGCTGTCCGCCGTGCTCCCCGAGCCGCCTCCGCAGTCCGCCCCGAAGCGGGGTTCCGGCGAGGGCCGAACCCCGCCCGCCGACGGCGAGATCCTTCTCGGCACCGCGATCGGCAGCGGGAAGCCGGTCCGGATCGAGCTGACGGCGTTGCGGAAGCACGCCGCGATCTTCGCGGGATCGGGTTCCGGCAAAACGGTTCTGCTGCGGCGGATCGTGGAAGAGTGCGCGCTGCAAGGGGTCTCGGCGATCGTGCTGGATCCCAACAACGACCTCGCCCGGCTCGGCGACGCCTGGCCCGAGCACCCCCCGGCGTGGGGGCCGGACGACGCCCAGCTCGCCAAACGGTACCTGGCCGAGACGGACGTCGTCGTCTGGACGCCGGGGCGCGCCACCGGCAGGCCGCTCGCTTTCCGGCCCCTGCCCGATTTCGCGGGTGTGCTCGACGACGAGGACGAGTTCAACGCGGCCGTCGAGGTCGCGGTGGCCACGCTCGCCCCGCAGGTCCGGCTGACCGGCAGCACGGCGAAGACCGACATCGGGCTGGCGGTGCTGCGGCAGGCCGTCGAGCACCACGCCCGGACCGGGTCGCGGAGTCTCCCCGAACTCATCGGGGTGCTCGAAGACCTGCCCGACGGCGTGAGCACCTTGAACGACGGGAGAAAGGTGGCGGCCACCCTGGCCGAATGGCTGAAAGCGGCCATGATCAACGACCCGCTGCTGGCAGGCGGCGGCGCGCCGGTCGATCCGGGTGTCCTGCTCGTCCCGGGGGAAGGGAAACGAGCGAGGGTCTCGGTCATCAGCTTCGTCGGCCTGCCGTCGGAGGCACAGCGGCAGAACTTCGTCAACCAGCTTCAGATGGAGCTTTTCGCCTGGGTCAAACGGAATCCGGCGGGCGACCGGCCGCTCGGGGCGCTGTTCGTGATGGACGAAGCGCAGACGCTCGCGGCGTCGGGCACGCTCACCGCGAGCACCCGCAGCACCATCGTGCTCGCCTCGCAGGCCCGAAAATACGGTCTGGGCCTGCTGTTCGCCACACAGGCGCCGAAGGGGCTGCACAACCAGGTCGTCGGCAACGCCATGACGCAGTTCTTCGGCAGGCTTAACAGTCCCGCCCAGATCGCCGCGGCCAACGAACTGGCCAGGGCCAAGGGCAGCCCCGTCGACGACATCTCCCGGCTGGAGCGCGCGCAGTTCTACGTGGCGGGGGAGGAGTTCGGATTCCAGCAGGTGACCACGCCGCTGTGTCTCACCCACCATCCGGCCAGCCCGCTCCGCATCGAGGAGGTACTCGACCGCGCCCGCGACGAAGACGAGTGAAACCGCAAGCCGTACCTCTCGCTGGGAAGGATTTCGCACCATGGCAGGCATCTCCATCAACGTCCAGGCCGATGACGGGCAGGACCACACCAGGGGCCTCGACCGGAGTTTGAGTCACGTGTTCGGGAAGGAGGCCGACGCCACCGTCATGGTGGTACCGGTCGGCGTGGACTGGACGGCCGATCTCGACGACGGCGTCCGGCAGCGGATCGCCGAAGCACTGCGGCTCGGGACGACGGTCGTCCCGGTGCTCATCGACGGCGCCGCCATGCCGACGGAAAGCGACCTGCCGTCCGACATCGCCGGGTTCGCCCGCCTGCGCTATCGCAGGCTCGGCCGACGGACCGCGGAACAGGACATCGCGAGCCTGATCACCGCACTGATCCGGGTCGCGCCGGAGCTGGGAATCGGTGTCGTCAAAGGCCTCGAAGACCTGACCGAGTGGCTCGATGCCTGGCGGCACGCGACGAACCCGGTGCTGCCCGCGGAGTTGCCGGTGCTCGGCCGCGAACGCGAGGTGGACCGTTTGTGCGCGTGGCTGGACGCCGCGCCGTCGGTCCTGCCCGTGTACGCCGCCGGCCGCACCGAGGCCGCCGCCTTCGTGGCGACGGCGTTGGCCACGCACCGGCCCGAGGTGCGCGCCGTGCGCGTGTCGAGCCAGGAGGGCTGGCGTCATTGCCGCGGCCTGGACGCCCCGTTCGTCGCCGTGGTGGACGATCCCGCCGTCGAGGTGGACGTCACCGGCGGGCACGTCGTCGTGGTGCGGGGCACGCCGGACGCCACTGGCGGCGAACTCTTGGTGCTGCCCGGGATTCCCCGCGACAAGGCGGCCGAGACGTTCGCCGCGGCCGGTGTCCCGCCCGCGGACGCGGAGTCGTACGCGGACCAGGCTCGGCGGAGCCTCGGCAGTCTCCGCCGTCGGCTCAGCGTGTCCGATGCTCTGCCGAGGTGGGTGAACCCGCTGGAGCGCGACCTCGCCGCGCCTCTCCTGCTGATCGGCCGGTGGTCGGCGGACTCGCCGCGTGATCGGGACGAGATCGCCGTGATCGCCGGCCGGGAGACCGACGAGCTCGACCGGTTCGTGGCCAGGTCCGAGCTCGGTGACGACCCGTTGCTGATCCGGTCCGGCGGCCGGTCGCGGCTGGTGGATCCACACGACGCCTGGACGCTTCTCCATGGTCGGCTGAGCGCGCAGGACCTGCGGCGCTGGCACGAGGAGGCCGTCAGGGTGCTCTCGGAGCCGGAACGGACATGGTCGCCGGAACTGCGGCGCGGGCTGGCGCGAAGCGCGGCGCTGCTGGCGTCGGAAGGCGAGACGACGCTCGCCGACGGTGTCACGTGCGCCGACCACGCGGCCCGCTTCGTCCGGGACCTGTTGGGACAGGACGACCCCTGGCAGACGCTCGACGACGTCCTGCCCCTGGTGGCCGAAGCGGCTCCTCACGAGTTCCTCGGTGCCGTCGACCGGGCGCTGACGAGCGATCCTTCCCCGCTGCGCAACCCGTCGCGCGGCTTGCTCGCGGCCTTGGAATCCGTGTGCTGGCTGGACGACGCGTTGCCGATGGTCGTCTCCATCCTGGCCGAGCTGGCGCGAGGCACGGGGGAGGGGCCGCTCGAATCGCTGGTCACGCTCGTGCAGCCGTGGCATCCGTACCTGGATTTGCCGGACGAGCAACGGACGGCCTTCGTGACGGCGATCGGCCGCCGGACCCCGGAGGTCGGCTGGTGGCTGGTGCTCGAGTTGCTGGCAGGCCCGCAAGGACATCTGCTCACGAGCCCGCAGCGGCCCCAGGTCCGTCTCGACTGGACGATCCCGGCGCCGTCGGCCACCGGTTCCGGCGAGTTCCAGGACGAACTCGTCACCGCGGCGCTGGCCGCGCTCGCGGAACGCCCTGAACACTGGTGCGAGTTCTTCGAGCGGCGGCGCGAGCTGACCACCGCGCACTGGGATCGGGTCGTGGAGGACCTCACGCGGCTGGACGCGGACCGGCTCTCGACAGACACCCGTTTCCGCCTGTGGAGCCGGCTCACCGGGCTGACCGCCGAACACCGCCACCACGCCGGGGCAGAATGGGTGCTGCCCGAGGAATTGCTGCAGTGGCTGGAATCCTGCGCCGAAATGATCGAACCCGCGGTCAACCCGAGACGGCATACCCTGCTGTTCGGCAAGCACCCGCATCTGGAGGGCGGCGACTCCCTCGATCCCGAAGCATTCGAGACCGAGATCGGCCGCCTCCGCCGCGAGGCCGTCGGCGGTGTGCTGCGCGAACACGGCGTCGCCGGACTCGGTGTCCTCGCCGCCGAGTGCGCACAACCCCGGCTAGTCGGCGCCACCGCGGCGCAGGTGGCCGGCGAAGACATCCAAGAAGACGCACTCGCCTTACTGGGCCAGGACGAATGGGCGTCCGGCTGGGCCGGTGAAAGGGCACGATCCCAGGGCGGAGAATGGTGGCAGGAGGTCGCGACGCAGCTCAAGGGCCAGGACAACCTCGTCGACTTCCTCCTGGCCGTGCCCGCGTCGGCTCCGCTCGAGTCCGCCGATGACGCGGTCCACGAGGACTACTGGGCCCGCGTCGCCCCGTGGCCGCTTCCCGAAGGGCACGAACTGGCCTTCGTGACGCAACTCGCGCGGCGGCGGCCATGGGCGGCGGTCAAGGCCCTCGCGCTCGGCATGCGCGCGCCGGAGCCGCTGTCCCCGCCGGCGTCCCTGCTGGAAGACGTCCTGCTCCAGGCGTCCGCGGACGGTGTCGAAAGGCCTGACCGCAACACCGTCGCGCAGGTGGGTCCGCTGCTGGACCACTTGGTCGAGGCAGGGGGATCGGACGTCGCCGTCGCGCGACTGGAACTGCGCTACCACTCGTCGCTCAAGCAGCACCGGATCCCGCGGAGCCTCCAGCGGATCCTCACCGAGAACCCGGTCGCCTTCGTCGATCTCTACACCCGGATCCACCCCACCGACGACGCCGGCCCGCGCCTTGAGTTGGTCGACGCCTGGTTCGCGATCTTCGAACTGCGCACCGTGCCGGACGCCACCACCCTGAAATCCTGGGTCACCCGCGCCCGGACCGAGTTCGCCGAACGCGGCCGCTCCGAATCCGGCGACCGAGCGCTTGGCACGCTGCTCGCCGGGACCTCCGTCCACCCGGACGGCTGGCCGCCCGAGCCGATCCGGGACGTCCTGGACGTCGCCGACGGCGGACACCTCCGAGAAGGGTTCGCCATCGGCATGACCGCCCAGAACGGCGACCCGCAGGAACTCACCCGCTGGGCGCGGCGGATCAACGTCGGCTGGCCTCGGGTCGCCGCACTCCTGCGCTCGCATGCCGACGACCTGACCGCCCGGCGGTAACGGCGCGGAGGGGCCGAACAGACCGTCCGGCCCCTCCCGCTCGCCCCTGACCTGCGGGTTTGCCCGCATATCCGACGCCGCAGGGTAACCGGCCATCATCTCAACGTGAGCCCCCGTGACGATACGTACCCCCCTGATCAAGGGGTCCTGGGCGACGTATACTCTCTTCATCAGCAAGTCCGAGTGGCGGAATGGCAGACGCGCTAGCTTGAGGTGCTAGTGTCCTTAACGGACGTGGGGGTTCAAGTCCCCCCTCGGACACCCGCATTAACCCTACGCGGTGGGCGGATGGTCACATCGACCGTCCGCTCTTTTGCGTTATAGACTATCTCCAGGCCGATCTCGCCGTAGAGCTCCTGAAGTCTTCCCGGGCTCGC
The DNA here is from genome assembly GCA_049998115.1 of Amycolatopsis sp. cmx-4-19. Taxonomy (GTDB): domain Bacteria; phylum Actinomycetota; class Actinomycetes; order Mycobacteriales; family Pseudonocardiaceae; genus Amycolatopsis. The sequence goes on along the minus strand of JAEBEO010000004.1, from coordinate 142,812 downwards.
GTTCCCGACCTGACGGCCCAGCTCGCCGAACGCATCGACCATTGCTTCCAGTTCGGCTCTGCCGATCGACTCCTCAGCTGGAGCACGCGCTAGATCCTCCTCAGCAGCGTCGCGCTCCTCCTTCGCCCGGTTCAGCGGTTCGATCAGCGCTCCAGGGTCCGCACCCGCTTCGATCGCCTCCTGAAGCCTCGCGAGTCGCGTCTTGGCCTGCGAGAGCCGACGTCGCGCTTCGTCGGATCGCTCCGAATTCACAACCACCTCACCCGTCACCCCGAGCATCGCAAGCACCGTCTTCTCGCGTTGCTCTGGAGAGAAGACCTGGCTGATGTACCCGTTGACCGGCTCGATGACGGCAGCCTCGGGCATGTACACGTTCTTAGGGTGATCCGCGAGAGCCGACGAGCCGGGTACGAGTGTCCGCGCCGCGCACCGGTAGTAGATCCGGCTCTCGCGGGGTGTCCCTTCCATCTTGCGCAGGCAGTGCCCATGGTCATCCCGAATGCCGCCGAGCACCACGGAAGCTCTTACTGCGTCGACAGGCGGCCTCTCCGCCTCCTCCCGACGGGGACCGCTTCCTGCTCGCGTTCGCCGAGGTAGGGATGACCGGTGACCAAGCTCGAAAGCCGCCACGTTCACGAGCACCCCGATCTGGCGCTTGGGTGGAGCTGATCGAACACTCGGCCTCGGTCCAGTCCCGTACCTGTCGCCAGCCCGTCATCCTGGCAAGAGCAGCTCGACCCGGGACCACGGCTCGTCGGCAGCGTCCAGGGCGCAGCCACACAAGATCAACTCGCCAGGATCGCCGAAGTTGCTAGCGGCCAAGCGCGCTATAGCCAGCTGTTGTCCCGTGCATGAATGATCGCCTCGGTTCGATTTGCCACGCCCCAACGCTGGTAGAGAGCCCGGAGCAAGCGGAACATCATCCGTTCCGAGTAGCCAGCGCCTTCCGCGAGCCGAGCTACGGTCAGCCCCCGGGCGAGCTGTCGGATCCAGGAGATCTCCGTCTCTAGCGGAATCCGATCCGGCCGTCGCACGTCATCAGTCGCCGTTAGAGCACGAACGACCTCGACCGGCAGCACACTGCGGCCGGAGGTTGCCGCGACCAGCACATCCCGAACCGTGTCGAAGTCTGCCTCCCGTGCCATGACACCGACAGCACCTAGGCTCAACGCCCGCACGGATAGTGCTAGATCCCCGCTCTCGATCACCGCGATCAACGTCACCGCCGAACGAGCTTCCCGGAGCGTCGCCAGTAGCGTCCAGTCAGCTGGCCGCAACAGGGTCAGCAGAACGACAGCGCGGTCGCCTCCGGCCGCGACCCAGGCGAGCAGGTTCACGGGCGATTCGACGTCGTAGCCAGAATTCTGCAGCACGTCGGCGACCCCGCGACGGAACATCGGCAGCGGATCGGAGACGGCGATCCGCGCCAGCGTCCGCGATGCCTCCACGAAAGGATTCTCCAAGCTCCTGTTCCAGCATAACCGCGACAGGGTACCGCCATCATTGGCGCTGGCCTGACGGACATGACGTCATGGACATGCGGAGTGTCTGAGTCGTAATTTGAAGTGTCGAGAGTTCCGCGCGTTCACCCAGGTGGAGGGGGTGGGAGTATTGGTAAATGGTAATTTTCGACTGCCCAACGTGTTCAGCAACTTGCCCAAGAAAAAGAGATCCGGTCGACTTCGGCCCGGCGACCACGTCCGACGAACCCAGACGCGGAGCGGACAGGCGGCAACCGGCAAGGTAGTCCATGTGAACAAGGCAGGTGTACGTAGAATCAAGGTGCACTGGACTAATGGTGCTTATAGCAACGTCAAGGCGTCATCTCTAACGCGGATCAATTGATCAGTCGAACGGCGAGGGGCCACCGTCAGCGACTTTTCCCATCCTCTCGACCAGGTCTGGCTCGGTTTTAAAACAGTTGAGTAGGATTTGATTGCGTTTGGCAGCTCCCGCTGCGGTCGCAATCCTTCGTGCCTTCACGAAAGCCTGGCCCGCGTCTTTCAAGAATTGCGAATGCTGTTCGTAGTCGATGAGCGCCATCCCGAAATATGCCACGCCCAGAGCATCCCACGCCTGATAATCACGGTCCTCCCGCTTGACCTGCTCGCTGGCCACCGCGCGGGCGGTCTGGAACGCGGATCGCGCATCCTTTTTCTCGCCGAGCCGGAATGCTGTGATGCCGAGCAGCCCGCACGCGCCGATGGCCCGTGGTCCCCGGTCGATCCGGGCGCTGACCTCAGCGGTGGCGAATGCGTCCGGGACCTCGCCGAGAATGAGCTGAGCAAGACCCAGATTGAGGTTGGCCTGCCGGGTGAGTCCTGGATCCCGGGTACGCGCGGCGATCTCGGCGGCTTCCCGCGCCGGCGTGACGGCGTCTCTTGCCCGGCCTGAGTCGATGAGTACCGCCGCCTCCCCGTTGCGGCACATGCCGACGCCGATCTCGTTGCTGGCCATGTACGCTCGCAGCCGTCCTTCCTGCAACAAGGCGAGCGCGTCGTTCATTTCGTCGATCTGGCCGAGCGCCCAAGCGTGGTTCGCAAGCAACAACGGCACCGACTCGTCCTGATCGGCGTCTGACAGGCCGTCGGAGCACTCCCGCGCGGCGACGAACTGCCGGACGGCGCGTGTGAAGTCTCCGGTCTTGGCGAGGCAGACGGCCAAATTCAACCCCGCGACCATTTGTTCTGATCGCATACCGCCCACGAGGCGGGCGAGCCGCAGATACCGGCGGAAGTCTTTCGCCGCAGGCCTGATCTCGCCCGACTCGAAACGCACCTTTGCCATCTCGATGCTAAGACTGATGCGAGTTCTCCACGAACCTTGCCACGACAGTCCGGCACGAGCGACGCGGAGTTCCTCCCGAGCATCGTTAGTCTCCTCACGCTGCTGCAGAGCCGCCACCAGATAGTTGCGATTGTGGGCTTCCCAGTCCAGGTCGTGGAGTTGGCCACGGATCTCACGCCGCCACTCGACCAGAGCGTCGCTCTGTCCCCACGGGCGCAGGTAGCGGTCGTCTAGGTTTTTCATCAGAAACAGGGCGTTGTAGAAGTCCCACGCCTTGATCCGCAGGTCCACTTCGCTGAACATCGGCCGCAGATCCTGAAGGTCGGTGATGGTGGTAGGCCGATGCTGTTCGAAGTAGTCGGCACCGCGACGCCAGAGCGAGATGCGAGTGAATGGCGGTTGCTGGTGGGTGTGGTCGTCGAGGTCGCCGAACGGGATGTCCTCAAGGACACGGTCGCTCTCGCTGGGCGGCATGAAGTAGTGACCGTGGTCATGCCGGACGATCCGCTGGTCGTGCAGACCGCGCAGCACCGGTTCGCTGTTGATCCCGTGCACATAGGGGATCAACACGCGGTCGACCGCGTCGGGTGGCACCGGTCGCCGGTACGCGGCAAGTGCCTGGACGACCCGCTCTTCGGTTCGAGTGAGCCCGGTGAACATCCAGTCGAACAGGACCGTGGCGGCGCCGCCGGGTTCCGCCTGCTCGAGTTCGTCGAGGAGGTCCGCAGTCGTCCTGGCTGGACGTTGATGCAGAACGCCGACGAGAAGCTCCAGCGTTCGGGGGTGTCCGAGGCTCACTGCCTGCACACGCAGCCGATCATGGTCCGGAAGGTCCGCCATCCCGAGTACGGCGGTCCGATCAAGCCCGATCAGGAAGTCCATCGCGGCGTTGAACGGCAGTCCACGCTGAAGCTTCACGACGCGGACGGGTGGGTCTGCCTCTCTGCGTAGCTGGGGTGGCAATCCGCCTGCCAGGGTCAGGATGACCGTCGCTTCATGTCCGGGATGAGTGGCGAACCTGCGTAGGAAGCGATGCAGGTCCTGGTCGCGGAAGTCGCCATCCCGCTTGAGCAGATGCTCTGCGGCGTCGAGAATGACGACCACCCTCCTGCTGCCCAGCGTCGCCAGCACCTCCGTCAGCTTCTCCTGCCATGCGATCGGGTCGTGGAGCCGCCGGTTCACCCCCTGCCGTTCCTCGTCATCAGCCAGGCTCGCGACCAGGTCGGACAGGACGGTGGCCACGGTGATCGCGCGGTATCCATCGGCCGAGAGATAGACGACGGCGTCAACCGCCACGTCCGCCTCACCCGAGGCCAGCCGGCGCCGCATCTCGGCTGCGAAAGCGGTCTTGCCCGCACCGACCTCGCCGGCGACGACGACCAGCCGGACGGCAGCGTCGGCAACGGCGTCCTCCACCTGATGCATCTCAGTGACCCGGTCGTGGAACGTGGCCGCGGGAATGCTGGGGGCCTCATTGACCAGCCGAACGTTCCGCGGCGACACGGTCGTTCCTGTGAGTTCGTGGGGCTCGGCCTGAGCGGTCCGCGAGAGTGGTCCAGCACGTCGCCGCTCCTCTTCCAGGCGCACGCGCTGCTCGCGGTTGAAGAACCCGAATCGTCGTCGCTGCGCTCCCTCGGCCCGCCGCTCCTCTTCCTCAGTCCGTTCCAGGCCCGCGAGTATCTGCCTTGGCACTCGCTTCGCCGACGCGACCTTCGCAATTTGGCCGATCAGTTCGTCGAAACCGGCCGGGCCGTCGCCCGCCAGGTCTACGACGGGTCCATCGTTCGGATCACCGAGCGTCGAATCGTCAGAGTCGCTCCGGATCGCGATCACCTTAACTCCACGGCTGCGTGCCACCTCGACCTCGCGCTGGCACGCAATATCCCCGAGGCTGGCAACGCTCAGGAAGTACAGCAGCAGATCGCGAAGGCGGCGCAGCTCGTCGTCGGTCGCTGATCGGTTCTCCTCCCGCCGCCGCGGGAAGTACACGTCCCATGGCAGTCGATCCCTGGCATACCCGCGCAGTTGCTCCCGTAGCGCGAAGGCCGCCTCCTGATCAGCGTCGGCGTATACTACTCCGACCACGATCTGATCCAGCTGATCCTCGTTCTCCGGCTCAGGCGGGATCATGCGATGGCGTTCGGCGAACCCAACGAATTCCGCGGCCGCCCGCGCCGCGAGGGTGAAGAACCACCGCCGCCCGGTATCACCGACATTCTCGTACGTCGTGTGGGCTAGCGCGCCCGCCAGCAAGGACAGCAGGTACTGAGCGCGCCACTCACCGTACAGATACCCGGGGACAGAGTCGACGGCGCTCAGTACGACGCGGACACGGCCGACGAGGCCGGTCAACGGTCGACGGCTCATGCCACCGTCCAGCAGCGTTTGCAGCAACGCCTCCGAGTCGTCCATGCCACGCTCGCCGCCGAACTCGACAGCGACAAGGGACAACGACAGGGTGACGAGATCCCGGGTCATCGGCGCGGCCGGATCGAAGCCGGCTAGGTCGATGAGCCGGATTCGGCTAGGCAAACCTTCCACCGGTTCGCCCGACATCAGGTCCGAATACGGCACGAGCACGTTCCCCTGGTGAAGATCCCCGTGGGTAAGGCCCCAGATGTAATCGACGATGACGCGATGCACCGACAGGCCGGTCAGCACCATGCCAATGGGATTGGGCAACCTTTCCCCAGGACCGTCGATCCACTCTTGACCGCGCGAGACAAGACCGTTTCCCACGGCCCAGTCCTCGATCTCGCCGATCTTGGTGCGCAGTTCCCAGCCGAGGTAGTCGGCGACGAGTGCCCGAGAGGGCGCGAGATGCTCCGGCCAGCGCTTTCCGTTCCATGACTGCAGCATCAGCCGTACGACGGCAGCGCCGACCTCGGCCCGGAGCTCCGGCGACAACTCATTGAGCGGGCGATAGTCGATCAGATCACCAGCGACTTCCTGAAGCATGAGGAAACGATCATCGTCGTCACCGACCGGGAAGTAGGCAACCGGCTGACGGACGAAGTGTTGCTCGGAGAAATTCTCGTTGTGGTGCCACGCCGCCTCGTGCCGGCCCGCCTCCTGCTCCATCCCAGCCGGAAGAACCTTGACAATCCACTTCCGGTCCACTGGGCGACCGTCTGGGCCGGGTCGTCCCACGAAGACCGCGGTCAGGACCGCGCCGGTACTTCCACCGGATTTCCAACGCTGACTCGGCAGCCGCACGGTCCCACCCATGCCCTGGACCCATTTCCGTAACGCAGCCGCTACCGCAGCATCCAGGAAGTCGGCCAGCGGATCCGGCACGTCGTCCGCCTTTCCGGCGACCGAGGAACGGGCTTCAGTATCGACTACAAAGCGTACCGGACAAAACTCATTAGGTGAAGGTGACGGCGTTTCGTGACACCATGACCTGATGTCGGTCAACCGCGGTATCGATCGTCTTCAAAACGACGACCGGTCGCGAGACGTCTTCCGCGCAATCGCGATGGCGCATCGCTACACGCAACGGGTGCAGGCACTCAGCTTGGCCATGTCACTGACACTTGCCGTTCTGGGCATCGTTGCTCGGCTCGCGTATTCGCAGTCGCTCCCGGCAGTGATGATCGCTGGCGCGGTGTGGGCAGGCCTGTACGCGATCGTGCTGTCCCCACTCATGGGCCGCTACCAACGGACCAGCGCGACGCTCCAAGAGACGCTCGATGTCGCACTGTTCGGACTGCCATGGAACGGTGTGCTGGTCGGCGAACGGCCCTCCGCAACCGAGATCAGCCGACTCGCTCGCCGTTTCCGGGGCAAGGAGAGGAGACTGCGCGACTACTACGTCGTCGCCGACATCGTCTCGCCCTACGACGTGTTCTTCTGCCTAGAACAGAACCTCGCGTGGGGTTCCCGAGTCCGCCGACGCTATGCCCAAGGCCTGCTTGCGATCGTCCTAGCATGGTGCGTGGCGGTCGTTGGGATCAACTTCGTTACCGGCAACTCGGTCGCCAACCTGGTCGGCGTGTGGCTGGTGCCGTCTCTCGGCCTGCTGTTGGCCTGTTCGGACATCGCGCGTACCCATCTCTCCAGCACCCGGGATCGTGAGCGCGTGCTGCCCCAGGTCCGGGCGGCGCTGGAGGACCATCCCACACCGTCGGCGGCCAGCGACCAGACGTTCGCTCGACAAGTGCAAGATGTGCTCTTCTTAGTGCGCCGCCAGCAACCACGCACGCCACAGTGGTTCTTCGAACTCTTCCACAACGACGACGAAGCCGACTTCGCATACAAGAAAAAGGCCCTAGAGGAGCGGCACGGCCTCATTCGTCCGACAGGATCGTGAATAGCCACACAACGCCGCCCTCATCTGCCTCGCCCGACGGGGCTCGTCGATCGCGAGCAGACTCAGCCGGAACCCCTCCGCCGCTTTCCACGGGTTCGGGTGTGGCCCGTCATCTACGACCACGTACCCGTACGGCGCGCGGCCTCCTTGGTGACGTCCCTCGTTGACGACCTGTGCGTCCATCGCCGCCCGTACTCGTGCCTGAACGTGCTGCCACTCGGACTCACTCATGCCGCCGAGCACGCTCATCAGCATCTTGTGCGACGGATTCCGGGAATCGAACTTCCCGCCTAGCTTTGGCACTCACGAGTCCACGCCGTACGCGGCGAACCGCGGGGCAACTAACGGGAACTGGTTGCCGAACCAACAGCGGGTGCCCTCACCGACGACAAGGGCGTTTCACGTCCGGCGTGGATTCTTCGGAGCCAGGGCAGTGGTGGCAGAGACGATGCGGGCACCGGAAACCCGTCGCGCAAGGTATTCGTGATACGTGGCCGCGACAGACACATGCGGAACACCTTTTTCTCGTTCTTCCATGCTCTCGACCTGCGGCTGCGGAACTTCGAACAGCTTGTGAACGTCTCCGGCGGTACATCTCCCAACATCATTGACATGGTTCGGCGTGCGCCCGAGATCGCGCAGGCGATCGTCGTGCTGATGACCCCCGACGACACCGTTGCACTGCACCCCGACTCGCGGGTGATCGGGATCCTGACTTCGAGACCCGGGGTGGGTGGCCAGGCGCGGCCGAACGTGCTCGTCGAGCTTGGCATGACGTTGATGGCCTACCCGCAACGTACGATCATCGTCGAAATGGGCTTTCTGCGGCCCGTCAGCGACCTGAGCGGCTGCACGTCGTTCGGTTCGACGGATCCGGTTCAGCCATAGCCAAAGTGGTGTGCCGGCTGGAGGCAGCGGGCTGCTCGGTCGACGAGAGCGACAGGAGCTGGAAAGGTCTTGCCCGGTTCACCGGTCTCGCCGTCTTCGCCAGGAAACCCCATGAGCTCCACTGATAGGCGGAGTCGGCTGCGGCCCGGCTGCGCAAACGATGACGCGAAGACCGCGCCACGATGCTGCAGGTTCTTGCTGCTGTCGGCCGACCGGGACCGACGCGCGTCAGGAGGATCCGCCGTCACGGACCCGTCCGCACACTCGGGGTCGGACCGGGATCGGCCTACGCTGGAGTACCTGTGCCCGACGATGGGAGAGGCAGGCCGAAGTGCCGAAAAGGCCAGGGCGAAACCAGATTCGGCTGCGTGAGGGACTGGCTAGGGCCGTGGGTGTGCTCGGCGGGGTCCGAGCGGCTGAGGCGGCGAGCGGTATCGGGAAGTCGACGTGGGATGACGCGCAGAAGGGCCGAGCACTGCCGAACCCGGCCACCACCTGGCCGGTCATGCGCGTGGTCTTGATGAAGATCCCGGTCACCGCCACCGGTATTCAGGATTGGGACCAGCTCTACGGGGCCGCGTGCGCCGAGGCTGGCGTACGCGGCCATCGGAACACCCCGGCGACCCTGCCCGGTTCCTTGCCCAATCGCGGCGGCCAGGTGCCGCAGCTTCTCCCACCCGGTGCGGGCGCGTTCACCGCTCGCAGCGGCGAGCTCACCAGCCTGGACGAGTTGTTGCTGCGCGAGGGCAGCAGCACAGTACCGATGGTGGTGGTGACCGGGGAGCCGGGCATCGGCAAGACGGCGCTCGCGGTCAACTGGGCCTGGCGGCACATCGGCGAGTTCGACGGCGGCGTTTTGTACCAGGACCTGCGAGGCTGGGGGCCGGACGAACCGGCGTCCCCCGAGGAGGTGCTCACCAACTGGCTCAACCAGCTGGGCCTGGACACTTCCGTCATACCGGACGACGTGGCCAGCCGCTCGTCAGCATTGCGGTCGACACTCGCAGGTAGGCGGGTGCTGGTCCTGCTGGACAACGCCAGGGACGAAGAGCAAGTCCGTCCCTTGCTACCGGGGACGCCGCTGTGCCCGGTGTTGATCACCAGCCGGGAAATGTTGTCCGGTCTGGTCATTCACCACGACGCGACGGTAGTCGGATTGGACCTGTTGACCGCTGAGGAGTCCGTGCGTCTCCTGCGCGAACTGGTCGGGCCCCGTGTGGGCGAGGAAACGACGGCGGCCGAGCGACTTGTGGATCTGTGCGGACGGCTCCCGCTCGCATTGCGGGTCGTAGCGGCGAACGCGCGGGTACGCACGGAGGCGCCCCTCGCGTCACTCGTGGAAGAACTGGTCAACGAGCGCGACCGCTTGGAGGAACTCGACGGACCCGACCCACGGTCGGCGCCGCGTGGCGTGTTCTCGTGGTCGTACCGTCGGCTCCCCGTCGATGTCGCCGCGGCGTTCCGGGCGGTCGGCGTGTTCCCGGGACGGACGTTCGACGCGAACACCATCGCCGCAGTGTCCGCCCTGTCACCCCGTATTACTGTCAGGTACCTGCGGGCGCTCGTCCGCGTGCACCTCGCTCGGGAGGTCGCGGGACGCTTCGAAATGCATGATCTCATCCGACTTTACGCAGCGGAGCTGGCGAATGAGGACAGGGACACCCACGACGCCCGCCAGCGGGTGCTCGACTACTTCGTGCACACCGCGAGGCACGCGGACGAACTTCTGGAGCCATACCGGTACCGGGTTCAGCTGTCCGGAGCCGCGCCGGTACCTGCGCCGTTCGACGACTACGACGGTGCCTACACGTGGTTCCACACCGAGACCGCCAACGCCGTCGCCTTGTGCAGGCTGGACGATCCGCGGCTAGACACTTCGAGATGGCTGCTGGCGTGCTTCTTCCGCGGGTTCTTCTTCCTCACCAAGCGGACCCACGAGTGGATCGAAACCCACCGGCTTGCGCTGGCAGGGGCGATCCGATCCGGTGACCGGAAGGCCGAAGCCGCCACTCGGAGCTACCTGGGAGTCGCACTGCACGAACACGGTGACGACGAAGCCGCTCTGGTCCAGTATGAGATCGCTAACCGGCTGTTCCACGAGGTGGGCGACGAGTACGGGGCCAGCAACACACTCGCCCAGCAGGCAGTGGCCCACCGCCGTCGTCGTGAGTTCGACCAGGCGCTTCGGCTGACCACGAAGGCGCTGGCCTTCTACCGGAAGGTGGGGTCGGTGCGCAATGTTGCCATCACGATCCGCTCGCTCGGGTGGATCGAAATGGAACTGGGGTACCTCGCCGAGGCGGAACAGCACCTTACGGAGTCGCTCGCGCTCTACCGACAGGTGGGCCAAGGGATGGTCATGGACATCGCTCGCGCACACAACGCCCTCGGCCAGGTGCTGCTGCGCCTCGGCAGGTACGGCGCGGCCGAGCAGTCGCACCGGTCGGCCATCAAGGCGAGCAGCAGTTGCGGCAGCCGGTTCGAGGAGGCGTTGGCCCTGGACGGCTTGGGCAAAGTCGCCCGAGCCATCGGTGATCACGCGGCCGCGGACGCGTTCGTCCAGGACGCCGTGGAAATCTTGGACGAGATGGGATCGCCGCTGGCGAGCGAGCTGCGGGCGGATCTCGATGCGTTCGGTGCCGATGGCGGCCGATCATGACTGGTCAAGCGTCGCTGGTGAAGGTCTGGCCGGTCCAGCGGACGTCGACACCCATCACGTAGAGTCCCGCCCAGTCGAAGGGGCCGAGCTCGGGGTGCTCGTCCCGCACACGCAGCTGTGCCGATTGGAGTGCTCGACACACCGGAACACCCGAACCAAGCAGTGGGAGCAGGTGCTGTACCACCAGCGCCGAGCCAATTCCGCCGATGGTCCCGGTGCCGGCGATCACCGTGTCCGCGTCTCCCAGCATCGCACCCACCGCCAGGCTCAGCGGGTCCGTGCCGTACCGGCTCGCTGCGGTGCCGCTCCAGCAGCCGTTGAGCACGACCACCGGGGGCAGCGAGACGTTGGCCAGGCGTTCCAGCGTGATCTTCGTGTGGCCGAGGGAGGCCGACTCGCCCGCGGTGTCGCCGTATCCGTTGACGTACAACAAAGAGGCCTGACTGAGCACGTCGAGGTCGGGGAGTTGGACGTGACCGTTCGGCCAAGTGTTCAGTGCCTCGTATTCGAGATCGTGGCCGGGCAGCCCTGGGTCGAGTACGCTGACCGCCGGACCCGCCGACCGGACCTGCCGCGTACTGCTCCTGATGGACAGCAACCCTGCTGTGCCCAAGCTCGGGGTGAGCGCGACTTCGGCAACCTCGGTGAGGTACACCCCGCCCCGGACGAGTGCACCGAGAGGCACCTGCCACAGCCGCGGATCCGGACAGACCAGAACCGAGCGGGGACGCATTCGGGTGCCGGACCAGATTTCTTCGTGCGGGAGAAGGAAAGTACCCAGGCTCTCCCACGTCGCCCGCGTGATGCCACGCTGTGGTAGTTCGTCTCCTCGCGACAGCGTGTCCAGCAGCGACGCGACGGGCGCGGAGGCGGCCTCGAACCGGGTTTGCCAGCCCGACTCCCTGGTCCACGCCGTGCACGCGGACCACCAGCCGGAGGTGTCGGTGCCCACCTGGGCGAGTACCACCACGTCGGCGTGTCCGGCGAGTTCCGTCTCCGGCGGGAGCTGCCCGGGGAGGGGAATGTCGGGCACCGGGCCAGGAGGCTGGCCGGCCCGCAGGGTGGCGGCGGCCATGGCACCGACCTCGAACACCTTGGCCAGGACCTCGGGATCCGAGGGAGCTGGAACGACGCGCAGCTCCGCCAGAGTGCCGACGGCGGTCTTGCCGGAGAGGATCTGGTTCAGGACATCCGCGCGTCCTGTCTCAGCGATCTGGGCGACTGCCGCCGCGTCGCCGGTCTGGGCGTGCAGGAGCACACCGGCCGCGTAGACCTCCTCCCGCTGTGCGTGCATCGACCAGCGGGTCGCAGGCTCGTCCAGGGAGGCACGCTGCCAGTCTGCGGCCAGCAGCGCGGCACGGCTCGCGGTCAGCCACAGACGAGACTGGAGGGGGACGTCGCCCGATAGCCTGAGCAGGTCGGACAGGGCCAACATCGTGCGGGTCAGGTCGGCGCGTTCCGGTGTGGAAGCGACTTCAAGCACCGCAGCGAGGTGTAGTCCCGCCTCCGTCGGATTCGTCCTCGTGGTGATCAGATTCCGCGCCATATGCCGGTGCCACCGCAAAGCCTCAAGCGTAGTCCGATTCTCGTACAGCCGACGTGCGGCCTCCAGTGTGGCCGCAACCGCCGGCTGCCCACCCAGATCGTTCAGCACCTCGGCCTTCTCCAGGAGCACTTGCCCCAGCCGGTAGTCATCCTGCTTCGCGCGGAACTCGACTTCCAACCAGTCTGCCTGCTCGAGTGCCTGCGTCAGCTCTCCTACCGCCCGCAGGCACGTGATCTGACGAATCCGCACAATGTCGAGATTGGTGGGGCTTGTCCCGGTGAAATACTTCTCGGCCCGCCGATAGGCCGCCAGGGCCGGGGCACCGCGACCCATCACGATTTCGAGACCGCCCTCCCGCAGGGCCACGAGGCCTTCGGTGAACGGGTCGGTCGGGTTAATATCGGCGAACCGGCGCGCTTCGCGCACCGTCGCCACCGCGTCGTCCAGGTTGCCCTGCACCCGATAGAGCATCGATCGTTGCAGAAGCGCACGAACGCGAGCTCCGTGCAACTCGGTCAGTTGCGGGAACCGGTCACACACGGCCAGCGCGCGTTCGCAGTACTCGTGTCCCTCCGCGTAGGAGGCGGAAACCTCGCGTAGGGCGGCAAGCTCACGCCACGCGCGGGCGTGCGTCAACGCCGTGGTTTCGTCGAACTCGTCACGGAGCAACTTTCGGTACCACACCTCAGCTACGAAAAAGCGGGCTTGGAGGCGATGGCGTTGTGCGAGGTGATGGGTGGCGTCGGCCACGCGGCGGTGATCACCGATCTGTCGCGCGACACTCCGCTCGGCGAGCAAGAGACGCTGTGCCTGCCGGAAGTCCCCTGCACGTGACGCCCTGGTCGAGAGCCTCCCGTAGTGCTCCGCCAGTGTCGCGAAGTCCTCCTGCGCAACCAGTGTTGCCGCCGTCTTGTATTCGTTACCCGCCAGTACCCTCGCCGGCTCGGCGAGAAGGTCCAGCAGCCGTTCCACAGGACCCGCGCTCATCGACCCATGCAACCACATCCACCGGCCGGGATGACATCATCCCGGCATGGACGAACGAGCCGTTGTTCTGAGGTTCGCGGACGACGTCGACGAGACCGAGCGCGCTGAACTCGACGTGACACTGCGCGATGTCTCCGTGTCGGTCACCCGCGGTGTCGACCTCGGCCATCGCGGCCCGGCGCAAGATCTGATTTTAGCGGTGGCCAACGTCGCGGGCGGCGTCGCTGACGTGGCCACCGAGATCGCCGAGGCCGGCCGGGATTGGCTCAGGACACGTCGCCGATCGTCCGCGATCTTCGAGATCGAAGACCGCGACAGTCGCATGGCCGTGCAGATCAGCGCCCAAGACCCGGACCTCGCACTCCAGCGTTTGGCGTCCGCCCTGACGGCCGCCGTCGACGGCCCGATCCGCTGGCAGGGGGGCGCGTGGCGGTCGCCTGTGGACGCTACGAGTGAGTTCGCCAAGACGGTGTTCGTCATCGTCGGGCGCGACAAACGTGCGCGCCGCGTCGTGTTCGAGTTCCTCCGTGCGATCCGCCTTCACCCGATCGAGTGGAACGAGGCATTGGCGGTAACCGGACAAGGATCACCTTACCTCGGCGACGTCCTGGACCGAGTACTGGCCACGGGGGCAGCGGTGATTGTCCTGCAAACGCCCGACGACGAGGTTCGGCTGCGACCGGAACACGCCGACGACGAGGATGACCTCGAATGTCGCGTACACGGGCAGGCTCGTCCGAACGTCATCTTCGAAGCGGGGATGGCATTTGCGAAACGTCCGGACACCACTGTTATCGTCGAATTCGGGAAGGTGCGCCCGTTCAGCGACATCGCGGGGCGGTACATCGTGAAGCTGGACAACACGCCGAAACAGAAGCACCGGCTCGCCGAGAGACTCCGTGCGATCGGATGCGCTGTGGACACCGCAGGCAGCGACTGGCTCGCGGTCGACCTGGCACCTCCTGTGCAGAAAACGGGGCCGCCACTCCCGGCGAGCCCGCGTACGGCACTCGCGAGGGTGGACCCACAAGCCGACCAGCGACCGGAACTCGACAACTTCTCGGTGATCCGTGACAGCTTGGGGATGTACACCGTGCACGGTGAAGTTCATACAGACGGAACTGCAGTGTCGTGGCTGTTATTGAAGGCGACGTTCTACGCTGACAAGAAGATCATCGGTACTGCCACCGGGTCGGTGCAGGACTTGGAGTCGGGTGAGACGAAGACCTTCAGCCTGACCACGACCGATGATGTCAGCCACTACGACAACTACCGGGTACAAATCGAAGTGGTCCAGTGAACTGCCCGAGGCCGGGCTGGATCGGTGCTCGGCCGTCGACGTTCCGCTGTGCGCACATACGCGGCCATGGCCTTGTGGCTCGAGGGCTGGCACCCGCTGCCCGGTGAGGAACTCGACCAGGTTGAGGCCGAAGCTCGTGATGCCGCCGAACGACGACAGAGCGGTGAACAACGCCTGCGGGCCGTTCAGCCCACCCCAGCACGCGAGAAGGCCGGCTACGCCGCTGGCCACCACCGCGATGGACAGGGTGAAGATGACCCACAGGAGACGGCTCGAACGGTCGGCGTTCATGATCGACCTCCCTTGTCCGTCTGCCGACTGACGTAAACCCAGCTGGTGATGGGAACGTTGCCGATCTGGTAGCACGACCGCTGGAAGGAGTCGGCGCCCACCGCGCCACGCACATGCCGGACCACGTTTTCGTACACGTAGCTGGACACCATCGTGGCGATCTCCTGGCCGGAGCAGGCCAACCGGTACCGAAGCTCATCGGAATCAACCATGCGGGCAGCGTGGATCACGGAGGCATTCGAGTAACCGGTGTCGCCGAGAACAACCGGCCCAACGTGCACGGCCGAGCGCAGCTGCAATCGATCCGTGGTGCCGCGGTTGTGCCGGCGAATGCTTTCGCCGAGCAGCGGGAGCAACGGCTCGATCAACAGCGATGTGGACAACATCGGCGGCACAACCGTAAGCAGGCCGTCGCCGCGGTCGTGGTGGTGGCACCTGCGCCAGTTCAGCCCGGATTCCACGAACGCGTCGGCCAAAATACGCCAGAGCGTCGAGCGCAGAACGGCGCGGTCATAGTCGTTCCTGCGGAAATCGCTGTACCCGACGATGTCGGTGATGAATATCGAACAATTCAACGGTGGCGTCAGCGGGTCTTGTTGGCGAGGCACTGACGTCTTCGCAATGTTGGGCATGCCCCAAACGTGCCGGGTGGGCACCTGTACGGCGACCGTCGTCCGGTGCCGGACAGCCACCGAACGACCCGCCGGCTCGGGGGTGCGCGGGCGAACTTGTCCGGCTCCGGACGGCGTACGAGCCGTAGTCGAGTGCGGTGTGCATCTCGCGGTGATCAGGTGGCGCAAGTCGGCTGACGGCGCGATGATCAAGCTCCTGCTCGACCGTGGCGCGGACAAGACCGCGACCGAGATCAACGGAAACACCCCCGGCCGAGATCACGAAAGGCCAGTACGGTTTCCCCGCCGACCTGACGGAGCTGCTGCAACCATGACCGACCAGGCCCTCGCCGACCACCTCACCAGCTACCTCGGCCAGGGAAGCCGCGAGACCGAGGTCGGTGGCGTCGAGATCTGGAGGCACGAACGCCCGGAGTACGTCTCCTTCGCCACCCACGGCCTGTCCGACCAGTCCATCACAGCGGTCCTGTGCGTCATTGGTTTAGCAGTTCACGCCGACCGGGGGCGTCTCGGTCGTGAACGAGAGCGAGGGTGGCGAGTACCCTGGCGGCGCGTAGAAGGTGTGCCGCCCAACGGCCTTCCAGTACGCGAGACGACCCTGGCAGATATCGTAGGCGGTTGATGTCAGGGGGCCCGCGACTTTGAATTCGACGGCGAGCGAGCCGATACCGGTCTGGCTGTAGCCATAGCCCTCCAGGTACCGCCACAGTTCGGCTTGTGCGCGAATCTGGGCGATCGGCGCGGTGCAGGAACTGCGTGACTTGCCTGTGACAGCGCTCGGGGTACCGGCAGAGTTGTGTGGGTAGTCCGTGGCTGCGGTGCAGGTGATCACGTCCATGGTGCCCAAGCCGTTGGCCTTGGTGAAGACGATCGGGTCGTTGCCGGACCTGATCAGGCTGGCGGGGGGCAGCGCGGCGCGTGCCTGGGCGGCGGATACCACGGCAGCAGGCGCCGACGTATCCGCGGTTGCGGTCGGGGCCATCGCGAGCGCGGCGACAGCGGCCGTTGTCAGCGCTGTCGCCAGTGTTGCCACCAGTCGCCGGTGTCGAACCCTCATGTGGAATACCTCCGATGGGTTGGATGTGAGCAGAACTCACAGTCGTCTGGCGAACTGGACGCAGGTTGAACCGCGACTGGAATCCGGACTGGCCTGACGCTGAACGTGTAGTCGAACGGCAGTTTCACCGCGTCTACTCCCTGAACCGATGCCGCGCCTGCCGCGTCCGTGTAGTGATCGACAGGAACTCGGCCCACCACGCCCGGACCGGACGCCGCGTACGACGAGACCGTGGCCTCGTCCGCGGCACCTGCCGGTTCCTGGGCCGCCCCAGTCGACCAGAACAATGCCCTTTTCGGCGCCATGACCGCCTACGGCACCAAGAACGAACGGCCCGACGTCGTGAAGACCATCGCCGAGGAACGCGTCAACGTCACACCGGCCCTGGTCGCGCAAGACCGCGAACAGGTTCATGGAGGAGCTGGACAAGGAACACTAGGCCAGCTCGTTGACCGTTTTGCCGTCCCCGTCCAGGATCTTGATGGTCGGCCGGTCGTTCTCGTCGACCTGGAGCACGATCCGCGGACGCCCTCGGGAATCGCACAACGCCAGCTGCGCGCCGAAGGCGGTGTGGCAGCCGAAAAGCGCGCGTGGCGTGGCGCGGACGCCAGGCCCGGCACCGGGATCCGGAATGCCGTTGATGGTCAGGCCCGCGCCACCCACGCCGTCCTTCGCGGACAGGCTGAGATTGATCCCGTCCACCGCGTGCGGATAGTCGAAGGCGAGGTGGCCGCCGGTGGGATGGACGAGCAGGCCGCCCTTTTCGTCACCGGTCTCGTCGTTGAAGATCAGATAAGAGCCGTTCTCCGGCCCGGAGCGCCGTTCGGGCGGGTATGTCTGGCCGTCGATGATCAGCGGCGGCTTGCGGCTGTCGAGGAGGAATCGCTGCCGCCCTCGCTTGTCCACCACGGTGAACGAAGGGCCCACCTGGCGCTTACCGTCCACTGTGGACTCCGCCGCGTCTGCGGTGCCGCCGGCCAGCAACGCGCCACCGGCCGTCGCCGCCATCCCGAAAGCCGCCCGTCGCCCGAGATCCCCTGTCATGCCCAGTCTCCTCAAATCGGTTCACTGGACGCTAGCAAAGATCATCACATGAGGTGACAGATTGCCTGAAACTGTCACTCGCGTGGAGTAGGCAGGGCCGGAGCGCTCCTGTGGGTCACGCTGATGCGGTAGACGGTCACCTGCCCGTAGTTGCGTTCCGAGCACGGTGCCGAGTTGGTGCAGTTCGCCTGTGTGTACGCGCCCGCCTTGAAATATCCACCCGCGAACGCGGCCGGGAAACTCGCCCGCAGCGTCCCGTTGAAATAGGCGTCGATCCGGCCGCCGCTCACCACGTACTTCGCCTGGAAAGGAGTGCCCAGCGGATAGTTCGCGGTGACAAGCCGGTAGTGCGTGTCGTCGCCCCTGGTGAGGTACAGGTCGGTGCCCTCCAACCGGAACACGGAGAGATCGTCGTCCGCGTCGTGGATCTGCGCGCCGACCACGTGGGGTTTGTCGGCGGGCAGCCGGTCGAACGACTCGTCGACGATCAGCGTGTGGGTGCCCGCGGTGGACGACCACGAGGCAGGTGTGGTGCCGCCGGTCATTTCACGCAGTTCTGATCGGCCGTACTTGCTGTTGGGCGTGGTCGTCGCGGTGACGGCGCTGCGGAACCGGACGCCCGAGCACGCGGGCGCGGGGACGAACCACTTCGGGAGCCGGTAGGTGTCCAGTCCGGGCTGGAGAACATCCAGCGGCTGGATGCCGGGCTGGGCGGGGTCGTCGACCGGTACGGTGATCTTCCAGTTCTCCAGGTCCAGCACCTGTGCCGGATACACACAGCGGCCGGACGGGCTTGCGGCGGCGGTTCCCGGCGTGGCGAACGAGCCTGCCGAGACGACCACAAGCGCGGCGAGCACACGGATTCGCTTCATGGCTTCACTCCAGAGGCATCGAGGGACACGCGGGCCTGGGGGCTCACGGCTCATGAGTCACGGTCAAGCCATAGGCGATCGCCTCGCCGTAGTTGCCAGGGTCGCAAGGCAAGGAGTCACGGCAATTGGCGAGCGTCTTGGCACCGGCGCGGAAATGCCCGGCGGTGAACTCCGCCGGTATCGTGTCCCACAGGTTTCCGTTGTAGTACGCCCTGATCATCCCGCCGCCGACCACGAACTTCAGCCGGAAGCGGGTGCCGAGACGGTAGTTGTCGGTGACGAGCTTGTATCTGGAATTGTCACCTCTGGTCAGGAAGAGCCGGGTGCCTTTCAGCTGGAACGAGGTCAGGTCACCGTTGACGTCGTTGACCTGACCGGTGACCACGGCCTCCTTCGAGTTGGGCAGGTGAGTCACCGCCACGTCCATCGTCAGCGTGTGGGTTCCGGAACCGGAAGACCACGCGGCAGGCGCCTTTCCCTCGGCCGTCATCTCGTAGAGCTGCGACCTCGGATGCTTGCTGGTGATGGGTTCCGGCACCCCGTCGACCGCGCTGCGGAACCGGAGACCCTCGCACGCGGCAGTGGGGCCGAACCACGGATCGGTGTAGCCGTCGAGCGCGGGTTGGGTGACCTCGCGCGCCCGCTTCTCCGGCTTGCCGGGATCGGCGGTGGGCAGTACGAGCTTCCAGCCGGTGAGGCCCAGCACGCTCCCGGCGGTGCACGGAACGATCCCGTGGATGTCGGCCTCGGTGACGGAGTTCCACTCGTTCTCGTCGTTGCCGTGCCCGACGATGCGGACGTAGCGGGCTTGGACATGCGAGAGGGGATATGGCTGTTGGCCGGGTTCGAGACGGCTCCGCACCCTTTCGGCCGCGGCGACCCAGCTGGTGCCGTCCACGGAAGTCTGGATGTCGAAGGTCGTGACCCGCGATTCGCCGAGAAGCCAAGAGATGCTCACTGCGGAAACGGTCTGCGGCGAGCCGAGGTCGTAGGTGATCGACTGCTGGTCGCCGGGTGCCGCCCACCTGGTCTCCGGATTGTCGTCGATGCTGGCGGTCGGTTGGTTCGTCCCGTCGCTGGCGGAGGCCCGCACGGCTTTCACCGGAAGGTGGGCCGCCGCGACGCTCGGGGATGCGGGCGCTTCCCGCGTGTCCGTCGTCGTGGTCAGCGCCGCCACTGTGCCGGCGCCCACCAGCAGCACCGCCACCGAGCCGAGCGCGGCGAACTTCACCGCACGCCGGGGGAGTACGTGTTTCCCGTTTGCCGCTTTCCGTAGCCATACTGCGGTTTCCGCGGCCGAGGGCCGGTTCGCCGGGTCAGGATCGGTCAGCTTGGTCAGGATGGCGGCGAATCGATCGCCATCGCCGCGAACGGCTTCGCGCAGGGTGGCACCCAGCGAGTAGACGTCGGAGGCGGGGGAAACGGGAATGCCCTTCGCCAGTTCCGGCGCGAAATACGCCGGTGTGCCCGCCACCTTTTCCGCACCGGTCACCGTGAGGATCGACCACACCGCCACGCCCAGGTCGGCGAGCTTCGCGGTTCCGTCCTCGGTCACGAGTATGTTCCCCGGCTTGATGTCGCGGTGCACGATCGCCTTGGCGTGCATGGCCGCCAGCCCGGTCGCGACCTGCGCGCCGATGAGGGCGACGGCGCGCGGGGTCAGCCTGCCGTCTTCGGTGAGGATCCTGGCCAGGCTCCGCGACGGCAGGTATTCCATGACCAGCCAGTGCTCCGTGCCCTCGGTGAGGACATCGAAGACGGTCACCACGTTCGGATGCTGAAGCCCTGCCCCGATTCGTGCTTCGCGGCGTACCTCTTCGGCATCGCCCGTACTGGTCTGCTTCAGCGCGACCGTGCGGCGCAGTTCGAGATCGGTGGCGCGCCAGACGATGCCCATACCGCCTGCGCCCACGTTTTCTTCGAGCCGGTACCGGCCGCCGATCACATCCCCGCCTCGCATGACGAATAGCCTATCGGCAAACCGGGTAGAGGAATTACAGATACGACATCCGTGAAAGGACCATGGATCGGGCCGAAGGTGTCAAAAGATCATCGGCGTCCGTCTCGCATGACCGACGCGGATCGTCGGCGAACGTGACCGAATGCGAAGGATTGCCGTGCTGCACACCCTGATGTACTCCAGCCACGCCGTGGTCGCGATGAGTGACTCCGAGGTGAAGGTTCTGCTGAGGCGCAGTCGTGAGCTCAACGCCGCCGAGGGCATCACCGGACTGCTGGTCCACATCCGGCTCGATTACTCACGGGCCGCGTTTCTGCAGGTCCTGGAAGGCAGCCGGGAAGCCGTCGAGCGGACTTACGCTCGTATCGAGCGCGACGAACTGCACACGGATTTGACCGTGTTACGGCGCTCGGCGCTCGGGGCGGCCCGGTTCGAGGGATGGTCGATGAAGTTCGCGACGCTGGACGAGGGGGGACTGCGCGACGCCGTCGGCGCCACTCAGCGGGACCAGGCCGTGCTGCTGCGTGACGAGAAGGCGATGGACCGGGTCATCGACCACGAAACCTTCAAGCCGCCGCAGTGACAGAGAGCGCGGTCCGTCACCTCAGCCACAGTGACCTCGACCACCGCCATGCCGACTAGCGCTTGTTCGCCAGCCCTCAGTGCGACCGAGTCACACGACCATCGACAACAGGGGAACACATGTTAGGCCGGGTGGTCGACGGCTCGATCACGAGGGACCGATACCCATGACCGGTGACCCCGAGCGCACCACCAAGCTCGCAGTGCTGATCGATGCCGACAACACCCGGCCCTCGATCACCGAAGCACTGCTGGCCGAGATCGCCACGTTCGGCACCGCGCACGTCAAGCGCGCCTACGGCGACTGGACCGGAACCACCCTGAAAGGCTGGAAAGAACAGCTGCCGGCCCAGTCCATCCAGCCGATCCAGCAGTTCGCCTACACCACCGGCAAGAACGCCACCGACTCCGCGTTGATCATCGACGAGATGGACCTGTGTCGAAATCACCCGCGCGACGATCGAATTCGTGAAATGCCGCGGCGAAGAGTGGCCTTGGCCTTCGAAGTGGCCGGGCCGAGCACGCGGCGGGCAAAGACCCGCTTTTGTCCTTGCGAAGCGGACTCGATGCCAGGGTTCTCGGACTGCAGCTCTTTTGACTGGTCTTCAGGTTCTGGCGGGGGAGGGGTGAGTTCTCCGGCGATCATCCCCGTCTCGGCTGGACGTTGCTCGGGGACCTCCGGCTTGTCCGAGACAGCAGGCAGAGAAGGCGGATACGTCCGAACGGGCGCTGTATCGGGTCGGATCGATGTCTCTGGTGCCGCGACGAGTTGTGGCGCACTGGGACGCGTCCCGGTCGTCGGCGGCTGGGCGGGCAGGTGGCGCCGGTCATCGTCGGGGCGGACGGGTCGCCCCTGCCACGGGCGGGGGCCGGTGATCATTTCCGGTACGATCGCCGGGGTCATGAGCGGGGTGTGCGCGGCGTCGGCGTTGGGCACAGGTGATTCACGAGCCACGGGGTATCGCGCGAAAGTGTCTGGCATCGGGCCGTCGCTCCGCGCGCCACTCCGGCGCCGGAGCCGGACGAGTCCGTAGCCGCCTAGGAGGCCGAGTATTCCGGTCAAACCCCACCACGCCGTCATCGCCGTCCCCGCTTCCGCTCGTCGGTCTGATGCGATGGCTGCCCTTTCCGTGAGTTCTTGAACCCGAAAACCCACGTGTGGGCGACACGCTTCTGAGTGACGCGCCGATCATCTGCCGAAGGAGTCAGCTCCTGTGGTCCGGACACTTTCGCTCGCGACAACGACGAATCGCCGCACTGGTGGTCGCGGTCATGGCGCACTAAAACCTCCATGAGGGCGTGTTGGGTTCGGGACGCGCCGAGGGTTGGCGCCGCCTGGAACGGGTAATCGAAGCCATGGACAACGACGACGAGAAGAACAGCGGCCCCGGCAACGCCAAACGAAAGACGGACCAGTCCGAACGGGAAGAAGTCCGAGGAGAGCAGGGGACCTCGTCCGGAGACCCCCACGACGACACAGACCCGCAATCAGGTTGAGGGCTCATCCGGCGCGGTGTCACGGAAGCATGAACCGCGCGGACTGACGCCGGGTCATCGCCGAGGTCGGAGACCTCGGGTTACAACGAAGTGCGGATGGGACCGGCATGGTGCGTCGACACCATTGCCGGTCCCACCCGCACTGGGACGAGATGACCAGGACGACTCAGCCGGAACGCGAAGGCCAAGTAATGAAATTATTCCGCGTTCCGGCGCGTGTCCTGCTGATCTCGCATCGTCGGTTCACAGTGATCCGTCGTCCCGTTCGGGTATGGAGATCAGTTGTCCTGGATCGAGCCACCGCTGACGATGCCGCCGGCCGCACAGTTCTGGGGCGAGTGGCCGCTTGCCTGGTGCTGGCCCGGGGACAGGATCGGAATACCGATACCGTTGAGCGAGTTGTGGACGGGCACCTGGACTCCGAGCACGTTCACGGCGTTGTCACAGAGGCCCACGGTCGCGTTGACATTGTGCAGGAGGTCGAGGTTGTTCAGATTGAGCAATCCCACCTGGCCGCTGTGATCCGAGCCGCTGTTGTGTCCGCCCGGGGTGTCGGCGGAAGCGACTCCGCCGCCCAGTAGGGCCCCGGCCGCGATGGCAGCCGCGACGATGCCGATCTTCTTCAGCATTAGTTCTCCTTAAGTGGCGAATGCGTCAGATACACGGGACTGCGCCGAACGCGCCTCGGGCCCCACGAAAAGCAATCTACTGATGAGGATTTGCCCTAACAGATATTCACCCCTATCGAGTGGATGTCGTGAGTCTCTGACCGGTGTGCGCATGACCCGAACGGGTGTTCGTCGCGCGTTGATTGCTGTCATCGGGCGCTGCGGAGGGGACAAGGGCAACGAGGGTCCTGGTTGCGGCGGTCACGGAGGTGAGGACGACCCTTCACGGCTCGGAGGTCAGCACGTTCGTCGGCCTGCTCACCCTGCACACGAGCGTCCCGCTCGATCAGAGACTGTCGTGGGCGGCTCGCCGGGCTGCCGCAGCTAAATCCCGACGTGCCCTCCGAAAGAAGAGGAAGTGGGATACCTACGGGCCTGCGGGACGCCGGGATGCACTCAGGATCCTGCGGCGACGACGCTTGAGGCGACGTCGTGCAACGTGACGTCGATGTGTTGCGAGACCTTTTCTGCGCGGTGAACGCTTGCTCGGCTGACCAGCCGCGCAGCAGCATGAACATCTCTTGGCGCTCGATCATCGACTGTCTCCAGTACCCCGCGCAGCTGGTCTCGCTCGACCGAGTGATCCTTCAGGTCTCAGCCTGCGTTACTGCCGTTCTTGGAAGTTCTCTCCACACAGGACAGGGCCGGATCCCTCCTGTCGGCGCCGACCGGTGACGCTGCTCGAGGTGAGCTGCCGCTAGTGCTGTCGCCGGGACTGGCGTTGTGCCTTGGTGATGAGTTCGAGGACCTCGCGGGGATGGTCGATGCCGTTGAGCTCGGGTGAAGGTGGAGGTTGCGGGGCGCCGGCCGGTGGATCGTCGTCCACGGTGAAGAGCGGTGCGCCCGGACCGCCGAAAGTGATGGTGCCGGTGCCGTTCTTGTGTTGTTCCAGCTGTGGTGGCCCGAGTTCGCCCAGGAACCGTGAGAGGGTCGGTTGCCCGCGGGCCCAGGCGACCACACGTTTGTCGGTCACCATGTAGGCACTCGCTCGCATGGCGAGGTAACGGTGTACTCCTCTGATCGCGGTGATCGCGGCTGTCAGGCCGAAGAGGAACCATCCTCCTGGTGCGTCGAAGGTGGGGTACAGGTAGTAGAGCGGCATCACCATCAAGGGGACGATGACAAGATCCTGTTTCCTGGCGAACCGGACGTGCTTTGGTGCGCCCTCCCAGAGCACGCGTTCGTCAGGGGCAAGGTCGAGGTCCTTGTCGACAGGGAGAGCGCTGGAGCGCGAAGGCTCGTCGCTCAGGGGGATGTGGTCGTAGACGTGACCGCTCCTTTCTGAAGTTTCAGCAGCGGGCCGTCACCGTGAACAACCTGCGACGGGCCCCAACCCGGAACTTGAGCAAGTGTCCGGCACCGTCGATGCCCATGAACCAGACGATATCCGCCACGAAGCACCAGGTAAACGGTCTCGAGCCCGTCGTGACGCCGCGCTCCCGCGACAGCGCTGTGGATCATTATCAGGAGAACAAGGTGCCCGCCTCGACGGTCACGGCGAGTCGCCGAGCGGGATCAGGACTCGCCGATGACCTCGATCGCGACGACGCAGGTGTCGTCGTCGGTGTCGGCGGTGCTGTAGGTGAGCAAAGCGTCGAGTTGTTGTTCCAGCGTCCCGGTTTGGTCGTCGATCAGATCGACCAGGTGCGAGATCGAGTCCTGAACCGGTCGATCACGGCGTTCGATCAGGCCGTCGGTGTAGAGGAGCAAGGTGTCTCCTTCGGCCAGCTGTAGCTCTTCCTCCTGATAGACCACGTGCGGTGCGGCGCCGAGCAGGGCCCCGCGGATGAGCGGGAGTGTGCTGGTCTGCCCGCTCCTGCGGATGATCGGCGGGAGGTGGCCGGCCCGGGCCCAGCGCAGGATTCGTGTCGTGGGGTCGTAGAGGGCCGCGACGGCGGTGGCGGTGACGTGGTCGGTGAGGTTGTAGGCGACCAGGTTGAGCCAGGTGAGCAGTTGGGCGGGACCGGCGCCGGTGGCGGCGAGACCGCGCAAAGCGTTGCGGAGGTTGACCATGCCGGTGGCGGCACCGATGCCGTGCCCGGCGATGTCGCCGACGCAGAGGAGAACCTCGCCGTGGGGAAGCGCGACGGCGTCGTACCAGTCACCCCCGACGAGGCTGACCTTCTCCGCGGGGCGGTATCGGACCGCCGCCCTGAGACCGGTCACGTTCAGCGGGGCGCGGACGGGCGGCATGATCGCGTGCTGGAGTTGCAAGGTGAGGCGGTTGTGCTCGATCGCTTCCTGTTCACTGGCGGCCAGCCGATCGCGAGTGGCCGCCAGCGCGACCTCGGCCCAGTGCTGCGCGGAGACGTCCTGGTAGGCCCCGCGGATGGAGGCGAGCTCGCCGTCGCCGTCCAGCACGGGTTCGGCGACGACCCTGATGTAGCGGGAAACCCCGTCGGAACGCTGGAGACGGAACGCGGTCGACGCCGGACGCCGGTGATGGAGCAAGGTCCGGAGGAAACGGCCGATCGCGTGCCCGTCGTCGGCATGCGCGTGCTCGGCGAGACGCGACAGGGGGAGCGGTGTCGCTGTCTCAGGCAGCCCGTAGAGGGCGAAGAGTTCGGAGTTCCAGAGGACGGCGCCGTCGAGGATGCTTTCCTCGAAGCCACCGATCCGCCCGAGTCGCTGTGCGTGCTGCAGCAGAACGGTCAGTTTGGCGGCGTCGTCCTGGATACGCAGGCCCATGACCACCGTATCGGCGAACCGGCTGATGGAGACGTCGGCGAGGACGGGGAGCGGGACCTGGTCGATGAGGGTCGTGATCATCAGGTTCTGGCCCTGAAACGGTTCGCCGGTCACGTAGACCCGATGGATCGTGTCGAAGAGACCATTGCCCCCGGCGGCGAGCGGGTAGGTCTCGAGCAACCGGGCGCCGATGATCCGGTCGCGCGGACGTCCGCCCGGATCGGCGAATTTGACGTTGGCGTGATGAATGACGAAGTCGTCCAGGCCGCCGTCGTCGTCGAGGCTCGGGACCAGCAGCAGCGCCGGGTCGGCCAGCCCTTCGACGAAAGCGACCAGCTCGCTGACAACACCGGTGAGCGGGCGCGCGGAGGAGAGCCCGGTGATCTCGTCGGCGTTGTCGAGAGTGTGCGCGCAGAGCTCGGCCAACGCCTCCAGCTGGCGCTGGATCCGGTGCGGCTCGATGCTCGTGGACGACGGCCAGCACGTCTCGACGACACCGACGATCCGGCCGCCGGTACCGGTCGGCATCGCGACCCTGGCACCCTGCGCCAGGGTGTGCTGTCCGATCGAGGGAAGCCCCGAAGACGACAGCGTGGCGAACCACGCCGGTTCGCGTTCGAGCAGCGCGGTCCGCGCGGGCGTGGCGACACCGGGTGGCACGTAGCGCCAGCGAGATGCTTCTTCGGCGGAGAAACCCGCCGATCCCGCCAACGTGAGCGAGCCGTCCGGAGCCGCCAGCCAGATGGCGACCGCGACCGCGCCGAGGGGCTGCAACGCATGCTGCAGGATCGCCTCGGCGACACGTTGGGTGTCGTTTGTCGCGAGCACGCCGCTTTCGGCGGTCCGCAAGCGTACGGCCACCGGCTCACGCGTGCCAGGCTCGTCGGTGCCGGGGAACAACTGTGCGGTGACGTCGCTGAGCCGGTCCTTCGCCGCGTCGCCGACGATCTCGGCGGCGAACTCCAGATGCGTCACCCCAGCTCGCTCGGCCAGAATCGCCAGCTGCCGCGTCGCGTCCACCGGACCGCAGCGCAGGCGTTCCATGAGCACGCCCTTGGCGAGCTCGATCAGCGCTCGCCCGTCGGCAACGGCGTGCGCGTGATCCACTTCGGTGCGCAGACGCGCGACGGTGGCCGCCAGCCGGGCCAGGTTCGAGGTGGCGTCGGGAAGTTGGACCAGACCGGACTCGTCGTGTGCCATCGTCGTGATCCGCTCAGGCCGTCAGATGCCGTTTGAGACAGGCGATCAGGTCGTCGGTGTCCACGGGTTTCGTGACGTAGTCGGAGGCTCCGGCCGAGATGCTTTTCTCCCGGTCGCCGGGCATCGCTTTCGCGGTGACCGCGACGATCGGGAGAGTCGCGTGTGCGGGCATGGCCCGGATCGTCGCGGTCGCGGTGTAGCCGTCCATTTCGGGCATCATGATGTCCATCAGGATGAGGTCGATGCCGGGATGCGTGGCCACCCGCTCGACCCCCTTCCGGCCGTCTTCCGCCTGCAGCACCCGCATTCCGTGCAGTTCGAGGATTCCGGTGAGCGCGTAGACGTTGCGGGGATCGTCGTCGACGATCAGCACCGTCCGGCCGGCGAGCGTGGTGTCCAGCTCCTTGGCGTTCGCCGGCTCCGTCTTCTCCTCGGGAATCACCAGCGGCAGGACCGCCCCCGGTTCTTCCGCGGAGAGATGCAGCGCGATCCGCTCCCGCAGTTCGTCCAAACCGGACAGGATCTCCAGCGAGAGTGACGCCGCACGTCGTTGCAGCGATTGCTCCTGCTCGGCGTCGAGCCGTCGGCCGTTGTGCACCAGGACGGGGACGGTCTGCGACGCGTTGTCACCTTGCATGGCGTCGAGGAAGGTGAACGCGGCACTGTCGGCCAGATCGAGGTCGAGCACGACACAGTGGTAGGCATCGGTGGCGAGCGCGGTGGCGGCTTCCTGGGTGCCCACCGCGGTGATGACTTCGACCTCGGCCGTCAGCACGCCGAATCTGCTGCTGTCGGCCAGATCGTCCGCCGCGCTCTCCGCGACGAGGGTCAGCAGGCCACGCTGGCGGCCTTCGACCACGAGCAGCCGCCGGTGAGTTCGAGGCTGCGCCTGCTGGACCGGCTGGCTGCCCGGCGGCGAGGCCGGAGCGGACCCGGCGGTGGGCAGCCCCAGGAAGTCCGGCTTGGCGATCGGCAGGAAGAAGGTGAACGTGCTGCCTTCCCCGAGCGTGCTGTCGGCCGTGAGGTAGCCGCCGAGCAGCTGGGAGATCTCGCGGCTGATCGACAGCCCGAGGCCGGTGCCGCCGTACTTGCGGCTGGTGGTGCCGTCCGCTTGCTGGAAAGCACCGAAGATCGATTCGAGCTGATGCTCGGCGATCCCGATCCCGGTGTCGACGACCCGGAACGCGACAGCCGCTCCGTGCGCCTGCATCGTCTGCGGGAGTTTGTCGGACACGACCGGTTCGATGTGCAGCTCGACACCGCCCGTGTTGGTGAACTTGACCGCGTTCGAAAGCAGGTTGCGCAGCACCTGCCGCAAGCGTGAGTCGTCGGTGAACAGTACCGGCGGCGCTTCGGAGCCGACGACGATCCGGAAATCGAGATGGCGCTGCGAAGTCATCGGCCGGAAGGTCGCTTCGACATAGTCGATCAGCTGCCGGAGCGGAACCTGCTCCGGCGTGACGTCCATCTTCCCCGCCTCCACTTTGGACAGGTCGAGGATGTCGTTGATCAGCTGCAGCAGGTCCGAACCCGCGGAGTGGATGATGCTCGCGTACTCCACCTGTTTGGCGGTGAGATTGCGTGTGGGGTTCTGGGAAAGCAGCTGCGCGAGGATCAACAGGCTGTTGAGCGGGGTGCGCAGTTCATGGCTCATGTTGGCCAGGAACTCCGACTTGTACTTCGACGCCACGGTCAGCTGGTGCGCGCGGGCTTCGAGTTCTTGGCGGGCTTGCTCGATCTCGAGGTTCTTGGTCTCGATGTCGCGGTTCTGCGTGGCCAGCAGAGCAGCCTTTTCCTCCAGTTCGGCGTTGGAACGCTGGAGTTCGTCTTGCTGCTCCTGAAGTTCCTCCGACCGGGTCTGGAGTTCGGCGGTCAATCGCTGCGACTCGCCCAGGAGTTCGTCGGTGCGCGCGTTGGCGACGATGCTGTTGACGTTGACGCCGATCTGTTCCATCAGCAGTTCGAGGAAGGCTCGGTGCACCGCGGTGAATTCGTGGATCGAGGCCAGCTCGATCACCCCGAGGACCTGATCCTCCACCACGATCGGGAGAACGATCACATTCCCCGGTCTCGTCTTCCCCAGGCCGGACGAGATGGCCACGTAGTCCTCGGGGACGTTGTCGACGATGATCGGGCGACGGCTGCGCGCGGCCTGCCCCACCAGCGACTGACCGATCCGGAAGCGCACTACCGGGCCCTCGCCGTTGTCCGGGCGGCCATAGGCGCCGACCAGCCGTAGTTCCGGCATCTCCGTCGTCTCGTCGGCGAGGTAGAAGGCGCCGTACTGCGCGGCGACCAGCGGAACCAGCTCGTCCATCACCGCCGCCGCGACCAGGGCGAGGTCACGACGCCCCTGCATCAGGCCGGTGATGGTGGCCAGGTTCGACTTGAGCCAGTCCTGTTCCTGGTTCGCCCGGGTCGTCTCGCGGAGGGACTCCACCATCGAGTTGATGTTGTCCTTGAGTTCGGCGACTTCCCCGGAAGCGTCCACGGTGATGGAGCGGGTGAGGTCGCCTTCCGCGACGGCACTGGTGACCTTGGCGATCGCCCGCACCTGGCGGGTGAGGTTCCCGGCGAGTTCGTTGACGTTCTCCGTCAGCCGTTTCCAGGTGCCCGAGACGCCTTCTACCTCGGCCTGGCCGCCGAGCCGTCCCTCGCTGCCGACCTCGCGCGCGACGCGGGTGACCTCGGCGGCGAACGCGGAGAGCTGGTCGACCATCGTGTTGATGGTGGTCTTGAGTTCCAGGATCTCGCCGCGGGCGTCGACGTCGATCTTGCGGGTGAGGTCGCCCTGCGCGACGGCGGTGGTCACCTGGGCGATGTTGCGGACCTGCCCGGTGAGGTTGTTCGCCATCGAGTTGACGTTGTCGGTGAGGTCCTTCCAGGTACCGGCGACGTTCGGCACCCGCGCCTGCCCACCGAGCATGCCCTCGGTCCCGACCTCACGCGCCACCCGCGTGACTTCGTCGGCGAAGGCCGAGAGGGTGTCGACCATCGTGTTGATGACGTCGGCCAGCGCGGCGACCTCGCCCTTGGCCTCGACGGTGATCTTGCGTGACAGGTCACCGCGGGCGACCGCCGTCGCGACCTGCGCGATCGAACGGACTTGACCGGTCAGGTTGGACGCCATCACGTTGACGTTGTCCGTCAGGTCCTTCCAGGTCCCGGAGACACCCCGGACCGTCGCCTGCCCGCCGAGGTTGCCCTCGGTGCCGACCTCGCGAGCGACCCGGGTGACCTCGTCGGCGAAGGCGGACAGCTGATCCACCATGGTGTTGATGGTGTCCTTCAGCTCCAGGATCTCGCCGCGGGCGTCGACGCGGATCTTCTGCGACAGGTCGCCGCGGGCGACCGCGGTGGTGACCTGCGCGATCGACCGGACCTGCGCGGTCAGGTTGTCCGCCATGAAGTTGACGGAGTCGGTGAGGTCCCGCCAGGTGCCGGAGACGCCCTTGACGTCCGCCTGGCCGCCGAGCCGTCCTTCGGTGCCGACCTCGCGAGCGACGCGGGTGACCTCGTCGGCGAAGGCGGACAGCTGTCCCACCATCGTGTTCAACGTGTCCTTCAGTTCCAGGACTTCGCCACGCGCCGTCACGTTGATCTTCTGGGACAGGTCGCCGCGGGCGACCGCGGTCGCGACCTGCGCGATGTTGCGGACCTGGTCGGTCAGGTTGCCCGCCATGAAGTTCACCGAGTCGGTGAGGTCCCGCCAGGTGCCGGAGACGCCCTTGACGTCCGCCTGGCCGCCCAGCCGTCCTTCGGTGCCGACCTCACGGGCCACGCGCGTGACCTCGTCGGCGAAGGAGGAGAGCTGGTCGACCATGGTGTTGATCGTGTTCTTCAGCTCGAGGATCTCGCCCCGCGCGTCCACGGTGATCTTCTGCGACAGATCGCCCTTGGCCACCGCCGTCGTCACCTGGGCGACGTTGCGGACCTGGTCGGTCAGGTTGCCCGCCATGAAGTTCACCGAATCGGTGAGGTCCCGCCAGACACCGCCGACACCCGGCACCTCGGCCTGACCGCCCAGCCGTCCCTCGCTGCCGACTTCCCGCGCGACGCGCGTGACCTCGTCGGCGAACGAGGACAGCTGGTCCACCATGGTGTTCACGGTGTCCTTGAGCTCGAGGATCTCGCCGCGGGCGTCGACGTCGATCTTCTGGGACAGGTCGCCGCGGGCCACCGCCGTCGCGACCTGCGCGATGTCACGCACCTGGGTGGTCAGGTTGCCCGCCATCGCGTTCACCGAGTCGGTGAGGTCCTTCCACGTGCCCGACACACCCGGCACCTTCGCCTGACCACCGAGCTGGCCCTCGCTGCCGACCTCCCGCGCGACACGGGTCACTTCGGAGGTGAACAAGGACAACTGATCGGCCATCCCGTTGAAGACGGTCGCGATGTCGCCCAGCACGCCGTCGGCGCCGTCCGGCAACCGGATGCCGAAGTCGCCGTCGCGGACGGCGGTCAACCCCGCCAGCAACTGCCGCAGCTCTTCGTCCCCGGCCCGGCTCATCGTCGAAGCCGCTGTCCCGCCCATCCGCCACCACGTCTCTTCATTGCCGAGTTGAGGAAAGAACCTGCTGACCAGCTGAGGAAGCGGTCGGGCGAAACGAAAGGCCCGGACCGTCACCGAGCATAGAGCAGATGTATTAGGCTTCGTCTCAGTGGTTGAGCAACCAGCCGCGTCCGCCGTACGCGTGGCGCCATTCCGGCTCGCCACCGTTCTCGATCACTGAGCCATTCAGGCGAAGAGTCGTCCGGCGAGTCAGCCAATCGCGGTTTCCGCCCTTGGCTGATCTGTCTTGCCCTTTTCGATTCGTGCCCCGGGGAGTTCGAGGGTTCTCACGGACATCGATTCACGTCTTCAGCGAGGGTCTTGAACCATGTCAACGTGACCGCGGTGCCCTCCACGATGTGCTCGATGACGGCCCTGTCGGTAATGGTGTGGATCAACGGCAGTCCTCGTCCGTGGAAAGGGCCGGGACGAGGGACCGGCTGCCACTGTCCCTGGTCGAAAACGGTGATCGTGACGAGATCGTCGTCGTAGCGGGCGTAGAGGTCGAAGGTGCCGGGAGTGTCGGTGTATGCGTGGACGATGACATTCGCCATCGCCTCGTAAGTGGCGAGCAGA
Source organism: Amycolatopsis sp. cmx-4-19 (assembly GCA_049998115.1). Lineage (GTDB taxonomy): Bacteria > Actinomycetota > Actinomycetes > Mycobacteriales > Pseudonocardiaceae > Amycolatopsis. The sequence continues at coordinate 110,714 of JAEBEO010000004.1, read as the reverse complement.
ACGGATTGGCTTCGGTCCTCGCTCAGCCCGGCACGGGTGACCCAGCGAGCGAGCGCGTGGCGCGCCAGTACCAACTGCTCGGCGACGGCGGGGATCGCGGTGGCCAGGAGAACCTGATTCTTCGCCGAGAGGAATCGGTCATCCGCGGGGGTCGGCTGCCGCAACGCGATCACTCGCCCGCAGGCTCGATCGTCGGCTGAGGGGGAGTGTCGCCGAGGCGTGCCCCCCGACCGGACGGCAGGTCTTCTTCTTTATCCAGTGACGGGCCCGCCACGTCATGGTTGGTGAGCCGTGCGAGGAATCGCGCCGAATATCGCGATCGAACGGTCGCACTCCCAGAAGACACACTCATCCAGTTTGCCCTTCCAGTGTTCACCGCATTCGAGGTCGCTCTGTTCCGCGCCGCTCTGGGAAACTATAACCGAGCCTTCGGTCCTTGTTTTGCCTGCCGTCGAAATCGAAGGCGGGACAAAGGACCGCGGTTCGCCGGCAAGGATGTCGAGAAGCGAGCCGCGGTGGGCCGGCGTGTGACGTCTCCGGCTCGAAGTCCATTCGTTCGGTGGTACCCGTCCGAGATCACGGCTGTGTGAGGGCGGCGGTAGCAGTCCGGTTGTGGTGCGGTCATCGGGCGGGTCCCGGATGGTGGACGCCGAGGTCGCCGTAGGACGGCAGCACGCCGGCCAGGTCGGTGGAGGCACCTCGGAGGACAGTGTCCAGGAAGGCGAGAGTGGCCGCGGCGACGACCCGCGGGCTCTCGGTGCGGCCCAGGGAACCGACAACCGAGGGCACCGGCGGCAGGTAGAGGGGACCGTCCGTGAACGTGAGGTGGGCCGCGCCGGGGATGGTGAGCCGGTAGCTCGTCGCGGTGCCGCGCTCGAGCACGTCGGTGAGGCGGGGCAGGTAGCGCGGGTCGGTTTCCGGCGTGACGGCCTGGGTGAGCGCGAGCGCGGGCCGGTCGAGAGCGGGCGACAGGGGACCGTGCGGGTAGCCGTCCAGATCGATGACGGCCGAGAACCGGCGGTCCTGCCGGACGATCTGCAGGGCGGCGGCGCCACCGAGGGAGTGACCGGTCGCGGCGACCCTGCCGGTGTCCAGGCGTCCGGTCAGCGGGTCGGCGTCGTCGGCCCGGTCCAGACTCGCCAACCGGGTGAGGACGAAACCGAGGTCGGCGGCCCGGACCGCGGTCCAGCCCGCCGCCAGTTCCTCGTCCTTGTCCCGGTCGCCGCTGGAAACGGTCTCGGTGCCGATCGTCCGGCCGTCGGAAAGGACGACGGCCGCGGAGTCGTACGGGTGGTCGAGGGCGGCGACCACGTAGCCGTGGCTGGCCAGTTCCTCCGCCCACGCGGTGTTCTGCGTGCGCACCCCGCTGGATCCGGGGGAGAACAGCACGATCGGGAACCGTCCTCCTTCGCGGGCCACCGGGGCGTCGAAGACCGAATGGGTGCGGGCGCGCGGAACACCGTCCATCAAGAACCCCGGCAAGCCGGTTCCGCGGGCGAGTGCTTCGGCGACGGTGCGCGCTTCGTCCTCCGTGCGGCCGAGGTAGGGGGCCCGTGCCGCGTCCCCGGGACTGCTCTGCGCGGGATACCAGAGCTGGACCACGACCGTGCGCCGGTCGAGCGGATCGGCGGTGAAGGTCTCGGGGCGGAGCGGGTCGGTCCACTGCAGCACGCGGGTGCCGACCGCGAAGGAACCCGAGGGCTCGGGGAACACGGGGACGGGGAAGGCCCAGGCGGCCAAGGCACCGGTGGTGATCAGCCCGGCACAGGCCATCGATCCCGGCACGGCGAACCACCAGCGGGCTCGTCGTACCGGCCGTCCGGCACGACGTCGCACCAAGGGGGAGAAGGCGAACGGCGCCGCGACTGCCGCGCCCGCCAGTACCGGCAGCATCTGCCAGCGGATCCCCGTCACGCTCAGCGCGACCACGGACGCCAAGAGAGCCGCCCCCGCCGCGATCGTGGCACTCGGGCGGGCGGCGGGAGGAAGCCAGCGCGCCACGACCAGCGTGACGGCACCCAGCAACGCAAGGATTTCCAGGAGGGACAGGTCCAGTCCCGTGATGATCTCGGTCACCCGGTCATCGTCGGCGTCGGGGAGGCGCGGCCACATCGCTCCCGGGTCCCCATTCCCGGCCGACCGGGAGCGCAATCCGGAGCACGTCCCGTGCGACGGGAGTGGCAATCGGGCAGGCCGGATGGGCGGCCCGTCTGATACCGCGGGAGGTAGCGGTCCTCCTCCTCAGGTCGTATCCCGGCCGGGTGCCGTCAGACGCCGGGCTCATGTGCGCGGCGGTGCCCACGGCCTAGCATGACGGGACTGGTACGTGCCCTGTACTCGGCTCCGGCGGTACGCGGGGCTGCTCCGGGCTGGATCGACAGGAACGCGTGATGATCGAGGCGGCTGCGGAACCCGGCTCCGCGAGGACGACCGTCCGGCCGGCTTGGGGCGCCGGCCCGGTTCCGGCACGAGCGGCGCGGCTGGGGAGAGCCGCCGGGCGCTGGGCTTCCCGGCTGCCGCCGGTGGTACGGGGTTCGCTGCTGCCGGCGCTTCTCCTGCTCAACCTCGTGACCACCCGGCCACCGCGAGAACTGCCGGTGGCCGTGACCTTCACCGTCCTCCTCATGCTGCCCCTGGTGTGGCGGCACCGGGCCCCGCGCACGGTGTTCGGTGCCGCGGCGGCCGCGGCCGCGGTCCAGTGGCTGCTGGACGTCCAGCTACCGGCGGACATCGCCTTGCTGGTGGCCCTTTACACGGTGGCCGTGCACTCGGATCTGCGTGACACCCTGGCCGCCGGGGCCGTTCTGGAGGCCGGGGGCCTGCTGGCCTGCCTGCGCTGGGCCACCGACGGCGCGTTCCTCACCCCGTTCGTCGCGGTCACCGCGATGATCGTCGCCGTCGGCGTCCTCGGCGTGCACGTGCGGACCAACCGCGCCTACCTCGCGGTCGTCGAGAAACGGGCCGTGCGCTTGGAGTGGGAACAAGACCAGCAGGCGCGGGTGGCCGTCGCCGAAGAACGGACCCGGATCACCCGGGAGATGCACGACATCGTCACCCACAACCTGTCCGTCATGGTCGCGCTCACCGACGCCGCCGTCTACGCGCAGCACCGGTCGCCCGGCAAGGCCACCACCGCGATGCTCCAGATCTCCGAGACGGGCAGGCAGGCCCTGACCGACATGCGGCGCTCCCTGGGCGTCCTCCGCACCGGCGAACCGGACGCGCTGCGCCACCCACTGCCCGGAATCGCCCAGTTGACGACCCTCGCCGACCAGATGGGCGCCGCCGGGCTGCCGACCCGGATCGAAATCCGCGGCGGCCACACCCCCGTACCCGCCACCGCGCAACTGACCGTCTACCGCCTGGTCCAGGAAGCCTTGACCAACTCCCTCAAGCACACGCCCGCCGGTACCCGCGCGAAGGTCCGGATCGAGTGCTCGCCCGAGACCATCACCGTGGACGTCACCGACAGCGGCCCCCGTCCGTCGTCTCTCGCCGCCACCCGGGCCGGCCACGGCATCACCGGCATGCGAGAGCGCTCGGCCGCCTACGGGGGGACGTTGCGGGCCGGGCCGCTCCCGGGCGGCGGCTGGGGCGTCCACACCCGCCTGTTCCTCGCCGGCAGCGGGGCGGCGTCCGCATGACGATCCGCATCCTGATCGTCGACGACGAAGCGCTGCTTCGCATGGCCTTCAGCACGGTTCTGGAGGCCCAGCCCGACATGGCACCGGTCGGCGAAGCCGAAGACGGCGCCCAGGCCGTCCGCCTCACCCGGGAACTGCGCCCCGACGTCGTCCTCATGGACGTCCGGATGCCCGGGACCGACGGGATCGAGGCGACCCGGGAGGTCGTCCGGAGCTGCCCGCGGACTCGGGTGCTGATCCTCACCACTTTCGACCTGGACGAATACGCGTTCGCCGGGCTCAAGGCCGGGGCATCGGGGTTCCTGCTGAAGAACACCAGGCCTGAGGAACTGCTCACCGCGATCCGCCACGTGGCCGGGGGCGACGCGGTGGTCTCGCCGCGGATCACTCGCCGTCTGCTGGAGAGGTTCCGCCCGCACATCCCCGGCGGCAGCACCGAACGCGACGAGCGGCTGAGCCGGCTCAGCGCCCGCGAGCACGAGGTGCTCGTCCAGGTGGGCGCCGGTCTGTCCAACTCCGAGATCGCGGCCACCCTGTACCTCGCGGAGGCGACCGTGAAGTCGCACCTGGGGCGGATCCTGCAGAAACTCGAGCTCCGGGACCGGGTCCAAGCCGTGATCTTCGCCTACGAAAGCCGCCTCATCCGCCCGGCGTGAGAACAACCTCCGCCGGATTGGCGGCTGGCTCCGGTCATCGGCTATCGGGGCGCCGCACGCTGTCTCGCGAGTGGTCAGAAGCCGACAGCGAGGGACGAAACGTGCCTCCGCCGCCCGTGTGCATCCACGTTCCGCGCAGTCGGACCGGCCCAGGACTCACGCAGGCACGGCAGGCCGGTGGAGGCGCCGGTGTGTTCGTCTTTGGACGGCCCGGCACTCGCACCGGTTCTTGCGCGCCGTCGTACGGGCGCCGGGCCCAAAGATCACCCGCCATTCGTCGAGACGACCGGCGAAGCCCCGGGCTCCTCGGCCGCCCCTTCAGGCTTGGTGTCGCCGTCGAAACGATTGCACAATTCATCGACCGAGTGGGCGATCTGGGTGAGCTCGCTCAGCACCGCCCGATGGGCGGTTCGGATGGCGTCGGCTTCCTCTTCTGCGCGGGAGAGGATGAGTTGTGCTTCGTGACGCGCGGCGCGTTCGATCTCTTCGCGAGCACTCTCCGCGTCGGCGGCGGTTTTCTTGGCGGCCGCCAGCAGAGTCTGGCTTTCTTTGTGGGCTTGTTCCTTGATCTCGCCTGCCTCGGCTTTGGCGACCGCCAGAATCTTCTCGATTCGCTTCCCCAGTCCGCCGGTCTGGTCAGGTTCCGCAACTCGAGGCGCGGGAACCTGAGCTCTGGCGAGCCTGCGCTCTGCTGCCCTCCGAGCTTTCTCGTGCCGGTCTACACGTTTCTCCGTCGTCCGCACATATTCGTCGACCTGTCGTCGGTCGTATCCACGCAGGACGATCGGGAATCGAACGTCGGACTCCGTCGTTTCCTCGACTTCGGACACCATGCTTTCCATGGGCTCCAGTGTCGGCCACGATATAAGGGAAGGCAAACCGAAACCTGATCTACGCGTCGCCAAGACACGTCCCGGGCGCATTCTCGAGAGACAAAGGAACCGCCGGTTCGCCGATCAGTCAGGCTGGACGGCCGGCGCACGGCAGGGTAGCACGAGGGGGGCTTTCTGCCGATCAAGCTGCTCGGCGCCGATGGCCGCATCGACAACCCTGTGATGAATTGACAGGACTTTCCGGAAGCGGCAGGACCGGATGCCCCAGGGGTGGACTGAGAACCGCTGCAGCTGTAGTTCCGTTCTGGTCATTTCGCCGTCCCATTGCTCCCACAATGAGCCAGGTACAGGACGAGAGCCATGACGATGACGAGGGTCATCCGTACCAACCAGGTCCAGCCTTGACTATTCCCTGATCGAGTGCCGGTTACCTCAGTCGCGCTTTCGGCTACCCGAGAGAGCGAAAACGCCTTTAACGAGCCCTGGAGACTGGCCCTGCCGGTATCACGAACAGGTGGCTTTCGCGATTCATGCGAAGGGGCCGTTGAAGGCGAGTTCGGCGAAGCACTCCCCGACGCGCTGGTAGCCGGCGTCGTCAAGATGGAGCCCGTCGAGCGGTGGAAGTCCGGTGAAGTCCTGTCGGCCGTCGAGGGAGCGGAGGTGGGGGACCGGGGCGTTCGGTGGTGATGCGGGTTGGTTCGTCGGCCACGGCGACCGCTTGGTGCCGTCACGTGGGCCGCGCCGTTGACAGCCACAGCCGGGTCTTCGGCGGTTCGGGGTAACAGGAGCGTGGCCGTGGCCGACTTGAGGGAGCACGCTCTGGCCAACGGCTCCGGCAGTACGCCCCCCGGCTGTCGGGCCGCCGTCTGTGCGAGGTGTTCCGGACGGTGGAGTCATCGTTGTCCGGCACCTGGCAGGGCGGGTGGGCGTGTCAGGTGCCGGCCCGGGTATCCCGGCCGGCACCTGCCTTTCGCGGTGTCACCGCCGCCGACTCCGAGGCAGACCGTCCGTCCAGGACTGGACGTCCCCGCACGCGTGCTTCGATGGCGGCCGACCGGGGTATGCGGTCGGTGATCGGATCTCGTCGGTCACTGGGGCTGTGGGGTCCTCGAACGAGAGGAAAAGGATGGCACGGATCGACAAAGCCGAATCGACGTCACCGGGGGTCGCCGAGCTGACTAGGATGCGAGCGTACCGATTGGGGCGCGTTCAGCAGTCGCTGAGCGAGGCGGGCTACGCGGGCGCTGTGCTCAACGATCCGGTCAACATCCGGTATGCCACCGACTCGCGAAACATGCAGTTGTGGACCATGCACTTCCCGAGCCGGTATCTCTACGTGCCCGCCAGCGGGCCTACGATCCTGTTCGAATACCGCGACGCCGACCACCTCAGCGCGGGGTTGGAGACCATCGGGGAGGTGCGGCAGGCGGTCGCGGTCAACCACATATCGGGTGGTCCCGAGGTGGCCGAACGGGCCAAGGACTGGGCCGCCGAGATAGCCGACCTGGTGGACGGACAAGGCCCGCTGGCGATCGACCGGACGAGTGTGCCGGAGCTGTCCGCGCTGCAAGAGGCCGGCGTCGAGGTGCGGTACGGCCAGAGCGTGCTGGAGCGCGCCCGGACGATCAAGTCCAGCGACGAGGTCGCGTGCCTGCGCAGGTCGCTGGCGGTGGCGGAAGATGCCCTCGCCGAGGTGGCCGCGGCGAGTTCACGTCCTGGTATGAGCGAGAACGAACTGTGGGCCATCCTCAACCGGGTGAACGCCGAACAAGGCGGGGAATGGATCGAGACGCGGCTGCTGAATTCGGGGCCGAGGACCAGGCCGTGGTATCAGGAAGCCGGACCTCGTGAGGTCGAAGCGGGAGACCTGGTGTGCTTGGACACCGACATGATCGGCCCGTTCGGTTACAACGCCGACGTGTCCCGGACCTTTCTCGCCGGTGGTGGACGGCGAAGCGGAACGCAACGAACCCTCTACGCTCTCGCCCGGGAGCAAATGGAGCACAACGCCGCCCTGCTGCGAGCGGGACTGACTTTCCGGGAATTCCGTGATCGTGCCTGGATGCCACCCGAAGGCTATCGCAAGTACAGTTTCGGTTATGTGCACGGTGTGGGGATGTCGGTCGAATACCCACAGGTTCCGCCTGCGTACGAAGCGCGGACACCGTCCTACGACGGCACCTTCGAAACCGGAATGATCATTTGCGCGGAAAGCTATGTGACCGCCGACGACGGTACGGAAGGTGTCAAACTGGAGAACCCGTATCTGATCCAACCCGGTAAGGGAGAGCAACTAACTACCTTCCCATTCGAGGACACTCTGTCATCCTGAACAGGCGCGAGACTGTCGTGCCTCGACAAAGCGAAAGCGCCTTTCAACGCATTTGATGTCGTGAAGGTCGCCTTCGGTTCGGGCGCGTGAGGCCGCTCCCGCGGCTGGGCGCGACGGCACGGCCCGGACCCGCCAGCACGACTTTTGCGACTTGCTCCGAGCGTGGCCAACGCCATGCGGCGCAGCGGTCTTCGACGATGGGATCCCCGCGCTCGACGGCCACGGCCGCCGGAGTTCGGACCGCTGCAGAACCACGCCGACGGCGGCGTCTGCCCGGAGGGCCGGCCGAGGTGACGGTGCCGGCTGTCCTCGCGTGAGGTGCGAGGACAGCCGGTGGGGGTCATCCGCCGAGCAGACCGCCGCCGAGAAGACCGCCGAGAAGGTCGGTGAGTCCGCCGAGTGAGTCCATGAAGGTGCTCCTTGGTGATCGATTGCTTCTTACGTAGTCCACTTCAGCAGCAAGGACGCCGTCATCGGACGTTCGACGCGCGGTCGTCCGGTGCAACCACTCGGACGAGTGCAGCGAGACGCCGACTAGCCGGTCCGCGAGCGGCCGAACGATGCAAGCTCCCGCATAACGCGACTCCCGGCGCGGGCGACATCGGCCTGTCGACCGGGTTGAGGGGCGACACACCGTAGACCTACCCGTCTCGATCAGGCAGAGCACGACACCAGTTCGATCGAGCTTCCGCGCCGGGGACGCGTCGTCCGAGACCTCGACCTCGGGAGGTGGGTGGCAGGTGATCCGTCCCCAGCGCAACATTTGCCTGCCGGACACCACCCGATCAGCGATCGGACTCCGCGTCAGCGACCACCCCAACGCCACGGCCACGCCGAGCGCGACGCCGGCCCCGGCGATGGCAGGACGCCCGAAGCGGTGTGGAGGGCGAACCTCCGGGCGCAGCCTGGTCGTCACCGGGGTTTGCGGCGACGCCACCGCCGATTCCACCACTCGACAGCGATCCCGCCGGTGAACGGACCCAATCCGACGATCCCGTGGAACCAGATGTCCGTACGGCCGAACAAGTAGTTGATCCCGACGGCGCTCAGATAGCACAGTGCGGCGAGCCCCACGAGATAAGCCACTACTCTGCCGCGACGGCGAGGCGACTTCACGTGTACTCGTTCCCCATTCGACGAAGGCACGCCGTCCAGCATGCCCGCGACTGTCGACCGGCGCAGGACCCAGGTCGGCGGCAACCTGCATTCGGTTCGCGGGGTTGGCATGATGGCCACGATGAAACGGATGATGTTCTGGACCGGGTCGGACTCGTGGCGCGCGGAGGTCAGCGAGGTCGAATGGTCGGACACCGCCCTGACCGCGACCGGAACCCAGATCGGCGTGGCACCGCTGCCTTACCGTCTCGACTACTCGCTGTCCACCGGCGAGGGTTTCGTGACCGACAGACTCGAGGTGACCGCACATGGGGAGAACTGGAGCCGTCAGCTGAGCCTCGCCCGCCGGCCCGACGGGACATGGACCATCGGCGCCGAACACCAGGGCACGGTGGAACTCCGGGAGCCGGGCGGTGACCCCGCGGCCGTCAAGGGAGCTCTCGACTGCGACCTGGGCCGATCCCCGCTCACCAACGTCATGCCGATACGCCGTCACGGCCTCCACGAGCAGCCCGGCGAAGTCGACTTCCTGATGGCCTGGGTATCGGTGCCCGACCTGGGCGTGCACCCCTCCCGGCAACGCTACGAGCATCTACGGGCACCGGAAGACGGCGTCGGGCTGGTTCGCTACATCGGCGCGCATCGCGCTTTCGAAGGCGAACTCGAAGTCGACGACCACGGATTCGTGCTCACTTATCCCGACCTGGGCCGCCGCGTCCCACCATTCCAGCCGAGGTGAGACACAGCACCCGGCGGTCCTCAGGATTCCCTGCCTTGGGGCAAGCCTTCCGATCCGGCAAGCATCACCTTTACGAACGGGCGACGCGAGCACCTCGGAGGAGCCCCGGATGACTTGACCTTCGACGACACTCCCAGCCCGACCGGCCTGACAAGAACTCGAGCTGTACACGGCAATGGCGCCTTCAGTGCTCGCCGTGCCGCGCCCTTACCTGCGGACCGTTCGGACGAGACATGACGGGTACCCGGCTCATCGAGCTCACGAAAGCTGAAGCGTGTGAATGAGGCCGGTGTTGAACGAGCTACGCCGCGATCGGAGGTGGCAGGTCGTCACCGGCCGAGCGGATGAGCTCGGCCGGAGACCGCCTGAGTCGACTGCGGGAAAGCCGTTGCGCGGCAGTGCACTCGCCCGATCAGGGCGTAATGGTCGTCAGTGAGTGCGGGCGCGGCAGGCGTCGAGTGCCCATCGTTGAGGGCCGTAGTTGCCGCGGAAGATGCGGTAGCAGTCGGTAAGGCTGTCCTCGTGGCACGCGAACGTCGCGAGGTGCTGATTGGCACCGGCGTCGACGGCGTAGCCGACACAGTCGTCGACGCTGGCCGAAGCCGTCGGCACGACGGCCCACGGGCCCGCCAGTGCGACAGCGGCGACCAAAACTCTTGCCGAGTGCTTGAACATGGGACTGTCCTTTCCGGGACTGGGCACGACGCCCGTCTTGCGAACAACAGAACCAGTCGGCCGGTCCGGTCGGCCAGGTTCGCGATTGATATTCGCCCCTCGTGCGTTTCTTCTCACTCGGCCGAGCGTTTGTCAGACACCATCTCGAAACAAGGTCAGAACCGAGCAGAGTTGTACACGGGCTGGGCGGAGCGGATACCGGCGATTCCACTTTCGTGGTTTCTCGAACCCTGTTTCAGCTGGAAGAATGGTTTAGCGCTGCGCGCATGCGGACTGGATAAGGCGAAGATCGCGTTGCGTCGTCGCCATGGTGGAATGGTGCCACGTTCCTGTCGTTGCGATGCGTCCTCATCGGTTTCGGGTGGCGGATGTGGTCCAGCGCCAGGCATTGCGCAGCGCGGTGATCAGGGCCTCGTCGTCGGCGAAGGTCGGCTCTTCGTCACCGACCGGCAGCCAGGCCTTGTGGACGAGGTACCCACGGTGGAGGCGGGCGAAAGTGATGCCGGGGTAGGCCACCGTCTCCGGTGGGGTGCCGCAGCCGTCGTCGAACGTCACCGTCCGGCGCTCCCAGTACAGCTGAACATCCCGATCAGCCCTCATGCGGCACTACCTCCGTGCTCTGGTCTTGCCTCGCTATGTCGTCCCAGCGGTCGCTTCTGTAACAGCAAGTGTTCAATGGGTGACACTGACAGCGTGGTCGCGGAGGCCGCCATGCGATGTCACCTGACCCAAGCGTCCTCAGGGGCCGTCGTACTTCCCGCTGAGCACCGGCCACGACGGAATTCGGGTTCTTCGAGCTCTTCGGCCCCACCTTCCAGGTGGACCGGGGCTCTCCTCGCGGCTCACTGATCTGCGTGAGCTTCTGGAACCGGAACGCCAACGGGTCCTTCACCAAAGTGGGTGGCAGGAACGGCAACGCCTGCACGCCGACCCCGATCGGCTGAGCCGGGGCTTGACCCCTATCACGCGCGCGGTGGCGGCCGCCTGGGAAGTCGCTCCGGGTCCACCGTGCCTGCCGACGCCAACCTCGACAGGCTGATCACGCAGCTCCGTCTCGCAACGACCTGAGCCTGGCCGCCAACTCGCCGCGCATTCCGGAAGGAACAGGGTTTACGCCGGGCCAATGGTGGTAGCCGGGAGTGGGTCACCCGTCGCATGGGGTGAGTGACCCGGGCCCCGTCGGTCCAGCAGCGGGCCGGCGGGGCGCACACTTTTCCGGAACCCGAGCCGCTAGTCGTTGAAGGAGGCTTTAAGGATCCGAAGCCGGACCTCGTGCCGCACTAGCCTCGTGCTTCGCGCCGAGACGGCGGGTTCGGCGGTGGTGCCGGAGGCGACGATGACGGCCGCGACGTCGAAGTTCGATATTGATGTGCTGGGAGACGTCGCGCAGCGCGGTGAACGCCTGATCGGCGTCCACCGATCGCCGCTCGACGGCTGCTCGGCCGTCGAGCGGCGATGGGTCCTGGAATTTCCTGCGACCGTGCTGGACCTCGTTGACGTGACAGGGCCCAGCAGGCCGGTGAGCCGTTCTCCGCGACGCGAAAACTCGCCCACCGTGGATCTCCGCACACGGGTCCCTACCGGGTACTCGGCCCCGCTCCCGTCGCGTTCGGCGTCGCGCGTCCGTTCTCGACGGGCTCGGACAGAGTCGGAGGCGTATCGGTCGCCCTTGGCGTGTCCGGCTCGTCTTGAAGCTCCAGTGGGGGCGGCTTCCTCATCCGAAGGAGGTAGGCCGCACCCGCGGCCAGTACTCCGAACGCCACGATCGCCGGCCAGCGGCGGCGAGACCTCGAAAGGCCTTCACCGCGTGCCGCGCTCTTGACCTCGGTTAACGCCTTGCCCAGGTCTGCCTTCGCGGCGGCTCGTCTCCTCTTGCCCCGCCGCCCAGGCTCGCGACTCGCTTTCGCGGCGAGCACCGCCGCTTCCGTCGCCCTGCGCCCAGGCTCCCGCAACCCGGCCATTCTCGTGAGTGTCTCTTCGCGTACGGCAGCTGAGTTCTCCCGGATTTCCCGGCGGGTGTTCCGGGTGTCCCTGGCAAACTTCTGACGTGCTCGCCGCGTGGTCTCGGCGACTTCGTCAGCTACTTCGGAGAACTTCCGCTCGGCGATATTGGCAACCTCGGCGGCCGCTTCGGCCCCAACCTTTCCCGCCTCCACGGCGAGTCCGCCTACGCCAGTCACACTGGTGCTCATCGATCGTCCCATCGAATTCGGACTCTGCGTCATCACCTTCTCCTCGCTGGCCGTGCTACAAGATCTCTCTGCTCAAGCAACCGCCCTCCGGGTCTACCCCTTGACCGCACCGCTGAAACAGCCCGCGGTGGCGCCGCCTGCGGCCACCTCCACCGGTCCGCCACTGGAGTGGATACGGCCGTTGCGGGCAAAGGAGAAGCCACCCCAGTCGTCCCGTTCTCCTTCGACGGCGCCGGTTCACACGAGCGCGCCGGCAGCGCTTCTTCCCGTTGAAGGCCCGGTAGGTGCTGGGAGTCCCCGTGCCGTGGGTGTTCGAGGTCGACGGCCGGGTGTGACCGTCTGGTCGGGGACGAGGAGCGGCCGACTACCTGAAAGCGTGGTTTTCGCCCTTCGCCACCGGGCATACCAGGAGCGATCCCGGTGGCCCGGGATTACCCGGCCGGTGTCGTGGACCCCTCTCTCCCGAGCCCGCGGCACCGGCCCGTCCCGGTGTGCACGCCCAGGGGAACTCGCTGAGCAAGGACTCTTCCAGTGCTGTCCGCACCTCATACCCAGTACTCTCCGACGCGTCGTGTGCTCGGTGGTGAGTGCGGGGTCCGGACGGGGTACCCGGCATCCATGACGGAAGTTCCGGCTCGGAAGCTGCGGCGATACCAAAATATGCGCGATTTCGCTCGTACCGCCGAACCGACGGGTGGTGAGGGGCGGGATGGCGGTGGTCACCGGTTCGTGGTCCAGCGGCACCGGGCGCGTCGGCTGCACTACGACTTCCGGCTGGAGCTGGACGGCGTTCTGGTGAGCTGGGCGGTGCCGAAGGGGCCGACATTGGACCCGAAGGCCCGGCGGCTGGCTGTTCACGTCGAGGACCACCCCGTCGAGTATGCCGACTTCGAAGGGGTGATCCCGCACGGTGAATACGGGGGCGGGGATGTCATCGTGTGGGATCGCGGTGTCTGGTATCCCGTCGACGCCGATCCTGCGGCCGCGATCAAGGGCGGGACTCTCCACTTCGATCTCGAGGGGGAGAAGCTGGCCGGCCGGTTCGTCCTGGTCCGGTCTGACCGTGGTGGCGACAAGGAGCAGTGGTTTCTCCTGCACAAGCGGGACGATCACGCTCATCCCGGTTGGGACGCCGAAGACCATCCCCGCTCGGTCAAGAGCGGCCGCACCAACGACGAGGTCGCCGCCGCGCCGGGAGCGCTGGGGCAGGGGGACCCATCGGCTGCGGAGGCGGGGCTTCAGGGCGGCGGGATGTGGCAGGCGGTGACGGCGGACGAGCTGGCCGCTCTCGACGATTTGGGTGCCCGAGGACAATGGTCGGTCGCGGGACGTGACCTCAAGCTGACCAATCTGGACAAAGTGCTCTTCCCCGCGACCGAGGGCGGCGCGCCGACCACGAAACGAGACCTCATCCGGTATTACGCCACCGTCGGTCCGGTCATGCTGCCGTATCTGGCCGACCGCCCCCTGAACACCCAGCGTTTTCCCCAGGGGGTGACCGAGTCCGGCTTCTGGCAGAAGAAGGTTCCAGATCATGCGCCGGAGTGGTTGCACACCTGGCGGAACGAACGCGCCAAACGCGGCGAGACCCAGCGGTATGTCATCGCCGACAGCGTCGCCGCCCTGTGCTGGCTGGCGAACTACGGCGTGCTGGAGCTGCATGCCTGGACCTCGCGGGCCACCGACGTCGACCATCCGACGTGGGTTCTGTTCGACATCGATCCGGGCCCGGAGACGTCTTTCGAGGAGGTGCTGCAGCTTGCCCGACTGCACCGCACCGCACTTGACCATCTCGGTGTGATCGGCAGGCCCAAGGTGACCGGCCAGCGCGGGATCCAGGTATGGGTGCCGATCGCGCCGTGCCTGACCTTCGCGCGGACGCGCGAATGGGCGGAGACCGTGTCCAGGACGATCGGCCGGGTCGTCCCCGAGCTGGTCAGCTGGGCCTGGACGAAGGACAAGCGGGAGGGTCGCGCCCGGCTGGACTACACGCAGAACACCCTCAACAAGACCCTCGTGGCGCCGTACAGCGCGCGTCCACGCGCCGGTGCTCCCGTGTCGGTCCCGCTCGAATGGGACGAGCTGGACGATCCCGCGCTCGCCCCGGACCGGTGGACGATCCGTGATGTGCCGGCCAGGCTGGCCCGGCGCGGGGACCCGTTCACCGCGGTTCTCGGCGTGGAGCAGGACTTACCCGAGCTCTAGGCCGGGAGAGCGAGGGCTTCGAACCATCCCTCGATCTCGACCACTGATGGGTGGTATCGCGACTTGAGTCCGGTTTGATTTGACTCATTCCAGAAACCAAATTAGGGTCCTGGTGATGTCCGAATTCGAGGCGCAGTTGCGAGCGGTCTCGCTGCGGGTGACCCGGCAGCGAGTGGCCGTGCTGGCCGCGTTGCGTGAGCACCCGCATGTGGATACCGACACGGTGATCGCGCTGGTGCGAGCCGAGCTCCCGACGGTGTCGCACCAGGCGGTCTACGACGTGTTGCGGGCGCTCACCGTCGCGGGGCTGGTCCGGCGCATCCAGCCGGCGGGCACGCTGGCGCGCTACGAGTCCCGCGTGGGGGACAACCACCACCACGTCGTTTGCCGATCGTGCGGGGCGATCGCGGACGTCGACTGCGCTGTCGGCCCCGCCCCCTGTCTCACCCCCTCGGCCGATCACGGTTTCGTGATCGACGAGGCGGAGGTCGTCTTCCGGGGCGTCTGCCCCGGCTGCGCGGCCGAACCGTTCCCAGATGATCCGCCCGGAAGGAAATGAATGAGCGACAACCCGGAACAGGTCCCGTCGAGCGCGCAAGGCGTGGACCGGAAAGCAGCCGAAGGCTGTCCGGTGGCACACGATTCGGTGACCGCGCACGGCAGCGAGAGCGAGAACCCGGCGATCGATTCGCCGACGCCGAAGACGGGTGGCCGTCCGCGGACGAACCGGGACTGGTGGCCCAACCAGCTCGACCTGTCGATGCTGCACGCCCATTCGTCGAAGGCCAACCCGCTGGGTGAGAACTTCAGCTATGCCGAGGAGTTCGGCAAGCTCGACGTCGAGGCGCTCAAACGTGACATCTCCGAGGTGCTCACCACTTCGCAGGACTGGTGGCCCGCCGACTTCGGTCACTACGGCGGTCTCATGATCCGGATGAGCTGGCACGCGGCGGGCACATACCGCATCCACGACGGCCGCGGCGGCGCCGGTGACGGTTCTCAGCGCTTCGCGCCGCTCAACAGCTGGCCCGACAACGCCAACCTCGACAAGGCACGCCGTTTGCTGTGGCCGGTCAAGGAAAAGTACGGTCAGCAGATCTCGTGGGCCGACCTGCTCGTACTCGCGGGCAACGTCGCGCTGGAGTCGATGGGCTTCAAGACCTTCGGTTTCGGCTTCGGCCGTGAGGACACCTGGGAGCCCGAAGAGATCTTCTGGGGTCCGGAGGACGACTGGCTGGGCGACGAGCGCTATGCCGGCGACGCGGAGATGGTGCCCGACGTCGGCGCGACCGAAATGGGCCTCATCTACGTCAACCCCGAGGGACCCCGCGGCAGCGCGGACTTCCGCGCGGCGGCTCACTTCATCCGGGAGACCTTCGGCCGGATGGCGATGAACGACGAAGAGACCGTCGCCCTCATCGCGGGCGGCCATACCTTCGGCAAGACCCATGGCGCCGGCATCGCCGACGACCACGTCGGCCCGGAGCCCGAGGGCGCCCCGCTGGAGACGCAAGGGTTGGGCTGGCTGAGCTCGCACGGGAGTGGCAAGGGCGCCGACACGATCACCAGCGGTCTCGAAGTGACGTGGACCGACCGGCCGACCGAATGGAGCAACCGCTTCTTCGAGATTCTCTTCGGCTACGAATGGGAGCTCACCCGCAGCCCCGGCGGCGCGAAACAGTATGTCGCCAAGGACGCTCCGGAGATCATCCCGGACCCGTACGACCCGGCCAAGAAGTACCGGCCGACCATGCTCACCACCGACTTGTCGCTGCGCTTCGACCCGGCGTACGAGAAGATCTCGCGCCGGTTCCTGGAGCACCCCGACGAGTTCGCTTCGGCGTTCGCCAAGGCCTGGTACAAGCTGCTGCACCGGGACATGGGTCCGGTCAGCCGTTTTCTGGGACCGTGGGTCGCGGAACCGCAGCTGTGGCAGGACCCGGTGCCGGGTGTCGACCACGACCTCGTGGACGACTCCGACATCGCGGCACTCAAGGCGAAGGTGCTCGACTCCGGTCTCTCGGTCGCCCAGCTGGTCACCACCGCGTGGGCGTCCGCGGCGAGTTTCCGCTCCACCGACAAGCGCGGCGGAGCGAACGGCGCCCGGATCCGTCTCGAACCCCAGCGCGATTGGGAGGTCAACCAGCCCGAACAGCTCGCGACGGTCTTGGACGCGCTCGAGGGCGTCCAGCGTGAGTTCAACGACGCGGGTGGTGCGAAGATCTCGCTCGCCGACCTGATCGTGCTGGCCGGTTCGGCCGCCGTCGAGAAGGCGGCGCGTGACGCCGGCGTCGAGACCACGGTGCCGTTCCGTCCCGGCCGCACCGACGCCACCCAGGAGCAGACCGACGTCGAGTCGTTCGCCGTCCTCGAACCGCGAGCCGACGGGTTCCGCAACTACCTGCGGGCCGGGGAAAAACTCCAGCCGGAGGTCCTGCTCGTCGACCGTGCCTACATGCTCAGCCTGACCGCGCCGGAAATGACCGTCCTGGTCGGTGGCCTGCGCTCGCTCGGGGCCAACGTCGGTGACTCCCGGCACGGCGTCCTGACCGAGCAGCCGGGTGTGCTCACCAACGACTTCTTCACCAACCTGCTCTCCCCGGGAGCCCGGTGGAAGGTGTCGGAGTCCGAGGAGAACGTGTACGAGATCCGCGACGCGGCCACGGACGAGGTGAAGTGGACCGCGACCGCGGTCGACCTGGTCTTCGGGGCCAACTCGCAGTTGCGGGCGCTGGCCGAGGTCTACGCCGGCCAGAGCGCCCGTGACAGGTTCGTCGCGGACTTCGTTTCGGCATGGACCAAGGTCATGGACCTCGACCGATTCGACCTCAGCTGACCGGATCTCCTCCAAGGGGCCTGCCGATCCGCCTCGGGTGGATCGGCAGGCCCCTTTTCTGTTTCGCCCCGGTGTGGCGGGGTATGCCGAAGTGGTCCCCACCAGGAGGTCCCCTTGGCTGTCTCGAAGCACTCCGCCGAGCCCGGCGGCCCGACCGACCTGCCACAGCGATCGTGGTGGGCCGTGTTCAAGCGGACGGTCGTCCAGTTCAACCACGACAACCTGCTGGACTGGGCGGCCGCGCTCACCTACTACGGGGTGCTCTCGCTGTTCCCCGGTCTGCTGGTGCTGACCGCCATCCTCGGGCTGCTCGGGCCGTCGGCCACCCAGACCCTGATCGACAACGCCGGGCGGATCGTGCCGGGCGAGGGCCGGGAGATCCTGATCGGCGCGATCGAGGAACTGTCCCGGTCGAGCGGACTGGCCGGTACCGCGGCGATCCTCGGTGTCCTGACGGCGCTGTGGTCGTCTTCGGGCTACATCGGCGCGTTCATGCGCGCTTCGAACGTCATCTACTCCATGCCTGAAGGCCGTCCGGTCTGGAAGACCTGGCCGTTGCGGCTCGGTCTCACCCTCGCCCTGCTCGTCATCCTCGCCCTCTGCGCCGTCGGGATCGTCGCGACGGGTGACGTCGCCCGGTCGCTCGGGGATCTCGTCGGACTGGGCTCGACCGGTGTCCTGGTCTGGGAAATCGCGAAATGGCCCGTGATCGCGGTGCTGGCGATCCTGGCTTTCGCGGCGCTTTACTGGGCGAGTCCCAATGTGCGGCAACCCCGGTTCCGCTGGATGACACCGGGTGGCCTGGTCGCCGTGGTGTTGTGGGCCGTCGCGACCGCCGGATTCGCCATCTATGTGAGCAACTTCGCCTCGTACAACAAGATCTATGGCTCACTCGCCGGGGTGATCGTGTTCCTGGTCTGGCTGTGGATCTCGAACATCGCCGTCCTGCTCGGTGCCGAACTCGACGCGGAACTCGCACGCGGCAAGGAACGAGCGGCCGGGCGACCGGCGGAGGACGAACCATTCCTCCCGCCGCGCGACACCCGCGCGATGGACGACGAAGAGACCGCGGAAGTCGCGGAGGCCGGGAACCGAACGGTCGGCGACACCCCATAGGCGTCGGCGGCCCCAGCAGGGATCGTTGACCGAGACCGGCGTGGATTCGCGGGTTCACGGGACTTCCGCCTGGGACGACCTCGATGTCCGAAGTGGATTCCGTCGTCAGCGGCGGTGCGCCCGCGTAGGCGACCCTTTCGAGTGGTCGCCGACTCGCCGGTTTCGAGTCGATGAGGGCGGGGTATCGCTCGGCGAGAGGACTAAAACGACAAGGCGGTGAAGACGTGGCCACAGCCGACTCGGCCGCTGAGGCGTACCCGATCTCACTTCGTGTCGATGGAACCGCGCGTCGGCTGACCGTGGATCCCCGTCGCACCCTGCTGGACCTGCTGCGGGACCAACTCGACGTGCACAGCGTGAAAAAGGGATGCGACCACGGCCAATGCGGTGCCTGCACGGTCCTGGTCGACGGCCGCCGGATTCTGGCCTGCCTGGCACTCGCCGCCAGTTGTGAAGGTGCGGAGGTCACCACGGCCGCAGGAGTCGCCGCCGAGGGGGAATTGCATCCGCTGCAAGAGGCGTTCCTGGCGTGCGACGCCTACCAGTGCGGCTACTGCACCCCGGGTCAGATCTGTTCGGCCGCGGGATTGCTGACCGAATTCCGCGACGGCTCGCCGAGCCACGTCACCACACCGGTGGCCTCGACTCCACAGTGGACGGAATCGGAAATCGCCGAGCGGATGAGCGGCAACCTCTGCCGGTGCGGTGCCTATGCCGGGATCGTGGCGGCCATCCACCAGACGGGGGAGGGCGAGTGAGGCCGTTCACCTTTGCCAGCCCGGCCACCGCCGCCGAAGCCGTGCAGGCCGTATCCGGCGAACTCTCGGCCGTCTTCCTGGGGGGTGGGACCAATCTGGTCGACCACCTGAAGCTCGGTGTCGTGCGCCCGGCCCACGTCGTCGACATCACCGGTGTGACTCCGAGCGAGATTCGCGAGGACGGCGACGGGTCCCTGGTGATCGGCGCCGGGGTGCGTAACAGCGACCTGGCGAACGACCGCCGCGTCCTGGAGCGATATCCCGTCCTGGCCGAAGCGTTGCTTTCAGGCGCCTCGCCACAGCTGCGGAACATGGCGACCGTCGGCGGGAATCCGCTGCAGCGAACCCGGTGTGTGTACTTCCAGGACGTCACGACCCCGTGCAACAAGAGATCGCCGGGCGCTGGCTGTTCCGCACTCGGTGGCTACACGCGCCACCACGCAATTCTCGGTGCGTCCGACCACTGTGCCGCGACGCATCCATCGGATATGGCTGTGGCGCTGTCGGTACTGGATGCGCAGGTCCGTGTGCTCGGCCCAGCGGGCGAGCGAACCATCCCGTTCGGGGAGTTGCATCGGCTGCCGGGTGAACATCCGGAACACGACACCGTGCTGGAGCACGGGGATCTCATCACGGAAATCAGCCTGCCTTCGCCGTGGACCCGCCGGTCGGCCTACCGCAAGGTGCGGGACCGGGCCTCCTATGCTTTCGCGCTCGTTTCCGTCGCCGCGGCGGTGTCGATGTCGGACGGAAGGATCGGCGATGTCCGGATTGCGTTCGGGGGAGTGGCGCACAAACCATGGCGTGCGTTCCGTGCGGAAGAGGTCCTTCGCGGTGCCCGGCCCGGTGACGGCCTCTTTCGGGCGGCGGCCAATGCCGAACTTGCCGATGCGCGTCCGCTGGACGGGCTCGATGGCGGCAACGCGTTCAAGATCCCGCTCGCCGGGCGCACCTTGGCCGCGGTGTTGCGCGAACTGACGACCGCGGAAGGTGAAGGATGACCGGATTGCTGGAGCCCCACGCGATCGGCCAGGGCCGGGCGCGCGACGACGGGCCGAAGAAGGTCACCGGCACGGCGCCCTATGCCTATGAAGCCCCGGTCGAGCGGCCGGTCTACTGCCAGCTGATCCAGGCAGGCATCGCCAGAGGCAAATGCGTCCGGTTCGACACCGCTGAGGCGGATGGTCTCGAAGGCGTACTCGGCGTGATCACGCCCTTCACCGCCGAGCGGCTCGCGTCCACCGAGGACGCCGAGCTGGCGGTGTTGCAGGACCGTGAAGTCGCGTTTCGTGGTCAGGTGATCGGCCTCGTGCTCGCCGAGACACCCGAAACGGCGCGGTACGCCGCAGAACTGGTGGATGTCGAGTACGACGTCGAGCCGCACGACGCCCGGCTCGCGGGGGATCGCTCCGACCTGTACAAGCCGGACACCCTCAACGCGGATTTCCCGACCGACACCTCCGAAGGCGACGTCGAGACCGCCCTCGACGACGCACCGGTGACCGTGGCCGAGACCTACACGACGGCGATGTACCACAACAATCCGCTCGAACCGCACACCACCACCGCGTTGTGGGAGAACGAAACACTGACCTTGTGGGACTCGACGCAAGGTGTTCATCCGATGCGGTCCACGGTCGCGGAGGTGTTCGGACTGCCCGGCGAGCGGGTCCGGGTGATCTGCCCCTACGTCGGTGGCGGTTTCGGCTCCAAAGGCACCCCGCACGCCAACGTGGTGCTCGCGGCGATCGCCGCGCGGGCCTTCCCCGGACGACCGGTCAAACTGGCGTTGACCCGGCAGCAGATGTTCAGCCTCACCGGCTACCGGACCCCCACGATCCAGCGCATCCGGATCGGAGCCGATCGCGACGGCAGGCTGAGGGCGCTGCGCGTGGACGTCGTCGAACAGACGTCACGGATCAAGGAATACGCCGAACAGACCGCCGCCCCCACGCGGATGATGTACGCCGTACCGAACCGGGCGACCACCCATCGTCTCGCCGCGCTCGACGTCCCGGTGCCGTCCTGGATGCGGGCGCCGGGCGAATGTCCCGGGATGTTCGGATCCGAGGTGGCGATGGACGAGCTCGCCGTCGCGCTCGGGCTCGACCCCGTCGAGCTGCGCGTCCTCAACGAACCCGAGCGCGATCCCGAGACCGGCAACCCTTTCTCCAGCCGCCACCTCGTGACCTGTCTGAGGACCGGCGCCGAGCGCTTCGGGTGGAATGACCGCGATCCCCGGCCGGGAATCCGGCGAGACGGTCGCTGGCTGATCGGCACGGGTGTCGCCGCCTCGGTGTATCCGGCGAAACGCATGCCCGGCTCCACTGCCGTGATCCGCTTCGAAAACGGCCGCTATATCGCGGAGATCGGCGCCGCCGACCTGGGCACCGGCGCCTGGACCATCCTGCCGCAGATCACCGCCGACGCGCTGGAAGTGGCCACGGAATCGGTCGATGTCCACATCGGCGACACTCGGTACCCCTCCGCGACCGTGGCGGGCGGGTCCACCGGGACCGCGTCCTGGGGATCGGCACTCGTCGCGGCCGCACGGGCGTTCCGGGACAAGTTCGGCACCGACCCCGACGAGGGCGACAGAATCAGTGCCGACACGCCGGACAACCCGGCCGAGGACGACTACGCGATGTACGCGTTCGGCGCCCAGTTCGCCGAAGTGCGGGTCGACGCCGACACCGGCGAAACACGGGTGTCACGCCTCCATGGCACCTTCGACGCGGGACGCATCATCAATCCTGTCACCGCGCGATCGCAGCTCCTCGGTGGCATGATCATGGGCCTGTCGATGGCCCTGCACGAGAACAGCGTGCTGGACCCGCGCTTCGGGCACGTCGTCAACCACGATCTCGCCGAGTACCACATCGCGTCCAACGCGGACGTCGAAGATCTGCGCGCCGAGTGGCTCGACGAGGTCGATCCCCACGTGAACCCCATGGGCAGCAAGGGAATTGGTGAGATCGGCATCGTCGGCACGGCGGCGGCCATCGCCAACGCCGTCCATCACGCCACGGGCGTCCGCGTCCGCGCGCTGCCGATCACGCTGGACAAACTCTTGGCCGGTCTGCCGAACGTCGACGGATGACTCCGGAGACGACGTGCCGGGCCTGGTTTGATGGCCGGCGGGGATGCCGAGGTCCGTGTCCGCCGGTCCGGTGATTCCGGGGTGTCGTACCGACCGCACGCCACCGACGCAGCCAGGGCCGTGATCGCGCCGGGGCAGCCCATCCAGATGCTGGAGCTGATCGGCCTGACCGTGGTCCTGCCGAGCCACCGCACCACCAAGGACGCGCTGGCCAGGCCCTCGGCAACTGCGCGGAAACAGAGAAACGAGCCGGCCGTTTCATCGAGGCGATCGGACACCAGGTCACCTCGCCGGCTCGCGGCCGCCCACCGCTACGGCACCGAAGCCATCGGCAACGCCGTCACCAGGCACTTCGCAAGGATGATCTCCTCGGAGTTGCGTGCACTCTGGAGTTGACAGGTCACCGTCGGCTACCATTGGGAGCCTGGAGAAGGCGAACCAGGACTCGAAGGACCCTGACGAGAAGAAGGGCACTCAGGGCGGCGGTGGCGACGATGATCCGCAGGGACGGCACCGTAGTGGGAAGTGACGCGGCGTTCGCGCGGGTGGACCGGGCCGCGTTCATCCCGGCCCGCATCTGGTTCGACGACGAGAATGGCCGTCCTCGGCCGATCGACCGTGCGACCGAGCCCGAGCGGTGGCGGGCAGCGGTCGAGGCGGACGCCCCGATCGTGACCCAGCTCGACGACGGTGCCACCGTGTGGCCCGCGACGAGCATGAACGCCACCAGCTCGGCGTCCGAACCGTCGCTGGTGCGCGGCATGCTCGACCGGCTCGACGTCCGCCCGGGGGATCGGGTGCTGGAGATCGGCACCGGGACCGGCTATAACACCGCGCTGCTGTGCGCGCTGGCCGGCGAGGAGAACGTGACCAGCGTCGAAGTCGACCCGGTCCTGGCCGACGGTGCCCGCGCGAGCCTGCGCGCCGCCGGCTACCGACCCACGGTCATCACCGGAGACGGCACTGCCGGGGATCCCCCACGGGCACCGTTCGACCGGATCATCGCCACCTGCGCGGTCACCGCCGGGCACCTCCCCCACGCGTGGGTCGATCAGGCCGCCGAGCACGGCACGATCCTGACCCCATGGGGCACCGCGTTCCACAAGGGCGTCCAGGTCCATCTCACCGCCGAAGGCAGGGGCCGGGCGCAGGGCCGCGTGGTCGATTCCGCCTCGTTCATGCGGCTACGCGCCCAGCGCGACCCGTTCGGCCACGCCAGCCGCCTGTCCGACCTGATCGACGCCGCCGACGTGGCCACCGACACCACCACCCTCAGCCCCACCGCGGTCCGCACCGGCCCGGCGGCGTTCGCCGTCGGCGTGTGGCTCGCCGACGTGCAGCAGTCCCTGGCCCACGACGTCGACGACGACGGCACCGACGAGCTGCTGCTTTACCACGTGCCTACCGAATCGGTAGCCGCAATCCACATCGCCGCCGAAACGCGGGAGCACCGCGTCCGACAGCTCGGCCCGCGACGGCTGTGGACCGAAGCCGAGACCGCGTACACCTGGTGGCGTAACCACGGGGAGCCGGACCGTACCCGTTTCGGACTGACGATTTCCCCTACCGGTCAGGAGATCTGGCTGGACGAGCCCGGCGACGTGATGCGCAGGTGGCTGGCGGTCGCTCTCACGGGGACCTAGCGGCGCCGATCGCGCCCGGCGGTTCGCACACCGCCGTGATGCCCCGTCCGAGGTGGGTGTTCAGCCGGGGATGTCGCGGGGATCGTGGCCGTAGGTGTCACGTTCGCCGATCTGGCCGTCCCTGTTCCGGATGACGTGTTCGCTCTCCCGCTCCCGCGCCATTGCCCGGCCCTGGTCGGACCCCGCTCGGCCGCGAGGTGTCCGTGACGCCGCCGAGCCACAAGACCAGGTACTGCTTGTCGTCGCGGTCGTGGGACGTCACCGCCAGAAGGAAACCAGCCAGCACCACCACAGGTGGAACCGTGCTCGGGATTTCTCCATCCGCACGCCGTGATGCCACAGCACCAGCAAGACGATGGCGCCCGCGCTGAGCAGAGTCAGCACACTGCCCATGACGATCACGCCGGTGTGCTTGTCACCTTCGTGAAGTTCCGCGCGTCGCTCGTCCGGCCACACCCGGATGTGTACCCGGCCGCCCTGGTGGATCCTGCGCCCCTGGTGGTACTCAAAGGCTTCCGTCCTCGTCACCCCGTCGGGTCCGGTGTATTCGACGTCCGCGGTCATGCTCTTCCGAGACGCGGTCGACACGACCCGTCCCGGGACGAGCCCAGCCGAGCTGTCGACATCCGCGGCGAGGGAAACACCGAGCCACAGCTCCGCGAGCCCGCAGGCCAGCAACAGCAGGGGGAGCCACAGAACGGTGATCCCGGGCAGCCAGGACTTCGGCGACATCATGCCCTCAGCACGCCCAGGACGCTGTCGCGGTTGCCATGTCACTGGGCATGCACCGCCAGCGCGGGGGAGACGTCCACCGGCGCGCCGACGGCCGACGCGCTCGCGTCGGTCCTGCGGCACCTCGGCCGGGTGGCGGGGCCGGTCCGGCCGGGTCACCTCGCCGGAGACGTCTTGCTGGGCAATGGGAAGTCCTAGTGGCACTAGCGCTTCATCACCGCATTGGCCTTGGCAAGAGCGGCCTGTAAGAGTTCGTGAGCTTCGGACACGGCGGCTTCGTTGTCGTCCAGCCAGCGTCGCGCGATACGATCGACGGCAGTGGCACGCCGTTCGTAGAGCCGCACGGCAGTTTGGCACTCCGCGTCCGCGAGTGCGAGCGTCTTCTCCCTGTCACCGGCATGCTCGCGCCGACCGTCGGGGTACTGTGTCTTGGCCAGAGCGACGGCATCGGCGGGCGTCGCTGTCCGGTATCCCTTGGTGCTCATGCACTGGGCAAAGGCCACGTAAGCGACGCGAACATCGGGATCTTCGTCGGCCGCCGAGGTTCGCCGCTGTACCAGTTCGGGGAGATAGAACACAGTCAGGTAGTTGTCCACCGATCCGTAGAGTCGCCGCCGGGCGCTCCCCACGCAACCCGATGAAGAGGTGGCCACTTCGAAATCATCCGGCAGCGAGATCCGAACGTCGTTGCCGCCTTCGCCACGCAGCGCATAGTAGAAGCGTTCTTTGGCCACGGCGGACAAGGAGTCGGCATACGTCTCGACCGGCCCCTTTTCCGGAACTGGAGCAGAGTTCATCCACCTGTCAGGATAGCCGTGTTCTCGGACAACTTCGGCGCGAAGCGGTGCCGGGCCTTTGAGTAAGCCGGTCACCGGCCGGTCGTCGTGCGGCACGGGAACCTGCGGATAAGCCAATTCAGCCTGGTTCATGCATTGCCCCGTCAACCGGATTTCGGCCTCGTCGAGCACCGTGGGCCGGTCCACGAGTTGCAAAAAGCGGTTCGCGGCACCGGTCGCCTCCGAAGCCACCCCGCAGGCGGCGGATTGGATGGCCAGCGCGAACGACGCAACCACCATGTATACCGTACTGAATCGTGACATCGTCTGTCTCCCCATCGGGACCTGGGGGTGCCGGTAACCCGGCACCCCCAGTCGCACGGACGGCTACTTCACATTGAAGTAATTTATTTTGTCATTCTGCGCGGACCCGAGGTTTGCTTCCGTGTAAGGAGCCCACTTGAAGATGTCGTCGTCGGGATAGCTCGGGATTTCGTTTACGCCCACCCAGAGGTTGGCCGTGTTGTTGGAGCCCGACGAAGTCCCGCCGCCCACCTGTACTTGCGATCCGCGCCCCGCTTGGGACTTGAGCAGCTGTCCGTTGTAGTTGACGTTGATATAGGCACAGAAATAGCCGTCCTGGCACGACAAGGCCTGTTCCCCGTCCGATGCCGCCATGGCGGGAGACCCGCCGGCGAGCAGGCCGGCGGAGACAGCCACCGAGGCTGCCAGCAGACTGACGATTCGCGTTTTCATTCTCGAGTTTCTCCTCTGATCACGACTCCGCGCCGTCTGGTGCGGAGGTGTCGCTGGTCCCACTTCTCTGGGACGGGTGACAGGCATGGCGACTCGAGTGTTGTGGATTGGTTCATCGGGTACGGGCGGTGATACCCTCAGCGAGTTTGTTGCCTGTATGGCTGCTCCACAGCGATCCGTCCGCCATGAAGGTGTACCGGCTGTTTACCCCGGTGAATTTCGGTGTCCAGCATCGTCGCTGCCCGCTGAGCACAACACCGTTTCCGCCGGTGCTGTCGCAACTGACAAAGGATTCGAAGATGCCGTCACGGTACCGCCCGATCGCGGCGTCGCCGTACTGGCTCGCTGTCGGCGAGTTGTTCAGCAGGATGAAGCCCCAGTACTGATGATCGCTGTCACGGCATAGCTGGATCCTGCCGATGCTTCTGGTCTTGGTGTCCGGGGGCGAGTATACCGGGTCGGAGTCGACAAGGAGACCGTAACTATTGCCGAACTGGCAGTCCGGTGCGGCTGCCGTCGCTGATGTCGTGGAAATTCCGGGCATCATCAGAGATGCTGACGAGATAGCGGCGAATGTGCAGGCTGCCAGCGAGGTTCGAATACGTCTCATATCCCCTTCTTTTGTCGGTCGGCGTCACGTTCCCTGTGACGTGGCTTCATTTGCACGCCCGGCTGTGGAATCGGAGGGCTTTTCGCTGTGGGGGAGTCGGTCGATCAGGAACCGACGATGGTGGAGTTGCCCGCCGTTCGTCCATTGCGGCGGTGCGGTGAAGCCCGGCGAGGTCGCGAGCCCCTCCGGCCCAGGGCAACCCGAGATCATGTCCGAATCCGCTCAGATCTCGTCACTGGTGGGCGCGCGCCCGCCACAGGTCGCTGTCGGGTGCGGTGCCCCGAGGTGGTTCCGGCCGCTACCAGGTCCACCTGTTCCTTCTTCTGGGCAATGTCCGTGTCCTCCCCTGACCGGCGCCGAATTCCGCAGCCTTCATCCATCGAACCGCGTAGTCCGCAGTCTCGTGTCGTTCGTTAGCAGGGATTCGGCGCTGCCTGCTTCCTGCTAGGTTTAGTCGGTTTTGATTTGTCCGGCTTCGAGGCTGGGGAGCGGACAAACAATTCCCGGTTAATGGGAGGGACGAGAGATGGGTGCGGGGAGGCCTGAGCATCCGCTGGATCCGCTGGCAGGGCCGGTGCAGCGGTTCGCGTGGGAGTTGCGTCAGCTGCGGGAGAAGGCAGGTCGGCCGACATATCGGCGACTGGCTCAACGGGCGCACTACTCGGTGACGACGTTGGCGGACGCGGCCAAGGGGGACCGGTTGCCCTCGTTGGAGGTGGCGTTGGCGTATGTCACCGCGTGCGAGGGCGATCCGGTCGAGTGGGAGGCCCGGTGGCGAGCCGCGGTGGCCGAATCGCTGCCCGTACGGCGGATTTCACCCGGCGAGTGCGAGGAGCAGGCTCCCTATCTGGGATTGGCGGCTTTCCAGCCGGAGAACGCGGACCGCTTCTGCGGGCGGGAGCGATTGATCGACGAACTGATGGCACGGCTGAAATCCCGGCGGTTCCTCGCGGTGGTCGGAGCCTCGGGCTGTGGCAAATCGTCCTTGCTGCGAGCCGGTCTGGTTTCCGCACTGCGCGATGCCGGAACGTGGCGACCTGTGCTCTTCACGCCTGGCGCCGGCCCCCTGCACGAGTGCGCGGTCCGTTTGGCTCCACTGCTCGACTCCACTGCCGTTTCCCTGGCGGCCGAGCTGGCGGAAGATCCGCTGACCCTGGGCCTCGTCGTGCGTCAGGCGCTCGTCGACCGTCCCCCGGAGGCCGAGGTCGTCCTCGTCGTCGACCAGTTCGAGGAGGTCTTCACCCTTTGCGACAGTGATCGGGAACGCGATCGGTTCATCGCCGCGTTGCTCACCGCGGCCCGGCATGCTGACAGCCGGACAAGAGTCGTGCTCGGCCTGCGGGCGGACTTCTACGCTCGGTGCGCCGAGCATCCCGACCTCGTCGCCGCTCTGCAGGACGCCGAGTTGCTCGTGGGGCCGATGACCACCGACGAATTGACCAAGGCGATCACCCAGCCTGGTGCCCGTAGCGGGCTGGTCGTCGAGGGTGCGTTGACGGCGACGATCCTCGCCGATGTGGGTGGGCAGCCGGGGTACCTGCCACTGATGTCGCACGCGTTGCTGGAAACGTGGCGGCGTCGGCGCGGTACCGCGCTCACGCTGGTCGGTTACCAGGCGACCGGTGGTGTTCGGGGTGCCGTCGCGCAAACCGCCGACAACGCCTACAGCGCGCTGAACGACGATCAGCAGCGGACGGCCAGACGAATCCTGTTGCGTTTGATCGCCCTCGGCGAGGACACCGAGGACACGAGAAGACGGGTCGCGCGCGACGAGTTCGACGCCGCCCCCGACACCACCGCGGTACTGGACCAACTGGTGCGGGCACGACTGCTGACGCTGGGCGAGAACACTGTCGAGCTCGCCCATGAAGCGCTGATCCGCCATTGGCCGGCTCTTCGCGGCTGGATCGACGAGGATCGTGGCTCGCTGCTCGCCCAGCGGCGCCTCACCGACGCCGCGGCCGAATGGGAACGTAGCGGGCGCGAGGAGGAGTACCTCTATCGAAGATCCCGGCTCACCGCGTGGGAAGACCGCGATCTCGGCAGGCTCAACGATTCGGAGCATGCCTTCCTCGAAGCGAGCAGACGGAGGCACGCTCGCGAGCAGGCCTCGACCCGCCGCCGGACACGCCGGACGCTGATCGGTGCCGGCATCGTCGTCGTGGTGGTGAGTCTGCTCTCGGTCCTGGCGCTGATGTCCGCCGATCGCGCGAACCGGGAGCGGGATCTGGCGTTCTCCCGGCAACTGGTGGCCAACGCACGGGCTCAGCTCGGGCTCGACCCCGAGCTCGCGTTGCTGCTGGCCAGGCACGCATACCGCGTCAGGGCGACGGACGAGGCCGAGGCGATGCTCCGCCAGGCGACCCTCGACTCTCGTGTCGTGGCGACGGTGCCCGCCGGTCAGCGCGAGGTGTACAGCGTGTCCTTCGACCCGGATCGACGGCATCTGGTCAGCGCGGGGACCGACGGCACGGTGCGGGTGTGGGAACGCGCCGGAACGAGCGTGGCGCGGGCCGCCCCCGCGGTCACGGCAGGCCACCAGCGTGAGGCCGCCAAGCTGGCTTTCGCCTCGGACGGAAGCCGGTTCGCCAGCGTCGGTGAAGAAGGCGTCATCCGGGTCCGTGATCGCGTCGACGGCGACGAGCTATTGCTGCGCGGGCACCAAGGTGCGGTTCGTGGTCTCGTGTTCGACGCTGCGGGGAAACGGTTGGCCAGTGCCGGGAACGACGGCACCGTACGAATCTGGGACGCGCACACCGGTCGTGAGATCGTCGTGCTGCGCGGGCACCGAGGCGCGATCTGGAGCATCGCCTTCGACGCCGCCGGGCGACTGGCCACCGGCGGCGAGGACGGGACCGTACGCCTCTGGAATCTGGCTCGCGCGAGTGAAGACGCCGTGATTCCCGCACATGACGACACCGTCAAACGCTTGGCCTTCAGCCCCGACGGCCGGCTCGCCACAGCGAGTGACGACGGTACGGTCAAGGTCTGGAAGGATCTGGGACGGACGAATCCCCTCGTGCTGCGCGGTCATGACGGCAGCGTCGAGACTTTGGCCTTCAGCGCAGACGGCCGGAACGTGGCCAGCGGCGGCCAAGACGGGGTGATCCGGATCTGGAGCGTCGACAGCACCCTGGATCCGCTGACGCTGCGTGGCCATCATGGTGTGGTGTGGGACGTCGCGTACGACCCCGACGTGCCTACCCGATTGGCCAGTACGGGCTCGGACGGCACCATCCGATTTTGGGACGTCACCGGCCCGGGAGACCCGATCGTCCTCCGCGGTCACAGCGGACGAGTTGCGCCGGTGGAGTTCAGCGGCGACGGTCAGCGGGTCGTCACCGGTGGGCGGGACGCCACAGTCCGCATCTGGAAGTCCATCGGAGATGCCAGTCCGATCATCCTTCGTGGCCACGAGGGCGAGGTATGGGACGCGACATTCAGTCCGGACGGCCGACGCGTCGCCAGCTCGGCGGCGGACGGCACCGTGCGCGTCTGGAACGCCACGGGTGACGGCGCGCCGATCGTCCTGCGCGGACACCAGGGCGATGTGTGGGATGTGGCGTTCAGTCCTGACGGGCGGTACCTGGCAAGCGCCGGGGACGACGGAACCGTGCGCATCTGGACCACGGCGCCCGGGGACGTGCCGATCGTCCTCCGCGGTCATGAACGCACCGTGTACCACGTCGCCTACAGCCCCGACGGCACACGACTGAGCAGCGCCGGCGTGGATGGCACCGTGCGGATCTGGAACACCACGGGTGACGGCGAACCGATCGTCCTGGGCGGCCACCAGGGAGGTGCCAGGTCAGCGAACTTCAGCCCGGACGGACGACGACTGTCCACCGCGAGCGCCGATGGAACCGTGCGGATCTGGAGATCACTCTCGGACAAGGACCCGATGGTCCTCGAAGGTCACCAGGGTCCGGTGGGCGGTGCGGTCTTCAGCTCGGACGGTCAGCACCTGGCCACCAACGGCAGCGACCGCACGGTGCGCATTTGGAAGACCGACGGAGCGGGCGACTCCGTGGTGATCAAAGGCTATGGGACCTCGGTCAGCAACCTCGCGTTCAGCCCGGACGGAAGCAGGCTGATCACCGGCCACGGCGACGGGACAGCACGTATTTCCCGATGCGATCCGTGCGTACCCATCGACGACGCATTGAGGATGGCCGAAAACCGGATCACCCGAGACTTCACCCCCCAGGAACGACGGGCATTGCTCAACGAGCCATGATCTCCGGAGGTCACTCGGCTGAAGCCGTCACCAGGCCATCACCGGCAATCCACACCGCATCGCCCGCATCGGTGCGGGGCGCATCTTGGCTCTCCGTGTTCGGTGGCATAGGCGCAGGTTGCCGGATTACCGTTATGGCAATCAGTTCTGCGTCAGACCGACACTCGCCTTGACGAACACCTTCCGGCGGACGTGACCGTCCGATCATGCCGTAGTGCGGGACGCTGACGAACGCGCAGAGCCGATCAGCGGGTCACGTCAACAAAACGGGTCCGCTTGCGATGAGGCTGAACGCCGGTCTTTCGGGGTCGACGGCGTGGCGGTACCCGTGTTGGTTCACGGGCCGATCCAGCGCGGGCCCGGGGTCGTGACGCGAGCATCGTCGAGGACCAGCGGTTGCCAGTCGGCGGCGCCGGTCCGGCCGTGTCCCGGGTCGATGCCGGTGAACACACGTCCTCCCACCCGCACACGAACATGGCGGGCTTGCCAATCGACTGCCGCGCGTTGCCGGATCCGCCCGGTGCACCGCCAGGTTCGATCGGCGAACCGCACCACCGTGGAGTGCCCATGGATCTGGCCGAAGGGTACGACACCGCGATAGCCCATCCAGGGTTCGTGCAGCGCCGCGCCCGATTCGGCCCACAGGGGGCCCGCGCTGCCGTCGCGGCCGTGTGCACCGGCGTCCCAGATCAACTCCGGACGCTTGTTGAGCAACTCCGCGGCCTCGGTCGCCGACATCGGTTCTCCCAGCCGCTGCCAGCAGGCGAGCGTCAAACCAGCGTGAGTGACCAGTAATTCTTCACCCTCGGCGATACGGACAGCCTCAGCCACACGTAGACGTCCATCCGCCCACCACCCCCGCAGGCGAGCCACGTCGTCCTCCACGAGCGGCTCGCGCCAGAAGACGGCGCCGCCTGGTAGGTACTGCGCCTCGTGATTCCCGGCGAGCTGGATCCATCGCCGCACGTCCAGCAAGTGCGCCACGAGGTCGAGCACCCCTGCGCTGTCCGGTCCGCGATCGACGAGATCGCCCACCTGAATCACGGTGAGATCCGACGGAAGTCCTCGTTCGGTGGCGCCGAGCCAGGACAAGGCCCGGCGCAGCTGATCCGGGTGCCCGCCGACATCGCCGATCGTGGCGACTCTCCCCATGCCCACCCCCGAGAACCAGAGTACGGACTT
The DNA here is from genome assembly GCA_049998115.1 of Amycolatopsis sp. cmx-4-19. GTDB lineage: Bacteria > Actinomycetota > Actinomycetes > Mycobacteriales > Pseudonocardiaceae > Amycolatopsis. Next base: position 78,576 of record JAEBEO010000004.1, on the reverse strand, counting down.
TCGGGCCGGACGGTCTCCCCTCGCTGGCCCGTGTAAGCACGGGGAGGACCCGTTCACGCCGTCTCCGGTACTCGACGAGACCGAGCGCGATGAGCGATCGCAAGGTGCGGACCAACTCGCCGGGGTCGAGCGGATGCGTCCGGTAGGCCGTTCGCGACCGCGGTCCGATGCCGAGATCGGTACCGCGGTCGGCGCGCAGGCACTCCCCGACGAGCTCCGGCGCGATTCCGGTGTTGGTGCTGTGGCGGTGGGCAAGCTGAGCCGGCTGTTGCGAGAGCGTTCCAGCGGGCGTGAGTGTGGCGCGTCGAGACAAGTGAGAGGTAGCTGCGATCTTCGGCGGTTCGAAGTCCATGTCTTCTGTGAACCGGCGGCGGGTGCTCCGGAGCCGATGCCCTTGTCCTGGAGTGCTGGTGCGACCGCGTGCCCCATGCCGGAGCGCGAGTCTTGGGCGGCGGTGCCCCTATCGGCGACGGGTCGTTTCTGCTGGGGACTGGTGCGTCCGTGTGCTCTCTTCCCCGGTGAATCCGGGAAGAGAGCGCACGGGGCGCGATTCAGTGATTCACGACTTCTTGCGGGGTGCGCGCTTGCGCTTGGCGGGGGCTTCTTCGGCAGCCGGTTCGGCGGCGGCCGAGCCGGCGTTGTCGAATGCCTCGTAAATCTCGTTGGGAATGCGGCCGCGCTCGGCGATCGCGTAGCCGTTGGCTGATGCCCAGGCGCGGACCTGCTGGTTGCGCTCACGATCGGTGGGCTTCGCCTTGTCACCGGCCAGGATGGACTGTCCTGTTGCGACCTTCACCTTGCGTCCACCGGTCCGCCTGCTCGCCTCGATGTAACGTTCGAGCTCGTCGCGCAGCGCGAGGGCGTTGTCGTCGGACAGGTCGATCTCGTAGGTGACGCCGTCGAGCGCGAAGGGCACGGTCTGCGTTGCTTCGCCGCCGTCGATGTCGTCGACGATCTGGACGGATACCTTTTGTGCCATCGATACATGCCTTCCGCTCAATCAACCCGCGCCTCTTGAATTGACGCGGCGCCAACTAGCTTACCGTGCCATTTGGCAGGCCGACGGCACGGCGTCGCGCCCCGTGTCCGGGCCGACGCCGCGACCGCCCTGGACCGAATCGCTCCCGCCGGACTGTGCTCCTCCTCGTCGACACCCGGCCGTCCGGTCCGCTGCCGCCGCGGCACCGCGGGCAACCGCTCTCTGACTGTCCTCTGTAGAGGAACAGCTCAGCGCGTGTTTGCCGAAATCGATGGGTTCCCACACCTTGAACCCCGCTTGTGCCAAGCTTCCGTCCCGAGCTGAGCTATCGAAGTGGGAAGTCGACTCCGTGTTCGTCCGCGGGGCGGGGGCCGTGGACGCGCCGCTCGTGTTCGGGGATGGCCGCGTCGTTGATGCTCGCTTCGCGTCGGCTCATGAGACCGCGCTCATCGAACTCCCACAGTTCGTTGCCGTAGCTGCGCCACCACTGTCCGGTCTGGTCGTGCCATTCGTACTGGAACCGGACGGCGATCCGGTTCTCGGTGAACGCCCAGAGATTCTTGCGTAGCGCGTACTCCTGTTCCCGTTCCCATTTCCCGGTCAGGAAGGCGACGATCTCCTCGCGGCCCCGGACGAACGTGTCCCGGTTCCGCCACGTCGAGTCGGGCGTGTACGCCGACGCCACGCGGCGGGGGTCGCGGGTGTTCCAGGCGTCCTCGGCCGCTTGGACCTTTTTCGACGCCGTCTCCCGGATGAACGGTGGGCAGGGCGGGCGATCTTCCGACATCGGGATCCTCCTCGGTTGAGAACGTGCGTTCTCCAGCCTGACGGCTATAGTAGAGAACGATTGTTCTCGACGTCAAGGGAGTCCCGGATGCCGGCCGCCGTCACCGACGAGCAGAACTGTGCGGACCGCGAGGTCCTGCTCGATGCCGCCGAGAAGTTGTTCTACGAGAACGGCATCCAAGCGGTCGGCATGGACAGGGTCCGCGCGGCGTCCGGCCTCTCGCTGAAACGGATCTATCGGTTCTTCGAGGCCAAAGAAGACCTCGTGGTGGCGATGCTCCGACGCCGTGATCGGCGATGGCGGGGCAGCCTGGCCGAGTACGTGGAGCAGCTCGCGGATCCCCGTGAGCGGGTGCTGTCGATCTTCGACTGGCTCGCCGAATGGTTTGCCGAACCCGGCTTCCGCGGCTGCGCCTGGATCAACGCCCACGGCGAATTCGGTCCTTCGTCCGAGGCGGTCCTGGCCGAAGTGCGGGCACACAAGCGGGCGTTCCACGAGCAGCTCGACACCTGGGTGCGGGCCACCGGAACGGCGGTGACCGAACCGGTGTTCCTGCTCGCCGAAGGGGCCATCGTGACGGCGGGCATCAGCGGCGACCCGGCGCCGGCCCGTCAAGCACGCGAGGCCGTCGCGGCGTTGCTCGGGATCACCGGCCGAGAACGCTGATCATCCCTCGTTCCAGCACGGGGGAGCGTGGTCATGAAGCCGGCGGTGACGCGGTTGTCCAGCATGTTCCCCGCGACCGGGCGGCAGAGACCACGGTCGTGGAAGTCCACAGAGAACCACTTACCCGGCCGATGCTACGAGGTCGCCGCCGGAGCGGGTAGAGCACGTCGACGGCCGGGTATCCCCGGGAGGCTTCGGCACGGTGAGTTCGTCGGTGTCGAGGAGCCCGCCCTGGTGCGTCCGATGCTTACCGGAGAGGGCCACGACCAACGCGTCTCCGGCTGCGCACGGACGAAGCGGCTCTCAAGGGGGAAACACGTCACACGTCCGTGCCGGGGATCAGTCCGACCAGCTGACCACGCCGACATAGCCGAAATTCTGATGGCCGCAGCCGGTCCAGGTGACGAGGTAACCCTGGGCACGTTTCTGCTGGGCGAGTTGGGAGCCGGCAGTGTTGCACTGGGCGAGGGTGGATCCGGTGACTGTTTGCTGGTAGTACGCGGGCTTGGCCTGCGCGGGCGTCGTAATCATGAGCGACAGGACGATGATCGCTGTGGCGATAGGCAGTTTCTTCAGCACGGGGATAGCCAACCACGTCGTCCGCTCCCGTCCTGTGGGTAGTTTCCGCATGAATCGGGCCTTCTGACGGACGATCTGGCTGGCGCAGTCGCGACGCGTTCCGGCAGGGCTGTCGTGTCAGGGGACGGCCGGAACGCTCTCGCAGGCAGGAGGGACGCAGCTGCCGAACCCCGTCTCGAACCAGAAGACCAGCCAGAGCACGAACGGCCCGACGAACAACAGCACGATGGGGGCCAGTGCGTAGCAGACGACGACCGGAACAGCCTCGAGTCCGAACTCGAGGAACTCGGGGACCGAGCGGGATCCACGGGTCAGGAGAGCGATGCCGCCCACAAGCACGGCAAGGCCGAGGAAGATCCAGGCCAGCGCGGGCGCGAGGACGACGGATATCCACGACAGGGCGGTGTACGCCTCGGCGAAGCGGGCGTGTTCGCCGAGCCTGAACTCGCGTAACCCCGCGCCGCGGCAGGCCAGCAAGCCGAATACGGCGGCGGCGATCGCCGACAGGATCAGGGCGGATCGACTCAGGGAGGACCACTCGGTGGTGTGGGCGGGTGAGGTCCGAGACATGGGGTCACCTCGCAATAGGTACTCCGTTTCAGAGTATGTTCTCTACTCCGAAACGGAGTGCATGACAAGGCAGGAGAGGCGGACTTGACCGGCCGGACGAAGAAACTCACCACGGTGTCCTACGGCGTCCTGGGTTTGCTCGGACTACGCCCGCACACGCCCTACGAGCTGGCTCGGCAGTTCAGGCGCAGTGGCACGTTCTGGGCCTCGGCCGAGAGCGTGGTCTACCACGAGCCCAAGGCGCTGGTGGCCCACGGCCTGGCCACGGCGGCCGCCGAGACCAACGGCGGGCGCCGCCGTACCCGTTATTCGATCACCCAGGCCGGACGCCGGGAGCTGCGCCGCTGGCTGTCCGACCCCGCCGTCGAGCCGCAGTTCCAGTTCGACGCGATGATGAAAGTCCTGTTCTCCGATCTCGGCGACAAGGACGACCTGCTCGGCGCGATCGAGGCGGTACGCGCCTGGGCCGAGCGAACCCAGGCCGGTGCGACCACGATCACGCACGACTACACGACCGGAGACGAGCCCTACCCCGACCGGGCGCATCTCGTCGGCCTGACCCAGGCATACCGGGTCGGACTCGCACAGATGACCCGGCAGTGGGCGGACTGGGCCGAACAGCAGGTCCGGCACTGGCCCGACACCCACCGCGGCCCCGTCCCCGCCGATCTGCTGGGCAGGCTGGGCGATGGCCGGACACCCTGGTAGGACGGCGGCCCTTCCCGCACCGCGCGTGTCACCCGTATGGCCGACTCCCTCGCGAGCACACCCCGCCGGCCGTTGCCGTTCGGCGGTGATCGCGGACGCCGCCGACGGTGACAGTGATCGTCTCGGCACGACCGGGCACTCGCGGCTTCACCTGGATGGTCGTCCTCGTTCGAGCAGTCGGCTCAGCTCGTCGGCGAGGGCGACCGATGCCTCGATCTCGACCTTGCGGATGGACACGCTCTCCACGAGGAAGCCGAACGGCATGCCGAGCTTGCGGCAGAAAGCGATCAGGTCTCGCGCGGTCGCCACACACTGTTCAGCGGATTCGGCCAGCGTGTCGTCGGCGTGGCGCAGGGAGTTCTCGAGCCAGCGCGGCACGTCGACGCCGAGCCATTTGAGAAAGGCCAGCGTTTTCGTCGATCCGCACACCGAGAGCGTGAAGAGGATCGGCTTTGGCGTGAGTCGCCGCTCGCGGCAGGCGTAGAAGTAGTCCGAGGCCATGCTCTTCGCCGCGTCAGCGTTGTAGGTGACCTGCGAGATGAAGTAGGCACATCCCGCCTCCTGCTTGGTGATCAGTCGCAGATGCTCGTCGGGGCGTTCGGTGATCGCGACGCCGCCGAGCAGCAGGTCCGGACGGATGGTCCGGCGTAGGTCCTGTGCCTCGGGCAGACTGGTCAGCACCGGCTTGCCTTTCGAGGACGCGCCGACGAAGACACCGTGCACACGGTCCGGATCGACTGTTCGTAGCCAGGCCCGCAATTCGGCCTCGGCGTATTTGCCGACGCACCGGTAGATGATCGCGGGGCGGTCCCACCCGTCGAGGTATTCCGAATGGTAGGTGGCGGGATCCATGGTCGGCAGATAGGGAAACGGCCGCTCCGCCGGATTGCGGTCGCTTTCGTCCTCGATGTCGTAGATCGCCAGACCATCCACGTCGAGTGCGGCCAAGCGCCCCAGGGTGGCCGCAGTGATCTCCCGGATCCGTTCGGGGGTGGTGCTCAGACGGGGCGGCGTGATGCCGAACAGGAGAAGGCCACTCTCGGCGTTGGTCGCCAACGTCCGGAAAGCCGTGCTGTCACCGTGGTCCACCATGACGCGGAAACTAGCAGTTCATCCGCCGGGTGGCAGACGGGTGTTGTCTCGTGAGACCGCGCCCCGGACGGCGACGCCGAGCACATTTCGGCGGGCGAGGGATCGCGCGATCCCGGCCGCTTCCCTCCGCGCAGGCCACGGTCCCTGCCTGCCGGCGGCCTGGGGACGAGCGTGAACAGGTCCTCGGCTTGGCCACACTCGGAGAGGGGCGACTTCGTTTCAGTCGCCACGCTCGCGACTGTCCATTGTCCAGTGACGACGCCGGGCCGGGGAAACCCGTGTGGCCGGCGGATCTACGGCATCGTGCGCCGCGTCGAACCGATGCCCGGCCGCGGCCTGGGTTTCAGGAGGCGCCGACGGCGATCGCCGTCGGAGTGGGCATCCGCACTCCGACGGCGAAGGCTTCGAACCGGTCGTGACCCGGGTAATTCCCACGCGGGCTCGGCGACCGCTCGGCGGGCCGGACCGTGGAGATCAGCGGAAGAGGACGTCCGAGCAGGAGTAGAAGGCCTCGCCGGAGTCGGGCCAGTGGCGTTGCCAGATCGAGTAGATCAGGTGTCGGCCGGTGCGCCCGCCGGGCAGGTTCGCCTGGAGCTGGTAGGCGTTGCCGGCGATCCGCGGGTTGTCCTTCTTGTAGAACGGGGTGTCTTCCAAGTCGGACCACTTGAGCGGTTTCGTCGGGTCGTAGCTCGGTTTGGTGACGTACAGCTCGAAGGTGCCCTCGTGCGCGGCGGTCAGCTGGTACTGGAAGGTGTACGGACCGCTACTCGGCAGCGTGGTCGCGGGCCAGTCGTTGCGGGCCAGGTCGAGCCCTTTGTACTTGCCCCGGCCGGCGCTGCACAGCTTGCCGTCCGGGATGATCTCGCGGCTGCGGCCGCTGGCGTCGCCGATGTTGACCTCGTCCCAGTCGTAGATCGGCCAGCTGTCGCCCACCGCGATGGCGGCCTTGCACGCGGCGGACTTCGGGTTCTCCGGATCCTCCTGGAAACATTGCATGATCCGGCTGATCGGTTTGCCCATCGAGCCGTGCGCGAGGGCGGGGACGGCGGTGAACACGGAGACCGTGCCGAGCACGGCGGTCAGTATCGCGACTTTCACGGCGGAGCGGGAAAACTTCATCGCGGTGTTCCTCTCCTGAGAGGTCTAGACCACCCTACGGTAGGCGCCCCGGCGCACCGGCTTGTAGGCCCGAAAGTCGGGTGCGGGCGATTTCGCGTGTTCTAGTCACGGGGAACCCGGGACACGACGGAATCCGGGGTCTGCTGAAGGCTCGGCTTCGGGGTGAGCGGATTCCTGCGGTCGGCAAGACTGTTTCGGCTCGCCACACTGCCTGACGGCGGTGAACCGGCCGCCTCTGCGACGAACGTCGCACCGATCCCCAGGGGCCGGCTGCGAGCGACCGAGAACGCAGGGGTCGGCGTCGAGCAACAGCGCGTCGGCGACAGCCCCGCCTTCGCCAGCAAATGCAGTTCTCGCAGGAGCGCGACGGGTCGCGAAGGCATCAACAGGGCCACGTCGCTTCCCTCGCTGATCTTCACTCCCGCGTCGTGCATCAGTCCCAGCGTGCGCATCGCGTAGTCGAAACGGATGCGGGAGTCCTGTGCGGAATGCCGGGGGAACTCACGCCCGTAGATCGGGCGGGCGGTGATCTCCGGGATGTCGTCGTGTGTGGCGAAACCGTCGTCGACCAACTACCGCAGATAACCGGCGTCGCCATTGTGCGCGGCGACGTCGCGGGCCTCCGCGGTACTGCCGGGGTCCTGCGGCTGGAAAGCGTGCTCGATGCCGTCCGCGCCCGCCGCCACCGCCTCTTCCAGTCGGAGGCGAAGCCTGACCGCCACGTCGAACCGTCCGTTCCGCTCATCGGCAGGACCGTGTCCAGATCAGTGGGGCCCTGTCTGTGAGTCACCCGGCGAGCATCAGGGCGAGCCATCCCCCGCCGCCTGCGGCCAGCGCGCCGAAGACGAATCCCAGCCACCGCGGGTAGGTGTAGTCGTCGATGACGAGTTCGCGCACCGAGGCGATGAGCAGGGCGACCGCGGCGAACACGATGAGGACCACGTCCGAGTTCACGGCGTTGCGCAGATCCACGACGGTGGTGCCCTTGCGCAGGGACACGACCCTTCCAGTCGCCGTCGAGACCTGCACGACCACCGGGGTACCCGGCTCGGTGTCGATCGCCGGTTGGCCGTTGCCGAACTCGAAGTCCCCGCTCGCGCCGCGGACGGTGATGAAGTAGGTGAATTGCATATCCGTGTCCTGCGACGACCTGTAGGTCTCCTGCCGGTGCGCGATGACCGTGCCCTCGATGCTGGAGGTCGGTGCCTCCCGCACGTTCAGGTCGTGGACGGCATAGGTGAGCATGCCGGCCGAAACGCCGAACCACAGCAAGGTCGCCAAGAGCCGTATCACCAGCATCACCGCAGCGTAAAGGCGGCGTGTGGCGGGCGGGGACGATATAACCGCCCTCAAACCCGCTCCATGCCGAACAGGAACAACCGGTGTCAGCGGAGCCGGTATGCGTGAAGGACGCTCTGGGGCGTGGTCTCGGCACACACGGCGCAACAGTCGACTCCTCCTGATGGCCACCCGATCTCCCGGGCCGGGCGCCGCGCTCCTGGGACACTCCAGCGCATGTGAGGATGCTCTGATGCCGCCTCGTCCGCATGCCGTCGATCCTGTCCGCCTTGCCCGATGGTGCGGACAGCATCTGGGCAGCCCGCCGGCGGAGGAGCTGTTCAGATCCGGGTATCTGTCCGCCGTTCTCGGGTTGCGGCTGGCAGACGACCGCGAGGTCGTGGTCAAGGTTCGTCCGGCCTCGCCACGGACAGCGGCCTGCGTCGAAGTCCAGCGGCAGCTGTTCCAGGCCGGTTATCCCTGCCCGCGGCCGCTCACCGGCGCCGTGCCGTTCGGTGTCGACGTCGCCACCGCTGAGGCCTACGTCCCCGGCGGCGCGCTGCTCCCGAGCGCGGACCACGCGGCCGAAGCCTTCGCCGAGGCGTTCGCGTGGCTGATCCGGCTGGCCCCCCGGCCGGCCGAGGTGCCCACACTCGACCCGCCACCGTCGTGGGCTGCCTGGAACCACACCGGGGACGGACTCTGGCCACGCCCGGAAGGAGAGCCTGAGGCCGATCTCGACGAGGTGGCCGGCCCGGAGTGGATCGACGATGCCGGGCGCCGAGCCCGCGATCGGCTGCGAGACAGCGAATCCGAAGCCGTGATCGGCCACTGCGACTGGCTTGCCGGAAACCTGCGCTGGAGCACGGACGCGCTGATGGTGGTGCATGACTGGGACAGCGTGACCGTGGAGAGCGAAGCGGTCCTGGTCGGTTTCGCCGCCGCGCTGTATTCGACCGTCAGCGCGGACGAGTTGGCCACCGTCGAGGACACCGAGCGATTCCTCGACGCGTATTGCCAGGCCCGCGGCCGGGAGCTCAGCGCCGACGAACTCGAACGGTCGTGGGCAGCCGGAGTCTGGACCAGGGCCTACGACGCCAAGTACCAGCACACGGCCGGGCGGACCGTCACCTCCCTGACGGAGAACGAGGCCCGCGAGCGCCTCGGTCGCACCGGCACCGGCTCGCGGAGGCGATGAACGGCGTCCACAACGCGGCACGGTGGCTCCATGTTCAAGAGCGGGACCACTCGGGTAACCGAGCGGAAAGCACCCGATCCGAGGAGGACCGATGTCAGACAGGTTGCGGCCGCCGCAGCAACAGGACCCGCCGGGCGTGACGTCGAAAATGGATCCGCCTCCTCGTGACTCCATGGAGGACTACGAGGGTCGCGACCTGCTGGGCGGCAAACGCGCCCTGATCACCGGTGGTGATTCCGGGATCGGCCGTGCGGTCGCCATCGCCTTCGCGAAGGAGGGCGCCGATGTCGCGATCGCCTACCTCAACGAGCACGAGGACGCGAAGTACACCGAGGAGCGTGTGCGGGCGGAGGGGCGTAAGTGCGTCCTCTTGCCGGGGGACCTCGCCAAGGCCGCACAGTGCCGCGAGATCGTGGACCGGACCGTGGAGGAACTCGGCGGCCTGGACATCCTGGTCAACAACGTCGCCACGCAGTGGCCGGTCGACTCCCCGGAAGAGCTCACCGACGAGCAGTGGACGCACACCTTCGACGTGAACATCCACAGCTTCTTCCGGGTGACCGACGCCGCGCTGCCGCATCTGAAGAAGGGCGCGGCGATCATCAACACCGGTTCGGTGAACGGCCTGCGGGGCAACAAGTCCCTGATCGACTACTCCGCGACCAAGGGCGCCGTGCACGCCTGGACCTACGCGATGGCGCAGGCGCTGGCCGAACGCGGCGTCCGGATCAACTGTGTCGCGCCGGGTCCGGTGTGGACACCGCTGATCCCGTCGACCTTCCCGCCCGAGAAGGTCGAGAAGTTCGGCCTCCAGGTCCCGTTCGAGCGGGCCGCCCACCCCGACGATCTCGCGCCTTCGTACGTCTTCCTGGCGTCCAACAGGCTTTCGTCGTACTACAGCGGCGAAGTCATCGCTGCCCTGGGCGGGGAAACGACGCCCGGTTGAGTGCTTTTTCCCGCAGCGGCGACAGGGGAGTGATGAACGTGAGAAACCGGTGGACGTCACCGTTCACCTGGCTCGGCAGAGCGTTCCGGGTGCCGGGGGAGGAGCGGCGAAGTCTCATCCAGACCGTGAAGGCCGCGGTGGCGGCCGTCATCGCGTGGATCCTCGCGAGCTCGGTCCTCGAACTGCCGCAACCCTTCCTCGCACCGTATGCGGCTGTGTTCCTGGTGCAAGCCACCGTCTACCGGTCGGTGCGGGGATGGGTGCAGCAGGTCGGCGCGGTCACCGTGGGGGTGCTGCTCGCGGCGGGCGCCGGTCAGGTGATCCCGTCGGTGACGGTGGCGCTCGGAGTGGTCGTGTTCGCCGGGCTGTTGATCGGCTCGTGGCGAGGGTTCGGCGACGCGGGGGTCTGGGTCGGGATCACCGGCATGCTGCTGATCTCCTACGGCAGTGCGACCGAGCCCGTCCTGCTCGCCGATCGGCTGCTGGAAACCGCGCTGGGCGCGGCGATCGGCGTGGTGCTGAACGCGGTCGTCCTGCCACCCCTGCACGGGGAACGGCTGCGAGCGGCGACGTCCCGGCTCGCCTCGGCGATCGGGGACGTTCTCGAGGAGACCGCCGCGCTGGTCCGCGGCGGCGGGCCACCCGAGGCCGCGGACCTTCTGCACGAGCGCCTGCGCGACGTCCGCAGTCTGGTCGAGGAGGCGGAGGAGGCGATCGGGTGGACCAGGGAGGGGCGGTACCTGAACCTCCGTCGCAGGCGTGAGTACAGGGAAGAGCCACTGGCGAATCTCGTCTCGCTGTGGCACCCGCTCGCCCAGCTGATCGACGCGGTCAGCGAAGCCGCCCGGAGCGAGCAGCCGTTCCGGCATCCCGGCGAGTACGCGCGCGGGGTGGTCGGCGACCTGCTCGAAGCTCTCGCCGAAGTGGTGCGATCCGGTGATGCGGACAAGCTCGATCGCTCGCGTGGGCTGGTCGAAGAGATCGACCATCTGCTTGTCACGCCCACGGACGAGGTCACGACGTCGATCGGGCTCGGGGCGATGGCGCTGCCTGCCCGCCGTCTCGTTCAGCGGCTCGACGCCGATTGAGTCGGGGGTGACGGTCGTCCCCGGGGCGGGCGACCGAGCTGCCGCCGTCGTGACCCGCGTCGAGCGTTCGTCTCAGTTCTGTGGGGTGAAAGGGTTTCGAAGGTTCACGAGGCACGGGCGAGGGCGCGCAGCAGTGTTGCCAGGCCGTCCGGCGCGCGGCCGTGCAACCGGGCGCTCGTCATCACTTTCGCTTCGTCGGCGTAAGCGAGCCGGAATCCGGCGTCGGCGAGGCGGCGCCACAGGTCGTGGTCTTCGCCGGTCCGGACCGGGAGGAAGCCGCCGACCGCGCGGTAGGCGTTCGCCCTGATCGACAGGTTGGCGCCGTAGACGTTCCCGTGACCCGCGAGGTTTCGTGTTTTCGCCAGCACCGCCTCGTAGCGCGGCCGTGTGGCGGCGGCCAGCCCGGTGCCCAGGTCGGCGATCCCGGCGACGGCGTCCCAGCCCGCGTCCGCCCGGCGGACATGCCGGGCCGCCCAGTCACGGTCGACCGTGGTGTCCGCGTCGGTGCTCAGCAGCAGGGTGCGGGTGGAGGCGTGGTGCCCCAGGCCGCGAAGCAGATGCCGTGCGCTCAGCGCCCGGATCGCTCCTATCGGCAGTTCGCGGGCGTTGACGAGGACGTCTGCTCCCGCCCTCCTGGCCAGCTCGGCGGTGCGGTCGTGGCAGCGGTCGGCCACCACGCACACACGTCGCTCCAGCTCGGGAGGCAGTTCGCGAAGGGAGACGGCGAGCGCGCGCAGACAGGCCGGGAGGTCGGTTTCCTCGTCGCGCGCCGGAATCAGCACACCGACGGACGTGATCAACGGCGTGCCAGGACGTCGACCAGGAAATCGGCCTCCCGGTAGGTCACCAGGCTCCGCAGACCTGGATGCGCCCGCAGCCGTTCGTGGACTTCGGAGCCGTGGTGGGGTGCGTCGGGTGCCTGCGGACGCCAGTGCGCGGCCAGGACCTGTCCGTCCGGTCCCAGGGATGCCACGGTCCGGTCCAGCGTCGCCGTCAGATCGGCCTCACTCAGGTAGTAGAGAATTTCGCTCAGTACCACCAGATCCGCCGGGCCGCGCAGATCGTCCGGCAGGGAGCCCGTGGACAACTCCACAGTGGACAGATGGGCCAGGCGATCCCGCGCGACCGACAGGGCGGCGGGCACCGGGTCGAAGGCGTGGACCCGGTCGCAGCGGCCTGCCAGGTCCAGGGTCAGCGCTCCCGTGCCGCAGGCGGGTTCCACGGCGACGCCGTAGCGCTCGCGGGGCAGCGCGGCCAGTGCGACCGTCCTTTTGCGACGTTCGTACCAGCTGTCCATCGTCCACGGATCGGGTTCGCGGTAGAGGGTCTCGAATCTGCTCACCGGCGTCGACGTCGTCCTCGGCTCGTGGAACAGGATCTCCCTGTCGCGCTCGAAATGCTCCAGTATCTCCGGTGTCAGGATCGGATCCTCACCTCCCGGGCCCGGCTCCAGCTGGGAACGGAAAGCTTGGACGGCTTTCGCCTTGACCGCCGCGCTCGCGTCGTCGAGGCGGACCTCCGCGGCCTTCGACCAGGGAATCGCCCGGTCGTCCGGGGCCACCATATGCCACAGCCAGATCGGATAGGACCACCGATGCGCGCCCAGCGGCGCGGCACGGAACGCGGCCCGGCCGGCCACCCGGTGGTCCGGATGGGGATCTCCCGGCCAAGGAGCCAGGCAGAGCTCACTGTCCGCGGCGACCACACGGACGGCGTCGGTCAGTTCGGCTTCGTGCTCGGCCAGTGCCGAGTCGGGCAGGCCTACCCATACCGGCTCCACGTCCTCCATTCCTTGGCGCCGCAACGCTTCCAGGAGCTCTACCCGGCGGCGCTCGCCGAGCACCCTGCGCTGGGCGGCCGACGAGCCCGGGTACGCGGCCTCCCCGTCGGTCGCGATGATCAGCCGGACCTCGGCTCCCCGCGTGTGCAGCCGTTGGATGAGCCCCGAAACACCCAGGGTCTCGTCGTCCGGGTGCGCGGCGACGACACACACGCTTCGGACGTCCTCGGCGGGGAACGGCGGGAGCGGCTTCAGGTCACGCCAACCGGCTTCGGCGTGGAAGGTGCCCGTGGTCACCGCCGCCCCTCCTTCAGGAGCTCGACGCCCAGAGCCGCGAGGTCGCGGGCACCATGGTGCTGCCGGACATAGACCATCAGGTCGGCCAGCTGCCGGGAGAGCCGTCGGTCGCGGCAGAGCGCCGTCGGTCCGGTGATCTCCGGTGCGACGTCCAAGACCTGCCGGGCCGCGTGTTCGACCGCGGCCCGGCAGAATCCTGCCAGCAGGGGCAGGTCCTCGTCCGGTTCGGCGTCGACGGCTTCCGCCGTCCGCACGAGCAGCGCGTCGGCCTGGTGGATCGCGGTGTGGAGCGCGCCGAGGTGGGCGTACTGGTGGTCGTCGGCCGCGCCGCGGGCGAGCAGGTACGCCGTCACCGAATCCACGACGGCCGCGCAGCCGCCGAGCCACACCGCGGCGACACCCGCACCCCCGAGGGCGAACCCCGGCCGGGACACGTACCAGCCCGGCTCGCCGACGATGTGGTCCGAGGTCACCGGCACCCCGTCGAACCGGACGTCACCGCTGTCGGAGGCGTCCATCCCGATCGCCTGCCACGTTTCCGGCAGTGCTTGCACACCCGGCTCGGCCAAGCCGATTTCCAGCAGAATCGGCGGTCCGTCCTCGTAGTCCGCCACCACCAGGGCGCGGTCGAGGACTTGAGCGCCGGAGCAGAACCGGACGGTACCGGTGAGGGCGCCGCCCACGACGGCAGCGCCGGTACCGCCCGAGCGAGCGGCCCAGACGCCGTAGAGAGCCTCCGGCACAGGTTCGCGACCGGCTTCGGCCAGGATCGCGAGGGCGTCGGTATGGCCCTCCGCGAGCCGCCCCAGCACCAGGTCGCGGCGGCCGAGCCCGGCGAGCGTCGTCCACCGGCCCCACGTGTCGCCCGCACCGGGGAACGGCAGGTCGAGGACACCGTTCTCCATCAACAGCCGCACCATGGTGGTGATGGTGTCGACGGTCCTCGGCTCCGGCAAAGGTTCCGGTGCGGCCGGTTCGAGCAGGGTCTTCATCAAGGTTCGATTCCTCAGTCGTTCATCACACGTTCGGCCCGCTCCCAGACGCGGTGCAGTCCCACGGACTTCACCAGGTCGGCGGAGAAAGTTTTGGCGACCTCGTCGGCGAGCACGATTCCCGGTGCGGCGACGTCGATCCCGGCGTCGGCGAGCACCTGGCGTCCGTCACCCCAGGCGCCGATGGCCTTGCAGTGGCGGAACATCTCCTGCAACAGAACGGTCAGCTTGATGTCGTGCAGGCCGGCCGTGCCGCCGGCGACCACCACCGCGTCGAATTCGATGGAACGGGCGGTGAGGAAGGTCCGCGCCACCGGCTGCTGTCCGCGTCCTCGCTTCAGTGTTCCGCCGACCGGCGCCAGCACCCGCAGGATCGCGCCCTGTGCCTCGACGGTCCGGCGGAGTTTCCCGATCCCGCCGAGGTCGGCGTCGGAAGTCGCCACGACCCCGATGATGCGGCCCGCGATCGGGCCGGGCCCCACGGGGATCTGCGACAGGGCGGCCGACGGAGTGACGTCTTCGACGGGGTCGCCCTGCGGAGCGGGCAGCCCGAGTCCTTCGGCGACCGCCGCGCACAGTTCGGCGTCGACCTGGGCGAGCGACCCCAGGACACGTTCCTGGATCGTCTGCGAGAAGCACTTGCCCAGCTCGAACGTGAACGCTTCGATCACGTGGACCCGCTCGATCCCGGACAGGCTCTTCCAGAACAGCGTGGCCTGCGAGAAGTGATCGTCGAACGACACCGGATTGGCCCTGACTTTGGGCCCCGCGACCTCGATGGGCCGGTGGACGTAGGCCCCTTCGGCTTCCGTGGCCGGTGTCGGCAGTGCGTCGTCGACACTGTTGGGCAGATACGGCGCCTGCCCGTGATGGATGAGGGTCTGGTGCATCCCGTCACGGAGGTTGTCGTTCACGGCCGCGTGCGGACAGTTGATCGGGAGCTGCGTGAAGTTGGGTCCGCCGAGCCGGGTGAGCTGGGTGTCCAGATAGGAGAACAGCCTCGCCTGCATCAGCGGGTCGTCGGTCACCTCGATACCCGGCACCAGGTTGCCGGTGTGGAAGGCGACCTGTTCGGTCTCGGCGAAGTAGTTGACCGGATTCCGGTCCAGCGTGAGCTTGCCGACCAGCTGGACCTCGGCGAGCTCCTCCGGGACGAGCTTGGTCGGGTCGAGCAGGTCGATCCCCTCGAACATCTCGTCGTCGGAATCCGGCAGGACCTGCAGGCCGAGTTCGTATTCCAAGGGCGCCCCGCTGTCGATGCCGTCGGCCATGTCCCGGCGATGGAAGTCGGGATCGGCACCGGCGGCGATCTGGGCTTCCTCCCAGACCAGCGAGTGCACCCCGGCCACCGGCTTCCAGTGGAACTTCACCAGGCTGGTCCCACCCTCGGCGTCGACCAGCCGGAAGGTGTGCACCCCGAAACCCTCCATGGTCCGATAAGAGCGGGGGATCCCGCGGTCGGACATGGCCCACATGACGTGATGCGTCGCTTCGGTGTGCAGGGAAACGAAGTCCCAGAAAGTGTCGTGCGCGGTCTGCGCCTGCGGGATCTCCCGGTCCGGATGGGGCTTGCCCGCGTGGATCACGTCGGGGAACTTGATGCCGTCCTGGATGAAGAACACGGGCATGTTGTTGCCGACGAGGTCGAAGTTCCCCTCGTCGGTGTAGAACTTCACCGCGAACCCCCGGACGTCCCGGACGGTGTCCGCGGAACCGCGCGATCCCAGCACCGTCGAGAACCGCACGAAGACCGGTGTCTCCCTGCCTTGCTCCAGGAAACCTGCCTTGGTGACCGAAGACGCGTTGCCGTAGGCGCGGAAAGTGCCGTGGGCCGCCGCGCCGCGCGCGTGGACCACACGCTCCGGGATGCGCTCGTGGTCGAAGTGGGTGATCTTCTCCCGGAGGTGGAAGTCCTCCATCAGGGACGGTCCCCGCGGGCCGGCCTTCAGCGAGTGATCGGTGTCCGGCAGCCGGACTCCCTGCGCGGTCGTCAGGTAGTCGCCGCGCTGCCCCTTACCTGACCGGCCTGCCGTCGCGTTGGATGCGCTTTCGGCCGGTGCAGCCTGCTCGCGCTGACGTTTCGGGGGCATGATTCTCCTTGCTGAGAGTGATGGTGCGCCGCGAATACCCCGCCTTCCCCTTGTTTAAGCGACCCGCGGGGAAACTCGTTCGTGTGACACTTTCGAGGTGTGCGTGAGGGTGAGAGCGGGTAGTCAAGCGATGATTCCTCCGGCGACCGGCCGGATCATTCGAAAGGGAACCGAAATGAGCCTGAACGACGACGACATTTCCACCACTTCGGGCAAGGACAAGGAAGGTCCGGCCGATTCCGGGGCGGGCCAGGGGACTCCGGGTGAGCACGACGGTGGTGCCGACGGCGGCGCCGAAGGCCCGGCCGACTCCGGCGCCGGTCAGGGGACTCCCGGCCAGCACGACGGCGGCGCGGACAGTGGCGCGAGCTGACCTGGGCGAGCCGTCCACGGCTACCGGGGCTTTCCCGGTAGCCGTGGACGGCCGTGTTTCGCAGACTCCCTTGACCCGCCTGGTCGGTTCCGACATCGAAGAGTTCTCCACCCGGCACTGGGGACGGCGGCCGTTGTCGCGGCGGACCGGCGACCGCTTCGGCGACCTGCTCGACTTGGACGGCGTCGACGAACTGCTGTCGCGCCGCGGGGTGCGTACGCCGTTCCTGCGCATGGCCAGCCAGGGATCGGTGATCGATTCCCGTTCGTTCACCGGTGGCGGCGGTGTCGGTGCCGAGATCGGGGACCAGGTTCTCGACGATCGAGTCGCCGCGCTTTTCGCCGAAGGCGCCACCATCGTGCTGCAAGGCCTGCACCGCCTTTGGCCGGGCGTCATCGACTTCACCACCGGCCTGACCGCCGAGCTCGGGCACCCGGCGCAGGTCAACGCGTACATCACCCCGCCGTCTTCACAGGGGTTTTCCGCGCACTACGACGTGCACGACGTCTTCGTCCTCCAGTTCGCCGGTCGCAAGCACTGGAAGGTGCACGCACCGGTCCACCCGGCGCCGCTGCGCGACCAGCAGTGGCACGACCACGCCGAGGCCGTCGCGTCGCGGGCTCGTGACGACGCTCCGGTCATCGACGAAGTCCTGGAGCCCGGTGACGTGATGTACCTGCCGCGCGGCTGGCTGCACTCCGCGACCGCTCTCGGTGACGTTTCCGCGCATCTGACCATCGGGGTCCATGTCGTCACCAAGTTCGCTCTGGTGGAAGCGCTCACCGCTCTGGCCGGCGCCGACGATCGCCTGCGGGCCTCCCTGCCCTTGGGGATCGACATCGCTGACCCAGGTGTGCTGGACGGGCACCTCGAGTCCGTCCGGGACGACCTGATCGCCGCGCTGAAGACCGTTCCGGCCGAAGACGTCGCCCGGCACGTCCGTGACAGGACGTGGAAAGGGAACCGGCCGGAGCCACTGGCCCCGGTCGCGGCGGCCACGTTCGCGTTGAACCTCGGCGACGGTGACTCCGTGCGGCGCCGGGAGGGCCTGCGTTTCCGTGTTCGGGACACCAGCGACGGCCGCGTCCTCCTCGAACTCGCAGACCGGAACATCTCGCTTCCCGAATCGGCGGCGCACGCTTTGTCGGCAGTGCTGGACGGAAAGACGTGGCGAGTGGGGGAGATTCCGGGAATGGACCGAACCGATCAGCTAGTGCTCGTACGACGCCTGCTCCGGGAAGGCGTATTGATGGCCGCGACCGCGTGACCGCGATACCGGGGGTGCGAGGTCGTTGCGCGGACTTGGCCGACGCCGCGGACGATCCCGGCGAAGGTACGGCGCCACCCGCGGAGCACTGGCTGCTCATCGAGCATCCAGGCCCGTGGGGACGGTTCGCGCTCAAGGAGTCCGGTCTCGACCCGGGCGCGGTGGCTTCGTTGACCGCGTGGGCGGCGCGGGTCAACGGCCGGATCGCTCTGGTGCGGCGGGTCGCCCGCCGTGTCTCCGCCCCGGAGCGGCCTTTTCGCTGGTTCCGGATCGACGCTCGGCCCGGCCACGAAGAGATCCGCGCCGGGGAATTCACGGACGCGGCCGGACTCGCGCTGGCACCGTCCACACCGGGGCGTGTCCTGTCCGGACCTCTCGCGCTGACGTGCGTCCATGGCAGGCACGACACGTGTTGCGCGGTCCGCGGTCGGGCGGTCGCCGTCGCGCTGGCCAAGGACTTCCCCGAAGCCACTTGGGAGTGCAGTCATGTCGGCGGTTGCCGCTTCGCTCCCTCGATGGTGTTGCTACCGCATGGTTTCACCTTCGGCGGCCTGCGGCCGGAAGGCGCGAGCGGCATCGTCCGCCAGTACCTGCACGGCACACTCGACCCCGGATTCCTCCGCGGCCGCTCGTCGTTCGAGCCGATCGTCCAAGCGGCCCAACACCACGCCCGCATGGCCACCGGCGCCACCGGCGTCGATGCACTCCGCCTCGTGGAGCACGTTCGCGACAGGGATTCCGGCTGGCGAGTCGAGTTCGCCGAACCTTCTTGCACGGTGTATTTGCGCGAACGGTTCATTCCGGCGAACCGGTCGCTCACCTGCGCGTCCGCGCCCGTGAGCAGGATCCGTGTCTTCGAGTTGACGGCCGCGGTCGACGTCGGCTGAGTGGGCTCGCCCGGGTCGCGCAGGTGTCATGGCGCGACGTAGCGGATCGCGATGACCACGGTGTCGTCGGCGTGCAGGACGATGTCGAGCATGTCGGTGGCAAGGAGGTCCGGGATCTGCGCGGTGGGGCACCCGGCATGACGGCGAGTGGCCGCCAGCAGACGCGCTTCGCCTTCGAGGAAGTCTTTGCGGCTTTCGATCAGGCCGTCGGTGTAGAGGACGATCAAGTCGCCGTCGGCGAGCGTGCGGTGGCCGAGACTGTGACTTCCCGGGTCGGGGAAACCGATGCCCCGGCCGGGCGTCGAAGCGAAGACGAGTTCGGCTTCCCCGCGTGTGGTTGCCAGAACCGGCCTCGGGTGGCTGCCGTTGGCGAAGGTGACGTCGCCGGTCACCGGATCCAGCCGGGCGAGCAGCACGGTCGCCATCAGTCCGGGTTCGATGCTCGCCAGTGTGCGGGCGGCGTGCGCGATCAGGTCGCGAAAGGGATGCCCCTCCAACGCCAGGGTGCGGATCGCGTGGGTGACGGTCAGGGCGTCGCGTGTCGAGGTGACACCGTGTCCGACGGCGTCGACGAGGGTGATGTGCAGGTCCCCGCCGGGCAGGACGAACCAGTCGTAGAGATCCCCGCCGGTGGGGGAGTCCTGCTGGCTCGGCGCGTAGTGCACGGCCAGTTCGAAGGCCTCGGCTTCCGGCGGTGGCGGGCGCAACGCGTCCTCGAGTTCGCGGAAGATCATCGCGTGCGCCTTCTGGAGCCGCTCGTCTCTTTCCTCCAGTTCGACGTACATCGCGAGCACGCCGCTGTTCGTCTCGGCCAGTTCGTGTTTGAGTTCGCGCTGGTCCTTGGCGACCGCGTCGGCACGGGCGACCAGCGCCAGCATCTCTTCCCGGGTGGCCGCCTCGTCGTCGGCCGTCATCGGCGACGGTTCGGCGCCCGCGTCGAGATGCCAGGTCAGGCTCGTCCCGTCGCCCGCGGTGGCGAGCAAGGGGAGGGTGTTGCGTTCCCCTTGTCCGACAGGCCGGAACGTTTCCAGCGTGACGGACAGCCTGCCGACGGCGATGGCCGTCGCGAGTTCCGGTTCCGGGCCGCGTTCGGCGAGCAAGGTCACCGCGAGCACCAGCCGGGCGCGTTGCTCGACCGGGACTCCGGCCGCCGCGCACGCACCGCGGACGCGGCGGCGCAACCGGCCGGTCGAGGCGTCTGTCACGGGACCTCCGGTCCGAAGGCGATCACCGCCGCGTCGTCGCGGAGATCGCGGTGGCGGTGGGCGAGATCGGCGGTGAGGAGCGCGACGGGCGGGAGCGGTCCGAGGGCGACCGGGCCGCGCCAGGAGGTGCCGATCCCGTCGGTGTGCAGGATCAGGAGTTCGTGCCCGGTCAAGGCCACCGTCCGTGCCCGGACGGACGGGAGGGTGAAGCCGACGACGCCGGGGATGCTGAGCAGCGGCTGGGTGTGGCCCGGGGTCGCCACGAGGCCGCTGATGTTCCCGACGCCGCAAAATTCGAGTACGCCGTCGGAGATCCGGGCGAGCGCGACTGCCGCGCCGCGCGTCTGCCGCAGTGTCCGGTGCATGGCGTTCAGCTGCTCGGGAAGCGGCCGGTCCGGGTCACGGCGGAAGACGGCGATCGCGGCTTCCGCGGCGTCGCTCGCCTCGGGTCCGTGGCCGAGCCCGTCGACGAGGGCCGCCGTGCGGACGCCGGGCATCGTGGAGACGGCCACCGCGTCACCGCACCGCTCTTCGCCTTCCCGGGGGAGTCGCACGTGCGCGAGATCGGCGGGCCGGGGGCCTGCCGTGAGGATCCGGGCGGCCGCCACGGTCCCCGTGCCCGCCACCGAGCTGATGCGGAACTCGGTCGCGAGCCTGCCGATGGCGCCGAGTCCGGTGCCCAGGGTTTTCGTGGTCGTGTTGCCGTCGAGGCGCCAATGGTCCAGATCGGCCATCCCCGGGCCGGTGTCCACCGCGTAGATGTCCACTCCCGGCCGGGCCAGCGACCGCTGCACGAACACGGCACCGTTGCCGGCGTGTTTGTCGAGATTGCTCGCCAGTTCCGAGGTGATGACGGCGGCGCGCTCGGCGAGGACTTCGGGCAGGCCCACCTCTGCGGCGACTTCGCGGGCCGCACGCGTGGCGACGTAGACCGCGCTGATGTGGTCGACGCGGATCAGGCGGGTGAGCGACGCGTCCGAGACGGTCATGGCTTCCAGCGGACGACGGTGACCGTGGTGCCCTCGCCGGGAACGGTGTCGATGGTGAACTCGTCGACCAGCCGCCGGGTGCCGCCGAGGCCGTGCCCGAGACCGGCACCGGTGCTGAAGCCGTCGGTCATGGCTTGTCCGACGTCCGCGATGCCGGGGCCGTCGTCGCGGACCGACAGCGCGATTCCCTTTCGCCCGAGGCGGTCGCGCACCACGGCGATGGTCATCGTGCCGCCCCCGCCGTGGATGTAGGCGTTGCGCACGAGTTCGCTGGCGGCGGTCACGATCTTGGTCTGGTCGACGATCGAGAAGCCGGCCGCGACGGCACAGGCCCGCACCGCGTGCCGGGTGGTGAGCAGGTCCTCTTCGGCGCGGACGGCGTGTTCGCGCGGGTCCTGGTCGGTGAGTTCGTCAGGAAGCACGAGGCGCCCCTTCGGCGGCCTCAGCGGGACGGCGCCACCCCAGGAGTTCCATGGCCTGTTCGGCGTTGAGCGCGGTCTGCACGCCGGTGAGTTGCAGGCCCAGTTCGGACAGCGTGATGGCGACGGCGGGGCGCATCCCGGCGACGATCATCCGGGCGCCGAGGAGCCGCCCGGTGGCGGCGAGTTCCATCAGGACCCGTGCGACGAACGAGTCGATGATCTCCAGCCGGGAGATGTCGAGGATGACCCCGCGGATCCCTTCGGCGGAGATCCGGGTGGTGAGTTCGGCGGTGAACTCCAGCGCGGTCGTGTCGTCCAGGTCGCTCAGCAGCCCGCTGATCAGGATGTCGCCGAGCCGGAGGATCGGCAGGCCCGCCCGGGGGTTCATCCGGTCACCACGGTGCGGGCGGGTTCGTCGATCAGCCGCATCGCCGCGGCGAGCGCGTCGGCCAGCGAGCCCCGGGTGACGATATGCGACAGGTCGATGCCGAGCTGGGTGACGGTCTGCGCGATCGAGGGGCGGACCCCGCTGATGAGGCATTCCGCGCCCATCAGCCGGACCGCGCTGACCGTTTGCAGCAGGTGGTGCGCCACGGCGGTGTCCACAGTGGATACGCCGGTGATGTCGATGATCGCCACTCGTGCCTCGTGGGCCTGGATCGCTTCGAGGAGGTCGTTCATCACCAGTTGTGTGCGGGCGCTGTCGAGGGTGCCGATCAACGGAACGGCGAGTACCTGCCGCCACAGTCGCACCACCGGGGTCGACAGCTCCAGCATCTGCTGGTGCTGGCGGCGAATGATCTCTTCTCGCCCTTCGACGTACACCGAGAACGTGAGCAGGCCCGCGGCGTCGAGGAGCCGGTCGACCCGCGACGAAGCGTGGTAGCGAATCCCGCTGTCGCCGGTCAGGTCCTCGAGTGCGGCGAGTGTGGTGCGTTTCAGCGCGAGGATCGCCAGCGCGGTCGCGGTCGGCGAGGCACCAGCGCGGGCGCGCCGCTCGGACAGTCCCCGCAGCGCGGCGCGGACGGCTTCGTCCCGGTCGACGATCCGCTCCAGCGGGATTTCGGTGCGGAGGGCTTTGCAGAAGGCTTCGAGCAGTTCCTTGGCTTCGAGCCGCAGTTCCGGCTCGCCGGTCCAAGCGGGCGAGTCCGTCAGCTGCCACCGGACCCAGTCATCGACGAGTCCGTCCTGGCCGTCGTCGAAGATCCGCGAAAGCAGGTCCCGGACGGCGGAGTCCTCGGTCCCCTGCACCACACCTCCAGGTGTACGGCGCGACCGGCTGAAAGTCGCGACTGTTGTCATATGACAACAGTGACCCTACTCCGGTACGGGCGGGGGCACCGTGTGGGCGTCAGAACTCCGCCGCGGCCTCGCGGAACTCGCGCAGGCCGTCGGCGAGAGCGCTCCTGGCCTCCGGGGTGAGTTTCGCCAGCACCGACTCCAGGTTTTCGCGGCGCCGTGCCCGCAGGTCGCGCAGGTACGTGCGGCCTTGGTCGCTGAGGCGCAGGGTGAGTTCGCGGCGGCTGCGGGTGCTCGGTAGCCGGTCGACGAACCCGACGGCCTCCAGCCGGTCACAGAGGCGGCTCACCAGCGGGGGTGTCGAACCGAGCAGTTCGGCGAGGGCGCGCAGGTTCAGGCCGTCGTGGTGGTCGAGTGCCACGACTGCGCGTACCTGGGACGTCGACAGCGGACGCGGTGACGCCTCGCGAGCGCGTTCGAACATGATCTCGAGCAACTCGGCCGTCTCGGTCACCGCCGCCGCCACCGTTTCGGTGCCGGAAGGCTCGGAGGACCGATTCACGACACCTACTCTCGCATCCTTATGCTGAACTGTCAGCCCAGCTCATCGCGGCACGCCCTCCGGCCGGTCCGCTCGCGCCGTGCCGACCCGATTCGCCGGTGCCTGTCCAGGCACTGGTTTCGTTGCGTGTGGAGGCGATGAGGGTGGACAGATCCCTGGCGGTGGAACGGATCCTGAGAGGTGTCCAGCCGCACCAGCTGCTCGACGGGTTGCGTTCGGCACTCCAGGAGCATTTCGACGCTCTGGCGGTCGACCTCCTGATGGCCGACTACGGCCTCGCCGAACTGCGACGCGTGACCGTGCTGCCCTACACCACCGACCCGGTGGCGATGGCCGGGACGCCCGCGGGTGAGGCCTTCACCTCCCAGGGGGCGACCTTCGAGCCTCTCGCGGAAGGTATCAGGGCGCACTTCCCCGTCTCCGTGCGAGGCGACCGGCTGGGTGTGCTCGTGGTCACCCTGCCCGAAGATCAGGAGCCGCCCGTGTGGGCGGAGCTGGGCCGGTTCGCCGAAGCGCTCGCCCACGAGGTCTTCGTCGCCGACCGCGACACCGACCTCTATGTGCAGGCCCGCCGTTCGTCCCGTCTCACGCTCGCCGCCGAGATGCAGTGGCAGCTGCTACCCGGCCGTGCCTGTGCCCGCCCCGAATTCGCGCTGGGCGGGCAACTCGAACCCGCGTACGCCATCTACGGTGATTGCTTCGACTGGTCGGCGTCCGCGCACACGTTGTCGGTCACGCTGGTCAACGGCATGGGTGAGGGCGCGAGCGCGGCCCTGCTGACCAATCTCGCCGTCAACGCGCTGCGCAACGCCCGGCGGGCCGGGATCTCGCTGGACGCCCAGGCGGAACTCGCCGACCAGGCCATTTACGCCCAGCACGTCGGCGGGCAGCATGTCGCGGCGCTCTTGCTCGAATTCGACCTCGCGACCGGTGAGATCGGCGCGGTCGACGCCGGATCGCCCCGGCTGTGGCGCCTCCGCGACGGCAAGACCGAGCGGGTGCACTTCGACGAACAGCTTCCGCTCGGCACCTTCGAAGACACCAGCTACACCCTCGAACGACTGCAGGCGCTCGCCGGTGACCGCTTCGTGTTCGTCAGCGACGGCGTGTACGACGTCGCCGGACCGCACGGCGAAACCTACGGCGAGCACGCCCTCGCCCAAGCCGTCGCCGCGACCGCGGACCTCCCGGCGGCCCACGTCCCGGGCGCCGTCCTCGACGAACTGCGGGACCGCCGCAAGGGAACCCTGGCCGCTGACGACGCGATGATCGTCTGCCTCGACTGGTTCGGGCCGAACCCCAGTTCCGGCAGCGCGTCGGCCATCGCGTCGGCGACCGGCGATCAGGCTGAACCCGGCGCCGGGAGCACGCTCCCGGGCGGCGCGGTTCTCTCCTAGCAGCCGGGTCCCGGCTTCGCCCGCCCCTCTTCGACGTCGACGAGATCGGCCAGACCGCTCACCGTCAGCACCGGGAGCAGCACGGGATTCGCGATGATCCTGATGCGGTCGACATGGGTGAACAGCGCGTTGATCCCACCACTGTCGAGGTAGCCCAAGCCGCGAAGGTCGACGACGACCGTGCCGTCCTCCTGGGTGCCGGCCAGGGCACGGGCGAAGTCGGCGACGTTGCTCATGTCGATTTCACCGGTCGCGGTGAGTACCACGGCACCGTCTTCGCGGCGGTCCGTGTCCAGCGAAAGCGGCGTACTCATCAAACGATCCTCGCGTTCAGCTCGACGGTGGTGCCGGTGACCCCGTGATGGACGACGACGTGGTCCATGAAGGCGCGCATCAAGGTCAGGCCGCGGCCGCGGTCGGGGTTCTCGGCGGGGCGCGGCGTCTTCCAGGAGCCGGAGTCGGCGACCACGAGCCGGATGAGGTCGGCTGTCGCGGTGGCCCGCAGCGAGACAGGACCACCGGGGTCGTCGCGGTGGCCGTGTTCGACCGCGTTGGCGACCGCCTCTCCGGCGGAGACGAGGATATTCTGGATCTGGTCTCCGTCGAGCGCGCAGCGGTCGAGCCAGCGACGCACGGCTTTCCGCACGGGGGCGAGCTGACCGGCGTCCGCGGGGAAGTCCAGCTCCAACGGTCCCGGTACGCGAAGCACGAGAAGCGCGACGTCGTCTTCATAGCCCCGGTCCGGGGCCAACTGGGACATCAGCAGGCCCGCCAGCGTCTCGGTCGTGGCGTCCTGGTTCGCGGCGATGAGTTCGGCGGTACGGGAGATGCCGTCGGTGAGCGGAGCCCGTCGTCGCTCCACCAGCCCGTCGGTATAGAGCAGAAGGGTGGCACGGGGTGGGAGGAGCACTCCCGCCGCGGGACGCCGGTGGCCGGGTCTGACACCGAGCGGGATCGACTGCGCGTTCTCGAGCAGCTCGCTCGTCTGGTCGGCGCGGACGAGCACCGGCGGCGGATGCCCGGCACTGGAATACCGAACCTCGCCGGTTTCCGGGGTGAGGACCGCGCAGAAGGCGGTGGTGCAGACGGCGCCGGGCAGTCGCGCCGCGAACCGGTCCAGCCCGCTGAGCGCGGCGGCGGGATCAGGGTTCTCCAGCAGCAAGGCCCGGCAGGCACTGCGCAGCTGTCCCATCACGGTGGCCGCGGACAGGCCGTGCCCCACACAATCGCCCACGACGAGACAGATCCGGCCGTCTTCGAGTGCGAACAGGTCGTACCAGTCGCCGCCGACCTGGAGCGGACTGTTCGCCGGTTGATAGCGGACGGCGAACCCGCCGGGTAGCTCCTGCGGGCCGAGGATCGCGTGCTGGAGGGCCAAGGCGGCTTCGCGTTGCCGATCGAGCTGGTGCACCCGGGCGAGGCCCTGGCCCAGCCGTCCGGCCAGCACCGCCAGCAGGGTCTCGTCCTCGGGTGTGAACGGTCTCCGCTCGGTCAGTTCGATCCAGACGACCGACACCCCGCCCGGATGCTGCAGGGTGACCCCGGCCGTGCCGGTGTGGACCGAGGTCGGGCTGAGCAAGGCGGCTTCCTTGAGGCCGGTGATGGCGGCGCGGGCGTCGGGGGTGAGGTCGGCCCACGTCACCGGCTCACCGGAACTCACCAGTTCGGGAGCTCGCGAGCCGTTCTGACCGGCGGGAAAGGTGGCCGCGATCGTCCGGTGTGCGTTCCAGACCTGGCGAAGCTCGTCCATCGCGGACGCGAGTGCCTCGGCGACGGTGTCGGACTGGGCGAGTTGTTCGTTCAGGGCGGCCAGCGCGGCCTGCCTCTGCACGGCGTAATGGTCGGAAGTGACGTCGCGGAACGTGCCGACGGTGACACGGCGGCCCGTGTCGGGGTCTTCGACGAGGGTGAACGTGACGGTGACCCACAGGCGGTGCCCGTCGCGATGGGTGAGAGGAACGGTGCAGCTGCCCCGCTGATCGCCCTGCACCAGGTCGAACGCCTCGACGAGCAGCTTGTTGGCGTCGGGATCGCCGTCCGCTTCCGGCCACCACGGATGCGGGACCGGGTACGGCAGGTCCTCCGCGCCGTAGCCGAGGATTTCGGAGAAAGTGGCGTTGATTTCGGTGACCGCGCCGGTCTCGTCGCAGACGAAGAACGCCTCCTGCAGTGAATCGATCAGCGCGGTGCGCCACCGGGCGTGATCGGTGCGCAGACGGGCCAATTCCACGTTCGCCTGGACCCTGGCCAGTAATTCGGCCGAGGCGAACGGCTTGACGAGGTAGTCGTCGGCCCCGGCGCGCAAGCCTTCGACCGCGGCCTCCTGCCCGGCTCGCGCGGACAGCAGCAAGACCGGCACGGCGGCCGTCCGAGGATCTGCGCGCAGGGTGTCGACGAGAGCGAGGCCGTCGAGTGCGGGCATCATGACGTCACTGACGACCAGGTCCGGCGGAGCGGCGCGGACGGCGGTCAGCGCGGCTTCACCGTCCCCGACGACGTCGACGGAGTATCCCGCGTTCTTCAGCAACCGGGCCAGGTACTCGCGCATGTCGGCGTTGTCGTCGGCGACCAGTATCCGCGCCGGGGTCTTGACGAGGGCGCCCGGTTCCTTCGGCGACGTGATGTCTTCGAGGTCGGCCGCGTGGTCTTTCGGCAGCCAGCGCAGCGCCTCTTCCACGTACTGACTGACGGCGGCCTCGCGTTCGCTTCCGGGCTCGGCCAGGGCATCGGCGGGCAGATGGGCGGAGCCGAACGGGAGCCGGATGGTGAAGGAGGTGCCCACACCTTCGTCGCTTTCGGCGGTGATGGTGCCGCCGTGCAGTTCGACCAGTTCCCGGACCAAGGCCAGCCCGATCCCGCTGCCTTCGTGCGAGCGGGCGCGGGTGTTCTCGATCCGGTGGAAACGTTCGAACAGCCGGGGCATTTCGGTGGCGGGTACGCCGACCCCGGTATCGGTGAAGGTGACCACCGCGTGCGACCCGTCCCGCCGGACCGCGACGGTGATCGACCCCTCGAAGGTGAACTTGACGGCGTTGCTGAGGAGGTTGAAGACCACCTTTTCCCACAGGCCGAGGTCCAGGTGGACCGGCTCGCCGACGCCGGCACAGTCCACGGTGTACCGCAGACCCGCCCGGTCGACAGCGGACCGGAAGACACTGGCGAGGTCGGCGGTGACGACCGCGAGATCGACGGGGGCGAAACGGCCCTCCAACCTGCCCGCCTCGATCCTGGAGAAGTCGAGCAGGGTGTTCACCAGCTTGCTCAACCGCAAGCCGTTGCGGTGCACCACATCCAGTTCTTCCCTGGTCCGCTCGTCGTCCCACCCGGCCTCGCGGCCGCGCAGCTCCTGGACAGGACCCATGATGAGCGTGAGCGGGGTGCGGAATTCGTGACTGATGTTGGAGAAGAAAGCGGTCTTGGCCCGGTCCAGCTCGGCCAGTTCCTCCGCACGCCGCTGCTGGGCCTGGTAGCTGCGGGCGCTGGCGATCCCGGCGGCGACGTGTGCGGCCACCAGCTCGATGAAGCCGCGATAGGCCTCGTCGAGCTTGCGATAACGGTTGAGGCCCGCCACCAGGAACCCGTACGGGACTCCGCCCTGTTGCCGCAGGGGGACGGCGAGCGCTTGGCGGGGAGGGTCCGGCCAGTCCCCGGACGGTGGTCGTGGCGAGTCCCCGAGATCCACCAGGACAGCTCTGCCCTCGGCCAGTTCACGCTCCGGCCACGACGGTGCGAAGGCCGGTTCGAGGTCGACGCCGGACGAACCCGCCAGGCGCGCGCGGCCGTCCTCGAACAGATAGGTGAGGGTGAACGGCAGATCACGCAGGTTGCGGCCGAGCTGGTGGCCGGCGAAGGCGAGCACCTGCTCGTCCGTGACGATCACACTGGGGTCGGAGCCCAGATCGCGCAGGGTCGCCATCCGGCGTTCGCCGATCACCTTGACGGTGTCTTCGTTGACGACGCACAACATGCCGACCACCTCGCCGTCCTCGTCGCGCAGCGGGCTGTAGGAGAAGGTGTGGTGACTCTCCTCCAAGTACCCGAACCGTTCGACGAACAGCAGGAGCGCCTCGTCCCAGGTGGCCTTGCCGGTGGACAGGACGGATTCGATCCGCGGGCCGATGTCGTCCCAGATCTCCGCCCAGACTTCGCTCGCCCTCCTGCCGAGCGCCCAGGGGTACTTGCTTCCGAGGGTGTTGTGGCGGTAGGCGGAGTTGCAGAAGAAGGTCAGCTCCGGGCCCCAGGCCATCCACATGGAGAAACGAGAGGACAGCAGGATGTTCACCGCGGTCTGCAGGCTCTGCGGCCAGCCGGGGGGCGGGCCCAGCGCCGTGCCCGTCCAGTCCACCGCGGCGAGATCCCGGCCGATCTCGGGATCCGCGGCGAAGGCGTCGGTACGACGGGGATCTGCCGTCGACCGGACTTCGGCGTCGTCAAGTGGCACACGAACCCTTTCCAGTCCACGTTTCCCGCAGGTGGAAGAGCATAGCGCCGCCGGGCTCGTCCGGCATTTCGCGCACTCCCGGGACCTGGCAGGGGACGGAGGGGCCCACCCGTTCGGTCGAGGGCCGGGAAATCAGGTGTGAGACGCGGTCTGCCCGGGAAGTTGATCGGTCATGACGGAGATGACGACAGTGCGAGCCGGGATGACCGAGACCACCGGCCGGCCGGGAGAGATCGCCTCCGCCCGTCGGATGCTCCTCGCGTTCGGGGTCGGTGGGGCGCTCGGGTGCGTGGTGTGGATGGCGTTCTGGCTGTCCATGCGGGTGTAGCGAGGTCCGCTCGCCGTGGTTCGTGGCGACTGGCCCTTTTTTGCGAGATCCCGTTTATTCGGCGGTGGAACGGAAACACCTGGCTTGGGCAGTCCACTCGCCGAAAACGGAGAATCACTATGTCGACCGACGCCATCGTACTGCTGAAGAACGACCACAAGACCGTCGAGAAACTGTTCAAGGAGTTCGAAAACGCGGGTTCGAACGCGTCCGTCGCCAAGCGGAAGATCGTCGACTCGATCATCGAGGAACTCACGGTGCACGCGTATATCGAGGAGGAGATCTTCTATCCCGTGGCACGGGAGGCGGTGCCGGACACCAAGGATCACGTCCTCGAAAGCGTGGAGGAGCACCACGTCGTGGTGTGGATGCTGAGCGAGCTGGCCGGCATGGATCCGGAGAACGAGCGGTTCGACGCGAAGGTCACCGTGCTCATCGAGAACGTTCGGCACCACGTCGAAGAGGAAGAAGAGGAATGGTTCCCCGACGTGCGTGAAGCGATGGGACGCAAGCGACTGCAGGAAATCGGTCAGCGGATGCTCGATGCGAAGCCGTCGGCTCCCCGGGATCCGCTGAAGCTGCAGAGCGCGACCGCGTAGCGGCCCAGGATCGGGAAGCCCCGGCACGGCGAACGCCCTCGTCATTCAGATGTTACGATCATCTCAATGACGAGGGCATCTTGATGCCCGGTTCGGGGAGGCAGTGGTGACGGTTCGGCTGACACGGGCGCAGCAGCAGGCGCGGACGCGGGCCGCGGTCCTGGCGTCAGCGCGAGCGGAGTTCGTCGAGTACGGGTACGGGGCGGCGAAAGTGGATCGGATCGCCGAGCGCGCCGGGATGACCCGGGGGGCGGTGTATTCGAACTTCCCCGGCAAACGAGCGTTGTATCTCGCGGTACTGGTCGACATGGTCGAACAGGCGGACATCCCCGCGGCCGTCCGGGAGCCGGGCTCGGTGGGCGAGGCGCTGAGTGCGTTCGCGCGGGTCTGGCTGGACAGGCTGCCCCTGGTCGGGGACGCCGCCGCCGGCGGGCGTCTGCGGCTGCGTTCCCTGGCCGGTGTCATCGACGACGACGCGGGACGAGCCGTGCTCGCGCAGACCGCCCGGCTGGAAGCCCTGCTGCTGGCGCTGGCGCTGGAGTCCTGTGCCGCCGACGTCACGCCGTCGCGCCGTGTTCGCCTGGCCGAACTGGCGTTGACGATGCTCGGCGGTTCAAGCCTCGTCGCGGAACTGGCTCCCGGGTTCGGCGATCCCTTCGACCGGGCACGCGCGTGCGAGCACCTGGCGAGTCTCGACCTCGCCGACACCTGGGCACCGTCATATCTGCCTTATCTCGCCGCGGCGGCTCGGATCCAGGAGAAATGGGCACCACCCGCCGAAATCGACGATCTGCTCAGTGCGGACGTCGCCGAGCTGACGGCGGACGGTGTGGTGGTTGTGCTGGGCGGTGGGCGGCTGGGCGCGGCCGAGGAGGCGGTGAGGACGGCGCGGCCCGGTGAGCAGGTCACCATCGTCGTCGTCACCGACGATCCCGCGAACACCGGACGGCTCATCCGCTTGCGCGTCAGTGACCTGGTGGCGTGCCTGCGACAGGTCTTTCCCGTTCCGTTGCCGGGACACCTTCGGTTCGTGCTCGACGACGCTCGCGTCGCGGCCGCGATCGGCCTGACCGACGTCGGTGACGACACCGAGGCGGCGGTGCGCGTCAGCGGCGGTGCCGTCGTCGCCCGCGCCGGAGGGCGAGGCGCTGCCTACGCCGTCGCGGCAACGGAGACCTCGCGCTCCGAGGGAACCGCGACATGACCGGCGCCCGTTCGGACACCGGGTTGCTCGTCCTGCACGCCCTGCGCTGCGGCGGCTACGCCGGACTGTCGCGCTTGTCCGCCACCACGGGGTTCAGCGAGCCCGAAGTCGAGTCGGAGCTGATCGACCTCGCCGTCGACGGCCATGTCACCCGCCCGAGTGGCGGCCTCGGCGCCTGGGGCATCACCGCCGCCGGACGCGAGGCCGATGCCGGGCATATCGCCGCACAGCTGGACGCGGCCGGTGCCCGCCCGGCGGTCACGGCGGCGTTCGATCGGTTCCTGGTGCTCAACCCGGAACTGCTCGACCTGTGCACGGCCTGGCAACTCCGCCCCTCGGAGGGGGAGACGGTCGTCAACGATCACAGCGACCCGGCCTACGACGCCCGTGTGCTGGGTCGCTTCACCGACCTGCACGAGCGCGCGCTGCGGGTCTACCACGACCTGGAGGCCGCGCTACCGCGCTTCGGGCGATACCGCACGCGGCTGGCCGACGCCCTCGACCGCGCCCGCTCGGGTGAGCTGACCTACGTCACCGACACGACGACGTCCTTCCACACGGTCTGGGCAGAGCTGCACGAAGACCTCCTCTCGACCCTGGGGATCCCGCGATGAAGTGGATACGGGAACTCGCCCCGGGCACCAGGGAGGACCCGGGGCTCATCGGCGCGAAAGCACACGGTCTTCTCGAGCTGATCCGGCTCGGACTGCCGGTTCCGGCCGGATTCGTCGTGACCACCGAAGCGTGCCGTGCGTTCCTGCGCGACGGCCGTCTCCCTGACGGACTCCGTGACGAACTGGCGACGGCGATGCGAGCGTTGGAAGAGGTCACCGCACGACGGTTCGGCGGGGTGCCGCCACTGGCCGTCTCGGTGCGTTCCGGGGCCGGCGTGTCGATGCCCGGCATGATGGACACCATCCTGAACCTCGGACTCACCGCCGGGGGCGCGGACGCGCCGGCCGCGGAAACTGGCGATATCCGGTCCGCCCTCGAAGCACGGGGGCGGCTCCGTGCGGTCACCGAGGAGATCGACCAGGCTGTCGCCGCGCGGCTCGGGCCCGGCACCCCGATCCCCGCGGCCGGACAGTGGGAGCCGGCCGTCGAGAGGGTGTTCGCCTCGTGGGAGACACCGCGGGCACGCACCTATCGGGAACTGCACGGCATCGATCACGACCTGGGCACCGCGGTGGTCGTGCAGGTGATGGTCCACGGGAACCGAGACGAACGCAGCGGCACCGGGGTCGCGTTCAGCCGGAACCCCAGCACCGGGGAGCCCGGCGCGTTCGGCGATGTGCTCTTCACGCATCAGGGGGAGGACGTCGTCGCGGGCACCACGACCGGCCTGCCGCTCACCGACCTCGCCGCCCGCGAACCACAGATCTGGACGGAATTGACCGATGCCCTGGCTCGTGCGGAAGACCACTACCGCGATGCGGTCCACGTCGAGTTCACCTTCGAGGCCGGGGTCCTGTGGCTCCTCCAAGTACGTCCCGGGGGGCTCACCGGCGCGGCGGCGGTCAGGGTCGCCGTCGACCTCGCCGACGAGGAACGGATCAGCCGAGCCGACGCGGTGCTCCGGGTCTCACCACGGCAGGTCGAGCGTGCCAGGACGCCTCGCCTCGCCCCGGCCGCCGGCACGACCCTGCTCGGTCGCGGAGCAGGGGCATGCCCCGGCGTCGCCACCGGCAGGATCGCCACGACCACCGAGGCGGCGAGGCGTATGGCGGCGGACGGCCCGGTGATCCTCGTGCGACCCGAAACGTCCCCGAACGACATGAACGGGCTTGTCGTGGCGGCGGGCATCCTCACGGCACGGGGCGGACCGGCCAGCCACGCCGCCGTCGTCGCCCGGTCACTGGGCAAACCCGCCGTGGTCGGCATGGGCACGCTCACCGTCCACGACACCTCCACCTCGATCACCGTGGGAGAACGCACTTTGGCCGAAGGGACGCTAGTGACCATCGACGGAAACAGCGGCGAGGTCGCCCTCGGCCGGGTGCCGACGGTCGCGAGCGGGGACGGGACTCACCTCGTCCGGTTACTCGCCTGGGCCGACGACGTCTCCGGGAATCGGGCCGTGCGCAGCGGGGGCGAACGTCTCCGAGCCGCCCACACCGCACTTCGCCCCTGAGAGGCTGTGTGCCACGCGGACCGGGTGGCACCCGAGGCTCAGGGGCGGGTCCCCGGCCGAAGCCCGTCCATCGCCGTGACGACCCGCAATCTGGGTGTGCGGCTAGGCCAAAGCGCGGTCGAGGAGGATCTCCGCGGCCGCCCGTCCATGCCTGCCGTAGTCGGCGTCGTTCAGCACCATGGCCCGGCTGGCCGCCCCGTCCGCGAGGATCACCACTTGCTCGGCGAGTGTGCCGGGGTCGCGGCAGCCCAGCTCCGCCACCAGCGCGGTGACGAGCCGCACCATCCGCAGTTTCTGCTCGCGGGCGTAGGAGTGGACCGCGCTCTCCACGTCGGGGAACTCCGCGGCGGCATCGATGAACGGGCAGCCGCGGACCGGGGACGTGGTCGCCGAGGGCCGGCCGAACAGCCCGAGGATCCGCTCCCGTGCGGGAATGTCTTCGCGGGTCAAGTCGCTTTCCAGGGTCGCGCCCGACGACGCGAGGTCCTGAAGGTGTGCGATGACCAGGTCGCTCTTGGTTCGAAAATGCGCGTAGAGCGTGCGTTTGGAGACCGGCGCCTCTTCCGCGACCTGCTCCATGCCGGTCGCGTTGATTCCCTGAGTCGCGAACAACCGGGCGGCCGCGGCCAGGATGCGCTCCCGGCCGCCGCGTCCCTGCCGTCGAGAGGCCGTAGGTGTCGTTCCCATCAGGTAAGTATACGCATGTGTTTACTTTGGTGGAGCGGGTTGCTAGGGTCCACTCTCAGGTAAACACGAGCGTTTACCTGAGAGTGGTCGAGGAGCCTTTCATGAGCGTGTCGGTCCCCGTCGAGCTGAAGAACAGCGCGGAGAAGCTGATCAACGGTCGTCACGCGACACGGGCTTTCCGACCTGACGCGGTGCCTGAGGACATCCTGCGGGCGATCTTCTCGCTGGCCGGTGCCGCACCGTCCAATTCCAACGCGCAGCCATGGCAGGTGGAAGTGGTGAGCGGCGCGGCACGCGAGCGCCTGGCGAAGGCCTTGCGGGCAGCCCACGCCGAGAAGCGCATCTCGACAGACTTCCCGTACTCCGAGGACATGTATTCGGAGGTGCATCACGCGCGCCGGGCCGTGTTCGGCGCGGAGTTGTACGGAGCGTTGGGCATAGCCGCGGACGACTCGGCGGCACGGGCGGCTTACGACGTGGAGAGTCTGCGTTTCTACGGTTCGCCACATGCGGCGTTCCTGTTCGTCACCGGTGACGGCGGGGCCCGGCTGGCGGCGGACGTCGGTGCCTACATGCAGACGCTGCTCCTGGCGATGACCGCCTACGGTGTGGACAGTTGCCCGCAGGGCTTGCTGAGCTTCTACGCCGACACTGTCCGCGGTGAACTCGGCGTCACTTCGGGAAAGCTGCTCCTGGGCATCTCCTTCGGCTACGCCGACGAGACCGCGCCGGTGAACCGTGTCACGACCGGGCGGGCCCCACTCGAGGCGACCACGGCATTTCACGCCTAGAACGCGGTGCGGTAGGCCGAGATCGCTGCTCCGGGTCCGACCGGGCAGGGGAGCACGACGCGGCGGGTCGGCTCGGCCTGAGGCACGTCCTTTCGTAAGGCCCACGGGGAATGTACGCGGAGATGCGTGACGCCCGAACGGCGCGCAACGACCCTCGGCAGCCCGTCCGGCCGCATACTCAGGCGTGGCCCGGGCGTGCCGGGGGCACGGGGTGCACGGGGGCGCCGGGGACGACGGAGTTCTCGATGGTACCCAGCCCGGCCACTTCCATGGTCACGGTGTCGCCGATCGCCAGGGGCGGGGGCACGCGCCGGCCGCCGTTGCGGCCCCACAGTTCGACCAGGCAGCCGTTCCCGCAGGTTCCGGATCCGAGGACGTCGGCGGCGCGTACTTCGGTGCCGCGGCTGGCGTAGGCGACCATTTCCGGGAACGACCACGCCGAGTTGGCCAGCGTGTCCTTGCCGATGGGGGTTCCGTTGACCGACACCGACATCGTGAGGTCGAACCGGTCACCCTGGCGGTAGGGCTCGAGTTCGTCCGGGGTCACCAGGTAAGGCCCGAGTGTGGAGGCGGTGTCCTTGCCTTTGGCGGGACCGAGGCCGATGCGCATTTCGTGCATCTGCAGATCCCGTGCCGACCAGTCGTTGAAGATGCTGCACCCCGCGATGTGTCCCTCCGCCTCCTCGACGCGCAGGTTGTGGCCACGCGTGCCGATGATCGCGGCGACTTCGAGTTCGAAGTCGAAGACGGTGCAGCCGGGCGGCATCGGGACCGGGTCGGCCGGGCCGATCAGCGCGTACGGGTTGGTGAAGTAGAACGTCGGGATTTCGTACCACTCGGGGACGACCGCGGGGTCGCGGCTGCCCTTGAAGGAGCCTTCGACATGCTGTTCGAACGTGATGAAATCCCGGACGGAACCGGCCTGGACCGGCGGCAAGAGCCGTTGCCCGGCGAGCGTGACGGGTGCGGCGCACCGGCTCAGCACTTCGTCTTCGCCGAGGCGGGCGGCCAGCAGTTCGAACAGGTCGGCGCCGGGCGGGAGCGGATGCAGCAAATCGTCGTGCACGAGGGCTTGCCGGTACCGGCCGTCGATGTGCAGGGCGGCGAATCTCATCACGGTCTCCTCGAAGTCGTCGTGGGGAAGCGGGAAATGCGGTGGGCTTCGTTCACGTCGGTCCCGGCGGACGGGCTCCGCTCCCGGCGTTCGCGAGCAGCCCGTGGTCGCGGGCGTAGATCGCGGCCTGGGTGCGATCCCGCGGCCCGAGGCGGCCGAGGATACGGGAGAGTGGTTCTTCACCGTCCCCTCGCCGAGATACAGCCGGGCCGCGATCTCGCGGTTCGTCGAGCCTGCCGCGACGAGCGCGAGAACGCGGGCGACGGCACCCGCACGCTCATCAGGCGGACACCTTCCCCGCGCCACACGGCACCGACACGGTGATCCGGGACGGCACATCCTGTTCGGCTTCACGCTCGGGTGGCCGTCGACATCGATGTGGCGAAGCGAAAGCGTCAGTCCTCGTCGCCCGCCGGGTGGACCCGTGAGGTGCGTCCGGTGGGCGAGCAGGGACGACGGCACCTCGACGAGTTTCGCGTTATCCGGCGGCGAGGAAGGGCGTCAGGAGGCTCAGCGGTTCCCGGGGCCGGCCACCTGCCACGGCCTCGCTGATCTGACGCGCGCTGTGGCCAGCCAGGTGCCCGGGTCGTAGTTGCACCAGAGGTATCCGCGCAGCACGTCGGTGAGTTGCCAGGCCACCACGATGGGGCCGTGTTGCGCGGCGTCGCGGACGGCGGCGGCAGGCCGGCGGGAAGCGGGATTGAGCGCCGAGATGGCCCTCGGGCGGTGGTGAGCAGGCCGAGGGGGGATCATCACCACGGCCGCGACGAGCCCGCGAAAAGGGGTGGAACTATCCTGGCGAGCATGTCCGAAGTTCAGGTGGGTGTGGTGTTCCGTCCGCAGTCTCCGCCGGAGGAATTGCGGGAGACCGTCGTCGCGGCCGATAAGGCCGGTATCGATGAGCTGTGGCTGTGGGAGGACTGTTTCCTCGAAGGCGGTATCTCGACCTCCGCGGCCGCGCTGGCGTGGAGTGAGCGGCTCACCGTCGGCATCGGGCTGCTGCCGGTACCGCTGCGTAATCCCGCCGCCGTCGCCATGGAGATCGCCACACTGGCACGGCTGTTTCCGGGCCGATTCGTGCCCGCCGTCGGACACGGGGTGCTCGACTGGATGGGACAGGTCGGCGCGCGTGCCGCGTCGCCGATGACCTTGCTGCGTGAGCATGCCGGCGCCGTCCGGCGTCTGCTGCACGGCGAAACCGTCGGCGTTGCCGGGAAATATGTTCAGCTCGACGAAGTGGCGCTGGGCTGGCCGCCGGAGCAGGTGCCGCCGCTCGTCATCGGCGGGCGAGGGCCGAAGACCGTCGCCCTGGCGGGCGAGGTGGGCGACGGCGTGCTCTTGGACGCGGGGCTCGTCACGCCGACTTATGTCGCGTCGGAGGCCGCCCGCGTCGCCGAGGCCGCGCAAGCCGCGGGACGACCGGCGCCGCGAGTCATCGTCTTCGCCGAGATCGAACCGAACGTGCCCGCGCTGGGCGACCGCGCCCGAGATCTCGTCGCCGGGTTGGCCGCCGCCGGTGCCACGTCGGTCATCCTGCAGTGCACCTCGCAGAACCCCGACCCCGGCGCGCTCATCGCCGCGCTTGCCCGCTGAACCGTGCCGGACGGCCCCGAGTTCGTGGCCGGTGCTGGTGACGGGCGACCATGCGCACAGAGCCGAGGTAGTGCCGGGTGACGGTCAGCTGTGCGGCGTCAGCTCGGGTTCAGGATTCGCTGCATGCCGGACAACCCGGCGTCGAGCGCGATCTGTTCGAGCCAGTGCCTGACCTGCTCGGCTCGGTGCTCCGGATCGCGGACGTCGAGTCCCGGGTTGGCCATCAGATCCGCGCCGTAGGAGTTGCCGGCTTCGGGGATGGGGTTCAGGGCTGGTTCGTCGAGGAGTTCGCCGACGGTGGCGGCCGAGCGCAGTGCGGCTGTCCGCGGCCAGGGAACCAGGACCGGGTCGACGTCGGCGATCGCAGCCAGAGCCGTGGCGACGTCGTGGTCGGACAAGGTCGCCAGCGTGGCGTCGAACAGGTCACGCAGACGGTGGACGGGTATCCGCAGCGGCCAGTCTCCCGGTGCCCGGCCTTCCGGCGGCTGCAGTAGTGCGCCGCGGGGGTTCGGCGTAGAGGCCGCCAGGAGATCGAGTGTCGTGAAGGTGCCAGGATCGATCGGAGGCCCTGGTTCGGGGTTGAGACGGGCCGACAGGTCGAGGGTGAACAGCAGATCCGAAGGTGGAGTCAGGTCGGGCGCCGGCAGTTGCAGTTCCGCGACGACCCGCACTTCTCGCCGACCCGCGCAGGACGCGGCGAGGAGCCGGAGCCGCCGCGAGCGGTTGTGCCCGGCCAGGCGGAATCCGTTCGGGGTGGGCAGATCGAGGTCGGCGCACCACGTGGTGACCGCGTCGCTGAGCGGAGACGCGTCCAAGATCCCGGCCAGGGTCGCTGTCGCCTGTTCGGACAGCGCCCGCCATCGCATGGCCTCGCCCATGGGCACCCGGAGCCCGCTGCGCAGCAGGACCGCTGTGCGCGGCTGACCGGGGCCGCCGTTGGCGAGATCGGGAGCCGGTATCCCCCCATCGGGCCGGACGGGCGACCGGGTTTCGTCGAACAGCTGCCGTAGCCGGGCGCGGTCGGCCACGGCGTTGCGTCCGTGCAGCCTGACCGGCGCCCGTCCGTCGATCATGACGGGGCGGGGTGCCCTGTCGGGGTGCACCCGGACCACGATGACCGATCCGGAGGTTTGCCCGGGGAGCGGCAGATCGATGATCTCCGGCTCGAAGGGTGGCTCCAGGTTTTCGAAGCAGCTGTTGACGATCTTCTCGACCGTGTCGGCGCTCGCGCCCACGACCCGGTCGTCACCCGGCCGGTCGGACACCCCGACGATGATGAGCCCGCCGTAGGTGTTGGCCATCGCGGCGACCGACTTGACCAGCTGCTGGCTGAACTTCTCCTTGTACTCCAGCGTCAAGCTTTCGGCAGTCTGCTGCCGTACCAGGGTCATGACACGATCCAGGGTCACATCGGTCCGCGCACACGCGAGCAGAGACATCGTCGACGACATACCGCGCAGCATCTCAAACCACCGGCCGTGAGCGTCGGAAGCGGAGGTGGGCCGAGCCCCGATGAACCCCCGCCGTCGCCCATCGGCGAACCCCGCGTCCCGGGCCTAACCGGTGCCGTTGCGGGTCCGGTAGCGCTGTTCGAAGTCTGCCTGGAACACGGCGGGATCCGCGTTGAGGGGGCGGCGTTCGACGCGGTGGTCGTCGGAGACGTAGAAGTTCCGATCGCCGAAGTCGTCCGGCTCGCCGGGGGCAGGCGTGCCTTCCGGGTAGTGCAGCACCCAGCCGGTGTCCATCCGGAGGGCCTCGATTCCCTTGGTCGAGCCGCCGAGCCGCTCTCGCCGAAGGTGGTAGTGGACCATGGCGCGTGCGTTGCTTTCGCTGATCTTTCCCGGCCCCAGCCCCAACCCGGTCACGGTGAGGACGCTGTCGGACCGGTCCACCCAGCCGTCGACCACCAGGTCGGCCGGGCGCGCGACCCGCAGCGCGGTCCGCAGCGCGGCGGTGACCTGCCGAGCCAGCTCGGCGCAGCCTTCCGGGCCGCCCACGAAGATGCTCCTGTTCCAGTCCGGAAGGCCGTCGTCGGGCGGTGTCCATCCGGCCGCGACCAGGCTCTCGTGGTCGGCGGGCGACATCCGCCACCGCTCGTCGAGGAACTCGTCGCTCGCCAGGCCCGCGTAGAGATCGGTGACCAGGTCGGGGTACTGCGGGTCCTGTTCGGCGGAGAACTGGGCGAAGCGGTTGCCTTCCGTGTGCATGACCAGTTTCGCCGTCGGCGGCAACTCGTACAGCAGCGCGCCGAGGTTCACGGCGAATTCGGCCCAGTCCGGACCTTCCTGGATGTTCACGGGGCGACTCTTCCAGAGCCGACGAGCCGGGGGCAAACCGGCTCGGGGGCGCTTTCCGCTTCGAGACCGCCGTAGGCGAAATGCCGTAGTGACGGTTCGAGAATTTGGCCCATCAAAGGATGGTGCTCGCTTCGAAGTATGATGCGCGAGAGTGAACTGTCTCGACAGCGGGAAATTCGTGGCGGACAATCATATACGCGGCGGCACTCTGCAAACAGAGTCATTGTCGCGCTCATTTCCCCGCCCCCACCCTTGGCGAAAAGGAAACCTATGCATGACGATGATGAGCCGGTAGGCAGGGTACTCGGCAGGCGGCAGGCCTTGATCCTGCTCGGCGCCGCCGGTGCGACCCTCGCCGCCGCCGGATCCGCCACGGCGAGTGCCACCACCTCCACCACGGGCAACCCCGAGGTCTGCACGCTGGATTGCGTGGTCAAGCCAGAGCAGATGGAGGGCCCGTACTTCGTCGACGAACGGCTCAACCGCTCCGATATCCGCAGTGAGCCTGCCACCGGACAACTGGTCCCCGGCACCGCGCTGGCAATCAATTTCACCATTCAGCAAATTCGTCAGCAGGTGTGCACCCCACTGCCGGGGGCGATGATCGACCTCTGGCAGTGCGACGCGTTCGGCGTGTACTCCGACATCCCGTCGCAGGGAAGTTCCGGCCGCCGATTCCTGCGCGGTTACCAGAACACCGACCAATCGGGGGCGGCCCGGTTCACCACCATTCTGCCGGGCTGGTATTCGGGGCGCACGCTGCACATCCATATCAAAATACGCACCGTCGGGACCAACGGCAGGCCGTACGAGTTCACCTCGCAGCTTTACTTCACGCCCGAGTTCGGCGCGGCCTACCTGCGGACCGAACCGTACCGGCGGCGGGGTCAGGCCGACACGCCCAACAGCCGCGACTCGATCTACCGCAGCGGCGGTGCCCAGATGCTGCTGCGTCCGCAGCAGGCCGGAACCGGCTACACGGCGGACTTCGCCATCGGTCTCGACCTGGCGAACACCCAGGTCGGCAGGCCCGACTAGGTCAGGCCTGCTGAACCGCTTGTCGCGCCACCGCGTTGTCGATGATCAGTTCGGGCGGCCGGGCCGGTGACCTGGATCGGGTGACCGGCCCGGGCCCGCTGTGGCACGACCGCGACCTCGCCCTCTTCTGGGCGGTTCGGACGATGTCCGCGCTCGGCGACGCGTTCGCTTTGGTGGCGCTGCTGGTGCTCCAGGCGACCGGATCCGACCGGCGACGGCTGATGATCTGGTGCGGTGCTCTACGGGCCATCCCGGTGTGCTGGGCGATCGAACCGCCAATGTGGCTGCTGTACCTGGTCGGCTACGTCACCGTCGAGGCGAACAGTCTGTTGCAGACGACCGGGCGTCGTCGCCGCGTCCTTCGGTTCGACCGTGGCCATCGCCTTGAACGCGGCCAGCTTCGCCGTCTCCGTGGCCGGGCCGGCGTTCCTCCGGCCGCGGGCGGCGGGACCGCGCGTGGAGCCCCCCGGCAAGACGTGCGGACGAGTTTCCGCGCCGGACTGCGGTTCCTGTGGAGCAGCCCGGTGCTGCGGCCATGGCGACAGCCAGGCCGGGGACACGCTGGGCTTCGGCGCGGTGCTGACCTACAGCGTGGGCATGGCACTGGCGGGATCTGTTCGATGCCACGGCGGCAGCAGTTCACCCCCGGCCACCTGCTCGGACGGATGGCTCCGGCCTTCGGCGCCCGTGGGGGATCTTCCTGGTGATCGTGGCGGTCGGCCTGGTCGGCCCATCCGGCGGCGTGATCTTCGGGAAGACGCGCTGACCCACGGGGAGCGGGTCGCTGGACTCGGCGGTCCTCCATTCCGGCAGGGCCCCGACCCGAGGGGCGGACCCCATACCCTTGTCATCCGGTCCGGAAGTGTTATGGCCCGCTGGGATCTCCCCGTGAGCAGGCGAACGGTCGAAGATTGTGCCCTTGCGCTTTCACTTTTTCGAGCCTTCGCGAACCTGGGAGCCCGATGATCAGCGAGAACGACCAAGCTGACTCCGACGACGAGATCACCCGCCGCCGGGGGATCAGGGGAGTTCGGCGCGGGAAGGAGCGAGTGCGAAAACTCGATCTGGTCGAACCCTCCGGCACGATCTACCGTTTGGGGAACTCGCACGATTCCGTCGCCGATGTGATCGCCACGTACACGGTGGACGCGTCGGCCGCACAAGCCAAGGGGACCGGGCGCGCGACCCCGGCCACCTCGACTCCTGGAGCCTGCAATTCTGACCGATGAGAACCGCCGCCGGCCACGGTGGCCCGAAAACGTGCCGGAAATCGGGCTGGGACCGGACGTGCTCATGCTGCTGGCGGTCGATCAAGCCCGCTTGCGGAACGCCGAGTCCGGTCGCCCGGCCGATCCGCCTCCGGCGGACGAGCAGACGGAAGGGGCGTCGTGATCGACAGTCTGGTGACGATGGCGCTTCCCACCCTTCCCGCGCTGGTCTACGAGGTGCTTTGGGAACGGCTCGGCCTCGGGCCCATGCCGTTCCCGCTCGTGGTGCGTCGGCAGGGCAGCGACGACGCGGAGCGACAAGAACGCCGTGTCCACGCGCACCGATGGCTGACATCCAACAGCCTCGGCGACGCGGACAACCTCGACGGTGATCTGGTGCAGGCCTTGCGGGCGATGGACGACAGCGATTTCGCCCTGTCCTTGCTCTACAGCGACGCCGCCGGACGGGCGGCGGTCGGCTGTTTCCCCCAGCCCACCGGACGGGCCTTGCGCGTGACCATGCGCAACGGGACCGTGGAACTGGGCTGGCTGAACGCGACGAGGATGGCGGAAGGCATCTTGGAGGTGTTGCCTGAAGTCGAGCCGGGTGTCGGGCGCCCCCTCCGCGTGACCGAACTCGCCCTCAACCGGTCTGGCCGGATGTGGCGGAAGTCGGGGCTGCTCGGCGACGGGACGCGATTCCTGGCCGGATACGGGGTGCACCGTGAAGACGCCGAGCGGCTCTTGCGTGTCCTGTCGCGGGCGAGCGCGATCGGCCAGGCGAGTGCGGTGCGATCGGGAGCCGCCGGGAACGTACTGACAGCCATCCGGCCGCTCTCCTTCGTGGACACCGACGGTGGCCGGTACCTCGTCGTGCGGAGCTACGGATCGGTCACGCTCTTGCCTGCCGACAGCGTTACGTTGGCGGCCCGGATCCGAGGTCTCATGCACGACGAGTTCATCGAGAGCCGCCTTCGTCGAGCCTGAGGGTTCTGACGGCGGTGGAACCAAGACCCGGCCTGCGCGGTGCGTCCACAGTGGACACGCCGCGCCTTGTCCGTGTCCTGATCTCCGCGTACCCGGCAGGCCGAACCAGTGGCGACACTTCTCGATGATCAAGTGCCCTGATTCGGGTTCTTTCGCCCCGTACCGCCCCCGTTACCGGCACGGGCGGGCGTTGCGAAAGCCACTTTCGCAACCTTCAACGTTGCGAAAGTGGCTTTCGCGACACGCCCACCGCTTGCCCTCGCCTAGACGGCGGCGTGCTTGCCTCGAGGGACGTCGTCGGCTGCTTGGTCGAGGATGCGGTTCGCGACCCGCTCCAGCGCCGCGTACAGGTCTTCGTGCCCCTCCGTGCCCCAGTCCTGGAGCTGTTCGGCGAGCCAGTCCTTCCAGGCTTGGACGATCTTGCCGAGTTCGGCCCGGCCCGCCCCGGTCGTCGCCCAGCCGCTGCGCTGATAGGTGAGGTGCCCGGTCAGTTCCAGCTTCGCGAACGCCGGTTCGAAAACCTCGGGCGGGACGCCGTGGCGTTCACCGATCGCCGTCAGCGACGTCGGTTTGTCCCGCCGTTCCCGCAGCCGCACCTGTCCCACGCACCACAACCCGCCGCGGTCCAGTTCGCAGCCGGAGCGAGCCGCGATCCTGGCCGTCGCGGCCCGCCCTTCGCGGGCCAGCAGCCTGCCCACCGCGCGTTCGAGATCCTGGTCGCGGTCGCTCGGGTCCGGCATTGCGAAGCCGTCGCCGATGTCCTGGGCACCGGCCCGCGCGGTGTCCCGCAGCGGAACCTCCTTGAGGAAGAACGCCAGCACCAGCGCCACGAGCCCGACCGGCGAGGCATAGAGGAACACCGAGTGCAGGGAATCGCTGTACGCCTGGACGTAGGGGGAAGACACCGGGTCGGGCAGTCGGTGCAGCCCGCTC
Organism: Amycolatopsis sp. cmx-4-19; assembly: GCA_049998115.1. Taxonomy (GTDB): domain Bacteria; phylum Actinomycetota; class Actinomycetes; order Mycobacteriales; family Pseudonocardiaceae; genus Amycolatopsis. The sequence goes on along the minus strand of JAEBEO010000004.1, from coordinate 34,715 downwards.
GGGACCTGCACGATCCGCGGGTCGACCCCGGGTGGCAGCGGATGTTCCGCGGTCGCCTTCGCCATGTTCGGCGCCAGCTGGTTGGCGTAGATGGTGCCGAAGATCGCCGCACCGAACGAGGAACCCATGGACCGGAGGAACGTCACCCCGGACGTCGCCACCCCCAGGTCGCGGTAGTCGGCGGTGTTCTGCACGACGATGACGAGAACCTGCATGCTCAGCCCGATCCCCGCCCCGAGCACCGCGAAGTAGAGCGACATCTCCCAGAACCCGGTCGTCGGCGTCAGCCGGGAAAGCAGGTACAGGCCGAGCGTCAGCCCGGCCCCGCCGAGGATCGGGAAGATCTTGTACCGTCCCGTCTTGCCGACCAGGTTGCCCGCGATGACGCCCGCCACCAGGAGCGCGATCACCATCGGCAGCATCCGGACGCCCGAGTCGGTCGCCGAGATCCCGTGCACGTACTGCAGGTAGGTCGGCAGGTACGACAGCGCGCCGAGCATCGCGAACCCGACGACGAAGCTCAGGACGGCCGACACCGCGAACACCGGATTCCGGAACAGCCGCATCGGCAGCGTGGGTTCCTTCGCCCGCTTCTCCGCGAAGACGAATAGCACCAGCAGGATCACCGAGCCGATCGCCATCCCGATGATCGTCGGCGAGTCCCAGGCGTACTGCGTGCCTCCCCAGCTGGTGACGAGGGTCAGGCCGGTCGCGGCGACCCCGATCAGCGCGATGCCGAGATAGTCGATCACCGGTTTGGCGACCGCCTTGACCGACGGCATCACACTCGCCGTCACGATCAGCACGAGCACCGCCACGGGGATGTTGACGTAGAACGCCCATCGCCACGACAGGTGGTCCACGAACAGGCCGCCCAGCATCGGGCCGAGCACCGTGACGACGCCGAAGACCGAACCGAGCACACCCTGGTACTTGCCGCGGTCACGCAGCGGGACCACGTCGGCCACGAGCGCCGTCGCGGTGACCATCAGGCCGCCCGCACCCAGGCCCTGGACGGCCCGCGCCACGATCAGCCAGATCATGTCGTCCGCGAATCCGCAGAAGAAGGAGCCGCCGGTGAACACGAGCACCGACAACTGGAACAGCAGTTTCCGGCCGAACAGGTCGCCGAGCTTCCCCACGACGGCGGTCATGATCGTCTCGGCGAGCAGGTAGGAGGTGATCACCCACGAGAGATGCCCGGCGCCACCGAGATCGCCGACGATCGTCGGCAACGCGGTCCCCACGATCGTCTGGTCCAGCGCCGCGAGCAGCATGCCGAGCAGGACCGCCGCGAAGATCGCGTTCACCTGCTTGCGGCTCAGCTCGGGCGCGGCGCCGCCCGGCCGGACGGCGTCCACGATCGTGGCCATCGAACCTCCCTTGCCTCAGGCTCAAACCTAGGTGCCCGGCGTGCTTCGCTCCACTGTGGACGATCACTCGTTCCGGTGATCCGAACGGCTCCGAAGCCGAGAAGGCGAGTTCCGTAACGCGCGGCGCGTCCGGCGCGAATCCGCCGCCATGGAATGGCCCGTCCGGGAATCGAGGCCGTCGGCGGCAGGCTGGCGATCGGGTGTTCCTTGGGACTCTTTCGGTGGACCTGCCCGCGCTTTGCCGCGTCGCACGGTCCAGCTGGGTCACGAGGGCCCGGGCCGGTTCACCCGGGCGGCGGTTTTCTGCGTCTGGCAAGGAAAAACGTGCGCACCGACGGATTTCACGCAGGGGAGTGAACGGGATTCCGGCGCCGTACCGTCGAGTGCAGGATCCTCGGAGTCGGAACCGGAGAAGGGGCGCTGAAGCGATGACGGTGACCGCGGAAGACCGGGTGAAGCTCCTCTTCTCCTTGTTCGACGCCGACGGGAACGGCTACCTCGAAGAGAGCGACTTCTCGACGACGGCGGACCACGTGGTGAGGGTTGCCGAGGGATCCAGCGACGGCCGCGTGAGTCCCGTCGAGTTCGTGGCCTGCGTCCTTTCGCCGGACAAGTCCCACGAGACGATCGCCGAGTTCGCGAGAGCGCTGGCCGCGCTGGGCGACCCGGACGGCGACGGCCTGATCGAAAGGCCCCGGTTCGTCGCCCTGATGACGGCGATCGGGTTCGAGCGCCCGAACATCCACGCGTTCTTCGACGCGTTCGTGCCCTCGGCCGAAGACCGCGTCATGGTTCTGGTGTGGGCGTCGGGAATCATGGACTACTACAGCCCGGACGCGGACGACATCGCCGGTGACCACCTGGTCGGGTGAGCCCGCTGCGGTGTCCTAGCCCGAGCGGCGGGACAGAATCCGTCATCGATCCCGATCCGGTATTCGCCCTGCACGAGGCCGTGCGGCGCGGAGCGCCGCCGAGTCGACCGGCATCCGGCTGACCGCGCGCGGCCGGGCGCGCCGGTTCGTCCGCGAGGTGAGGCGTGGGGATGTGGTGGAGTCGCTCTGGTTCACCGCCGGCGGTGCCTACGTCGCCGAACACGCCGGGGTCGAGGCGGCCTGGCCGGAACTGACCGCCGTCGAAGCCGCGCGCCACGTCTACGAAGCGGGTCCGGAGCACGGCGAGGACAGCCCCACCGACCTGGTCCGCGCGGCACGGCACACCCTCGACGCCGTGGCGGCGCTGACCGGCGTGATCGCCGATCTGCCGGACGCGGTCGCCACCGTCGGGACCGCCTCGGCGAGGTCCGATCTGGCGCGGACCACCATGGTCGCCGACCTCCGCGTCGCCCGCGCCCGCGCGGCCCCCCACGTCTACGAGTTCACCGACCGTGACACCGGTCGCGCCGCGCCCTTCCTTCGGGTGAGCCGCACAGCCGCCGAAATTCCTGATCGACGCGGGACTCCGGGTGTCTCGTTAGCGGGCGAGAGAGACGGCGAAGGGTTTGAAACCGTGCCGCCGCAGGATATGGGGCACGATCAGGATCATCGCCTCGGTCGCGCGGGCCGTGGTGATGTCGCCGAGGTCTTCGATCCAGGCGGGCTGCCAGCCGAGGTCGTGCAGCAGGCCCGTGACGGTCTTCTTCGCGTCGGGGTCGTCGCCCGAGAGGTAGACGGTGGGCGGCGTGTCCAGGATGCCGGGTGCGGTCATGACCATGAACAGCATGGTGTTGAGGGTTTTGACCACCTGGGTCTCGGGGAGCGCGGCCTGGAGCTTCTCGGCGAGGCTGCCGCCGGGGTAGCGGAGTTCCCCGGGCAGGCCGTCTTCGGAGTCGCGGGTCGCGTTGGAGACGTCGACGAGGATCTTCCCGGCGAGTTCGGCGCGCAGCTCGGTGAGGCGGTCCAGTGAGGTGTCGCCGGGCGTCGCGTTGATGACGATGTCGGCGGCGCGGGCGGTGGCGCGCTGGCCGGAGACGGTGATCCGCGGGTCGATCTTGGCGGCGAGGGCCTCGACGCCTTCCCGGTCCCGGCCGCCGAGTGTGACGTGGTGCCCGGCCCCGGCGAGTTTCCCGGCGAGGTTGGCGCCGACGCGGCCGGTGCCCAGGATGCCGATCCTGTTCATGAACGGTGCTCCTTGCGGTGTCGGGGTGGTCAGGCGATCGAGGACAGGACCTCGAGGGTGGCGGCGTGGATGCCGAGGGCGGCCGCCAGGAAGTCGCGGCTGCCCGTGTGCCACGGTTCGCCTGCCAGGTCGGTGACGGCGCCGCCCGCTTCGGCGACCAGCAAGGCCCCGGCGACCAGCCCGGAGCGGACGTCGGAGAACTGCCAGAACGCGTCCATGCGTCCGGCGGCGACGTGGATGAGCTGCATCGTCGCCGGAACGGACACGCGCACGACGAGGCCGTTGACCAGCATGGCGGTCACGGAGTCGCCGATCCGCCGGAAAGTGCGCCCGTCCTCGCCGGGCCTGGCCTGACCGGTGCCGACGAGGGCCGCGCCCGGATCGGTTTTGGCGGACACCTTCAGCGGCTTGTCGTCGAGGTGTGCGCCGTGGCCGGCGACGGCGGTGTACGTGGCTCCGGTCAGTGGCAGGTGGACGACGGTGAGCACCGGCCGGTTGTCGCGGACCAGGGTGGCGGTGACAGCCCACTCCTCCATGCCCTGAACGTGGTTGATGTTCCCCTCGGCGGGGTCGACGACCCACCATTCCCCGGCCGGGAGCGCACCACCCGCCAGTTCGTCCTCGGCCCACCGCGATCCCGGCCGGGAGCGCAGCAGCGGCTCCCGCAGCACGGCCAGCACCGCGTCGTCGTTGGCGTGGATCTCGGCGACGACCTCGTCCAGGCTCACGCCCCGGGCGTGCGGGGTGTAGCGGTCACGCAGTGTGCGACCGGCGGTCTTCACCGCGGCCTTCACCTCGGTCAGAAGAGTGCTGCCGTCGTCGAAGGGCAAGATTGTGCTCATGGCGGATTCCCTTGGTGTGAAAGCGATCGATGCGGTCTGTCCGGCATCCGTAGTGCCAAGGTAGAACCGTTGCCGATTAACGACAAGTGCATGCTTGTCACTTGTAGGATTACTGCCATGCAACTGGATTTGAACCTGCTCACCGCCCTGGACGCGCTGCTGGAGGAGGGCAGTGTCGCCGGTGCCGCCGCTCGCCTCCACGTCACCGCGCCTGCCATGAGCCGCTCCCTGGGGCGCATCCGGAAGGTCACCGGTGACCAGATCCTGGTCCGGACCGGCCGCAGCATGGTCCCCACCACCCGCGCGCTCGCCATGCGCGCCCAGGTGCACTCGCTCGTCCAGCAGGCCCACCAGCTCCTGTCCGCACAGCACGAACTCGACCTGGCCGCACTGGATCGCGTGTTCACCCTCCGCTGGCACGACGCCCTCACCGCGGCCTGCGGCCTGGCACTGACCACCGCCGTCCGCCGTCAGGCCCCCGCCGTCCGGCTGCGGCTGTCCGCCGAACCCGGTACGGACAGTCCCGAGCTGCGGCGGGGCGAGGTCGATCTCGAGTCCAGTTCCAGCAGGCCGTCCCTGCCCGACATCCGCCATCGCCTGGTCGGCAGGGACAGGCTCGTCGTCGCGGTCCGGCCGGGTCATCCGCTCGCCGAGGGCCCCTTGACCCCGGAGCGCTACGCGGCGGCAGAACACCTCACCGTGTCGAGGCGCGGAAACCTGCGCGACCCGATCGACGACGCCCTCGCCACGCACGGCCTGGAACGACGGGTCGTCACCGCCGGGCCGACAGCCGCCTTCGCGCTGCGGCTCGTGCTCGACACCGACCTGCTCGTCACCGTTCCCGACGCGGTCACCCGCGCGGCCCGGCACCAGCTCGGCCTGGTCACCATGCCGCAGCCGCTCCCGCTCCCCGAAGTGCCGCTGTACCTGTTGTGGCATCAGCGTTATGACGACGACCGTGCCCACGCCTGGCTGCGCGACCTGGCCACTGAAACCGTCCTGGCACTGTTCGCGCCACCCGGGCCGGTGTCCGGGCTCAGGTCGGGCGGTGCCGATTTCCGGTACGGTGGTCGGTGATCGTCGCTGGGGGAGACATCAAGCCTGAGGGGAGATTTTCTTGCCATGCAAAGAAAACTGATGCGGTCTTCGCGCAGGATACGACTCGTGGCCGCGCTCACCGTCGCTGGACTGGTCGCCACGACGGGCCCCGCGCTCGCGGACACCGGTTCCGGCCACCAGGTCGTGCAGGAGGCGCTGGACCAGATCACCGCGAGCGGGGCCGCGCTCGGCGTGCAGGCCAGGGTGACCGACGGCCGCCAGCGGTTCACCGCGCGCTCCGGCAAGGCGGAACTGGATTCGCACCGTCCGGTGCCGGAGAACGGCCGGTTCCGCATCGGCAGCATCACCAAGACGTTCGTCTCGACGGTGCTGCTGCAGCTCGCGGGGGAAGGCAAGGTCGAGCTGGACGCACCCGTCGTCCGCTACCTGCCCGGTCTGATCGACGGCCGCATCACGGTACGCCAGGCCCTGCAGCACACCAGCGGACTCTACGACTACACCGACGCGTTGCCGCTCGACCCGGACGGGTTCGAGAAGATCCGCTACCAGCACTGGAGGCCCCAGGACCTGCTCGAAATCTCCACCGACAAGCCGCTCGAATTCGACCCCGGCACCCGGTGGAGCTACTCGAACACCAACTACGTGGTCGTGGGTCTGCTGGTGCAGAAGCTGACCGGCGGACCGTACGCGAAGGCGGTCGAGCACCGGATCCTGAAGCCGTTGCGCCTCGACGACACCGAGTTTCCCGGCGACGACATCGACATCAGGGGCCCGCACGCCCACGGCTACGTGACCGTGGCGGGCAAGCCGAACGACATCACCCGCATCAACCCGTCGGTCGCCTGGGCCGCGGGCGAGGTGATCTCCACGACCCGTGACCTGGACACGTTCGGCGTGGCGCTGGCGAGCGGAAGACTGCTCAGGCCCGCGCAACAGCGGGAGATCGCCAAGACCACCTCGGTCAGTCCCGAATACGGCCTGGGGCTGCAGGTGCAGACCCTGCCGTGCGGCACGAAGGTGTGGGGCCACAGCGGTGGCATCCCCGGCTACTCCTCGCAGCTGCTGACCACGCCGGACACCCGGAAACGGCTGGAGCTCTCCGCCACGAGCGCGCCGACCGCGGGCGATCCCGGCGACGCCTACCGCAAGCTGCTCGACGAAGTCTTCTGCTGATCAAGCGAAGTGGTCCGGCGCCGGCACGGCACAGTGCCCGCGCCGGACCCCGTTCTGGTCGCCGATGGAGCCCGCCGGGAACCTATGCCGCGCTTGGCCCCGATCGACTGCAGGGGAGAAGTCAGGCCCGCGGCTCGTCGTCGAGTACGCCGACCTGGTCCGGGTCCACCGGAGCGGGCATGTGGCGGATACTGTCGCTGCCCTTGTGATCGTGGGCGCGGTCGTACTGGGAATCCAGTACGCGCGCCAGTTTGTGCGCCGCGCCGGCGTACGCGTCGTCCACCGTGGTCGCGTGATGAGTGACCGCGAGCGGCTGTTTGCCACTGGGCCGCGTCTCGATCACGCATTTCTTGTCCTCCGGTTTCGTACCCCCGTCCTCACTGAGGTGCACCTCCACGCGGGTCAGCCATTCGCCGAACCGGGACAGGCTGCTCTCCAGGTCGGTGGTCACATAGGAGGCCAGTCGTTCGCCGCCGTGGATGTTGTGGTCGGTGTTGACTTGGATCTGCACGAGCACCCTCCAAAGCGGGACAGCGATGATCTCCGTCAGTACCACGGGAGCGGCGACCTCAAACCCTGTGGTGGTGTGGTCCGTTCGACCGACAGTGCGCGGATCCGTTTGCGGATATGTTCTTGCCGACCCCCATGACATCCGGAGGAGCATCATGACGACCACCCGGCGCGTTCTCACCGTTCTGGCCACCGCCGGTCTGGCCATCTCGGTCCTCGGCGCGGGTTCCGCCTCCGCCGCGACCAAGGGCAAGATCTACATCTCCAACAACTGCGGCTACGCGGCCTCCACCACGATCCACCGCACCGACGGCTCGATGATCGCGGGCACCGGGGCGGCCCCGGCGGGCAGCTACTTCGGCTACCCGGTCAATCCCGGTTCCTATCAGGTCCGCGTGCCCGCCGGGAACAAGGACGTGAAGATCCTCGACCTCGGCAGCAAGGCACATTCGGTCATCGTCAAGGCCTGCTGAACCCGGCAGTTCAGGGTTGCCGGGGACGGGTCAGCTGAGCCAGGAAGTCGTGGTTGGTCTCGGTCTTCCGGAGGCCGTCGAGCAGGGTTTCGACGGCGTTGTCCCGCCCGGCCAGCGCTCGGCGCAGGGCGCCGGTGGCGGCTGTCTCAGCGGCGGGGACCAGGAGATCTTCCCGCCGGGTGCCGGATTGTCCGATCTCGACGGCAGGCCATACCCGGTTGGCGGCCAGACGGCGGTCCAGCCGTAGTTCGGCGTTGCCGGTGCCTTTGTACTCCTCGAAGATCACCGTGTCGCCGGTGGAGCCGGTGTCGACGAGCGCGGCGGCGAAGATGGTCAGCGAACCGCCGTTTTCGATGTTGCGCGCGGCACCGAGGAAGCGTTTCGGCGGCGTGAGCGCGGTGGAATCCACGCCACCGGACAGAATGCGGCCGGACGCCGGTGCCGCGAGGTTGTAGGCGCGGCCGAGCCGGGTCAGGGAATCCAGCAGTACCACCGCATCCCGGCCCTGCTCGACCAGGCGCTTGGCCCGCTCGATGGCAAGTTCGGCGAGCGCGGTGTGCTCGGCGGGAGGATGGTCGAAGGTGGCGGCGATCACTTCGCCGGGCACCGTGCGGGACAGGTCGGTGACTTCCTCCGGGCGTTCACCGACCAGCACCAGCATCAGGTGGCATTCCGGGTGGTTCTTGCTGATGCCGTGCGCGATCGCTTGCAGCACCGAGGTTTTCCCGGCTTTCGGTGGCGCCACGATGAGCGCCCGTTGCCCCTTGCCGACCGGCATCACCAGGTCGATCACCCGGGTGGTGAGGGCGTGTGACTCGGTTTCCAGGCGCAGTCTTTCGTTGGGATACAAAGGAACCAAGTCGGCGAAGTCGGGACGGCGCCGCAGGGGGAGCGGGTCACGGCCGTTGACGGCGGTCACCTCGCCGTTGTCGTCGAGGCAGATCAGATCGCCACGGCGGAGGCCGAGGTCGCGGACGGTCTTCTGGAGGATGGGCACGTCGTCGGGGCCCGGCAGGTAGCCGTCCGCCCGGACGTAGGCGCGGTTGCGCACGATGTCGAGTATTCCGTTGAGGGTCATGGGAAAGTTCTTTCTGGATGGGGAGAACGGCGAAGACACGCCGGAAGAGGCCTTCTTGTCGAGAAGGGATTCGAGAGACACTCTGCGGGAGGCGTTGCCTGCATCCGCCAGAGGAACGTCTCGACGGTAGCCCAATCCGGACTCGCCGCGCAACCCCGGAAGCCCGGTGCCGACCGAACACTGAGTCCGTGACCGGATCTGCGGTGAGTTGCGCTGTTCGCCGGTCACGGTGGCGTCGTCGTTCCCGTTTACTGGTCGGGGTCGTATGCGACGAGGTCGTCGACGAGGAGGAGCACTGTGGCGGCACGGAAGTGGAGCGCTCGCGAGGTGGTGACGGCGGTGGCGCTACTGGCCCTGTCGACCGGGTGCGAGGTGCCGCGCGCCGCCCCGGCGAATCCGGGCACCGGCGGAGCCGTCGCTTCCGCGGCGCCGGCGATCCCGGTGGCCGAGGCGCGTACTCGTCTGGGCGCGTTGCCGGTCGCGGTGCGTGGAGTTCTCGATGGGTACGACAGGGAGAAGTTCCCGCACTGGAAGACGGTGTCCGCCACCTGCAACGTCCGTGAGGAACTGCTGAAGCGGGACGGGGTGAACGTCGAGGTCGACGCGGAGTGCGCCGCGGTGTCCGGATCCTGGCGCAGTCCCTACGACGGCGAGACGTGGACGAAAGCATCCGACGTGGACGTCGACCACGTCGTACCGCTGGCCCAGGCGTGGGTCAGCGGCGCGAAGTCGTGGGACCAGGCAAGACGCGAGCAGTTCGCCAACGACCTGACCCAGCCTCAACTGCGGGTGGTGACCGACAACCTCAACCAGGAGAAGAGCGACAAGGCCCCGGATCAGTGGAAACCGCCACTTGTGGCGTACTGGTGCACCTACGCCACCGACTGGATCGTGGTCAAACACGCCTACGGACTGACGATCACCGTGCCGGAACGGACCGCGCTGTCGAGCATGCTCGACCGCTGCTGACGGGGAGTGCGGGCAGGGCCCACCAGTCGCTGTCACCCGCCGGAGCGCAGAACCTGCGAGGTGGGTTCGTCACGTGGATCATGGGGGGTGTCCCGCCGCCGCAGCATCGAAGGGGTCGTGATGGCCAAGCCCAACGTCGCCGAACAGTTCGTCCAGGTCCTGGTGCAGGCCGGGGTGGAACGGATCTACGGCGTGGTCGGTGACAGCCTGAACCCGGTCGTCGACGCCATCCGTCGCACCCCGGGTATCGACTGGGTGCATGTGCGCAACGAGGAGGCGGGCGCGTTCGCCGCGGCCGCCGAGGCGCAGCTGACCGGGAAGCTCGCGGTGTGCGCGGGTAGCTGCGGCCCCGGCAACACCCACCTGGTGCAGGGTCTTTACGACGCGCACCGCACCGGTGCCCCGGTACTCGCACTCGCCTCGCACATCCCGTCCGGCCAGATCGGGACCGGGTTCTTCCAGGAGACCCATCCCGAACGGCTGTTCGTGGACTGCAGCGGCTACTGCGAGCAGATCAGCCAGCCTGCCCAGATGCCGAAGGTGCTGCGGATCGCCATGCAGCACGCGCTGGCCCGCGGCGAGGTTTCGGTGCTGGTGCTGCCGGGCGACGTCGCGCAGATGGAGGCCACTTCGCCCACCGGGAGCGGGGTGCCGGTCGCCGGTCAGGGGACGGTCGTGCCGTCCGAGCCGCAGGTGGAGCGGCTCGCGGAGCTCATCAACGATGCCGAAACCGTCACCCTGTTCGCCGGCGCGGGGGTGCGCGGTGCGCACGCCGAGGTGATGGAACTCGCCGACGCGCTCCAGGCGCCGGTCGGGCACAGCCTGCGGGGCAAGGAGTGGATCCAGTACGACAATCCCTACGACGTCGGCATGAGCGGCCTGCTCGGCTACGGTGCCTGCTACCGGGCGATGCACGACGCCGATCTGCTGCTGTTGCTGGGCACCGACTTCCCCTATGACTCCTTCCTGCCCCAGGCCAGGACCGTGCAGATCGATCACGACGCGACCCGGCTGGGCAGGCGGACCCCGCTGGAACTGGCCGTCCACGGCGATGTGCGGGAGACCCTGCGGGCGGTGCTGCCGCTCCTGCGGCGCAAGACCGACCGGGCGTTCCTGGACCGCATGCTGAGCGACCACTGCAAAGCGCTGGAACAGGTCGTCGACGCCTATACCCGCGACGTGGAACGGCACGTCCCCATCCACCCGGAATTCGCCGCGGACATCCTGGACGAGCTCGCGGCGGACGACGCGATCTTCACCGTGGACACCGGGATGTGCAATGTGTGGGCCGCGCGGTACCTCACGCCCAACGGACGCCGCCGGGTCATCGGGTCGTTCCTGCACGGCACCATGGCCAACGCGTTACCCCACGCCATCGGCGCGCAGTTCGCCTATCCGGGCCGACAGGTGGTGTCGATGTCCGGCGACGGGGGACTGGGCATGCTGCTCGGCGAACTGCTGACCGTCGCCTTGCACGACCTGCCGGTCAAGATCGTCACGTTCGACAACTCTTCGCTGGGCATGGTCAAGCTGGAGATGCTGGTCGACGGCCTGCCCGACTACCAGACCGACCATCGCCCGGTCGACTTCGCCGCGATCGCGCGCGGTGCGGGCCTGTACGCCGAGCGGGTGACCGATCCGAACCGGTTGCGCGCCGCGTTGAAGGAGGCACTGAGCCACGACGGTCCCGCGCTGGTGGACGTCGTGACCGACGCCAACGCACTGTCCGTCCCACCGCACGTCACCGCCGGCCAGCTCGGCGGATTCGCCCTGGCCGCGAGCAAGGTCGTCCTCGAAGGCGGTGTGGGCCGGATGATCGACCTCGCCAGGGCCAACCTGCGGAACATCCCCCGGCCTTGACCTCCTCAGGCACGCTGGACACAGCCGGGACCTGGTGTGCACCCCGGCCTCGACGGTCGCCGGACGTCTGGTCACGAACGCGGCGGATCAGGCCTGATCACCGTCCACTTCGGACACCACCTGTCCGCCGAGAACGGTCAGGACCGGCCGGGTACCGAGCAGGTCCCGTCCGCTCGCGGTGACCGGGTCCCGGTTGAGCCGTTCTCCTGCGGCAGAAGGGAAAACGGGTGCTCGTCCTCCTTGTCGGCGTGCGGCGGCCGACCTCAAGGAGCGGAAGTGAAGCCGGCGGTGGCGAGAACCACCGCGGCCGCGGCCGCGAACACCGCACCGAGCCACAACACCGCGGTGGTCCCTGCCGCGTCCGCGGCCAGCCCGCCGGTCAGCGCGCCGAGTGCGATCGCCGCGTTGAACACCCCGGCGAACAGCGCCGACGTCGCTTCGCGGGCCTCCGGCGCGGCCGCCAGCATCCACGCCTGCGAGGCCACCGAGACACCGCCGTACGCGAGGCCCCAGACCACCAGCAAGGCCGCCGCCGCCAGGGCGGTCGGCCCCAGGAGCGGAACCAGCGCCATCGTCGCCGACAAGATCCCGCCGAGCGTCAGCAGGGTCACCCGCGGCGATCGCGCCGCCCCGGCACCCGAGGCGAACGTGCCCACGACCCCGAAGAGCCCGTAGACCAGGAGAAGCGTGCCGATCTGCCCCGCACTCACCCCGGACACCTCTTCCAGTACCGGCCGGACATAGGTGTACGCGGCGAAATGCCCGACGACGATCAGCGCCACCACGATCAACCCGAGGCGCACTCGCGGCACACCGGTCAGCCGCAGCATCGAGCGAAGGCGGGCGTCCCCTTCGGTCGGCAACGACGGCAGCGACATCGCCAGCGCGGCCGCCACCACCAGGGAAAGACCACCGGCACCGGCGAAAGCGGCCCGCCAGCCCGCCCACTCCCCGAGATAGGTGCCTGCCGGGACACCCAGCACGGATGCCACCGCGATCCCGCTGAAGATCAGCGAGGTCGCGGTTCCGGCCGACCGCGGTGGGACCAGCCGCACGGCCAGGCTCGCCGCGATCGCCCAGACCCCGCCCATGCCGATTCCGACCAGCACCCGCGCGACCAGCATGACGCCGAACCCGGGTGACCACGCTGCCAGCAGGTTCCCGGCCGCCAGCAGCGCCATCAGCGCGCACAGCACGGCCCGCCGGTCGAATCTCCTGAGTGCCGGGATCAGCAGGGGAGCGGAGACGGCCGCGACCAGGCCGGTGACCGTGAGCGTGAGACCCGCGGTGCCTTCGGTGACCCGCAGGTCGCGGCTGATCGGGGTCAGCAGACCCACCGGCAGCATTTCCGAGGTGACCACGGTGAACGTCGCCCCGGCGAGCGCGCTCACCGCCGCCCAGCCGTTCTTCTTCGGTGTCGTCGCCTTGAGCGCCATGTGTTCCAGGCAACCGTCGTGCGCGGCCGGGAACAACGGCCGATGTCTCATCCTTCCATGAGCAGGACTACTGGATCCACGGTGGAGGAGACCGATGAGCGGCCTGGAGATCCGTGAGCTGGAGGCGTTCCTGGTACTCGCCGAGGAGCTGCACTTCGGCCGGGCGGGCGAACGCCTCTATGTCTCGCAAAGCCGGGTCAGCCAGCTGCTCCGCTCGCTGGAGGGGCGGATCGGCGCGACCCTCGTCGACCGTACGAGCCGCCGGGTGGAGCTGACTCCGCTGGGGGAGAAGTTCCTCGCCGAGCTGCGTCCGGCCTACCAGGCGCTGCGCGCCGCCGTGGAGCACACGCGCGCCGCCGCGCGAGGGATCGGCGGTGTGCTGCGCATCGGTTTCCAGGGCGTCATCGACGACCGGCTCGCACACGCCATCGGCGGATTCGAGCAGCGGTATCCGGACTGCGCGGTGGAGCTCACCGAGATCCCGCTGGCCGACCCGTTCGGCGGACTCCGCCGCCGGGAGATCGACGCCGCGGTGGTGCTGCTTCCGGTGGAAGAACCGGATCTCGTGCTCGGCCCGGTTTTCTCGCGGCAGCCGCAGATGCTCGCCGTCTCGCCCCGGCATCCGTTCGCCGGCAGGGAATCCGTCGCCGTCGAGGAACTGGCGGGATGCCCGCTGATCGGGATCCGCGGCCCGGCCCCGGAATACTGGCGTCGTGTCCAAGCGCCCGACCGCACCCCCGGAGGGCTTCGGATACCGCGCGGACCGGTCGCCGGCACACTGCAGGAAGGCGTGGGCTTCGCCGCGGCGGGCCAAGGCGGCATGGTGCTGTGCCGCTCGACGGCCGAACACCAAGGAGGGCGTGATTCGGTCGTTTTCGTGCCGCTGACCGGGCTGCCGGAGTCGGCGCTCGGGGTGGTCTGGCACGCGGAGGACGGCGGCGGCCGGGCTCGCGCCTTCGCCGAGAAGATCGTCTCCCGGGGGTGACGGCGACGGCATCTTTCGGCGGCTGCCGGATGTTTCGTGCACGCGACGAACCGGCACGCCTCGGTCACCGAGACGTGCCGGTTCGCTGCTACCCGGTGATCAGGAGCCGGTCTGCTGCCTGATCCAGCTCAGGTGCTGGGCGATGCCGGTGTAGAGGGTGCTGGTGGCGCATTCACCGTTGTTGTCGCCGGGGCCGTGCGTTTCGCCGACGAGGGTCCAGCGTCCGGTGGTGCCGACGACGGCGGGGCCGCCGGAGTCGCCGTGGCAGGCGGAATGCCCGCGGTCACCGGAGATGCAGACGTCACCGGAGCTGCCGCCACCCGCGTAGCAGGAGCTGCTGGGAAGGACCCGGAGGTCGATCTGACGCAGCGTGGTGGGCGTGCTGCAGCTCGGCCAGCTGGTGCAGCCCCAGCCCAGGAGCCGCGCGGTCGTGTTGGCGGCCGGGTTGCTCGTGGCCATCGCGACCGGGGTGGCGCGGACGGCCGCGGACAGGTGCATGAGGGTGAGGTCCGTGCCGGGTTTGGTGACCCGGCGGTCGATCCTGCCGACCTCGCCGCCGGAGTTCTTGTTCGTCGAGCCGATCCGGCCCTGCGACGCGCTGCCGCAGTGGTTGGCGGTCACGATCCATTGGGGGGCGACGAGGCTGCCGCCGCAGCCGTTGTTGAGTGAGACCATGAAGCTGTAGGTCTCGGTGGCGGTGGTTCCGCCGATGATCGAGGGCTGGACGCCCGAGTCCGTTTGGGCCTGCGCGATTCCGGGTGTGGACACCGCGAGGGCCGCCGCCAGGATCCCGAGAGCGACTGAAGCCAGTTTTCGCATGGTTGCTCACAATCGGGCGGCCGTGCCGCCTGGTGGTCGTGGATAAGTGACGGTGGGGAATCCGGCAGAGAAGCTCGATGCCGGTAATCAAAGATGTCCGAAGACGGGAGAACCGGAATACCGTCCTAGGTAGGGAGACGAACGGCGCGGATCGTTCCGGGCAGGGCCCGGTTCACGGAACACCGGCCTGCAGCCTCGTTCCGGACGGCAGGAAGCCGTCATCGCCGAAAGCCCGGAACGTTCATGGATCATCGTGGATCGTGGATAGCCGGAAATGGTGCCGGTTGAATGGTTTCTCCGAATTGCCCGAAGTGGCTCGCGGCCACCCGGTCCGGTCATCGCCGAAATGTCCCGACCCCGGGATTATGTGGAATCCGGTTCGTCTCGGAATTACGGGACGACTCGAGAAAGAAGAGAGGGGCCCCCGATGTCACGGAGGCCCCTCGGTGCCGCTACTGGCCGGTTCCCACCGCGAAGATGTGCATCTCACCGCCCGTGCTGCCCGCCGGGGGGAGGGTGATCGACCGCGGTGTCTTGCCGGGGCTCAGGTTCAGCGCCGGCGTCGCGAACACCCGCACCGCGGGGCCGGTGGACGCACCCGAGTTCTCCAGCCGGTAGGACGTCACGACCGCTGTCTCGCCGTACTCGGGCGTCCGGGCCCAGTCGGTGAGGCCGACGGTGAACTGCTGGGTCGTGCCATCGGTGTAGGTGACCGTCACGGGTCCTTGCCCGTTGCCCTCGACCGACGCGCCGAGCAGGGAAAGCCGGGTCACACCCGCCCCCGCCAGGCCGATCGTCTGCCCGGTGGGGACGACGTTGTCGTACGGGTTGTCCGGTCCCGTGACCGGCCAGGTGAAGGTGAAGCCGTTCAGGTTCACCGCACCGCCCGGGGTGATGCCCGCCGCCGCGAGCGCGGTGGCGGAGTAGAGGTGGTTGCTCAGGTCGCAGCTGGCCGGTGACGACACGCCGTCGGAGCCGACACAGGTGCTGTTCCTCGCGGTGGCGACGCCGGTGGCCGGACCGACCGCCACCTCGATGCCGTTGGGCCGGGAGACACCGTCGACCGTGGTGGTCACGGTCGCGTCGTAGAACCCGTCGGAGGCGGTGGCGGCGACGGAGATCGACGGGGCCGCCGACTGGCCGGGGGCGACGTTCACGGTTCCGCTCGACGGGGTGAGCGCGACGCCGGACGGCGCCACGGCGGACCACGCGACGGTCCGCGCCGTCGTGGAGGTGTTGCGCACCAGCAGTTGCGCCGTCCCGGTACCGCCGCGGGGGACCACCACCCGCTCGGAGGGGAGCAGTGTGGTGAAGACGCCGGAGGCACCGTCCTGATAGGACATCGGCGCGCTTTGCCTGCCCCAGGACGGATCCGGGCTCGCGGACAGGGTGAAGTCGAGGGTCAGGTTCGCGTTGACCAGACCGTCGGGGACCCAGGGCGAGGTGACGGGGACACCGTTCAGTTTCAGGCCGCTGACATACTTCGTGGCGTCGGCGGCCCCCGGCGCGGTGACCGTGATCGTGGTCCCGCCCGGTCTGCTGATGGTGACCTTCGAGAACAACGGTGCGGCCACGGTGAGATCCGCCCGGCCCGGGGTGGACGGGTAGAGGCCCATCGCGCCCC
The DNA here is from genome assembly GCA_049998115.1 of Amycolatopsis sp. cmx-4-19. Taxonomy (GTDB): domain Bacteria; phylum Actinomycetota; class Actinomycetes; order Mycobacteriales; family Pseudonocardiaceae; genus Amycolatopsis. The sequence continues at coordinate 18,399 of JAEBEO010000004.1, read as the reverse complement.
AGGCCCACCACGAACTGGTCGTGCCGAGGTCGTCGTTGCCGGGAAGGCCGTCCGGGCTCGTGCTGAACAGGCTGAGCAGGGCCTCGCGGACCGTTTCCTGGGTCTTGCCCGGCGCACCCGCGAAGTTGTAGAGCCACGGTGTGTGCTGCGACGGCTCGTTGGGCAGGTGGGCGTAGGCCGAGGACCAGCCGGACGAGAGTTTCCAAGCGCCGGAAGGATCTTTGAAGAACCCGTCGAGGCGGTTGACGACCGCGGCGTCGCCGCCCATCGCGTCGAACAGGCCACGCCGGTTGTAGGGCACGTCCCAGGTGTACTGCGCGCCGCTGCCCTCGACCCAGCCCCGCGAGCTCGTGGGGGCGTACGGGTAGAACTTCCCGCTGCCTTCCCGCGGTTGCAGCGAATTCGTCGCGGGATTGAAGAGGCTTTCCCATTTCTGCGCGTGCGCCATGAACTTCGCGTACGTCGTCTGGTCGCCCAGTGCCTGCGCGAAGGAGGCGATGCCGAAGTCCGCCGCCGCGTACTCCAGCGTGTCCGAAGCCTGGTCCGGGACGAACCCCTTGTTCAGGTAGTCGTCGAGCCCGGGCCGCTCCTCGTGGAAGTACGGCGTCGTCACGACAGTGCGTTGCGTGGCGCCGCGGACCATCGACGCCAGGGTGGCCGCGGTGTCGAAGTCCCGTCCGCCGAAGGCATAGGTGCTCGCGACGATCGAGTGATAGGGATCGCCGTTCATCACGCCGTTGATCGTGTTGCCCAGCGACCAGCGATCCCAGACCCCGCCCATCGCCTGGGTGTTGGCCAGCATCGAGCGCACGACGTCGGACGCCTCTTGCGGGGCGATCAGCGTCATCAGCTGTACCTGGGTCCGGTAGGTGTCCCAGCCGGAGAAGTTCGCGTACTGGGTGTGCCCGGCCGGCGCTTGTCTGGTCTGCAGATCGAATCCGGCGTAGCGGCCGTCGACGTCGCTGAAGACGTTCGGCTGGATCAGGGTGTGGTAGAGCGAGGTGTAGAAGACCTTGCGCTGGGCCTCGGTTCCGCCGTCGACGGTGATCCTGGCGAGGAGGTTCTTCCACGCCGTGTAGGCGCTCGTCTTGACCTGGTCGAAGGTGGTGCTGCCGCCCTCCGTCGTCCGGTTCAGCTCCGCCCCCGCCGCGCTGGTGAAGGAAAGCCCGAGCTTGACCGTGACCGGCTGCGCGTTCGGGGTGAAGCCGATGTAGCCACCACGCGCGCCACTGCCGGTCGAAGTCGTGCTGCCCGGCGACAGGGTCGTGCCGTTCCACGTGCCCACTGTGGAGAACGACCTGCTGAACTTGGCGGAGAAGTAGACGGTGTAGTACCGGTCGTCGCGGCCACAGAAGCCGCCGCTCTTGGCGTACCCGGTCACCGTGCCGGCGGCGGCGTTGACCGTGACCGAAGAGCGGTCGACGTGCCCGCCCAGCGCGCGCGACACGTCGAAGAGGACGCTGCCGGTGCCGCCCGGGGGGAAGGTGAACCTGCCCGTGCCGGACCGCTGTGTCGCGGCGAGTTCGACCTTGGGCCCGTTGGTGAGCTGGACGCCGTAGTAACCGGGACTCGTCTGTTCGGCGGCGTGCGTGTAGCCGTAGCGGTACAACGCCGGATTCGCGGGTGGCGCGGCACTCACGCCGCCGGAGACCGGCATGATCGGGATCTCGCCGAAGCCGAGACAGCCCGCGCCGTTCAGATGGGTCAGGCCGAAACCGGTGATGGAGTTCGAATCGTAGTCGTATCCGCTGCCGTACAGAGAATGTTCGGTGTCAGGACTCCATTGGAGCATCCCGAACGGCGCCACCGCCCCGGGGAAGGTCATCCCCGCGTCCTGGGTGGCGGCGTTCGTCTTCGTGCCGATCAGCGGATCGACGTACGCCGCCGGATCGGTCACCGGGCCGGCGATGGCCGCCGGCCCGACGGCGACCGCGGTGGCGGCCAGGGCCAGCATCGTCACGACGCCGGCGAATCCGCGTCTCATCAGGGTTTTCGAATGCCGCAGGACCATATCCGGTCACGCTCCCCAGTGTGCCCGGGCGGACACCCCCGTCCGCCGAGACTTCGAACGTACCGCCCGTCCGCGCCCGCGTACACTGTGGGAAACCCCTTTGACGGCAACCGGAATCGCGCGTACAAGGGGCACGCGCCTGTTGTAGGGTCCGGGAATGAGCCAGCCGATCCCGTTCACGGACGCCAACTTCAAGATCGCCGTCGTCCAGGAACTGATGTACAACCAGGACCTCCTGCCGAGGTTCACTCTGCGGGAGTACGCCGCCGAGCAGGGCTTCACCTACGACGACGGGAGTGTCGAGGCGGTCCCTGAGGCCCTGGCCTACTTCGAGGCGCTCGAGATCCCCGTCGAGCTCGCGGAGAGGATCACCGAGATCGAGATGGACGGCGGCAACGAGATCTATCTGGAGATCGCGCCGAACTGGGACGGTGAGGACGGACTGTTCGACGTCGACGAATTCGCCGACGTGCGGCACTTTCCCCGCCTGAAGTCGATGACGCTGCTCTACACGGGCAACGAGGAGGCGCTGGAGACACTGCGTGCCCGCGGCATCGAGGCGGACTGGCTCTGAGCCGGTCGTCGCAGCCGGCCCGGATGGGCCCCGACCCTGCTCAGGCATCGGACCGCCCGCGGTCCTGGACGCGCCGGGCGACGGCGAGCGCGATCGGCGCCGCGAGCCAGCACAGGTACGCACGGGGGTCCTCGGTCAGGAACGCGACGGGGATGGACACCCCGAAGACCGTGGCCAGGCAGACGCTGCGCGTCAGGCTCTGGGCGAACACCCGGGGCGGGCCGTCGGTTCGGTACAGGTGTTCGCGCCGGATCTCCCGGATGATCAGGGCGAACGACGCGGACGCCAGGACCTGCGCCACCGCGTAGAGGCTGAACCGGGGCGCGAAGGCGCCATCGGCGGTGATCACCCGCGTCGCGAACGGCATCAGGACCTGCATGAACAGCCACGCCAGGGTGAGGCTGATCAGGCGGCCGCTCAGTGCGCGGACATGGGGGAAGATCTCGTGATGGGCGCGCCAGTGGGCGGCGATCACCACGAAGCTGAGCGCGAAGGCGAGGTATTCCTTGCCGTGGGCCGACACCGAGCCCAGCATGGCGTCGGTGGTGTCGCCTTCGGGGATGGGGAGATCCAGGGCCAGCAAGGTGAGCGCGATCGCGATCACCGCGTCGGCGAAGACGGTGAGCCGCTCGGCGGCGGCCTTCCCGGCCGCGTCGGTCTGTGTCGTCATGATGGGAACAACTCCCGCGCTGTCAGACGGTGATTTCGGCGGCCGGTCGTGGGGCGGGGTCGAGCCGCCGGGACCGGATGGCCAGGATGATCATGACCGCCGGGATCAGGACGTCGTTGACGAGGACGCCACCGGTGTTGCCGGGGGCGTGGTCACCGTTGGCGAACCATTGGTAGACGTGGCCGATCGCGGCTCCCCAGAGGAACATCCCGCCGCCGAGGCCGATGGTGATGCGTTCGCGCGCGGATGCCGAGGCGGCCCGGAAGCCCATGATGGCCAGTCCGAGGTTGGCGAAGGCGATCTCGAACAGGAAGGGGGTCCGGTCGAAGCCGATCGCCGTGGCCATGACGTCCGGGAAGGCCAGGAAGGCGACTGTCATCCACAGGCTGCCGCAGCCGAAGGCGCCGATGGCCCACCAGCGCTGCCAGATCTCGAGCCGTTCTCCGGAGGAGGTGGCCCGGCGGGCGCGGAGGGTGGCTCCGATGGCGGGCACCACGATCCAGACCAGCGGGAAAGCAGATTGGGCGAGGTAAGAGAAGGTGTCCATGGCTTCAGTCTTACCTACTTAATATTAACGTGTCAACACTCTGGTAGGGTGAGCTGGTGGATGACGGACTCGCAGACCTGCTGCACCGCGTGGTCATGCTGATGGGCGAAGCTGCCCGTCGGCGTACCGATGACCCCGGCGGTTTGACCTATGGCCAGATACGCCTCCTGGGCACGCTGGAGGAGATCGAGCCGACGACGCAGCATCGGCTCGCGCAGGCGATGTCGATCTCCGATCCGGCGATCAGCCGGGCGTTGCGACCGCTCGAAGCGGACGGCCTGGTGCGCATCAGCGTCGATCCCGAGCACGCGCGGCGGCGGCTGGTCCGCCTCACCGACGTCGGCCGGAAAGCCTTCCATGACGCCGGGAAACCGCTCTACGACGAGTTCCGCGCGGGACTCGTCGCGGCCGGCTTCCCTTACGAGCGCTACCTCGAAGACACCCTTCGGCTGGCCGAAATCCTGGCCCCCGACTGAGGGCACCCCGCGTCACGGCCACAACAGCGGGAATGCCTTGCACAGCGCCCAGATGTTCAGTGCGAGCCAGCCGATGATCCAGACGAAGCCGGGAATGTGGGTCTCCTTGGCGAGGCCGGCCGCGTCGTCGCCGTCGGAGACCCGGCCGCGCCTGCGGGCGGCGACGAGGTGGCCGACTCCGGAGAGCTCGCTGGTGAGCAGCAGCCATGTCTCGAAGTAGGCGATCGTCGTCAGCAGCGCCACCGGCGCCCAGGCCAGCGTGGCGAACGCGACCATGCCGATACCGGCGACGACGGCAAAGGTGAGCAGGTCGGCGGACAAGAACAGCAGCAGGGCGGTGGCGACCACGGTCAGGGTGAGCACGGCGGCGGCGTGCCCGCGCTGCAGCTGCACGGCCGCCCCGAGCCCGGCCAGCGGCGGCATCGCGTAACCGGCGACGGAGGTGAGGATCGAGGAGAACCGCGAGGGGACCCACGACCACGTCATTCCGGAATCCGGGCTGAAGATCGCGACCTGGTGCACCCCTCCGCCGGTCAGCACGCTCACCAGTGCGTGCCCGCCCTCGTGCACGAACGTTCCCAGCACGTTGAACCGGGGCAGCAGGCGTCGTTGCCCGGTGACCAGCATGGCCACCGAAGTCAGCGCCACGGCGGCCGCGGCCAGTCCGGTCGCGGCGACCAGCCACCAGCCGGGTGCCGGCACGGTCGCGTTGACGATCTCGTCGAGTCTGCCGCGTTTCACCCGTCAAGCTCATCAGCTTGCGGGCGAAGGCGGAACCGCGGGATCGACGTTGTCCCGAAGTTGTCAACCCGGAGAAGCTGGACAGCGGGATGTACGCGCTCGAATAGTCGGCGGGCCGAATTGGTTCGACCCAATAAGAAAAGTAGCGCGTCGGTGGACCCGAGAGGGAAGCGTGGACGAACGACCGAAACACGGGGAACCAGGATCGGTTCACTTACCTCTTCCGATCCCGGCTGTGGAGTTCGTCGTCGGTATCCGGTCCCGGTTCCGAGTCGGTGCGGACGCTGCGCGGGAATCGCGGCAACCGCGGTGAGTGTCAGTGCACCAGTGCCGCGCCGAGGGTGCGTGCGGTGCGGGCGACGGCGTCGGGTATCGCTCCGCCTGGCCGACGCCCGGAGATCGCGGTCGCGATCGAACCGAGCGACTCGCCGGTCGGCAGCCTGACAGCTGCTTCGGTGACGACGAGACCGTGTTTCGCCTGCCAGCCGGGCGAAAAGCGGCCGGCGTGCTGGGGCACCGTCGTTCCCGGCCGCAGGAGGAGGTCGTGCTCCGGCAGGGTGAGACTGGCGGCGATCAGGATGTCGCCGTCACACGGCACGGCGAACAGCGAGCTGGCCCGCGTGGCGGCGAACAGCCATCGGAGCTGCCCGCGGGCGAGCTCGAGCAAGCGTGGATAAGGCTGCCACGACTGGCCGAGCCGGAATGCCTGCGCGCCGACGCGGTAGCGGTTTTCCGTGCGCTGGACAACCTCCAGTGCGGTCAATTGCTCGAGCAATCGGTGTGCGGTGGATTTCGGCATTGAGCAGGAATTGGCCAGCTGGGTCAGTCCGGCTTCACCTTTATGTCGTACCAACGCATCCAATAGGGTGAAAGCGCCGTCGAGGACGCTTCTCGGTCTTTTTCCGGTCTCCATCGTAAATCCCCCTCACCTGGTCCACTGGATGGAACCTTTGCTGACAATGACACGTTTTCGCGCCAGCGTGTAGACATTCCGGTGCGTATCTTCGGACAAGGGGAGCGGACTGGGAAGCCTACATCCATAGAGTGGAAAGGGTTCCGGAAAATGCGAAGAACCATTCGTGCGGGGATGGCGATAGCGGGTCTGTTCGCGAGCCTGCTCGTCGTGCCGTCGATCGCGAGCGCGGACGGTGCCGACGTCGGCATCACCGCTTCGCCCGCGTCGCAGAAACCCGCCGCCGACTTCGATGGGGACGGGTTCGCCGACAAGGCGGTGTGGCGTCCCAGCGATGGCATCTGGTATGTGATCCGCAGCAGCAACGGCAGCGTGGCGACCCGGCAATGGGGCGTCTCGGGTGACGTGCCGGTCGCCGCGGACTACGACGGCGACCACCTGGCGGACTTCGCCGTGTGGCGGCCCAGCAACGGCTACTGGTACATCATCCAGAGCAGCACCGGCGCCGTGGTGACCCAGCAGTGGGGTACGCCCGGTGACGTCCCGCTGACCGGCGATTTCAATGGCGACGGTCGCTCGGACTTCACCGTGTGGCGGCCGAGCAACGGTTATTGGTACGTGCTCGGTATCGCGACCGTCCAGTGGGGCACCGCGGGCGACGTTCCCGTGTCCGGCGACTTCGACGCGGACGGGCGCGCCGACTTCACCGTCTGGCGTCCCAGCGACGGCGTCTGGTACGTGCGCAACATCGCCACCCGGCAATGGGGTACCGCGGGCGACGTTCCGGTGGCCGGTGACTTCAACGCGGACGGGCGTACCGACTTCGCCGTGTGGCGCCCGAGCAACGGTTATTGGTACGTCCTCGGAATCGCGACCCAGCAGTGGGGTGCCGCCGGTGACATTCCCGTGTCCGGCAATTTCGGTGGCGACCCGAGGGCCGACTTCGTGGTGTGGCGCCCGTCGAACGGGACCTGGTACGGCCTCGGCCTGTTCGCCACGCAGTGGGGGACACCGGGAGACATCCCGGTCTGATCGGCGCTGACGCCGGACTGGCGGGCGACCGCGTCACCGCTGTTGTCGGTGACGCGGTCGCCCTGTCAGGGTCACGATGCCGAGGATTCCGGCGACGACGAGTGCGACGAACACGAAAAGTGCGGCCACCATGTACACCACGCGGAAGCCGAGGGTGTCCGAGAGCAGCCCGCCGAGGAAGGGGGCGATCGCCGCAGCGAGGACACCGAGGCCCGCGGTCACCCCGGCCGCGGCGCCGCGGCCGGTCCGGAGCCGTCGGATCAGTGCGGCGGTCACGCCGATGGCCGCGCCCGCGCCGAGGCCGTTGAGCACCCGCCCCACCAGGAGAAAAGCGCTGTTGGGGGCGAACGCGACGAGCACCACGCCGAGGAGCATCAGGCAGATCGCGGGTACGGTCACCGCCGTCGGGAAGCGCCCGCCGAGCACCAGCCCGGCCGGGAACGCGATCACGGCCGCGACGAGATAGGCGACGAGGCCGCTCAGCAGCAGCGACCGGCTGGACATCTCCAGTTCGACCTGGACGGCGGATCCGCCGTCGAAACGGTAGATCACGGTGAGCAGGAACAGGCCGATGAGCGCGGCGAATCCGGGCCCGACGACCAGCCACCATGGCTGTCCTGCGGTCGGACGCGGGTCGCCTTGAGTCGGTGTCGGCACGTACATGCGCACAACCTATAGCGTCCGGGCGATGCGGATGAACCACTACGCGGAAAGTCAGTGTCCTTCCGGTTCGGCGCCGATCCGGTACTGCACCGGGCGGCCGTCCGCACCCCTCACCGGAACCGGTTTGCCTGCGGCGTCGACGATCCTGCCGTCGACGATCTTGTCGCCGTTCTCCAGCTGGGAGAAGGCTTCGAGGTCGGAGTAGTCGATCACCCGGGTCGCCGTCGCGAACACCGACGGGTCGGTGCCCGCCTTGCCCGGTTTCAGATGGTTGAACACCACGTTCAGCACGACGGCCATGAGCGCGGCGGAGCTGATTCCCGAGTGGAAGATCGTGCCGACCCACGCCGGGAAGTGGTGGTAGAAGTCCGGTGCCGCGATCGGGACCATGCCCAGGCCGACGGAGGCCGCGACGACGACCAGGTTCATGTTCCCGTCGTAATCCACTTTGGACAGTGTCTTGATGCCGGACGCCGCGACCGTGCCGAACAGCACGAGACCGGCGCCGCCCAGGACCGGGTACGGGATCGCGGTGACCACCCGGCCGAGTACCGGGAGCATTCCGAGGACCAGCAGGACCACTCCGCCGGCGGTCACCACGAACCGGCTCCTGACCCCGGTGATCGCGACGAGACCGACATTCTGGGCGAACGCGCTCTGGGTGAACCCGTTGAAGACCGGCGCGATCGCCGAGGACGCCATGTCGGCACGCAGCCCGTCGCCGATCCGGCGTTTGCCCGTCCGCGTCCCGACGATCTCGCCCACCGCGAGGATGTCGGCCGTGGTCTCGGTGAGGGTCACCAGCACGACGATGACCATCGACACGATCGCGGCGACACCGAAGGTCGGCGCGCCGAAAGCGAACGGTGTCGGTACCGCGAAGACCGGACCGTCCCACACGTGCGAGAAATCGGCCTTGCCGAGTACGGCGGCCAGCGCGGTGCCCACCACGATCGACAGGAGGATCGAGAGCCGGGAGACGGCGGGGACGGCGATCTTGCTGAGCACGAGCACGATCGTCAGGGTCAGCGCGGCCAGTCCGATGTTGGAGACCGAACCGAAGTCCGCCGCCTTGGTGTTGTCGCCCATCGCCCACTGCGCCGCGACCGGCATCAGGCTGAGCCCGATCACCGTGATCACCGTCCCGGTGACGACCGGCGGGAAGTACTTCACCAGCCGTGCGAACACCGGCGTGATGACCAGGCCGAGCAGTGAGGAGGCGATCACCGCGCCGAACACCGCGGGCAGCCCGCCGTCGGCCACGATCGCGGTCATCGTCGCCACGCCGGCGAAGGAGGTGCCCTGGACCAGCGGCAGCCGGGAACCGAAGAAGGGCACGCCGTACGACTGCAGGATCGTCGCCAGCCCGCCGATGAACAGGCACGACGCGACGAGCAGGCCGATTTCGGCAGACGAGACGCCGGCGGCGCCGCCGATGATCAAGGGGGGCGCGATGATGCCGCCGTACATCGTCAGGACGTGCTGGACACCGTAGGTGAAACTCTTGCCGAGCCCCAGCCGTTCGTCCTCGGGCCTGCCTGCCGCCTCGGTCCGCGTCCTCTTCACCATGGATCCGCCTCTCGGTAGAAGCGAGCGTTTCCCGGAAATTTCAGTCTGCGGAGGTTAGCTTCCACATGGCAGAACTCGCAAGACTGAATGTGAGGGTGAGACCGGCCGCGGAGTTCGCGGGACGGCGGTCAGGCAGGGGCGGTGGACGGCCGAGGGCCGTGCAGCCACACCGGCAGCGTCCGATGCCCGTTGGAAATGAAGGAGTCGAGGTGCCGCAAGGCATCCGGTGCGATCGCGAGGGTCATGTCGGGGAACCGCCCGAACAGGGCGGGCAGCGCGATGGCCGCCTCCAGCCGGGCCAGCGGCGCGCCGAGGCAATGGTGTGCCCCGTAACCGAAAGCGACATGCGCTTTGTCGGCACGGGTGACGTCGAACGCGCCGGCGTCCGGCCCGTGCAGTTCCGGGTCCCGGCCCGCGGCCGCGTAGCCTGCCAGGATCGCTTCGCCCTGCCGGATGACCACGTCGGCGACAGGGATGTCCTCGACGGCGTACCTCAGTGGTAGATGTGCCACGGGCCCTTGCCAGCGCAGGGTTTCCTCGATCGCGTCCGGCCAGGAGGCCCGGCCGTCGCGGATCAGGGCGAGTTGGCCGGGATGGGTCAGCAGCGCGACGACGGCCTGGTCGAGGAGATTCACGGTGGTCTCGTGGCCCGCCGAGATGAACAGGATCAGGGTGTCGATCAGTTCGATTTCGTCCAACCGGGCACCGTCGTCCTGGGTGTGCGCGGCGATGAGCGCGGTGGTGAGGTCGTCGCCGGGGTCCAGCCGCTTGGCGGCGACGAGTTCGGTGAAGATCGAGTGGATGTCCTGATACGCGGCCAGCATCGCCTCTTGACTCGCCGAGGTCCGGAAGAACACGTCGACCGCGTGGCGCAGTCCGGGACGGGCCGCGTCCGGTACCCCGAACAGGTGGCAGATCACGTCGATGGGAACCGGATAGGCGAAACTCTCCCGCAGATCGACGGGTTCGTCCGGCGGCAGGGCCGCGAGGGAGGTCAGCGTGCCGTCGACGATCCGGGTGATCCAGGGTTCCAGGGTGGCGATCCGGCGCGCGGTGAACGCCTGCGTCACGAGCGAGCGCAGCCGTTTGTGGTCGGCGCCGTACGCGGTGAACATGTTCCGCACCGACACCCACACCAGCAACGGCCAGTCCGCGCCGACGTCGGCCAGTGCCGGCCAGTGTCGCCGGGCATCCTTGGAGACGCGCGGATCACTGAGCAGTCCGCGCAGCAGTTCGTAGTTCGTCACCGACCAGGCCACCACACCGCCCGGTAGTTCCACCCGGGTGATCGGGCCGCGTTCGCGCAGCCGCTCGCCTTCGGCGTGGATGTCTTGCCCGCTCGGGTCCAGCACCAGGGGACACGTCATGGGAGAAAACCCTTTCCGGGGTGGGAGAAACCGAATCCAGCGTGCCAGCGGCGTGGCCGCCCGGCTACGGCCAAATCGGTGGCGGCACGGCCGCGCCGCGACAAACATGGATACGTCAGATGCGGGGCAGGCGGTCGTGACGCGGCCCGGCAGGGGGTCAGCTGCCGGACCGCTCTTCGAGTACTCCCGCCAGGGCCGAGGCGACGAGGGCGACGGCCCGGTCGTCGTCGTCGGCCACCGGCCGCAGGGCGTCCAGCGCGAGGGCCGCCGGCAGCTCGGCGAGTGCCTGGACCAGGCGAATGCGCACCCCGGAGTCCGCGGTGCGGGCGGCGAGCTCGTCGATCAGCGCGGTCACGATCCGGTCCGCGCACCCGGGGTCCGACGACAGTGATCCCAGGACCTCGGCCGCCTCGACGTCGTTCGTGCCCTCGACCACCATGCGGACGAGCGCCGGCACGGCCGCTGTCGCGCCACGCGTGCCCAACGCCAGGGCGGCACGCCCGCGCACCGTCTGATCGGCGTCCCCGAGCGCGTCCGCGAGCACCGCGTTCGCCTCGTCACCGGACATCTCGGCGATCGCCAGGACCGCGCGCCGCCGGATGTCGACGTCGTCCGAGTGCACACCGGACGCCACACCCGCCACACCGGCCCCGCCCGCCCGCGCGAGGGCCCACCGCAGGGCTCCGGCGACGTTCGGATCGGCTTCGGCGAGTATCGCCCCGACCAGCAGCTCAGTGGGGACCGGCACGTCTTCGGCCGGGGACAGGACGGCCTGCTGACGTCGCGCGGCACTGGGCGAGGTGAGCCCGTGCAGGAGTTCGACGATGCGCAGGACGTCCTGCCAGCCGGAGGGCGCCGAGGCATCGACCGTGCGGAGTCGATCGAGCAGTTCCTGCTCCCGCTTCAGCCGGTCTTCGGTCCGCCGGATGAGGTCGCCGACCAGATCGGACGGCTCGAAGGCGGGGTCCTCCAGTGCACGTCCGATCTGGCGCAGCGACAAGCCCAGTGACCGCAGGCTTTCCACGTGGAAGATCCGGCGAATGTCCTCGGGGGAGTATTCGCGGTAACCACCCACCGTGCGACCTGTCGGCCGCACCAGCCCGAGTGAGTCGTAGTGCCGGAGCATCCGGGTGCTCACTCCCGAGCGGCCTGCCACCTCGCCGATCAGCACGCTGTCACCTAGGCCCTGTCCGGCCCGAGCGCGAACACCCGTTTCGCCTCGTCGACGGCCGAGTCGAACCCGGCGTCCGGGTCGCGGAGGAGCCGCTCCGTGGCGCGGGCGTGCGCCTGCACCGCCGGGTCCTTGCTCCTCAGTCCTGCCCGCAGGGCCGGCTCGATCACGTCCCCGAGTGTGACGAGTGCCCGGCTGAGACTCAGCTGCACATTCCGGTCGCCGCGACCGAGTTGTGCGGTCAGGTCCATGGCCAGCTCCTCCCGGTCGCCGTCGGGCACGAGGATGACGGCAGCACGCCACGCGCTACGCGCCACCTCGTCGTCGGCGTCGTGCAGCACCGATCGGGTGATCGCGGGCCAGACGCTCCCGTCGCCGATCTTGGACAGCGTATGCAACGCCTGGCTACGGGCCTGAGCGCCTCCGGAACCGAGCTCCGCGCGGAGCCTGGGCACCGTGATCTCCGCCGGGAGACGGGTCAACGCCCAGGTGAGCATGTCGCGCACGAAGAAGTCCGGCTCGATCGCGCACCGCTCCACGAGCGCGTCGACGAGTCCGGGGTCGGGGTTCGTTCCCGCGGCCAAAGCCGCCTTGAGACGCGTCGACGAGCCTTCGGCGCCCAACGCGTCGAGCAGGCGCGTGTCCTGTGGGTTCCGCTGTGTCGAGTTCATGGGAACCACCTCCTGCACCCAGTGAAGACCTTGTCACAGTGTCAAGGTCAAGTCCGTGATGCCCCGGCACTCCGCCGAAGCCGACACGGGGCGACTCGAGCACCACCGCGCGCAAAGCCCAGCCTTTCGACACCGATCCAGGGCCTGGCTGAATGCACCGTGCCTTCGCGGAGCGCCTAAGGAAACCGTCGCGAAGATCCTTAATGATCACTTAGCACCTGCCCCTAGCGTCGTAGCCGTCCAACTTGCAGACCACAAAGGACGGTCGATATGCAGAACAAGGCCAGGAAGATCGGACTCGCCTCCGCACTCGCCATCGGCGCCGCGACGTTCGTGACGGCGACCCCGGCGAACGCCGCCGAGACCGGGGTGACCGGCAATTTCGATTGCGGGGTCGTCAGTTGCAGTTACGTCTTCAGCAAGAAGGAAACCGCCACGATCGCCAAGGACGGTCTGGCCGCGGCGGGCCTCTGTGGTGCGATCCCCACCCCGGGCAATGGCGCCTGCGCCGCGGGGTTCGCGGTCGTTGTCGTGACCGCGAAAGTAGCCAAAAGCAAGGGCAAATGCGCCAAGCTGAACATCGCGAAGGTCGCGCCCTATCCGACCTGGACCTCGGTCGACGGCAGTTCTCGTTGCCGCTGACCGAGCACGCCGGCCCGGAGCGGCTCCGGTTGTTCGGCCTGCCCGCTTGTCCTCTCGGTTCGAGGGGTGGGTTCGGCGGGTATGCCGAAGGGCCCGTCGCCGCTGTGGCTGGCGGGCTCTTCGGTCAGGGTGTTGCGGGGTGTTCGTAGCGGGTCCCGGTACTGCGGTGGGATGAATTCGGGTAGCCCGTCGGGCACTATGCGGGTTTCCCGTTCGCGGTGGTGGATGAGGCAGTGGTGCGCGTGAAACCGCGGTGGGCACGGTCCAGGTCGACGGATCCCGGGTCCGTCGACCTGACGACCGGATCACTCAGGCGTCAGCCGACCGTGCACCGACCGCATTTGGCGTCCTCGTCGGCCAGATGCGCTTGGGCGTGCGCCTGATCGGCCAAAGACTCCGGGAAGAGCGTCAACGCCCTCTTCCAGAGCCGGCGCGCTTCGGTCGGCTCACCGTGCCGCAGTGCCACATGGGCCTCGCCCTCGACGGCGCGGGCCATCTCCAGGGTGAGGTGGCGGCTCGTGGCCAGGCTCCCGGCACGCCGGTGCAGGTCGGCGGCCGTCTCGATATGGTCCAGCGCCAGGTACGTCTCGCCGAGACAGTTGAGCGCGTCGCATTCGACGTCGGCGACCCCCGCCGCCGCGCCGACCTCGAGGGCCAGCCTGCCCAGATCGATCGCCGACGCGAGGTCGCCTTCCTGGCGGTGCAGGGTGGCCAGCCACGCCAGCGCCCACCCCTCGCCGAACCGGTAGCCGATCTCGCGGCTCAGCGACAGCGCCTCGTTCAGATGCGAGCGGGCCTGCGGGTAGCGCTGGAAATGCCCGTGCAGCCTGCCGATATTGGCCAGGGACAACGCTTCGCCCTGCCGGAAGCCGGTTTTCCGGTTGATGGACAGCGCCCGCAGGAACTGTTCCAGCGCTTCGGGATATTCGCCGAGATCCGCCGCCACGAACCCGAGATTGTTGATGAGCACGCCGACGTCACGGGTGCTGCCCAGCTTCTCCGACAGGTCGTGGGCGATCCTGAAGCACTCCCGCGCCTCGCGGTACCGGGCGGTCCGCACGTAGGTGATGCCCAGGTCCGCGGTCTGGTACGCCTCGCCTGCCTGGTCGCCTGCCGCTCGACTGATCAGCAGGGCGCGTCTCAGCAGGTCGATCGCCTCGGTGAGCTGGCCGAGCTCGCGGCGGATGACCCCGATGTTGGCCAGCGCGGTGGACTCGCCGCGGGGATCACCCAGCTGCCGCGCCGCGACGAACGCGCCCTCGAACAGCTGCAGCCAGGCGACGCGGAAGTTCATCCGCTCCAGGAACGGCCGCAGCACACAGGGCAGCTGCCACGAGTGCAGGGACCAGCCCGACGCCTGGGCGAGGGAGGCCACCGCGATCAGGTTCTGGTACTCGATCTCCAGCAGGCCGATCGCCTCGACCTCGTTCCGGGCAGGCGGTACCGCCACCGGACCGGAAGGGATGTCCGGCTCGAAGAGCGAGAGCTTGCGTGCCATCGGGCTGCAGCGCAGATGGGCCAGATAGAGGTAGTAGTCGAAGAGCCGTCCCATCGCCTCCTCGCGGCTGGACTCGGTTTCCTCGGTCTCCACAAGCTGTTTGGCGCAGTCGCGGACCAGGTCGTGCAGCTGGTAACGCCCCGCGACGGGTTGCAGGAGAAGGTTGCAGTCACAGAGGCTTTCCAGCTGTTGTTCGGCTTCGTCCACCGAGAGACCGGTGAGTGCGGCGATGGCGTGCCGATCGAAGTCCTGGCCCGGATGGACACCCAGCAGGCGGAAGGTCTGGCGCTGCCGGTCGGAGAGCGTTTCGTAGGACAGCCACAGTGTCGTGTAGACACTGAGGTCGTCGACGGTCAGGGTGTGCATCCGGCGGCGGGTCTCGCGCAGCCGGTCGGCCAGGTCCGCGACGGTCCAGGCCGGCCGGTGCCGCAGCCGGGACGCGGCGATCCGGATGGCCAGTGGCAGACGGCCGCAGAGCTCGATCACATCGGCGACCGCGGCCGAGTCGTCGACGGGCCGATCCGCGATCCGCCGGAACAGCGCGACAGCTTCGTCGGGGGACAGCACGTCGAGTGAGACCGGACGCCCGCTGTCCAGTGTCGTCAGCCGTCGGCGACTGGTCACCAGCACCAGCGCTTCGGCCGTGCCCGGCAGCAGCGGCCGTACCTGCGCCGCGTCGACGGCGTTGTCGAGTACGACGATGATCCGTCTGCCCAGTGCCATCGACCGCCACCGCTCGGCGCGTTCGGCGAGTCCGGGCGGCACCAGTTCCACCGGCGTCCCCGCTTGCCGGAGCAGGACGTCCAGCGCCGCCTCCGGTGTCCGCGGTTCCTCTTTGACGGAGAAACCGTGCAGGTCGATGAAATACATCCCGTCGGGGTAGTCGTGGTCCAGGAGCTCCGCCAGCCGGATGGCGAGCGCGGTCTTGCCGACGCCGCCCATACCGTCGATCGCGGTGATGATCAGCGGCCCGGCGAGCCCGCGGCGTACCTCGGTGAGTACCTGGTCGATGTCGGCCGAGCGCCCGACGAAGTCGCTCGCGCCGGCGGGCAGGCGGCGCGGCTTGCCGGGGATCGCCGGTATCGGTTCGAGGGGGACGCCGCGCAGGATCCGGGCGTGCGCCTCACGAAGCCGCTTTCCCGGGTCGAGGCCCAGTTCGTCGGCGAGGAGACGGCGGCTCTCTTCGTACACGGCCAAAGCTTCGGTCTGCCTGCCCAATGCGGCGAGGGTCAGCATCAGCAGTGCCCGGAGCGGCTCCCGGAACGGATTCTCGCTCACCAGGCCGGTCAGCTGGATCACGAGCTCGTCGGCCTGGCCGAGCTTCAGCCGGAGCTCGCTCAGCCGTTCCACCGCGAGCAGATACTGTTCGTCCAGCCCGGTGGCGGCGGCGTCGATGGCACGACCCGTCCGCAGTCCGGCGAGCGCGGGCCCGCGCCACAGGGCGGTGGCGGCCGAGAGCGCCTCCACGGCTTCCGCGGGATGCCCGTCGGCCTCGGCCTTCTCCCCGGCCTGGACACCCGACCAGAACCTGTGCAGATCGAGCCGGTCGTCGGGCAGGACCAGCCGGTAGCCCACGGGTTCGGTGACGATCGAGTCCCCGTCCCCGCCCGCCGCGGTGAAGGTGCGGCGCAGGGCCCAGACCGCGTTGTGCACCTGTGCGTGGGCTGTCGGCGGGGCCGCCTCGTCCCAGAGTCCTTCGACGAGGCGGTCGAGGGTGATCACCTTGTTCACGTGGATCAGCAAGATCGCCAGCAGCCGTTGCTGGCGGCGACCGCCGAGGCGGACGACCCCTTCGTCAGTCCTCGCTTCCAGCGGTCCCAGGATATGAAAATCCATGGCGCAACTGCCCCCTCCGCGTCGCGAACCCCATACAGAGTAGACCAAGAACGAGCTCGTCGAAGCGCCGCTAAGAGCCGATCCGCAGGTTCGATAGCGAACGAATAGCGGCCGTTGCCACGATGGGCCCGGCTGGGGAGATCTCCCAGGTAGGCGGCGTGTTTCAGCCCTGGCACGCCCCGAACCGACCGATAGAGGAGTACATATGCGGAAAGCCGTCGTAACGGGTCTGGCTGTGGCCGTCACCGCACTGGGGGTGCTGCTGGGGCTGACCGGCGTCACCGAGGGACCCTCGCCCGCTTCGGCCGGTTCCGGCGCGATGACGATCAACGTCAAGGGCCCGATCTGCCACCCGTCCTGCTAGCCCTTTCGCGATGACCGAGCCGTCTTCCCCGAGGAGGAGCACCAAGAGCTTCGTCTCATCGCTGCTCGCCCTGGCCGTCGTGTTCGCGGCCACCTGGTTGCTTCAGGCCGGGACTCCGCGGTCCACCTCGGCTTGGTGGTCACACCAAGCCGAGACCGCGAGCCTGGTCTGGCACCAGGACTGGCGGGTTTTCACGCGGGCACCGATCGGTGCGGACACCGTCGTCTACGACGCGCGGGACCTGAGCCCGATCACCCTGTACGCGACCGGTTCCGGCAACCGGTGGGGACTCAGCCGGATCGCCTACACCCAGTGGATGGAGACCGCGGCCCTGGAACAGGGCGTTCCCGCTGACCGGTGGAACGCTTGCGCGGCAGGCACGATCGAAGAGTGCGGTCCGGTGCTGGCGTCGGTTCCTTCCTTCCCGGTGGTGAACCCCACCCGCGACGCGACGATCTGCGGGAAAGTCGTTTTGTCCCAAGAGACCCCGCTCGCCTGGCGCGACGCCGAGCCCGCCGCCGCCCGGACCCGCCGGATCGGCGCCGTCTCACTGCTGGACGTGACATGCGGCCGGTGAGGCGAGGGTGGGTGGCCCTCACCGACGCGGCGGACCGGTTCGAGCCGCGCGGACGGCCGCTCGCGGCAGGCAGATCACTGCTGGCACTGGCGAGCGGATGCCTGCTGGCGTTCAGCCCGGACCGGGCGTTGTTCCCCCGGACGGCGGGCGTCACCGACGGGCCGGTCTGCGCCGGGATCGGCCGGATCTCCTTGTGGTGCCTCGCCGAGTCCGGCGGGGTGAACCTTCTTGCCTGCCGGGTGATCGCGCTCGCCCTGTTCGTGATCGTGGCGCTCGGTTACCGGCCCCGGTGGACCTGCGTCCCGCACTGGTACGCGACCTACAGTCTCAGCGTGGCCGTGGCCCTGCCCGACGCGGGGGAGCAGGTGATGCGCATCCTCACGCTGTTGCTCATCCCGATCTGTCTCGGCGACGACCGGCGGTGGCACTGGCAGCGGCCCGACGGTTCCTTGCCTGCCGCGTGGCGGGGCCGTGCGTACGCGGCACATCTCTTCGTCCGCGTTCTCGGCGTGTCGATCTACGCGCAGGCGTCGCTCAGCAAGCTCGCCGTGCCCGCCTGGCGGGACGGGACGGCGGGCTACTACTGGCTGGTGCACCCGCATTACGGCTCGGCCATGGCGATCCGGCCGCCGATCGGGACCATCCTGGAGCAACGGATCGGCGTGTCGGTCGTGACCTGGGGAGCGCTGGCGACCGAGCTGACCCTGGCCGTGCTCCTGCTCTGCCCCGGACGGGCCCGCAGGACGGGCTGGGCGCTGGCGATCGGCATGCACGGCGCCATCGCGCTGCTGATGGGGTTCACCACGTTCGCCATGACCATGGCGGGTCTGTGGGCCATCGCCTGCGCCACGACCTCACGGACCGCCCGGCGTGAAGAGGAAGTGGGCTTCATGGCGGGTAGGTCAAGAGGTGCCGAGTCGGGTTCGGCGGCGTAAGGCAAAGGGTGGTGGTGCGAAAGCCACTTTCGCAACCTTCAACGTTGCGAAAGTGGCTTTCGCCACACCCCTGCCCCACCTGACCGACCCCTCGAGTCCGTGAAGGGGGCCTTCAGGTACTTCAGTCGAACAGGGCCGGAAG